>JANOCD010000115.1:0-51917 GCA_031411995.1 Cytophagales bacterium
TTGTTACTCTTGCTTTTTCTGCTATGCGTCGGCACCGTTGCCGTTGGCTTGCCCCCCGTTTACAACATTCGTGACTACGGAGCCACCGGCCAGAAAAGCGACAATGCCACCGAGGCCATTGCCAAAGCCATTGCAGCCGCCCGAACAACTGGCGGGGGCGTGGTGCAGGTGCCTCCCGGCGATTATACCTGTCTCGGCATTGTGCTATACGATAATATCACACTCCAAATTGATGCCGGGGCTGTTTTGTACGTCGATTTGCCCAATCCTGCCTTCAATGCGAGAAGCTTTATTTATGCCGAAGGGGCCAAAAATATCGCCATTACGGGGCGGGGCAAAATAGACGGACAGGCAAAATACCAGTGGACCGATTACAACTACGGCGACGTGGAAATTGCCAAAGAGGTCGAGATCGCCAAAAAAGCAGGCGTAGAAATGAAACGGAGTTACCGGGTGGGCAAAAGCGCGTTTGGGGTGCTGTTTAAAGAATGTACCGGCATCACGATTGACGATGTGGCATTTGACAACACCTCGCTCTGGTGTATGCGTATCTGGGGCTGCAACAGTATAAAAATCAGGGGTGTAACCATCACCTCTGACCTGAAGATGGGTGTAAATTCGGACGGTATCGACCTCGACGGAACCAGCAACGCCTACATTTCGGGTTGCACGATCTCGACCGGCGACGATGCCATTTGTCTCAAATCCGGCTCCTGGGATTTTAAGCCCAGCGGCAAATCATACCCGACCGAAAATATTTTGGTGGACAACTGCATCCTGACCAGTTCGTCAACCGCGCTGATGATTGGCACCGAAACACTTTCACCCATCCGACACGTCATTTTCAGCAATTGCGTCATTCGGGATTCCAACAAAGGCATGGGAATCAACGTGCAGGATGGCGGGACGATCAGCGATGTTAAGTTTTCAAATCTGACGATTGACTTGCATCGGCGGCACTGGAACTGGTGGGGCGACGCGGAGGTGTTTTATTTCGTGCTGAAAAAACGCAACCAGAACTCGGTAGTTGGCACCATCAAAAACATCACCATCGACAACGTGATTGCCTACGCCCAGGGAACAAGCCGGATTATCACAACAGTCGGGAAACCACTGGAAAACATCCGAATTGCCAATATGCAGGTGTTTATGAACCCCGAAGCCACCCCCGACAAACGCACCACCCACGCGATGCGGTTCGAGGGCGTTGATGGCCTCACGCTCGACAACGTGGCCGTACATTGGAATAACGAAAAACCCGAACCCGGCTGGCAGAGTGGGCTGGTATTAGACAACGTAAGCAATTTTCGATTACGGGCAATTTCGGCGCGGCAGGGGCAAAAAACCTCCATTGAACCCGCCATTGCGCTCACCGATTGCCAGAATGGTATCATTTCTGAATGTATGGCTCAACTGGAAACAAATAGGTTTTTGGGCGTTTACGGATCCGGAACCCGCAACCTGCTGATTTACAACAACTACCTTCAAAATGCTAATGAAAATGAGCTGATTCTGAACAGGTTTGTCCCCAAAGGACAGGTGATTTATAAAGTAATCGAGAAATAGATAATACCATCGCCCACGACTATACCTTAAGGCAGTGGCGGTGCTCCACGAATTACACACATGAAAAAAAAGCTGCTTCTTGTTTGCCTGAGTCACTTATGGCCAGTAATTGGGTTCTGTCAGCAAAAACCTATGCGGCTGTGGTTCAACCAACCAGCCTACCAGCCCGCCGTGTTTAGTTACCAGGCCCCGGAATTTACCAATACGTTTCGCTTTGAAAAACGCGGTTGGGTGGAGGCCCTGCCGGTGGGCAATGGCCGGCTGGGGGCGATGGTTTTTGGTGGGGTGCTGCGCGAACGGATTCAACTTAACGAAGAGAGCCTGTGGGATGGCTACCGACGAAATACAAACAACCCCGATGCAGCTAAGGCACTGCCCGACGTACAACGGCTGATGTTTGCCGGAAAAAACGACGAATCCGAGCAGTTGGCGGCCAAAACGCTAATGGGGCAACCACTAACCATTCGACCGTATCAGCCGTTGGGCGATTTATTTATCGAGATGGTTAACCCCACCGGCGACACCACGTACTCTGACTATCGGCGGTGGCTTAGTCTGGATTCTGCCGTGGCCGTCACGCAGTTTCGGCACGGAGAGCGGGCCTATAGGCGCGAGGTGTTTGCGTCGCACCCGGCCCAGGTTATTGTGGTTCGGCTAATGGGCAACCAACCCGGCTCGGTCAATGTGCGCATCCGGCTTGGGCGCGAACAGGATGCCACGGTCGCCGTTTCGCCTGCCGATCCGCACCGGCTCCTGATGCGCGGACAAATTAACCGGCCCAACGAAAAGACGGGCTTGCCCGTTGGGATGCGGTTTGCCTCAGAATTGAAAGCGATTGCGCCCAATGGCCGGATTACGGTGGATGCTACCGGCCTGATGACCATAATCAATGCCGATGCGCTGACGCTCTATCTGACAGCCGCCACTAACTATGCCCGGCACAACCCGGAGCAACGTACCCACGAAACCTTGCAAAAGGCTGCCAATCAGCCTGTTTCGACCCTCTTCAATGCGCACCTGACCGATTATCGCTCGCTATTCGACCGGGTGAAACTAAGCCTTTCCCCGGATGCAGACCCGCTGGAACTACCGCAGGACGCCCGGCTGAATCGCCTGAAAAAAGAGTCAGTTGAAGACCCGTACTTGTCAGAATTGCTCTTTCAGTATGGGCGGTATCTGCTCATTGCGTCGTCGCGCCGGGGCGATTTGCCCGCCAATTTGCAGGGGATCTGGAACCAGACCATGCGCCCTCCCTGGAGTTCCGATTACCACACCAACATCAACCTCCAGATGAACTACATGGCCGCCGAAGCCACCAACTTAGCCGAATGCCACGAGCCGCTGTTTGGGTTAATGGATTCGCTGGCGGTTCATGGGCAACAAACGGCGCGGGGAATGTATGGGGCCAGAGGGTGGGCCGTCCATCATTTGACCGACGTGTTCTGGCGCACCTCCCCCGTGGATGGGGTGGTGGGCGTTTGGCCGATGGGGGGAGGCTGGCTGGCGCACCACCCCTTTGAACATTACGAGTTTTCGGGCGACAAAGCGTTTCTTCGCAACCGGGCTTTTCCCCTCATGAAAGGAGCCGCCGAGTTTTATCTCGACTTTCTCAAGCCCATTCCGGCGGGCCTGCCGATGGCGGGTAAATTAGTTACGAACCCTTCGCACTCGCCCGAAAATGCGTTTGAAAAACCCGACGGAAGTCAGTATCAGTTTACCTACGGGGCCACGATGGACACTCAGATTTGCCGGGAACTGTTTGCCAATTGCCTGCGGGCCATCAACGACCTAAGTACCCCCAACCAACCGTTCGAGCCGGGCTTCAAACGCGAACTGGAGCGGGCAATGGCGCAATTGGCTCCCGAACAAATCAGCCCGACAACCGGCGGGATTATGGAATGGGTCGAGGATTATAAAGAACCAGAAATTGGGCATCGGCACATTTCGCACCTCTACGGCTTATTTCCGGCCAACCAGATTACGGCCAATACGCCCGCCCTGTTTGCCGCTGCCCGAAAATCGCTCGAACGCCGACTGACGGGCAACCCGAATGCGGCTGTTGAGGAAGTCAAAAACCGCTATAAAAGTTACGGCAGCTACCTCGGGGGTAAAAGTTTTGGCGGCTGGCAAAGCGTCTGGATCAGCCTGATGTGGTTGCGGCTGGGCGAGGCTCAGGAGGCTTATAAACACCACCAGTTTCAGATGATTCACAATATGTATCCCAACTTTTTTGGCGGTGCCTACCAATTAGATGGCACGTTTGGCTCCACGGCAGTGATTGCTGAAATGCTGCTACAAAGCCACGCGGGCGGGCTGAACTTGCTGCCCGCTTTGCCCCAACGATGGGCCAACGGCTCGGTGAGTGGCCTCCGGGCCAAAGGTGGCTTTGAGGTGGCCATGCGCTGGCAAGCCGGGAAACTGACTTCCGGGCGCGTCACTTCCCGAAATGGTGGGCTTTGTCGGCTAAAAACCGGGCAGCCAGTTCGAATAATGGCGGGCAAAACCACGATTGCCGCCACCCGAATCGCCCCAAACGAAGTTACTTTCCCGACGAAACCGGGCGGAGTTTATACAATAGTACCGGAATAACAATCAGCCTTTTTTATTAACATCTACCTGATAATCAGCTAATCGACAGCTATTTTGAAAAAAATTCTCCTGCTCCTACTGTTTCCCCTGATGCTGACCGCCCAGCAAACCGCCGAAGTGAAACCCCATTTGGGCAAACCAACGCTGTTTGTGAATGATAAACCGCAGGTGCCGCTTTTCTACGCGCTCACCCATGCCTACGGCGGGCGGTGGTCGTGGGAAGAAGTGGCCTCGCGCAACCTGACCAACTTTGCAAAAGCCGGTGTGCGGTTATTTCAGGTGGACTTGTACCTCGAAGCCATCTGGCTAAAAGGGCGCGATTCGCTCGATATGGCCAAAGTTCGTCGGCAGGTACGCGGGGTGATCGACCAATGCCCCGACGCATCGGTGGTAATTCGGTTGCACGTCAACGCCCCGTTTTGGTGGAACGAAGCCCACCCCGACGAATGCACCGAATATGCCGACGGACCAATTCAAACCGACCTTCGAGCCGGGGCACCGTACCACAACGAACAGTTCGATGTTGACCGGCCACTCCGGGCCAGTTTAGCTTCAGAACTCTGGAAAAAACAGTCAGGCGAAAAGGTGATTGAGTTTTGTAAGAAGCTGGCTAATACAGATGAAGGTCAGTCGGTTGTAGGGTTACACTTGTCGGGCGGAATTTATGGCGAGTGGCATTATTGGGGCTTTATTGACCACGACCCCGACACCGGCCCGGCCATGACGCGCTACTTCCGGCAGTGGCTCCGTACCAAATACAAGACCGACAAAGCCTTGCAAACGGCCTGGAAAAGCGACCAGTTCACTCTCGCCACCGCCACCGTTCCCGGCAAAGCCGACCGGCTCCTGACCCACGACGGGGCGTTTAAAGACCCGGCTCAGGATCGGCGCGTGATTGATTATTTTACCGCCCAACAGCAGGTTGTGGCCGAAGACATTGTTTATTTCTGCAAGCTGGCCAAAGAGAATTGGGGTCGAAAACTGATTACAGGTGTGTTCTATGGCTACCTGCACATGACCTTTAATCGCCAAACGGTAGGCGGGCATCTGTTTGTGGAACCAATTCTGGACAGCCCGTACATTGACTATCTGGCCGCCCCCCAAACCTATTGGGAAGCCTCGCGGAAGGTTGGTGGTAGCGGTAACTCGCGGGGTTTGGTAGAATCAACGCTGCTACACGGCAAACTCTGGCTCGACGAACTCGACAATGGCTACCTCCACAAAGACCACGCCCCCGACCCGGTGCATTATCAGGAACGCTACGATTCGGTGTTTCATGCCGTGCAAAAACGGAGTACGTGGTTGCCCCTGTTGCGCGGGGCCGGGCTGTGGTACTATGATTTTGGGGTACAAAAAGGCTTCGGCTGGTGGGACAATCCGCGCTACCTGGAAACAGTACAGTACATAAGAAAACTGGCCGAACAACGGTTACTGACCCCCGCTAAGCCGGAAGCCGACGTGCTGTATGTGTGGAGTCAGGATGCGTTTTACTACCTGAAATCGGGTTGGCTACCCATCTCGATGAACGTACTCGACCACTTCGCCGAACAGGCTTTGCGCTCAGGTACTTCGGGGACACACATGTATGATTTCGACCTGTCTCGAATTGATTTTACGCCGTACCGGGCGGTAGTGTTCATGAATGTATATGCCTTGACCGAAGCTCAGAAAAAACTGATTCGGGAGCGTGTGGCCCAACACGGTCGTACCCTCGTCTGGAACTACCTGACGGGCTTCACCAACGGCGAAACACTCAACCTCGGTTTTGTTCAAGACCTCGTGGGTATGACGCTGCAACGGACGGAAACGCCCAAAACAGCCCAGCAGGTGCATTTTCTGCAACCCGATTACACGTACAAATTTGATGCGCCTGTGGCCCCGGCGGTGGTCATTAATGACCCAAAGGCAGAACCGCTGGCCCGGCTTTTGGAAGGCGGGGGCGTGGTGATGGCCAGGCGAAAATTCACGACGCACACCTCTGTTTTCTGCGCCCTGCCCCTCAACGGCACCGATGGGCTTCGGGCCATTTTGCGACAAGCGGGTTGCCATATTTACAACGATAAAAACGATTTTACCTACGTCAACAACGGGCTGTTGCTGCTCCACACCAAAGACGGTGGGCCACGCACCATCCGTTTACGCTCCGGCAAAAACTTGTCTCTGACGTTACCTCCGGCATCGACGTACCTGCTTGACAGTCAAACGGGTGAGGTGTTGATGAAGTAGAAATAATCATGGGGGAAGCCAACCCTATTTCACGCCCACCAGCGTCACCACGCCCTGCGCCGGAATTGTGACGGACTCCCCCGCTTTTACGGCGGTAAGCTCAGTGCAGTTTTCCAAGGACGATGTCGAAAACACCTTGTATTGCATCGAAACGCCATCGCCCTTCACTCGAATGGCTTTGCTGGTAGTGCCGACGTTACTAATAACCAGCACGGGAAGCCCGTCTTTGACAAAAGCCAACGGTAACAAATCATCATCGGTGCTGCTGCTTTCAACACGCACGGCTCCGGGCCGGACATACCTGTAAAACTGTTTCGAGACCCAATAGCGTTTGCTTTTGATACCGCCCGTTGTCATCAGGCTGTAGTCGGAGGCTTGCTCTTCGCTCAGCGACCAGAATACCCAGGCCGACACGTTGCCAAACCGAAAGGCCGTGTACATGGCTTTGGCTAAGGCCATTGCCCCTTCGTGGTTGTTTTTAAAACCCGACGTTTCAGTCATCCACAGCGGCAGGTTGTAGGGTTGGCCCCAGCCGTACATCGTTTGCCAGGTTGTAGCATCGGTCGAGGCCGGTTTGATGCCGTCGAGGGCGTACCCGTGCGTGGCCACCATGCCCACATACTGCCGGGCTTCGGGGTCGTTGAGGGTGGGGAGCGTCATGTTTTTTACGCCGTCGAGCCAGCCTACGTCTTCGGGCAGAAACAGTTTGGTAGTGATGCCCTCTTTTTTGAACCGCCGACCGACCACTTTAATCAAATCGCGCATGCTCTCGCCATCATACAGACACGACTGGTAGGATTGCGAAAAACGGGGTTCGTTTTGCACGCTCAGGCCGTACAGATCAACGCCGATTTCGCGATTGAAAATGCGGCAATACGCCACACAACTCTCCGCAAATTCTTCGTAGTTTTCTACTTTAAGCTGATTGCTGGCCGTTGTGGGGGTTTTGCTGTAGGCCGGGGCCGAGTTTGCCGACGTGCCATTATCAACGCGATTGTTCCATTTCATCCACGGAGCCGGACTCCAGACCGACGCGATAAATAGTTGAACGCCAGCCGCCCGCAAGGCTTTCAGGTGCGGCACTCGGTCGCCAAAGGGTACGTGGTGGCCCGCAATGCGTTGGGTCAGATTGAATTTCGTCAAGTCGGTCAGGTTGGGGTCGGCGTTGTCGTTTTCGATTTCGAACGAAGTAGGTATTTCGTCGCGAATGATGGTGCAGCCGAGGTCGGTCACAATGTCGTTCACAAATCGGTCGGTGGTAAACGGCCCGTTTGACCAATACACGTTTTGCGCGCCGAAGCCCCCGAAACCGGCAATGGTCTGGTAAGTTTTGCTGGCATCCAGGGTCACCTCCACCGATGCAGTAACCACCGGGGCGGGCGCAGGAGTAGTACCGGGTTCTGTGCGTTTGCAGGCCGTTATGTCAAGTACAGTGGCGGCCAATAGCAGGATAACGTGTCGGGTTTTCATCGAGCAAAGAACGCTGTTCGACGCTCCGCTTACCAGCCCTACCCACCCAGACCCACCCAACGATATGTTTCATAGCTCCGATATTGGCGAAAATAGAATCAGCAACAGTACACCGTACGGCCTTGTACTGTGCTGTCTATCAGTAAGTTTGATATTAACCGTTCTTCTGCATTAAATACCCGTCAAGTCCCATAGCCTATGCGCCTATCTACTACAAGTACCTCAATCCTCAGCCTGGCCGGGTTTGCCGGTATGCTCCTGCTCGTGATCAGTTCATCCACGCAGCGTAGTATAGAATCGCCAAAAACCACTGCCCAAAAACTGGCCGAAATCACCGTTCCCGATGGCTATACGGTCGAGGTGGCCGCCGGGCCTGATTTGGTGGATTATCCCATGTTTGCGACCGTGGACGAAACCGGGCGGATGTTCGTGTATGAGTCCATCGGCCACGTCTATAAAAAAACCAAAGACGCACTCGACAACCCGCAGTTTCGTATCAATCTGCTCACCGATACAAACGGAGACGGCAAATACGACAAAAGCACGATATATGCCGATAAGGTCGGTTTTCCGCAGGGTGGCGTGTTTTATAAAGGCAGTTTATACGCTACGTCGGCCCCCGACCTGATTAAATTCACGGATACCGATAACGATGGGGTTGCCGACAAACGCGAGGTGTTGCTAACGGGCTGGACGCTCAACGTGAACGCCAACAGCCTGATTGGGCCGTTTATGGGGCCGGATGGCTGGCTCTACATGACCAGTGCGATTATGGGTTTCGACGTAACGACCAAAGAAGGCAAACGGCTCAAAGGCGGAACGGCCCGAATTTGGCGCGTCAGGCCCGATGGCTCAAACTTAGAATGGATTTCGGCGGGGGGTATGAACAACCCCGTCGAAATCACCTTCACCGAAGCCGCCGAACCCATCGGCACTGAAACCTACTTTACCGAACCGCAGGCCGGCCAACGCGACGCGCTCGTGTACTGGACCGAAGGGGGCGCGTATCCCAAACCCAATAACAATATTAGCCGCGACAGCCTTATCCGCACGGGCGAACTGATGCCGGTCGTTTCCAAGTATTCGCGGGTGGCTCCGTCGGGCATTGGCCGGTATCGGCACACGGCCTTCGGTACTGATTTCAAAGACAATCTGTTCAGCGCACAGTTCAATACGCACCGGGTATTGCGGCACAAACTGATTCGGGAAGGGGCATCGTTTCACACCGAAGACGAGGTGTTTTTCTCGACAAAAGACGAAGATTTTCACCCGACCGATGTGCTGGAGGATGCCGACGGGAGTTTGCTGGTGGTTGAAACGGGAGGCTGGTTTATTCAGGGTTGCCCGCTTTCACAGGTTTCCAAAGCCGAGTTGCAAGGTAGTATTTATCGGGTTCGCCGGAAAGCCACGCCTAAACAGGCCGACCCATACGGCAATCAGATTGCTTGGCCTTTACTGACACCCGCCAACGCCATTAGCTACTTAACCGATTCACGACCAACGGTTTGCGACCGGGCTGTTGAGCAATTGGTCGATCTGGGCGATGCCGCCGTTGCGTCGCTGACCAACGTGGTGAAGCAATCGAAAAACATGGATGCCCGCACGAAGGCCGTTTTCGCCCTGTATCGCATTGGTACTGCATCGGCGTTGGCCGGTGTTCGGGTGGGCTTGTCCGATGCCGACGTGCAGGTTCGGGTAGCCGCAGCCCGGTCGGTGGGGTTGGCGAAGGATGGGCTGGCCATGCCGAAACTACTCACGATGGTTGGCTCCGGCAACTCCGCAAGTCGGCGGCAGGCGGCAACGGCCCTGGGTCAATTGGCTGACCCAACCGCAGTTCCGGCTTTGCTGGCGGCTACGGGCAAAACCGAAGATCGGTTTGTGCGGCACGCACTGATTTACTCGCTCATCACGCTCAATCAGCCAAAACCCGTCGAAGCGGCCCTCACGAACCGACACGTCGGCCCGCGAAATGTCGGATCGCCTTCACCGATGGTGCGCGAAGCCGCGCTGATTGCTCTCGATCAAATGCGACCTTCGCCGTTGCGGGCGGCTCAGATCACGGCCTTCCTGAACAGCCCGAACAAAAGCTTGCAACGCACCGCGCTTTGGGTAGCCGCGCATCACCCCGCCTGGTCGGGCGAGATGGCCGCATTTCTGAAAACACGCTTTGCAGGCGCATCTCTCACCGCCGACGACGAAGGACTTTTTGGTGATATGCTGGTGGCGTTTAGCAACGATGCCGGGATGCAACAGTTTATGGCCGACCAATTAGAAACTGCCCCGACCGCCCTTAAGCTGTTTATGCTGAACACAATGGCGCGTTTTCCGATAGAAAAACTGCCCGCCGTTTGGGTAAGTGAAATTGGGCAACAACTCGTTAGCCAAAACGAACCTACGATTCAGGCTCATGCGCTCGAACTGGTTGGCTTGCGAAGCCTGACCGCCCTGACGGGGCAACTTCGGCAAGTGGCCGACGATGCAAAAAGTCCGGCTTCGCTACGAATGGGCGCGTTGGCAACCTTGCTCAAGACCAAACCCACGTTCAGCGATTCGAATTTTTCGTACCTGTACGGGCAGTTGACCAGCGGAGCCGATGCTCCTATCCGGCAACAGGCTGCCACGGTGCTGGCGCAGGGTAAACTAACTGATAATCAGTTGCTAAAGATGGCTCAGGAATACTTGCCCAAAGCCGATGCGTTTATTCTGCCGCGCCTTGTGCCGGTGTTTAAGGGCGCAAGATCGGCTGCGATTGGTCACGCGTTGGTGGCTTCGCTGGCCAATTCGCCCAGTTTGGACGGCTTTTCGGAAGAGAATTTAAAAACGCTTTTTGCCGGGTATCCCCCCGATGTTAAGCCCGCTATTGACCAATTAACCACCAAACTGACCCATTTGCAGGCCGGGCGGTTGCAACGACTAAAAGACATGGAGAGCCTGATTGCCGATGGCGATATGGAGCGGGGCCGGACGTTGTTTTACGGCAAAGCCATCTGCTCGACGTGCCATCAGGTGCGGGCAGAAGGCGGCAAGCTGGGGCCGGATTTAACCTCGATTCAGCGCGACCGCTCGGCCCACGATTTGCTCGAAGCCATTGTGTATCCGAGTGTTAGCTTCGTGAGGGAGTACGAAACATACCGCGTAAAAACCATAACGGGGGAGCATACGGGCATCATTCAGGAGCAAACCCCAACGGCCATTGTGCTGGGAACCTCCCAAACGAGTTCGGTACGGATTGCCCGCGCTGATATTGTCTTGATGGAACTGCAAAACACGTCGATGATGCCGCAGGGACTGGATCAATTGATGACCAAACAGGAAATGGCCGACCTGATGGCGTTTCTGCTCGGTCAGGATCAAGACCCCGAAACCGATCAGGCCATTTTACGGTAACTCCTTATTCTTATGCAACGACGCAACTTCGTTAAAAATACCCTTTTCGCTGGAGCCACTTTTATTAGCGGTCTCCCTGCATCAAACGCTGTAACTACCGCCGAAAATGCGGCTCCGTTCAAAACTAAATTCTCACCTGAGTTTGGCATTTTCAAAGGTTTGGCCCCCACCGACCCGATTGACGAAATCAAGTGGGGCCACGAGCAGGGTTTCAGGGCGTGGGAAAATACAGGACTTAAATTTAAGCCGGTGGCCGAACAGGAACGTATCAGCAAAACCGTGCAGCAGTTGGGTATGGAGTTCGGGCAGTTTGTGGGTACATTGACCTTCAAAGACATAACCTTTGCCGGGCGCGATGCAAGCCTTCGCGAAGGGGTTCTGGCCGATGTGCGGGCCTCAGTTGAAATCGCCAAACGCATGAATACGAAAGTGATTCACAACGTGTTGGGTGTGTCGGATATGCGCTTACCCTGGGATTTTCAGATGGCCAACGCCATTGATTTACTCAAACGTATCGCTGACATCTACGAGCCGCATGGCATCATGATGGTTATGGAATCCATGAATCACCGGGTTGACCACGCCAATATGTTTCTGCACACCATTCCGCAGGCATACGCCTTAGCCAAAGCCGTGGGCCGTCCACAGGTAAAGGTCTTATTCGACTTTTACCATGTGCAGGTGCAGGAAGGCCATTTGTTGGCTACTCTCGATTATGCCTGGGACGAAATTGGCTACATTCAGGTGGGCGACACGCCGGGCCGCAAAGAACCAACGTCCGGCGAAATCAACTACCCGAATGTGTTAAAACACCTCTATAGCAAAGGCTACCGGGGTTTTGTCGGGATGGAACATGGCCTGAGTAAACCTGGCAGAGACGGTGCCGAAGCCGCCTTAAATGCTTATAGGGCAATTGATGTACGCTGAGATTACACGCTAATTTAATCACGATAAAATTGGTTTGTGAATTTTTTACCATGAATTTACCTCACCCGCCCATAAGTGGCTCATTCATCTGGCGTGGTTTGTCAACACTTGGGTTCGACCAATTGCATGCTCGCAACGGCCACTTTTTTAGGTACCTAACCTTCCTCCTGGTGGTGTCTTTGCTGCTATCTTTTGACACGAACGGCCAACCCTACTTCCCGGTTTTGGGCGTTGTCGACACGGCCCAGTTCGCCCCCTTCGTTTCTCGCACGGCTCACTTGCTAATTACTCCCTCCGGCGTGGTCCCACGCCGGGAGGTGCGTATTTTGGTATACGGCCAGTCCATCAGTGTGCAAAATTGGTGGAATGACGTCCGGCGGTTTTTGGATAGTCGGTATCCCCAGGTTCGTATTGATATGGTTAACCGGGCGATTGGCGGGTTCAGCACCGAACGGCTTAAACTCATGGTCGACAACGACGTGGTGTCATTTTATCCCGATTTGATTCTCCTGCACGATTACGGCAATGAGCGTGACTATGAGCGCATCATCCAGATTATCCGTAGTCGGACCACCGCCGACCTCGCTCTTCAAACCGACCATATTGGGGTTGGGCAAAACGTGTCGTGGCACGACCGCCACGCCCAGCTTACGTTACCTGCTTTGTGCGCCAAGTACAACTTAGCCCTCATCGATGTGCGGGCCGGGTGGAAGGCGTACCTGAAGCAAAACCAGTTGGAACCCCAGGCTCTCTTGACCGATAACGTACACCTAAACGATCACGGCAACTACCTGATGGCCGGGATCATCAAGCGCCACCTGGAAGCCTTACCCGTAGCTGCCGAACCATCCCCGGCTGTTCGGGTTTTGCGGGCAGGAGCAGATTTTACGGTACGGAATAACACCCTGCGCCTGCCCCTGATCGGTAACCGGATCGATCTGGTTTGGGAACCTTCGGCATCGCCGGAAGGGGCAACAACGGTATTGGTGGATGGCCAGAAGCCTTCGACCCAGTTGGGTTGCTACTATGCTACCCACCCGGCCCGCAAGCCGAATGGCTTCTTTCTGACCCATATTGGTCAGGCATTAATGGTACAGTTAGGCGGCCGACCCCAAGCTGAAGAGTGGACGCTCAGCATAACCGTGGTGGATACTGTCCGGCAGCAACTTCGGTTCCGGCTGCAGGGTTCCCAAACCGGCGACGACGGCGCGGGCCGTAGCGACAGCCTGTTTACCTCGTCATCCGGCCGCATACGCATTGCGCCCGATGCCTGGTTTATCCGACGAAACCCGGGTGATTTCAGTCAGTACGCTTGGCTTAAACCCGGCGACACACTACGGTGGCGCGTCGTGAATATGTGTCAGGATGTGGTTCGTCAGGCCGGGGCAGCGCCGATTACTGCCGTGCAAGGTATTGCGAATAAAAGCCACCTGTTCGAACTAAAGGGAAAGGCGGTATCGGGCCTTCGCGAAATCCACGTGTACCGCCCCCCGCTGGTTGACTGAGTGGCAGGATTAAGGCCTGACGTAGAACGGAACGTTTGCTGTGGCCCAGTTGCCAGCTCCATCGTAGGCGTACACAAATAACCGGTACGGACCTTCTTCGGTGGGTGCCTGAAACGACACCTGCCGGGTTGCCACGCCTGTTATGATGCCCGGAACGGTGGGGGGGCGTGGCTCGCCGTTACCGCCATAGGGGAAGCTGGTGCCTTCTCGCAGCACCTCCCACCGGTATTGAACTGGTTCGCCGTCCGAGTCGGTCACCCATGCCTGCGCCCCATACGAGCCCCCTGGTTGCAGGTACACGCCGTCATGAGCCGTCTGCCGACCAATTCGTACCGAATCCAGCCGGGGCGTCCGGTTCGGGGGCCAGTTTCCGGTCCATTCGTAGTGCATCACGTCCACCGCTTCGGTTTCGCGGCCCTCGCGGTCAAACATGCCAAACCAAGTGTGGGTACGTTCCTGGTGCTGCCGCCACAAAAACACGTAAGACCCCAGACACCGGTCTTTATCGGTCAGGATGGCCCGTTCGTAGCGTTCCCGGTATTTGTTGGCCTTTTGGCTGCTGGTTTCCTCGATAGGCGCTTTCCACGGCGTTTTAGGTACCTGCCAGAAACCCGTTGGGGCCCATTCCGTGACGACATACGGTTTCTGCCAGCCGTACTGCCGCAGCCACCCGGGAATCTTGTCCAGATCGCCGTACTCGTTGATGCCCAACAGGTCTAAATCCGGGCACTTGCTTTGTAGGTCAGCAATTTTTTCTTTGCTGATCGAACCGACGACCGTCATAACCGGATGGTTGGGGTCGATCTGGTGAATTGCCTTTGTCAGGACATCGACGGCATTCCAGACTTTTAGGTTGTATTTGTCTTTGACATTAGCCTGAATGAAGTCCAGCTCGTTACCCAGCGCCCACATCAGCACCGCCGGGTGGTCTTTGGTTTGCCGGACGATGGCCAGCACCTGCTCATGCTGTCGGCGAACGGCTTCCACATCGTCGTAGTTCATGCCGTCGCGCTCGGCCCGCACGGGCAGGCCCACCAGCACCGTCAACCCTACCGCGTGGGCTTTATCTAAATCCTGACGGTCGCTGCCCGTCCGAATGGAGTTGCCGCCGTATTGCCGGAGCCGGTCTAAGTAATCATGGCCGCCCGCTCCTTTGATGAAGTACGGCCTGTTATCGACCAGCAGCCGAAACGTGCCCGCCCGGTTATCAATTCGGACACGGATTGGTTGAGTTGTCTGGGCCAGGGTTGGGGCCATTCCCAGCAGGTAAACGACCAGGCAGAACGCGATTTTCATCTGAAATATTTGGTCAAGTTCTTGTTTTACAGTCAATTATCGAAACTAAACGCCAAGAAGTTAAACTTTCATCTACGTGCTCAAAGCGACATCTTGGCCGGGCGGCCGGCGCCGGTGCTTGGTGTTTACGGACAGTTTCATAGACGGGGTAAAACTACCAGTAAAAATCGTCCTCGACTTGATAACCTACCGCACCGGCGCACGAGTTGAGCAAAATCAACGACAAGCCGCCGGGCGGTTGGTTGTGTTGTCGTTTCCATACCCCAAGTTAATGTTAAAATCGGTACAATTCTAATCAGATGGGCCGTAACGATTTTAACACTCCGTTGTTTCAGTACAGTGCTTTGACGGAATGACTAAATTACTTCGGTACGATTCATCACAAAGAGCACTGGGTTTTTTCGCCATAGGCCGTTCGAGTAACCACCACGTTCGTCAGCTTGTAGCTCAACTTTATGAAAAGGTATTCTGCACCTTGATCTGTATTAATTTGCCTGTTTCTCCTTCCGTTACTCACGCAGTTTAGCCAGCATTTCAGCCAACAGGTGAATTTCTTGCCTTCATCGCCCACCCGCCGGGCAGGCTTGCCCGGTGACTGTAATTGTTGCCCCACTTTCCAGACCGTTGGCCCCCACAATACGCACTCTGTACACGCCCGGCTGGTTCACAATGGCCCAGGCATAGGCCGGAAGGGGAGTACGGCAGATCAGATAACCGTTCACAAAAATCCGCTCGATGCCATCGCTTTGGCTCACAATCCCGGTCGCGCTTCCGAGTGGGCCGCTGAACACCGTTCCCGCCCCACTGCCCAATACCGACAGGCTCACCGTGGGTGTGGTGCAACTCAACGTTCCATTTCCGATCAACAGAACAGTGGGCACAGACCCGGTACTGATGCTGGCCGCTGCGAGGCACCCGCCGAATAGGGCCGTCGCACTGTAGGTGCCAGCCACCGAAACAGGGAGGATATTGGCCGAACTGGTCTGGTCGATGCCCGGCCCCGCAAAGCGATAGCTCGTCGCTCCGGGCGTGGCAACGAGCGTGGCGCGGGAAGCCTCGCAATTGACCGACTGAAGCGAGAGCGTAAGCCCTAAACTTGTTGTTGTACTCACGATTAGGCTGAAAGCCGAGGACGTGACCGAGTTACAAGCCCCGGTAATGACAACCGAATAGCTACCTGTATCACCCACCTGAACGTTCGTCAGGGGGAGAGCCGAGGAGGTTTGAGCAGGACTGAGCAACGCCCCACCCCTGACCCATTGGTAACCCGTCACAGTGCCTGATGCGCTAACCGAAGCCGTAACAGCACCGCCCACGCAGACCGCAGACCCCGCTGCCGGTTGATTAGTGATGGTCAGTGGCTGGTTGGTGTTGGCCTGAAACTCGTTAGCTCCCATATCAACCCGACACCCCATAATCCGGGGATTATTGTCGAGATCGGTGGTAATGCCCACCAGTCCGGTTGCCGCGCTGTTACCCGTGTCGATGGCGGGGGAACCAGCAAGCAGTTGAGTGCTGGTCAGGCTGGCATAGGGAGTGGTGCTGGTAGTCAGGCTGGTAGGGTCGGTGGAATAGCCTGTCACGGTATCATCGAATAAACTGTAGGCCGCAATGAGATTAGCTCCGTTGACATTCCGAATCGTTTTGCTGCCCCCATTTCCGAAGATTACGCAGTTAGTCAGGGTTGAATTGGCCGTGCCTGCCCCTGCAAGCCGTGCCTGAGTAGCTTCTCTGGATGCGCCCGTACTCCTGAAGTTTACTATTGCCCCGCCCTCCGTAGCTGAGTTGCCCCCAAACGAGCAGTTGGTCAGCGTTGGACTGGCCGTACCATTAGTTGCATAGTTATACATAGCCCCGCCTTCGTTGGCCGAATTAGTCAAAAAAGCGCAGTTAATCAGGGTTGGACTGGCGATACCGCTGCCGCTGCTGTTGTACATGGCCCCGCCATTGAGTGTTGCCGTATTACTCACAAAAAGGCAGTTTGTCAGTCGGGGGCTACTGGCGTTGTTGTACATTCCCCCCCCGACGGTGGCCGTGAAGGTGCCGTTGGCGTTGCCACCCGTGATGACGAAGTTATCAAGCCGGGCAGTGGCATCAAGACCCGTGTTGTAGATCACGTGGTTGCTGTTGTCTGAGTTGACATCCGTCGTACCAATGTCTCCGCTCAGAGTCGAACTGAGCGGACTGCGGGCATCGGGTGTGGAGCCACTCCCGGCAAATCCACCCAGAATACTTACCCCGTTTTTCATGGCAAAGCTGATGGTGCGGCTATCGGGGCCGGTGGCCGTCGTGGGTTTATAAATGCCGTTGGCAACCCAAACCTCGGTAATGCCGGACACGTTGATGGCTCCCTGCAAATCGGTGGTGGAGGTGGCCCAACTCGTCGCGCTGGCGGGGTTGGAGTTGATGCCGGTGGTGGAGACGAAACGGGTCTGGGCCTGCGCCGAAAGGCTGCCCAGTAGTAACAAAAGAGAAATCACCCCGGCCTTGAGTGAGCGGGAGAGGGGCCAAGTGCATTGTGGTAAATTCATGGGTAGTAGAATGATTGATGTAAAAACGATTAATGTTGCTGCACTACCCCCTGCACCGTCCGCTTGCACCCGCCCGCGCCCGTGATGGTAAGCGTGAACAAACCCGGCCTGGTGATGGTGAACAGGCCCGTTTGGTTGCTATCCACCTGCCGAATCTCGTAGCCATTGATGCGATCCAGAATAATCAATCGTTCGTAGGACTGTCCGCCCGAAGCCTGAAACGTTGTCGAGGTGGTGTTGACGGGTAAGGTGATCGTAGCCATGCCTGACCCCGGCCCTACCACCGTAGTACCGAGAGGAATGGTCAGCGTTACCACCGGCAATTGATTCACTGTCAAGGTAAAGCCGTTGGACGTGGTGGAACCTCCCGGCCCCGTGAGCGAGAGTGAATATACGCCCGCGTCGCCCGTTTGCACGTTGCCCAACGAGAGCGTTGGCCCCGTTTGCCCGGCCACCGGACTGCCGCCCTTGAGCCATTGGTATCCCGAAATACTGCCCGAAACACCCACTGTGACCATCACCGAAGCCCCGGCGCAAACGCTGGATGCACTGACGGGTTGGGCCGTGATAATGGGAGCCGCCGAAGTGATACTCAACACCACACTCGCCGTGCCGGAGCAACTGCCCGTGATGCCCGTGACGGAGTACGGCCCGGCTGCCGAAACCACAATGGCCGTGGTGCTTTGCCCCGACGACCAGTTGTAAGCTGCCGCTCCCGAAGCGGTGAGCGTGGCTGTTTGGATGGACGAGATGGTCAGGCCAGCCGGCGTTCCGGGTGGATTGGACGTGATGCCAATGGCAAGGGTAGTGGCTCCCCTAAACTCAATGGCTCCCATGTCGATGCGGCCTTCGACTACACGCGGATTTCCGGCCAAATCAATGGTTGTGGTGTTGGCCGCGTTGAGGCCCGCGTTGATGGCAAGCGAGCAAACAGCCAACGCCACGGAGTTGGCATTGACAAAGGGGTTGGTGATGGTGGTCAGATTGCCCGGCCCGCTCACGTTCACTCCCGCGACGAGAGCCGATGGCTCAAACAGGGAGTAGGTGGCTGACAGGGAGCCACCATTAATAGTAGCAAATGTATTGGTTCCGTTGTTGCCAAACAGCACACAGTTGGTTAGGGTGGGGTTGCTGTTGTCGTTGAAGATGGCCCCGCCCGCGTTGGCCTGATTGCTTTGCAGACTACAGTTAGTGAGGGTGCTGCTGCCCTCGACATAGTAGATGCCGCCCCCGGTATTAATAGCAGAGTTGCCTTGCAGACTACAGTTGGTGAGGGTGGCGGTGTGGCTGATATTGTAGATAGCCCCGCCATCGGTGGTGGCCTGATTACCGGTCAGCGAACAACTCGTCAGGGTGCTGCTGCCCCCACCGTTTAAGATACCGCCACCTTCTGTAGCGGAGTTGCCTTGCAGATTACAGTTGTTCAGGGTGGCCGTGTGACCATTATTGTAGATAGCCCCGCCACTTTCAGCCTGATTAGTGGTCAGGGAACAACTCGTCAGGGTGCTGCTGCCCTGGTCGTTGTAGAGACCGCCCCCGACATTAGTAGCGGAGTTACTTTGCAGACTACAGTTGGTTAGCGTAGCCGTATGGTTATTGTCATTGTAGATAGCCCCGCCATTGATAGCCCGATTACTGGTTAGGGAACAACTCGTCAGGGTGCTGCTGCCCCCCGAGTTGGCGATACCGCCCCCATCGATAGTAGCAGAGTTGCCTTGCAGGCTACAGTTGGTTAGCGTGGCCGTGTGACTGTTGATATTGTAGATAACCCCGCCACTTTCGGCCTGATTACTGGTTAGGGAACAACTTGTCAGGGTGCTGCTGCCCCCACCGTTGATGATGCCGCCCCCTAAGCTACCAGCGGAGTTGCCAAACAGCAGACAGTTGGTTAGCGTGGCGGTGTGGCTGACATTAGAGATAGCCCCGCCATAGGTGGCCTGATTACTGGTTAGGGAACAACTCGTCAAGGTGCTGCTGACCCCTTCGTTAGCGATGCCGCCCCCGGCATCAGCAAAGTTTCCGGTAAAGAGAGTGTTGGTGACGATCAGTTGATTGGTGTTGTAAACACCCCCGCCATCAGTAGTTGCCTGATTATTCAGCATAACACAGTTCGTAATCGTTAGCCGCCCCGCGTTGTTGATGCCCCCGCCATTACCAGCGGCACTGCCATCGGCAATGGTAAGCCCGTCGAAACTGACGTTGTTGTTGTTAGGAATATTGAACATTCGGAAGCTTCCCGAACTCCGGCGCACGGTGAGGTTGGCAGCCCCCGGCCCCAGAAACGAGAGGTCGTCCACAAGGTCAGGCAGCACACTAGTTAGGGAGATGGTGCCGCTCACGCCCACCGTGATGGTGAAGGGGCCGGGCAAGGGCGAGGCTGTCACGTCGGTAATGGCTTGGCGCAAGCTGCCTGTGCCGGCATCGGCGGTGGTGGTCACCGAGAAGACCTGGGCCTGTGTGGTTGTCATCAGGCCCACTGTCAGGCTCAAAAAGAGCCAAAGGAAACGGGAGTGTTTGTTCATGGGGAGTTGGGTAAAAATAAGGTGATGAATGACTGGTTACTGCCCCTGCAACACGGCCTGTATGGTGCGTTTGCACCCGCCCACGCCCGTCACGGTGAGCGAAAACAGCCCCAGCCGATTGATGGGGAAAAGGCCCGTCGTGTTCTGGTCCACTTGCCGAATTTCAAACCCGTTGATGCGGTCCAGGATAATGACCCGCTCATAGGAACTCCCCCCTGAAGCCTGCAACACCAACGGGCCGATGGGCGGCAGGGTGATAGTGGACAGATTGCCAGCCACACTCACGGTGGAGCCGTTGGGCAGGGTGATAACGACCGTTAGTACTTTGGTGAAGATCTGTTCTTCCACAGCTCCCATATCCACCCGGCACCCCACGATGCGGGCGTTGCCGGCCAGGTCGGTGGTGATGCCGACCAGCCCCGATGCCGAACTCAGGCCCGTATCGATGGCGGGGGAGCCAGGGGCCAGGGCCAGGCTGGTGGTGCTGGCAAAGGGCGAGGAGGTGGTAGTCAGGTTGGTGGGGTTGGCAGAATAGCCCGTTACCATGTCATCGAAGAGGCTATGCGTAGCTGTAACCGTAGCATTCTGGTTACTGAACGTGTTGACTCCGTTATTGCCCCACAGCACACAGTTGGTCAGGCCGGGGTTACTAATGCCCGAATTACGACCATCGTTAACCATCGCCCCACCAGAGGTGGCGGTATTTCCCTCAAAGGTGCAGTTGGTCAGGCTGGGGCTGCTATTGCCCGAACTACGGCCATCGTTGAACATGGCCCCGCCGGAGGTAGAAGCGGTATTTCCCCCAAAACTACAGTTGGTCAGGCTGGGGTGGCTATTGCCCGAAAAAACACCATCGTTGAACATCGCCCCGCCGAAAGGAGCGGTATTGTTCTGAAACGAACAGTTGGTCAGGCTGGGGCTGCTATTGCCCGACGAAAAACCACTGTTGCACATCGCCCCGCCTGTGTTAGAAGCGGTATTATTCTGAAAGGTGCAGTTGCGAATCAGGGGGCTACAGACCTGCCCTGCCCCGTTGCCGTTGTTATGCATGCCTCCGCCTAAATTGTCAGGAGAAAAACCATTGGCGTTGCCGCCGGTGATGACAAAGCCATCCAGCACGGCGGTAGTGGTTAGGCCCGCCGGGTTGCTGATGACATGGTAGGAGTTGTCTGTGGTGCTGGTAGGGCCGCCAATCTCCCCGCTAAGGGTGGTGGTGGAGGGATTCGTCAGGATGCGGTTGGTCAACAGGGGTTCGTTCCCGGCAAAACCGCCCAGAATACTCACCCCGTTTTTCATGGCGAAGCTGATGGTGCGGCTGGCTGACCCGGTAGTGGTGGTGGGTTTATAGACACCAGTCGCCACCCAGACCTGATCGCCCGGATGACTGGCATCAATGGCTCCCTGCAAATTGGTGGTGCTGCTGGCCCAGGTGGTCGCGCTGGCGGGAACGGTGGTGGTGCCGGTGGTTGTGACGTAGCGAGTTACCTGTGCCTGCGCCGAAAACAGGAGCAGACTCCCCAAAATGCTGACTAATAGTGTTTTCATTCTTTTTAAGGATTGGGTTGTAGGCTATTGCTATCGGAATGAATTGAGAACTTAGCTGTGGGTAAGAGAAAAGAATGGTGTGGATACCCATAACCCACTTTTACTGCACGTCGCCCCAAGTCCAGAGGTTGCCATTCTGTTTGAGGGCAAGACTATGAAGGCTTCCGGCCACAATAGCCACCCAGTCGGTATGGGTGCCAATCTGGATCGGACTATTTTGCTGGTTGGGTAAACCCGGCCCCAACTGCCCGAACCCGTTCGATCCCCAGCCCCACAGCGAGCCATCGTCCTTTAAGGCCAGTGTGTGCATATGCCCGGCCACGATGTGCTTCCAGTCGGTGTAGAGGCCAATTTGTACCGGCGTGGGCTGCTTGCGAACGGGCCGAACGCCCAGTTGTCCGAAGGCATTGGCCCCCCAGCCCCACAGGGTTCCATCGTGCCGGATGCCGAGGCTGTGCGATGCCCCTGCAGTAACAAGTTTCCAGTCGGTATCTGCCCCTACCCGTACCGGGACGGCCTGATTGGTGACGGTGCCATCACCTAATTGACCACACAGATTGTCGCCCCAGGCCCACAAACTGCCGTTGCCTGTAAGACCCAATACATGGCCTTCGCCCGACGCAACGGCTGTCCAGTCGGTGAGCGTCTCGACCTGTTTGGAAATAAGTTGGGAAGTCATTGATTAAATAGAGAAGAGGTTCCGTAATCCAATCAAAGATATTCCTTGCCTATTGATGATGCCCGCGAAAGGCTGTCAGCGACAGTTGGCCGGTTGTGAATTGCCCGTTTTTGGTTGTGAAGGAGTCGTGGCTATCGGTACAGGAAGTGTCGCATGAAGTCGTCTTTGTAGCTCCGGCTCAGGGGTAATAGTTGGGAGCCAATGCTGACTTCGGCCTCGTTAAACGATTCGACGGTGTTGACATTGATGGCGTAGGACCGGTGAATCCGAACCAGATAGGGCTGATGAATTCGATCCAGGATGTTGCCGAGGGAGAGCCGCAAAATGTATTTGCGAACCGGGGTGATCAGTTTGGTGTAGGTGTTGTCGGCCTCCAGGTAGAGCAGATCGTTCAGGTCGATTCGCACAAACTGGTAGCTCTGTTTGACGTACAGGTAGTTGTTGAATTGCAGAAGTGTTTCTCGCCCGGCTCCGTCGGTCAATGTTGAAGCCGGTAGAGGGGTTCGGAGGGGGGCGTTATGAATGGCCAATTCGATGGCCGTGCGCAGGCTCGACAGGTCGTAGGGCTTATTGAGGTAGGCCGCCGGGTAGGTCTCTTTGGCCCGTTCGAGCGTATCGCGGTCGTTGAGGCTCGTCAGATAGATGACGGGTACGGGCCGCTCGGCGGTCAGTTGACGCACCGTTTCGATGCCATCCCAGTCGCCCTTAATCATGATGTCGCACAGCACCAGGTCAACGGCGTTATTCCGAAATAAGTCCAGCGATTTGGGGCCATTATTGGCGACCCCTACCACACAATAGCCTTCTTCTTCGAGCGTATCCGACAGGGCCATCGCCAGGATAGCCTCGTCCTCTACGATTAAAATCTGTATTTGTTTGGTGAGCGGCATGAGCGTGTCTCGTTCTGTTACGGGTTGTGAAATCCAATAGACAAAACAAGGGTGTACACCATTCAGCGGTGTGCCAAAAAGCATCACCAACGTGCCATATAGACCCGAAAACAGCTTCTTACCATTCGGTCAGTAAACCCAGATCGATTACCCAGCAGGTTCGTCGACTGGAATTATCAAAAACCTAATCGGAGTTTGGCCCCGGTCTGGGGGGTGAGTTTACCGCCGGCTCCGTAGTTCAGTTGCCGGAGTTGGGCCGTGTAGGCTGTGGGCACACTCACCGTGTGGCGCACCTCCACCACGTTGAGAGCCGTGGGAACAGCCCCGCACGACCACACGGTGGGGTCAGACCAATTGCCCGCCTTGAGACTGTTCACCACCGAGGCCGACGAGCAGGTGGTGCCGCCAAATTCCAATGCCCCCATGTCGATGCGCCCGGCCTGAACGCGGGCGTTGCCCCCGGCATCGGTGTTGCCTACGATGGCTGTGGTGACGGAGGGATCACCGGCGTTGATGGCCGGGGAGCCGGTGGCTAATTGAGCACTGACGGTGCTTACGAAGGGATTGGTGGCGGTGGTTAGGGTGGCCGTACCTGTGTAATCCTGCACAGTATTCTCGAAGAGACTGTAAATGGCCGTGACACCAGCATTTGCGTTCTGAAAGGTGGATGCTCCCCCATTACCAAACACCACGCAGTTGGTCAGGGTGGGGCTACTTTGCCCCCCGCTCGTTCCCCGACTGAGCATAGCCCCGCCACCGGGGGCTGTGTTGAACAGGATACAGGTATTCGTCAGGATCGGTGAACTGCGCCCACTCAGTAACGCATCGTTGTAGATGGCCCCGCCCGCTGTTGTGGCCGTATTGGCCATCAGTACGCAGTTGGTCAGCGTGGGGCTGCTGCGCCCTTCGGCACTGCCCAGATTGTACATCCCCCCGCCGAGGCTGGCGGCATTGGCCACAAACAGGCAGTTCCGAAAGGTGGGACTACAGACTTTCCCGTAACCACCCCCGGCGTTCAGTACACCCCCGCCCATCCCGTTGTTGTTGCTGCCGTTGGCATTGCCGCCCGTAATCACCACGCCATCGAGTACGGCACTCGCTGTTAGGCCCGCCGGGTTGCTGATGACGTGGTAGCAGTTCTCGGTGGTGCTGGTCGGCGTTCCGATGGCCGGGTTGCCAATGTCGCCCGACAGGGTGGTGCTGGACGGGAACGTGAGTGTGCGGCTGGCAAGGCTGGTTTCTGTGCCGACAAAACCGCCGAAGATGGCTACGCCGTTTCGCAGGGCAAAACTGGCGTTTCGGTCTGGCGTGGCGGGTGATGCCGGGTTAATGGGTTTATAGACTCCCGCCCCCATCCAAACCTGGGCATTGGAAAGGGCGGCCATGTCAATCCCCAAATGCAACAAATTACCACTCAGCGCATTACTCCAACTGCTACCATCGCCCCAACCCCCGGCCGCTCCATTTTGGGTTACATAAATGACTGGCCCCGGTGCCGGGTAGATCGCGAAGTATTCTGCGTTAAGGAATGGCGTAGTACAGCCGGCCTTCGTCCCTCTGTAACTTATAGAATAAATCCCATCAAGTGTCGGAGTGCTCGTAAGGAACGCGCCCGGCGTTCCTCCGTCCCACGAATAGCTGTCGCCACCCGACAACGTCAGTGTCAACGTGGTACCGGTGAGGACTGTGAGCGAGGGATACCCGCTATAGGTGATATCGGGAACCGGGTTGACCGGCACCGTGGCGGTTGCACTCCCCGATAGCCCGCTGCTACTCACCCGCAGGGTATAGGTTTGCAGACCCGTACCCTGTGGCGTGACCGGCAGCGTAAATACCGGGGTACCACCTCCCGTTCCCGAAACAACGCTACCCGCACTGGTCAGTGTGTATGAAAAATTACCCCATACATTCCCGACGGTGGCGGTGAACATGGCGGGTTGGCCCGTGCAGAGTGTAGTCGATGTGGCTGCAAATCCGGTTATGGTTGGCCCAGAAGCAAACAGGCTGCAACCGTACCAGAGGATGAGGGCGGTGGTGCCGTTGCCCAACTGACCACTCGTGTTGTAGCCAGTGGCGCAAATCGTTTGGCGGGTGGCATCAACCACCAGCGCGTGATTGGCGGTGCCACCCGTGTGCAGACCCACCACCGACCCGACTCCGTTGATCGCCACCAGATTCTGCTGATTGACCGTGTTGCCCGTGCCTAACTCCCCGTAGGCATTAAAGCCCCAGGCCCACAGTTGCCCGTCGGTTCGTAAACCCAGGCTGAATTTATCGCTGGCCGTTGCCCCAATCCAGTTGGTGGTCGTGCCGACCTGTACCGGACTAACGTAGTTCGTGGTGGTGCCATCGCCGAGCTGACCATAGGTGTTGTTGCCCCAGGCCCACAGGGTGCCATTGCTTCGCAGCCCCAGGCTGTGGGTTGGCCCCGCGCTCATGGCCACCCAGTTGGTCGCGCTACCCACCTGTACCGGACTAAGCGCGTTGGTAGTTGTGCTGTTGCCCAACTGTCCTGATGTGTTCAGTCCCCAGGCCCAGAGCGTGCCATCGCTCTTCAGGGCGAGGCTGTGGTCGTAGCCAGCGGCCACGCTGACCCAGTTGGTGGCCGTGCCGATCTGAACAGGAGCCGAGCGGAACGAGGTGGTGCCATCGCCGAGTTGGCCGTAGGGGTTGCCCCCCCAGGCCCAGAGTGTACCGTCGCTCCGTAGGCCCAGGCTGTGACCGTTACCCGTTGCCATGCTTACCCAATTGGTCGCGCTGCTCACCTGTACGGGGGTGGTGCGGTCGAGGGTGGAGCCATCGCCTAATTGGCCGTAGGCGTTGAATCCCCAGGCCCACAAGGTGCCATCGGTCCGCAACCCCAGGCTATGCCCCCCGCCCCCGGCCCCGGCGACCCAGTTGGTCGCGCTGCCCACCTGAACGGCACTGCTGGCGTTGGTGGTGGAGCCATTGCCGAGTTGACCGTTGGCGTTGTTTCCCCAGGCCCAGAGCGTACCCGTACTTTTCAGACCCAGACTGTGGAATGCACCGGCAACGGTAGAAATCCAGTGGGGGGTAATGGTGCTGATTGAGGTGGGTACTGGTCTGCTTGTCGTAGTACCATCGCCCAATTGACCCTCAGTGTTACTCCCCCAGCCGAATAGGGTGCCATCGCTTCGGAGAGCCAGGCTATGGTAGCTACCCGCATCTAAGCTAACCCAATTGGTGGCCGTCCCTACCTGTCCGGGAACTGATCGGCTTGTCGTAGAATTATCGCCCAATTGGCTAAAATTGTTATATCCCCAGGCCCACAAGCTACCATCACTTTTGACAGCCAGAACGTGAGCATATCCAGCGGCTACGCTGACCCAGTTGGTGGCCGTTCCGACCTGTCCGGGAACTGATCGGGTTGTTGTAGAACCATCACCCAGTTGACCACTGCTGTTTTCGCCCCAGGCCCAGAGCGTCCCATCGCTTCGAATGCCTGTGCTATGGGCATAACCCGCATCGATGCTTACCCAGTTGGTGGCCGTGCCGACCTGCACGGGGCTGCTGGCGTTTGTGGTTGTACCATTACCGAGTTGACCGGAAGGGTTAAATCCCCAGGCCCACAGGGTGCCATCGCTTTTCAGGCCCAGGCTGTAGTTGTTGCCTGCGGCCATGCTCACCCAGTTGGTCGCGCTGCCCATCTGCACGGGGCTGCTGGCGTTTGTTGTCGTACCGTTGCCAAGTTGGCCATTATTGTTGAATCCCCAAGCCCACAGCGTCCCGTCGCTTTTCAGAGCCAGCGTATGCAAACTTCCCACCGCTACGCTCACCCAGTTGGTGGCCGTACCAACCCGAATGGGGCTGTTACTTGAGGTGGTGGTTCCGTTGCCAAGCTGCCCATGGCTGTTGGCACCCCAACTCCATAGCGTTCCGTCACTGCGCAACCCTACCGAGTGATAGATTTCGTTTGCTATACTCACCCAGTTGGTGGCTGTGCCGATTTGCACTGGCGTAATGCGGCTTACTCTGGTTCCGTCGCCCAATTGGCCGTGACTGTTGCCCCCCCAGGCCCACAGGATGCCAGCCCGAATTTCGAAGCTATTGCGGCCACCGCAAAACAGTCGTTCATAGCTGGTGCGATAGGCATTGGCCGATTTGGGCTGGACCCGGGTTTGCTGCCCCCAAACCGCCCCGGCTGTCAGGCCAATCAGGCATCCCAACAACAGCAGAAGTTTCAGCAAGGCATTATTGGATAGGCTGCGGGCAGTAGTAAGTTGGGCGATCATGGCCAAAAGAGTTAGGTTTCATATACCCCGCTAAAGTAGGCCCTACCCCTCGGTGATGCTGGAGAAAGGGTGTCAATGACCAATGTCCGGTGGTGAATCGACCAACTTAGGGAGGGAATGGAATGGCCAAAGGAACGGCTAACCCACCACAGAGGTGTGCCAAAAAATAGCACAAACGTGCCAAAAGAAGCTGAATCAATAATCCGCCGGACTTTTGCCGAATCGCTGTTGGTAAAGCTGGGCAAAATGGCTGACCTGCCGATACCCGACCGCATAGGCAACTTGCTTCACCGACGACACCTGCCGGGTCTCGAGCAGAAGCCTGGCCCGGTGAAGGCGGGCCTCGGCCACGTACTGCGCTGGGGTGAGGCCCGTCAGTCGTTTCACGGCCCGGTAAAACGTGCGCCGGGTCATGGCCATGTCGTCGGCGAGGGTGTCCACCATCAGGTCAAAGTCGCTTAATCGTTTATTGGTCACTGTCTCCAAGTGTTCGAGCCAGGTCAGATCATCGGCTGATAGAAGGGTAGTCTCTTCGGCGGTTTCGATCACGGGTTCTGACCCCTCGGCCCCTACCGGCAAGACCGGAATGCCAACAGTCTGACGTCCGTGCTGGTTGCGGAGCAGGTTGGTGACGCGGGCCATGAGTTCGGCTTCGTCGAAGGGTTTGAGCAGGTAGTCGTCAACGCCCAACCGGAGGGCGCGGAGTTTGTCGGTCATGTCGGCGCGGGCGGTCAGCATCACCACCGGAATGGTTCGGTAAGTCGGGTGGGCTTTCAAGGTTTCCAGCAACTGAAACCCATCCATAACGGGCATCATAATATCGGAAATAATCAGTGAAGGCAGTTGGGGCAACCCGGCCAGCAAATCGAGCGCAGCCTGCCCGTTAGCTGCCTTCAGCACGGGCAACGGGGGCGATAACACCGCCGTGAGGTAGGTACTTAGTTCCGGGTTGTCTTCCACCAGCAAAATCAGTTGATCGGCTTTCAGTGCGTTCGTATTCAGTGTATTATCCAAGATTGAGTCTGCTTCACCGTTGCGCTGAACCGAAGCCGATAGCGAAGTGGTATCCAAAATCTGGCCCTCCGGCTCCGGCTCATCGACCAACTCATATGGGGCAGTCGTTATTACCAGCCGCACGTCCACACCGAACATACTTCCCTGCCCCGGCGAACTGCTCACGGTGATGGTGCCCTGCATGAGCCGGATCAATTCCTGGCAAATGGCCAGCCCGATACCTGTGCCGCCTTCGTGGGGGCTACCAGCCTGCTGGGCCTGAAAATACCGGTCGAACACATGAGGCAGATCGTCGGGGGGGATGCCGCGCCCGGTGTCGATCACCGCGATTTGGAGCCGCTGATCAAAGGTAGTGGCCCGCAGGGTGACGGTGCCGCCGGGCGGGGTGAATTTGAGGGCGTTAGCCATCAGATTCTGCAACACCCGTTTCAGTTTGGGCGCGTCCAGAATTACCCAAAGTCCCTCATTCGGCGGCAAGTCTGACAGCAGGCTTACACCAAGTTGTTCGGCTTGCTTGGCGAAGGGAGTCAGGCTATCGGTCAGCAATTCGTTCAGCAGGATGGTCTGGGGATGGAGGTCGAGTTTGCCCGCTTCGAGTCGGCTCAGGTCCAGCAATTCGTTCACCAGACCGAGCATTTGATGGGCTGTTCGGTCTGCCGTTTGCAGGAATTGTTCGTCCTGCGGGTCGAGCCGGTGGCGGTTCAGCACCCCCCGCAGCGGAGCCAGAATCAGGGTGAGGGGCGTGCGGAGTTCGTGCGAAACGTTGGTGAAAAAGCGTGTTTTGGCTTCATCCAACTGCCTCAGTTCGTCGGCCTGCCGCTGCCGCATGGCCGACTCCCGCCGTTCGCGGGTGCGCTCCGTCAGAAACCGAACCACCACCCAACCAACCGCCCCCAGCAGCAGCGCGTACAGGGCGTAGGCCCATCCGCTGGCCCAGGGGGGCGAACTAACCACAACGGCCAGTTGCCGGGAGGCCGACTGCAAACCGAGCGTAGAATTAAATGCGCTGATTTTCAACGTGTACTCGCCCGGTGGCAGGCGCGTGTAACCGATGGTGGGTTGGGTAGTAATGGTCCAGTCGGGGTCGTAGCCGTCGAGTTTGTAGCGGTACTGGAGTTGGCCCGGTTGGTGGTCGTTCAAAGCGGCAAAATCGAAGGTCAGGTAGTTCTGGTCGTGGGCCAGCCGGAGTTCCGACAGGGTGTTGAGTGCCGGGACTACCCGCGTTGGATACCGGATCGGGTCAAGGGGTTGGTTGTTGATTTTCAAGCCCGTTAGCATCACTACGGGCCGGGTAGTATCGGGTTTGATCTGGGCCGGATCGAACATGACCCAACCTTCGACCCCGCCGAACACTAATCGGCCATCAGGGAGTTTCAGGTGGTGAAACCGATTAAACTCTTCACCCGGCAAGCCATCGGCCTGCTTAATGGTCAGGGTGGTATGCATAACCGGATGAAACCGACACAGACCCCGGTTGGTGCTCAACCATAAATACCCCTGTCGGTCGGGCAAAATCGAATAGACGGTGTTGTTGGGCAAACCGTCGGCGGTGGTGAATCGCCGGAAACGGCCCGTGCGTTTGTTGAACCCAATCAGCCCCCGGTGACTGCCAATCCAGAGCCAGTCGGGGTGCGAACCGTCCTGATGCAAACTCAACAGGGGTTCATCGTCTTTGCTGTCGGCGGTCCCGTCGCTCCGGGATGCCGGACCACGGGATGCCGGACTACGGGATGCCGGACCACGGCGCACCGGTCCGGGTTGACGCTCAAAATGAACGGACCTAACGGTATGGGTGGCGGTTTGGTAGTGCAGCAACCCGTTGGCCGTTGTTGTGGCCCAGAACCCATTCGAATCGGCTGCCAGATCGCGGGCTTCTACGTCGGTCCGGCCAAAGGGCGTGTGCCACCGGCGCGTGGATGGCTGATACCCAAACAGTATCCCATTCTGGCCCAGTGCCCAAACCTGATTATCAGCCAGAACAGCAATACCCCGGATAAACGCATTAGGACGGGCCGGGTTTATCGGGCGTGGGTTGGGTGGGGGCAGGTGCGTAAACGAGCGGGTTTGAAACGAGTAGTACCCAATCTCGTTGCCCATGCCCATCCAAAGTCGCCCCTGCTGGTCGTAGGTGGTCCGAAAAAAGTAGGACGAAGCCGTCCGGGGTTTTTCAAAAGGCCAACTAAATAAAGAGGAAAGGTTTAGGCCCAGGCCTGTTTGCAGCGCATCGGAGCAGAATTCGAGGGTATAGCGAAAGGCTTGCAGACGGGGTGCTGCCAGGTCAACACGGAACAATCCTTTGATGTTGGCCCCAATCCAAAGTACACCGGATCGGTCCAGACAGATACTTGTTTCCTGAAGGCCCCCGCGTTGGTTGCCGTAGAGCGGTCGGTAATTCAGAACGGGGGTGATACCGGTCCTGTCATCATACTGAAACAGTGTTCCCCCCGCCATCAAATGCACCGACCCCTCATCAGACTGATTCAGCAGCGGCTGATCGACGGCGAGTTCCCGGCTGGCGAAAGCAACCGAGCGGGTGATTAACTTTTCGGGGTCAATAAAGAGCAGATGGGTTTGATTGTTCAGTATGATCTCGCCATTGGGACGCACAAACGCCCGCACCCGTTCGTCGTTGATACACATCGACGCGATGCCCGGTAAGGGCATCTGGAAACGGGCCGAGTGAACAGATCGCCCGTTTGAACTAATTTGGCTGAGGCCCGTTGGGCTGATCGCCCAGATACGCCCCTGTCGGTCTTCGGCAAGGGTACTCACCGTGTCGCTGACCAAGTTGTGCGTGGCCCGGCGGTAACGAGTGAACCTGTTTCGGGCAACGTCGTACCGGAAAATGCCTTTAAACTGCGATAATCCCCACAGGTTTCCGTGCCTGTCGATGTGCAATCGCCGATCCTCATAGAGCGAATGGAGGCTACTGTCTAAGCGAGGAAAATGCTGACATCGCCCGGTTTGCGTGTCCATCCGGTCGATTTTACCGTTTTCGTAGCGGAGCCAGATGTGGTTGGGGCCACCCCGTTCCAGCCAGATCACGATATTGCTGCGGGGCGAGGTCGGCTGGTTGGGGTTATGCACAAAGGGAACCACCTGCCGACCATCGTAGCGTGCCACGCCCCCCAGCGTTCCGAGCCAAATAAAGCCCGCGTCATCCTGCACAACCCCCGACACAAACGCCTGTGGCAATCCCTGCTCCACGCTGATGACCTGAACGGGAGGCCACCCCACCAACTCGCCCTTCGGCTGGCCGAACGCGGGTATTGTCAGCAGTACTAGGCAACGGATAAGAACAAGACCGATTCGTCGCCACACCCATAAGTTCTTCATTGACCCACAAAGATAGGCTATCCACATACACACTCTTTCATGGCTGGCAACCCTTCCGCTACTTTGTTGCTGTACGAAAACATCCTCTTCAATTAACTCTAAACGCTCAAACCTCAAAGTAATGAAAAAGCAACAATCGGTGTGGTTATGGTCTATTTTATTTCTAATCCTGTCGGGCAACGTTCTGGCCCAAACCACGACTTCGTTTGGGCCGTATGCCTATACCGTCGGGAACAAGACTTATCAGGCAACTAGCACCTTCACCACCCAAACCTGGGGCGAGGTGACGCTGGTGTTGAGCCTACGCAATACGGGAGCCTCGGCCATCGACATGGGGCGGTCGGACGTTTCGGGCGGCAGCGAGGTCTGGTTTACAGTCGAAGCGTCGAACCGCCCAACACCACCAACCCTTGTTTATTACCCCTCGCTGGGCGGCCTTTCCTACCCTGAATCAAGCAACATCACGGCTCTGTCCCGTGGCAATACAAAGCTGATTCAAACCAAAATCACGTTCCCGGCGGAGTCGTGGGCCAACCGACTGTTGGCACCCGGCCAGACGTTTTCCATTAATTATAACCTCGGCTCGGGCATAACGCCGGGTGAGTTTTCCACCCTTGCCCAGAGTGTCCGGCTCTACGCCAACGGCTGGCCTCGCCCCAATCTGTACGTCCCGCTGACAATCAACCTAAGCGGAACCAACAACCAGCCTGGTACGGTCAATATCTTAGACAAAAACACCGGCACCACCAGCACCGAGCGCATCACAACCGGCACGGTGGTGAATGTGTTCGAGGGCGACGACCTGGCCATCTGGGGGAGCAATTTCACCGTCGGCAATACGCTTTATACCTCGGTCTATACCGCGCAAAACCCGTTGTTAGTTCGGGCGGGGCGGTCCGACGTTTCGGCTGTGTCGTCGGTTACGCTGCCTTATTCGGCCTCCGTCATTGCGTCGGGAACGATCACTGTTTCGGTGAGTGGCTTGCCCGCCGGAGCGAGTGCCAAACTCACGCTCACAGGAGCGACCTATCCGGTTGCCAAAGAATTGTCGCTGACGAACGGAACTAACACCCTCGCGGTCATGCCGTTTGACACCTACACGGTTTTCGTGAATCGGTATGCCAACGAAGTTGCCAATAGCATCGCCATACCCACCCATACAGACCGCTATGTGTGGTCGGGGGTCAGCACACCAGCTCTGTCGGTTTCGTTTTCGGCGGCTACCATCAAACCCTTTGGCGTGGATGGCTGGCCCAAATATCTCGCGATGGGGTCCATCACCCTCGGCGACGAAACCAACGACTTGCCCTTGGGCAAAGCCCCTTTGAACGCCATTTTCAAGTATTCCGGCTCCGGCATGGGCGATACCGGGCAGTTATTGGATGATTCCTCCCCCGGTTTCCCGACCACCCGCACCATCACCCAGGCCCGGCGGTTGGAGGCTCAATACGCCAATTTGTATCCGGGCATCGCCCCGCCCACTGTGATGCCCGTGATGGTTCATTACACGGCTCAGGCCAGCGGAGGGGGCATCGGCGAACCCGACGTGTATAACGATGCGAACCTCCAAATTCACTACCGGAACCTGATTCGGGAAACCAAAAAACTCCTGAGCTATAAAGATGCCGCGCACCCCTTTCCCGGCACGTTTGTGCTGAGTCCCGACTTGTTGGGTGCCCAACAGCAATCGAACACGCCCAACAGCTTCAGCGATGACGAGATTTATAACCACCCCATTCCCGTTAACGAGCAGATTCGGTCGGCGTTTGTGGCTGAGGGGCTTTCCACAGCTTCGTTGCCGGTTTTCAGCCAAAACTGGCCGGGTTATTATCAGTCCATCAATTACCTGATCAAAAACATTGGGCAGGGAGCCATCAAATACGGCTGGCAAATCAACGTGTGGGCCACCGGAACCTCGCTGTGGATGTATGACCAAACGAATCAGGCCCAAACCCAGGCGCAGGCCATCACGGCGTTTGTGAACGGCAAAATGGGCGCGTTTTCAGGCGCGTGGAAACCCGATTTTGTGGTCATGGATCGCTACGAAGCCGATTGTTTTTCGGTGCGGGGGCAACACTATGCCTACAACACCCAAGCCTGGGATCGGTTTGTGGAGTTTTCGGGGGCCATTGGCAAAAACCTGGGCTTGCCGGTGATGCTCTGGCAAATTCCCGGCGGCCACCTCGTAACCAAAAACGAAACGATCAAAAACTATGACCTGAACGGCCATTCCTCGGCCAGTGCGACCTACTTTTTGGGGGATGCCAACGTGGGTGTAGGCACGGCCAACGTTCGGCCCACCGTGTTGTCGCTGCCCCTACGACCCATCAACACGGTCTATAACACCACGGCCACCACCATCGGCGAGTGGCTGAACCAAACCCCGAACTACGACTACGGGAAATCACAACTCCAGAAACTCGCCGACAATAACATTTTCTCCATTTTGTGGGGCGGGGGCGAAACCATTGCCGTGGCTCCCATCGGCACCAACGGCGATGACGATGGCTGGTTGGCGGCCAAACTGCTGACCTACAGCCAAAACGAGCGGGTATATCCGCTGGCGGGAACAACGCCACCCACGCCCGTAACGGTGGTTCCGCCAACCAACACGTCGCTTTGCGCGGGGGTGTCGGCCTGGAACGCAGCAACCGTCTATGCCCCGGCGGGTGCGAAGGTGACGTATCAGGGCCGTTTGTACCAGAACACCTACTGGACACAGGGCAATACGCCCGTAACGCCCTATGTGATGGGCGCACCCTGGAAAGATTTGGGGAGTTGCGGGGCCGGGCAGGGACGTATAGGCATAACCGAACCGGAAGCGGGTCAGCTCGTTAAGGCGTATCCTAACCCCACCGATGGACTACTGACTGTGGAGTTTTACGTGAACGAAGCCAACACGGATGTTCGGTTCGATATTGTTGATTTGACCGGCAAGCGGGTCTATTTGTCGCGGGCAACCTTCGCCAAGGGAAACCAGAAAAAAACACTTCAACTGCCCATCCTATTCCCCCAACTGTACATTCTACAGGTGACGACGGATTCCGGCCAGGAAATCGGTAGGCAGACATTCGTTTATCTGAGATAAGCCCGTATTGTACTTATCCTCAGCCTTATGAACCGTTACAATCGTATCTTTTTTTTGCTGATCGGGCTACTCCCTTGCCTGACCATGAGACCCACTATGGCCCAGAATATCCGTTACGTGCAGAGCGGAGCCACTGGCAACGGTTTACTAACCAGCACCCCCTCCGGCAGTCTGCCGGCTATGCTCAGTAGCCTGAGCGCGACGGGCGGAACGGTGTTGGTGGGTAGCGGCCTTTACACGCCAACCAGCACAACGGCTCGAACAGCCAGTTTCAGCATTGCATCGGGCGTGGCGGTTTATGGCGGATATAACCCGACGTTCACCAGTCGCACCCTTCCCGGTCAACCGGGCAGCACCACGCTCTCCGGCAACATCAGCAACACCGCGCTCACTACCGACAATAGCTACCACATTGTTCAGTTCAAAAATGCCGGTGCCAGCACCCGACTCGATGGCGTTCTGATTACCGCCGGGAATGCAAACGGCACCGTTGCCGACGGCAGGGGTGGTGGGGTGTATAATGATGGGGGCGGAACGGGGAATAGCAGTAATCCGTTGATTACCAACTGCGTATTCACCAGTAACTCAGCAGGCAATGGGGGTGGACTATACAACTGGGGGCAGGGGGGCGATAGTAGCCCAACGCTTATCAACTGTATTTTTCAGGCTAACTTCGTCGTCGTTTCCGGCGGTTCGGGTGGTGCTATTTCCAATGATGGCCGGGCGAATGGCCGTAGTAGCCCAACCCTGATAAACTGCACGTTGTACGGAAACGTCAAGGGAGCAACCGGAGTCGGGAGCGGAATCTACAGCGACGGACGCACCAACGGGGTTTGTAGTGTAACATTAACCAACTGTGTGGTCTGGAACAACGGCGGAAACTTCGCGTTTGGTAGTAACAGTGGCAGCGTAACGACCCGCTATTGTCTCATTGAATCCGCCGAAGTCGATTATACACCCGCCCCCGGCACGCCCGCCACCCTCACCACCGACCCGCTGTTTGTGAATGAAGCCGGGGGCGATTTCCGGTTGCGCCCGTGTTCTTCCCCCGCCCTGAACACGGGCGATCCGGCCACCACGTCGGCAACGGTTGGCGGGGTCGATTTGGATGGACAGACCCGTTTTTTCAACAGTGGCCGCATCGACATGGGTGCGTTTGAAGTACAAGTTGATCCAATAATACTGGCCATCACTACCCAGCCCCCCGCCAGTTCGACGGTGTGTGCAGGCAGCAGCGCAACGGTTAGCGTGGCCTTCAGCGGCACCACAACGGGTATTCAGTGGTTTCGGGGAAGCACAGCCCTGACCGGGCAAACCTCGGCCACACTCAGCCTGACCAACATAACCGCTGTCGATGCGGGTACGTACCGAGCAGTGCTAACGGGAACCTGCACCAGTTTGACCACGTCGGGTTTTTCGCTTAATTTGGTCGGGCCATTGGGGTTCAGTTCGCAACCCCCGGCCAGTTCGCTGGTGTGTCCGGGTGCAACCGTTACGGCAGCTGTTAGTGTAAGTGGGGCGGGGCCATTTGGTTTTCAGTGGTTCAATAACGGTGTTCCTTTAACGGGAATCGCATCGGCAACCACCCGTTCTTTAACACTCACGGGCGTTTCGGCTACTCAGGCTGGTCATTATGTGCTGGTGGTCACCGGGGCTTGTACGAGTGTTAGCTCGACCGCTTTTGCCCTTACCATACGCCCTACTCTGGTTTATGTAACACCTTCCGGTGCGGGCTTAGGCAATGGCAGCACCGTGAGCAATGCCCTCGCGGGGACGGCTCTTGTCAGTGCGCTTGCTTCGGCCTGCGCGAGTAGTACGTTTTTACTCAGCAACGGCCTGTATCGCCCCACCGAAGGCACCAACCGCACCCTGAGTTTCGTGATTCCGTCGGGCATTCAGGTGTATGGCGGCTATGATGCCAGTTTCACGAACCGAACAACCAACCCATCGGGTACTACGGTCACGGGCGAAATCAACGCGCCCGGTCTGGCCGACAACAGTTTTCATGTGGTGCGTTTCCGGAACGCCAGTCCTGTCACCCGGCTCGACGGGGTGATGATAACCGGGGGGAATGCCACGGGTAATAACCCCGATTTTTGGGGCGGAGGAGTGTATAACAATGGACAAAATGGCGGTAACAGTGCCCCCACGATCATCAATTGCACGTTGGCGGGAAATGCAGCCTCATCGTCGGGGGGCGCACTATATAATGATGGATTCGCAGGTAACAGCAGCCCAACAATCACGAACTGTGTGTTTACCAGCAACACCACGGGTAGCAATGGAGGAGCAATCTTCAACGACGGAGCCTCCAGCGGAATCAGTAGCCCTACTATTACCCATTGTCAGTTCAGCAACAACACGGCGGTATCGTTTGGCGGAGCCATCGGAAACAATTCGGCCAGCCCCGTTGTGCAGAGTTGCACCTTTACCGGCAACGCTTGTCCTGAAAATGGTGGGGCTGTCTATAGTGCAAACAGCCGTTTGGAGTTGATAGCCAGCGAGTTTACGAGCAATAGGGGGCGTTTTGGCGGAGCCATTTACCTGACGAATTGCCAGGCAATTGTTACCGCCTGCACCGTTACCAGCAATGCTGTTGGATCGAGTGGTGGGGCCATACACACCAATGCCGGTAGCCTGACCGTAGCTCAGTCAACCTTTAGTGCCAACCGATCCGGGGCCAATGGCGGGGCTATCACTAACGATGGGGGTACACAGGTTTTCATTAACGACCGCTTCACGGGCAACGTTGCCGGGTCAGGCGGGGCTTTTTATTTGGTTCGTAACCCCATTTTATCGGTAATCAATGGACTTTTTACAGGCAATTCTGCGGTACTCGGCGGGGTATTCTACAATGCCGGAGGCAACCCAAACTTACTCAACTGCACGCTGTTTGGCAACACGGCTACCTCAGACGGAACGGTGATCTTTAATGTCCCCGGAAGCCCCACCCTCACCAACTGTGTGGTTTGGAACAACGGAGGACAAAATGCCTTCTTCAACTATTCGGGCAACACCACCGTTAGCCATTGCCTGATCGAACCCGCCGAAACCAGCTACACCACCTTGCCCAATTCACCCACCACGCTGGTTAGTGACCCGCGCTTTCTGGATGCCCCAACCGGCGATTTTCGCCCTTCGGCTTGTTCGCCCCTCATCGACGCGGGCGACCCAACCACCACAACCGCCCTCGTGGGCAACTCCGATTTGAACGGGCAAAACCGTATTTTCAACACCGTTCGGATCGACATTGGGAGTTTTGAATTTCAGGGATCGCCCGGCCCATTGGTCGATTTTCTAACCCAGCCCGCAGCCGCGTCAACGGTGTGCGCAGGAGAGCGAGTGAGTGTCCCGGTGAGTGTGAGCGGGGCCGTGGAGAGCTACCAATGGTTTCGCAATGGCACCTCCCTGACTGCCCAAACAGGAGCTACACTCAGCCTCAGCAGCATCCAGTTGAGTGATGCGGGTGCGTATTCGGTCGTGGTGACGGGTTGCCGAAACAGCGTCACCAGCACGGCTTTTAGTCTGACGGTGAACGCCTTAGCGGGTATCACGGAGCAACCTGTGGCGACCTCCGTGGTCTGTGTTGGCACCACCGTCACGGCCTTCATTAGTGCCAGCGGCACCATCAGTGGCTATCAGTGGTTCAAAGGCACCACCGCCCTGAGCGGTCAATCCTCCGCTACGCTTACACTGACCAACGTGCAGCCGGGCGATACGGGCGACTACTCGGTACAACTCAGTACGCCCTGTATCAACACGCTATCCATGCCGTTTAGCCTGACGGTTCAGCAGCCGGTGGGCGTGGCCTCACTTGCCAACAACGGGGCCCTCACCTGCGCCCAGACCAGTGTTACGCTAACCGCCACTGCCGCCAATGTCACCTCCTTTACCCTGCTCAACACGGGCCAAACCAACGCTTTTGGGCAGTTTGTAGTCAGTTCGGCAGGGTCATACACAGTGCGGGCGAGCACCGGAACGCCCGCCGGGGCCAACAATTGCACGGCCACCAGCACGGCCAGTTCCAGCGTTGGCAGTAACACCGATTTACCGGGGGCCACACTCATGGCCAGCAGCCTTACCTTCTGCTCCGGCCCCGGAACGCCGGTCGGCATAACACTCACAGCCGGAACGGGTAATTCATATGCCTTCAGCGGCCCCGGCCTGAATCAAAATGGTTCGGGTAACACGGCCATAGTTAGTCAGGGGGGCAGTTTTTTGGTGGTGGTAACTGGTGTTAACGGCTGCACGGCCTCGGCCAGCATAACCCTAACGCTTGTGTCGGGTGGAGTCAGTTTGGGAGTTATTCCTCCCGATGGAGGTTTCTGTGAAGGTGCCTTTGCCCAGGTAGCTGTTCCCGTCACGGGATCACCCAACTTGTTCCGGTGGTATCGAAATGGTTCCATCGTTTCGGGTCAAACATCCGCCACGCTTTCATTGCCAATGGTACAAACTAATCAGGCAGGGCGTTATTTATTAGTGGCCACCGCTAACTGCAATAGTGCCACCAGCACAACCTACAACATGACCGTTGGCACGGTCATGCCAACCGTAACGATTACACTGCCTAATGGCTCCACCGTGGTTGTATCGGGCCAAACGCCTGCCATCACGTTGCCACAGGGCGGCAATGTACCGGTGCAGGTAACAGGAGGCGTTTCATACCAATGGACAACGATTATTGACCGGATCAATGGCTATGAAATTCGACAGGTGGAGCAGAACATAACGGGACTATTCACGCTCAATAGACCCGGCCCCTATCGGCTAACGGTGACGAGTGCCGGTGGTTGTTCGCGCACAGTTGAAGGAATTGTCAAAATTGTTCCCTAACGATTAATTGTCGAAATCAGGTGATTTCACCAGTACAGTAAATGCCACGAAAAAGCCGCGCTCCAACTCAATGAGCGCGGCTTTTTTGCGAGATGATTATTTCGGTACACTTATCAACCAATCCGCCGTGATGGCCCTTTATTAATGGAAGATTCCTCTTGACCTGATTGCTTCATGATGCCGGAGACTTCCTGTTTTGTCGGTGATTGAGATTGTTGACGTTGTTGCTGACTCATTGATTCGCCAGCTTGATTAAAAGGGACAATTTTAGGTGGGTCACCAACCCGTAGATTATGAGATGTAGGTAAGGATTGACCATTTCTTGTTTGAAGTACATCGTTAAAATCTTTCTGCTGACGGGTGGGCCTAACTACCTGATAGAGTGGCTGGCCCTGACGATTTTCAACTTCTTTTGTCAATTGATTCAATACTTTACCCAGAAGCACTGAATCATTTGGGAAATGAATGACCGTGCGGGTTACCACCCGGTTACAGGCAGAGTCAAGCAGGCTTTCCCGCTTAAACTCGACTACTTTGTTTTCTTTATCTGAGGGATCGTTGTTATAATCGTATTTCTTGATAAATAAGTTGAGGTCATTAATCAGTTTGCCGATGAATTGCTCATTCTGCTGTTGGCCAGTCTGCGCGTTTTCCTTAGCCGGAAAGCGAACTTCGAGTGTCAGTCGATTCGTGCCAAGAAGCTCCTTTGTTCCTTCTTCCACAGGTTTCCCAGCCAGGGTCAAAGGTTTCTCACCTGTTTCAGCTCCTTTGAGTTGACTCGCCAAATCTATTTTCTCGCCTGTGGTTTCTTCTCGCAGGGCTGACCGTGCTGGGGAAGAATACGTGATATAGGGCTTAATTTTAAAATCCGGGTTCTCCGCCGGATGCTCCAGCCCCATATAGTTGATGGCGAAGCGAAGACCGGGATTGTCACCGTCTTGAGCAATAACCAATTGGGACAGAGGATTCTCTTTCAGCTTATCCTGAATGAAACCAACCTGCCGTCCACCTGGCTGTCCTGCTGTTGCTATGTACAGTCGCCGTTCTCCTTCTTGTTCAGGATTAAGCTGTTTGAATGATAGGGCATCAATGGCTGATTCAGTAATGACAATACGATTAGCAGGTTCTTTCCGCAGGACATCTTTAGCCATTGCAACTGGCAACTCCACCCGTTGGTCGCTATTTGTTTGGCCGCTGATATGAAAAATAATACGTTGGTTATCGGGGGTTCGGAAAGCAGTACCGACAGTGCCTGTTGCCAACAGGCTACCATCGGTTAAGGTAATATCTTTTTGCGTTGCGTAGAACCGATTAGAGTGCCAAATAGCTTCCCCCCGTTCTCCTTCAGGAAAGGCTTTGTATGTCGAATTACGAACATCAAGCGATACAATACGACCGTCACGGGCATACAATGGAAAAGCCGTATTGACAATGGTCTTTCCTTCTTTCTGATACGCTGTGTTCTTAATTCGTCCGTCGAATTCAGGGCAATATAAGGTGTCAAGCGTGAGCGACCGACCGTTTAAATAGTTCGTATTTGTCAATGGGCCAATGTTATACCGTTGCTGCAAATCCTGCTCCCGAAGCAGGGTATCTTTGAGAAAATAGTTTTCGGGGATTTGCCGTAACGCTGGAATTTGAGTTTTTTCCTGAGCATAACCATCCTTCATGGTGATGCGGTCAACCACCTCAAAGATGTGCCGGTAATTACCGTGTTCCATCTTCTCCATGAATTTGAAAATGTCGCCCCGGAAGTTAACCGGGTCATTGAGATCCACAAAGATTTTTGTTTTGTGTCCCTGCAAAGCTGCTACTGCCAGCCGCTGTTTATCACCCTGAACACCCGTTTCGTAAATGCGCCAGGGAGAAGTTGGCTGTGATTTTTTGGTATCGACCCGATACCCATAGTGTTGCAACACCATCTCCAAATCCAGTTCGTCCCGAATCTGATCAAAATTGCGGTTAATCCGTTCGGGTTGACGCTTGTTCATCGAGGGAGATGCTGATGTATCAGTAGTCAAGGCAATATTTCGTTGTTGAGCGTAGCGTTCGATGAGTTCAACATTCCAGGCCCGGTGATAGGAGTTACTGGCCCGAACATTCTGATAGAGGTCATTGACACCAAGTTGCCGATAAGCAACAGAACCATCGAACTGACCCGTTGGCCGAATCATCATTGCTTGCCCTTTCATGGCACGGCCAAATGCGTCGTCGAATTGATCGGGTTTGAAACCGGCGATGGCCGGATAAAGATTGACGCGCACCTGCCCGGTTCCGAGGGTTAGCATCCGGCGCATTTCGGGATTATCAGCGATCTCTACCGGAATGGCTGTTGCATTTCGGGGGCCATACATACTATCAATGGACTTATTGAGCCGTTCAATATTCTCTTTCGTGGGATCAATCCAAAGTTGAATATGCCCGATGGTACGTGTTTGCTCCAGAGCATTAAGGGCAAAATCACCAAAGGCTACATGGCGAACCGATTCGCGATTCAGGTGACGGAGGATAGCCAATTGCTCACGGGATGCTTTGTTACGTTGTCCTGTGACATCCATAGCCAGTTAGTTAATAAATAAATGAAGGGGATTAGGAATAAATCGGGCGGTGTTAGGGCAAAAGGTTATTCGTCGGAGAGTTTGCACCCTTCGTCACCGGGAGGAGCGATAATGTCATTGAGGTCGTTTGCCAGACTATCGATATCCAAATGGAATTCGCAACAGGCCATCAGCAACGTATTCTGTTGAGCAGCATTCAGCGCATTCCATAACGCCTTGTCATTGACACTTGCATTCACGACAAAGGTTAACAGTTCATACCGTTGGCGGGCCGCGCAGTCCGGGTAAGAACTGTTCGGCATATCAATCTGATTATCCTCATCAACCCCCAGAAATAGTGGTCGAATAGCCCGGCTGATGCGTTCTAATCCCCATTGCTGGATAAGACCATCCAGACTCCAATCATCGTTTATCATGCGTTCACTTTATAGGCTTTACGTTGGGCTGTCAATAATCAGGCTACTCACATTTCTTAATTGTGTTTCTAAGCAAAGTCCACTTGGCCTACCTGACTTTGGGGTTTAGTCCCCAATCGGGGCGCAAAAAGGGGGGAAAAGATATCATTACCGACCAGGTGTGTACAAATAGGCCAACAGAAAGGACGAAATGCCGTTTTCTCAGGACGAAACTCTAACTAAATGCAGTCAAGAGATTGTTATAGTAATAAGTCTGTCGGCAAAAAAGGAAGTGAGTTTATCTAAGAAGCAGACATAATTGGCGTCCGCAATAAAGTTGCCAAGCAGATCGGTGAATCAAATGGAGAAACGAAACACAGAAATAATCTATCAACAGAATGATCTAATGATCGTGGTTAAACCCATTGCTGATTTGACCGCAGTCGCTCTACTAAAGCGCACGATTTATGGCACCAAAGGGGTACGGTATCAACAAACCGGGCAGGAAGACAAGATCGGCCAATTACTAAAGCCTTTATTCTTTCAGTTGTACCAAAAGGGAAAGCTCATCGGGATGTATTGCTTGGACGAGCGGCCCATTTCGGTCGCTTCTAGTCCTGCAACAGGCTTCTACGGACGGTATTTAGCCGTTGATGAATCGCACAAGGGCCTTGGCTACGGGCATCTGTTAAAACAGGTAGCTATCCAATATGTAGAATCTCACACGGATGGTGCAATCCTATTTTACTCCTACATTGAGGAGAGAAACACGCATTCTCTGGCAATTTCCAGGAAGCAAGGCTTTCATTCGGCTGCCCTTCTGAAGACGTTCATTTTCCGACGTCATTCGCCCCAAACCGACCCTCGTTTTACTCGTTTACAGCCTTCTGAACTGGACGACCTGCCCCGACTGCTAAACGACAGATATCAGGGCTACTCCTTTAAAACATTGGCCCACATTGGCTACCAGTCAAATTACTTTGTCTTAAAAGAAGAGGGTGAAATCGTGGCGGGAATTCAAGCCAATCCCGTTTGCTGGCGGTTTTCACACATGCCGGGCGCGAGTGGCTGGTTAATGATGAACCTGCTCCCATTAGTTTCTGTGACAAGGCGATATTTTAACCCGACTAATTTCCGTTTTATCGTCCCGGAAGGATTGTACCTAAAGAAAGGGCGTGAAAGTTTACTACAGGTACTTCTGGAAAGTGTTCTTGCTCACTTTGGCCTACACTCAGTCCTGTTTCAAATTGACGAGAAAGACCCGGTTATATCGTTGCTTACCCAGCGGGAGTCTGGATTACTCAGCGGCTTTCAACCAGTCAAAACCCATGTAATGATAAAGACCAGAGGATTACCGAACGAGTCGTTGCCGACTGGGTTGCCTGTGTACGTTTCGTCCTTTGATTTTGCATAAACCTGTTCTCCTATGAAATCCGAAGAAGTCAGTTTAAAAGAGTTGCTCCAACGGTCGAGGCAACAACTTCTGAAGCCGTTTGCCAAAACACAGCGTCGATTGCTCTTCGTGTTAAATCTATCTTATCTGGGCCTAATACTCATTTTTCTGGTTTCCGAGAAGTTGGCGACCGGCCATTTTGTGCCTCATCCGGTCTTAGCATGGGTTTATATATTGGTTGGGATAGCCAACTTGTTATCAGCCATCTATAGCTACCTGTGCTTGAAAGACATCAAAGCGGTTTACTTGGGTGATAAAAGATTTTCAGTGGAAACCGATGGGCGTTTAGACACTGCGCTTCGATGGTGTAGCATTGCTTCCATAATGCTGATGAGTTTTTGTCATATGGTCGGCTTGGGGAATCCCAGCAGCGATGCCATTTTAACCGATTTCGCGTTGGGCCACTCACTCATCGTTCTGGTAGCCATGCTCCTTGGCCGTACTGCCTCATTAGTCTGGTTTCTGATTGTCATTGGCCTTTTAGTGTACGTTTCTTTTATTGACTTAGGATACTCGTATCAGTATAACTATTTGACCAAAACAGAATCGGCACGGTATGAATCGGCTCTTCAGCAACTGCGACCCTGGGCACTGGCAAGAAAGGCTGATTTACAGGCTACTGGCCTCAATCCGCCCCGCATCTCAAGGTATTTCAATATATGGTTTGTCTTCATTTTGATCGCGTTTTTAACCTCCTACTTCTTTTTGGGGATCACTCTTGACGTGTTCAAGGTGATTCCAACCGTTACAGAGGACATAAAAGATGCTATTGAGACAACTAAACGCCAGGAATTGGAGCGCGAACGGGAGAAAAACCAGGCAGAAGAACAAAAGTTGCTATTGAAGCAAGAGACCCTAAGTGCTGAATTAAAACATTTGAAAGCGCAGATCAATCCTCACTTTTTATACAATACGCTCAACTACTTCTATATCAAGAGTTTAGATTTATCCGAAGACTTATCGGAGGCTATTTTGAAACTGTCCGACATCATGCGGTATAGCATGCAGGAAAATACGAATCTTGTTAGTCTCGATGAAGAAGTTGATTATATGAAACAGTTTATTGCGTTGCATCAACTCCGAAACGATTACAAACTGATTATTGATTTCACGGTCACTGGTTCCGTTCAGGAAAAGCAAATCTTACCTTTTCTGCTAATTGGGCTGTTAGAAAACTCGTTCAAACATGGAAAGATGAATACCCCCGATTGTCCATTGCTAATAGAACTCGAAGCCACAACTGACCAGATACGTTTTTTTACCAGTAATCGAAAAAATATGAAAAAGCGGGTTGAGTCGAATAATATAGGGTTGTCCAATATGCGTCGGCGACTTGATCTGACCTACGAACAGTATTCCTTTGATATACATCAGGACGACGAAAATTTCAGTTGCACCTTACTCATCAACACTTGATATGGCAGTTTCATGCATCATAGTAGACGACGAAGAATTGGCGGTACATCATCTATCCAGGTACATCGAGAAAGTGCCATTTCTTCGATTAGATGCCTATTTTACGGATCCCTCTTTAGCTATCAATTACCTTGAAACCAACAAAATAGACCTTATATTTCTGGATATTGAAATGCCAAATTTTTCGATTGATGGCATGGACTTTATCAAAATTATGGGTGAAAGACAGAACTATGTGTTCACGACAGCCTATCCTGAATATGCTATCAAAGGGTACGATTACAATGTGATCGACTTCCTGCATAAACCATTTTCTTTCGAGCGATTCTCAAAGGCCGTTCAAAAAGCGAGACAATTTGCAAATCTCAATCTGGACGATGAAAGACTTGAAGAATCAGATGAGTTTATGTACGCCAAATTCGATGGAAGACTTCAACGAGTCTATTTTGATGATATATGCTGGATCGAAAGTGAGCGCAATTACATCTCAATCTATACAGAACAAGATCGGATCAATGTTTTGTTGTCCATCAGCGACATAGAAAGTCAGATACCTCACAAATTATTTGCCCGGATTCATAAGTCCTATATTATTGCCTACAAAAAAGTTGAGTTTGTTGAAAAAGACCAAATTCAGATACTGAGACAACAACAAACGAAGACAATCCCATTGGGGGAGTCTTACAAGAAGGCGTTCATATTGTCAATTGAACAAAAAACGCTCAGGAAGAAATAGACAAGGAAAATCCTATCAGATTGCAGACAACTGGTCCCTCTATGACATCCGAAACTTTGTTCGCGAAGGTGTCTCCATCTGGTGTTCTGTCCGCTTGATCTCCGATTTTTCACTATCCGTTTTCTTCGACTGTCCTGAGTATTCATCACTATCCCGCTGATGCATCATTTGCTGATGATGTCTAAACTCAGATTTATTCTCCGTCTTGACTTCTTCGCGTTTCGAGTTTTCTTCAGGTTTGTTACGAAGCACATTGAACTGAACAGAAGCCCGGTACAAGCCAGACCGACGCTCATCACGAAGCCCGAAAACTTCAATTGTATTTCCCAACAGCAGATTTTTAATTTGGGCGGGTTGTAAATCAACGCCTTTGTAGGACAATGGAACGGTTTGCATATGAATCGGCTGCTTACCCAATATGTTGATGTCCGGGTGATAGGTAACACGCTGTAACTGGTTCACTTCGAGCATTTTGTCAAGCAATGTATCGCGCCGAAATCCTTCCACGTTAAGTGTTTGTTCAATAATGCGCCCGAATGATTGCCGAAGCCTGACAATGTCTTCTGGCTTTGTATCAGCCTGTACTTGCCGGTATTCCTTCATTGCCTGAACAACTCGCTGCTGCTGATCTGCCACCGACGGGGTCATCATCTTCATTAGTGACTGCACCATAATGTCGTCATGGAGGGTAGTCCGTCGCTCAAGAAATGCGACGGGTTGCCCTTTTTCCATAGCCTGCTGCTGGTCTGGCTTTAACCGGCTGGCTACTTCCTGCCGATAGTCAATGTTGGGCAGGATAATTTGTACGACGGGTTTATTACCTACCTGTGGCAGTGTCGGATTAAGCAGAACATGATTAATTGACCCAATCTGTTGGCCGTTTGCATCCTTAAGGGTCGGCCTCCATTTTACCTGTTCGCCCAGTAATAGCTTTCCATATTCAGAACCTCGACGAAATTCCTGAAAGCTCTCCTGAAATAAATCCAGAAAATGCCGGGCGTTGGCGGCCTCATTAGCTGCCCCTAATACCTCAACAGGATCGTCATTTCTGTCATTTTCCCGAAGTAAAGCATACTCCCACAGAGAATCGGCTACTAAGGCCTCTGCCCCGGCACTGTTCCGGGTCATCACAGCAGCCGCCTGTTCATTAGTCTGATTTTCTGCCTTTAATACCGTTACATCAACCAAGCCTGAGTCGGGAACATGGCGGCTATCAGATTCTGGTGTGACTATATAGCTTTTCTCGTCAACGGGATTTTTTCTCTCTTCCATACTTGCTTGTCAATAGGCCAACCCATCCGTTCGTACACCTATATGAATGTGCTGTACGGTTTAGTCAGTTAGTAGTACAAATATGGAAGACTATTAATAAAAAATAAAATTATTTTTTATTAATTACAATTGCCCTATTTTTAGACCATGATTCGCTGCTTATTCATTCTTAGCTGGTTATCTCTCTTTCACTCTGAAAAGCCTTATATACCCCGAAATAATGCCAGTTTCGTAGCCGATGATTCGTTGAAGCAAGTAAAAGAGCGACTAACAGCGAGCATACGGCAGCTTCACCCCACTGATGTTATCCGGCTATTTCCTCAAATTATGAACGTCTGTCCTACCGCAGCTTTCACGGTTCCCTGCATTCCGCCAGTAGGGGCTTGGGATCATAATCGACTGTCCTCTCAATTTGGCTGGAGAGTCCATCCCATACAGGGTCGGTACAAACACCACAAGGGTATCGACATTGCAGGGCCACATCAATTAGTGCGTTCTGCGGCATCAGGAACGGTTATTCGAACTGCCTACGAACGCGGTTTAGGACTGTACGTACTTATTGACCACGGTAATTCCTACCAGACAATTTACGGACATCTCGCCCTAATTACCTGTACAGTAGGGCAGAAAATACAAATTGGCCAACGGCTGGGTGTGTTGGGGCAAACTGGGCAGGCAACAGGCTTGCACCTACACTATGCAGTGCTAAAATCCGGGAAGTATCTCGACCCAAATGATTACTTGACAGTGGGCCTAAAGTTCGTCGTTCACCATCAATTGGCTTACCCGTAAAACAAATGTCACTAAGCAAAAAAAGGTGTATTTTTTACAAAAAATAAATTGTTATTTGTAAAACAATTGCTTAACTTCTTCCGGGTCCATATCATCCTGCCGTATGACAGTCAAAAACGTGTATGCACGGTCAATTATGTTCTCACTGTACTGAACCTGATTGAAATCAATCGACTGCTCATACAGGAATCGAAGTAAGCAGAACACATTTTTCGCCGTTCCCCGGCCAAGGAAAAGGTTCTTCAGATTGAAGTATTCCATACCAGCATCTTCCGCCATATCGCTGGGCAAAATAGAGGGCGGTTTTGTGGCTCCCGCAGCGATGGCTGCCATTTGTTTTCGGCTCCGATACAAGTGAAATGTAGCCGTAAAAACCAACCGCCAGTAATATTCAGAAGCAGCCTCTTCCTGCACGATCTCCCGTATTTTATTTAAATAAATGGTTGTTCGCTGCTGCCGTTGTTCATCGGTTAAGGAAACTGATTCTTCCAACTGTACCGGCTTGAATAGGTTGGTTTTGAAAAGGACATGATTATAACCTCCTTTCTCATCCGACGTTTTCTTGGGTCGGCCCCGCTCCCGCTTTATGGGTGCTTCGGGTGATGAGCCGGTCAGTTTCTTCTTTGGCCGACGAGCCTTGATTTTTGCTTTAGGCAGTATGGGATCGTCTCCTTCTTTGGTCGTGTCTTCCATTTTACATACAAATCGTTTTGGCCTTGTCTCGACCGATGACGGTCGGTTATCGCCATTATCTTTTACTCGTGTAGCGTCAACCCATGCCGTATTGACTCGTGTTCAATAAGTAAACCAATGTCTTGTTTCACCCGGTAATACTGCTCTTGTAGCAGCCGGTTTCGCCAATACAACTTCTCACTATCGGGTAATTGTTCGTAGGTGCTATGGCCAGCAGCCTTTAAAACATCTGCGTATTTTTGGTTGATTAGCTTGCCCAAATCATTGATTACGGGCAATTTGTGTTTCTTTTCAACAGGCTGATGACCTGACTGCGTTTCTTCGACAACAATAAATGCCTTAAACGCTTTCAGGTCAAATTCTTCGCCAAAATTATCAACGAATTGGCCAACAAACTCCCCTTGTTTAAGCGATGAAATTTTTGAGGCAGGAATCATGTCGGCCTGTTGCGTCGATACGTTGATAGTCGTATCGTTTTTGGAGTATGTAATTGACTCCTTTTCCTGGTTCGTTTTACCGAAGCGACGGGCCAGTTTTTCGGCGGTTTCAAAGACCACCGTTCCTGAGAACAGGTTGCCGATGATGTTCATAATTACCTTAGCCTCCCGCTCCCCATAGTCACGAATCAACTGCTCAAAGTCCTGAATACCAAGCCATGTGGCCACCTTATTGGAACGGGCTGTGGCAATGAGCATATCGATCCCCTTGATAAACATGGTGGGTAACTCGTCCCAAAAAAGGGCTGATTTTAGCTTTCCCTTTTTGTTTACCAACTTCATCATCCGAGATGTGTACAGCGAAAAGGCCGTGCCATAAATACTGACCCGTTCCGGGTTATTACCGGTGCAAAGGATTTTCGGCTCGGCGGGATTATTGATGTCTAAACTGAAGTCATTGCCCGTCATAACCCAGTAGAGCGTGGGTGATGATAGTCGCGCCATCGGAATTCGGACGGAGGCTATCTGCCCTTCCAATTGCTCCATCGCTCCCCCGGCTTTCGCGTCCATGAACGGGCGAACGTATATTTCGACTTCGGGATACAACTCCATCAGGCCGAACATCTCATCGTAACTGCGGTTGAGAAATTCTAGCGTATGCGGAAACGTACAGACCTGGCTCAGGCGGTAGTAATCGGACAGTTGCTTGTCATATTCCAATGCCTCTGTCGCATCATCAGGTCGTTCGATTTGGCGTAGTTCCTGGTAGAGTTGCTTGTATTCCATGCATACTGTCCGCAAATACCAAATCACCGAGGTCAGGTAATTGATTGCCGATTCAGGGAAAAACTCCCCTTGCTTTTGTGCCCACGACCTGTTGAGGTTCAGCATAATGGTTTGTGCCGATTCGTAGGCATCCATGATATCGGTCATCAGTTCCGGCAACAGGGGGTTGCAACGATGAGAATAGGCCACATCATCAAAATTGATGACGTAAAACTTAGGTATGTTCGGGGTCTTGGCCTTGCGTTGCTCGTCCGTACTCCAGGCATACGGGTTTTCGGCAATTGTCTTCCGGTATGCGTTGTATGCCTCTTCCGTTAAATCCGGGAATTTAAAGTCATACACATAGGCTGTATAGCCTTTGTATATCGACTGCCAAAGAGCCGGGATTAGTACTGCATACGATTTACCAGACCCTGGTACTCCCAACACCATCGTAGAGCGGAACGGATTGATCACGTTAATTACACCTTCACGCCATCCACCTTTAAAATGATACAGGGTCTTGAAATGAATAGAGAACTCATTTTCCAGGAACTGCTCATTTTGAGGAAATTCCTCATTCACTTCATTAAAGATGTCGTTGCGCGGTCGGCCAAACAGTAGTCGGGAAAGCAGTTGGCCTGCCTTTACCATCTTGAAACACCCCGCTAATGTCAACCCGATATACAGTGGATTAATCAGGGTCGGTGAAACTGATTCTTTCACATACAGAAGGGCAACTGAACCAAAGAAAAGGGTCAGCCCTGTGACAGCGGAAGTGCCAACCTGATGGACGGACAGGTTAGGGTCAAGTTTACCTTTTGACCCCAGCGAATGCAACAATATCATCAACACTGCCAGAGCCTTAGTCAGCAGGGGCGAGTGAAATAAACCAGTTTGGTGATCGAGCTTTCGTAAGAAAGGAAAAATAAATTTATTGATAACAGCAATTTCTGCTATGATTTCATGATTAAACCAAAGGAAATGAAGTAAAATAAATACAATAGCCAGAAGCAAAAACAACTCTACCCCGACTGCATATCCCTCTTTCTCTTTATTCGTTAACTCAGCCATAGGACACTTTTTCGTCAACCCTTACCTACTTCACGGCATATATACCATTAGCGACTCAAACGTATTACTTTTTTACAAATAATAATAATATATATTTTAGAAAAGTACTTTTTCAGAGTAGATGTTACGACTTGCCTTAAGCGATTCGGATTTAGCTGGTTGCATCAACCCCTCTACTATTGCATGTCAAGAAAAAACCGTTTTCAACGGTTCACACAAAACGCAATTTGTACAACGTTGAAAAAATTCAACTTAAGCTTAAAAAATCTGCTCGGAGTAAACGTTGGGGAATCTGTTGTGCACTATCAAGGCCCAAGCCGGATTGGCCCTGTTGTTTAACAAAAAGACGAAAGTAGGCGATGCAAAGCATGGGGGAACAAAATACTCGTTTCAAGCGTCCATTTGGGATTTGTGACAAAATGCAAATTTTCCCATACGCCAGTCAAGCTCATCGGTTTCTCAACCGTAAAAAGGCTGACGGGTGCCCCTACTCTTGCGCAGCCAGCCGGACCTCGATGTCAACGGGTCCAAGTGCGATCACTTTACTTGCTTCATAATCAACTTTTTGGCAACTTACATTCATGAACCGACTCCATTTCCTGAAGAACCTGCTGGGCACTAGTCTGCTGCCAGCGTCAGCACTGGCCCGCCCCACCACCAGCGACCTCG
>JANOCD010000116.1:0-106895 GCA_031411995.1 Cytophagales bacterium
ATTTTGACCGGAGGAGTTGCCCATAAATAGGTTAAAGTTGCCGGTGTTGCTAAAACCTGCCAACTGGCCAAGGAACATATTACCTTGTCCGCTGACGTTGCTGAAGCCTGCCTGACTGCCGATGAAAACATTGGCTATGCCAGTTTGGTTGTTACTGCCCGAACTAAAACCTAGGAATGTGTTATTCCCGCCCGTTGTGGAAGCGGCTCCAGCCAACATTCCCACAAATACATTGTTTGTTCCACTCGAAGAGTTTTGCCCGGATTTTGTACCTACATAAACATTGGATTGTCCAGACTGATTGGAAGCTCCTGACAGCGATCCTACAAATACGTTATTTATTCCATTCTGATTCGTTGATCCAGCATCAGCCCCAACAAACGTATTATCATTGCCAGTTGTATTTGTGTATCCTGCCCCCGTCCCCAAGAATACATTGTTAAAGCCCGACTGATTGAAATAACCGGAACGATAGCCTCCAAAAAAATTATTGTAGCCACTTTGATTCGTATATCCTGCGCCTGACCCGAAGAAACTGTTGTTATTTCCAACGCTATTACTATAGCCCGCTCCAAAGCCAATAAATGAGTTGTTCTGTCCTGATGAATTTTGAGTTCCTGTTGAGGCACCCAAAAATACATTCTGAGTACCAGCCATATTGACCGCCCCTGCACTTCTTCCGATAAAAAGATTTGACGAGCCACTCATATTCAAATTACCCGATCCTATACCAACAAGGGTATTGTCAGAGCCTGGTAATGAACTAGATGGAGAGGTTGCCACGTAGTTAGTCTGGGAAAAAGTCAGCGTAGTTGTGCCAACTAAAAACAGGGTGTATATAAGTCTCATAGGTAATTTTTGTAGTAGCTGACTTAGACGCCTTAATCGAGGTCAGTGCCCAATCAACGTTAAACGATGTGAAGATAATTGATTAATAGGACACGACATGAAGAACAAGTAAAATTGAAGTGAATCTCTAACTTGGAAATTATTAAGCGGGAATCTTGCCAATTGTGTTCTCATGTCTAAAAAACTTTCTTGATTTGTCATAACGGGTTAATTTCTGTCGTTGTTAGTATATGAAACAGCTAATATATCAAATTTTTATAATAGTTACACTGTCGTCAATCGCAACCGCACAGACGAACACAGTGCAAGGTAAAATGACTCGGCCGGTTCAGCCCGGCTGGTATAACCTTGATGTATCAGGGAATCGACTTCACGCAATTCCCGCAGGTACAGGTGTGGTTAGATCCATTGATTTGACGTTGGATGTTGATAAGCCTGTGAGTAAAGCCCAGCAATTAGCCCTAAATAAGAAGGTAGAAGTTGCTACGGTCAGTGAATTGCGTTCACGAAAAATGACAACCGGAGCCATAGCACTTTCTGACCGTCCAGGAGTCTATTTGCTTGATGATACAGACAGGTCTTCCCCTGATAATGGTGGGACTGTTTTGGTAAGTGCAGATGGGAAACGATATAAGTCTAACCAGAAAGTTATTACTCCAGCATTATTCGGTGCAATTGCCAATGGGGTTAATGATGACTACAAATCATTGATGGCAGCACTTCAATACGCAGCCAAAAACAGCATACCGTTGGAGTGGGAACCCGGTATCTACAATGTTTCTGGTTCGTTAGCGATTAATTTGAGTGGTAGTTCCGGTGCTATGAATAAAGGTGGGAAACGGTTAAGTATCCATGGGGCTGGCATAGCCAATACCGTTATTCGTTATACAGGTAAGGCTGCTGTGTCTGTTTTCGATATTACTGGAACGACCGATGATTATTTGAGTATAGATGGAATTCGTATTATTACTGCATCCAGCGATAGAATTCCCAATAGCACCGGATTAAAAGTTGCCAGACTGGCAAATTTTCACATCGCAAACGTTGCCATAAGTTTTTTCGATCTGGGCGTAAATCTGGTTAACGCAGGAGAGGGATTGATTACGAATTTAACAACCGAATGGAACAAACGTGGATTAGATGCTACTCAGTCAGGCACTGCTAGCAAAGCAGTAGCTCCCAACGTTATTCATTTTAATTCTTGTGCTTTCAACAGTAATACAGATTATGGCATATTTATCGAGAATGGCTGTAACAACACCTTCACGGCGTGCAGATTTCTAGGAAATGGCTCAGACGATAACGGGCGAGCGATCAAACTAATATATACTGGACAAAACGGAGGTGTGTCAGCTTCGATAATCGGCGGATATTTTGAAGGCACTCGGGGAACAGATATCGAAATTGTTTCTGCCGCGGGAGGAGCTCACTACTTGGCGGGTAATACCTTCAACAAATTTGATAATAGTCGTTTCGCAAACACCCATATTCTATTTACCCCACTCAATCTCGTCGCTAACGATGGAAAAGTGAATATCATCTCAATGGTTGCCAACGCTATGTGGGCCACTCCGCGATATACTCCTAAATCAAGTCGGCAAACAGTTGTTTGCAGCTCCGGTCTTAACGGCTACAACGGCTGGGTATTGGATGACAATAATTATTACCAGAATTCAATAGAGGCTCCTGTTTATACAGCAAGTTCTCGATCTAAGCATGAGTTCTATGAACCGGCTAACTACCGCGTCTCGAACGCAAATGCAGTGGGGGGGGTGTTGGATTTAACCAAAAAGAAAGAGCCATATATTTATTTAAGCAACATATCGGGTACTGTCATCGGTAAACTCTTGGGCGGCACTGTAGGAAAGCAAGTTATTCTACAAGCTGACAACGCCATCACTCTGAAACACACCTCTAATTTGATGTTAAAATCGCATTCTGACTTCACTTTTTCCCCCGGTCAGACAATCACTTTATTCTGCCAGGCACCTAATGTGTTCCGTGAAGTAGGCAGACAATAAATTTTCGCAATTAGGTCTACAAGTCTGGATTTTATTATATTTACATTGTGATATGGTTGACTTATGGCCGTTTAATCAAGAATCAGTCATTTTACCCATTAATTCTGTTCTTCTTTTATCCCTTTTGTAGCACCTAATAGTAGGTTTACAACCACTGGTTTTAAAAATGTATATTCATCGGGTTAGAATAGCTTTAGTTGATGTTTTTAAATAGCTCTGTAGGCAAAATGAGATTCAATGCTATTGATGTATTCCGAGGAATAGCAGCTATCATGGTAGTGCTACACCATATGCAATTTGTACCTCTCTTGTCAACTGTTACGTTTGTAAGCCAGAGTTACATTTTTGTTGATTTATTTTTTGTCTTATCGGGATTTGTAATTACCCATAGCAATTATCCTAAACTCACTAATTTTTCCAGCATTAAACCCTTTGTTGTAAAACGTTTTAATCGCCTATATCCACTTCACCTGTTCAATCTAATCTTGCTTCTTCTGCTGGAAGTATCCCGGTATATCATTGACACGTATATCACTAAGCTATCATATCCCGTATTCAGCAAAGAACGAACATTTCTATCGTTCATCGCCAATCTTACTTTTACTCAATCGTTGCATTTGTTCGATAGACTTACTTGGAATACACCCAGTTGGAGTCTAAGTGTAGAGTTTTATACTTATCTAATCTGGGCGTGCAGTTTGGTGGTTTTTCGTAAGAAATTATGGGTCATTTATTGTCTCTCTTTTAGCTTATTAGCTTGGTTTATTATTTATCATCAGGGTAATATCATTTATTCATTCGACTATGGAATTGTGAGAGGTTTATATGGATTTTACATTGGTATGCTGACATACCAACTCAATACCCGCTTTCAGCTGAAAAAACGAATGGCTACTTTTATGACAGTCGCTGAGGGAATAATCCTAACATTGACAATTGCGGCAATCAGCCTTTTCAGTCTCCGCGAAAGTTGGTTGATGCCTTTTTTATTCGCGTTGGTGCTATTCGTTTTTTCACACGAAAAAGGTAGGATCTCTCACCTTTTAGCCAGCAAACGACTGTCTTTCTTAGGCAAGCTTTCTTACTCCTATTATCTCAATCATATGATTGCTCTATATTTTACAGATATATTTGTTTTTAAGGTTATCAAAATGCCGCATACCGTAGCTGGTGATCTCTTTTACATTATATTTTGCTTAGGGTGCATTCACCTTATGTCTATTTTTACATACAGGTATATTGAATTTGTGCTTCAACCTAAGCAGATTAGAAAATCAGCAGCAGAATAGTCAGTGTATGTTGTCCCAGCTGAAGCGGGGTGATTCAGCTGGGACAACGTGCTTCGGATCTGGCATTTATTCGGATTTGACGCTGGTTTTGGCTTTGGACAAATCAAGTAAAGATCGAATCTGATCTACCTCTGCTTTTAACTCACCAAATTGCTTATCGCGGGTTTGTAGTTCTAACTTTAAACGATCCACTTCCACACTCAGCTCCTTTACTGCTTGTACCAAAGGCATCACGAAAAGCGTGTAGCCAACAGTATAATATTTGCCATTTTCTTCTCGGCGAACCCCTTCAAAATCATATCCTACTGCTTTTGCAGCAGCCTCAACATCTTGGGCTATAAAGCCGCTGTGTATCGTCGAGTCATTTTTTACTGTGTTCAGTGGATGACCCAATAAAATAGCTTCTTTCGTCTTATTTACATTGTAAGTAACAGGAGTAAGCCGGGTTATAAAACTTAACCCAGGAATATTGGCCTTCACATTATCTTTAATACGCCGATCTGAAAGTGCCGATATTGTTTGCACATTACACCGCAGTGAGTTGATATTGGCGTTTCCTAGGACAATCGTATTGCTGCTCCCAACAATACTCTCAGCACCAAGGGCCACCGCATTCACTAACGCCCCGTTTCCCGAAACAGGTCCTGCATTAACTCCCAAAAATGTGTTATAGAAACCAGTTGTATTATTTTGGCCCGCAAGGTCTCCCAACGCTGTATTGTAAAAGCCACTGGTGGTGAATAAAAGTGAAAGCGTACCCACAGCCGTGTTGGCATAGCCTGTACCTCTTAATAATGAAGAAGCTCCGACAGCTATATTATCATATCCTACGACATTGTTAGCCAATGCATCTGTCCCTAAAGCTAAATTCGAATAGCCTGTCGTAATCTTAGCCCCTGAGTTAGCTCCCATTGCTGTGTTCTCGTAGCCTGATGTGTTCAACGCTAGTGAACCTGTCCCAACTCCTGTATTAAACCGACCGGTTTTATTTTCCCGCAAGGCACTATGGCCTAAAGCCGTATTATTATCGCCCAAAGTATTTCCCTCCAATGCAAAACTTCCCAATGCCACATTCACACCTCCAGTCGTGTTCGTAAACATAGCCCTATAGCCTATTGCTACATTGAAACTTGCGTTTGAGTTCTGATTGGGTAAGGTAAACGCTCCGTAGGCCGTGTTAGCCTCACCAGTAGCCCCCGTGTTGAGGGTTGGATAGCCAAAGGCTACACTGTACAATGTAGGGTCAATCAAACCGGCCCGCTGATTGTTGACCCTGAAATTAAGGGGAACAAAATCGGTTGTTCCTAAAAAATTCCCGGTCGATGTTCCTGCGTTTCCGGCCAATAACCAAGCATTGCTACTACCGGAGCCCGAGCCAACAGCTCCGCCTGCTGTCCACACGGGGGCTGTTGCCGTACCCGTATTGACTTCTACCTGATTGGTTGTCGTATTGAAAACGGATAACCCCTTAGCTGGAGACTGTATTTGATTTCGTTCGGTGGCAGATACCGTAGGCATCAAAAAACCTCTATATGGGCTACCAGTTGGATAGGGGCCAGATTTGACCTCCAAGGTTGCAGAACTTTGAAAAGCATCTGCTGAAGTGGGGCCGATACGGATTTGCGCCTTTACATTGATCGCAATTAGCAATGCTGATAAAAGTGCGATAGGAATCGTTGAGTATGCTCTTTTCATAAAATTTTTATTTAGACAATTCAAATGAAATAAACTGCACTAAGATAGAGAACTTTATAATCAATTTTACCAAAATTTTGGGTGCATACTTAATTGCTGCTTCAGCCATTTCGGTAAAAAACGATACCATTTCCCTATTTTGTAACCAACGTACTTAACAAAAAAGCGAATAAGCTGTTCAGGAATCAAATAAATTTTCTTGCTTTTCAAAAGCAAATTCATTTCTTTTAATGCATATCCTACTCCTTCGCTCTCAACATTAGTGAAAGGCTCAAGTATCGTTTGCGCCTGTTCGTGAAATACGCCAATGTCAAAATAGCGTCTAAATTCCTCACCGACAGAATAATTATGGGCATGATAAACCATCGCTTCGGCACAGTATATAATAGCCTTATCAGCTAAAATCAGTTTGGCGGCAAGAACCACGTCTTCACCTAATATAATATTCGACGGAAATCCGCCGACTGCTTTGAAATCCTTTACCCGGTAGGCAGCAAACGAGTTTGAGCAGGAACACGTTCGAATACCCAGCCGAGGAATAAGCGATTTATCTTTGATCAGGCTTTGAGCAGGGTAATGAATTATTCGTGCCAATCGACCAAACAGTTCAGTTGTAACTGTTGGAATTTGCCGCCCGTATATCAGGGCAATATCCTCACGATTCGTATTCGTCAGGAACAAGTCAGCTAAGGATGTGTTTGTTGCGGGCAAAGCGTCTTGGGTTAAAAAAATGACCCATTGGGCATCGATAGTATCTATCGCAAGGTTTCGAGTGCTTCCATGATTGAATTCACCATTCGTAACCGTTATAAAATTGATGCCCCGCCGTAAGAGTATTTCGATAGTTTTATCAGTAGATTCTGAATCGACAATGATTAGATGATGAGGCAAGGTTTGATATTGTAAAGCATCCAAAAGCGGTTCGATGTATTGTTCAGCATTGTAAGTGGGAACAATTACAGCAACGGATGAGGGAAAATCCATAGGAATAATTTCGGTTGTTGAAAAATGATGTACCTCCAACGACCTGTTTTTAGCAATTAGATACGGCTAATAAACAATCGGAAGATGATGCGATGTAAAATTACAAACCTGTTTTGGAGCCGTTGAAAAAATGAATAATGACTAGCTTCACCTGTTGGCGACGCATTGGAACCATGACGAATATAACTCATGGTTATTTCATTCAAAAAACACACTTTCCCGTTAGCTTCTACCATTAACCCTATCCACCAATCGTGCATATGGACATTTTTAGGTATTGGGAGTATGTACGAAAGAGTACTTCTTCTGAAAGCCATACAACAACCAATGTAAGAATTTTTAATCAGGTTTTTTAATATGCCAGGCTTACTCTTTCGGTATTTGAAAAAAGAGTCATGGATGACAAACCCATCGCTGTTTACTACCCGGCAATCACTCAAAACAAGGTCAGCTTTTTCCAGACTTTTGCACATACTCTCAATTTTGTTTTTGTGCCATATGTCGTCTTGGTCAGCTAAAAACAATAATTCGCCCGATACTTTATTGAGAGCGTTTTGAAAGTTACCAACGAATCCTTTTTCGCCATTATTAAGGTAAATCTTTATACGTTCATCGTTTATTCCTCTAATAATTGCTACTGTTTCGTCGGAGGAATAATCATCCGACACAATTAGTTCATCACCCTCATTCAATTGTAATAAGATTGAATCTACTTGTTTCCTGATAAATGGAGCACCATTATATGTTGCCATGCATACACTTACAGACGGTCGTTTAGGGACTTTCATTAGGATTACATCAGTTGGTTAGTCTCGAGGTCAGTATTTCCTGATTCGTGTACTGAATTATTAGTCATTCTTAAACAAATAGCAGTTATCAATAAGGGATAAGCTGCGTAAAAATACCGATTCTGAACGACTGGAATATATGAAAATAAAATACATGTTAACAAAAATACAAACACTAATTTTTTACATAAGAGACTTTTATTTTTAATAAATGCATACGCACTTCTAGGTAAAAAATACAAAAACAGACATGATTGGCCCCAAACAATAATATCAGTATAGACATCCTGAAAGTAAAATAGATTAGAAGTTCTTGACAGTACGTCGCCGACCAGATTAAGTAATGTCTTTGGAAGAAAGACCCATATATATCCGTACTTTTCCTGAATTTGATTTAGTAACAAAATAGTCCCACCCGACCCGGAATTTGTTACAGTTATCTCAACTTCTGTCGAGTATTCACTTATAGCGCTAAAAATTGAATTTATTAAGAAGCCACTTAATGTGACGATTATGAGTAAAATAGATGACAGCAGATATAACCTTTCGTGCCAATTTTTGATCAATAAATTTATTAAGAAGTAAGTAATAAATAACAAACTCAGTTCTTTTCTAGCAATAATCCCAACGAGTATAGCCATGATTAGCATTTTTTTATTGTTATTTGATAGATAGACTATAAATAAATTCATAGCGACCAGTGTTACAATTTCTTTATTTACCGAAAATAAGCTTATAAATGTAATAGGATTAATCAGTATAAAAACTGTATACTTATACCGATCGACATCGACAAATGCCTGGATGAGTTTGATCCCGACAAGTAAACAGACCGTATTGAAAAAGAATATAGCATTAAGGTCGTCGCCTACTACGTACAAAATCAGAAAGGGGCCAAAGAAATTTGGTTTCAACAGCAGAAACGCCCAAGGATTGTCATTCAGATTTCTAAAATACTCAACATAAGTTGGGTGGTCAGCATAAAATCGGTAGATGACACTTCCGTTTATACTGTCAGTAGCATTAATTATGTCGCCTTTTGCAACTAAAAGGAAAAATAAGTAAGACAAAAAAATGTAACTTATTGTCAACAAGTCGTATTTTTTTATCTTTATTATCCAGTCTTTCTTTTGAATTAACATAATGTAATAATTACTTCGCTTTTACAGCTTGCCAAGACGCCCTTTCCAGCCGTCTTTAAATCCTCTCCATAACAGATTAAGTCGCTTTTCACTATCCTCGTGTAAAAATACAGCTTTGATAATTCGTTTAAAAACTTCTTTGATTACCATCCAGATAAAAAACGGGTACAGAGCGGCATATAGACGGGCAACAAACACTCCATTTCTGGCAAAGTAATAGAGACGAACAGCTGAATGTGTGCCATAACTACGCACATTCCATTTGCCTATTTTGAAGTCCATACGATAGCCCAGATTATGATTTAATTGAATAGTTGTCAGTTCTATTACCTTATAATCGCTTTTGTTTAATCGCAAACCGTATTCATGATCAACATGGTCGATAAATAGGTTGGTCAGAAATTCACCAACTTCTTTAAAAGCGTGGAGATTAAGTAGGTTGCCAGAGGTAAGCGTGTAAGGTAAATACCTGAACGACTGGACACTGTGTTTTTTATGGTGAACGCCCGAAACAAGACCTATACGCCCTGAATATGTATTCCAGAAATCAAGCATTCGTTTTATCATATCGGGTGGGGTTGTTGTGTCGTCATCCATAGTTAGCAACAGCGCATATCCTGCTTCTATTGCTTTATTGGCTCCCCAATTTAGTGCAGCAGCAATTCCCTTATTAGTTCCAAAGGCATAATAGGTGATTTGCGGATACTGGATCAGCTTTTCAACCAGCTCACGATTCGGCTCAGGCGAGTTGTCAATTGCATATAATTTGTCTATTTGATTTATGTATGTTTTGACATTGGCAATTACCTCGTCGGCAGGGCTATCATAGAGTACTACAACGCCCGCAACGTTATTTTTTGCAAAATTTGTCGCTTTTGTCTGCTTATTGTAATCGTTCATATTGTGTCCGATAGTCGTCTTTTGAGGGTGTTTCTGAGGGTCGCCATCATTAATCGTCTCGAACGCACATACGAATAGTAGGCATCTAAGGTAATGTTTAACGCTCTTCTAATGATTGGATTGATGATATATAGTGACCGTACACGGTTGGTTTCTTTACTCGATAGAACGTTGCTTACACCCTGTGATCCGCACCGAGCGATGGTTTGTGGAATTCGCAGTGTACTGACTCCCGCCAAGTAAGCTCGAAGGTTTAGTTCATAATCACCGACTACCCGCAGCGATGGGTTATAACGAAATGAGGAAAACAAATTTCGGTGATAAAATGCGCTTTGGTGATGTAATGTGTTTTCTAATAATAGTCTGCGGTTAAACATTGAGTACATTGGATATCCGTTATCATAAACGACATGGCCGTACACGATGCTGTACGTAGATTTCAGATTTGGAATTACCACTTCGGACAGTTCGGTGATCAATTCATCATCGGCACCCAGAAAGTAAATCCACTGTCCATTTGCTCTGTCAATACCTTTATTCATCGCATCGTAAATACCTTCATCCGGCTCACTGAGCCAGCCTGCTAATTCCGACTCGTACTGGCGAATCAATTCGATTGAGCCATCGGTACTTCCGCCGTCAATGACCCAATACTCCACGAAATCTTTATTCTGACTGATAACGCTTTTGAGGGTCGCTTCGAGCGTTAGTCGAGCGTTATAAACAACTGTAATGACAGAAATTAGCGGGTGGTTCATGCAATCAGGAAAGACCAGATTATCCATTCAGATAATACTTTGATAAAGGCTCAGTGTCTCTGAAACTGTACGATTCCAGGAAAATTTAGACAACTGATTATACCCTCTTGTAATGAGTGTTTTACGCAGCTTATTGTCTTCTATTATTAATTGTACAGCCTGAAACATTGAGTCGTGCGATGTTGGATCAATGTATATAGCGGCTTCGCCAGCCACTTCGGGTAACGAACTTACATCACTCACAATACACGGACACCCACATGCAAAAGCTTCCAGAACAGGTATTCCGAATCCTTCGTATAGAGAAGGAAAAATAAAAGCTATGGCGTTTTGATATAAGGTAATCAGTATTTTATCATTGATCGGAAGTTGTTTGACAGAGTCGCTCAATTGTAACGACTGCAACATGGAAATTTCAGACTTCGTAAACGCTCCGCCACCCGCGCACAATAGTTTAATGTCAAACTGTTTCAATAATGGATAAATCGCATTGAGCATGGGTGAAAAGTTTTTATACATACTTCTATTTCCTACAAACAACAAATATGGAATATATTCTATTTGGACAGATTGAGAACTGAGCGTCTTTGGTTGTAGCGAACTACCAAGATATATGACATTTATTTTAGATGGTTCGATATCCAATAGTTCAACGATGTCGTTTTTTGTACTTTCCGATATGGCGATGATTTGGTCGGCACGTTGGGCTAACTCTCGCTTCTGTTTAGTAATTGCCCCGTTGTAGGCCAGTTCGCTGAATTGATTGCCAAATCGTTCATGAATCATATCCAGAAAGGTGATAACGAAAGGTCGCTTACTCAGATAGGGCAGAAAATAAGGATCGTAGTAGGTCGCATGAAAAATGTCAAATGGAGTTCGACTCAATTTGTAAATAGTGTAGAGTTTGTTTAACTTATAGACGGTCGCAAGTTTTTTAGGGAACTTAGTATTGGCAAAAAATGGCCTGACCTGTATTCCCGCTTCCTGAAGATGGATATTATTTGAAACTACTAATGGTAAATAGGCCGTATGATCGGGGGTATGGTTAATACCTTTGACTAGTTCGGAATAGTACCGAGGGATTCCTCCATAGGAAAGTAGCGAGAAGGTTTGGTGATCAAAAAAAATTTGCATTCCTCAAAACGTTTTGTTCTAATCAGATATATCTGTAGAAAATATGCTTTTAGAAAGTCTCTAAAATGCCTGTTCGCGTATTTACGACGGGTAAACCAGCAATTTCTTTCAAACTTGCCTGTTTGTCGGCAAAAGTAAGTTTGCCTTGTTGATTGCGAGATTGTCGGAAACGAGACTCAACAAATCCCTCTTCAGCAGATAGGGATTTTATTCCAGTGGAACTATTCAATAAACCTTTTTTTACGAAGTAGGCGTTGTTTCCTGCTTGGTTGCACCCAACAAAGGCATACCCTTTTGATTCTGCTAAATCACAAAGAGATAATAACGAAGTGCCAAAGTACAGCCCTGAATAATGAGCATTTAACCAGTAGAAATCAGCTTGGTATGGTACAGTGATAGCTCGCTCAACCCCAAACAAACTGTTATACTCAGCAATCACGATTTCGGCATCGGCAACTGAAATTGCTTTCCAGACCCAGTAATCGTTTCCGTCTATATCGACACTTAGTAAACCCAGTTTGCCAGAGAATCCGTTATCAATCAGTATTTTATTGATATTCTCAGCCGTTATAAACGAAGCTACTGCTGTCAGATCGTGCCGCCAATAGAGAGAGTCTTTTTTGATATAATCAATATGAGCCGGCGCTCCATCAATTACCAATCCGCGCCAATTATTATGGATCAACAGAAAACGAGTATTTGATTCTTCGTAGTTTTCTACCCCAAACTCAACAAATGAACTAAGCTGGATAGGTAGCTTGTTGATTAAAAACTGGATAATACCATCATCGCCGAACTGAGAAAAAACCTTGAATTCGGCCTGTTTAAGTGAAGTTGCTGTTGTACTGTTTTTGGCAAGCATCGTTCCTAATAGAATTCGGTTTTCTATAGTATCATGCCTGATTTTTCGGAGTTCATGGATTAGTTCTCTCGCTTTTTTAATTATGTTCATCGATCACATTTTATTTTGCCCAAATCCCATGAGCATTGTTATTAATCAATTTTTTTGCCTGAACCGCACCAGTAAAAGTAGCTGGTAACAATGACAGGCAAGTTGCTAAGATGACCCCACTGCTACCGAACTCCATCTCTCTGCTTAGGTAAATTGCCAGTGGAATATTGACAATGGCCGCGAAAATTGAGCAGAATAACTGGATTCTGATTTTACCTAATCCGTTTAACACCGAAACGGTCGTGTTATTCCAGCAGATCAGGATCGAACTTGCCGCCATGGCACAGTTGAGCAGAAAAGGAACAGTTACCCTATTTCCCAGCCACAAGCTATATACAGGTTCAGCCACCACTACCATACCAAGCACTAACACAAAAAAGAATAGCCATAGTTTTTGTAAGTTTACATATGTCCTTTTCATCCAGAGATTGTCATTTTTTGCGTATGCTTCGGTGAAAGCAGACCAAAACGGAGTGATAATTATGGAGAACAGAGTAGTTGCTGCATTGAAATAACGATAAGACACGTTGTAAACTGTCACTTCCGATGCGCCGAATAATTGCGCTATGATGAGGTTGTCGGTGTAGAAAAGTACAATAACAGCTATTTGAATCAGGAAAAATTGATAACCCAGTGAAAGTAGTGCTTTTGCGTGCCTTAAGCTGACTTTGCGAAGTATTGGAATGTACGCACTTAGACGATTGGAGTACAAGACAATACTGGAAATTAGCAATATAACGATTGGAGAAACAGCAGTAGCCGTTGCCAGATACACAAGGTTACGCTCAGAGAATTGAATTAATGAGTACGTAATAACTAGTACCAGCAGATTGGAAAGAAAATTAATGATACTGGCTAAACCTGATTGTTGAAGAGCAAACAGGACGTATAACAAAATATCGAATACCATCTTAATAGCTACTGAAACTGTGACTATCAGCACTGTTAATTGTAGTTGGCTTGATTCTACTGACGTGTTTAGTAATCGTTGCCAAGGGATATAAGAATAAACTACAAGGAAAATGATGATTAATAAAAGCTGAATGCAACCAAACATAAAGTAGGCAGAACTGACATACACTTTGGCCAGCATTTCATCCTTCTTTGTGATAGCTTCTGAAAGTTTGTTACGTAACCCATTGCCAATACCGATGTCAAGCAAAGAGAGCATCATTACGACAGAACTAATGGTTAGCCAAGTGCCATATACATCAGCACGCAAATAATCAATGGTTAGGGGTACTAGCAATAATGATATTATTATGCCTCCCCCCTTGGCCAGTAAGCCAATCAACGTATTCTGTTGAACCCGGCGCGTTCGGGGATGCGTTTTCCGAAGACGTTCACGAAGGGAGTGTATTGATACTATATCCATTTCTCAACTTTTAGAACGCTCTTCTTTGTTTCATGAATAGATGCTGTTCAACCATCAATCGGGCAATATCTTCCATTGAATGTGCTGATTTCCATCCCAAAAAATCGTGAGCTTTCACTGCATTGGCCCGAATTTCCAGAATATCCGTTGGGCGGAACAAGTTCGATTCAATCTGTATATGGTCTTCCCAATGCAAGTGTAACGTCTCAAACACAACTTCGATAAATTTTCTCAGCGAACAGGTTCGACCTGTAGCAATTACAAAATCATCGGCTTTATTCTGTTGTAACATGAGCCACATTGCTTCCACATAATCAGGTGCCCAACCCCAATCTCGTGCAATATCAATGTTTCCCAACAATAGCTTCTCTTGACTACCCTGTGCAATTCGGCAGGCGGTTCGAACGATTTTTTGGGTTACAAACCGTTCTGGCCGAAGTGGTGATTCGTGGTTGAACAAAATACCCGTGCTGGCATGAAGGTTATAGGCTTCTCTGTAGTTAGCTACTTGCCAAAAGGCTGCTGCTTTAGCAACTCCGTATGGGCTGCGGGGGCGAAACGGAGTCATTTCGTCTGCTGCCAGATTCCCTGTATCTCCAAAACACTCGCTGGAACCAGCATTATAAAAGCGGATGGGAAGCCCACTGAAACGTATAGCTTCTAATAAATTTAGTGTGCCTACACTTATACTTTCCAGTGTCTCAACGGGTTGCTCAAAAGACAGTCCAACTGAACTTTGGCCCGCCAAATTGTATATTTCATCGGGCTTTATTTTCAGAATTGTTTGTAGTACGCTCCTAAAGTCATTGATGCTGATCGATAGCACGTTAATCTCCTGCCGAATCTCTAACCGTTCAAGGTTATGAAATGAAGCCATTTGAGCATCCCTAGAGCCACCATAAACGGAATAGCCCTTTTGTAAAAGTAGTTGCGACAGATAAGCACCGTCTTGCCCCGAAACACCACAGATCAACGCTTTTCTCATATCCGTGAAGTTACCATTGTGTGGCCCAGTTTTAATGCGATAGCCAAGATAATCCCGACTACCAGAAACCCTGCCATTATCATAGTCCGTTTGGGGCCACTCTTTTTTAGCGGAACTTGAGCTGGTTCGAGCGTCTTGAAAACAGGCGTTTCTTCCTGAACCTTGATTTTGGCCATTTCAAGTTGTTTAGACAGGTTGTTATATAAATCTTGAGCCAGTAAAAACTCGGCCTGAATTCGTTGCTCTTCAATCTTAGCCGTGTTTAAAAACAAACTGCGATTGCGATCCCGGTAACTTGATAAAGCGACTTCGGCATCCTGATAACGGCGTTTGGATGTAGCAACCTGTCGATTCAAAAAATCGACTTGCTGCCGAGCTTTCTCAGTGCGGTATGTGATTGCATAGTTAGTTAAGTAATCTAAAGTACGCTTAGCTGCTGAAGCCGCTACTACTGGGTCAGGCATAGTGGCAGACAAGGTAACTATGCCGGTTTTTTTATCGTACAAAGCAGTTACCCGCCCTTGGATTTCTCTAATTCTTACATCTTGCTCTTTGGTTACTTGTAGGGCACCGCTTGTATTTTCGGGGTCGGCAATCTCCTCTTTCTTATCACCCCCAGAACTCATCAAGTCCAATAAACTACTAATATACGTCCCTTTACTATGTTGCGTTAAGTAAGCATCTAACGATTGCGTCTGCTTAAATTCTTTGGAATAAACCGAGCGTTGTAATAAATCTAATGCAAAGGGAACACTTTGAATCACATTCGGGTACAGGTCGGGGCGAATGGCATCGCCCGCTCCTGAAATATTATCGAGGTTAATACCGGCTAATCCTGCTAACGAACCCAGATTCCCTAAACTACTTCCTCCTTTGCCTTGTACTTCAGGCATAACTGTTACTTGAGAACTATACTCATTAGACCTGGAGAAAGCGTATAAGATACCTACGGCAAGTCCCAGTAAACCGCCCACCAGCATAGCCCGTCGACTACGTCGAAGAAAATTTCCAATATCGCTGACCCGTATTTCGATCAGTTCATCGTCGGACAATCTTGATCCTTGCTCGATCACTGACATATAAACCTAGGGTCTAAAGAAGTTGGCAACTGCCAACGTTATTGTTCCTAAAACGGATAAAATAGTTATCCGTTCTACAGGCGTAAGCCGGTTGTCATCCAATGGCTTAAATGGCACCACAATCGTGGCTCCCGGTTCTACCCGCGACGAGCGGCCAACATCTTTGCGGCCATTCTGATACGCAATGTATGTTTTCTTGCGTCGGGCATTCTCCGTGAAACCTCCCGCCTGACGGATATAATCATCAATACGAAAACCCTTCTCGAAACTGACTAAAACCGGGTTCAAAACAGCCCCCTGTACAGCCACTACCTCCGACTTCCGCGATATAAAAAGGGTATCACTGTCTTCCAGCAAAACGTTTTGCTCACTAGCCGGATTCTCCATTATTGTACGTAAATCGGCCGCTACCAGATTGCCCCGGCGTTTGAACACGGCACCTGCCAGGTAAGCGGAGGTTTTTAGCCCCCCCGCCAGCGTGATTAGATCGGCAATACGTTCGGTACGGTTTAGCACGGCATAGTTGCCAGGGTACATCACCTCGCCACTCACAAAAACCCGCTGTTGAGCTTCATAATTGGGGGCCGACCGAATGGCAACAATGTCGAATGGTTCGAGCACGAAATTGGTGCCATCACCACTGATGCGCAGCCCCTGATCGACGGTAAACGAGAAAATCTGGACGGTATTGAGGGGAACCCCCGTTGTGGAGGTGATCTTGGTGGTATCGGTACGAATCCGCCGGGAGACCTCTACCCGCGAGGCAGAAGCACCCTCTTTGAAACCACCGGCCTGTGCAATCAGGTCGGCCACACTCATGTTGTTAATGAGTGGGTAGGTGTCCGGCTTATTCACGGCCCCTTCAATAGACACCGTGTAAGCTTCACGCAGGTTGCGGATCGACTGGACCACCACACTGTCCTGCCGAAGCAACGGAATGTCGGCTTCTTCGCCCCGGAGCAGTTTGGCCACGTCGAACGCAATGGTTTCGGTATCCATGTTGTCGCGCTCCCGGAAGATGGTAGCCCTGTTGGTGAAGGCATCTTTACGAAGTCCGTCGGCCCGTTGAATCAATTCTTTCACGGTAGTCAGGCCCGGCTCCAGGGCAAATTCGCCGGGGCGCATCACGGCTCCGGTGAGTTGTACGCGGTTCTCGAAACGTTCCAGGATTCGGCCAATGGTGTATTTGTCACCGCGTTGGGGCACAAAAGTGGCTAACTCGTCCTGGGTAATCGAAAAGATCTTACGCTCGCGGGGGGTGTTGCGTCGGAGTGAGATCGAAGCCGTGTAGGCTTCATCGGTGTAGTTACCGGCGAAGCCAAGCACCGTTTTGAGGGTTTCGCCGGGCAGCACTTCATAAATGGCTGGTCGGCGAACTTGTCCGGCCAACTCGATGCGCACGTCGTAGTCGGCTACGCGGATAACATCCTGGTCCTGCAGGCGAATGTTTGATCGCTGATCGGCGCGGAGCAGAAAATCGTAGAGGTCGATGGTGCGGACAACCCGGTTGGCGCGAATAACGGTGATCTTACGGAACGAACCCGTTTTGGGGTTGGGGCCGCCTGCTAAATAAAGCGCGTTGAAAACGGAGGCCAGCGACGAGATCGTATAGGTGCCGGGCCGAATAACTTCGCCCACCAGCGTAACATGAATGCTCCTGATTTGGCCCAGCGAAATGTTGGCATACGTGCCGCTACCGGGTCGGTTAAGCCCCTGATAAGCTTGCCGAAGTCGTCCGATAATGCGTTGTTCGGCGGCTTCGATGGTTAATCCCGACACAAAAATGGGGGCGAGGTTCTGCACCTTCACCGTTCCCTCGGGGCTAACCCGCAGTTTATAGTTATCGGCGGAAGCTCCGTAGATGTCGATAATGATTTCGTCGTCGGGGCCAACGATATAGCTTTGTGGCGTGGCAATGCGGAGGTTTGGCTCAAACGAGAGTGAGGCATTCTGGAACAGTGAAGCCCCGAACACCACAGGTCGCCGGACGGTATCCAGGCGGGGCAACACCAGCGAATCGCGCATGGGGCGGGACAAATTGCCGGGTGTGGAGCGAACAAGGCCCGAATCGGCAATGGTTTGGCCGGTTGAGCGGGAGCTTTGAGTGCGCATTTGGGCAATACGCCGACGCATTTTGGCAACATCATCCAATGTATAGCCCTGGCTCATAGCAGCTTGTTCAATTTGAATTTCGGTCATGCCGCTGGCCTGTGCTTTGCGGTAGAATTCAGCCACCTGTTCGTCGGACAATTGATCGACGCGGGAGGGTGTTTGTTGGGCTGATGCCACACGGATACCCCAGAGCAAACAGACAAAGACCAGCATCAGGCGGGTGCTTTGTTTTAGTAAACGAGTATGTACTGACAATTTGTCGGATGCGTTCATGAATGGACAACCAGCGAGTTGTACTCACTAGGGATGGCAAAAGTAACGGAATAATCCTAAAAACATGCATGATTTCGTTCGCTTTTAACCAACGAAATCCAATTTCGAGTATACGGTACTAAAGCGTTCAAAAAGGAGATTGATAGACAGGCTATTCGGGTTGTCAGCTCATTTGACAGGCACTATCTGCCAAATGAGATCTAAAGTCGATGCGGAGCGGTTCTTGTAGTACGGCTCTAATACGCTAATTTTGTAGAAAATATGTCGAAAGCTTACGACTTTTGACCTTAGACTTGACAAATGATTAATCTCATCACCAAGGGCATCGCGAAGTTTTTCGGCACGAAGTCGCAACGGGACATTAAAGAACTGTTGCCATATGTCGAGAAAGTAAACGCGGAATTTGCCCGATTGAAAGACCTTTCTAACGACGAACTTCGGCAACTGTCGGCTGAGTTAAAAGCCCACATTGCCCAAGAGTTGCAGTCGATAGACAGTCAATTAGACAGCCTGCGGGGGCAACTAGCCGATCAGCCCGACATGGACGTGAACGCCAAAGAGCGTATTTTCAACGATATCGACAAACTCGAAACTGATCGTAACAAGGAGCTGGAACGGGTGCTGTTAGACATTTTGCCCCAGGCTTTTGCCGTGGTGAAAGAAACAGCCCGACGCTTTGCTGCCAATGAGCAGTTAGAAGTTACGGCCAATGAATATGACCGGGAGTTATCGTTCCGTAAGAGCAATGTACAGATCGACGGGGATAAAGCCTACTGGGCCAACACCTGGAATGCCGCCGGTATGACCATCAAATGGGACATGGTTCACTACGATGTTCAGATTATCGGTGGGGTAGTGTTGCACCAGGGTAAAATTGCCGAGATGGCCACGGGTGAGGGTAAAACCCTCGTTTCTACGTTTCCGGCTTTCCTGAACGCGCTCGGCGGACGGGGGGTGCATATTGTAACGGTGAACGATTATCTGGCCAAACGCGACTCCGAATGGAACGGCCCCTTGTTTGAGTTTCACGGAATGCGGGTTGACTGTATCGATAAGCATCAGCCCAACTCAGAAGCCCGGAAGAATGCTTATTTGGCTGATATCACCTACGGGACCAACAACGAATTTGGTTTCGATTATCTGCGCGACAACATGGCGCGTGGCACCGACGAACTGGTGCAGCGCAAGCATCATTTCGCGATGGTGGATGAGGTTGACTCCGTGTTGATCGACGATGCCCGGACTCCCCTGATCATTTCGGGGCCGGTGCCGCGTGGCGATGAGCAGGACTATATTGAACTGAAACCCCGTGTGTCGCGGCTGGTGGAGGCCCAGAAAAAGCTGGTGTATGATCTGCTGAATGAGGCCAAAAAGAAAATTGCCGCAGGCGACGAAAAAGAGGGGGGCGTGGCCTTGTTCCGGGCGCACCGGGGCTTGCCTAAATATAAGCCCCTCATCAAATTCCTGAGCGAGACGGGCAACAAAGCCCTCCTGCAAAAGACCGAGTCGATTTATCTGGCTGAAAATCAGAAGTTGATGCCCGAAGCGGATGCCCCACTGTTTTTTACGATTGATGAGCGGCACAACAACATCGACCTGACCGAAAAAGGAATCGACTACATTACCGGCTCCGGCGAAGATCCGAACTTTTTCATTTTGCCCGACTTGTCGATTGATCTGAACAACATCGACAAAGACGCAGAACTGTCGGATCAGGAGAAGATTCTGAACAAGGAAGGCATCATCCGTGACTACTCCGTGAAAACACAGCGGATTAACACGGTGAACCAGTTGCTGAAGGCCTTTACGTTGTTCGAGCGCGATACCGAGTACGTGATTATGGACGGCAAGGTGAAAATCGTGGACGAACAAACGGGCCGGATCATGGAAGGTCGCCGGTGGTCGGATGGATTGCATCAGGCCGTGGAAGCCAAAGAGGGGGTGAAGGTGGAAGATGCCACGCAGACTTACGCCACGGTTACACTCCAGAACTATTTCCGTATGTACCACAAATTATGTGGTATGACAGGTACGGCAGAAACGGAAGCCTCCGAATTCTGGACGATTTATAAGCTCGACGTAGTAACGGTTCCAACCAACCGGCCCATCAGTCGGGGCGATGAGGAGGACAAAGTGTATCGGTCGGTGCGGGAGAAGTATAACGCCGTGGTAGACGAGATCAACGAACTTGTTCTGAAGGGCCGCCCAATTCTGGTGGGTACAACCTCGGTTGAAAACTCCGAACTGTTGAGCCGCCTGCTCACGCTGCGTAAGATTCAGCACCAGGTTTTGAACGCTAAATATCACCAGCGTGAGGCCGAGATTATTGCCGGAGCCGGTATGCCCGGCACAGTGACGATTGCCACCAACATGGCTGGTCGGGGAACGGATATTAAGCTGAACGCCGAGTCGAAAGCAGCGGGTGGGTTGGCCATCATCGGCACGGAACGCCACGAATCGCGCCGGGTCGACCGTCAGTTGCGGGGCCGGGCCGGTCGGCAGGGAGACCCCGGAACATCGCAGTTTTTTGTATCGCTGGAAGACAGCCTGATGCGTTTGTTTGGCTCCGACCGGATTGCCCGCGTCATGGACCGGATGGGCCTTGAAGAAGGCGAAGTGATTCAGCACTCGATGATTACGAAGTCGATAGAACGCGCTCAGAAGAAAGTGGAAGAAAATAACTTCGGCATTCGGAAGCGGCTTCTGGAATACGACGACGTGATGAACTACCAGCGCGAAGCCATCTACAAACGCCGTCGGAATGCCCTGTTTGGCGACCGTTTGGCACTGGATATTGCGAACATCATGTATGACGTTTGCGAAGATATTGTGGGCAATGCCGAAGGCAATTTCGATGAGGTGCAGTTGCAAATGCTGACTTCGCTGGGCGTGACAACGGGTCTGAACCGGGAGGAATTCATGAAACTGAAAAAGCCCGATCAGGTACGCCGGTTATACGAAGAAGCCGAAACGCACTACGCGGATAAGAACCACGCCATTGCCGACAAAGCATTGCCGGTGCTGAACGATGTGCTGAAACACCAGGGCCATCAGATTCAGAACATCGTGGTGCCCTTCTCCGACGGTTTGCACGAGTTGCAGATTGTGACCGACCTGCGCGAGGCTATTGACACCAACGGACGTGCCCTGACAACGGAGATGGAGAAAGCCGTGTCGCTGTCGATCATTGATCAGGAATGGAAAGAACACCTGCGCGAGATGGACGATCTGAAGCAGTCGGTGCAAAACGCTGTTTTTGAGCAAAAAGACCCACTTTTGGTGTATAAGTTCGAGTCGGTGGAGTTATTCAAGCGATTCCTGAGCAAGGTAAACTTCGACACGATCAGTTTCCTGACGCGGGCCGACATCCCGGCGCAGGAGGCTCAACAAATGGAGCAGGAAATTAGGCAGGCCCCGGCGCAGCGTCGCCCCGAACCACAGCCGAAACTCCACACCAATATGGAGGATTTCGACGATGATCACCTGGCCACCGGCCCCGAAGAATATGCCCGTCGCATGGCTCAAAACGATGCCATGGGAGCAGGTGCTCCTCCCATGCCGAAGCAGATGCCAAACCGGGTGGTGAAAGTGGATCGGAACGCCCGCGTGAATGTGCAATATGCCGACGGGTCGGTGAAGCGCGATATTAAATTCAAAACGGTCGAAAACGACGTGATGTCGGGTCGGGCGATGTTGATTGATTGAGATGACATCTCTAACAAAAGCGGCCAACTCATTTCTGGGTTGGCCGCTTTTTTATGATTTCTCCTCGTTATAAGACTATTCCTTCATCTTCCAGATAAGCACCTACATTGAAAAAGACCCCATCTATAACCTCGACCTCGCTATTCCAAGGTTGATAGATCACCGCCGAGGTGCCCGCCTTGAAAATAAGGATTTGCTTGATATCGCTTAATACCCAGATTACCCGTTCGGCACCAAACGCGAAGAGTTGTTGGGTTTTATTGAAGACATAGGTCAAATCTGACTCCTTAATCAATTCTACTTTTACATCCACTTCAATAGAAACGGTTGGTGGCACATCGACGTATTTGACCGTGATTTTATCGTTCGTCAACACGTCACGGTCGTAAACCATAACATCGCAGGCCAGATTTTCTTTATGACCAATGTGCAGACCGGGTTCGTTGGTGAGCATCCGAAATAATTTCCGGTCTAGTAGGCCATGCAGGTGGCCATTAATGTAACTGACAATAAATGACTGTAGGCCACTGGCTCCCATAATTTCGGCGGGTGTTTTTATTCCTTTAAGCACGTCGCGGTATCCTTTGCGGTAATAGGTTGTCCCGCCCCAGCGTTCGTAAACGAGTTCGGGGAATGACCGACGTGCTTTTTGTACGGGTTGTTCAATCGTTTCCATAATCAACGGCTGTTGAGAAAGTCTTTTACCTCACTGATTCTGCCCAAGTTACTGCTTTCTGGTGATGGTTTTTGCATTTATTCCGTATTTTTATATCCAACAATACCTACCTCACTTTCTGCTCAATGGCACTATTTTTTCGGCGATTTTTCGTTTGGATTGTCCCTCTGTTCCTGCTGCTGGCTTCCACGCACCCACTTCGTGACACGATCACACTGCGCCCGGAACCGCTGTCGTTTTCACCCGCCGATTATCACATTGCCACCGTGACCGACAGGCGCTCGGGGGCCGGGTCGGGACTTGGGCAGTGGTTCACAGCGGCCAACCAGCCTGCCGCTCTGGTCGATTTGCCGGGAGGAACAGCCGCCGGTATCGAGCAATTTATCCGGCAAAATCTGAAACAGAATACCAAGTCGAGGGCGGTAGCCATGCGGTTGCGCGAGTGCCGGGTTAATGAAACGGCCAACCGGAACCGTGTAGAAGGAACATTTACTTTTGCCGTTACCTTCGAGTTGTTGCGTAACTCCGATGGCGAAGCTCAGCCCGTTAAACTAACTGATTTCAGAACACAGGCGAAATATGTTCGACCAGCCAATCAGACGCAGGTGGTGGAGCAGAGCATTCGACAAAGTGTGGTGGCCGCCCTCCGCACGTTCGATGCCTACATGAAAAAAGAAGGGAAAGGCGACCATCGGCTGGCCACCCGGCTCACGGTTAAACTGGCCGATTATGTCCGTAACCGAGATAACGACACGGTGTTTTATTCCCCGGATCGCCCCTTGACCTGGGCCGATTTTCAGGCAACACCCCGGCGAGGGAGCCGTTATGCCGCCGAGGTGAACCCTAATTTTGCCTATGAAGGTCGCAGCCGGGTAGTGAATGGGGAGGTTGAACTGACTCTGAAAATCAAGACCTACGTATTGAAAAGCGGCTCCTGGGCAAGGCCAGTGGCGCTGAATGACTACAGCCTCAACCACGAGCAACGACATTTCGACATTGCCAAGATTGTTTCGGAGCGGTTCAAGAACAAGATCAACCCCGACAGTCTGAGCATCGAAGATTACAATAGTAATGTGCAGTACCAGTTTCTGGAATCGTTTCGGGAAATGGGCCGGATGCAGGAGTTGTATGACGAAGAGACCAACCACGGCCTGAATGTTGCAGCTCAACAACGCTGGAACAACCGCATCGACGCAGATTTGCAAATGTATGGCATTCGGAAATAACCGACGGCCACAGATACTGTGCATTAGCCCGGCTCACCCGCCTAATGATCCGCGTGTGCTGAAAACGATCAGTGCGTTAGCCAGACAGTATGATGTACTGGCTCTGTTGCCCTGGCCCACAACGTCCTCTGTGGGGGTTTTGCCCGTTCAGCCGCGCTTATTTATTCGACTTTTCTGCGTTCATCCGCTCATAATCTGGCACCTGATTCGGCACCGTCCCCGCCTGATTCACCTGTTTATGCCGGAGTTGTTGCCCATTGCGCTTTTGTTCCGGCTGCTGGGCGGGCAGGTTGTTTATGAAGTCCAGGAAAACCACCGACTCAAATTCGACCGGAAGCCGCGCAACAGGCATCCCATTTTTCAAACGCTTTTTGATCAGTTTGACCGGCTGGCCCGGCGATACTGTTACTTCGTTTTCACGGAGGACAGCTACCTTACGGAGTATCATTGGCTGGCATTGCCGCATGCAGTAGTGCATAATTTCCCGGATGTACAACGGAGTGGTACTCCGTTGAGCCGAAGGCTAATGGATACTGATTTTTGGCCTTACGGCCCAACGGAGTACCACTCCGTTGTACATCTGACATCCCCAATCAATCTCTGCTATCTGGGTCTGATTACCGATGATCGGGGTCTCAACACGATGCTGGCAGTGCTGAACAGGTTGGAAAACAGCCGATTGCATCTGTTCGGGAGAATGGCTGACGACTGCCTTGACAAGCTGACTGCTTTCGGAAATCGTGTTCGCTGGTACGGACATGTGGATCAGGTACTTGCTTTCCCCATTATGCGTCGGTGCGTGGCCGGATTAGCTCTTTTGAAACCCGTTGGCGATTATCCAACCTCCTATCCAACTAAACTCTTCGAGTATATGGCTCTCGGCCTGCCCGTGATCGCGTCTGACTTTCCGCTCTATCGGTCGGTTGTAGAAAACCATCAGTGTGGATTTTGCGTAGATCCAATGGATGTAACAGCCATTTCGACGCATATCACCTGGTTGGTGGCGCATCCGGGGGAATCAAAAAGTCTTGGTGGGAATGGTTTTAAGGCTGTTCTGGTTGATTACAATTGGGAGACAGAAGCCAATAAATTATTGGAATTATACCAAAATATAGACTTTTAATAAGATTTCGTGGTATTATTAAAAAGTAAAGTGATACGTCCCCTTAGAAAGACTTAACTTTCGGGCTTAATAGCTTGTTAAGTAGAAGCAAGCTTAGTTGTTGAACAATGTACATTCATAAGGTTAGCCACTATCTGCCTGAGCAGGTTGTTGGTAACGAACACTTTACCCAACTCAATGGTCTGTCGAGCGAATGGATTATTGAGCGAACGGGAATTTCAGAACGGCGCAAAGCCGCTCCGGGTGAGAACACGAATACGATGTCGGTTGAGGCTGTTGCACAGCTTCAGACAAAAACTGATCTTTCTGATGTCGATTTAATTGTTGGGGCTACCTATACACCTCACGATACTATAGCCACTCTGGCCCACGTAGTACAGCATCATTTGGGCATTGCCGATATTCCGGTGGTCTCCATTTCGTCAGCCTGTTCGTCTTTGCTCAACGCCATCGAGATTGTGGAGGGTTATTTCGCCCTGAATAAAGCCAACCGTGCGTTGGTCATTGTGTCGGAACACAACACGGCCTATAATAATGATCAGGATAAAGTGTCGGGTCACCTGTGGGGCGATGGAGCATCGGCACTGCTTATTACAAAAGAGCGTCAGGAAACCGGTGATTTTGAGATACTTACACTGCTGACTGGTGGGGCAGCCCACAGTGGGAAAGCCGTGGAGGCTGTGGTTCTCAAGCCACTGGAGCAGGGTGTTATTATGCCTTATGGCCGCGATGTCTTCATAAATGCCTGCACCTATATGCCTAAAGCCAGTTTGCAGGTATTGGCAAAATGTGGCTTGACGCTCGATGATGTCGATTATGTACTGCCTCATCAGGCCAACCTCCGCATCTCGCGCAATGTGATGAACACGCTTGGCCTACCTGAAGAAAAACTGATTTCCAACATTCAAAAACTGGGCAATACGGGCTGCGCGGGTTGCGCCATCGCACTCTCTGAAAACTGGGAGCAATTTCGGGCGGGTCAGCATATTGTTATTACCGTCTTTGGCGGGGGCTATTCATATGGGGCAATGGTGATCAGGAAATAAAAGGTGAGGAGCAAAGGGTGTGGGGCGATGGGTGAAAGCTAACGCGAAAATTACGACATTTGCCGGGCAAAACCACGCAATTGTATGACCACTTCCCCCGATAAACTCCAAGCGTTAACCGCCGTTCTCAATGGCCTGATGACCCGTTATCGTGAGCGCGTTCCCGATGTAAACGGCATTATGGACGCGCTGCTTGATGAAGAAGTTATCGACTCTGCCGACGAGATCGAAAATGACCACATTGCCTTTCGAACAATGGGCGTTCCGAACCTCGGCCTTGCTTCGTTCGAGAAAATCTTTTTGCATTACGGCTACGAAAAACGTGATCCGTATAACTTCGCCGAAAAGAAACTGTCGGCCTATTGGTACTCCCCTCCGGTTGGCTCAGTCAATATGCCCCGCATTTTTGCCAGCGAGTTGCGCGTCAACGAACTGTCGGAAGAGGCTCAACAAATCATCCACAAATACACCGATCAAGTAACGAGCGACCCGGTCGATGCGCTCAATTTAGACGATGCTGCGGCTGTGGATGCGTTTCTACATCAGCCCCTTTGGGATATACCAACGGTTGACGACTATAAATCTCTGCTTGCCGAGAGTGAATATGCCGCCTGGGTGATCTACAACCGCTATTACCTGAACCACTTCACGATCAGTGTCCATAATCTGGAACCCGGTTTCGGCACCATCGAAGAATTTGTGTCGTTTCTGGAAGCCCGTGGTTTTCGGCTCAACTCGTCGGGTGGCACCATCAAAATAAGCCCCGATGGTGGCTTGCGGCAAGCCTCAACCGTTGCCCAAATGATCGACGCACCCTTTGCCAATGGCGAAACGCTCCGCATTGCCGGTTCCTATGTGGAATTTGCCGAACGGCGGGTGCTCCCCGAATTTGCCGACCTCCCCGATTCAGAAATCGGCCCCGAACACAGGCGCGAAGGCTTCGAAGCTGCCAATGCCGACAAGATTTTTGAAAGCACATTCACGTCGCAAACAGGAAATTAATGTAGCGTGATTCCAACCGCTTGCCCTCAATTTGGGTCTATACTAAAATGACCTGTTTATGAAAACGATTCTGATTGCACTAATGCTGGGTTTGGCACTCGGCTGCGAGACCAAACAAGAAGCGATAGAAGCCGAATGCGTGGCCAAAATTAATCCCAATTGTGTCTGTACGATGCAGTACGACCCCGTTTGCGGGTGTGATGGCAAAACCTATGGCAACGCCTGCGAAGCCGCCTGCGCGGGCATTAGTGTGGTGGCCAAAGGGGCTTGCGCGGGGCAGTAACCACGCTACACTTGTATCACCCCAACCGAAAATGCTTTTTCGATGGGCGCGTGGTTGGCGGCTGAGATGCCTTCAGAGAGCACGGTACGGGTGTCGAGCGGGTCGATGATGGCATCGACCCAGAGCCGGGCTGCCGCAAAATAGGGCGACAGTTGGGCGTTATATTGATCCGTTATTTTCTTTAGTTGGGCCTGCTCATCCTCCGGGGTCATGGGCTGGCCCTTTGCTTTTTGGGCCGCCACCTGAATTTGTAGGAGAGTTTTGGCGGCTGAAGCTCCACTCATCACGGCCATTTGCGCCGTGGGCCAGGCCACCATCAGGCGCGGGTCATAGGCGCGGCCACACATGGCGTAGTTACCTGCACCGTAGGAGTTGCCCACTACCACCGTAAACTTCGGCACCACCGAGTTAGCCATTGCATTCACCATTTTTGCTCCGTCCTTGATAATGCCACTTTGTTCGGCCCGACTCCCAACCATGAAGCCGGTTACGTCCTGAAAAAACACCAGCGGAATTCGTTGCTGGTTGCATACCATAATGAACCGGGCGGCTTTGTCGGCGGCATCGCCATAAATCACGCCCCCCATTTGGAGTTCGTTGCTTTGCGCCCCGGCACCCGTTTTGCCTTTGGCTTTCACCACTTTGCGCTGATTGGCCACAATGCCCACCGCCCAGCCATCAATTCGGGCAAAACCACACAGCAGCGACTGCCCGTATGTCGGTTTATATTCGTCCAGCTCCGACTTGTCGATGAGCCGATGCAGAATCTCCCGCATGTCGTAGGGCTTGGCGCGGTCAAGGGGCAAAATATCGTGGATCTCGGCGGGCGATTTGGCGGGTAGGGCAGGGGCCACCCGGCTAAAACCGGCGTTTGGTTGTTCGCCTAAACGGTCGAAAATCCGTTTGATGGCCTCCAGACAGCTTTTGTCGTCGGGGTAGCGGTTGTCGATCACTCCCGAAATATCGGCGTGGGTGACGGCTCCACCGAGGGTTTCGGCATCCACATCTTCGCCAATACTGGCTTTCACAAGGTAGGGACCAGCCAGAAAAATGGAGCCGGTGCCTTCCACGATCAGGGCCTCATCGGACATAATGGGCAGATAGGCCCCACCCGCCACGCAACTGCCCATGACGGCGGCTACCTGCAACACACCCATGGCCGAGAGTTTGGCATTGTTGCGAAACGTTCGGCCAAAGTGTTCTTTATCAGCGAAAACTTCATCCTGCAAGGGCAGGTAAACCCCTGCGCTATCCACCAAATAAATAATAGGAAGCCGGTTCTCGATGGCTATTTCCTGGGCGCGGATGTTCTTTTTGGCCGTAATCGGGAACCAGGCTCCCGCTTTCACAGTGGCATCGTTGGCCACAATCATGCACTGCCTCCCCGACACGTAGCCTATGCCCGTGACCACCCCTCCCGACGGACAACCGCCGTGTTCGGCATACATGCCTTCGCCCACGAACAGGCCAATTTCAACAAAGGGTTTGTCAAAGTCAATCAGGTAGGCAATGCGTTCGCGAGCGGTCAGTTTGCCTTTGCGGTGCTGATCGTCAATTTTTTTCTGGCCACCACCGAGTTGGGTTTGGGCCGTGCGGGTTTGAAGTTCGTTGATGAAGGGAGTCATGAATAGGGAACTTATGCTACCCAATTAACTCCGTAGTGCGGGCGTAGGTTTGGGAGAGCGGAATAGTCAGGTAGATAGCCTGAATGGTGAATTGGTTGAAAATTATGAATTTATTAGTTAAAAATGAATATATCAGATAATTTGCTATAGATTTACTGCAAATTATCCGATAATATGCACTGGAGAACAATATACACACAATTGGAGGAGCATCTCACCCAAAAGCAGATTACCGTAATCACCGGAATGCGCCGGGTTGGAAAAACCACGGCTCTTCGCCATTTGTTGGCCAAGGTTGACCATAGCAACAAGCTATTTATTGATTTTGAACGGATTGAGAATCGGATTTTATTTAATCAAACGTCCTATAATGATATTGAGCGCGGTTTAACTGCACTCGGTTTAGACCTGACTCGTCCGGCAGTACTGGCTTTAGATGAACTTCAATTGGTGGCTAACAGTCCCAGCGTTATCAAAAGTTTATACGATACTTATGGTCTTAAGTGTATCGTAACGGGTTCCAGTTCCTTCTATCTCCGTAACCATTTTTCGGAGAGTTTGGCGGGCCGAAAACAGATCTTTGAAATGACTCCACTTGATTTTTCTGAATTTATCCGATTCCGGGGCGAAGATGCCGAGGTGCTGACTGTGGGGAGACAGCAACCATTTCTATTCACGTTTTATGACCGCTGGCGTGGTCTTTATGAAGAATATTTACGCTATGGTGGATTTCCTGAAGTGGTATTGGCCCAAAATCAGGCATTTAAAACAAGATACCTCAGCGACGTGCTAAATGCTTATATTGAGTTGGATGTTAGACTATTGTCCGATTTTAGTTTGAGCGATACACTATACAAACTGATCGCCATGCTTTCGGTGCGGGTTGGGAGCCGAATTGATTTTACCAAATTAGGTAGTTTAGTCGGTATCAACAGAAATCAAATAAAAGAGTATTTACACCTGTTAGAATACACGTATTTTATTCAGACTGTCCGGCCTTTTACGGGCGGTCTTGACAAAGAATTGACGAAACAACCCAAATTTTATTTTTCCGATACGGGACTTTTGCAGGTGATGGGGCAAGTGAGCAGTGGGCAGGTTTTTGAAAATGCTGTTGCCAATCAATTGGCTCGGTTAGGCGAGGTACAGTATTATCAGCGTAGCAACGGCCCTGAAATTGACTTTATCCTGAATCGCCAAACGGCCCTGGAAGTAAAAGAAACACCAACCGCTGCTGATCTTCATATAACTACTGAACGAGCAAATGCAATTAAATTAACGGACATACACCTAATCGGAAGGCATCAACCTCCTTCCGAATTTCGTCAATTTTGGTGGGGAGGCAGCATTTTCTAATGTAAACCTATCAGGGTACCTGCGTCGAGTCCACTTTGGTGGTCGTAATCGTTGACGTAGTGGTTGTTACGGTGCCGGGTTTGCCGGTTTGCGGCTTCTCTTTGCGGCTGAAAATTGAGAACTGAACGTAGCGTTTTGGGTTCTCGCGCAGGTCGGTCAGGAGTTTTTCGAGGCTGGCCGTGGTGGCGTTGACGTTGGCATACAGCTTATCGTCGGAGGTGAGTTTGCCAAGGGTGCCTTTGCCAGCCTGCACGCCCGCCAAAAGTTTCTGCAGATTATCGACGGTACGGTTGGCATTGGCTAAGGTAGCCCGTAGCTCAAGGGACCGCAATGAGTCAGCCACATTATCAACTTTAGCCAGAATGGGCTTCAGTTGCTGTTCGGTTTCGATCAGGGAGTTCGACAGCCGATTCACATTGCCAAGCGTTTGCCGGAGGGCAAGCCGGTTTTCCTGCACTGTCAGATCAAGCGTACCCGTTACGCGGCTGGCGTTCTGGAGCGTTGCGTTAAGGGCCGCACCTGTTTTATCAAACGACTTCACGATCAGGTTTAGATTCTTGGTCAGCGAGTCTACATTATTCAGAACGGGTAATGTCTTTTCACGGATAAGAGCCTGTAAGCCAGCTTCTTTAGCAGCAACAAGCATGCCGTCTATCTCGAGCAGATCTCTTTGTTGCAGAATCTCTAACTCAATCACCTTACCGCCAAGTAGCCCGCCATCGGCCAAAACAGCGCGGGTGCCTTTACCAACCCGGATGGCTTTGTCGATAGCGACCGTTACTAACAATTGATTATTTTTCTCCTGTAGAATCTGGATTCGCTTAACACGGCCAACCGCCAACCCATTGAGTGTAACTGCATTGGATTTGGTAAGGCCATCCACATTGTCGTAAATAATGCGGTATTGATTGTCGGAGGAGAAGAAGTCGGAGCCTTTAAGGTATTGAAATCCAAAATAGAACATTGTCAATGCGACAAGGGCAAGCAGTCCAACCTTTACTTCCTGAGATATTTTCATGGATAGAGGAGCGAATTGTGTAATTTGCTTTCACCAATAACCCGTTCTTTCAGGCTTTTGTCCCGCGAAAGTACAAAATCAGTCGACCTATGACTATTCTACCGTTTCGATCTCGGTTTTATATTGAGCGAAGGCTTTGAAAATAGCGGTGGAAATTTCTTCTTGCCCGGCTGCCGAGGCTAAGTATTTCTCTTCATCGGCATTGGTCAGATAGCCCGTCTCCACCAGTACGCTGGGCATGGTGGTGCGCCATAATACCACAAAACCAGCCTGCTTCACTCCCTTGCTTTTGCGGTCGGCATTGTGTTTGAAACTCCGCTCCACTTTCTCGGCGAAGTTGATGCTGCTGGCCATGAAAGCGTGCTGGTAATTGGCAAGCATGATGTGCGCCAGGGGCGAATTAGGATTAAACCCTTTGTATTTCTGTTCGTAGTTTTCCTCTTTCAGGATAACCGCGTTCTCGCGCCGGGCTACGTCTAAATTGCCTTCTGTTTTGTGCAACCCCAACGTATAGGTTTCGGTACCTTTGATGGCCTTAGAGTGCGGATTGGCGTTTACATGAATTGATATAAACAGATCGGCCCGGTTGCGGTTGGCAATGGCGGCTCGCTCCGATAGATCGACAAAACGGTCGCTGGCGCGGGTCAGAATAACGCGCACTTCGGGCATTTCGGTTTTTATTTTCCGGGCTAACTGCAACGCCATTTTCAACACAATCCGCGACTCCCGATTGCGCGAGGTCATACAGCCGGGGTCTTTGCCGCCGTGCCCGGGGTCGATCACCACCGTTCTTAACTCATTAGGCCGACCTAAACGCGGGCGGGATTCGACCACCCGGCTCGACTCCAGGGCGATGCCATTGGTTGTGTCGCGCAGCGACAAAACCGGTTTGGGCAGGGCCATCATGGCCAATAGAGGCCATAAGACAACTGATCCCTTAATAATTTTTAACAGGCTGTTCCGTTTCAAGGCAATGATGGGACTTTGGTTCGTCATACCTTTGTGCAATGGGTTCCTCCCACACATTCGACAAATTTCTTCCATTGGTAAAACTGAAAAAAGCATACTTTATTTTACGGGCCGTCAGTCCGGTACTTGCTATCCTATGGATGGGCCTGATTTGCTTTGTGGCTCAGGCACAGCAGGTTCCGGTATTGCCGTCGAAAGGCGGGATGCCTCCTGCAACGGTTCCTGCACAAACCGTGCCGGGCAGCGTTCAGCCTGATCGTCCAACCCCAACGGTACGTAAGCCGGTTCCCACCACCACTCCTTCGTCAACCACCACACCGCCTGCTTCCACTACGGCCACTAACCGCCGGGAGGCCGTACCCCGATTACTCAACGTTCGGACTGGTCAACGCCCGACCGGGTCACGCACGGCGGGCGATACGGTTGGTCTGGCAAGGCGTGATTCGATCAGCCGCGATACCACCGTTACCGATGAAACGTTTAAGACAACCGTAAAATATTCGTCGAAAGACTCAACCATTTATGCGGCTGATGGTCAGCAAGTTGAACTGTTTGGCGATGCCAATGTTGAGTACGGTGAGATTTCGCTGAAGGCCGACTATATCAAACTAAACTATGCCACAAACGAGGTTTATGCCCGTGGACGGTATGATTCAACGGCCAAAAAACTGGTTGGACAACCTGTTTTCAAGGATGGCGACGGGCAGTATGATGCTAAAGAAATCCGGTATAATTTCCGATCGAAAAAAGGTAAAATTCAGGGTGTCGTGACCCAACAGGGCGAGGGAAACATTCGGGGAAATAACGTTAAAAAGGATGCTGAAGATAATTTGTACATCCGGGGAGCCATCTATACCACCTGTAATTTAGCCACGCCCCACTTCCACATCAACGCCAGCAAACTGAAGGTTGTCAAAAACAAACAAGTGATTGCCGGGCCATTTAATTTGGTTATTAACCAGATTCCCTTGCCCATTGGCTTGCCGTTTGGCTTTTTCCCGTTCCCTAAGAAAAAAGATATTGGCGTTTCGGGCGTGTTGATTCCGCAATATGGTGAGGAACCCAACGGCCGGGGCTATTACCTCCGCGATGGGGGTTACTACTGGGCCGTAAACGAAAATATCGGCTTGCAGTTTAAGGGCCAGATTTATTCGCGCGGAAGCTGGGGGCTTGGCACTACCGGGGCCTACAACAAACGCTACAAATACAGCGGGGGCTTCGATCTCCGCTTTGCCCGCAACCGCTCCGGCGACCGGGTCGATCAAACGCAACAGCCCCGGAACGATTTCTCGGTAACCTGGTCGCACGCGCCCCAAAACCTTGGAAAACGAAGTACCTTTTCGGCCAACGTCAATATCAGCAGTAACAGTTATAACCAGTTTAATTCGACCAATACAGATCGATACGTATCCAACGTGGCTGGTTCGTCGGTACAATATAGCCGGCAAATCGGGCAGTATATCCGCACAAGTAGCAGCCTTCGGGTGAATCAGCAATTTGGGCAAACCGACCCGCGCACGGGAGTGCGGCAGAGTGGCAAAACCGATGTGTCGACCGACTTGTCATTTGGCCTAAATCAGCTTGCTCCCTTTGCGTTGAAAGGCGGCACCGGCAAATGGTATGAGTCATTCCGGGTTGGTCTCGATTTCAATGGGGCTGCCACCGTTACCAACTCCGTGAATACAAACCGGATCGACACCTCAGGTTTAGGATTTAGATTGGTGGGAACAACCTCTCGCTTGCGGCCCCGTGGCGATATTTTGCGGGATAGCCTGGCCCGCGCCGACAGTATTCGGTTAGGCTTAGTTCGGACTGGGGGGGAGTTGATTACGGACTCAAACATTGTACCCTTTAACACGCAAAACTTGCCGGCTTTGCTCCAAAATGCGCTGGTGACGGGTCGTTATAGTATTCCCATTTCGCTACCCAACATCAAACTGGCAAAGTATATCAACCTGACACCGGGTTTCTCGTTTAACGGCGATATCTATCGAAGACGACTGAATTACACTTATTTGGGGGGGGATTCGGTGCGGATTGATACGACTCGTGGGGTTTACACGGTTTATAATTTCGCTACCAGTGTGAGCATGAATACGCGGGCCTACGGCACTGTCTTTTTCAAAGGAAATAGATTGCAAGCCATTCGGCATACCATTGCTCCCTCGATTTCGCTCTCGTATATTCCTAACTTTTCCAAACCGTCGTTTGGCTTTGTTCAGTATCTGCCCATACCGGGCCTGCGTGAAGATCGCCGTTATGTTTCGCGCTACCGGGGTATTGGCGGCAATTCGAGCGGGGGAACCGGCAAAGCCAATGCCATTGTCTCGTTTGGCATTGTGAATCAGTTGGAGATGAAACTCCGCGCCCGAAATGACTCGGCGGGGCAGGAGTTCAAGAAGGTTTCTATTTTTGATAACATCAGCCTTAACGGGAGTTACGACCTCAACGCACCACTTTACAATCTGTCGAACATCTCGCTGAGTGCCAACACCCAGATTCTCAAAAATATAAGCTTCAATTTTAACGCCAACTTCGACCCGTATGGATACCGGGAGATTGGCGCGGTGAATGGAGTACGGCAGTTTGAGCGGATTCCAACGTTTTCGCTTAAGGAGGGGCAGGGGTTGGCCCGGCTTACCAGTGCCCAAGTCTATTTGAGTGGTCGAATTGTGCCGAAAGGGTCTGATAAACCCAAAAAAACAACGGGTGTGAACGATGCTACCATGCAGGCCATCAACGCTAATCCTGACCTCTATGTGGATTTTACTATTCCCTGGTCGCTCAATATCAGTTATTCCTACGGCTATAATCTATATGCACCCGGCCCCCGCGAAACGGACGGTGTTAAGAATTTCAACGTTATTCAAACCATCACGTTCAACGGTGATTTTAGCCTTACACCCAAGTGGAAATTTACGTTCAATTCGGGATACGACGTTCAATTTAAACGCCCCTCGATCACCACGGTGGGCATCAACCGCGATTTGCACTGCTGGGACATGGCGTTTAACTGGACACCTTTTTCGGGAAGCGCGCTCCGCAGTGGCAACTACTCGTTCGATTTGCGGGTACGGTCGGCCATTTTGCAGGAACTGAAACTGAGTCGTCGCCGGAGTTTCTATGACCGGGGCGGATTTTAGGAAACCGGCAAATAGATCGTGAAAACCGACCCTTCTCCCGGTTCGCTGTCGGCTTCAATAAAGCCCAGGTGATTCTCGATAACCCGCTTCACCGAGGCCAGCCCAATACCCGAACCTGTGTAGAGACTGTTGCGGCCATGCAGTCGCTGGAAGACCTCGAAAATCCGTTCCCGATATCCCTTATCAAAGCCAATTCCGTTGTCGCGAATTTGCAATTGCCAGATTCGATCCGAGTTGTCCGGTAGAGCACTTTGGATCGGTTCGGCGAGATGAGTTCGGTCAACAAACTGACTGTGAACCTCAACAACAGGTGATTGGTCGGGTTTGCTGAATTTGAGTGCGTTCGAGAGCAGGTTCTGGAACAAATGGCGAAATTGGGTTTCGTTGCCAGAAATGATGGGTAAGGAAGTGAGGCTGATTTGGGCGTTTTTCGCGGTAATCAGTGTTTCCAGATCACTTAACACGCCCGTCAGTAAATCGTTAAGATCAATGGGTGTGATTAATTCTGCTTGGCTCGATAAACGGGAGTAGGCCAGTAAATCGCGGATCAAGGTTTGCATTCGTTCGGCGGCACCCTGCATCCGCTGCACCAGATCAACGCCTTCCCCCAGTTGATCGGCATATCGCTCCCGAAGTAAACTACTGAATGACTGCACTTTGCGGAGCGGTTCCTGTAAATCATGGCTGGCAATATAGGCAAACTGCTGCAGGCTTTCATTGGAGCGTTTGAGTTGATAGTTAGCCTGTTTCACCAATGTGGTTTGCTGTTGTTTTTCCAGTTCGGCCCGTTTGCGGTCGGTAATGTCGTTGGCCACAATCAGAAACCCATCGCCCAGTTTAGTACCCGACACATCGAGCCACTTGTCCATGTGTGCGTATGGATGCTCCCGCCGAAATGACTCTCCCTCATTCACAATTCGTGTGTAAAACTCATAAAGTGCCTCTCCGTTAACGGAGAGCAAAGGGTCTGATGGTTCAATGAATCGTTGCCGGAAAGTCTTGCTCTCCACAAGTTGGGCAGTGGTTTCAAAAATCTGCTCATAGGCCTTATTGAAAAAAACCGACCTAAAATCGGTGATTGACCCCGGTGTTCCATCTGGCTTCGGATCACGAATAGCCTCGTAGGCAATAATGCCCATTGGAGACGTTTGCAGAACCTGATTCAGGAAATTCGATTGTTTTTCGAGAGCTTGCTGGGCGCGTTTGGTTTCGGTGATGTTCATAAACGTAACCACCACCCCATCATCCTGCTTCACGGCCGACACCTCATACCAACCGTCTAACTGGGTGTTGTCCCTATAGGAATTGACACTTCGTTCAGGCTGCCCGGTTTCCGTTACACGCACATACAGATCAAAGAATCCGTTGTCGCGATTACCCGGAAAAATGGTTAGAAGTTGTTGCCCTTCAATCTGGTCGGGGCGCATAAAGTTGCTTCTCATAACGGCCTGATTAGCCGTAACCATCCGAAAATCAATGATTCGGTAGGTCTCGTCGCGAATTGCCGTCATGTAGATAATACTACTAATGGAGGCATCGAGAATATTCCGAATCAACGTCGACTGTTGCTCGGCTTGTTGCTGACTCTTTTTTTGAGCTGTAATGTCAACAAAAGAAAGCACGAAACCTTCTTCCAGTGGTTCGGCCGAAATCAAATACCAGCCATCATACCCATCGGCCTGATACTGAAACTCAAATGAATTACCCTGCCCGGTTTCTACAACCGTTTTATAGTGTTCAAATAGCCCAACATCGTTTATGGATGGAAAAAGAGTGGTCATCCGCTGCCCGACAATCTGGCATTTCGATGCGCCAACCAGTCTTTCGAAGCCACGATTAACCAAACAAAGCGTGAAATCAATAAGCTGATTGTGCGTATCGCGAACGGGTACGCAATAGGCAGTCATGCTTTGTTGGGCTTCCAGAACGGCCTGAAAGAGTTTCTCCTTACTAAATAGGGGTGCTGACTGCGATATAACTGTGGGATTTGTCATAAGGGTAACCAAGTCAAACGCCCATCGGTTACCGATGGGCGTTTGACGTTAAGCAAAAATAACAGACCAGAAGCAGGCATTTACGTATAGGGGTAGTTCCACTCTGTTTTACTATCGAACGGGCAATTATTTGCGCGACAACCCATCCCGTTTTGCCCGGTCGCGAATTCGTTGCGCCCTTTTCTGACTGTCGGGGTGGCTCGATAATACTTCGGCAACGCGGCCTCCTCCGCTACCACCACTCATGGCGGCCAGCTTCTCAAACGAAGTGGCGAGGGCCATTACACTATAGCGGTTTCGCTTTAAGAAACTATAGCCATAATCGTCGGCTTCGGTTTCCTGCTTACGACTGAAATTGGCTCCATAAAGCGCGTTACCCAGGGCTGCTGCTTGCGAACGTGTCAAGGCGGCCAACGTACCTCCGCCCGACCCGATCAGGTTCAAGGCAACTGAGCGTTTCAGGGCACTTTTCATGGCATCGCGGGTGTCTTTGTTCACAACGTGGCCAATTTCGTGGCCCATCACTGCTATAAGTTCAGCGTCTGTCATCATGTCCATTAGCCCCTGAAACACCCGAACGCTACCATCGGCCGTAGCAAACGCATTGACATCCTTTACCTTATACACTTTGTAATTCATCGGAATGCCACTTACGGTTCGGTGCCGGGCCACAATCCGGTTCAATCGGGTTGCGTAGGGATCACCGGGGCCTGCCACCGGGTTTTGGGCATCCATCTGCTCCACCGCTTGCCGGGACAATTGGACTATTTGTTCGTCGGAAAGGGTGGCCAATTGAATGGCATCCATTGCAGCCTGCCCTATACTCTGGGCCTGACTGAAAATGGGGGATGCCAGCAGCAATCCACCCATCAAAATATAGGCTTTCGTTTTCATCGGTTGAGTTGTTTTAATTGAGGGGTCTAAAAAAACCGCTCTACATAGAGACAAAACAGAAGCCAGAAAGTTTATTTTGGTAGCGACTGGATCCACTCCCGTATTAACGTAATGCCTTCATGATGAGCCACTTTTCGTGAAACTTCAGGCATCATTACACCCGGGTCGGTTGACTCCATTCGGTAAATTAGTATCGACTCGTCGGGGTGGCCGGGTACAATGTCGTACCGTCGATTGCCGGAGCCGCGGCCGGCAGCAACGGGGGTTTTGCGGATTCCCCAGGCGGTTGGGTTTTGCTCGTGAACCGACAAATTCAGACCCGATGTGTTGGCGGGGCCATCGGCCCGGTGGCAGTGGGCGCAGTTGATGTCGAGATAGATACGGGCGCGGTCGGTCAGGGAACCAGTGCCGGGGTCGTTCCAGACGGGGGCGCGGGGGATGGCGGCCAAATCGGGGCCGTTTGCTGTGGCAAGACTCGTTAGCAAGCCCGTTTTTTGCCAGTGAGCCAGTTGGTTTTCGAAGCCGGCCCCATAGTCGAGGGGGCCGTTTAGTTGCCGGGCGGTGGGGCCAATCGGCATGAGTACTTCATTGCGGTTGTGGCAACTTTTGCACTGATTCAGGTTCGGAATCACGTATTCCTGCTCGTGTTTGCGGCCCTCGGCATCCACATAAACTACGTTTTTTCGGTCGCCCGCCACCTCAAGCAGCGCGTCGTTTTGGTCGTCATTCCAGACATATTCTAACGCCTTCCAACCTGATTCACCGCGCACCAGCAACCGCGTTTCCATGAGTCGGCGACCCTTCGACACATCCCGAAAATCGGTGGGGAAATAGAATGTTTTGATGATGGTGGTGCCAACCGGGAAATCCATTACTTCGTTGGGGTCATACTGAGCGGCTTTTCCGTCGGGCAGTTTCACAAACCGGAGTTTCTCGGCATAATCCGAAAACAGGGACGTATTTAGTCGATATGGCACTACGCCCGCAGCCGGTTTCTGCTCGGCAGGATTACCCACAAAAAAGCCATAGTCCGACAGTTTGGCAGGCACGGCTTGTTGCGGCCCGGTGAAGGATAACAGGATTAGGGTAAGGGCAGCGAGAAACAGGAGGAGTTTGAGCATTGTATAACAATCATTTGGCTAACCGTTCAAGGAGTTCTCGATCTTCAGCCAAGATCGTTTTAAGATTTAACGATAACCGCATTTTTTCTTGAGGTACTTTTTTGATTTGACGCAGGTAGTGTAGAAGTTCGTCCAAAACGTCGTTGGGGAGCGTATCTACGATTTGAGAAATTTCCTGTTTCACTTCCATTATTGAGGTTTTTTAGTTGAATTTAGCCAAATTCGAGAAAATTAAGACCAGATTAGCTTATGTTATTTTGATCACTTCGAGGCTGCCAACGGTGGCAACTCGCACGTTACCTTACTAATATCCCGCGAGATAGATTTGAAGTTGTTGCCTGCGTCGATGTTGGCGAATTGAGCGTTTTTGTTGTTTTTCAGGCAAATGGACGACTGGGCAGCGGGGGCTTTTTCGTCCACAATGCCATCCCAGATAATATCGGGGACATTTTTGCCAAAGCGCAGCTTGAACCGATACATCATGCCCATACGGCCTTTGTAGGTCGGATGTACCGCCGGGCGGCTATAGGTGTTGTCGTGAATCGAAATTTGAGAGGGGTAGGGGTAATACAGCGAGTCTTTGATCGGTTCCTCCGTCATGAAATAACTGATGATGCCCGTTCCCTGAGTCTTGTTGTTAATGATTTGGTTGTTAAAGATCTCCACATTATTGGTTGCCAGCACCACCACGCCCGTGCCCGCCGGAACCCCTGCTACAATGTTGCCTTTCGGGGCGAAATTATCGAAGTTGTTGTTCTCGATCAGGTTATTGTACACCCGCACATTGCCGCCTTTTTTCTGCACCAAATCGGGCAGGTCGAACACCAGAATGCCACCTGTGTTTTCGTAAGCGTGGTTGTCATAAACATCGGCCCCAACCGAGTTCTCGATTTCGATGCCCGCCACGTTGTGATAAGCCACCGAGTTTCGCACCACAATCTGCTTCGATTGGCCCACGTAAATTCCCGCATCCGACGCACCAATTGCCGTGCAACTTTCGATGGTCACGTTTTGGCATTGTACCGGATAAAGGCCATAAGAGCCGTTGGTTTCTTTAGGTTCGCCGGTCCACTCCACTTTCACGTTGCGGAAGGTGATGCCGTTCACATTCATGGTCTTAATGCAGTCGCCCTTGGTGTCCTGAATGGTCAGGTTTTCGATCACAATGTTTTGCCCGTTGGTCACGCGCAACCCCTCAGCTCCTTCGCTCTGATTTTTGAACGATAGCACTGTTTTACCGGCCCGTGACGACGGACCGCCCGCCCCCCGAATTGTAATGTTCTTTTTGTCTTGCAAGGACAAACTACTGGCCAAAACGAACGTCCCGGCGGGCAGGTCGATGGTGGCTCCGTCGTCGGCCATAATCAGGTCAGTCTGAATTTTTTTCTGGACATTGGCCTGGGCAAAGGCAGTTGTGGTGGCTGCGAAACAGGCGAGCAGGATACTAAGGACGTGATGAAGTCGGTTCATGGCTATTGGGGAACAGGGGTGCCAATTTAGTTGATAAACACTTCATCGACAAGTACTAAACCCGGTCTGGTTTTGCCTGTTTTCTCGTCGGGGATGGCAACGGGTTTGGCAATGATTTTCAGAAACGAAACCGTTTGGGATTTAAACGAACAGGTAATTGGTTTCAGTTCGCGGGGTTCTTTTTTGGCGGGTTGCGCGGGTTTAAGCGTACCAAGCAGTTTCAGTTGATCGCGGCTGTTGCCGCCCCAAATCTCCACGATGCCGGGTGGCAGAACGCCGGTTTCTTCCTCCACCATAATCCGCAACGCCACCGAACTCACGTTAATGGGTTTATGGAACTCGGCGACGAAAGCCAGATCGTTTTTTCGGGCACCTAACCAATTATTGGCCCAGGCGGGGCTGTTGGCACTGTACGTACCGAGGATGCCATCGAAAAAAGCGGCAGCACCACCCACCTGATGCACCGCATTGAGGGGCAATAACAGGTTTACGCTGTCTGGTTTATGGATGCTCTTGTAATAATCGAAGGTGGCCGTGCTGCTGCCGAACCAACCAGCTTTGTAGGCTCGTGCTTTCACCTGGGTGGGTTGGCTGATGACGGTTTGGTTGCCCAAAATTGGCGAATTGACGCTGTCAGGCTCGGTTCCGTCGGTGGTGTAGCGAATTTGAACCCCTTTGATCGGGTGTTTCAATTGCAGCACCAGCGACTCGGTGAAGATGGGAGACAGGTTTTTTAGCTGCGGAGGGTTGAGCGTAATGGGCTTGCTTGCCGCTCCGTCGAAACCGCCAATAAACTGAATGCCCTTGTTGGATTTTTGAAGTTGGGCAATCTGCGCGGGCGTTATGGCGGTGTTCCAAAGCGAGACTGTTTTCAGGCTTTTGAACGCCCCAAGGTGGTTTTGGAGGTCGTCAAATTGCACCTTTGTTCCCGACAAGGTTAGGGTTTTCAACTGTTTCAACGAACTGAGTTCAGCGAGGCCCTTACCGGTAATGTCGGTGAAATTGAGGTCGAGTTTTTGCAGGTTTTCAAATTGACTGACGCGCTTTAAATCCGCGTCTTTTACGGGTAACTTGTTCAGATTCAGCGAGACAATCTGCTGCTTTACCACACTCAACTCATCCAATTTTTCGGGTGAGTAGGCGGTTCTATTGTAGAGATTTACGGCCAATGCCGGGGACTCTCTGGCCAGAAATGCTACCGTCCGGTAATCGTTATTTAGCTTCTTAACCGTCTCTTCGTCAGGGACTTCAAAGTCATACTCCTCCACAGGCTGAACTGGTTTGAACAGCGTTGCCGCCACAAACCGCAGCGAATCGGTGGGGGGCAAGTCAATCACGCGCTTGTCGAACTCCGCCCGGCCTTTCACCCACAAAGCCAGCAGTTGAATTTCCTGGGGCGTGAGTTGTGCTTTGCCTGTTGGGGGCATGTGTTTTTTCTCGTCGGGCGGTAGGTGAATCCGTTGCAGCAACAGGCTTATGTCAGGTTTTCCGGCCACGAAAAGCTTCCCCGTTTTACCCCCCTTCATGATCGACTCGGCATCGGCCAAACTGAGTTGCCCTTTCAGTTTTTCGGGGTTGTGGCAACTGATGCACTTTTGCTCGAAAATGGGCAGGATTACATCGTTAAACACCACAGCTTTGTCGAGCGGGATGGGTTCGGCCTGGGCATTGTTGCTGAGGGGTTTAAATAGAAAATTGTTGCCGTGGGTGAGGGTAGCCCCGTAATGCCCCGCCCCAACAAGGCAAACCACCGTTGCTAAAGCTCCAAATTGGGCAAGCCGTGGGTTATACCAGGTCTTTTTTCGTCCCCAATAGACCAGCGCGGAAAGGAAAAAAATCCCTACACCCGTCCATTTGTGCCACTGTAAAACCGAGCCGGTATAGCCATCCTCACGAGACAAAAATAGCCCCATAATCACCGTCAGGCCTGCCGACAAAGTGCCGACGAGCAGTAATCCACTCAGAAATTCGCCGTAAAAATCGCGTTGAACGGGTGCAGCAGTATCAGCCTGAGCCGAGTCAATAGGTTGGTTCTGAGCTTTGGCAACCCGAAAGCGGAAGGCTTCCATCATCATGGCCAGCAACAGAATCACGATGGGGAAATGCAGCAACAACGGGTGCATTCGGCCCAGGGGTTGCAACCAAAAAGGCACCACAATCCGGTCGCCAAACAGCAGCAATACCAGCACAAAAATTACGGTTGCAAACAGGGCCTGCTCGGCTATTTGGGTTAGTCGTTTGTTCATAGTGATGGTTGGCTCGACCTCACGCCAGTAGTCCCGGTATCACTTTCCCCGAAACATCGGTCAACCGATACCGGCGACCGAGGTGTTTGAAGATCAATTTTTCGTGGTTCAAGCCCATTTGGTTCAGCACAGTGGCCTGAAAATCATGCACATGCACGGGGTCTTTGATGATGTTGTAGCCCATTTCGTCGGTTTCGCCGTAGACAATGCCAGGTTTGATACCCCCGCCCGCCATCCAGATCGTGAAGCAGCGCGGGTGGTGATCGCGTCCGTAGTTGTCGGCGGTGAGTTTGCCCTGTGTGTAGCTGGTGCGGCCAAATTCGCCCCCCCAAATCACGAGGGTTTCGTCGAGCAAACCGCGCTGTTTGAGGTCAGTAACTAAAGCCGCCGATGCCTGATCGACATCTTTGGCTTGCCGCGCAATCTCAAACGGCAGATTGCCATGCTGATCCCATCCTTGATGGTATAACTGCACAAATCGAACACCATTTTCTGATAATTTTCTGGCCAACAGACAGTTAGCGGCAAACGTGCCCGGCACCAAACAGTCGGGGCCGTAGAGTTTGATGATGTCGTCCGGCTCTTTCGAAAGGTCCATCACTTCGGGAACGGCGGTTTGCATCCGGTACGCCATTTCGTACTGCTTCACCTTGGCGTTGATCTCCGGGTCGCCAAATTCCTGATACGAGAGGTCGTTGAGTTGGGCAAGGTTGTCGAGCATATCCCGGCGATCCTGCCGATCCATGCCTTCGGGGTCGCGGAGGTAAAGCACGGGATCTTCGCCCTTGCTGAACTGCACGCCCTGGTGAATGGAATCTAAAAACCCGTTCGACCACAATTTGGAATACACGCCCTGCCCATTGCCAATGCCCCGCGACAGCAAAACCGTGAAGTTGGGCAGATTTTTGTTCTCATTACCAAGCCCATAACTCAACCACGATCCCATGCTGGGGCGGTTGCCCTGCTGCGAACCCGTCTGCAAAAACGTGAGAGCCGGGTCATGATTGATGGCCTCTGTAAACATGGATTTCACGATGCAGAGGTCATCCACGATCCCGGCTGTATAGGGAAACAGATCGCTTACCCACGCCCGCGATTGCCCATACTGCTTGAAATCGACAAACGAACCGACCATCGGAAACTCCTTCTGGTTAGCCGTCATGCCCGTCAATCGTTGTGTACCGCGCACGGAGGGGGGCAATTCCTGCCCCATCATCTCGCGCAATTTGGGCTTATAATCAAACAATTCCTGTTGCGAGGGGGCACCATTCTGAAACAGATAAATCACCCGTTTGGCCTTCGGCGCGAAGTGCGGAATACCGGGTGCCAATCCGTCTTCGTCGGCCCCGTTGCCGCTGAACAGGTCGGGGATCAGCAACGACCCTAAAGCCGCGCTACCCAGGCCCAAACTGAGTCGAGACAAAAACCGACGGCGGTTAAAATTCAGGCCGTGTTCAAGAATTTCTTTTTCCATTGTGGTTGGTTGTACAACGGACCGGGCTGGCGTTCCAGCACCGCTCCGTTGTACAGTTCAGGACTTCATGATCGTTTCTTCCAGGTTATAAATCGTCGTGACTACCCGCATCAGGGCGGCCAATTGGGTTCGGTCTATGCGGGCAGGGATGGGGTATTCGCCCACGGCCAACGATTTGTCAACGCTCGTTTTGGTGAGTTTTTTTAGCTCTTTGTCGTAGTACGCACTCAGGATCGAGACCTCTTTTTCGCTTGGTTTTCGGCTCACAATCAACCGGAACGCTTTGTTGATTTTGTCGGCTGTGCCACTTTTTTCCTGTAACAATTTGGCCGCTAAAACCCGCGAGGCTTCCAGCACGGTTGGGTCGTTCATCATGATCAACGCCTGCAATGGGGTGTTGGTTTTCAGGCGTTTAACCTCACAAAGGTCGCGGTTGCTGGCATCGAAAATCATCATCGAAGGCGGGGGGACGGTGCGTTTGATGAGCGTGTACATACCCCGCCGATACAGGCTTGGTCCGTGATCCTGAACATATTGCGACAGGATGCCCCGCCCCGATGTGGCCCCTTCCCACAAGCCTGGAGGTTGATAGGGTTTCACACTCGGGCCGCCAATGTTGGTATTCAGTAAGCCGCTACTGCTCAGAACAATGTCTTTTACGAACTCGGCTGGCACCCGGTAACGTGGCCCTCTGGCCAACAGAACATTTTCGGGGTCGGCGGCCAATTTTTCGGAGGGAATCACCGCCGATTGCCGGTAGGTAGCCGACGTGACCATCTGCTTCACCAACCGCTTCACATCCCAGCCGTGATCCATGAAATCGACCGCCAGCCAGTCCAACAATTCGGGGTGGGAGGGAAGGTCGCCCTGCATCCCGAAATCGCCGGATGTTTTCACGATGCCTCGCCCAAAAAACTCCTGCCACAACAAGTTCACATAGACCCGCGCCGTGAGCGGATTTTTCCGGTCGAAGAGCCATTTGGCCAGTCCAAGCCGGTTTTTGGGGTAGTTTGGGTTGAAGGGCAAAATGGCTTTTGGCGTGCCGGGTTCCACCTCGTCGCCAGGGGCATCATACATTCCCCGTTTCAGCACGAACGTTTTACGGGTCGTGTCTAAGTCGCCCATCACCGACACAATCAGGCGGTTGGTGTCCCGCTTGTTCACGAACGACAGAATGCTTTGTAAGTCCTCGTCGCAAATCTCCATCAACGGTTTTTTGGCGTAAGTATTGGGGCCGCCCACACTCGATTCAAGGCCCACTTCTTTCACATTATTGAAAAACGCGAAGAGTTGGTAATACTCTTTGTGCGAGAACGGGTCATACTTATGATCGTGACAATGAGCACATTCCATGGTTACGCCCAGCAAACCCTTGCCAAACAAATCGTTGCGATCTGTCACGTAGGAAATTCGGTACTCCTCCTGAATGGTGCCACCCTCCTCGGTGATTTTGTGGTTCCGGTTGAAGCCCGTTGCCAGCAGTTGCTCTTTGGAAGCATCGGGTAACAAGTCGCCCGCCAATTGCCAGGTCACAAACTGATCGTAGGGCTTGTTCGTGTTGAAGGCATGGATCACCCAATCTCGCCAGGGCCATTGCGTCCGGTAACTATCATCCTGGTAGCCATGCGAATCGGCAAAACGGGCCAAATCGAGCCAGTGGAGAGCCATTTTTTCACCGTAATTGGGTGATTTGAGCAATTGATCGACTGCCTTTTCGTAGGCATTGGCTGATTGGTCAGCCAGAAAACCGTCCATCAGGGCAAGGCTCGGCGGTAATCCCGTCAGGTCAAGGCTCAACCGCCGGAGTAAGTGTTCTTTATCGGCTTCGGGGTTTGGTTTGAGACCTTTTTGCTTCTGCTTGTGTAGCACAAAATAGTCGATCTCATTTTTGGGCCAATCGTCATCGCTCACATCGGGCCGGGCCGGTTTTTTTGGGGCCACAAACGACCAGTGTTTTTCGTAGGGTGCACCCTGCTTAATCCACTTCTCGATCAGCTTGATCTGGTGCGCCGACAGCTTCAAATTAGACGACGGCGGGGGCATTTGTAGGGCTGTATCTTCCGATGTAATCCGCAAATACACCTCCGACGATTCGGGTTTGCCTGGTACAAGCGCATGGGCGTTCGGATGCTCTGCCAAGGCTTTGTAAGCACTTTCGGCCATGTCGAGCCGAAGCCCGGCCTCGCGTTTGTTGGCATCGGGGCCGTGACACGCCAAACATTTATCCGACAAAATGGGCCGAATATCGAAGTTATAGCTAACCTGATCGGGCATAGTTTCCACTGCCACCTTGTTTGACGAAGTGGAGCAGGATTGGAAATAGAACCCGATTCCGGTTAGCAGTAGGACTATATAAAAGAGATTTCTACGCATAGATATGTTAAGATTTTGTCGTTATCCCCCGAATGATTGATTTGTATTAAATAACCACCGTTTTGCGTCCCCGCCCCCAACCCCCTAAAGGGGGCTTACTTCAACGTCGGACAAAGCCCCCTTTAGGGGGTTGGGGGCGGGGACGGCCTAAAAAAAGCTCCATTTTTGGCGCGGTATTTCGTCGGTTATTTAATTCAAGTCAATAATTCGGGGATAAGGATTAGTTCTAATCCGTTCAACCCGTTCAATCCATTCAATCCGTGTTCCCATCATCACGCCAGCAAATCCAAAACTGGTTTTCCCAAGCCATCGGGGGTCGAATAGAAGGGGCGTTTCTCCACGTCGTAATGTGTGTCGGGAGCAATGCCGAGGGCGTGGTAAATCGTCTGGTGAATGCCGTCGATATGCACCGGATTTTCAATGGTTTTGCAGGGACGTTCGTCGGCGGTTTTGCCATACACAAACCCCTTTTTGATGCCCCCGCCAAACATCAGAATCGACCCGGCATCCGTAAAGTGACGGTGCATTCCGTAGAACTTCGGTTCCGTAATGGTGTCGGGCACTTTAACCTGATCCTGTACTCTCAACTCTGGTTTGCCTTCCATCATCATGTCCCGGCTAAACTCGCTGGCCAGAATAATCAGGGTGCGATCCAGATGCCCGGTTTTGTCTAAATCCTTGATAAGCTGGGCAATGGGCGCGTCCATCTGACACTTCATATCGTTCATCCGGGTGTGGCCGTTTTCGTGGGTATCGAAACCCATAAACGGCACATATTCAGTCGTTACGCTGATAAATCGCGCGCCCTGCTCCGTCAGTCGGCGGGCCAGCAAACAGCCCAAACCGAACTTGCCGGTGTTATAAATGTCGTAACTTTCTTTCGGTTCCTGACTCAGGTCGAACGCCTTTGCTTCGGGCGAATTCAGCAATCGGTAAGCCTGCTCCATCGACCGTTTGAGCGATTCCTTTTGGTAATCGCTGCCATATTCCCCCATCGGGCCGTTGCTAATCAGGTCGTTATAGAGTTGGTTGCGTCGCTCAAACCGTTTGGCATCCATGCCAATGGGCGGGCGAACACTCTCCAAACCCTGCGTGGGATCGGGAATGAAAAACGGCCCGAACTCATTGCCCAGAAACCCGGCCGTATGGAACGCTTTCAATTCCTCGCCCTCGCCCAGCGTGAACCGCTGCCCAATGTCGATAAAAGCCGGAATTACCGGATTTTTAGGGCCTAATTGGTTGGCAATCCACGAGCCGAGGTGGGGAGCCGCCACCGTTTGGGGCGGTTCGTAACAGGTATGCCAGTGGTACTGATGCCGCGAGTGCAAAATATGACCCAAATCGGCAGCGATGTACGAGCGAATCAGCGTGCCCTTGTCCATCACTTTGCCAATGGATTGCAGCCCGTCCGAAAAATTAACCCCATCCAGCACCGTCGGAATGGGCTTGAACGTGCTCAGAACCCGATTCGGGTCCATACCCGTTTCATAGGGCGTGTAACGTTTGGGGTCGAAGGTTTCGGTATGGGCCATGCCCCCCGCCATCCAGAGCAGAATCACGGTGTCGGCGGTGCCGTTGGTTTGGCCAGGCTGCCGCGTTTTGCAGCCCGACAACAGGCTCGACATAGGCACCCCGGCCGCCATTGCCGCCAGCGTTGCCGCGCTCGTCTTTTGCAGAAATTCCCGTCGGTTCCAGTTGTTTTTCATGGTGGTGAGGTCAGTAAATCAGTTGAAATTCAGGGTGTAAACTAATGGCCCAGACCAAATCCTGTATGCCTTCGGTCGTGGGGTTTTTGCCAATAATCTTTTGGGCAACGGCTAATTCGTTGGGCTTGGGTTCTCTACCTAAAGCCTTCCAGTACAGATTTTTAACCAATAAATCCGAGGCCGGGTAGGCGATTTTCCAGGTTTCGGCTCCCCGTTTCAGGGCATCGTTGTATTTCTCGCCGTTGGTCAGTTCCAGGGCCTGCAACAGGTTGGCCTGCGAGGCCCGGCTCGTGCTGACCGTTTCGCGATTCGGGCGACCAAGAGCGGTCAGGAACGGGTCGTTTTTAACTAACGAAGCGCGTGGGAACGGCATCTCTTTTTTTAGTTGTTTGGGAAACTGTTTCTCAGCAATCGAGCTGTCGGCATAGACCGGACTGAACGCAATACTGACCGCATCGGCAAACTGCTCGGCGGTGAGCCGACGGCGCACCATACCCTTAAACACGTAGTTAGAAGCCATCAGCAAATCGGGTTCTTTCACGCCAACAGTGGGCAACTGGTAGGTTTTCGAGGTCAAGATCATACCGATCAACCGCTTGATGTCGTGACCATTAGCCACAAAATCCGAGGCTAACCAGTCGAGCAAATCCTGGCTCCAGGGGTCGTTGTCCATCATGTCCACGGGTTCCACAATGCCCCGACCCATTACCTGCGCCCACACCCGGTTCACCACCGTGCGGTAGAGTCTGCCGTTTTTGGGTTGCACCATAAAATCGGCCAATTCGCGGAGCCGTTCTTTGGTGGCCGCTTTGCCGTTGATGGTGCCTAACTCCTTAAAAATTAAGCTTGTTCCGGCCAGTTTGCCCGTTGGTTTGTCGCAACGGTGAATCTCCAACGTTGTGTCGGCGAAGACGTTGGCAAAGGCGTAGGAGTCGGCCAATTTCCAGTCGCTGATGAAACTGTCGTGACAGGACGCGCACTTCAAATTCAGTCCCAACAGCACCTGCGACACGTTTTGAGCCGCCTGCATCTCCACCCGCTGACTCGAGTTTATAGTCCCGCGCCACCGGATGCCCCGAATAAAACCTTCCGATTCTTTGGTGGGGCTAATCAGCTCCCGCACAAATCGGTTGTAGGGTTTATTGTTTTTCAGGGAGGTGTACAACCAGTTGGTAATATCGTAGCGGCCTTTGGTAATATAGCCCGTGCCGGTGTAGTCGTTGCGGAGGGCATCGTTCCAGAACGTGAGCCAATGCTGGGCATAATCCACGTTTCGGTTGAGTAGTTTTTTTACCAGCGTGGTCCGTTTGTTGGGCAATGTGTCCGCCGTAAACGTCCTGATTTCGTCGGGCGATGGAATCATACCGATCACGTCTAAATACACCCGGCGAATGTATGTTCGGTCGTCCACCACGTCTTTCCAACTCAGTTTGTGTTGTTTAAAATACACACCTACAAACTGGTCGATGGGGTTGGTCAGGCTGTTGGCGGAGTCGGGGAGGACGGGTAACCGGGGTTCCAGGGCCGCCACTTTATAAATGCTTTTTTCGGCTCCGCTCGGCCAGGGTGCGCCCTGTTTGATCCAGTAGGAAAGCACTTCGATGTCCTGTTCGGTCAGGCGTTTGCCTTTGGTGGGCATCGCATCGTCGTGACCAGTGGGCAGTTTCACCCGTCGAATCATCTCGCTGTCTTCGGGGTGACCAGCCACCAGCACGGGGCCATCTTCCCCGCCTTTCAGCACAAATTCTTTTTTGTGTAGGCGAAGTCCCCCCTTGCTTTTAGCCTCGCCGTGGCAACTGTAGCAATTGTGGGCCAGAATAGAGCGCACTTCAAGATTCAACGCGCTAATCTGCTTGTCGTCGAGGGCTTGGCCGTTGCTGGCGAAGGTAAATTTTGAATTACCCGCTACGTTACTTGCCACCGGATTTTGGTCGCGGCTTTTGGGCAGCACGCTTGTCAGATAATCGTCGCCGTGTGTCACCATCGAGCCATAATGCCCGGCCACACTCACGCCCACAACCGTGGTGATGAGCAAGCCCCGATACAACGGAATGCGCCCCGATCGAAGAGCCAGAACAGTCAAAATGGCGAGGGTCATGGTGGCCAATCCCGCCCATTGGTGAACGGTAACGGTATTGCCGCTATAGTCGTCCTGATTCACCAAAATAAGCCCCAAAGCGGCTGCGAGAATTGAACTGATGGTGCCAATCCAGACCATCGCCGTGATTCCCGACCGCCACTCCGACGACTTACGAAACCAGCCAACCGCTTCGAGCAACAGGGCAATGCACAGCAGGCCAACGGGGAAATGAACAAGTAGTGGGTGCAAACGGCCCAGGAATTGCCAGAGCCAAAAGGATTCAGTTAGTACGGTCATTACGCTGAGATAAATGGCTTAAAAGTCATCCCCCGAATAAATTCGGGGGCAATGGATGGTCAGGCAAGGCCTTTCTCAAAACTGCCCTGAGCCAAAGGAGTCTGCTGACCATCTGTTGCACCCGAATTTATTCGGGGGAAATCTATTCTAATAACCAGTGTTTTGGGTTAATTTACTGTTAATCAAGATTTGCGGGGCCGGAATAGGCAGGAAATATTCAAAGTCGCTATAGACATAGTCCAGCGCGTTGAAGGCAATGCCACCCCGCGCCACTGTTGGTTTAGCTTTCTCTTTGGCCCCGTGGGCATTCAGGAAAGCGGCCAGTTCAGCGGGTGTCTTTGTCCGTTGCAAATCGAACCAGCGGTGGTTTTCAAAGGCCAGTTCAACGCGCCGTTCCTGCAATACCGCCGTTCTGAAGGCATCCTTGGCCAAGCCGCTTACTTCTTTCAGGCCGGCACGGGTACGCACCTGATTCAGGTAGCCAAATGCTTCGGCGGTTGGTCCCGATGCTTCATTAATCGCTTCGGCCAGCATCAGCAGCACATCCGCGTAGCGCAGTACCGGCCAGTTGTTGTCCGTCCGACCCGTAATCGTGTGCGGATGACGATACTTGTTGATAAACGGAATCGCCACCACAGCACCACTCAGGGTGTAGCTGGTTTGGAGCGAAACATCCTTTCGTAAATCACCTGTTTCAAAGGCAGCAATGAGGTCGTTTGTCGGGATGTTGCGTCCGGCAGGAGCGGTATTAGCAAAACCTGTAACGGCTCCTTGCGAAAGCCGGGGCGCAAACACATACATAAAATTGCTGTTCTCGCCGAGGTCGTTTCCGCCCTGATACTGCACCTCGAAAACCGACTCCGGCCCGTTCTTTTTGGCCGGATCAAACACGTCGGCATACTTGGGTAACAGCGAATAGCCCAGCGTCAGCATCTGTTTCAGGGTGCTAACGGCCTCTGGATACTGCTTTTTCGTCAAATAAACCTTGCCCAGCAACGCCAACGCCGACCCCTGCGTGGCCCGGCCAACTTTTGCGGCAACGTGTTTGGCCGGGAGCAGGGTAGAAGCATCTTTCAAATCAGCTTCGATTTGGGTGTAAATAGCCGCCTGCGGAGACCGCACCAAATTAAAGGCTTCGTCTGGTGTGCTTAAGGTGTTGGTTACCAATACTACATCACCAAAATAGCGTACCAGATTGAAGTAATGAAACCCTCTCAGGAACTTCAATTGGCCCTCAATTTCTTTTTTGGCAGTTGCGTCAACGGTGCTTGGCCCCAATTTTTCCAGCGCGTAGTTGATGTTGTAGAGCGTGGAATAATGCTGGTTCCAGAGGTTCGAAATCTCGCCGTTGCCGGGGTTCACCGTCGAAAATTCGAGGGCTTCCCAACCGGCAGCCCCGCCCCGGTCGAGCGGGTTGAAATCGAGTGTGGTGTTGTCGGTGTTGAATTCCTGAAACAGGTAGGCCCCATTAATAATGCCCTGTAGTTGGCCATAAACGCCGTTTACGGCTTGTTCAAACTGAGTTTGGTTCTGGTAGAACAGGTCGGTGCCGATCCGGGTTGGGTCGGTCGTGACTAAGTAATCGTCTTTGCAGGACACCTGGGTGAGGCAAAGGAACAGGATGCTGAGTGTCGTTATTTTTTTCATGGTTATGGTGGTTAGAAGTTGAATTTAGCCCCAACTGCCAGTGTGCGGGGAACCGGGTACGACTCGTCGTCATTGTTCAGCTCGGTGCCACCCCGGACACCCGCATCGGGATTGTTGCCGGGGTATTTCGTGAACAGAAACAGGTTATTGGCGGTCACAAAAATCCGGGCATCGCTCAACACCGACTTAAGTTTGGGTAGTGTGTAGCCGAGCGTGATGGTTTTCAGCCAAACGTAGCTGCCGTCATACACATAGCGTTCGCTGCTTTCCCGCGACCATTTGAAATAGTTGGTGCCGCCCTGCGAGTTTTTGGCCAACGGATTCGAACCGGGGTTCTCCGGCGACCGCCACCGGTCTTTGGCTTTGTCCAACACGTTGAACACCCCATCCATGTTCATGGTTGAGGCTTCGATGTTCCGGTAAATGTCGAAATCATGCGCACCGAGGAACAGCACGTTTACATCGAACTTTTTGTAGTCGGCGGCCACCGTCCAACCCCAGGTAAAGGCCGGGTTTGGGTTGCCAATTTCCACCATGTCCTGTGTGTCGTAGGTAATCACACCATCGCCGTTGGTATCGGCAAACTTCATTCCGCCCGGAATAACGCCATCCTGCTTGGGGGCCGCATCGATTTCAGCCTGCGTGTTGAAAATGCCCAACTTTTTGTATCCGTAAATCATGCCCACCGGACGACCTACTTTCTGCACGTTGTAGCCACCGTAGAAACCACCGTAATACAGCATGTCATTGGCACCCTTGATAGCCAGAATCTTGCTGCGGTTAAACGTGATGTTGGCGTTGGTGCGGAAGTTGATCTGGCCCACACTCAGCCGATAATCGGCTGCTAATTCAATTCCTTTGTTCTCCACCTTGCCAATGTTGGCCAACGCCGTTGTGAAACCCGACACCGCCGGAATCGAAATCGGCAGCAGCATGTCGTTGGTCAGCTTATTATAATACTCGAAGGTGAATGTGAGCTTGTTGTTGAACAGAGCCAGATCCATACCGATGTCCAACTGGTTCGATTTTTCCCATTTCAACTCCGAGTTGGCAAATGAATTAACCACCTTGCCCGGAACAAAGGCATTGCCGAGGATGTAGTTATTGGCCCCTACAAACGCCAAACTGGGATAATTACCAATTGTCTGAAAGTTGTTGTTGCCTGTTACGCCCCAGCTTGCCCGCAGTTTCAGGTCGTTGATCCACGATGTTTTCGGAAAAAATGACTCTTCCGAGATTCGCCAGCCGACGGATGCCGCCGGAAAATCGCCGTATTTGTTTCGGACACCAAACCGCGAACTACCCTCCCGCCGGAACGAAGCCGATGCTAAATACCGGTCTTTGTAGGCATAATTTACCCGCCCAAAATAGGCCAGCAGCGTGAAGCCAAACTCGTAGGAGTTAGCCGAGCGAATGGAACCCGCCCCCAAAAACGGCACCAGGTCATCGGGGAAGGTATTGGCCGACCCTGTTACACCCCGAACGGTTTCCTGTTGCGAGGTGAATCCCAGCAGTGCATTCACGCTGTGGTTGGCTCCAATGTTGGGTGTGTAGGTGAGCAACTCATCAAGCGAATAGTTGATTAGCTGCTCCGTATTTTCCTGCGAGGTAGCAATCCGTGGGGGAGCGCCCGCCGTGCCTGAGGCTACCGGCAAACCAATGGTCGAGGGCACATACTCCTTGAAGTTGTTGTAGTTGATTTTGGCGTTTACCGACGACCGGAAACTCAAGTTTTTCAGGATGGAAACGTCCGCGTAAAGATTGGTTAACAGGTCGAAGATTGTTCGCCGGCGAAGCACATTGTTGAGCACAAACACCGGGTTCGGAAAGCCAAACGCCCCATCGACACCGCCAATGTAAGGCCGCATGGTTCCGTCGGCATTGTAAACGGGTTCGCGGGGGTCCATCAGCAACGCACCACCCACGAGGTTACTGCGTCCGTCGGTGTTGGCAAGGTTTTGTTTGGTGTAGGTTCCGTTGATATTCATACCCACGTTCAGGAACTTGTTTACCTGCCCCGACAAATTGCTGCGGGCCGAAAAGCGGTCATAATTAGTTTTGATAATTGTTCCGGCTTCCTTATAATACCCCACCGACAGCAGCGATTTGATCGGCCCTTTGCCCGACGAAATGGTCAGGTTCATGTCCGTATAGGGGGCATTTTGGTTCATGATTTCGGCAAACCAATCCGTCGAATATTTGGTCTGTTCGGGGAACCGATAGCCAATCGGAACTTCGTCGATGGTTGGCTCCCGTTTCTGGAAATACCGGATACCATCCATGAAAATATCTTTTTTGAACTGAGCAAACTCGGGGCCGGTAAGCATGGTCACACGCCGGGAACGAGGAACGTTCTGAATACCGTAATCAAGCGATAAATTGATGCCAACTTTACCTTCTTTCGCGCTTTTTGTGGTAATCAGCACTACCCCATTAGAACCTCGCGCCCCATAAATAGCAGTAGAAGCGGCATCTTTCAGAATCGAAATGCTCTCCACATCGTTGGGGTTCAGGTTTTGGCCCACCGAGGTTCCCACGGCAAACCCGTCGATAACGTACAGTGGATCGCTACCGGCTCCCAGCGAACCGATACCCCGCACCCGCACCTCAAATATGTTACCGCCCGGTGTGCCGCTTTTTTGCTTCACCACCACGCCCGGTGCGCGGCCCTGCAATGCCTGATTGGGGTTGTTGGCGGGTTGCTCGCCAATGTCGCGCATACTAATCACGGATATGGCCGAGGTAATGTCCTGTCGCCGTTGCGAGCCGTAGCCCACCACCACCACTTCGCTCAGGGTTTGGTCGTCGGGAATCAGCGTAACGGTCAGGTTAGTTTGGGTGCCAACTACCACTTCCTGCCGGGAATACCCCACAAAACTGAACACGAGTGTGGCTCGTTCGTTGGGCACCGAAAGGCGATAGCTGCCTTCCCCGTCCGTTGTGGTGCCCTGCGTTGATCCTTTCATAATCACACTCACGCCGGGTATACCCGATCCTTTTTCATCGACCACCTTTCCTGACACAACCACGTCGGCGAGATGTACACTTGTCTGATGAGGTCTGTTTGCCGACGCATGAAAAGCGAGAAGCGGAGCGTCGGAAAACGTTGAATTGATTGCTGGCACGGTTGTATGCTGTGCCTGTACGTAGCTGGCGGAACTGCCAGCTAATAGCCCGAAGGCTATGGCTTGGTAAAGTCTCTTCATTATAGGAATGTGTAAAGGTATGTAATAGAAACTGACTCGAAATTAGACTATTTCTTAGTCAAATATTACCAGGAACAGTTCTGTCGCTTTCCTACACTTACCTATTTTGATACTATATTTTTAATAAATTTAAAATATATGCTTTTAGCAGCAGCAGTTCGAGTCTTTACGCCGATTCAGGTTGCGCTATATCAATCATTTTGCAAAATCACCAACTCCCCCGTTCTTTGTGCCGGTTCTTAACAAAACCGTACCTCAACTGAACCTCAATCGTATGCTTATTACAACTACGCCTAACATTGAAGGAAAACATATTACCAACTACATCGGCTTGGTGAACGGGGAGGCTATTATCGGGGCTAATCTGGTAAAAGACTTCTTTGCGGGTATCACCGACATTGTGGGCGGCCGCTCCGGTGCCTATGAACAGGGCCTTCGCGAAGCCAAAAGCATTGCTATTAAAGACATGATGGACCAAGCGCAACGGCTGGGGGCCAACGCCATCATTGGGGTCGATCTGGATTTTCAGACTATCGGCAGCAACGGTGCCATGCTCATGGTAAGTGCCAACGGCACCGCCGTGGTGGTTCAGTAATAACCGACCATCCGGCAAATTGGGGGGTTGGTGTAAAAGTGAAAGAGCGAAAGAGTGAAAGAGTGAAAGAGCGAAGTAAATTCGCAGAAGCGGAGGAAGAGAATGAAGATCCCGATGACGGTGCTCACTGTCCCGAATCACTCTTTCACTCTTTCACTCTTTCGCTCTTTCACTCCCTTGAAACTCTTCCGCCAGATACTCGAAAGTTTCCGCTTTGCCTGGCAGGCGTTGCGGTCAAACCTGCTCCGCACCACGCTTTCGCTGTTGGGCGTTACCATCGGTATTTTTGCCATCATCGCCGTGTTCACCATGGTCGATTCGCTCGAACGCAATGTGAAAGAAAGCCTCAATTTTCTGGGTGATCGGGTGCTGTATGTGCAGAAATGGCCGTTTGAATTTGGCTCCGAATATCGTTGGTGGAAGTATTTCCAATGGCCTGAACCAACCTACAACGACTACAAAGTGCTATCGGAGCGGCTCGAAAACGCCGAAGCCGTGTGTGCAATGGGGGGCAAAGGAAATGTGAACGTCAAAAATGGTAACAACAGCCTGCCCGTTCGCATTTCGGGTGTGACAATGGACTACAACAAGATTTCGGAAGTACCCATTGGACAGGGTCGCTATTTTGCACCGCAAGAGCAGGAGTCAGCGCGAAATGTCGCCATTATCGGTTCTGAGGTGGCCGATGTACTTTTTTCGAGCCAGTATGCGGTGGGTAAAACCATGAAAATCAATGGCTTGAATTTTCAGGTGATTGCGGTTCAGGACAAGAAAGGATCAGGGATTCTCGAAATTGGCGGTAACCCCGACCGGCGCGTGCTAATCCCCTACGGCACCTTTGCCAAATTGTTTCAGTCGATCCGGCCCAGCGTGACGATCTCGGTGAAGGGGTACGAAACCGATAAGAATTTGGAGAATCTTGAAGGCGAAATCAGGGGATTGATGCGGGCGCGTCGTAGCCTGAAACCCACTCAGGACGACAATTTCGCCATAAACCGCCCCGAAGCCGTAGCCAAAGCCATTGGGGGGATTTTTGCCGTGTTGACCATTGCGGGCTGGGTTATCGGTAGTTTCTCGATTCTGGTAGGTGGTTTCGGCATTGCCAACATCATGTTTGTGTCGGTGAAAGAGCGGGTTAACATCATTGGCATTCAGAAATCGCTGGGAGCCAAGAATTATTTCATCCTGTTTCAGTTTCTGTTTGAGGCTGTTATGCTGTCGCTCGTTGGCGGTCTGGTCGGCGTGTTCTTAGTTTACCTGCTGTCGTTTATACCAATGGGGAATCTCGACGTGGTTTTATCAACCGGAAACATCATCCTGGGTCTCGGCACCTCCAGCATCATTGGTGTATTGGCCGGCATTCTCCCCGCCATCTCAGCCGCTCGCCTTGATCCCGTCACGGCGATTCGGGCCAAGTGATGATTTCCCATTTACTCAGAAAAACGACAGGCGAAACGGTGGCGTGAGTTAGGACTATAGGAGATGGTCAGTCTTCGCTATCTTATCATTCGCTCTGTGGTTAAAAAATGGCTTGTGCCCGTGCTGTTCAGCGGGCTGTTGATGCTGCTTTTCTTTTGGTTCAAAACGGTTCGGTTCGAGCGGCTCTATTATTTCTACAACGACATGTATGCCTTTTTGCAGTCGTCGAGTAGCTGGCTCGACGGGCGACCGGTGCTATACGAAAATGTGTGGGGCTACGACGACCGCATTCACAATAACTACATCCTGCTGCTTTTCGGTCCGGTTATCCATTATGCCGGAGTCTATGGTGCCTTTGCCATTCAGTCGGTTCTTGCCCTGTTTAGTTATCTGCTTGTTATCAGGCGATTAAGTATTCAGGCGGCTGCGCCCTGGGTGGTTTGGTCCATTGTTTTGGTGGTGTTGCTGGGGCCGGTCTGTTTCTGGTTCAACGAACACCCCGGCATTGGCTGGCACCCCGAACTGACCTATTTGCCCCTGTCGCTGCTGTTTGCGATGGCGGTTCCACGCCGGTCGCGGGTGTTGTTTTCGGTGGCTACCGGGTTAATGGTGTCGGTGAAAGAAGACGGGGCGTTGCTGGGTGGTTGCCTGCACCTGATGTGGATTGGCATCACGTTTCTCTACGAACACCCCAATAAACCGCTTACGGGCGTGCTGCGGCAAGCCCGGTTCTGGCGGGTGCTGGCGGGCTGGGCTGTTGTTTTTGTGGTAGGTATGGTGTGGCTGTCTCTGAAAAATAACTCGGCTCAACCCGAACCCCGCCTGCAAAAAGCATTGGAAACCATTGGGGCGGCAGGCTCCGATTTCTGGCCGCGCATGGCCCATTTGCTGGTCAACATGGGATTGTTGCTGATACCTATTCTGCTGCTGTGGGGGTATATTGCCTATCGGCTAAAGATTGAACGATGGGTGTCGCTGTTGCTGATTTATGGGGCTGGGTTGCTGGCTCTGACTGTCTCAAACGCAGTGCAGGGAGCCACTTATTTTGCTGATAACCCCTATTTCGAACAGGTATCCATCACCTGGCCCCCGCGCTTTGTGCTGGTATTTGCCTACACGACCTGTTTTCTGATAATGACCGTGTTGCGGTGGTCAGGTACACCCCATCAACTCCGCCCAACCGACTATTGGCAGAGCGTGTTGCTCGTGGGAATATTGATTTATATACAAATCCCGATCATCGAAAAGACTCGCCCCGATTTCAACTTCGATCAGGTGCTGAACCGCACGTTTCGCTATCCCTACGACCCCCAAAAGCAACGCTTGTTACCCCAAACCGATGTAGCCGTTATTAAGCGATTAGCCCGGATTATCCCACCCCGCTCCAACGTGTTTGTGTTCGACTATTTGATTCCATTCTACCACAAACATTACCTGATCTGGCCAACCGATAAACAGTGGAAAAATGCCGACCTCGCCATCATTCCTATTGAGGATTTTCAGAAATTGGGCCAACGTTTGCCTAAAACCATGAACGGCCCCTATCAATCAATCCCCCTGAAAGCGTATCGGGTGTATTATACGACTGATTATGAGCAATTTGTGCGAAAGGCAATAGTCGTTAACTAATGCTATTTGCCAACAACTGCCCCCTTTTTATGACTTTCTCCGACTTCAAAACTTCGCTTTCTAACCCTCAGCCACCCGCTAACCTCCCGCCCGTTGCTGAGGCCCTCTGGCACGATGCCAGGGGTGAATGGGAACGAGCGCACCACATTGCCCAAAGCCGCGAAGGCACCCGCGACTACGACCGGCTTCATGCCTATTTGCACCGCAAGGAGGGCGACACCTGGAATGCGGGCTATTGGTATCGCCGGGCAAAAAGCGAGGTGTTCACCGGGACGCTGGACGAGGAATGGGCTGAGTTAGTGCAGGTTTCGCTTTCCGCTTAGGTTTGCGCCGGAGCCGGGTGGAGGAAACAAAAAACAGCAGAAAACCCGACGAAATAGTAAGCAACCCCAACACCGAGAAAGCCCGGAGGATGTTATTGTTGATGTCGTCGCGGCCCTCATAATCCATCGTGTGCAGCATCCACAGCAGATCGAAAATGCGCCAGGGATCGGTTCGCACGGTTTGCACGGTGCCCAATTGTGCGGCCACATAAACGGTGGCATGGGCCGGTTGCCGGAAGGTAATAGCGTAGGCTGGTAATGGTTTTTCGCGGTATTCGTGGTGGCCGTTGGTATTGGTCAGATACTCGACTTCTTCAACTGCCGATGCACCCGAAAATCGTTGTTGAGCCACCAAAACCGCTTCTTCCTTAGTCAGTTCGGGGCGGAGTTTGCCGGTTTGGGCATCCGCTAATTGCGTATGCACCATGTGGTGACCTTTGCCGTGTTCCATCAGATAAGTCAACTGATAAACAGGCTTTTCCAGCACCTCAATCAACTGCACAGTCATGATGGAGTCAACATCCGGCAACTCGCCCAACGCCTGCATGGGTACGGAGGGCGACACGAGAGACAAACTGAGCGGCATGGCTCCAACCGGGCGTTTGAGGTGGTCGCCATGAATCTCGTCGAGGTTCGACCAGCTAAAATAGAGGCCGCCCACCGTCCAGAGTAAAAACTGAATCCCAATGAAAAGCCCCAGATAGCGGTGAGTTTTGCGAATGCGGTAGTGCCAGGTTCGGTTCATAATAAGGGTTACGCACGTTTCTTTTGTTGCCAGAACCACCACCCTGCCGCAATAATTCCGGCCAGTCCCAACGCAGCCGCTATCCAAATTAGGGCTTGGTTGGCTCGGCGGGAGTTTCGGTGATGGTGAGGAGTTAATTGGGTTCTTGAATTGACCACCAGTAGATCCAGGTTGCCGTCGTGGTCGAAATCGGCGAAGTTGGCCCCCCAACTAATACTGCACCAGCCCAAGTTGCTGGTTTTGGTTGGTGAAGGGCTTGTCGGGGCCGTTGTTTACCATGAACCGATTAAACCGGATGTTTTAAAGTAGCATGAAACGGTATTTTATCTAAGTATTAATCTCTGTAGTTTTCTAAAATGTGTAAATAAAGCAGTTCCGTTTATCCTTATTTAGGGCCGTTCTGCTAAATAAATAGGCGGAAGTATGTATTGCATAGTATCTTGCAATAAAATCAATAGTTAACGTTCTTTTAGATGAAAATTTACCAACTTGTTTTCTTTAGTCTGGTGTATAGTGTAGCTAAACCCCTATCTGCTCAACCCTTATTGACTGATAATAAACTTCGAAGCCATCTTGACTCGGTGGTTCATCGAAGCACAACTGCCTATGGACAACATCCCGATGCGGTGGGACTTTCAATTGGTGTTTACCGAAATGGGCAGATGCACACCTATAATTATGGCGAGGTGAAAAAAGGTAGAAGGCAATTGCCTACTTCCAACACGTTTTATAACCTCGGTTCGCTCGCCAAGACGTTTGCTGGGGTAATGCTGGCGCAGGCCGTAGTCGATAAAAAAGTGCGCCTTGACGATGATATCCGAATGTATTTGCCGGGCAAATACCCCAATTTAGCCTATCAGGGTCAACCCATTCGGTTAGTGCATCTGGCTAATCACACATCGGGTTTGCCAAGGTCGGCGCGGCAGTTTCCGAAAGCAATTACGGATAGCCTGTCGAAACTGGAGTTGACGGGGCAGGTGGCTTTCTACGATCAATACCGGCAGGATAGTTTGCTCCGGGATATGCACCAGTTTAAAATGGACACACTCCCCGGCACCCGATATCGATATAACAACAATGCCATGATGGTGCTGACGCTGATTTTGGAACGGATCTATAAACAACCTTATGAACAACTGGTAACTAACTATTTACGCGTAAGTCTTGGCATGAGCCAAACAACGCCAAATCTGTCAGCCGCCCAGATGAAACAAGCCGCTCAAGGCTATGAGGGGACGAAACCGCAGACTTTTGTGAACCTCCGGAGTTTTTACCTCGGCCCCAATATGAACTCAACCGTCAGCGATTTGCTCCAGTACATGAAAGCCAATCTGGACGAACGCGACCCGGCTCTCAAGCTGTCGCACCAAATCACCTGGGGCAAGCCCGACCCCTTTGCCGTGGGCCTGAACTGGATGATGAAAACTGACCCACAACTGGGGCAATCCATCTATCACGACGGACACACGCGCTTAGGATTCAACACGCGCTTTGTGCTCTACCCGGCCCAAAAAACAGGTATTGTCATCCTCGTCAACGACACCATCAGCCAAGATCGCGTTTTCGAATTGGAACAGGCTATAATGAGTGGGTTGTAGTTGGGTTTATAGTGAGAGGAAACGGTTGACTATGCGGTATTGGCTGTTTATTATTGTAGCCAACTAATAAGTTAGCAATCGTATGAAAGTAGCCGGGTTCAGCTTTATCCGAAATGCGGTCAAATTCGACTACCCAATTGTTGAGGCTGTCACCTCCGTTTTGCCGCTTTGCGATGAATTTGTGGTTGTTGTTGGCGAGTCAGAAGATGAAACTTTGGCGTTAATTGAAGCCATTCCATCTGATAAAATCCGCATTGTTCACAGCGTTTGGGATGATAATCTCCGCAATGGATGCAGCGTATTGGCAGTGGAAACAGACAAAGGACTGGCGGCCATTTCGCCCGATGCCGACTGGGTATTTTATATTCAGGGCGATGAAGTACTCCACGAAAAATACATCCCGGTTGTTCGGAAAGCAATGGAAATCTACTTGGATGATAGGGGACAGGTAGAGGGATTATTATTTCACTATCGACACTTTTACGGCTCTTACAACTATGTGGGGGATTCCCGAAAATGGTATAGGCGTGAGGTTCGGGTGATTCGTAATACGGGTGAACTGGTTTCGTATAAAGATGCCCAGGGGTTTCGGAAAAAGAACGGAGCCAAGCCGAGGGTGAAACTGATTGATGCCTCAATTTATCATTACGGATGGGTGAAACCTGTTAAAACCATGCGGAGCAAAATCGGGTACTTACACCGTTTTTGGAGTAGCAATGAGCAGGAGTTGGAAGCCGTTCAGAAAGAAGCCCAGGCATTTACTTACGAAAATCACGCCGACTCATTGGCTTTGTTTCAGGACACGCACCCGGCTGTGATGAAAGACCGCATCGAGCGGAGCAATTGGCCTTTTTTATTCGATACCAATATAAAAAGCAAATCGTTGAAAGTGAGATTATTGGACTCTATTGAACGACTAACGGGCTGGCGTATTGGCGAGTACCGTAACTACAAATTACTGCCCTGATTGGCTTTGGGATTTTTCCATCTTATGCTCTTGGTGAAGGGTGCATTTACGAATATTTATAACTAAACCGGGCTGTCAACTTGACAGCCCGGTTTAGTTATATTCTAAACGCTGAATCAGTTCGCCGGGTCAGCCGGGGTTGCTGTGTTGTTGTTGCGCTCCGTGAGTGGATATGGGAAGAAATTCCGGTTCCGCTCCGAACCCGTGGCACCGGGGCCGGGCCGATTGAACCGGCGGCTGTCTTCGAGCCGGAAACCCTGAAACGCCAGTTCGATGGTACGGTTGCGGAGAATTTCGAGAAGAATCGCATCGGCGGTGTTGGCTCCACTGTAAGCGGGCAGAGCCGCGCCGAGGCCAAAAGCATCAGCAGCGGCAGCCTTTGTCAGCACCTTGTTCAGTTGGACCACTGCATTGGTCAAATCACCTTTGCGGGCGTAGGCTTCGGCCTGAATCAGGCCCATTTCGCCCGGCAAATAGACCGGAATAGCCGCGTTGTTGGCCGTATAATAGGCGTTGGCCATCACCGGCGTAACGGCCGTGTTCGAGCTAACTTTGGTCAGAAAAGCCAGCCGCTTATCGGTAGCCACAGGAGCCAGGGCACCCGTCAGGCCGAGGTTGGCGTTGGTGGGCTGAAACACGTTCAGGTTGCCAAACGTGACCTCAAACAGCGGGTTGCGGGTGTTGTCGTCAAAATTGAACACCGACCGTTTGGTCAGGTCAACTTTGGCGGCAGCCGCAATCGCTTTGTCATAATCGCCTGCAAATAGGCTGTAGCGGGCAATCAGGGCCTGAATTGTGTTGGGAATATCGATGCCCGGCACAACTTTGCTCGTGAAGTTGGCCGAAACCGGGGCCGAGGCCACCTGCGTGGCGGCTGCTTCGAGGGCGGCAACGGCTTCTTTCAACACCTGCACCCGTGCCACAAATGGCGCATTTGTGGCCGTTGTGGTGGGCGACTGCTCGAAATACTGGGCGATGGTACCTAAGGCCAACGCCCGGAAAATGGAGGCATACCCCACAAGGCCGCTTTTGGTGCCAGCCTCACTTACTACGCCCGTGTTGGCCAAAATCAGCTCGGCATTCGACCGGACGAGGTGGCTTTGTTGCCAGATATTCCGAACAATGCTATTGCCATTGTTCACATTGCTGGCTCCAAGGGCCATGTTCGCTTCGTCGATGTTACCCACGTTCAATACTGCCAACTCTTTGGTTGTCAGGCCAGATCCGGCTGTTCCGGCATACAAAACACTCAGGGCACCACCCGTGGTAAAGCGGTATTGCAGGCCATTGGCAAGCGTGATCAGACCATCGGGCGAACTAACCGCCTGCGATTGGCTGATGGTACTCGGGTTCAGAAACTCCTTTTGTTCGCAACCGTTTTGCCCAACGAGCACGGTCAGCAGTGCGGGGATAATGATGTATTTTTTCATAATTAAAATGTCGCTGACAGTTTGAGTTGGTAGGTGCGGGGAATGGGGACGTTGCCGAAGTCGATGCCGCGCACAAGGTCGTTGTTGCCACCGGCGTTGGTTTCGGGGTCGAACCCGGTGTACTTATCCCATGAATACAGGTTACGGCCAACCAAAGCCACGTTCAACCGGCTGATGGCCCGCGTGAACGAAGGCAAGGTATAGCTCAGAGCCACCTCGCGGAGTTTGGTATAGGAACCTGGATCGACGCGAAATTCCTGCGTGTTGTAAATTCCAAAAATGTAGCCGCGTGGTATTTGGCCCCGCAACTCCTGTTCGGCATAATCGCCCAAACCAACGCCCTGCCGGGTGCGCTTGTCCGCGTTGAACACATCAACCCCCTGCACGGCATCGAGCAGTATGTGCAGACTTAACTTCTTGTAAGCCAAATTGGTGCTGAACGATCCGGTCCATTTGGGATTCGGGTTGCCAATGATGGCTCTGGCTTCTGGCTTGGTTACGTCCACTGCTTCGCCGTTGCGGGCGGGTTCAAATGTGGTAGAACCGTTTGGTTGAGCAATTGCCCGTTCGGTCATGGGGAAGCCAGATGGTGACAAAATTAGTTCGCCTGTTTTGGTGCGGGCATAAGGCGAGCCGTAGAACACACCCACCGGCTGACCAACAAGCAGGGCAACGGGTGTTCCCGAAGCCGAGGACGCATCGGGGCTGATAATGGGCAAACCGCCCAGATCAATCACCTTGTTGCGGTTGCGGTTGAAAATGGCCGTGAAATCGAGGGTGAAATTACTGGTCTTGACTGGAGTCGCGTCCAGTATAATCTCCAATCCTTTGTTCTCCATCGACCCCACGTTGTTCACGATGCTGGTGCCGCCCGTTGTGGGGGCCAGCGTCCTGTTTACCACGAGGTTGCTGATTTTCTGCTTGTAAATTGAAAATCCCAACCCCAATCGCCCGTTCATAAACGTCAGATCGGCACCGGCCTCGATTTCAGCCATGCGCTCCGGCTGCACGTCGGGGTTGGCCAACTGCGTGCCGGGCGTTACCGTGTTTCGGCCAAGGAAACCCACCGGGCTAAACTGGTAGAACCGGGCATACGACCCAATACCGGACAGGTTTCCCGCTTCGCCGTAGCTGGCCCGGAGTTTCAGGCCGTTAAACGCATTGTTGAAGGATGCATTCTTCCAGAAATCCAGATCCGACACCACCAGCGACCCGCTTACTTTGGGGTAATACTGGTTGGTTTGCGTGGGCGAGAACTTGCTCGACTGGTCGCGCCGGATGGCCCCCGTCACGAAAGCTAAGTTCTTGTAGCCGAGCGTTGCCTGACCAAATAGCCCGCTCAGGCTGTAGCGGTCAAGGGTATAACCTACTCCATAGGTGGCATTGCTGGCACCGCTTACTGTTTCAATAAATGGAGCCAGATTTTGTCCGCTCACCTGCGAATAGTCCGACTGGAAATACTGATAGCTATACCCGGCCACGAGGTTTACTTTGAAACTCTCGCCCAACTGCCGCTCATACTGCGCGTTCAGGTCGTTGTTGAACTGCATCACCTGGTTGGTTGCATTGGCCGCAAAGCCCTGTGGATAGCGGGCGGCCGGCAAACCGGCAATGGCCTGATAGGGGTAAGGCCGGATGTAGTTTTTGCCGAACTGACTGTAGGCATCAACCCCGGCAATGTAATCGACAGTAAGACCCTTCAGTGGGGTCAAGTTGAATTGTACGCTGCTGATGGTGCGGCTCACCTGCTGCGAAAACTTCATGTCTTCGATGGTCGAGAGCGGGTTCACGCGGGTTGGCTCCACGGCGAGTAAATTCCCGGCAGCATCGCGCTGGGTGATGTCGTAGATGTTGTTGGTGATGTTCACCGAGTTGATCGGGCTGTAGAACACGTTGCCGTTGGCTTTCTCGTTGGAAAGGCTGTTGGCGTAGCTTAGGCCCACCGAAACTTTGGCCCAGTTGGTCAGACGCTGATCTACACGTGCCCGGAGATTGTAGCGCGTAAAGTCGGTGTCTTTGACGATACCACCATTTTTGAGGTAGCCAAACGACACATAGTATTGCGTTTTATCGGTACCCCCTGAAACCGACAGGTTGTTGTCGGTGCCGGAAGCCTGCCGGAAAATCTGGTCGAAATAATTATACCGGGTCACATCCACGAGGTTGGTGGCCAACTGCGTAGTGGCTCCGTCGCGGAACACCCCCGTGGTGGTGGTGCCGGGGTTGGCCGCAATCTGAGCCGCCGAAACACCCCCGATCGTGTAGAGCCGCAGAGCCGCAAAACCAAACTGCTTGCCATAGGTATTGACCGGTACCGACTTGCGCAACTCGTTGATATTGAACGATGTCGAGAAGTTGACGGTGGCTTTGCCGCTGCCTCCGCGCTTGGTTGTAATGATCACAACCCCATTGGCCGCCCGCGATCCGTACTGAGCAGCCGCAGCCGCCCCATTGATCACGTTGAGCGAGGCAATGTCGTCGGGGTTAATGTCGGACAGGCGGTTTTGGCCTACGTTGGCATTGCCCACATCGTTGGCCAAAGCCAGTTGCGACACGTTGGTGCTGGCGTTGCTCACAATCACCCCGTCGATAATGTAGAGAGGGTCGGAGGAGCCAACGAGCGATTTGATACCCCGCAGGCGGATGCTGATTCCGCCAGCCGGATCGCCGGAGTTTTGGGTGATTTGCGCCCCCGGCACTTTGCCTTGCAACGAATTGATGAGGTTACCGGAACCGCTTTGCTGCAAATCCTGCGCCTTGATAGTGGTGATGGCGTTGCCCAATTCCCGCTTGGGAGCCGAAAGCGTTGATCCCGTCACCACTACTTCGTCGAGGTTAGTGGCGGCTTCTTTCAGTTTCAGGTCCGTTGTGATGGTTTCGGCAGTGCCAAGCGTGATGGCCTGACGCAGCGTTTCGTAGCCAATGGCCGAGACGGCCAACGTTGCCGGGCCGGGTTTCAGAGCCGCCCCAATAGTGTAGTTACCCTCGGCATCAGTTGCCGAGCCGGTGGTGGTGCCAACCAGCAAGACGGTTGCACCGGGCAGACCCAGCCCGTTTTCGTCGGTCACGCGCCCTTTGAGGGTGTAGCGGGTTGTTTGGGCTTGAGCAAGCGTACTACTCAGGATGAGTAGCATAGTGATCCAGCCATACAACAGTCTGGGATGGCGGATGGAGTGGTAGTGGTTTGACATAGGTAAGTAGTACGAAGTGATTTATACAACCTTAAAGATAGGGGAATTGGAAGAGCAGTAAAGGGTCTGATGGAAAATAAGCCCTATTTGTACGAAAATTGACTGTATTTTGATAACTTGTTGGCCATGATAAAAAATCTACCACTCGTTCTAATCGCTTTGCTTTGGGTTGTCATGTCGGCTTACGGTCAGCCGTTTACTCCCAAAAAATTACACGAAGCCACCATCTCCAGTTTGCACATGGCCATGCAAAACGGCAAACTCACCACCGTTGACCTGGTGCAGCTTTACCTCGACCGAATCGAAGCCTACGACAAGCAGGGGCCATTTATCAATTCCCTCATCATGGTGAATCCCAAAGCGTTGGCCGAAGCCCGTCGGCTTGATTCGCTTTATAAAGTGACGGGCCAGTTTGTGGGGCCATTGCACGGGATTCCGGTGATCGTGAAAGACAATTACGACACCTTCGATATGCCAACAACCAACGGAACGCTGGCTATGAAAAAGTCGATTCCGCCCGACGATGCCTTCGTGATTCAGAAAATCAGGCAAGCCGGAGCCATCATCATCGCCAAATCGAACTTAGCGGAGTTTGCCCAATCCGGTAATTTTTCGGTTAGTTCGATCCTACCCGGCTACTCGCGAAACCCCTATGACACCCGGCGCACCACGGCGGGGTCGAGTGGGGGAACAGCCGCTGCCGTTGCCGCCGATTTTGGCACCATTGGCTTGGGAACCGACACGGGGAGTTCCATTCGGGGACCAGCGGCTCATCAGAGTCTGGTTGGGTTTCGGTGTACGCTTGGGCTAATCAGCCGCGACGGAATTGCCCCGCTTGCCCTCACCAACGACACAGGCGGCCCCATTTGCCGAACGGTGGAAGATGCGGTGCGGGTTTTGGATGTGATTGTGGGCTACGACAAAGCCGATTCGGTAACCCGGCGAAGCACTGGTAAAATCCCGGCGAGTTATCGGGCGTTTTTAGACAAAAATGGCCTCCAAGGAGCCAGAATTGGGGTTTTTCGGCAACTTTGCGCCCCCGCCAAAGCCGATTCGCAGGTGGTGGCCTTGTTTAACAAAGCCCTGGATGAGTTGCGGCTTGCGGGGGCTACGATTATTGACTCGGTGCGAGTGATGGAATTGGATACGATCAACAAATCGTTCGATACGATCCCGCAACTACGGCGCGATTTCAATGTGTATTTGGCCAACTTAGGCCCCAATGCCCCGCATAAAACGCTGGGATCCATCATCAAGTCGAAGCAATACCACCCCTTTCTTGAAAAATTCCTGCTCGATGCCAACGCCGATACGCTGGCTCCCGAATTGCACAAAGGCTGGCAAAAAAACCTCGTCCTTCGCGAGCGACTGCGCCAATTGCTGCTCCGGGCAATGGACTCGTCGCGGGTGGATGTGCTGGTCTATCCGTCGTTCAGTTACCCGCCCCGGTTCATCGGTGATCTGAATACCCCGTCGGGCACCAACAACAACGCCTTGTCGCCACCCACGGGTTTTCCGGCGTTCACGGTGCCAATGGGCTTCACCTACAATAACTTACCGGCTGGTTTGCAGTTTTTTGGTCGCCCCTTCAGCGAGCCAACACTCATTAAGTTGTGCTACGCCTATGAACAGGCCACCCACCACCGACTTCCCCCGCAATCGACTCCACCTTTGCGGAAAAAGAAACGAAAATTTGGTAGTACTCAGCTATAATTGGCTGATTTTTACCACTAAATCTATAGCCCGACGGCTGACCTTTGCATAAACCTTTACAAAAAACGATTATGCAACGCCGACAATTCTTGACTAAATCCACTGTAGCCGCTACCGTAGTGGCTACCTCTCTGACAACCCAGGCCAAGTCCATTAGAGAAATAAAAGCCGTTGATCCCTTCACGGTCAAAGCGGGGGATGCCCGGTTTGGGGTTCACACGCCGTTTCGGGGTATCAATGGTAACGATGTTAAAATTTCGGGAAAAGACACCGGCGGTCAATTGGCTGTTTTTGAATATGTTGGCAACGAAAAAACGGGCCCATCGCTGCATATTCACCACGATCAGGACGAAATTTTTTCTATCATTGAGGGGGAATATCTCTTCCGGGTGGGCGACAAGGAATTCACAGCTAAAGCAGGCGACACCGTTTTTGCCCCCCGTGGCATTCCGCATACCTGGATTCAGGTGTCGGAGCATGGCAAGCAAGTATATATGGTGCAACCGGCTGGCAAAATGGAAGAATTCTTCCTGAAAATGAATGAGTTAAAAGGCCCGCCAACGGAGGAGTTCATGCGGGGTATGCACAAAGAACACGGCATGACCGTGGTGGGGCCACCAATGGCTCTGAAATAAACGAACCAATGGACGCAATCTACGACTACCGACTTCCCTGCCTGCCCCTGCGCCAGTATGTGCGGCAGTTCCAGATTGTGGGCTGTTCGTTCCCTGCGTCGATGCTGGTTTTGCCTGTGAAAGCCTACTGGCCCCGTGCCGAAAAATGCCTGTCGTTTTTCCCGAAAGACCCCGAACAGGTGGAGTATGGTTTCGATGGGAAACTGGTGGAAAGTTCGCGCTCCCGGCTCTACGGGCAACACTCAATTGCCACCAACCGGCACGTAGGCCGCGATTTCATGGTGTTCCAGGTGCAGTTTCAGCCGGGCGCATTGTTCCGCCTAACGGGAATTCCGAGCCACGAACTGACCAATTCCTTTGTGGATGCCGAAACGGTATTCTCCACTGAAATTAGCCGGGTAAACGAACGGCTGAGTCATACCCGGCACTACACCGAGATGATTCAGATTGTGGAAGCATTTTTGTTGTACTTAGTGAGCCGTGCACGGCGGAAGGAACTCCGGCCTATTGATAAAGTAAGTCGGTTTATGCTGCAACAGCCCGGTGCGGTTTCGCTGGATTGGTTAGCTGATCAGGCGTGCCTGAGTCAACGGCAATTTTACCGGCAGTTTGTGGAGCGTGAGGGTGTAAGCCCCAAACTCTACGGCCGCATTGCCCGCTTTGAAAACGCCATGAAACTAAAAAACGCTCAACCGGCCAAAGACTGGTTGAGCGTTGCGCTGGATTTGGGTTACTACGATTATCAGCACTTAGTGCGCGACTTCAAGGAGTTTACCAGCCTGACTCCCAACGGGTTTCTGCTGGCCGACGGTCACTCGCCGGAGCGGGTGTTTGGGGTGGCGGAAACGTAATGACAGCTACGGCTTGGCGTGGCGCATTTCCAGCCCGACCGATGTGCGGGGTTTGAAGCCAGCCCACGGCCCGGCAGCGTCGGTTTCGGGGAGGTTTAGATACCGGGCATAGTCGAGTTTTTTCAGAAGACTCCCCAAAAACGCCGTTACGAAGTGCTGGTTGATGTTGTTGATCCGGGACTCATTCCAGGCAGGTTCGGCAAAGTGCATGTATTCTTCAGGCGCAACGCCGGGCTTCAAGGACTCAGCCGGAGGTGGATTAGGGGCCGTGTTGTGCCGGGCATTCACGTAGGTCAACAAATAGCGGTCGGCGTTGATAGCCCCATCGTAAATGGCTTTGATACCTTTTTCGTAGCCCGACACATCGTCTTTGCTACCCGCCACAAACAGCGTCGGCACGGTTAAGCCCGCCAGTCCGGTGGCATCCCAAACGCCCCGTTCCATGCCCCAGGGCGCAAACGCAACCACGGCTTTAATCCGCGAATCGAGCGAGGCTTTGTAGGTTGGCGAGGCCATTGTGCGGGGTTCAAGAGCAGTGCTGCCGCCCGTGGTTTGCCCAAACAATTTCATGGCCTGCTGACTATACCCGGCCCCCACCACGTTGAGTGCGCCATAACCGCCCATCGAATAACCAATGAGTGCCGTGTTGTTGGCATCGAGCAAACCCGCCAGAAATGAGTTGCCCGTTTTGGTACTGAGTCGGGCCATTTCGTTCAGCACAAACAAATCATCGAGCGACCGATTGAGCAAGGTGCTGGGGAAGCTGGCCAAATCACGGTAGGTCGATTCTGTATGATCGATAGCCACCACAACGTAGCCTTTGGAAGCCAGATTTTCGGTTAGGTAGGTTAGTAACAACCGCGAGCCTGGGTAACCGTGCGAGACGATAACGAGTGGATAGGCTCCCGCGCTGGGATCGGGGTCGGCATCGCGGCTGGCCCGGCCCGTGAAGGTAAACGGAATAAGCGGTCGTTTGGGATCGTTGGATCGGCCAAGTACTTCTTCGTAGGTCACAAGGGCCGGTTTGTTGGCCGGAATCCGCGCTGGATACCAGATTTCAAGCGTCAGCGGGCGGTCATAAAGCGCGGGTTTGCCGTCTTTCATGTGCAACACATCGACCTGCGCCGGGTGAACCACTTTCAGAGTTCGCACACCAACGCCAAAGGTGCCTCGCGGAGCCAGTTCGGGGGCGTTGGGCAGCATATCGCCGACCATAAAGGCATCGCCGGGGGTTTGGGCTGTAATGAATGAGGTTGTTCCCAGCATAAATGACAGGATCAGCAGGAAACTGAAGGCGGCAGTTTTCACGGATGTTTTTTTTGCGAAAGGTAAAACAAAAAAGGGCTGACCCGTTGTCGGGTCAGCCCTTGCACACCAATTTTATGGGTATCAGGTAGTTCGTTAAACAATCTCTTCTTCGGGCCACAACAACTCGTCAACCTCAACAAGCGGCAGGTCCCAGGCATCGGCCACGCCTTTATAGACCACTTTGCCTTCTACCACGTTAAGGCCGACTTTCAGTTCGGCATTCTCGCGGCAGGCTTGCTGCCAGCCTTTGTTCGCTAATTGCAGGGCATAGGGGAGGGTCGCGTTGGTGAGGGCAACGGTCGAGGTGTAAGGCACCGCACCGGGCATATTGGCTACGCAATAATGCACTACATCGTCAATAATAAACGTCGGGTTTTCGTGCGTGGTGGGTGAGCAGGTTTCAATGCAACCACCCTGATCCACAGCAACATCCACCAAAACTGTGCCCTTCCGCATCAGCTTCAGCATGTCGCGGGTGATGAGGTGAGGGGCTTTGGCACCGGGGATTAACACGGCTCCAACAATCAGGTCGGAGTGCTTGATTTCGGCCCGGACGTTGTATTCGTTCGACATCATCGTGTCTACGTTCTCCGGCATAATATCCGACAGATAGCGCAACCGCGACAGGTTCACGTCCATGATCGTAACGTGAGCGCCCAAACCGGCAGCCATTTTAGCGGCCTGTGTTCCCACAATACCACCGCCCAGAATCAGGACGTTGGCGGGTTTCACACCCGGCACGCCACCGAGCAGAATGCCCCGGCCTTTCAGAGGTTTTTCGAGGTATTTGGCTCCCTCCTGCACCGCCATCCGGCCGGCTACTTCCGACATCGGCACCAGCAAGGGCAGGCTCCGGTCGCTTTTCTCCACGGTTTCGTAAGCGAGGCAAACCGCTCCCCGCTCGATCATCGCGTGGGTCAATTCTTCCGACGAGGCAAAGTGGAAATAGGTAAACAGGAGTTGATTTTCTTTGATCAGATTGTACTCTGAAGCAATCGGCTCCTTCACCTTCATAATCATCTCGGCAATGCCATAGACTTCTTCGATGGAGGGGAGCATGGTTGCCCCGGCAGCAATGTATTCTTCGTCTTCAAAGCCGCTGTCTTCACCGGCGTTGACCTGGACATAAACCGTGTGGCCGTTCTTGCGCAGTTCGGCCACGCCCGCTGGCGTAAGGGCTACGCGGTTTTCGTTATTTTTTATTTCTTTGGGAACGCCAATAACCATAATCGTGAGGCTGATTTGATGAAGTGTAATTCGATGGGACAAAAGTATCAAATCGGTTATTTGTTTCTATGTATGAAAGAAAACTAAGATTATTGATCTGAAAACTCTCTTTTATAACGAAAAAAAATCTACTTAGGCGGATTTTTAGTTGTTTCAATAGAACGTTGTTCGCTTTGAACGTAAGCCTATGAATGTTACCCGGTTATTCGACCTCATAACGCCACTGACATTGCTTGCGTTGGCGGGTGTTTTTATGATTATGGATGGGCTGTTCCACCTCGGGAGAGATAACAATGCCCTCCAGTTCATTTTCGGAGTTCCTCTTGCCATTGGGGCTGCTGCTTTTCATTTCTTAATCCGTAGACTTGCCAAACGCAACACCTTGTATATCTGGATTATAGAAGCCGTGATTGTGGCCTTTATGGCCTATGTGTTTTTACACTCGTAAACAGACAGGCCGCGTTTTTCCGCGTCTTATTCCAAAACCTACCGACCGATGCTTGATAAAATTGATCGTCAGATTCTGGCACTGCTTCAGCAAAATGCCCATTTGACTAATGCCGAGATCGGGCACCAGATTAACCTCTCGAAAACGCCTGTTCATGAACGCATCAAACGGCTCGAACGCGACGGCTACATAGACCGGTACGTAGCTATTCTTAACCGTCGTAAACTCGGCAATCTACTTACGGTTTATTGCCAGGTATCGCTCGACAAACAAACCCGCGACACCTTCGCTAACTTCAACGATGTAGTGCGGCAATTACAGGAGGTTCTGGAGTGTAACCTCGTTTCCGGCTCGTTCGATTACCTCGTGAAGGTGATTGTGCGCGACATGGATCATTACAACCGGTTTTACCAGGAACAGTTTTCGGTGATTCCGGGGGTGCAGCACATCAGCAGTTTTTTTGTGATGGATGAGGTGAAAAACACGACCGTTGTTCCGGTATAGCTACCCTTGCGATCTCTATTTTCCTACCGAAATCATGTTCGCCAGCAGCCTGTACGCTCCCGGCACACCGGCAGGCAGTTCGCGGAAGAAAACCAGCCCTGTGTACATAAAGTGACCTTTGCCATATTTAGCGTAGATCAGGCTACCGTTTTTGGCAGCTTCCCCCGTGTCGTTCATGTTGAAAATGGGTTCGTAAGCCTTGTCGTAATCAACGGCAAAGTAGATGCCCCGCTCCTGCACCCAATTGGTAAAATCTTTGTCGGTGATTTTATTGGGTTTGTTCAATAGCGGGTGTTGCGGGTTAATAAACGTAACGGGGGCTTCTTCTTCGGTAACGCGGTCGCGACCGACCGTGAATGGATACGGTCCAATCTGATTCACTTTCAGGCCATTAGCCAGAAATCCACCCCCACCGGCTGTCACGTATTGCACAATCATGGTGCCACCGTTTTGCACATACTGCATCAGTTTGGCCTGATAAAATTTCAGGTGATCTTCGGTATTATAGGCCCGAACCCCGACCATAATCGCGTCGAAACGGCTCAGATCTTTATCCAAATCGGCCTGACCGAGCATCGTTACCGTGCAACCCATTTGGCGCAGTGCAAGGGGTACTTCGTCGCCCGCACCCATAATGTAGCCAATCTGTTTAGCAGTCGTTTTCACGTCTAAACGCACCAATTTGGCCTCGCTGGCGGGGAAGTTGGTTTGAGTAGGAATGTGTTTATACTCCACCAGGCGAACCCCGCGTGAGAACTGCCCCGTTGAGGTAGTAGCCACGGCTTGTAGTTTGCCGTCCGATGCTTTGGCACCCGGCGTTACAGTGAACGCCAACCGCTGTTCCTGTCCCTTATCTTTCAACTCAAACGGAACCTGTGCGGGCGAAACCTGCCAACCCGTTGGAACCGACAACGTGAGGTTGCCCGAAACCCCGGCGCGACCCGCTTTCACAACCGCTTCAACGGTTTTGGGCGTGTTGTCGGCGAAGGCATACACCTTTTCGGCGACGTTGGCCATCACGTCGGGCTGCACCACAAAAGGCCGGTAAATCTCGCCATCCACGGGGTCAACGGATTTGAAAACCCACGGGCGGGTGAACGTAAACAACTGCCCAGCAATGTCGAACGTGAATTGGGTGGTGAGGGCGGCCGGGTTTTCGGGGAGGCCAACCAGGCGTTGGTCGCTTACCTGGAACAAACCTTTTACCAACGGTTTTTCGAGCCAGTAGGGTTGAGAAATCGGTTGGTTGGCAGGCATAGCAAGCACAGTGGGCAACGGCACCACCTCGTTCGCTTTCAGTGTCAGGTTCAGGGTGCTGTCGCGGTTCATCGCCGGATACCGAACGCTAATGAGCCGAACCGGAATCTCGCTCGTGCGGCCCACCACGGTTGTGTTCACCTTGATGCGCTCGCCAGGCGTGGCGGCATAATCGGCAGGGTTACTCTCGAACCAAAGGCCCAAACACTGCTGAATCAACCCCTCGACCTCCTGCCGCTTGGCCCGCACGTTAATGTTGGTGGTGTCTAACTGATTAATAGCCTTGTGCAGTGATACCAGTTCGGATACTGACGCAGCCGGGCGGTCGGGTTTGAAATTGGCAATGATAGTGTTCACCCGCGATTGCACGTTCTCGCTACCTTTAATGCGTTTCCAACTCAGGTCGACCCCATCAAACGGGTCCTGCTGCATGGGATCGCCGTTTTTGGTGAGCAGATAGTCGATTCGGGCACCCCGGTTGGCCGACACCCCAAACCCCTGACTCTTGTGCTGACTGCGGCTTTCGGCGGCTACCTCACCATAGGATTTGCCAAGCAAGGGGTTATAAACGCCGGTTTCGATACCAACTAAATTCCCGGCCTCGTCGGGCTTCTTGTTGCTCATAAACGCGCTCGGAATGAACACGTTCCACAAAATTCGTTTCGGTTGCCAGGGTTTGGTATAGGCCAGTTGCTCCGGGAATTTGGTGGGGTCGTTGGCAATTTTAAAGGCTTCTTCGGCCAGATATCCCGACGCGCTGTGGTGTCCGTGACCGGCTCGGGCATCGGGTGGAAAGCGGGTGATAATCACGTCGGGCTGGAACGTGCGGATGCGCCAGACCACGTCGGCCAGCACCTGATCCTGACCCCAGGTACGCACGGCCTCGTCGGTCGATTTGGAGAACCCGAAATCGTAGGCCCGGCTGAAAAACTGTTCCGGCCCATCCACGCGCCGGGCCGCCAGCAACTCCTGCGTCCGAATCAGGCCAATGTATTCGCCCTGTTCAGGGCCGATGAGATTTTGACCCCCATCACCCCGCGTGAGCGAAAGATAGCCGGTACGCACCAGCCGATCTTTGGCCATGTAGGCTAACAGAAGCGTATTTTCGTCGTCGGGGTGGGCTGCCACATACAGCACCGACCCGACGACGTTCAGCTTTTTAAGGTTCAACAGAATTTCGCCGGTGGGAGGTGTTTTGGCCGGGCCATACGGCACCTGAGCATACAGCGACGAAACAGAAAGACTAATTAAACAGAGTGTAAAAAGTGAGCGGAGCGTTTGGAACACGGCTTTGGTGGCTTGCAGGTTGTGATACCGACAAAGATACAAAGCCGCTAGTCTACTTTCATAACCCGAAATGTCAGCGACGGGCGACCCGGCACAGCTATCTGCCATAAATAAACTCCCGTTGACAGATGCCGGATGTTCGCCTGTAACCCCTCCTGATTAGTGAGAATAGTGACGGGCACATCAAGACCTGACGCGCTCACAAACCGGCTTTTCCAGTTCAGTTTCGCGATATCTGGCCATATCAACTGCACCTCATCGGTGGTCGGGTTGGGCCTCACCATCAACCGGATATCCGATACCGTCACTTGAGCTACGCGGGCTACACCCCCACCTACCCCCGAACAGGCACCCCGCAGGTTCCAGGCCAACGATGTTTCCTGACCCGACTGCCGCGCCCAGATCGTGATGGTTTGCGCATCGCGCCGAACGCCCTCGCCCAGCACATGGGTGGCGTTGGTGGTCCAGCCTGTTATGCCCGGAGCCATAAACTCAACAAGGCTGCCGTTGCCCCCCGTGGTTTTCAGCACCATCGTCCCCGTCTGACAATCATAAGCAGGGGTTGCCAGAGCAAAAGTGCCCAATTGGGTTGCGGGCGGTTGGGGTTGGGTGGCTGGGGTTTGCGCATTGGTAACTGGTTGTGTGGTAACTGGTTGTGTAATGACTGGCTGGGTGGGTACTGAGCCATCGCAGGTTCCACGAAGATTCCAGTTCAGGGTTACATCTACGCCCGACTGCCGCGCCGAGATCAACAGCCACTGCGCATCGCGCCGAACGCCTTCGCCCAACACATGCGATGCGTTGGTTGTCCAGCCCGTTACGCCCGGCACCATAAACTCAACCGGGTTGCCGTTGCCCCTGCTTGCCACGAACGTGATTGCGCCCGTCTGGCAATTATAGGTCGGCGGCAACAGGGCAAAACTGCCATCCGGTTTGTTGTCGGATTGAACAGGAGTTGAAGGTGTATTCGCTGTCGGCGTGGGGCTTGGGATTTGGGGTGCAGGGCTTGGAGCCGATCCATCACATGCTCCGCGTAGGTTCCAGGTCAATGATGTTTCCTGGCCCGATTGCCGTGCCCAGATCGTGATCGTTTGGGCATCGCGCCGAACACCTTCGCCCAGCGTGTGAGTTGCGTTGGTGGTCCAGCCTGTTATGCCCGGCACCATGAACTCCACCGGACTTCCGTTGCCACCACCTGTCACAAACGTAATGGCTCCGGTCTGACAATTGTACGTTGGATTACCCAATTGAAAAGCTCCCGTTGTTGCCGGAGAATTAGCAGGAGAAACTGGCACGCCCGGCGTTGTCGAACTGACATTTTCTGAACCCGCCACAGGCGATGCCTGACCAACGACTGGCAATGATGGTTGCGCCCGCTGGAAATAATCAGTGGTTAACGATTGATTCCATAAATCGGCCAGAAAATTATAGGCATAAGGGGCAAAGTGAGTCTGATCTTGTCGATAGGCCGTACCAACATAATCGTCGGTGGAAGGGCCGGGAAAACAGTTGCTGGTTGACTGGATAACCCGATTCTGGCCGGCAATAATAGCGGGGTCCCGTTCGTGGCCCGGATAATGTGGATAGTAAGAAGCCCGTGCGATCATCCAGGATAGATTGTTGAACTGGCTGTCCTCGCGGGTTTTATTGATCAAAATCCGCATGTTATCCGCATATCCGTCAGTGGTTTGATACATGTTGTCCGACTCGCCCTGATGCCACAGAATGCCCCGAACTCCGGTTTGACTGGTATAAAACTGCAAGGTTGACCGCAGGGGACGATAGGGCACATTGTTGAACCAGTCGCGACCACTAACGCGATCTACGCCCTGAGCCGCTTCGCGCCAGTTTTGGGTAGACGAACCCTGGTGGGCAGCACCCAGAAACAATACCGGCACGCCCAGCTTCGCCACCAGCCGATCGCCTAAACCTCCCCAGATATACAACGGATTAACTGGACCGCAAAAGGTGCCGGGGCCTGCCTGCGCAAACGCCATGGGCATCGCTCTTTCGTCGAAGTAATTCGCGTTGGGTTGCCATTGATTCACCACCGATACCCGGTCGTCGGTGGCGGGCAGACCCAGACCCTGTTCGCCGAAGTTGTTCGATTGACCCGACACCACAAACACTTCGCCAACGCCAATTCGCTCCCGGCGTTGCCGTTCCAGTTCGGTGTTGCCCGCTAATGTAATGAGCTCGAGATCGTAGAAACCGCCCACCGCCGGAATCGTAATCTGGTAGGCCCCATTCTGTACGACACCCTCGCGCCAGTCGGTGGTTTGGCCGCCTTGCCGGGCCACCAAACGTCCTTTCACGCGGGTAGCCTGTGCCAACACCCGGCCACGCACAGGAACCAATGCTGAGTTGTCGAGCGATCGTTGGAAAACCATCCGGCTAACCGGCAAATCAATCGTAATGGTCTGGCCCTTCAGCGGTACAGTCAGTAAGCTTATCAGGCATAGTGTGATGTAAATGTGCGCCTTCATTGCAAAGTGTGTAAAGGATTTTTCAGTTACGAAAACAGTGTAGTTAATGTAATTTTAATGCTAATAATCTGAATGATCTTTTTTTGTTTGAAAGGGTTGTAAGTGGATTTGATTTTTTTACTGTAACGGCCATTTTTGGCCACAAAAAACCCGCGCATTAATTGATAATGAGCGGGTTAACGGATAATAAATTTGCTAAAATTTTTTTCTGAAATCTGATTCCATCGGGCTGTTGCAGTCCGTCAGGCCATCACTTTTTCTTTGTTGTATTTGTTGCGATAGTCGATAGGGGAGAGGCCGGTGAGTTTTTTGAAGACGAGCCGAAACGCTTTGTTGTCGGAGTAGCCCACATCATACATCACTTCGTTGATTGTTTTGCGGCTACTTTCAAAGTCTTTCTTGGCTGCTTCGATTTTCACTCGCTGAATATACTCGTTCACCGTGTTGGATGTGGCTTTTTTGAACCGGCGTTCCAGGTTCCGGCGACCCAATGCAAATTCGGAGGCTAACTGATCGATGGAAATTCGATCCTGAAAATTGGCTTCGATAAATGCCTGTGCCTTTTTCACGGGTTCGTCTTCATGTTCTTTTTGCCGTTGAAAAATGGTGAAGGGAGATTGTGTTTCCCGATCAAAGTCAATGGCGAATACCTTGGCGCACAGAATAGCCATCTCGCGGCCTGCATACTTTTCGATGAGGTACAGCACCAGGTTCAAATACGAATAGGCTCCCCCGCTCGAATACAGGCCCGACTCGTCGGTGATGATCTGTTCGGGTATGAGGTTCACATCGGGAAACATCTGCCGAAACTCGTTGGCAGCCAACCAGTGTGTTGCGCATTTTTTGCCGGTGAGCAAACCCGTGGAAGCCAGCAAAAATGCCCCCATGCACAGACTGGCAATTTCGGCTCCCCCTTTGTGCTGTGTGATTAGCCACGGAATAAACGCCTGATTCAGTGCTATTGAGTTCGTCAAATCGCCATCCAGGGCCGGAATAATGATCAGATCAGCTTGAGAAACCTCGTGTAATAGCAGGTCGCTGTGAACGGTGAATAACCCGCCACTGATGGAGGTTTCTTTGGTGAGTCCCACCAGTTTTACATCGAAAAGGGGTGGGCCGCCTTTGACCTGACAAAACTGATTGACTTGGGTAAGGAGTTGACGCGGCCCTTCGATACTGCCCAGGATACCGCCTTTAGGAATCAGAATTACAACGTGTTTCATAGCCTAAATATACCAAAATGGCCCCGGAAAAGCTACTTAAAAAAGGGTATAGAACAAGATAGTTGACAGATATTACCGCATGAAGCAGGATTTGTTTTTAATCGTGTAAACCTGGAATTCCTGTTGGTAGGATTAGCGCGTTCTTGTCTTAGTAAGGCAAAACACCTGTTGTCTTCATGAAAAAAATCTTCCTTGCTCTCCTGGTAAGCAGTCCATTGGTAACGTTGGCCCAATCAAAAATCGACGTTCAGAAGCAGTTTGAACTGGCGGGGCAACAGTACGAAAAGATGCTGGCCTCGCACTCCGACCTAACCAAATTTCCTCAGTCGATCAACGCCGACGGAACCCCCCGCGACATGCCTTCGTCGTGGTGGTGCAGTGGCTTTTTCGGGGGTAGTTTGTGGTACTTGTTTGAGCGCACGGGTGATGCGAAATGGAAAGAAGCCGCCCAACGCTGGACAATGGCCGTGGCGAAAGAGCAGTTCAACACCCGCACCCACGACCTCGGTTTCATGCTCAACTGCCCCTTTGGCAATGGCTTGCGCCTGACGGGCGACACCACCTACCGGCGCATTCTGCTCACGGGGGCCAACTCCCTCGCCACCCGCTTCGACCCCAAGGTAGGACTGATTAAATCGTGGGAGAAATTCAAAGATCGCAACGGAAAAGAATACGCCTATCCCGTTATCATCGACAACATGATGAACCTGGAGTTTTTATACTGGGCGGCAAAGGAAAGTAACCAACCCCGGCTGGCTCAGATTGCCAACACCCACAGCGACAACACGATAGCGAATCATTTCAGGCCCGACGGCAGCAGCTACCACCTCATTTGTTACAGCTCGACTGGAGCCGTGGAGGCCAAACGAACGCATCAGGGCCTGGCCGACGATTCGCCCTGGGCGCGGGGGCAAGCCTGGGCTTTATATGGCTACACCACCGTTTACCGCTTCACCAAAGACCCCAAATACCTCCGACAAGCCGAACGCATTGCCGATTTCTACCTGGGCCACCCCAACCTCCCCGCCGACAAAGTGCCCTACTGGGATTTCAACGCTCCCGGCGAAGAACGCGATGCTTCGGCAGCGGCCATTGCAGCATCGGGCCTGCTCGAACTGAGTCAATACAGCAAAAAGGCAAAACTCTATCAGCAAGCCGCCGAAACCATGCTCGTGAGCCTGTCGACCCCTGCTTACCGCAATGCGCTGGGCGAGAATCATAACTTCCTGCTCAAGCACTCGGTAGGCCACAAACCCGGCAAATCAGAAATCGACGTGCCGCTGGTCTATGCCGACTATTACTACCTCGAAGGGTTGATGCGGTACGAGAAATCAAAGAAGAAATGAATCGCCTGTGGAGATAGGTTCGGGCAGCAAAGTTAACAAGCAGCAGTAAAGTGTTCCGGCAGTGGGCAACTGGACCGTTAGAAAACCTCTTTTTTCTGGTTTACAGGGTATGAAACTCCTCCTATCCCTGTTCCTTTCTGTCACTGCCCTCTGCCTGAATGCACAGGTAGTTCCCCGCAATCTTCTGGCAACGCGCTACTCCGCCGAAGCTGTTCGGACGGCTTTGTTGCCCCGCGCTGAGTGGACACCCTACCCGCGCACGCCCGATGCCTGGCAAAAGGCGTTGCCCGATACGCTGCGACAAAGTTTGATTCGGGAAGGGGAGCAGGCTGCTAAACAACCTATTCCGGCCCTGCCCGCTACAATGGCCCTCGAATTCGTTCGGACCACCAATCGGAGCCATTACGAAGCTGCTTCGTTTGCCCGACGTAATCTACTGATGGACCTCGTGGTGGCCGAATCGGTGGAGGGCAAGGGGCGGTTCATGGACCCCATCGTAGATCTTGTCTGGGCCATTTGCGAAGAGAGTGCCTGGGGTATTCCGGCGCATCTTGGCGTTCAGAAAACAGGCAACGGTTTGCCCAATACCGACGACCGCACGGTGGACCTCTTTGGGGCCGAAACGGGCGCGATTATGGCCCTGACCGATTATTTAGTGGGTGATAAACTGGCTAAAATTTCACCCCTCATCCGCCCGCGCATTTACCGGGAAACGAACGAGCGGCTGCTCACGCCCATTCAGCAGGCCAACCGCTATGGCTGGCTCAAACCCACCGCCAAAGTGAACAACTGGAACCCCTGGATTATGGCCAACTGGCTCACAGCCACCCTCCTGCTCGAACCCAACGCGGATCGCAGGAGCCAAATGACCTACGCGGCCATGCAGGGGCTGGATATTTACCTAAATGGGCTGGGCGAAAACGGCGGTTGCGACGAAGGGCCAAGTTACTGGTTTGCAGCCGGTGCCTGTGTGTTCGACGCGCTCGACCTGCTCCACAGTGCCTCCAACGGCAAACTCAATGTGTATCGCGAGCCGCTGATTCGCAATATGGCCTCGTATGTGTATAAAATGCACATTGACCACGCCTATTTTGTCGATTTTGCCGATGCCGACCCCACCCTCAAGCCCGACGGGTTGATGCTTTACCGATTCGGAAAACAGATCAGCGACGATACCCTGACCCGGTTTGGTCAGTGGGCATACCAGACGTTTCATGTGTCGGAGTCCACCAGCAACACCCACCGCACACAGGGTTTCCACCGGCAGCGTCAGCTTCAGAATCTGTTGGCGATTCCGCAAATGGTCCCGCCTGCTACGCCCTTCGTGGGGGTGCGAAATGTGTGGTTTCCTGATGTGCAGGTGATGACCGCCCGCTCCGATAAACTTTACTTAGCCACCCACGCGGGCCACAACAACGAGAGCCACAACCACAACGACGTGGGCGATTTTATCCTGTATGTGAATGGGAAACCCGTTATTATCGACGCGGGCCGAGGCACCTATACCGGCAAAACGTTCTCGGGCAAACGGTACACAGACTTATGGTGGACGCAGTCACACTATCATAATCTGCCGACAGTCAATGGGTTAGCGCAGCCCGCTGGTCGGCAATACGAGGCTCAGGCTGTAAAGTACGTGCCTACGGCCAATGGTGCAGCCCTGAGCATGGACCTTGCCAAAGCTTACCCGACAGGCGCGGGTATCAAAAACTGGAACCGCACCGTGGCCCTCGACCGTCGGCGGGAAACCGTTTCGGTTACTGATGAATACGCCCTCGCAGCCCCGCCAAGCTCGCTGCAACAATCGTTTATGACCACCTGCACCGCCGACATCGCCACGCCCGGTCGTGTACTGCTGACGATGCCCACCGCCTTGTCTGGCACGGCCAAACCTTCCACCGTTGTGCTGCAATACGACCCTAAACGCTGGTCGGTGACGGTGGAACCCATTGCCCTGACGATGCCCGACGACGAGGGTTTTAAAGCCAAATGGCCAAACCAAACCATCCAGCGGATTCTGCTCACGGGTATTAATCCGGCAGCCACGGGCAAGGTTGTGTTCGGGTTTTCTGTTCAACAATAAACCGTTATGAACGCCTTTATTGAGGCCCAGACACAGGTAGGACACCGCTTTCGTTTACGGAGCTTAGATGCTATAAGTACGTTTATTGTCTTCTTTATCAACCTTATTTTAGCAGGGTTGAGTACGTTTGCCCCACTAATCATGAATCAAAAAAGCCAAACCTACGTAACTGGGATGTTCGCTTTGGTAGCCTAGATTCAATCTATATAACCAATAGCGTTTGTCATATATTGAGTCTAGCTCTTTTACCGGCCTAAATCCCAGCTTTTCATACATCGTCCGGGCGGGACTTATAGGCTAAGACATTATCTATGGGCGTGCTTAGGGTCTGTTCCATGCGGGTACGCTCGACCAGATCAATAAGCGATTTGGCATCACTCTCGGTAACGTAAAACCCGGATAAATACCTATTGGCCATCTGATCCAGACCGGCTGCCTCGGCGGGAAGGCTTGGATCACTGACTTTACGCATGTTTTCGAAGAATAGCCAAGTGGATTTCTTATTAACATGCACTTCCTGGAATGTAAAACCCAAACTCCCTTGACCGGGTCGTTTCCTGTGTAGCCGAGATGCTGCCCTCCAGCCACTATTTGGATGGAATACCCAACGACAGCAGGGGTTGGTGGTATGGAAGCTACTAATTTCCCTGATGAACTAATTGAGCATTTAGTTAATATTATGGTCAGCATCGAATAAAAATCACGAATCAAACGCAGTTTTGGTTCGTCCAACAAATCAGTCCTATGTTTGCTCATAAAACCGTTTGCCTTCTAACCTTACTATTTTCTGTTCCATTCCAAACTTTGGGGCAAAAAGTAGCCAACTCAGAATTGATAATCAACGTAACTGACCTGTCTAATAAGACATTCCTTATTAGGGAGCAAGGAGATACCAGTAAGGCCGACAATGATTTACACCTTTTATTTCTGTTTTACAAAGACGGTAAAGCTACGTTTCGAACAAAAAGAGGGAATACAATGATTAAAGACAGTCCAATTAGTTGGCGAATTACAGGAGACTCACTCTGTTTGCAACCCAGCTCAGTTTCACTGCACGCGGAAGGAAAGACGCAACTAATTGACCGTGAGCCAATGAAGTATTTCCTTGTAAAAGCACCGGGCGGTTACCTGCTAAAAGGCAAAGACGATCAGATGCTTTTAGTAGAAAAGAAATAAAGTTGTCTGGCTGATCTGTTGAGGAGGGCGATTTGTCAACCGATGCCTACCCCGCTTTTTAGGGTTGCCTACCCCCGCGTTTGGTCTGTCGACCGAAGTCAACCGATACATAAATGCATCCTGTTAACGGAGTGTGGCTTGTCATACGAAGCCCGGAATTTAAGAATGACTTGTTTGTTCATCCAACGACCCCATGTGTTGATGGCGAGGAACGAGCCTTTACACACATGGCCGGTTGGGCTGAAAACTATCATAACCGGCGAGCGTCCTGTCAGCAGTGACCCACCCACGCGGAGCGGATCATAAACACTTACACAACCAAATTTCTCAACCTCGCTAATGCCCAAGTGTCCGCTGTCGCTGGTGGCCAGCCTTACTTTTGAGATTTGCCTAACGCCCGGTTGCCCGTTGTCGGCCAGAACCCTGTTTTTAGGTTTGCGCAACCCCCAAGTGCCCGATGTCGAACGCTATGTGCCTTGCTTATAAGGCTCAGTAAATTCATTTTCAAAATTATTTATATCAAGTTTATGTAAGTTGATCATCTCTTGTATTTTTTGAGAACTTATATCGTTCAAGTCATAAGTATAAAACTCTTTGAAAAATGATTTGATATTTTTTTTCAGTTTATCTAATTTTTGTTGTTTCATAATTAAAACATTTGCCCCAAAGTATCCCGCAGGGGAAGTATATCTTGTTGGGATAATCATTATGCAACTGACTGCTGCCTCAGGATACTCATTTTGAAACCAGTGAAAAGAAGTGTTCATTTGACTCACTTCAGTTTTATTGATTTGACTTCTCCTTTCATCAACTTCATTTTTGCATTCAAATAATATATATCTATTAGCACCAACACACCATAAATTGTCAGGTCCCTTACCCAGTTCTTTATCCGGTCTTTGGCTTAAAAAACCTAAAATTTCACCAATATTTTTTAGACTTGCTTCAAACCTATCAGCAAGCTCTCCAAAAGAGAAATTATTTAATATTCTATCCAAATCAAGAACTAATTCAGAATAACTACTATATTGTCTAATCCAATCTTTAATTCTTTGCAATCTGTTATCGTTAATGATGGCAATTTTACTGTAATTGATTCCATCTTTTGGCTTAAGTAGTTCTTGATTACTTTTAAACGCGGAGTGTTGAATATTTATAGATTCAGATTCACTCAAGTGATACTTATAGCGAGCAAGAGTTTGTAAATACCATCCTCTATCACTTTGGTCACTCAAGTTATCCAAAAGCTTTTGCATTTTCTCAAAGGCTTTTGGATATTCACCTAAAGAGTATGCACTCTCTGCTTGATACTCTAAAACTAAAAAATCTAAAATAGCTTCTTTCTTATCTTTCTCGTCTTCAATAGTATTCATTCTGTCTATGTAAAACTCTTTCCAACCATAGTCCCTTGTTATGCATTGGTTTACTAAGTCATTTAAAATTTTAAAAGCAGTGTCTCCTGGTTTACGCTCATCTTTTGTAACTTCTGCAATTTCAAGACCTATATCTATCTGTTTCTTGGTCTGCTTGGAAAAAAAGTTTTTAGTAGCAGTTGATTTCATAAAGCTCACCAAATCAGCACCAACAATAACAATGACGCTATAATCAGTTTCCCCGCGAACACTTCTACCTAAGCCTTGTTCGATTTTTTGAGCTAATTTTATATTCATTATTTGACTTTCTTTTCTACACATTTCTTCATATCGATCATTCAGAGATTCAGAAAATGGTTTTGAATCGATAATTAATAATCGACACGTATCATCTGGTAAATCTATTCCGTCATATCTGTTCACTATAACCAACGTATTATCGTAATGCTTTAATTTTAACTGTTCAACGTTGGAGTAAAGTGAGTCTGAACTAGCTACATTAGAACCAAGAGTTTCATAGCTTTTCGATTTAATAAAACTTGGAACTAAAGCTACAAGTCCAAAGGATTTTACAAAAGGTTTAGCGTAATTATTTATTACTGTTTATCTATCAAGCGACTCATCGATCAATGATGGCAATAACAGCATTTTCTCACCAGACCAGCTCTCTTTTTCATATATTAAAGGATTTTGGATTGCGGCTTTATCTATTCCTAAACCTTTTATAAAAAAAGAATCATCTAATGTTGTAGCTGACATTAATATTCTTTGTTTCGCGGAACTGAAAGTTCCAAAGTCGTTTATGGGAATCAGATAGGGAGAAATTTCGATCTCATTACCAGAAATAAAAGCTTGACATAATTATAACCTGTCCTTAATCAATGGCCAAATAAATTTTAAATCAGTATCATCCTTGTGTTTAACTAATTCAGCCAAAATTAGAGATTTTTTATCAATCCAAGTCCAGTAAGGAATTTGCAACAGCGTGTTATAATCACCATCAGATATTTCTAAGAAACTACCCTCGCCTTGCGATTTTAGGTCTTCCGAAAAAATGCCTATGATTCTAGAGTATAAATCAGTTCCTTTTTTGATATGTAGTGTGTAAGCTGATTTTATAACATCAATACAAGCATGAGAATCATCAAGTATAATTGTTGATACTTGTATAGATTTATTAGCTAAACCAAATTTTGTTTTTCCATTAAAAATTTTCTGTGCATTCGTTATTAATATTTTTTCAGAGTTTAAAAATTCTTCAGGTATTTCGCCATTGGCTCCAATGATACAATATTTAATTCCAAAGCGATCTGCTTGTTCACAAGTTTGCTTGACCAAGTACTTATCTGGACATACATATATACACTTTTCTTTGTGTTCATTTAATCTTGATTGTAGAATGAGTAGGCCAATTAATGTCTTCCCCTGACCAGTATGCAATTTTAGGATTATATCTTTTTCCGTTTTTTTATTTGAGTTCCAATTTTTCAAAATATCTTCTTGTGCTGGCCTAAGTGGTCCTGTTTCACTTTTTCTATCCAATCTTTGATATATTTCAATAGGATCTGTTTTAGCCTCAACTTTTTCAACACTTAAACGTTTCTTGAAATCCATTGAATTAAAGATTTACCAGTTGTAAAGCAATTTTATGAAATTATCGAGAGCCTGCCTATACAGTGCATATAGTAATGCCCTTTCCACTTTTACTCAGAATTGCGAAGCTAATTAACACACTTTATCCGATTTGCACAAGTTGCTCAATGGGGGTGTTTCTCATGTCGCAAGAAGGCAATCTTGCCTGTCAAACCCGACCGACGGGCGCGTTCGCGCTGTCAACTGGACCTCGGAAATGGAAGCCTAAACTTACCCACGCAGGGCGTTCAACTTGTCGCACGGAACCCGCCCCGCAAGCACTTTATGAACTCTTCACCCAACTATTGTATGGGCGCGAATTTGCGGAACTACCTGCTCCTTAACTTTTGGTAGACAGCAAATTATGGTTCCGCAAATTTTGGTTTGTTGATCTCGACGAACAAATCAAGTAGGGTTGCTTTATGCTCCATAAAAGCCAAAGCAGCTCCTGCAAATAAACTACTGCCTATTTTGTCGCTACATAGAAGAAGTCCAGGCTTTCAGATGGTTGCTGGCTGACGAGGTAATCGGTGTGGCGAATCTCGGCGGCAAGGCCATCCTGTTGCAGCAGGCGATTGCGGTTCATGCGGTTGGCAATGTCGTAGGGAACCTGCAACAATCGGCGGGACAGGCGGTATTGCAGCTTGAAAATGTCCCAGCGGGTGAATCGCTCCACCGACTTTTTGTTCTGCTCATAATAGGTCATCACCTTATCGTTGCCGTGGATGCCCCGCGTCTCGATCACCGGGAAATACCGACCCATCAACGCCCGCAGTTCGTCGGCCACATATTCGCGGACGTGCCAGGGGTTGCGGGTGAGCGAGAACGTTTTGTTCACCGTGGTCAGCAGGAGTTTGCCGCCCGGCTTGAGCACCCGGTAGGCTTCTTTCACAAACAGGTCGTCGTTTTCGATGTGTTCGATTACCTGGAACGTCACAATAAAATCGAAGGTGTTGTCGGCGAAACTCGATAGGGGAGGAATGTTGGCCGCAATGAACGTCGATTGGGGATATTCGCGTTGGAGCGAGTTGATGAGGTCTTCGTTTTTGTCGATGCCGGTGTAGTGGTTGGCGGCCTGCGTGAGCAGTTCGAGGCCCCGGCCCCAGCCGCACCCAATTTCCAGCACATTGCCCCGCACCATGCCGGCCGCTTCGACATAGGGGAACAGCAAACGCTGATGAACGGGGTTGTCGGAGGTAATTTCGGCGGAGGTAATCTCAGTGGTCTTGTACATAGGACAAAATTACCCATTTGGGCTGGCAAAGAAAAATGGGCGGCAATAACCGTTAGGGGGTCTTTTTTCGTTACTTCACTACATCATCCTTAGAACGTTACTCACTCGTTGTGTATGCGCCTGCTTTCCGCTTTACTCCTGACGTTAGTTATATCGGCCTGTTCTTCGTCTAAAAAGACGGGTTCGACCACCCGGCAACAACCCACTGCCTCCGATAATACCCGGCAACCGTCGGCCCGGCTTGCCGACAGCGACCGCAAGGTTGCTGATGCCCCAGGCACGGCAGCCCGTCCGTTGAGTGCCGACCCCAACGCGGCACAACGTCAGCCGTCGGGTACGTTTCGGCCCGTGAATGCCAATGCCGGGTCGTCAACGGCCCCGGTTGGCGGTAGTTCAACAGGGAGCGATTATGCCATTACGGCCATCAAAGGCAAGTTTCTGGCTATCGACAGTTCGGCCGCCCGCGTGTTCCTGAATGTTTATACGCGCACGCCCGATGGTAAACCCATCAGCAACGTGAGCGATTTCGGCACCCGGTTCCTGGTCAATTACGTGCTCTATCCTGACTATAATAACCGCGAACGGCTCGGCTACGGCAATGTGCAGGCCACACCCGAAAACGTGACGGTGCAGGGCGATCACCTCGTGCTGACGTTTGACGTGAAACGGCCCAAAGAAGCCATTGGAGCCATTATGCTTACTGAAATAACGGAAGTTAACACGGGTAAAAAATCCCTGAATGACCTGCAATTGCGGTTTCGGGCACCCCGCATCACCGACCGATTTACGCTCTTTGAAGGCAATGGTAAAACGCCCCAATTGCGCAATTTTATCAGCCGCAACGACACGATCCTGATTCGTGATGTGGCCGGAACGAGCAAACCGCTCTATGGTTTCCGGTATAAACACGAGTTCGATGCGGCATCGTCGCCCATGAACACCGGCACCCGCCCGGCGGCCAAAACCCTCGCGGTTGATTCCACGCTGATGGTGATGACCAACCAGCCTTTTAAATTACCCAAAGAAGGCCTGTATTTTTTCCTCGAAGACACCACCGATACCTATGGCCTGGGCTTGATGGTGACGGACAATCGATTCCCCAAACTAACCCGCCCCGACAAGTTGGTGAAGCCCGTTTTGTATGTCAGCACCAGTTCGGAAATGAACGAACTGAACGCTACCACGGATGCCAAAAAGTCATTCGATAAGTATTGGCTGGGCCTCATGTCGGGCAATGAAGAAGTGGCCAAACGCGCCATCCGGGCCTATTTTAATCGGGTTGAAGAAGCAAATAATCTGTTTACAACCTACAAAGAGGGCTGGAAAACCGACAAGGGTATGATCTATATCGTGCTTGGCCCTCCCGACCGGGTTCAGCGCAGCCGCGACCGCGAGGTGTGGGTGTATAACCGCCGGGCCAACGTGTCGGAAATCAATTTTACCTTCAACCGGAAACCCAATCAGTTCGTAGACGATCATTACGAGCTGGTTCGCTACGCCGAATACCAGCCGGTCTGGTATCCGATTGTGGAAGCCTGGCGAACGGGAGCCATCCGGGAGTAAATTTTCTTTCTTACCGCAAAGACGCAAAGTATAGCGCAAAGAACGCAAGGTGAAATACTTAACTTTGCGACCTTTGCGCTTTCTTTTGCGTCCTTGCTGTTTATAAATTCAACGAATGCCTTATCAAAACAAACCTTCCCGCCCTGAACTCGGTGCCGACGAAATGGTATTTGGGGTACAATCGGTCCTGGAAACCCTTCGCTCCGATCAGCAGATCGACAAGCTGTACATGGAAAAGGGGATGAGCAACCCCGATATTCAGCAGTTGGCTTTCCAACGGCGCGTTACCATTCAGCGGGTGCCGGTGGAAAAACTAGACCGCTTCACGCGCAAAAACCACCAGGGTGTGGTATGCCTCGTGGCGGCAGTTCAATACGTAAAATTGTCGAATGTGATCGCCGACGTTCACGAACGGGGCGAAGTTCCGTTTATCCTGTTGCTGGATCGTATCACGGACGTTCGCAACTTCGGGGCCATTGCCCGGACTGCAGAATGTACTGGCGTTCAGTGTATTGTGATTCCGGGTCGGGGAGCGGCCGCCATTGGTTCCGATGCCATGAAAACATCGTCGGGCGCGTTGAATCACATCTCGGTGAGCCGTGAGTTCGATCTGGTCGACACCGTAAAGTACTTGCAGAATTCGGGTATTCAGGTCGTGGCCTGTACCGAAAAATCGCCCCGCGATCTTTACGAAACTACCACTGATTTAACCGGACCATTAGCCGTGGTGATGGGGTCAGAAGAGGATGGAATCTCGCCCGAAATCCTCAAAATAGTCGACACGCACATCAAAATTCCCCTCCTGGGGTCGGTTGCCTCCCTCAACGTGTCCGTGGCCACGGGCGTGATGTTGTATGAGGTGGTGCGGCAGAGAACAAAAAATGCGTAATGATGAATGCGTAATGTGCTAACTAACTGCACCAGCAAACCTATTCATCATTACGCATTCATCATTACGCTTTCTTCTTCTTAGCGGGTGCCTTGGCTGCACCACCATCGAGGGTGTTGATCCATTTGGCTAATTTCTGGGCATCTTCCTTTGGCACCTGCTTCATAGCAGCCATCGGCGGATAACCTGGCCAATTGGCTGGCTTCGGTTCGTAAATCAGGGCGACCATCTGATCAACAGTGTATTTTTTCTTAGCGACCTCTTTGTAAGCCGGACCAACCAAACGCTGATCAACACGGTGGCAGACAATACAGGTGTGCTTAGTCATCAGGGCTTTCATGTCTTCGGGAATGTTGTCCTGAGCCTGTGCGTTGAGCGAACCAACAGCCATCAGTGCTGTGGCGAATAATAAGCCAAACGATTTCTTCATGGGGCAAAAGTTAGTAAAAACTGGTTAATCTTGGATTTGCCAAAAATACGGCCTATGCTGTTTCCAGCCAATAACAATTCTATCATTATTACTTAAACCGATTCTTTGACCCAATTTACCCCAAAAGGTTTAATCAATGAACAGTTATGCTGCCTGATCGCTTCTCCGGCCATGCCGACATCTATGCCCGCTACCGCATCAATTATCCCGATGCCTTGTATGACTTTGTTTTATCATTCGTGACCAAACGGGGGCGCGCCTGGGATTGTGCCACGGGTAATGGGCAGGTTGCCACGGCATTGGCCCGTTATTTCGATCAGGTTGATGCTACTGACCTCAGCGAAACGCAGGTTGGTCAGGCTCCGGCCTTACCCAATGTGCGGTATCAGGTTAGTCAGGCCGAAAAAACACCGTTTGCCGATGCTCAATTCGATTTGGTGACGGTGGGGCAGGCCCTGCACTGGTTCGATGTGGAAGCATTCCATTGCGAAGTTCGGCGGGTGCTGAAACCGGGTGGTGTAGTGGCCGAGTGGGGCTATGGTCTCAACACCGTCAATCCGGCCGTAGACGCACTGGTTCATGAGTTCTATACCAACGTGATCGGTTCTTATTGGGACCCCATGCGCCAACATGTCGAAAACCAATATGCCGAACTCCCGTTCGATTTTGATAACCCCCAACGGGCCGATTTCACGGTGGAGCGGCACTGGACCGCCGACTGGTTTCTGAACTACCTGCGTACCTGGTCGGCAGTGCGGAAGTTCATGGCCGCCAATGGCCACGACCCCGTCGATGGCTTAACTGAACTAATCAACGCTGCCTGGGGACCGGGCGAACGATTAGTGCAGTTCCCGGTGTTTCTGCGACTGGGACAAGTTTAAAGTTCCCAAATCACCCGCACCACTTTGGCCTTCACGCCGATGGTCTGGAAAAACTGGAGCCAGTGCAACTGTTGCGGGCCGAGGTGATCGGTGGGCGATTTTACTTCCACAAAGTCATAGTCGCCCGCTTCGTTCCAGATCAGCAGATCAGGGAAACCGCGTGTATGTTCGCGGACGTTGCGGGCCATTTCGGTCAGTATCAGCCGCAATTGTTCCACATCGAGAACCGCAATGATCTGGTTCACAAGTCCTAATAGCTCGTCATTCCAGTCAACCAACACATTGGTGATGCTGTATTTGGCGTTGTAGGTGCGGCCAACATGCCGTCGCCAGTCGTCGCGGGTTTCGAGTTCGGCCAGGCGGTTGCGGAGGAGGGGTTCGCGCCGGAGGTAAAAATCGGGATGGTAAAAATCCGAGGGCGCGCGTTGCAGTGGGTGGTGAATCGCCGAGACATTGGCATCGTAGATAATATCCCAGAACACCAGCCCAAACAACCCACGCCAGGGGTAGTTCTCGGTGAAAGCTGCGTCGAAGTCCTGCTCCAGGTAATGATTCATCACACCCGCTTCCACATGGTGCCGGTAGGCCGCCGGAATGTTCACACTTTCGGCATCGGACAGAAACCGGGTGGTGGCTTTGCGGCTTCGTTTTTTCTCGCTAAGACCCAGAATTTTGTTGCGAAAATCGGTGGCGAAATAACGCTCTTCGGCATTTTGGGGAGTTACGGCAATCTCATCGCAGAGGGCCAATGCTTCATCTATCGACCCATTTTTGAACAACAGCCGGGCACGCCGTTCACGGGCTGGCACCTGATCGGAGAGTTCATAAACGGCCAACGCCTGATCGGGTAGTTTTTGCCGTTCCAGAAAGCCACCCATCTTGCAAACTAACCGTTGATAACCCGGAATGGCAATTTCGGTGAGTTCGGGGCGGGTTTCGTTCCAGTTCAGAAACCAGTTATAAATGTCTTCGGCGGGTGTTTCGGAAGTTTTGAGGTCATAAAATTCCTCGTTCGTCAGCGAAATCAACAGCTTATCGTCCACCTCCTTCCGTGACCTAAACCGGGCGGTCATCTTGCTTTCATCGTGCCGCTCGAAGTTGATCATGCCGAGGTCACGAATCACAAACTCGGTCATGCCAGAACCACGATTGCCAAAAAACAGGTATTTAATCATCATCACTTCGGCTTCAAAGCGAAGTTTCACCACCGTTTCAACCGTTGTCAGGTTCGTGACGATCTCGCCAAAATTGAGTTCATGAAGCGCATAGGCCACTAACTCCTCCTTTTTTAGGTTCTTCAGGGGCTTACTCTCTTCAGGCTCAAGCGGCAACAATGCGAGTAGCTCGGGCTTCGTGAAAACGCTTAACCCATCGTTGCCCATGATCTCGTGGTGGGCCGATAATCGCTCCACAAAACCAGCTTTCAATAATTCGCCCAAAGCAGCCGGTAGGTCGGTTATCTCGTCGTAGTGTAGTTTGTTTACCCGAAAAAACAGTCCTTTGCGATTGCTGAACCGCACAAAAAGACACTGCGCGTCCACGCTCAGTTGAGCAAACCGATGCATAAAATCGCTTTCGGCCTCGTTGAGAATGGAGCTGTACAGCCTCTTGACGAGGTCGAGAACATACCGGAAATTATCTAAATAATACCGGGGCGTAAGAAGGATTTTTGGGCGACCGAGCATACTTGCATAACACCAAAATGGGCTAATATGTCCCCAAAAGAGATTCTGAATCAACTGCATCAGCAAGGTCTTGTGTCCGGCGACCAACACCGGATTATGGCTGATATTGAAGCACAGAGACCGTTTTCACTGCACTGGGAGTTACGGTCGATCCTGTACGTAGGCATCCTGTTGCTCAGTTCCGGTTTAGGGCTGCTGATCTATGAAAATTACGATAACCTCGGTCACCTGATCATTCTGGGCGGCATCGGTTTGTTGTGCATGGCGGCCTATGGGTATGCCTGGTATGTGCGTCCGCCCTGGACTCCAGCCCTTACACAGTCACAGTCACCGTTTGGCGATTACGCGCTGGTGCTGGGCTGTTTACTGTTTCTGTCGCTGGAGGGATATGCCCAATATGAGTACACCATTTTCGGAACACGCTATGGCCTCGTGACTTTCCTGCCTGCCATCCTGTTTCTGGGGCTGGCCTATCGGTTCGACCATCGGGGCGTGTTGGGTATGGGGCTAACGGCACTCATGGCGTGGGTAGGTGTTACAGTGCGCCCGCTGGATTTATACCTCAAAACCAACTTCTTCGATGCACGGGTTATTTATTCGGCCCTTGCCCTGAGCGGGCTGGTGATTGGAGCAGCTTTGGGGCTGCAACGGCAAAAAATTAAACCCCATTTCACGTTCACGTATCTGCTCGTGATTGGCAACCTGCTGTTGGTGGCTTTGTTGGCTGGTATCTTCAATCTCGACAATCTTCGCTTGCTGTTTGCGGTAGGGTTGGCGGTTGCCTGTGTTGCTTTTGATTTTTATGCTCGCCGGGAACAGTCGTTTCTGTTCGGGTTAATGGCCGCCGTATATGGGTACATTGGCCTGACTTATTTACTTTACCATTACCTGCACCCCAACGAATACGTGTTCACGTTTTATCTCCTGATTTCGGGTGGGGCACTGGTTGTTTATTTACTAAAGAGCGAAAGAGTGAAAGAGCGAAAGAGTGTGGTTCGGCATTCCGACTGACGTACGATTGGCTTTCGCTCTTTCACTCTTTCGCTCTTTCACTCTTTCGCTCTTTATGAAAGCCTACAGCACTACCCACATCCATAACCGAACCATTCGCCAGCAAGCTGACCGCTGGCAACGCGAAGGTTTCCTTCAGGCCGATCAGGTAAACGCCATCCGACAGGCCTACCCCGTTCCGTTCCGTGACAGCAATGTGTTCGCAGAAATAGGGGCCTTTGTCTTTACCGGCATCGCCGTGGGCGGTGCTTACGCGCTTATCATGTTGCTTATGACCGGATTGCTGGATAACAGTGTCAGCTTCGGGGCGTTTAATGCACTGGTGAGCCTGGGGTTGATCGTGCTAATTTACAACCTGATTCGTCGTTACAATTTCTACCGCAACGGTCCCGATAATGTGCTCATTGTTCTGGCTGCATCGTTTCTGCTCACAGCTGTCAACGTGGTGTTGCCAAACGACACAGCCCTGTGGGTTCGGTGTTTGCTGGCCGTGCCGATATTGCTTGCTTTTGCGGCTTATTATGGTGACGTGATCGTGACGTTCATGGCTCTGTTGGCTTTTTACGCGGCCATTTTTACGGCCCTGCTTGAGCTATCCTGGGGCCGGGCTGCTCTGCCTTTTGTTCTCATGGGTGTATCGTTAGGGCTTTGGTTGCTGATAAACCGGACCAAAAACCGATTGCCGGATTCTATTTATTATGCCGATGCATTTAGTATGGCTGAATGGCTCTCGCTAATTGTCCTGGTAGCGGCAGGTAATTATTTTGTCGTCAGAGAGTTGAATGGCTTGCTGGCTGAGATTGAACCAGGCCAACCCCGCCCCACAATAGCTCCCCAAATCAGTTTAGCCTGGCTATTCTGGATACTCACGTTTCTGATTCCGGGCGTTTTTGCTTACCTCGGTTTCATTCGGAAAGACCGGATGTTTGTGGTATTGGGCATTCTCGGCTTTGGGGCAGCAGCCAGCACCGTTCGGTATTATTACGCATGGCTCCCCCTGTCGATACATCTCACACTGGTGGGCACTGCACTCATTGGTGGGTCAGTGCTGGTGATTCGGTATTTGCGGCAACCCCGTTTTGGGTTCACTGATGTGCCGGATGAGGAATCGCCCCGACAGTTTTTCCTGAACGCCGAAACCCTGAGCATCATGTCGGCAACTGGGGCTACCATGAATCGGCAACCAGACATGAAATTTGGAGGAGGAGATCTTGGTGGGGGAGGAGCAGGAAGGGGGTATTAAAAAGATAGGGCCACCTGATCGTGCAGATGGCCCTATACTGACTATTCCTAAACCCTTAACCTTTTCTACATGAAAAACTAACTTTTACCCTTTTCTGTTCCAGAAACCTGACAAAATTAGTAGATAATTCAATCTACTCAGTGTCAGCGACTTTGCTGGCTTCAGCTTCCACATTCCAGAGCAGATTAATCATCCGCGCTGTCCGGTCGGCTTGGTTGGCCCAGCGGCTGGCATCGGCATTATTAGTGCGCTTTGCAAGCTCTTTAGTCAATTGGGCGTTAGCGTCGTTGAACTTCATCCGGCTGTCAGCGTCGAGTGACAAAACAGCCACCGGATTTTGATTATACAACGAGACAACGCTCATAAAGTTTTGCCAGTCAGCTTTTTTCGTGAATCTGTTCGCCTTATGCTCAACAAATTGAGCAAATTGTTTTTCAGAACCCTTCACAAGCATCGTGCCTGCCGGCTTGTTGGCAGCCGGGCTATCATCAGTATTAATGGTGGTAGCTGCGTTTGCCCTACTATTCGCTAATCCTAATCCAAGAACCAACGATGCAAAGATAACACGCGATTTCATAGTTTTGTTTTATTTTGTGTTCAAATTAAGAACACACAAATGTCCCTCTAAGTTTGAATTCTGCAAAACCTATATGGGGCCGCTACGAAATTTTGTACGGTAGAAAATGCTGTAAAAGCTAGAAAAATGTCTTTTGTGTATTAAAAACTCTTTAATAACAGACTATTCTATGGGCCTTTAATGACTTGTAATCCGTAAACTATTGATTGAAAAAAATTGAAAGTTCTTTAAAAAATACCATTACTGATTGTAATTATTCATGGCCTGCTGTATGCCCATAGTACAAAAACTAAGTACGGCATCGCCAGCCCGGTCTAAAACCGCCGGAAGTTGGTCCATTTCTTCGTCGGGAAACTCGCCCAGCACGAAATCAATTTGCCTTCCCCGCGAAAAATTACTGCCAATTCCGAACCGAAGCCGGGCATATTCCTGGGTATTCAACACCTCGTCAATATGCTTCAGTCCGTTATGTCCGCCTGGAGAACCTTTAGGTTTCAACCGCAACTTGCTGAACGGCAAATCTTTATCATCTGTCACCACCAGGATGTTCTCTACCGGGATATTTTCCTGCTTCATATACATCGAAACAGCCTTGCCGCTTAGGTTCATGTAGGTGGTGGGTTTCACAAAAAACAACTGCTTGCCCTTGTGCGACCATTTGGCGGTGTAGGCAAACCGCGTCATCGAAAAACTAAAGCCATATTGCGCGGCCATCCGGTCCAGCACCATAAAACCGGCGTTGTGCCGCGTAAATGCGTATTCAGGCCCAATGTTACCGAGGCCTACGATTAAGAATTTTGACATGATGCAAAGGTAAAAGTCGAACGGCAAAAATCGATTACCACGACAGTTTCACCAACGACACCCCCTGCCGGGGAAGCGCGAAGTTCAGCGTGGCCTTGCCGCCTTTCACGCTGATTTTTTGGGGAGCAGACAGCAATTGCAATTGGCCCGCTTTTTCTAATTCAGCAATTTGGGCTGCCGACGGTGCTTTGGGCGACCCCATCTTTTTCCAGACTTCATACGAATTGCTGTGTTCGTTGTCGATGCGGTAATGCTGAACGGTTGCAGTCTTGCCAGCCAAGCCATTGATTTGTAAGGCTACAGGCGCATCGGATGCCGACACGTTATCGTCGTGATAATGCCAGACCAGTACGGCTGCCGATTTCGCGTCTTTGCTGGCTATGGCGTTAATGTCGGCTTCGGCCCGCACACTCTGATCCCGAATCCGGGCAAAATCATACCCCGACCCACCTTTGACTTCCACCCGGTTGCCGGACATCATCCCGAACATCCGAAACACGTTCAGCACGGGTTTATCGACTCCGTTGGTGGCTAAATCGCGGAATCCCCGGAACCAGGGCTGATCCTCAAATTCAAACGCCCACGTTACGGCTCCCAGCAAATTGACCCCGTGGGCAGTGGCTAAATCGTATTTGCGGGCAAACGAAGCCGCCGTATAACTCGAATACATAGTGCCGTTGCGGTAGGCGTTCTGAGGGTGAAAATCCTCCGAACAGGCCGCGCATCCCTCCGGGTCCGACTCGCCAATGACGATGGGCAGGTTTTTCAGGCTGGGATATGAAGCCACGATTTCCATGCCCTTGTTTATGTCGCGGAGTTGGGTGCCCATGTTCATCTGCACCACGCCATTCACGAGTTTGGGCGAGCCTTTAGCATGGAACGTAATGAAGTCTAAGGGCGCACCCGTTTGGCCTGTCACGGCGTTTTTGCCGTTCACGATATGCTCCATGAAGGCCGTGAAAAACTTCCGTGAGCCATCACTGTTTGGCCCGGTCACTTCGGGGCCACCCATTCGGGCGGTGGGCAGGGCGCGTTTCACGGCATCGGCGGTGTAATCGTAAAGTTTGATGTATTCCTCCACGGTGCCTTTCCAGTAGCCAATATTCGGTTCATTCCACAACTCCCAATACCAGCTTTCAACTTCTTTCTGGCCATAGCGATCCACCGAATGCCGCACCCACTGATACACCAATTCGCCCCATTTCTGGTAATCTTTGGGCGGATAGGCCCAGCCCGTGTAGATGTCGCCGTATTTGTTACCCGGCCCCCAATTGTGTTTGTAGGGCTGCGGGTGGGTAGACATGGCTTCGGGCATAAAGCCAATTTGGGCCATCGGTTTCATGCCCCGCTCGATATATGTATCGAAAATTTTGTCAACAATAGTCCAGTCATAAACGGGTTTTCCGTTGGCATCTTCGGTGTAGGCATTGGTCGATCCCCATTTGAGGGCGGCCACTCCGTCGCCCGTTACCAGCATGCTGTGGGCCCGCACATAGACCGGCACTTTGCTCAGTTGCGCTACTTCGGACAGCAGTTTTTTGCCATCCTTCATGTAGGTATAGTTCGGTTCGTCGTAGCCAAACCACGCCCAAATCGGCTTCAGCGGCCCTTTTTCGGCATTCAGGTCAACCTGAATTGAAATTGAAGTGGCGGGTTTTTGTTGGGCAATGCTCGGAATCGTAGCCCACAGCACAAAGATACATAGACAGGAAAGGGAGGTTTTCACGCGGGGGTTTGGTTTGAGGGTAATGCTGAAATAGCCAGAAACAGAAACGAGGCCACTCGCGTAGTCGGCTATTACAAAAGTACCTCCAGAAGAGAAATACTCTTGTGACAACCGACCGCACGGCGGCCCCGGTTATGCTTTTTGCTCTTGACTACTTACCGCTGTAAGACAACCTTAGCCGTTTGTCGTTTGCTGCCCGATTGAAGCGTGAGCAAATACAAGCCCGGCACTTCGCGGTCTAAATTCAGCATTTCGTCCTGTTCCTGACCGATGCCAACCACTGCCCGGCGATTGATCTCAATACCCCGGCTATTGGTGGTGCGTAGGATAGCCGCTTGCCCGGCAACTAACCGGAACCGAACCGTAACGCGGCCTGTGGTGGGGTTGGGCATCACGACTAATAACTCCTCTGGTTCTGTTTTGCTCACCGAAGCAAGCCGATAGCCCGCGCAACCGCTTGTATAAACAAATGGACTGGCCTCTACCCCCGACTGCCGGGCCTGAATCGTAAAACTGGTGCCGTTGCGTTGCCAGGTTGGAACATTCATCACGTTGTTGGTTGTCCAGCCCTGCAAGCCCGAAATCTGGTACTCAATGGCAGACCCATTACCGCCCGATGTATTAAGGGTCAGATTGCCATTGGAGCAATTCAGGCTTGGTGCTGTGAGTGCCAACGACCCTCCCGTTGGGGGCGGGGTGCCACCGCAAGCCGTAGTGTACGGGTAGTCGGGGGCTTGTGTACCCGACTGTCGGGCTTGTAAGGTAAACGAAGTACCCGTTAGCTGCCACGATGGAACCGTGAAATTGGGGTTGGTATCCCACCCGCGCAAACCCGGAATCTGATATTCAATAGTCGAGCCGTTACCGCCACTAATTTGCATGGTTAGTGCACCCGTCTGGCAGTTGTAGGCCGGTGCCACCACCGCAAAGTTACCCGATGGGGGTGATCCGTTAGGACAAGTTGCCGTCTGAAACTCGAACGACCGATAATCAAAGAATGACTCACCCGTGTTGCCGTAGAGTTGCAATTGTGGGCTGTTTCCAAAGTCTTTCATATCCCAGGTACTCCCGTTATCTCGGTAAATACGGAAGTGGTTGCTGCCGTTGCATTGGGTGTACCATTTCTGGCCCGCTGCCCCACTGTATCCGCCCAAACTAAGCCACTCGCCAAAGTTGCCGCTGTTGCTGGTGATGACCCGATTGGTGCCGTCCTGGGTGGCAAACTTGAACTGACTGCCGTCCGTATCTTCTGCTTTCCAGATTTGATTATTTTGGTTGTTGGCTCCTTGTTGTTGAATAGTGCCATCACCCATAACCTGCAACCGAAGGCCGTTTTTCTGCACCTTAATGTTGTAGCAATTGCCCGACGCAATGGGTGTGCAAGTTGGTTGACTGCAGTTGACATCAATGGTAATCGAACGAGCGTTGCTGGCAACGCACGGAAACTTATAGCCGGACACAGAGTAGGTAAAGTTTCCTCCGCTTGCCGGAATGGTAGCGGTTGCCGTATTGCTTCCGTTGCTGTTTACGTTTGGCCCCAACCAAATGTATGACACATTGTCGCAGCTTTGGCCATTTGCCCCATTGCAGTTTGCTGTTAGCGTAATCTGTTGATTACAAGCCGCTGGCGTTGTAACAATGGAGTTGATGGCAAACTCACACTCAGGAATGCACTCAATAATATTCAGACCGCGTGCTGTCCATGCACGGGCCACTCTCCGCTGTGTTTCCGAGCAACCACCATAATAAACGCCAGCCGCGAGCCAGGTAGCTTCCCGAGCATTCTGATAATTGGATGTGCTGGTCATGTAGTAACGAAGAGCTTTGTAAACTACATCTGTCGCCACATCAAACCCTACAAAAGTTGCTGAGTTTTGATTCGCAACATCATGGAACCAGCGGTTCATAACGCCACTGTTGACGTGGACACCACAATTGTCATTTCCATTGTCGCAAGGAGCCTGAATGGGCCACCAGGCATCTCCCTGAAATCGATCAGGTTGCCCAATTAACGGACGTTGTGTCAGTAAATTGAAATCATAAGGTGGGAATGACTGACGGGGATTAGCCATATTCCGAAGTTGATAAGCATCTTCGCCAAAATTCCAATTCCATCGAATGTTGGCTGGAGAATTATCGGGAAATAAATATCGCTCAACGGCAGTACCGAAGATATCCGCAATTGACTCATTGATAGCACCCGACTCGCCCGCGTACACTAATGGAGTAGTATTTTTAATGATGGCATGGGTGTATTCGTGTCCCACCACGTCGGCAGTCACAAAACTTCTATTTGGGTCGACATTCAAATTATTGGGACTAAATGGGCCAAATGCAAAAATGAGGGTGCGGTTCCGATCATAGCCCGTGTCATTGATATTGGGAATGTTAACCAAAAGACGAGGATAATCTTGATTCGTTCCGTTAAGGCCATTGTGTCCATGTATGATCCGAAAATAGTCGTTTGTCCGTTGAGCCAGCCAGTGAGCAGTTGTAGCATTAGGAACGGCATTCCCCCAGACCGTAGTTGGACTAACTATTTCAGCTTGATCGTTGAATAGCCCTTCAATATTTGGGGCTTGTGAGGGGAGCGTGAGTTGACGGACATTTAGATTTGTTCCCGGCAATGCTAATCGGTTGTTTGCATTAGGAACATTAGGGTTCAATGGGTCAGTCTCAAAATTGAGTGCTGCCTGTCCATTTAGATACCGAGCATAATTTGGAACAAATGTTGAGGCAACTAATGTGGCTTTAGCATCTACAACCTGTTCAGGTTGTTTCAATTCCTGAACACAGTTTTCGGTATGAGCATGGCCGGGGATGCCGAAACATCGAAGGATGAGTGGTAATTGGCGCACAATCGCCCCCGATTGAGCATCAACATAAAGCCGGATAGGGTCTTTAACTGTTTCGTGCTGAATGTCGAAGCCATAGCAAAGCCGAAAATTCTCCTTCACAAAGTCATCATTGATAGCGGCAATAACCAAGTCGCCTTTGGGAAGTTTATCCTTGTCTTTGAAGGCATCAGCAGAAAGCTTCTGATCGGCAAGTGCAAAATCCAGTGCCTGTTTCTCGGGCATGGGTTTATCGATGTCGATGTCCAAATCTTCCACAATACGACCGTTGGCCGACTCCATACGGTTACCTTTCGAGTGGAGTAAATACTCGACTCCTTCGACGGGGATGTTCTTGAAGAAAAGCTGGTAACGACGGTGACGAATTTGTTTTTCGTCAGTTTCGTCCTTCACGGCGTTAAAGCGATAGTGCTTGTTGAGGCCCAGTGTGTTATTGAATTGATCGAAGAACGTTTCGGGGTTAATGCCGACGGTGTCCTTTCTGAAAAGAATCAGGCCGCTTTCTGTGGTGAAGCGCGTGAGTTTACGGAACGCTTTGTTATCCTCACGAAGGTATTTGGGGTTATACTTGCCCTGGGCATGAGCGGACAAACTTGCCCCCCCCCCCCCATAGAATACTTATCAAGTAGAGTACTAAAAACTTTCTCATAAAATTCGATGTGAAAAACTTGTAAAATAATCGTGAAAAGATATAGCTTAACGGTTCTCCTCAATCTTGTCTATGTAAATAGACATAGAAGGAATAAAAGTGATTGTAAGCCAACTTGCATTATTGAAGAGCTTCCCCGAAACCTTGTATTGATAAAAGCTTCGAGGATTGACTCCTTGATCCAGTGGTTTTAGATTTTGAATTTTCGAAAGGCTGAGGTTACAGACTTGAGCTGTAGGTGCTTTGGCTTGCCAAATAGTAGGAACATCGCTACTAAATGTGAGAACTACTCCTCCATAATTGATATTTACTGGCATATCTCGGATGTACTCAACGTAATTGTATTGGTACGAGTCGGTATTACAACAAGTGCCATCGTTGCAGGATGTGGGCTCCGGCGGGTCTTTTTGACACCCCGCACCCAGAACCAGCCATAGCACCCCCATTATGTACTGGCGAAGTAGTTGGTATTTAGTCATGATTTTCACGCGCTTTTAATGAAACGCGAAGCAATGATAGTTGACAATTTATGCTATGTCAAGAAAAAATATAAATAAATTTATTTTTAACTAACTAAATAGTAGGTGAAAGTATAAATTACGTCTTTACACAAACCATTAACACTACATATATTAAGTGATATACAGGATTAATAGATTGATAGCCAGATTTATTACATACAGGTAAGTGAAAACCATTTGCACACTGTTTTATATGATTCTGTCCTTTTGATTTTTGCCCGTCTCCTTCCGACCTTTACCCTATGAAACGCCTTATCCTGAGTAGCCCACTGCTCGAAATTGTAATTAGCCGCCTATGCCAGGAGTTGATCGAACGCCATCAGGATTTTACGGACACTGTGCTGCTCGGTATGCAGCCACGGGGCATCTATTTTGCCGAGCGCGTGGCCCACGAACTGAACCGCTCTCTTAACCGCACCGCACCCGATGTGGGTGTGCCGCTGGGCTATTTGGATGCCACGTTCTACCGCGACGATTTCCGTCGGCGCGATTCGCCCCTGCGCCCCAACACGACCCACGTGCCGTTCCTGATCGAAAACAAAAAAGTAATCCTGATCGACGATGTGCTGGCTACCGGGCGCATGGTTCGGGCCGCGCTCGATGCCATGTCGGCCTTTGGGCGGCCCCGCCGGGTGGAGCTGCTGGTGTTGATCGACCGGCGCTACAACCGCGATTTGCCCATCCGCCCCGACTATACCGGCAAGCGCGTAAACACCCTTGAATCGCAGCGCGTTTTGGTGGAATGGACCGAACAGGGAGCCGAAACGGATCGGATTTGGTTAATAGATTAAAGATGTTGGATGTAATATCCAGCGTCCAACGTCCAACATCCCAAATGCCAACTGTTACCCCAATATCTGTTATTCGTTTTCAGGCCAATGCGTTGATTGAGCGGCCCGATTTGCTGGCCGTAGAGGAGCCGCTCGAAATCCTGCTAGGCTATGGGCTGGTGTCCGAACGTGAACAGCGAACCCTCGCCGTGACCATGCGAACGCCCGGCCACGACGTTGAACTGGGCCTGGGCTATTTACTGGCCGAGGGTATTATTCATGAACGCGCCGATGTGCTGTCGTGCCGCCATTGTGTGCAGGATGCCCAAAAGGTTGGCAACGTGCTACGGGTTGAACTGGCCCCAACTGTTGGTCTCAACTGGTCGCTGCTCGACCGATTTGGTTATGCGTCAGCCAGTTGTGGGTTGTGCGGAAAAACGAGTATTGATGCTGTCCGCCAACAGGGAGCTGTTCCACTTGGGACTGGAATCACGGTTTCCGCGAGTGTCGTTCACGAACTTTCGGAGCGGGTGCGGCAATTTCAACCGGCTTTCGCGCATACGGGTGGCATCCACGCAGCAGCCTTGTTTTTGGCTGATGGCACAATTTGTCGGGTTCGCGAAGACATTGGCCGCCATAATGCGTTAGATAAAGTAGTGGGTGCCACGTTTTGGGAAGAGGGTCTTCCACTAAGTCAGTATGGCCTTTTTCTGAGTGGTCGCATCGGTTTTGAGTTAGTCCAAAAAGCATGGATGGCGGGTATTTCGCTGATTGTAGCCGTGGGTGCGCCCTCCAGTTTGGCGGTGGACCTGGCCCGCGAAGCTAACATCACGCTCATCGGCTTTGTACGGAACGAGCAGTTTAATGTTTATACGAATCCTCAACGAATAAAATAAGGGAGGAAAAGGAGGAAGGGGAAGAAAGGAGGAGAGGGATGGCCCTCACGTTTCCTTTCTCCCTTTCCTTCCTCTCCGCCCTTTCCTCCTTGATTATGATCCCCGAAAAACTAACCGGAAAACTTGAGATCCGCGAGCCACAAACCGAAGCTGCCGGGATTACGGCGGTCGTGAAATCGGTTGAACACGTTTTGCAAGGAACCGATTTGGGGCGCGGCTGGACGGCTTTGGCCAAAGTAAACCAAACCGATGGCTATGATTGCCCGTCCTGTGCCTGGCCCGACCCCGATCAGGGCCGCTCCAAAATTGCGGAATATTGTGAGAGCGGGGCCAAAGCCGTTGCCGACGAGGTGATGACTAAACATACGGCCTCGCCTGTTTTGTTTCAGCGATATTCGGTGGGTGAATTGCTCCAGAAAACCGACTTCTGGTTGGGGCAGCAGGGGCGGCTGACGCAACCCCTTGTGGCGCGCCGGGCTGGCAAAACCGACGATGAGCTGTACTACGAACCCATTAGCTGGGATGGGGCTTTTGATCTGATGGCCAATGAGTTGAAATCACTCTCGTCGCCCGATCAAGCTATTTTCTACACCTCTGGCCGAACGGCCAACGAAACGGCGTTCCTCTATCAATTATTCGTCCGAATGTATGGCACCAATAATCTGCCCGACTGCTCGAATATGTGCCACGAATCGACGG
>JANOCD010000117.1:0-13206 GCA_031411995.1 Cytophagales bacterium
GAATCGTTTCTGGTCAAGCCCGGTTGCTGAGCGCCAATGACGATCGGTTCGTAAGTTAGCCGTTGAGAAATTCATGCCACAAAATTAACGCATTCGAGCAGTTATAACGACTTGACTATCACCGACGCAACAACTCTATTAACCGAAGCCGATATTGCTAAAATTCCGATACCTGTTCAAAAATATATTCTTTATAGTGGGGCGATGGGAAAGCCCAAAGTTAAAAATATGAAAATTGTATTTGACGGGCAAATGCGCGAAAAGGGAAAAGATTTTTTTAAATTTAATTCAACCCAGTATAATTTTTTTGATGAACCAACAAGATTATTTTTTATGAAGGCACAGATGTTTGGTGTTCCTGTACCTGGATATCATTGCTACCAAAACGCAGCGGCCACGATGCAGGTAAAGCTATTGGGTATATTTAATGTGGTGAACGTAAAAGGTACAGAAATGAATAAAGCAGAAACAGTAACTGTATTTAACGACATGTGCTTAATGGCTCCTGCATCATTAATAGACAAAAGAATTGAATGGACAGCCATTGATAGTTTAACTACCAAAGCCATTTTCACAAATGGGGTAAATAAAATTTCTGCTACTCTTTTTTTTAATACACAGGGTCAACTGATAAATTTTATTTCTGATGATCGTTATGTGATCGGTGACATGAAACAATATCGTTTTTCTACTCCAGTAAAAGAATATGGACAAATGAACGGAAGGAATATCTGGAAATATGGAGAAACTATTTGGCATTACCCGGACGGGGAATTCGTATATGGAAAATTTTATTTAAAGAGTATTGAGTATAATGTTACTGACTTTAAAAAATAATTTTATGCCCCCGTAAAGAATATATTTACGCATAGCAAGCCTGCAAATGCAACATTACAACAAAAGATTGCTTGGCGTATTGACTATCAAAAAAGATGATTTTTGTCCTGCTTGCCGGAGTGTCGCTATCAACAGCCGGGGAAGCTTCGATAAAAGTAAAATCATACAACGTACTGATCTGAGTCATGTTGGGACCAGTGAGCCGGTGGTAGGTTTGCATAGAATCCGGGCCACAGGAAATGGGTGATGGATTTGATACTCAACGGGTAACAGTTATGAAAAAATACGCGATTCTCTTTGGTGTACTGTCCCTGACAGCCACCACGCTGCTGGCCCAGTCCGACCCGTTGTTGGGTACGTTCTGGCATCCCAACCCACGCCGTTACGCTGTGAAACAGGCGCTGGAGGTGGAGAGTTTGGTGCCGATGTTTTTGTTCGGCGGCTACCATTTTGCGGTGGGGTATCGGTACAAAAAATTCAGGGTGCGGGCCAGCGTCATCAATGGTGGCACCTACAATACGGAGACGGTTGGCCTGAAAAATTCATCACCGGCCTTTAAACGGTTTTATAATACGTCGCCCGGTATTTTCTTCGGCTACAACGTCTGGAAAAACCTCGAGCTCTATACCTATCTCGAAAGCCACACCTTCGGCATCGAGCAGCAAAGCACGGGTATCACCAAGGACATTAAGAGTATTGATACCGGGCTGGGCCTGAGCTATCAGTTATTTATTGGCCGGATTTTCTACATCCAGCCGGGTGTGCATCTGTACTTACGGCGCAACAACAGCTCGGATTTTGGCGACATTCGATACAGCATTCCCAACGCCGATATCTCGCCCGTGATTCGGATCGGGGCCAGGCTCTGGAAGCAGTACTAACGCGAAACAATCAGTTTAATGCCACTTAAACATCAACAATAATGAACCCAGCTCATTACCATCTGGTCTTAAACCACTTGCCCATTATTGTCCCTGTTATTGGCCTCTTAGTTATGATCGGCGGGCATATTTTTCGGGTGGAGGCCGTGAAGCGGACTGCCTACTTCATTTTCATTTTTGGAGCCTTGTGCACAATACCTGCCTTTGCAACAGGTGAAGGAGCCGAAGAAACAATAGAAGACATACAAGGCATTAGTGAGCAATTAATAAACATACATGAAGAAGCGGCTGAGTCGTTCGCCATTTTATCCTACCTGCTGGGGGCAATTTCTCTGCTCGGTCTTTGGGCCAACTGGCGGCAAAAATCATTCGCTAATCTCCTGTCTTTTGCTACCCTGATTTTTTGTGTAGTCGTTTTATTTTTTGCCAAACAAACCGGAACAACGGGTGGTGAAATAAGACACACTGAAATACGAGCCGATGATGCAATAGGCCCGGCAAAGACTGGCGCAGGGACTAAAGAAGAGGAAGACTAAAGCCCGATTTTAGCAAATATCTCAACGCAAAAATTATGAAAAAGCTACTCACGATAGCGGGCATTGCCGCGCTGGCAATTGGGGCCGCATGGACACTGTTGACTGTCTGGGCAGAACGGGCCGGGCCAAAGCGAAGCTGGCAATTAGGCAGCCAGACCGCCAAAAAAAGGGCGTTGATTGTCTATGATCCTGACCCGTTTTATAACCTCGACGAGCAGGTATGCCAAGCGTTTGGACAAGCCCTCGCCGATAACGGAATGCACGTGACGGTTGCCAGCGTTGTAGCCGCCGAAATGGAGGCCAACGGGCCAATTGATTTATATGTGTTTTGTGCCAATACCTACAATTTCCGGCCCGATTGGGCGGTGAGCGATTTTATCCAGAAACAAGCGAGTCTGGCCGGTAAATCGGTGGTGGCCATAACGCTGGGTAGCGGCTCAACGGAGGCTTCCCAAAAAGCATTGGAAACATTGATTGTAGATAAAAAGGCCGATCTGCTGGATTCGCGGTCGCTGTGGTTGCTGAAACCAAATGACGAATCGCGGATGCGGGAGTCGAATGTTGCCGTTACAGTGTCGATGGCTTATTCGTGGGGCCAAGAAATCGCAAAACGTCACGGCACCGATTCGGTGGTTTCGGCCCATTTGCCGCTAATGCATCAGCCATGAACAGAAAGCAATTTTTAGGCATTGCGGGCGGCACCATCGCCCTTGCTGGTGGCACATACCTGTTCAGTGACAGGAGCAATTATGTACGGGCTGATAGTGGGCAACCAGGCTACCCCATCGTTGAACTGACCGCCCTTGAACGTGAAATACTCTTGCTGGCATCCCTCGCGCCGAGCGGCCACAATACCCAACCCTGGTTCATAAAACACCGCGAACCCTACCATTGGATCGTTGGTAACGACAAAAAACGCTGGCTTCCGGGTGTTGATCCCACCCAGCGCGAAACCATGCTGTCAATTGGCGCTTTTCTACAAAATATAGAGTATGCCGCCAGTAGCTTGGGCTACATCTGCCAGTTCGATACGCTGGCGAAGAGCAATCAGGATGAAGAAATTGTATCGGTAAAGCTGACCAAATCGGGTCAGGCATCGGCTTATGATACCCGCAAAATCACCAGCCGCCGAACCGTTCGGTCGAACTACCTCAGTATCCCATTAAAAGCCACAGACCTGACCTATTTGGTCAACGGCGAAACGGATTTTATTCACTCCCTGCCGAACACCGTAAAAGAACACCGTTGGCTGAATGAGCAGACCATCGAAGCCAACCGAATTCAATCGTACCGGGATGTGGCCCAGCAGGAATTGGCCGCCTGGATCCGGTTTTCGAGCAAAGATGCAGCCACGCACCGCGACGGACTTACTACAGCAGGCATGGAAATAGACGGTATTCCCGGCTGGGTCTTGCGAAACTTCTACGGAAAAGCATCGGTGATGAAGGCCGCTTTCCGGGATCAAAACATTGATACTGTAAAAAAAGAAGTGGTCAATTCGGCGGGCTGGCTATTGATTACCAGCAAAAGCAATGACGTATCCACGCTGCTCGAAACCGGAAAACGTATGCAACGACTATTTCTGCGGGTGCGGGAGCGCGGTATTGCCCTGCATCCGATGACTCAAATTCTCGAAGAAGCCCCGACCAGTCAGACGGTAAATGAGTCCATTGGTATAAGCGATCCGATTCAATTTATCCTGCGAGTCGGCTACCTGAAAACGTACCCCGAACCCGTTTCACTTCGTCGGTCGGTGGATTGGTTTGTGCGGGCTTAAAAGACATTGTCGGCTCAATCGAGCCGGTGTTTATTCACGAGTAGAATCAAATTACGTTATGAAAACAGGTAAACACGTCGTCCTCATAGTACTGACCATATGGGGGTCAACTGTTGATGCTCAGCGAATTAAAGGTGGTGCTGGCTTTGTTAAAGTCGGTATTACCAATGCACCCGGTGCCGGGAGCCTATTAACTCAAATCGCACCAGCAGGTGTGTCTGGTTTTAGCGATCAATTTTACGTGCTTGGCGGGGAGGGCTATTACCGAACAGGCCCTATCGTACTGGCCCTGGACGGCCACATCAGTGCTCAAAATGCCCGGTCATCAGTTAACAATTACGGAGAAGGATACACCTATTTCGGCCACGCCAAAGTCGGTTGGATTGTCAATCAGGGTGCGCGGTACTGGATTTATCCCACCCTTGGTTTTGGTACGGCGGCCCTGGCCATGACCACATACACCAAAACAGGAAGTGATGCCAAGGCGGAGAACAGGGAAAACAGGTATCTCTACCGCCCTTCGTTCGACATTGGCCTGAATGCCGACTATTTATTGTCTAAATCGAGAACAACAGACCAGCGTTTTGGCGGACTCCTGCTGGGCCTTCGAGCGGGCTATCATATCTCGCAACAGAGCAGTAGCTGGCGCAATGATGCCAATGTTCGGCTGTCAAGTCTTCCAACGTATGGAAACAAAGGGTACTACGTCACGCTGGCCATTGGCGGTGGGGGATTTGTAAAAAAATAGCCTACATGAGACTGGGTTTTGTAAGCGATACGCCATCCGCTCAAGCGGGTGATGAGAGCTGAATACCTGCATTCAAATTTAAACAATTGAGACATGAACGATGACAATTTTCTGGAGACGTTAGCCGCCAGCCTGAACCAAAGCGCAACCGTTAAAAACGTGTTTGGCGAACCTGTTCGGGCAGGCGACAAAGTGATTATTCCCGTCGCGCAGGTGATGCTCGGTATGGGTGGTGGTCACGGACACAGTAATCAGCAAACTAAACAATTGCGGCTACCCGATCCGTCCCGAACGGTATCGCCGGGCAGCCCCGAAACACCTGCCGAAGGAGCCGGGGGCGGGGGTGGAATGCGCGTAATGGCGAAGGGTGTATTTGAAATTACGCCGAAGAGAACCCGGTTTATACCAACTCGTGATGTGAAACAGGTGTTGCTTGTCCTGGTTGCTGGTTTTCTAATGGGCCGCTTAACCGCATCAACACTGGCAGCAAAACGACGATAACGGTAGGAGACCAATGACTTTTGGAAAGTCATTGGTCTCCTGTAAACAGATTCTACTTACTACTCAACGATGCAGAAAATCGCGTTCATAGTGATGGTTGTGTTAATCAACAACCGACCGATTCGGGCGCAGGACGTACTTTCGTTCGACTCGCTCGATGCTGTCTTTGCGTATGCCAACAGCCACAGCAGCCCGTTGAAAAACGCGACACAGCAAACGATTTTGGCAAAATACCAGACCTTGGCCGCGCAGTGGGGTAAGTGGAATCTGCAGGGCAAGGCCAATTTTACGCTGACCGATAATACTAAACTACTCACCAATTTTTTGCCCGCCGAAATCTTTGGCGGGCCGACCGGTACGTTTCAAAAAGTAACATTTGGGCAGCGGTATGTGAGTAATCTCATTGTGTCTCCGCAGATCGACATTCTCAATCCGTACTCGGCGGCTCAGGTACGAGTGTCCCGCACCAACGAGCAACTGAGCGCCACCACGAATCTGCTCAATAAGCAAAATCTGTACGAAAGCGTGGCCGGGGCCTACTACAACATTCTGTCGTATGGGTGGCAGATAGACGTGACCAAGAACAGCCTCGCCAACGCTGATACGCTGGTGCGGATTTTACAGAATAAGCAGAAAGAAGGCATCGTTCGTCCGCAGGACGTGAACACTGCCCTTGCCAACCGGCTGGCACTGGTGGATAAACTTCAGCAGTTGGCCGGGCAGCGCGAACAGCAGGTCAGCAGCCTGAAAATTCTGTGCGACATCGACCCGGCGGTATCGCTGGTGGTTAGTAGCCCTGAACGAACGGAGGCCTTTGATGGAACCCTGACGGCCACCGGCAATTTGTTGCAACGGCAGAGCGAATGGCAATTCAACTACCAGGAAGCCTCGCTCAATGCGAATCGGAAATGGTATTACCCAACCGTTTCATTACTGGGTAGTTGGGGCTGGCAACAAAACACCAACAACCATTTTTTCGATAACAGTAACTGGTTTTCAAACAGTTATGTTGCCCTGCGATTCACCTTGCCGCTACTACCCGATGTGGCTAAACTGGCAGCCGTACAGCTCGACCGGATCAACATCAACATGGCCCAAACCAACTGGCAGCACACCATGTTGCAGGATGCCACCAACAACCGGCAACTGCAACTCGATTACCAGACGGCCTACACCAGTTACCAGCTCAGTACCGAGATCGAAGGGTTGCAACAGGATTCATACGCGAAGAATCTGACCATCTACAAAGAAGGGATTTTGTCGGTTTCGGATCTGCTCATTTCGTTCAACACCTGGCTCAACAGCAGCCTGAATACCGTAGCCCAGTTGGCCAGCAGCGAATACGCCAAATCAAGAATCACCATCAGCAACACCGTCAAATGAAAACGCGCCATCAACTTGCTTTTGCGTTGTGTGCATGGCTGCTGGTTGCCTGCGGGAAACAATCAACCCAAACCACTCCACAGCGCAAAGACCTGACCGACATGACCTTTGCGTCGGGCAGTCTGGAAGCCGACGACCAGTATAACCTCACCGCCCAGACGGCGGGCTACCTCCTGAAACTCAATTTTGTGGCCGGTGATACGGTGCGAGCGGGGCAAATTCTGGCCGTTATCGACAACAATCAGAACATCATCAACGCAACCGGAGCGGCCCAACTGCACCAGATTACCCGCAACAATACCAAAGCCTCTGCCCCGGCCCTGCTCCAGATTAGTGCCAACATCGACGCGGCCAAAGCGAAACTAACCCTCGACCAAAACCAGGCCGACCGCTACAAACGGTTGTTGGCCAGTAATAGCGTCTCAACGCTGGAATCTGAAAATGCCCAACTGGCCGCTACCAACTCGCGGGCCAGCCTGCGCGCCTTGCAGCAACAGTATAATAATCAGCAACGTCTGGCCCATCAGCAGGAAGTTTCGCAGCGGGTTGCCAGCGAGGTAGATCAGGTGGTCAGGGAACAAAACCAGATAAGGGCGCTCCAGACGGGCACCGTGTATCAGAAATAAAAACAACTCGGCGACTACGTTCGTCAGGGCGACGTGCTGGCCGTGATTGGCAATCCGGCCCGCATCTACGCGCGGCTCAGCGTGGACGAAACCAGCATGGCCAAACTCAAACTGGGCCAGGCCGTTATTGTGCAGCTCAACACCAACAAAGCCAAAACGTATAGGGCTATCGTTCGGAAAATTCTGCCCGCTTTCGATACCGGTTCGCAATCGTTCATCATCAAGGCCTACTTCACTGACGCCCTCGATTTCAGGATCACCGGCACGCAGATTGAGGCTAACATTATCACCGGCGAACGAAAAAATGCGCTGGTGATTCCACGTACCTATCTCGACTACGGCGATAAAGTAACGCTGAAATCAGGCAAGAAACAGGTGGTCGTAAAGACCGGGATCGTGTCCAGCAACTGGGTCGAAATTCTCGGGGGCATTACCGCTAAAGACGTGTTACTCTCGAACTAAATGGCAAACTACCAGCACCATATCGACACGGAGATTTCGGTCACCTACATTACCTCCAGCAAACGGCTGACCCTGGTGGCGTCGTTGGGCGTGACCATCGGCATTGCCATTTTCATCTTTCTGAACTGCATGACGGCCGGGTTTTCCCGCACCAGCAACAACATCATTTTCAAAAGCACTCCGCACATCCGGGTCTATAAAGACGATCAGATGAGTGAACCCCTGCTGACCTACGCCGACACCAACCGGATTGCCCTGATCGCCAACCCGAAAGTGGTGCCCCAAAGCAACCGGATCGTTGACCCTGACCACGTAATCGAACTCTTGAAAAGCCAGCCCGGTGTCGTTTTTGTGATGCCGCAGGTGGCGGTGAATGTATTTTACAACAGCGGAAAAACACAGCTGGCGGGAGCCGCATCGGGCGTTCATATCGACGAGGCCGACGGCATGTTTGACATTGGGTCGACTGTGGTGGAAGGTAGCCTGGCCGATCTGAAAACGACTCCCAACGGTATTCTGCTGGGGGTGGGCGTAGCGGCCAAAATGAGCGTCAGAACCAACGATAACATCACCGTGACCTCGTCCCGAAACGTCACCCGCGTGATGAAAGTGGTGGGCCTGTTTTTTACCAACAATTCGTACGTCGACAAAGTAAAATCGTACGTCAACATTAGTACGGCCCAGCAATTATTGGCCGAAAGCCCCAGTTACGTGAGCGATATCTACGTGAACGTGCTTGATTTTGATAAAGCACCGACGTACTCGGGCCGGTTGTCGATGCTGACGGGATACAAGGCCGAGGACTGGCAAACGGCCTATTCCAATTTGTTATCCGGTACGAACCTGCGGGATGTGATGATCATCGCCATCTCGATCGCTATTATGCTGGTGGCTGGCTTTGGTATTTATAACATCCTGAACATGACCATCAGCCAGAAAATCAATGACATCGCCATTCTGAAAGCGATGGGTTTTCAGGGCCACGACGTGATCCGGATTTTTGTGTTGCAGGGCGCTATCATCGGCATGATTGGTATTGTGCTGGGCCTGTTGGTGTCGGCGGCATTGATTTATTTTCTGTCGACGGTGTATCTCGGCAGCGACATTGGCTATTTCCCCATCGGTTTCGAGCTGGCAACGGTGGTCAGCGGTAGTTTGTTTGGCCTGATCATCACGCTGTTGGCCAGTTATCTGCCCGCCCGCAAAGCCGCCAATGTTGACCCGGTTTCGATTTTTAGAAAGTAAGAAGTATGGCCACGGAAATCATGTTGCAGGCCGATAATATCGGGAAATACTTTTACGACCCGGAAAAATTCAGGGTCTTAAACGACGTTTCGTTCACCGTCAACCGGGGCGAATTTGTCACGCTGGTGGGCAAATCGGGCTGTGGTAAATCGACGCTGCTCTACATTCTCTCGACGATGGATACGGAATACGACGGCACCTTACAGATACACGGCGAGGCCGTAACCGGGAAAAGCCAAAACCAACTAGCCGCGCTGCGCAACGAAAAAATCGGGTTTGTTTTTCAGTTTCACTACCTGCTCCCGGAGTTTTCGTGCCTGAAAAACGTGATGATTCCCGCGTTGCGGCTGGGTGCCCGTTCGCGGGAAGAAATCGAAACAACGGCCTACGAAAAACTGACATTGCTTGGCATGAAAGATCAGGCCCTGAAGTCATCGGCAAAACTGTCGGGCGGGCAGCAGCAAAGGATAGCCATTGCCCGCGCCCTGATCAACGCCCCCCTGATTATCATGGCCGACGAGCCAACCGGCAACCTGGATTCTAAAAACACCGACATCGTTTTTGATACCTTCAAGCAACTGGCCCACGAGTTTAATCAGACCATTATTGCCGTTACCCACGATACTGATTTTGCCCGAAAGTCGGACCGAACCATCGAGATGCTGGACGGTGCTATTGTGACCACCAGCAAGAAATTTGTGTAGGGGGTTGTTCATAAAATTTACCTCAATTAATTTCTCATTTCATTTAAAAAAACGATTATGAAAACGAAAATCATCATGTCAGCCCTGCTATTGGGAGCCTGTTTCAGTCTCTCCACTCCTGCCTTTGCTCAGGTAAACACAGCTACTCAGTCTGCCACTGAGGTAAGCACAAACGAGGCAAACCAGCAACGTAATCAGGATCTGCTGACGCAGGAAAAACAACAGCAAAAAGACACAAAAGCTGCCGCTAAGGAGACCCGTCGGATAAACAACGAAGCAGCCGAGGCCGCCAGGGCATCGAGGAAGGCATTCAATACCGAAAAAAAGGCGCAAAAAATGCGGGAAAAGGCCGATAAACAGGCCATTAAAGCCGATGCCGCCATCCGAAAATCAAAGCTGAATTGATCCGGTCATTTCCGGCCAAAATAGTCGCCCACATACCACCGGCTTAACTTTTTAACACACACTGATATGACTACACTAAACCGTTCAGGTGCATTATTCTTCCTCAGCGGATCGATGGTGTTGATGGGCATCATCACCGCCGAAGCCATGTACCTAGCGGGTTATTCAACGACAAGAAGCCAGATTAGTGATCTCGGTTCGACGGTGCCACCGGCCAGGTTAATCTATCAGCCATCGGCCAATATTTTCAACGGAACAATGCTGGCGGCTGGTTTTATGGTCTTGATAGGTGTATGGTATGTACACCAGTTTTTCAGAAAATGGCTCGTCAGTATTCCGCTCAGTCTGTTTGGGTTGGGATTGGTGGGCATCGGCTTCTTTCCTGGCAACCACGCTCCGTATCATGGGATGTCGGCCATGCTCGCTTTTCAATCAGGTGGTGTATCAGCCATTACAGCGGCTACGGTCAGTTCAGCCCCATTCCGTTATTTCGGAATTTCGTTCGGTTTTATAGCTTTAACAGCTTGGTTTACAGCCGTTTTTTCACCGAATCTTTTGTTCCCATTCATTGGCGATGGTGGCACCGAACGCTGGGTTGCGTACCCGATTATGCTGTGGTTGATTGGCTTTGGCGGGTATCTGATGAGTGAAATAAAGCCGATGCCATGAGAACGCCCTTTACGGCTGACCAATTTTTAGGGGTCTTCAGGGCGTATAACCTGGGGATTTTCCCGATGCAGATTGTTTTTTATCTGCTCGGGATCGCTGTCGTTTATCTGGCGGTGAAACCCAATCCCCAGTCAGGTAAAATCATCAGTGGTATGCTGGCTTTTTTCTGGTTATGGATGGGCCTTGTTTATCACGTCCTCTACTTCACCAAAATCAATAAAGCGGCTTATCTTTTCGGGATAGTATTTGTCCTACAGGGTATTTTATTTATAATTTTCGGCATATTTAAGAATAAACTTTCGTTCAAATTCCAATCTAATCGGTACGGTATTACGGGAATCAGCCTGGTTCTGTTCGCTTTGATTGTTTATCCGATTACGGGCTATTTTCTGGGCCACACCTATCCCGACTCGCCCACATTTGGCCTTCCCTGCCCAACCACAATTTTCACCTTTGGCTTACTGCTTCTCCTTGTCAAACCATTTTCTCCCGGCTTGCTCATCATTCCCTTGCTCTGGTCAGTCATCGGTTTTATGGCTGTTTTTCAATTCGGTATTGTGGAGGATACCGGCTTGCTGATCTCCGGTCTGATTACTGTTTCCTTGTTGTTGATTCGGGATAGAAAAATTTTCAAAAAAGAAAGTTCAGCACAAATCACGAACTCTATTGTTCGCAAAAAACTATGAAGACTCAACTATCACGAACTATTCTTTTGGTTCTTCTGGCCTTCTTCGGCGTAGGTGCCTTGTTTGGCGGGGGTGTGTTGATCGTTTCACCGTCGGGCAAGCTGTTCGGGATGCCGCTTTCGATGTTAGACAGGTCGCCATTCACCAATTTTCTGATTCCGGGCATGATCTTGTTTGTCGTGCTGGGGCTGATTCCTTGTGGGCTGGTGTTCGCCCTACTGAAAAGACCCGCCAGTGCATTAGCCGAACGGCTTAATGTTTACCCGGATATACACTGGGCCTGGGCGGGTAGTATTTACGTTGCCTTCGCGCTCATCATCTGGATACAGGTGGAAATGATCTTTCTTTACGGTATTCACTGGTCACAAACGTACTATATGTTTTTGGCCATAGCTATCCTTTTTATCGCGCTGTTGCCAACGGTGAGAGGGCTGTACAAAAAATAATTCCGAATGGGGCTATACGGATTAGTTAATATCCAGCACAACTCGTCCGTTGATTGAGCTGACACGCATATCGTTCAAAACCAGATTGATATTTTCCAGCGGTTCACGGCGATAACGAACTTTTACCCGGCCTTCAGTCGCAAACGCCAGACTTTCCGCCAGATCGAGCCGGGTGCCTACACCTTCATGCCCCGGAATGAGGGGGAGGGTTGCTTTTACGGGCCAGTCTCCATTAATGGCATGCAAGTCCGTATGACAAACCCCACAGGCCGCCACTTTCACCAGAATCCGGCCCGGCACAACTGTAGGTACTGGTACTTGTTCTATTTGTAACGGTTGCCTATACACGCGGGCAACGGCGGCTTTCATAACGAATAGCTCGGGCTGAGTAGTTTGGATGTTGGGATATTAACTTGCTGATTGTTGATCGTTTATCCGCAAAATCAAGACGGGTATGGGCGCGTGGTTCAGGATGTCTTCGGCGGTACTTCCCTGCAAAAGATGGCGCAGTCCGGTGTGGCCATGCGTGTAAACAACAATCAGATCGGCCTTGCGCTCCAGGGCATAGTTCAGGATGCCGCTTTCCACAGTGCGGGCCTGACGGATGTGGAACTCGTAGTCGGTAAGGCCCTGTTTCTGTGCCGATTCCTGCATCCATTCATGAACTCCTTCGGGTACGAGGACATCATTGGGAGTACGCACATAGACGAACTGCTTCAGGCTGTTTCCACCCCTATCAAAGGGATATACCGGCCAGTTTGCTTTCAAATCATCGTCCACGTCAATGGCAGCAACCGGGTTTTTAGGGGCAAATGGCGTTACGGCCCCTTGCAATACCAGCACCGGGCAATGAGCGTGGCGGACGATGTGTTCGGCGTTGGAGCCAATGAGCAATTCATCCCAACCCGATGTGCCATGCGTGGCCAGCACAATTAAATCGGCCCCACGGTCAGTTATGGCTTCATATACCCCGCCCGACCGAGCGCGGCCCGCATCTTTGCAGGTGATCGGACTGATACGAACATCGTTGTAGGCCGGGTTTTCGGCCACCTGTTGCAACTCAGCTTTATCATTGTCTTCCTGCTCGTCGAGGTAACTAAGCATCGACAAAGACCCCTCTACCGTGTTAGCGCGGGCGATGGAAAATGGCTGATAATGAACCAGCAGGATCTCGGCATTGTAATCACGGGCGATGTCAACAGCTACGGCAAGGGCGTTGTTGGCCAATTCACTCAAATCGGTTGGCACCAGAATGGTCTTCATAGCAGTGGAGTTTATCATGCGGTAAAGGTGCCTGCAT
>JANOCD010000118.1:0-2940 GCA_031411995.1 Cytophagales bacterium
ATTGAATCGAGTAATCTTCTCGATTCAATGCCCCCTACGTTTGCCAAAATCAATCCGTTTCTCAGTACAGGTGCCAATTGATAGTCAATATCGTTTCAAATAAAGTTCAGCTCAAGTCATTAGCCAGACAGCTTTGGTATCATTAGCAAACTGACGAAACGAAGTAGGAGGACGACCCAATAATTTAGCCAGTGTGTCCGTCAAGCCAGCGGCTTTACCCAGTCTAGCCACCGTGTAGAGGGCAACCATCACCAGAACAAAGCCGGGTTTTATTTTTTCCCGCACTACCTTTTGCCAGATAAACCGCAGTATGGAAGGAGAACGGTAGGTGATGGTACGGCCAAGCACATCGGTCAGGATGGCCGCCACCTGAGTATATGTCAGGGCTTCGGAGCCGGTCAATTCAAACGCGGCATTCAGATGCTGCCCGGTGGCTAACGATTGGGCAGCAACCTCGGCCAGGTCCCGCACATCCACAAAGCTGGTTCGACCGTTCCCTGCCGGAACAAAAATTTCCGACCGCTCGCGAATCTCCGAACACAGTGTTGTGCTGAGGTTCTGCATAAAAAAGCTGGGGCGCAAGAGGGTGTAGCCTAATCTGGCTTCGCGGATAAGTTTCTCAATTTTGTGGTGGGGGGTTATTGGGTTGCTCTCCACTCCCTGCAACGACAGAAACACCACCTGCTTTACCCCCGCCTGTTGCATAGCCAGCACAAAGGGAGCAAAGTACCGATTTACATCGGCTAACGCGGGTGGCCGCACCAGTAACACCCGCGTAACCCCCGCCAAAGCGACCGCAAATGTTTCGGGTTGGCTGAAATCCAGCGGCACCCTGACATCTGTCAGGGCGCTTAGTTCGGGTAGTATTTCACGGAAAGGGAGCACCCCGGCTACCAGGGTCAGGTGGGGTCGATTGGGGTGTTTTGCTAACTGTCGGAGGGTAGCCAGACCAACATTGCCCGCTGGTGTCGTAATCAGTAGTTTCTCCATTGTATCAGTGTGTCCATGTCCAGGCACGAATTTCAGGCCTTTCCTCACCAGCGGATGCAGGAATCGAGTGTTGCCATTACGGTGTCGATGGCTTATTCGTGGGGCGAGGAGATTGCAAATAGTAAGTCAGGATTTGCTGAATACCAGCAGCGGCACAGTGGTCAGAAAGGAGAAGTCAATCGAATTGCCCGATAGGAACAATCGCTTAAAAAATCCTTCGTTTTGAGTGGTGAACATAATTAGTACCGAGGGCTTTTGGGCTTTCACAACCGTCTCGATGTCGGCAGTCAGTGTATTCACGATCTGGCGGGGTTTCAGATGCACGGCTACCGGATAATCGCTATGTTTTTGCACCGCCATGCCGATTATCTCCGGGTCAGTAACCGGTTCGTTTAGTTCGCTGAAGTGCAGCAACTCGACCCTGGCAGAAAGCGGTCGGGCAAAATCGACCACGCGCCTTATCTGGGGACCCAGGCTACTTAAATCGCTGGCATACAGAACGCTGTCGATTTCGGCTGCCCGGTAGTTACCCGGCACGGCAATCACCGGAACCGATGACTGATTAATTAAATTCGATGTGGTCGTGCCAAATAGCTTCTCGAACATCCCCGCTCCCCGCGTGCTGATGCAGACATAGTCGAAAGTATGGTCAGCCGCATAATCCCGAATGGTGCTATCCGTAAATGGGGAATTTTTAACGACACAGGTGTAGTTGACCGGATCAACGTTGCGACTTTTATAGACCGATTCGACCAACTGGTCGAGGGTCTGCCGCGCTGTATCCAATTCGCTTTTTTCGTGAGCTGTATACGTGGCTTCATTCCAGGTGGTTGGTCGCGGAATGTGGCTTATGTGTAAAAATGTGAGCGCAACCCCACTTTGCGAGGCTATCTGAATAGCAAAACGCATTGCAGCCTTCGAGTTGGCAGAAAAGTCGGTTGTGACGAGTATTTTTTTCATGACTTTAGGGGTAGGGGCTCGATAATAACCGGCATAACTCGTCCCCTGTTGTGTGTATAACGAGCAGACTTTGCTGAGTTGGTTGGTGTTAACCTTTTTACTTAGCGGACGACGGGCGGCATGACGCTGCCGTCGTTTATCCGCAGTATCAGTATGGGCAGGGGGGCATGATTCAGTATATCTTCGGCTACGCTGCCCTGCAACAGATGGCGCAGGCCCGTATAGCCGTGCGTAAACAGCACCAGCAAATCGGCCTGCTGCTCCGTGGCATAGTTCAGGATGCCTGACTCCACCGTGCGGGCATGACGGACGTGCAGTTCGTAGTCGGTGATACCATTTTCCATGGCCACTTCCTGCATCCATTCGTGAACTCCTCTATCCGGGATAGGGTCGTTGGGTGTACTTGCATAAACGAATTGCTTCAGGCTGTTGCGCCCCGCGTTGAACGGATAGACTGGCCAGTTGGCTTTCAGGGCTTCGTCTACGTCGATGGCGGCCACCGGGTTTTTGGGTGCAAACCCAGTTACGGCCCCTTTCAACACCAGCACCGGGCAATGGGCATGGCGAACGATGTGTTCGGCGTTGGAGCCAAAGAGCAACTCATCCCAACCCGATGTGCCGTGCGTAGCCAGCACAATTAAATCAGCTCCCCGTTCGGTTATGGCTTCATATACCCCGCCCGCATCTTTGCAGGTAACTGGACTGATACGAACATCATTGTAGGCCGGATTTTCGGCCACCTGTTGCAACTCAGCTTTATTATTGTCTTCCTGCTCGTCGAGGTAACTGAGCATCGACATAGACCCCTCTACCGTGTTAGCGCGGGCGATGGAAAATGGCTGATAATGCACCAGCAGGATCTCGGCATTGTAATCACGGGCGATGTCAACAGCTACGGCAAGGGCGTTGTTGGCCAATTCACTCAAATCGGTTGGCACCAGAATGGTCTTCATAGCAGTGGAGTTTATCATGCGGTAAAGGTGCCTGCAT
>JANOCD010000119.1:0-54632 GCA_031411995.1 Cytophagales bacterium
TTCACCGGGGCATTTCTCAAACGTACTTACCCTACTATTTAGGCTTCTTTGAGTGCCTATATAATCTGAGAAAGCGCGGCCAGTTGGCCTTATCTGGCTTGTTAACGCTATTGATAGCAACTTGAAACCCGAATTAAGCCTTCATAAATTTGTAATGCTCAGTAATTTAAACAGCACCTGTTAACATCGCCCAGTACGAATGACACACACACTTCAAAAACAGCCTATTCTCGTCGAGAACCCCCACACCGGCCAAACCGTCAATGTTGGCCCCCTGATGATGTACCTCCAACAGCAGCAGGGCAGCACCCTGACCGGCCAGGGAGGTGCCGCAAACATTTGCCAGAATCTAAAAGCCGCGTACCGGCTGATCAGCACCACGCCACTAAACGTCGATCTGCACGACCCGGAGCGGGTTGCTGCCGTGGTGAACGATCTGTTCGAGCTGGAGGATGTGTTTGCCGAAATCGCCAGTCCGGTGTAGTAAAAAGGGCCGATCCAGTTTCTGGATCGGCCCTTTTTACGATTGCCCTTCCTATATATATAGGCGTGGTTTGTACCTTTGCCCCGCTCAGTAATCTTTAGTATAGTCACGAAGGTGCAGTGCCGTCCCGGTGGGGCGGTGCTGTACCCCCGTGTTCGGTCTGTAGTGGACCGGGCGAGTACCTTCGTGCCGAAGATTACTGAGCAAACGGGTCAGGCAGCACCGCCCCGTCGGGAGCGGTTTCAAGCGGTAAAAAGTTAAGCCTATATGTATAGGTAGGGAGTAATCCTACCCGGCAACAAGCCAAGAAAAATAAAGTAACAAAAAAGATACCTGACTGCTTGGCGGTCAGGTATCTTTTTTGTTACTTTACTATGTAATAAAACCAGTCGTTTATGAAGGCTTCGGAGGTTATCAAGTTGATTGAGGGAGCGGGTTGGTATTGGGTCAGACAGCGTGGGAGCCACCAAATATTCAAGCACAAAGAACTCAGTGCCAATATTGCGGTTCCGGTTCACGGAAAAGACGATTTAAAGCCCGGCACCCTTAATGACATTCTGAAAACGGCGGGGTTGAAGTAATTCAGCCCCGCCCGATTCGGGCCTTCAAAAAGACTTGTAAAAAAACAGCCAACCACAACTTACAGCCAATGGAAAAAAGCAATTCGTTAACCGTCATTCTTGAAAAAGGTGATACAGAATTATTCGGGCGTATCGAGATACCCGGCGAATTTCTGTACACGACGGTCGCTAAAACAATCCAAGAGGTAACGGACAATCTGCGTGATCTGGTTGCCGATTACATTGCTCACGAAGGCCAGGCGTTAGCACACTGGCAACACGTTGACGCAAACGACATCACGTTTGCGTATGAGTACGATTTGACCGCCTTGTTTGAGGTCTTCGATTCAATCAAGATCAACTCGGTGGCGACATTGGCGGGATTGAATCAATCGCTGATGCGGCAGTATGTGACAGGCAAGAAACGACCCTCGGAGCGGCAGGCGAAAAAGATTGAAGAAGCCATTCGACAATTAGGCCAGCGGTTAAGCGGAGTGGTGGTGGTTTAGGCTGATGAGCGTAAGGCCCGGTACAATCAGTACCGGGCCTTTTTTGTGATTAGGGTGTAACAAAAAAACGATCAGTTTTGTAGCACAAAAAAGGCGGGAACGAAAACCCGCCTTTTTTGATAATTGTTGTTTTACTTTTATGTAGTACTAAATTATTTTACTTATTTGCGACATCAGACAGAAAAAGTAAAACAAGAGCATGGTATTTGGCTACGGCCGGGTCAGCCTGAAAGACCAGAACCCCAATCTCCAGCAGGATGCTCTCGAGCGGGCGGGCTGTGATCTGATTTTTATTGAAAAAATCAGCGGCACCAAAACCAGCCGCCCCCAGCTCGATCAGTTGCTGGGTCAACTGCGTAAAGGTGATACCCTCGTGATCTGGCGGCTCGACCGGCTTGGGCGTTCGCTGATCGACCTGGTCAGGCTCATGAATGACTTTAGGAAAAAGGATGTCCGTTTCGTGTGCATCACCATGCAGATCGACACGGAAACCGCCGGGGGACGATTGATGTATAATATTTTTGCGTCACTGGCCGAATACGTTCGGGATCTGATTGTCGAAAATACCCAGGCCGGTTTACAGGCCAGCCGGGACCGGGGCATCAAACCGGGCCGACCGGAGGGCATGAGCGAGGAGGCTAAAATCATGGCGGTCACGGTTTGGACACTCAACCAGGTAAAAACGCTGACCAAACGACAAATTGCGAACCAGCTCAACATCTCGACCCGCACGATGTATAAATACCTGGACTATCAGCGCGTGATCGAGGAGGCCAAACTGAATAATCAAGAAATTAAAAGAACAGCGGTTATATGAGCAACATGACACTGATTCGAATTGTCATGGTGGTGCTGATTGGTTGCGTCTTTACGCAGACCTATCAACTGCACCGCTTGAGCCAACGAAATGACTCCCTGTGGCGACAGCTTGAGTTTTCCCTATCACTTACTAACGAATGCCAGGCCAGCACGAAGCAGGCCCGGCAGATCGCTGATCAGTACGGCGATTGGCTTACCAACAGTCAGGACCTGCTCATTCAGTACGCCGAGGCACTCCACATTGCCAATGCCAGGCTTCGTGCCAATTATCAGCCCCTCCAGCCATTTCCCGCCGATACCCTGCCCCGAACCGTGTGGCATACGATAAGAGAAAATCAGAATTTGGGGAATAAGTGAATTCGCTTCTGCTCGGTCATGTCGTAGCCCTGATCGCGCAAATATTCAATGGTTTGTTTGATACTCTGATGCCGACACTGCGTTTTGACCAGTTCTATATCCTTGGTCGCTTCCCACAACGCCCTCACCCCGGAATGTTTGAAACTATACAAATCATGGAGCGTATCAACCAGCCCAATAGCCGTAAGCACATCGACATGCCGACGATAAAAATATTTTTCGCCCAGCAGTTTTAAACCCGGTTCGCCACCCCGGCTAAAAATGTAATAGTGGGATGGGTAACGGTAAATACCTCGCTCTTCCAGAATTTGCTGAAGCGGTTGGGGCAGGTGAATGTAGTCCCCTTTGTGGTTTTTGGAAGCAGATCCGGGTATGTATATCTTACTTTTTTGTAGATCTCTGATACGGAGGTGCCTTGCTTCAGCGTGGGGCCGGGTAAAGGTGTAGTAGAGAAACTGCACAAAAAACAGCAATTCGTTCCCTCGTTCACCCATCTCCAGACAGGTTTTACGGTAGGCATCGACTTCCTCGACCGAATAGGGCTGGTGCTTCTCAGAGACGCAGGGCAGTTTAGCAATGTCTGAAAAGGGATTGAATGTCAATGATTTCGTGCGCCGATCCGCTTTAATGAAATGCTCGAACACGGTAAACAGATCCGTCATCCGGTTATTGCGGGTGCGGTTGGCATTACCCTCCACCCGGATCACCTCGTCGAGGTACTCGCTGGCATCGATGTCGGAGAACTCCCCCAGTGTGTAGGTTTCTTTCACGCCCCGCCGATCCAGAAACTCCAGCAACGAATTAAGCGACGAACTATAGCGCGTGATTGTGTTGCCTTCCAGCACCGGCGTAACGTATGTAATATAATCGTCTTTAGCCTGGCTAATAGTCAGATTAGCCAGGCCAGTTTTCGCTGGGGATGGGCCCGAAGCCAATAACGCCGGAACCGGGGGTTCCAGCAACAACTTATTCTTTTGTTCCGACGAAAAATTTTGAACCGTTGGCTCAAAAACGGGGAGATGAAGGCGGGGCTGGGTAGGGGTGGACAGGGCATCCACCGATTTTTTTTGCAGATCGGCGTAGTTGCGGCTACCCTTCGGGCGACCGCCTTTTTTTGCAACAGCCTTTTTTTTGGGATTCTCATTGACAAATGCGGTGCCGTCCTTGAGGTATTCGGTCAGAAAGGTGATGAGTTTGTCAGCCATCGCCAACCGATCCTTGACGGTCTCACCGGCGAGCACAACCCGCTTGCGCTCGACCGCTTTGGTACGCTTGTTCCATACGCCATAAGCGACACACCACTGCTTGGAGAGGTCGTTGTCAGCGGGCTTATTGATGGCGGGCAATCGGAATGGATAGGGTGTGGAGCCTGCCTTTTTAACCACGTTTTGTTGCAGTTTTTGCTGCCATTTTTTGAGCCATATTTCGAGCCATTTTTTGAGCCATCTTTTTTTCATGGCTCAAACCTGTTTAAAAAAAATCCCTGAAAGCCAGTGGTTTTCAGGGATTTAGCACCAGAACTTGGGTGGTGGAGTCGGAGGGATTTGAACCCTCGTCCAGTCAAGGAACCCGTCGTGCTTTCTACATGCTTAGTTGTGATTGGATTGTCGGGTAAAAAGCTGGTTCACATCAGACCTTCCTTTCACCGTAGGTACTTGGATCTCGTTGGCTATTAATACCATTACACCAACCAGCGCTGCGTTCGACGCCCCCTTATCCAGCCAGCAGCACGTAGGCCGGGGAGACGATGGTTATGCTAATCCGTCGGATTAAGCAGCCATGGCGTAGTTATACTCGCCAGTTATTGTTTTGACGATTTGTTTGGGCGGGAAATTCCGTCAACTCCCGGCATGCTTACACGCGACCTCAGCAAGCTGTCAATTCCGGTCGACCCCAGAACGGACACGTTTCGACGAATCGGCTCCCTTTCGGGCGTGTAGTTTGTAACACAAGCAATCCGCAAACGGTTTCCGGTTTTCAAAAATGTTTCCTGAAAAACCGGTTGTCTAGCCGCATTCGGGGGAAAGCGTCGGGCAGCTCATCCATCGCAATGGGTGCGTACCCATTTCTGGCATAGAACCGTTGGGCGGCTGCCAGATAATCAAGCGTACCAAGGTAAATGGCTGTTAGCCCGGCAGTTGCGGCATGAGCTTCGAGCGTTTGGAGCAGCAAGGTAGCCAACCCCAACTCCCGGCCCCGATACTCCGCCTGAACAAACATTTTGCGGATCGTGCCAAACGATTCGCCCACATCAATCAGCGAAATAGTACCAACAACCTGCCCTTCTTCCGTCAAAGCGCACCAGAAATTGCCCCGCTCCGATTGGTAGAACGTTTCGATAGTGAGCAAATCGGGCTGATCAGCAAGGGTAATGGGAACCCCAAACTCCCCTTGCTGAATACCCAAAATGAGGTCGATAACGCCTTGCTGTTGGTATGCCGTGTACGGTTTAATCTGAATGGTGGTGGAGATCATTTAGTCGCGTTTGGCTTTTTTCTCGCGCTTCTCCTCCTTTTTCTCTTTGGGCGTTTTCGCCGGCTCCTTTTTGGCACTCTTCTGCACATTCTGACCCTTTGCCATAGTGGTTTTGTTTTATCGGTTGATCATTCGTTTTCAATTGGGGTAAATATAACCGATAGTTTGGATCTACAGTTAACATCAAGCCTCACAAAATTATCGGCACTTCTTTGCCAAAACCCTCCCGCAGTGCCACACGGGCCGCATGATAGCCACACATGCCATGTACCCCTCCCCCCGGCGGGGTGGCCGACGAGCAGATGTAAATACCGGGTTCTGAGCGACTTGACACTCCGGTTTTATACGGATTAAGGCTGAGAGCCGGGCGGGTATAAAGTTGCCGCCAGTCGAGGATACCGCCGTTAATGTCGCCCCCCACATAGTTGGGGTTCCAGTCTTCAATCTGCGCCGTATTCATGGTGTGCCGGGCCAGAATCCGGTCGCGGAAGCCCGGCGCAAATCGTTCTATCTGCCCCTCTATTTGCGCACTCATATCCTGCGTTGAGCCATTCGGAACGTGGCAATAGGCCCAGGCCGTGTGCTTCCCCGCCGGGGCACGGCTGGCATCGAACCGACTTTGCTGAGCCAGCAACACATAGGGTCGGTTGGGATGCTGCCCGTCGATAGTTTGTTGTTCGGCGGCTGCAATCTCTTCCAGGGTGCCACCCAGATGAACAGTTCCGGCCTGTTCGCAACCTGGAGCCGTAAATGGAATTGGCCCGTCGAGTGCCCAGTCCATCTTGAAAATACCGGGACCATACCGATAATGGGTCAATTGGTTGCGATAGAAGCCCGAAAATCGGTTTCCCGCAATGGTCAGGAGTTGTTTCGGGGTTAGGTCAAACAACACAACCCGCGCTTTGGGCAGGTCGTTCATTGTTGTCACGGTGTAGTTGGTCTCAATTTCGCCCCCCAGCGACCGCAGGTAGGAAGCCAGCGCGTTGGCAATGGCCTGTGCGCCCCCCTTTGGCATGGGCCACCCCCGATGATGACCCAACGCCAACAGCACCAGAGCTACCGCCGAAGTGGTGAGGTTGGTGAGGGGTTGAATGGCATGGGCGGCCATTCCGGCAAACAATCCCCGCGCTTCGATGGTCTGAAAGCGTTTGGCTAAATGAGTAGCGGGTAACAGGCCACTAAGGCCAAAAAGAGCCATATCGAGGGGATGGTTGGGCCAGCGTAACGGCCCCAGCAGATCGGGAGCCAGCGTAGACCAGTGTTCCACAATGGGGTTCATCAGGGTTCGATAGGCCTGTTCGTCGGCACCCAGCAGTTGGGCTGTTTGATCGACCGAACCGGCCAGCAATGCAGCTCCTCCCCCATCCAGCGGGTGCGCAGCCGCCACCGGAGGGTAAATAAACTCCAAACCATGTTGCGCCAAAGGGAAATGTTGAAACAGGGGCGACCCGGCAGCCAGCGGATGGATGGCAGACCCCATATCATGCACGAAACCGGGCAGGGTAAGCTCTGCCGACCGAGTGCCCCCTCCTATCGTAGGTTTGGCTTCGAACACCCGCACCGACAAACCCGCCAGAGCCAGCACAATGGCGGCACTTAGCCCATTTGGGCCGGAGCCAACCACGACGGCATCGTACTGTTTTGGGGATTGATTCACGCTTTTGGTGAGTTAACTGTTCGGCAATATCTCCATAATTTGGGTTTGTTTGTCACCCAGTTTGTTAATGATCGCCGTAGTTTTTTTCACCCGCTGGTATCCGCGCCGTCAACTGGTTTTGTTTGGGAGGCAAGGGGCAGGTGGCAAAGGGGGTAAACGCACAGGGCGGATTGATGCTTTGGTTGAAATCCAACGTTGTCAGGCCATCGGCACCGGGGGTGTTGGCATACAGAAACCGGCCTGAGCCGTAGGTTTCATGAGCGTTTGTGGCATCGCCAAACAGAATAAAGAGTTTGTCTGGAACTTCGCTCACCGCATCGAGCCGGTGAGTTTTACCACCCAGTTCGAACACCAGCGTACCTACCAAAGGTTGTTGCGAAATTTGCCCGGTCACGTCTAAAATTGGAATGGTTCGGGGCTGGGTGGGCCGTTCGAGCGTGGCTTTGACCCGGTAAGCCTCGTCCACCGGAAAACGGTCTACCCCCTTAAATTGACTCAGAAAAGGACTTTCCAGGTCGCGCAGCCGAACGGCGTAGCGGTTGCCGCGTTTAATAACAAACCACCGAAGTGACCCATGTTCGAGCGTAACGGGCTTGCTCAGGTCGGGGGCAAAAATGGGTTTCAGGGCCAACACCAGGTCAGTTCCAGCCCGAACCACGGCCCCCGGCGCAGGCTCGAACGTGACAATCCCGCCCGACAGATTGAGCGTGCCCAGTTGATCCGGCGACTTGCCCGATGGAAACGTCAAATCGCTGTTGGGGTCGGTGCCCACGGTATTTGGGCCGTTTTTCAGCCAAAACAGGCCCGCCAGATTCAGCCAGCCCGATTCACTTTTCAGCGACTCCAAACGAGACCGGTGCCAGCTCTCTATCTGGTCGCGATAGCTGGGATCTTCGGCCCGGAAACCCAGCAGCAACAGGCTGGCCAAACCCCAGAAACCAAGGAAAGCCCTGGCATACGGGTTTAATGGAATGGTGTGATTTGCTCTATCTTCCATGATTCAATTGGTTTTTCTTATACTCACCAAACCCTGCACGGCCCGCAGTCGCCGATCAATTTGCATCATATAGTGCTCATCGGGTGCCTGCACCGTCAGCCGTCCGTTGGCCCGGACCCCATCGCACTCAAACGACAAGCTCGTTATGTGGCAGTTTTCATGTTGAGGGATGGCATTGGTAATATCCCCCACAAAATTTAGCCGGTCAAAGCCGATAATCTGGTAAATTGTTTGGTAGTTACTCGGTATCAATGACCGGGAAATACCCCATTCTGTATTGATTTCTCGTGTCATGGTCTGTTCATTGCTTGAGTTTCCCGCTTTAATCCCTTTACTCTTGCCTGTAGATAGGCTTTTAGTACTTTATATCTATTGATATAGTAGATTTTACAAATAAAGTGCATCTTTGCCGTATCATCCAAATCCAATGATATAATTTAATTAGATGACCCCGTCTAAAAAGGATTATTTACCCACTGTAAATCAACTTTTTATCATCAACCAGACCCAATCAAAATGATTTCAAAACGAGCAAAATATGCATTCAAGGCCTTACGACGATTAGCTGAGCTATATGGAAGAGGGCCGGTTATGATTGGGTGGCTGGCCGAGGAAGACCGCATTCCGAAAAAATTTCTGGAGACAATTCTACTGGATTTGCGCAACCACGGCATTCTTCAAAGCCAGAAAGGGAAAAACGGGGGCTACCTGCTGCGGGTTGAGCCGGATCGGGTAAATCTGGCTCAGGTTCTGCGCATCATCGACGGGCCAATTGCCCCGACTCCCTGCGTGTCGAAGAATTTTTACGTGAAATGCGACGACTGCATCGACGAACAGACATGCTTGCTGAAGCCGATCATGGTGAAGGTCCGGGATGCAAATCTGGCAATTTACGAACACATTACTCTACAGGATTTTGTGCTGGGTAACATTGGCAGGCAGGAACAAGCTTCTGTTGTTCAATGATTTAACACCTGCTTCTTTCGGTTTATAGGCAAAAATCGCTGTTCAGTCAGGAAAATACCCATAATGAGCCAACAGATGCCCAGCAGGTAGCCACCCAGCACGTCGCTCAGAAAGTGGACACCGAGGTAGATCCGGCTGAACCCTACAGCCAGAATCAGGCTCACGGCCACAGCCCCAATCCAAACTTTATTCCGGGGGCGTTTTTGACCCCGAATGAAAAAATAACCTAACAAACCAAACAGAGTCATGGAACTGGCCGAATGCCCGCTTGGAAACGAGTAGCCTGTTTCGGGATAGTAGGCTGCCTGAGCGGGACGCGCTCGGTCAAAAGTGCGTTTGCCCACCTGCACAAACAAGGATACACCGCCTACTAATAGCCATAAAACCAGCACATTACGCCACTTTCGGTTCCAGCCCAAAACAATTGACCCCAGCACTGCAAATCCAATGGTGGCATAGCGCGACCCAAACCAGGTGACTCCGTAAAAAAACGAACTCATTTGTGTAGTTCGGGCTTTAAAAAGTAACTCAGTGAACCACTGATCTATTCTGACCATTGGCTCGGTGTTGACAATGTTTTCGGCCACTTCCGACAACAGCATCACGTTGGCAATCAGCAGACCGGCCAAAATTGTCAGCGGCAGGCCGTTGAACTGATCGGTCGACAGCCGGGCGGCCAGCCAGCGGGTAAGAGCTGGAAAACGGCTGGCGAACTCTCCAAAGCGAGTGTGCATGTACTGCTGAATATGGTCTGTGGTCATGGTCGTGCGTTGTACCAACTACTAACTCAGTAAATGGCGGACAGTTTATGAAGGCTTGATTGGTTTACTTTGTATCCTGATTCCGTTCGGATTTGACTTTGACATCCTCCTTAAGCGTATGAGTAAGCTTTTGCTACTATTTTTTATCTTTTTCCTGGTGGTAGCCCATACGGGGGAGGGTCAAACCACCGGGTCACGACAGCAACTGACAGGGCGCGTTTTGGATGCCAACACCCGGCAAGCCGTTCCTTTTGCTTCGGTGACGGTCTGGAGCAGATCGGGTAAGGATAGCACCCTTGCCGGAGGTGCTCAAACTGATGCCAACGGTCGGTTTTCGGTGATTAATTTACCCTCGGCCCTGGCCTGGTTAGTGGTTTCTTTTGTAGGGTATCAATCAAACCGGCAGGCTATTTCTTTGGTTATAAACCAGTTGACGACTGACTTGGGGGAGTTGGTGCTTCGTCCAGATGAAACGTTGCTAAACGAGGTGAAAGTGACGGGCGAAAAAGCAACCCTCTCCATGAACACCGACAAACAGGTGTTCAATGTAGCTAAAAACCTGACGAGTGTGGGCGGCACCGCCGAAGCTCTGCTCCGCAATGTTCCGTCGATTGTGGTGGACGAAGGTGGCAATGCTACATTACGGAATCTGGCTACCACAATCTATGTAAACGGCAAACCCACCCAACTGACGCTGGCTCAGATTCCGGCTAATCAGATCGAATCGGTGGAGTTAATTACCAATCCCTCGGCCCGCTACGATGCCTCCACGTCGGGCGGCATTGTGAACCTGGTGTTGAAGCGAAACCGGGCACCAGGCTACAATGGCTTGGTAAGCTTGGGCGTGGGTATCAACCACCGCTACGATGCCACCGCCAACCTCGACTGGCGCGAAGGTCGCTGGAACATTACGGCACTCTACAGCCTCAATGCCACCCAAAATCCGCTGATAGGCTACGTGAACCGGACAAACAGAAACCCCCAAACGGGCGTACCAACGAGTTTTTTCGACCAGAACACGGCCATCAAACTGAACAACACGTTCCAGAACGGGCGCGTGGCGATTGACTACACGGCCAACCCCCGCAACATATTGTCGGTGGCAGCCACGGTGGTGGGTGGGGCCTACAACACGTTCTCTGAACAACAATACACCTACAGCGATGCCGCCCGAAACCGCACCGGCTACGGTAGCCGAACCGTTGACCCGCGCAATGCATACAGCAACATGGGGGCCGAATTCGACTGGAAACACACCTTTGCGAAAAAAGGCGAAGAATTGTCGCTGGTTACGTCGGTGACGCGCAACCGGGTATCCAATGCCGCCAACTGGCTCACGACTTCGCTCGATGCAGCGGGCAAAACACAGCCCGGTTACCCCGAACGAGACCGCATCGGCGGACGCATTATCGGCAATCAGTATTTGGTACAACTCGATTATGTGCGGCCCGTTGGTGACTCGGCCAAGTGGGAATTCGGGGCGCGCAGTTTCACCTACGCCCGCGATCAGCAGTACTTTTTCAACCAGTTAGACGAAGCTAATCAGGTTTATACACTGCTCCAGCCCTACTCGCAAAACGCCGATATTCGCGAAACGGTCAACGCCGTTTATGGACTCTATACCAAACAGTTACGAAGCGGTATCAGTATTCAGGGCGGCCTGCGAATCGAACAGTCGAGCTTGCTGGGGTTGTCGCGGTTCGACAATAGCACGTTTGGGTATTATTATCCATCACGGACGGGCAAAAACTGGTTTCAGTCGTTCTTCCCGTCGTTTTCGGCTACCAAAAAGCTGAACGAGAATACCGAAATTGGCTTGAGTTTGAGTCGAAAAATTGGTCGGCCCAACTTCCGGCACATCTTTGTGGGGATTCAGGCCAACGACCGGCAGAACATCACGATTGGCAACCCGGCCATTCGCCCCGAATTTGTGAACACCGCCGAACTGATTTACAACCGGACGTTTGGCCATGCTCAGTGGTTAGCTACGGCCTATTATATTTACGAAGACCACACGATCAAGCCGTTTGTGCAACCCTCGGCCACCGATCCGTCGGTGCTGGTGACAACAGTGGTGAACGTGAAAGCCGATATTCAATATGGCATCGACCAGTCGCTGAAAGTGGATTGGGGTCGCCATTTCAGTTTGTTAGCCAGCGCAAACGTCCGTAGCTTCGCCATTCAATCAGCCACCATTCAAACTAAACTGTGGGTGTATAACGCCAAACTGAACCTGACTTACCGGTTTCCCGCCAACTTCACAGCCCAACTCAGTGGCAACCGCGACAGCCGGGGCGTGGCGTTGCAGGGCTACCGTTTGCCCGTTACGGCGGCTGATTTTGCCCTTCGGAAGAGCTTCTGGCAAAACCGGGGCAGCGTGGTGTTGACCGCTAACGATCTGTTCAACTCCCGCCGGTTTGTGTCGATTTATGACCAGCCGGGCGTTTTTCAGGCATCTATGAACCGGCGCGACGTGCGTTTCTATAAACTGACAATACAACTTCCCGTCGGTAAAGCGGATGGCGCAACCCGGCGTAACCAACGCAAACTGGATCGGCCCGATGTCGATTTTAGCAATTAAAACCCCTTCCCCAACTTACTATGATTCGCCTGCTTGCCTTTGTTTTTGTATTAACTATCAGTCAGTTGGCCACGGCTCAACGTTCCCGTGCCATTCGCTGGACAGACGATGGAAATAGTTATTTATCGGTTAAAGAGGGTGGACTGAGCCAAACCGACATGGCAACCGGGCTGACTACACCCCTGATTACCAAAGAGCAATTGACCAATCCGGCTACGGGCAAGCCCATCACCATTGCCAATTACGCCCTGTCGGCAGACAAGGCCACGATCCTCGTATTCACCAACACGGCCCGCGTGTGGCGACAAAACAGCCGGGGTGATTATTATGTGCTCAGCATGGCCGACAAAAAACTACGGCAGGCAGGGAAAGACCGCCCGGCCCAGTCGCTGATGTTTGCCAAACTCGCGCCCAACGGCCAACAGGTTGCCTATGTGAGCGAGCACAACCTGTTTGTGGAAGATGTGGCCACTGGCAAAACCACCCAACTCACCACCGACGGCACCCGCAAACGCATCAACGGCACCTTCGATTGGGTATATGAAGAAGAGTTCGGCTGCCTCGACGGGTTCCGGTGGAGTCCCGACAGTAAACAAATTGCCTACTGGCAGGTGGATGCAACCAGCATCCGCGACTACCTGATGCTGAACACCACCGACTCGACCTATTCGTTTACGGTGCCGGTAGAGTATCCCAAGGTGGGCGAAGCACCCTCGCCAACCCGCATTGGGGTGGTGAGGGCTACAGGAGGCTCAACCAGGTGGCTGCCTATTCCCGGCGATTCACAGCAAAATTATCTGATTCGGATGGAGTGGTCGCCTGACACGCCCGAACTGATTGTGCAGCAACTTAACCGCAAACAAAATAAGAGCATCGTGATGCTATGCCCGGCCAACGGCGCGGCTCCCCGGCCTATCCATACCGAAACCGACGCAGCCTGGATTGATAGCAAGGCCCGCTGGAACAACGGCGACCCGGCCGGTTGGGAGTGGATCGAAGGCGGCAAGGCGTTTTTGTGGGTATCCGAAAAAGATGGCTGGCGGCACCTCTACCGGGTTGGTCGCGATGGCAAAGAAACCCTGCTGACTCCCGGAAACTATGATATCGCCAACCTTGAACTGATCGACGAAAAAGCGGGCTATGCCTATTTCCTTGCCTCGCCCCAAAACCCGACACAACGGTATCTGCACCGTATTCGGCTCGATGGCAAAGGAAAATTGGAGCGCGTGACCCCCAACGACCTCACCGGAACCAACGATTACGACCTTTCGCCAAACGGCCAATGGGCCTTGCATTCGCTCACAAGCCGCACCATTCCTCCATCGCGGGCGTGGGTTCACCTGCCCGACCATAAACCCGCTGTTGTGACAGATGGCGTTATGGCTCCGAAGACCGTTAACCGCCCCAATCTCCATTTTTTCACCGTGACGACTGAGGATGGCATAACGCTGGACGGATGGATGGCTAAACCCACAGACTTCGACAGTACCAAAAAATACCCGGTCGTTTTCTATGTGTATGGCGAACCAGCCAGTGCCACCACCAACGATGTGTATTCGGCAGGGAGCAACCGGATGTTCACGGGCGACATGGCCAAAGCGGGCTATTGCTACATTGCAGTAGATAATCGGGGTACGCCTACATTGAAAGGAGCCGCCTGGCGCAAGTCGATTTACCGGCAAATTGGGCGCATCAACATCCGTGATCAGGCAATGGCCGCCAAAAAACTGTTGCAGCAACACGCTTATTTAGACAGCAGCCGAGTGGCTGTCTGGGGTTGGAGCGGGGGCGGTTCCACCACGCTGCACTTGCTGTTTCAGTACCCCGACATCTACAAAACGGGTATTTCTATTGCTGCCGTGGGCAATCAGTTGCTCTACGACAACATCTACCAGGAACGCTACATGGGGTTACCCCAGGAAAACCGCGAAGACTTTGTGGCTGGTTCGCCCATTACCTACGCCAAAAACCTGCGTGGGAACCTGCTCTACATCCACGGTACGGGTGACGACAACGTTCACTACGCCAACGCCGAACAGCTTATTAACGAGTTAATTAAGCACAACCGGCAGTTCCAGGTGATGCCCTACCCCAACCGAAGCCACGGCATTTCGGAAGGTGCCGGAACCTCGGAACACCTGCGAACGCTTTATACCAATTACCTCCTGAAATACTGCCCGCCGGGTGGTCGTTAAGGGTTTTATAAATTTAGTCTGCCCTGCCCCTAAATCCTCTGAAGGGGACTTACTCAAACGCCAGACAAAGTCCCCTTCAGGGGATTTAGGGGCAGGGCAAGCCTGAAACCACTCAGCACTACTTCGATAAGCCCCAATGAAAAAACTCTTTCTCCTCTGTCTCCTGCCCCTTTTCGCCCGGGCGCAACGGTATGAGTTTACCCACGACGATACGCTGCGTGGCTCCATTACGCCCCAACGGGTGTGGTGGGATTTAAAATACTACCACCTGAGCATCAAGATCATGCCCACCGACAGCACCATTAGTGGCAGCACGGTGATTGCCTATCAGGTGCTGAAGCCAAATCAGACCCTGCAAGTCGATTTGCAGCGACCGCTGAAGGTTACGAAAATTGAGCAGGACGGGCAGGAGTTGACCTTTCGGCAGGATGGCGATGCCTATTTTGTGAACCTTAAAAAAGGACAGAAAGTGGGTCAGCGGGAGCAGTTGACGGTTTTTTATGGCGGCAAACCCCGCCGGGCCAAAAATCCACCCTGGGACGGCGGGTTTGTCTGGGCGCGGGATTCTACCCGGCAGTGGTTCATTGCCACGGCTTGTCAGGGCCTTGGAGCCAGCGCGTGGTGGCCCTGCAAAGACCATATGTACGACGAACCCGACTCAATGCTCATTAGCGTGACGGTGCCGGGACCACTCACCGATGTCTCGAACGGGGTGCTGCGCCGGGTCACGAAAAATGGGGACAATACCCAAACCTTCGACTGGTTTGTGGGCAACCCGATCAATAATTATGGCGTAAACGTGAATGCCGCTCAGTATGTCCATTGGTCGGACTCGTATGCGGGCGAGAAAGGAAAACTGGCCCTGAACTATTATGCGTTGCCCCAAAATGAAGCGCAGGCCCGGAAGCAATTTCAGCAGGTGCCCCTGATGCTGAAGGCGTTTGAACACTGGTTTGGCCCGTATCCGTTTTATGAAGATGGCTATAAATTGGTGCAGACTCCCTACCTCGGCATGGAACACCAAAGCTCTGTGACCTACGGCAATCGGTTCAGAAACGGATATTTAGGGCGCGATTTGTCGGGGACGGGATGGGGCTTGCTCTGGGATTTTATCATCGTTCATGAGTCGGGACACGAGTGGTTTGCCAACAACATTACCTACCGCGATGTGGCCGATATGTGGATTCACGAGAGCTTCACCAACTATTCCGAGAACCTGTTTGTGGAGTACTATTATGGCAAAGAAGCCGGTGCGCAATATGTGATCGGGTGCCGAAACAATATCCGAAACGACCGCCCGATCATCGGAGTGTACAATGTAAACAACTCAGGATCAGGGGATATGTATTACAAAGGGGGCAACATGCTGCATACCATCCGGCAAATCGTGAACAACGACGAACGCTGGCGGCAGTTGCTCCGGGGGATGAACAAAACGTTCTATCACCAAACCGTCACCACGGCTCAAATCGAAAACTACGTGAGTCAGCAGGCGGGCCGGAACCTCGGCAAAGTGTTCGATCAATACCTGCGCGACACCCGGATTCCGGTGCTTGAATACCGGCTAAAAAACGACGTGGTGGAGTATCACTGGTCTAACTGCGTGGATGGGTTCGATATGCCGGTGCGGGTTTGTTTCGATGATGCCAACGCTTACCAGAACCTGCAACCGACAACGGCCTGGCGCAAACTCCCTGCCAAAGGGGCCACCGTGCTCAACGTGGACGCCAATTATTATGTGAACGTGAGGAAGCTGTAACGCTTACTCCATCCAGACCCGAACTTGCCCGTTCAACTCCTCGCCGGGGTTCAGCACATGCAAGCCCTCGCCCGTGTTGAAGGCGTTGACGTTGGCCGTTAGTGGTTCAATGGCAATGTTGTCGCGCCGACCGGGGGTATAAACAACCAGATAGGGGAACGCCTGACTTTGCCAAACGTGTAGCGAGACCTGCTGCTTGGGCGAGTGCAAGACCGTGGTGACACCCTCCGGCTGATGCGGCACCGCAAACGCATTGTCTAAATTGCGCTCGTGCAAGGACATCAGTTTCGCATTGGTGAACGGAGTGCGGCTCGTCGGCAATAAATTATCGTCTAACTCGATCACCTCGCTCACGGGCAAGTCGATGGTCAGGTCGTCGGTGGCTTCGCCATTGAGGGAAAAGTAGGGGTGCCAGCCAAAAGCTGCCGGGCAGCGGGTCGTGCCGGTGTTCAGAGCCGAAAACGCCACCGCGAGGGTGCAGGACAGGTTTGGATGGTCGGCGGGCGGGGCCGTCATCACGTAGGAAATCCGCAGCGAAAACGGAAACGGGTAGCCCGAAACCAATTCCTCAGCATCGTATTGCAGCACCAGCACAGCCTGATCGGGGTCGGTTTCCTGCCGAATCACCCGAAACGGTTGCGAGTGAACCAGTCCGTGAATGGCATTGTCGCGGGCTGGTTCGTTGAGGGGCAGCGCGTAATCCTGTCCCTCAAAATGATAGACCCCATGCCGAACCCGGCTCGGAAAGGGATACAGAAAAGCACTCGCATAGGTTTCGTCGGCTAATAGGGCCTGGGGCGAATCGGGGGCGCGGAGCACCTGTACCAGCGTGCTTTTGGGGCCAAGCAACAACTGCCGCAGGATGCCGCCATGAGCCGGAATCACCGAGAAACCTTCGCCGGTTTCTTCGTTCCGAACAACGTATTCAAGTAGGGGTTCGCTGGATTCGGCGTTGGGCAAAATGCCGAAGGGTTGGGTTTCGATAGAAAAGCGCATACGCAAATTTATAACTCGCCTTCAACTCCCAAACCAAAAAGTGCGAAATCGTAGCGAACGGGGTCGGTGGGGTCCAATTGGCGGAGGGTTTCGGTGAGGTTGAGAGCGGCCCGCCAGTCGGTTTTGGATGGTCCGGCACTCCGGCTTTCCAATAAGCCCAGCACCCGCGACACCCGCCCCACGTGAACGTCGATTGGGATCACCAACTGATCGGGTCGGATGCGGGTCCAGATTCCAAAATCAACACCGCGATCATCCTGCCGAACCATCCACCGCAAAAACATCAGCAATCGTTTGCACGACGAGTTGCGGGCGGGGGTGGCAATGTGTTTCCGGGTGCGGGCGGGGAAGTCAGGTAAGCAACAAAATCGGTCGTGGAAGGCTTCGAGGTGGGGTTGAACGGTTTGTGATGCTGTTCCGCCGTTGGCAGGCAAAAAGGCATCTTCGAGGGAGTCGTGCTGCCAGTAATAATCCTGGAAAAAACGCAGAAAATAGCCCGTATCGGTTCGGTTGAAGGTGCGGTGTTTGAACGTGTCGAACCGCTTCAAGTCGCGCTCGTCGTGGTTTCTGATAAAGTCGTAGGGCGCACCGTCCATCAGCTCAATGAGTTCGGCGGCTTTTTTCAGAATCACGGGTCGTTGCCCCCAGGCCAACACAGCCGCCCAAAATCCCATAATTTCAATATCGTGTCGGTCGGTGAACCGATGCGGAATACTGATGGGGTCTTTGGTAATAAAAGAAGGCCGATTGTATTGATCGGCCTTAAAATTCAGCAAGTCGATAACGTCAGGATTCATCGGCTTTTTCCTCCGCTGGCAAGCCAGGCCATACCCCTTGAAAGGCCCGAAATCAGGGCTAAAACGCCTGAAATCAGGGTCGTAAACACGGCCACAAACGGATATCCGATCGTGAACATTACACTAAATACTTTATAGCCCGGCGTTGCCTTCATGCGTTCGTCGCGCAGGCGGTGCCGTTTGGCAATTCGTTCTTCTTTCGTTTCCATACCTTAAGGAACCATATAACTCACCTCAGCCCGAAAACTCTGTTTGTTAGGCGAAAGTTTCTCAAACGCCCTGGACGAGAGTTTTATGAGTACCCGGTCATTAACCCCCGTGTTGGGCAGGCGGCCAATCACTTTCACCCACAAACTCTGGTTGCTGATGTCGTTGCGAACCTGCACCAGCGCACCCACCGGGGCAGAGCGATGCAACGCCAAGAATTTGTTCGACGATTCGTCGGCCTCGATGCGGTCAGCCATGCCAATTTCGGCTACCCGACGGCCTTTGGTCGGAAGTTTGGTGCCAGGGTCGCCGGGCCGAACGGGGCCGGTTTCAGTGTTCGCCGAACGGCCTGACTCCGGTTTGGCGTTTGGGTCAGGGCGGAAAGCCGGGTCAGGGCGGAAAGCCGGGTCAGGTTTCGGAGTCGATTCTTTTTTTGCAGTAGCTGGTTTTGGTTCAGTTTTGGACGCGGTAGCGGTTGGTTCAGGCTCGTTGCTGGCCTGTCGGGCTGCAAATCCTTTCTCAGAAATGATCAGGGGCTGTCCAAGCAGGATATTATCGCCGGTGAGGTTGTTCCACCGGCGTATATCGTCCATCAACACCTTGTTTTTCACGGCAATGCTGTAGAGCGTCTGTCCGGCTTCAACCACATGAACATCAGACAATGGTGTTTTTGCCGTTTTTTGGGCCTCTACCTTCGGTGTAGATTCGGCTTTCGCAACCGGCTCTGTTTTTTTCATTAACTGCTCATTTTCCTTAGCGGCTCGTTTAGCGGCTTTTTCTTCGCGTTTGGCAGCCCGGTCAACCGCTTTTTCGTCTTTACGGCTCAGTTGAAGATCGGGTTGTGGCACACGCACTGTCTGGTTATATTTAACCCCATCGGCCATGCCGGGGTTAGCAGCCTTGATCACCTCAACAGACGTGTTATACCGCCGAGCGATGGCATAGAGCGTTTGCCCCTGATTCACGCGGTGCAACACAAACAGCTTGCCATCGCGCCGTTCGACCCCCACCGAGTCGGGAAGGGTGTTGGCGAAGCGGCCTTTGGTTGTTGAAATGTGGATAGTAGACTCCGCCCGGAGGTCGCTGCTAAAGAACAGGGCGAGCGAAGCGGTGATGAGTAAGGACTTCATGAATAAGGACCGTTTTGCGTAAAATTAGGGGTTCTGATGGTTATAACAAACCCGGCGCCCCCGCATAATTCCGTAAGTTTGCGGCTATGAAAATCCTTGGAATTATTCCGGCTCGGTATGCATCCACACGCTTCCCGGCCAAAGCCCTGGTTGATATTAACGGTAAAAGCATGATTCAACGCGTGGTGGAGCAGGCCCGGCAGTCGCTAACGCTCAACCGGGTGGTGGTGGCCACCGACGATGAGCGCATCCGCGACCATGTGGCCGGGTTTGGGGGCGAGGTTATTATGACCGGGACCCACCATCAAAGCGGCACAGACCGCTGCCAGGAGGCCTTCACGTTGCTGGGTGAGTCGTTCGATTATGTGGTCAATATTCAGGGGGACGAACCGTTTATTCAGCCCCGCCAAATCGACTTACTGACCTCGGTGCTGGATGGCACCACCGAACTGGCTACCCTCGTTAAAGCTATTTCTGATCCCCAAACGCTGTTTAACCCCAATTCTCCCAAGGTGGTGGTGAGCCAAATGGGCGAGGCTCTGTATTTTAGCCGGCAACCGATCCCGTTTCAGCGCGACCGCGAACCCGAAGAATGGCTCCGGCCCGATGGCCCCGCCTACTACAAACACATTGGGTTATATGCCTATCGCACTGATATTCTGGCCCAAATCACCCAACTCCCACCCTCCACACTTGAACGCGCCGAAGCCCTCGAACAACTCCGATGGCTCGAAAATGGCTACCGAATCCGCGTGGTTGAAACGGACCTGGAAAGTTATGGGATTGATACGGAGGCCGATTTGGAGAAGGTGCAGCGGATCGTGTAATGACTAAAAGACCAACTCCCACACCTTGTTAGTTAGCCGATCAACTAGTAACGTGTGTTCCGCAAGAGTGAAAATCTGATACGCATTGGTTTGACTGGTTTCACTACCTTGTCTGATGATCGCCAGGTTATACCGTGCTTTGATCTGGCCAGTTTCGACTGAATACTGGATCAAATCATCACTGTAATTGGTTACTTCGCTGATGATGCGGGAATTCCGTAAGAATGTGTTTGTATTCCCTAAACCAAAGAACAGATCGTTTTTAACCGCAAAGGCAACTGTTGGAGAACTATCAATTCTGAGGCTGGAAACTGTCTTTTTAGAGTCGAACCTGTCTGCTTCTGCACTATACCGAACTATGTTCAAACTCCTTATTTCTGTTGCAATATCTGTTTCCGTGATTGTTCCTGAAAGAGTTGATTCCGTGGTATAACCAATCGGCTCGGGTGCATTCTGAACAAATCGCAAGGAGTTATACGGCTCGGTAAGTAATAGGGACGAGGCTTTGATAGGGTCTAATCGTTTCTGAATTGGGTTGAATCGAAAACCTGTTTTTGCATAGGAGTCTCTTAGGACTAATTCGTTACCAATCTGATAGGCACTCGCTAAACCAGCTACGATTATTTTTTCAGGAACCGGTAAGGTGCTCCATTCATCGGTGTCTGGATTATATTCCCAGTAAGTGGTTGGGTTTGGGAAAATAGCTTCGGTGTAAAGAACATACCCTTTTTTGTTGATACCGAAAACTACTGCTGGCCAGCCATTGAATCGTCCGCTGCTGCCAATAGTGAGCTGTTTGCGTTTTTCCCATTTGTCCTGATCTATGTTGTAACGCCATAACAGGCCTTCACTTCCCAGCAGGAATAAAACGCTGTTGGCCGTGAAAAAATAGCCATTAATTGGTGGCGAAGAACGGTTTGTAATCGTAATTATTTTGTAATCAGATGGATTAGGATGCGTAATAGAAAATGATGTAATCGAATTAGCTGGAGATCTTGGAAACCAACTTGGGGTTTGTAACGTGCTTGATTTTAATGAGCGGCCATAATATACGCGCCCATCTTTAGTAATGAAGTAAGGATCAATAAAGTACCGCTGGTTGGCAATCAGATTTGGAATAGTAACCTTAAACGTATTACGGTTTGTATCGAAAACAGCCTTCGTTCGGTTATGTTGAGGGTTAAGAACTGACAAAGTAGAGTCTGTTGCCGATAAACAGTATCCGACCTCCCGGATATGCCTTGTGAAGAGTGATATTGAACTCCCGTATTGACAAAAAACGGAAATATCAGTGGTGGAGGTTCGGGTGCTGATGAATTGCGAATCGATGTACAAACTATCAGTGCCCGTTTTCATTTCTGTCAGAGTGGGTTCAACATCGGGCTTTGTGTTTGGTTTTAGTGTGTCCAAAGTGGGCCTCGTACAACTCATGGACAAGACAAGTAAGCCGAAAAAAAGTTGTTTCATGGTTGGGAAGTAGAAGTGGGGAGTAAATGTATAACACCCCATTCAATGATCAAAATACTAAATAGTGTTTACTATAAATGATTTAATCACAGAAAAGTGTTCCGCTACGCACCAACCCCTTCCGGCCTTTTGCACCTCGGCAACGGAGTGAACCTCACGCTAACCTATTTGCTGGCGCGGTCGTTGGGTGCGTCCATTCTGTTGCGGATTGATGACCTCGATGCCGACCGCAAACGCCCTGATTATGTGGCCGATGTGTTCCACTCGCTCGATTACCTCGGCCTGACCTATGAACGAGGCCCCACCGGCCCCGACGATTTTGAACGAAATTGGTCGCAGCGGCACCGCTTGCCCCTGTATGAGCAAACCCTGAATACACTGATCGAAACGGGGCAGGTCTACGCAACGTCCTATTCGCGGCAACAGATCCTGGCAATGGGCGAGCGAGCTAACCAACAAATGCGGGCGCAACAATTGCCCTTTACCATGCAGGACATGGCCTGGCGAGTGCGCATTGATCAGGCACAAAACTCTGATAATCAACTAATAAATGATTTCGTGGTTCGTCAGCGCAGCGGCCTTCCAGCCTATCAGGTGACCTCCCTCACCGACGATCTGCATTTTGGCGTTACCAACCTTGTTCGGGGCGACGACCTCCGGGAGTCCACCGCTATGCAGCAGTATCTGGCCGGCTTGCTTGATCACGAAGCGTTCGCCCAAATCCCCGTTTGGCATCACCCCTTACTCACCGACAGTGACGGTAATAAACTATCGAAATCGGCGGGAAGCACCTCGTTAAAAGTAATGCGCGAAGCGGGACAACTGCCCGCTTTGGTCTTTGCCGAAGTAGCTAAATTACTGGGCCTGCCGCCGGAAGCAGGGGAGTCCTTATCAAACCTGGAACAGGCGTTCAGCTCCGAACAGATGACTGGTTTTTATAGGTAAGGCTTGTTGGCCTGGTGAACAAAAGTGCAAAATGGGCTGTTCCGGTTTAGTACACCTAATTGACTAGTCAAGAAGGGTGCTGCGTCTTCTATCCATAATGTTATGAAATTCAGTTGGTTCACAATAATTTGTGGGCTTATCTGTTTAGTGCCTGACCAGGCTGTCTCCCAGAAAGTTAGCGATTCATTAGCCCGACAAGCTTACCTGACCGACTGTATTCAGTACGCATTAGACAATAATCCCGGCGTTCGGCAGCGAGTAATTGATCAGGAAATTGCCGAAAAAACGGTTCGTTCGGCCTTAGCCGCCTGGTATCCGCAGATAGGAGCCGGTTTTAATCTGCTGCACTACCTGAAACTCCCCGTCACGCTCATCCCCAATCGAACAACGGGCGAAGTTATTCCGACTCCGCTGGGGGCCAAAAATACCTCTACGGTATCGCTTTCACTGTCGCAAAGTGTGTTTAACCGCGATGTATTGCTGGCCCGGCAAACGGCTGATGTCTACCGGGTTCAGGCCGCACAAACCACCGCAGATGCCAAAATAGACGTGGCCGTTAACGTCAGCAAGGCATTTTATGATGTGATCCTGACCCAGCGACAGGTCGATATTCTGGGCGAAGACATCACCCGACTGCAACGCAGTTTGCAGGATGCCACCAATCAGTATCAGAGTGGCGTGGTGGATAAAACAGACCCTCAGCGAGCCAAAATTGCCCTGAACAATACACGCGCCCAACGCAAGCAATACCAGGATTTGATTGGAGCCAAGTACCAGACGCTCAAACAGTTGATGGGATACCCACCCACCAATCCGCTGAAACTGACTTATGACACCCTGCAATTAGCTAACGAGATAGCCCTGGACACGTTGCTGTTACCAAACCCCAAATCGAGAATTGAGTATCAGTTGCTGCAAACCCAGGGCCGCCTGCTCGATGCCAATGTCCGGTATAACCGATGGGCCTATCTGCCCTCGGTGAACGCCAACGCAAACTACAACATGCTGTATCAGAACAACGTGTTCCCCCAACTCTACAGCCAGGCGTTTCCGAATTCGCTCGTAGGGTTGTCGGTGTCCCTGCCCATTTTTCAGGGGGGTCGACGGATTCAGCAAACCCGCATTGCCGAGTTGCAGGTTCAACGGTTGCAGTGGGATCTAAACGCCCTGACCAGTGCGGTCGATGCCGAGTATGCGCAGGCCCTTGCCACGTACAAAGGCAATCTGGCCAATTATCTGGCCCTGCGCGAAAACCAGACACTGGCGCAGGATGTCTACCGAATCATTAATTTACAGTATCGTTCCGGCATCAAAACCTACCTCGACGTGACCATTGCCGAGGCCGACCTTCGCACCGCCCGACTCAACGTGTTCAATGCTCTTTATTCGGTGTTGATCAGCAAGTTAGACGTACAGCGTGCCTTGGGAACGATTGCTTATTAAGCTTAACCACCTATGAAATCAGCGATTAAAGTCCATTTGTTTGTGGCAACCTACCTGTTTGCGTTGGCCTGCGGGGACAAAAAAGAACAGCAGCAGGCACCTCCCCCCCCAACCCCTGTGACGGCGGTGAAAGCCACCAAAGGAAATGCCACGTATTTCGACGAATTTCCGGCCACGGTAACAGCCCTCGTCGAAGTAGAAATCCAGCCGCAGGTGGCAGGCAACATCACCGGGATTTTCTTTCAGGATGGTGAACTCGTTCGGAAAGGGCAGAAACTCTATACCATTGATCCGCAACAGTATAGGGCGGGATACGATCAGGCGGTGGCGAATCTGAACGTGCAGAAAGCTAACCTCAACCGTGCTCAGAAAGATGCCGACCGCTATAATACCCTCGCCCAGCAGGATGCCATTGCCCGGCAGGTAGTCGATAATGCATCGGCCACGCTCGAAGCGGCCAAAATGCAGGTGGCAGCCGCCGAAGCCAACATCCGGCAGGTAGGCACCAACCTCAAATACACCACGATCTATGCCCCGCTCGATGGCACCATCGGCATCTCGCAGGTGCGGATCGGGGCTGCCGTAGCCCCCGGCTCAGCACCGCTCAACACGATCTCGTCCGATAATCCGATAGCGGCTGACATTCAGTCGGACGAGGCCCAGATCGGGCGGTTTGTGGCCTTGCAGAACAAACCCGGTGTTGTCCGCGATTCCACGCTGATGCTGGTGTTGCCCGATGGAACACGCTACTCCTACCCCGGCACCATCCGTATTATCGACCGCGCTGTTGACCCGCAAACCGGCACCCTGCGCGTTCGGGTGACGTTTCCCAATCCCCGCAAGCAACTGCGGGTGGGCCTGAATGGCAACCTCCGGGTTAAAAACAGCACGAACGAGCCGCAATTGCTGATTCCGTACCAGGCCGTCACCGAGCAAATGAGCGAATATTTCGTGTTTGTGGTGGGCGAAAGTAGCAAAGTGGTTCAGAAAAAGCTGACCCTCGGTGCCCGCATCAACGACAAAGTAGTCGTGAAAAGCGGCCTTAACGAAGGCGAACTCATTGTCACCGAAGGCACCCAGAAAATTAAAGACGGGGCGCGAGTAAACATAAAGAGTGAAAGAGTAAAAGAGTGAAAGAGCAACTAATCACGCAATACTGCCGTGTCCGACTTTCACCCTTTCGCTCTTTCACTCTTTCACTCTTTATATCATGTTCGCAGAAATATTCATTAACCGGCCGGTCACCGCCATTGTGGTGTCTGTTGTGATTGTGGCCCTCGGTGTGCTGTCGCTGCTGAGTTTGCCGATCAGCCAATACCCCGACATTACGCCCCCCGTGGTGCAGGTGACGGCCAACTATACCGGGGCCGATGCCCAAACGGTGGAACAAACCGTGGCCACCCCCATTGAAACCCAGGTGAACGGTACACCCGGCATGAGCTACGTGCAAACCAACGCGACCAACGACGGGCGTATGAGCATGAACGTGACCTTCGATCTGGGAACCGACGTGAACATTGCTGCCCTCGATGTACAGAACCGCGTGGGCATTGCCACTCCACAACTCCCCGAAGAGGTCACCCGGCTGGGCGTGACCGTGCGCAAACGGAACCCGTCGCTGTTTATGCTGGTGGCAATTTATTCGCCTGACAAAACGCATAACGTCTCATTCCTGGACAACTATGCCAACATTTACATTCGGGATGCCCTTCTTCGAGTGAAGGGGGTAGGCGATATTTTCAGCCGGGCCGACGATTTTTCGATGCGGGTCTGGCTCAAACCGGATCGCCTTGCGCAACTGGGCCTCACGGCCGACGAAGTGATTGCTGCCCTTCAGGAACAGAACTTACAGGTGGCCGGTGGGTCGGTGGGCGGTCCTCCGCAGCCCACGTCTCAGGCATTCGAATACACGGTGTTTACCAATAGCCGACTCAGTAAAGAGGAAGAATTCAACAACATTATTGTCCGAAGCGATCCGGCGCGGGGATCGCTGGTTCGCCTGAGCGATGTGGCGCGGGTGCAGTTGGGTAAGTTTTCGTATGCCAGCAATTCGTTTGTCGATGGCAACCGGGCGGCCTATCTGCTGGTCTATCAATTACCGGGCAGCAACGCCCTGGCCACTGCCGAAGGGGTCTATGCGGCCATGGATAACCTGAAAAAGACCTTTCCCAAAGACATTTCGTATGTGGTGCCGTTTGAATCGGTGTCGGTGATTCAGGTATCCATTTCGGAGGTTATCAAAACACTGATGGAGGCCCTGGTGCTGGTGGTGCTGGTGGTGTTTATATTCCTGCAAAGCTGGCGGGCCACGCTCATCACCTTGCTGGCGGTTCCGGTGTCTATTGTGGGCACGTTTGCCCTGTTTGTGCCGCTGGGTTTCACCATCAACACGCTCACTCTCTTCGCCTTCGTGTTGGCCATCGGCATTGTGGTCGATGATGCCATTGTGGTGGTAGAGGCCGTACAGGCCAATATCGACGAAAAAGGGATGGAACCGAGGGAAGCAACGATGGAAGCCATGCGCGAAATTACGGCTCCGGTCATTGCCATTGCGCTGATTCTGGCGGCTGTGTTTGTGCCGGTGGGCTTCATTCCGGGTATTGTGGGGCGGCTCTATCAGCAGTTTGCCATCACCATTGCCGTATCGGTGCTGATTTCGGCTTTTGTGGCCCTTTCGCTCACCCCCGCCCTGTGTGTGTTGCTGCTGAAACCGCAGCACATCGACGAAAACGCAAAAGGGCTTAACCGGTACTTTTACAAATTCAACCAGTGGTTCGGCCGCGTTACAAACTCCTATTCCAATGGGGTACAGCGACTTATCAAATCGACACCGCTGGTTATTATCGCGCTACTTGTGGTTTATGTCGGCACGGTGTTTATGTTTCGGGCCAAGCCAACGGGGTTTATTCCGACCGAAGACGAAGGACGGCTTATTGTGACCTACGAGATTCCTGAAGCCGCATCGAGTTCGCGCAGTTTGGCCGTGCTAAACGCGATGATGGACACCCTCAAACGGCAACCCTATGTGAATCACTTTTCGGCTTTGGGTGGTTTGAATGCCATTACGTTTGCCTCGAAATCGAACAGTGGCACCATTTTTATCCAGCTTAAACCCTGGGACGAACGCACCGAAACCGGAATGCAGGCCGACTCGCTGGTGCCCAAACTGCAACGGGCCATGGCGAGCCTGAACGATGCCCGTGTGCAGGTGGTGCAGCCCCCTGCTATTCCGGGTTTGGGGCAGTCGTCGGGGTTTACGTTCGAGATTCAGCAGCGCGAAACCAACGACGATGTGCGGGCTTTCGATGGGGTGGTGCAGAACTTTCTGGCTGCCGCCAACAAACGGCCCGAAATTGGCCGGGCCTTCACCTATTTTACCGCCAAAACCCCCGCCTACCGGGTGGAAGTGGACCGCGAAAAATGCAAAAAGCTGGGTATCAACGTGGCTAACGTCTACCGTACCATTCAGGTAAATCTGGGCAGTCAATACGTAAACGATTTCATTATCTACGGTCGTAAGTTTCGGGTGGTGGCGCAGGCCGACACCATGTACCGCACCGATGTGAACGCGCTGAAGCAGTTTTATGTCCGCAATCAGGGCGGACAGTTAATTCCCATCAGCAATGTCATCAAAACATCAATCATCGAAAACGCCCCGCTGATCTCCCATTTCAACCTGTTCAGAGCCGTTGAACTAAACGGCGCGGCTAAACCGGGCTACAGTAGCGGGCAGGCTAATCAGGCCCTTCGGGAGGTGGCTGCGGAGGTGCTTCCTGCCGGGTATTCGTATGATTTTTCGGGACTGAGCCGCGAAGAAATCAGTGCGGGCAACAGTTCGATCTATATTTTTGCCCTCAGTATCGGGTTCGTTTTTCTGTTTCTGGCGGCCCTGTATGAAAGCTGGTCCGTGCCGTTTTCGGTGCTGCTTTCCGTGCCAATTGGGGCGATGGGGGCCATTATTACCCTGTTGTTATTTCCCTATCTGAACAACAACATCTATGCCCAGATTGGCCTGATCACGCTGATTGGTCTGGCCGCTAAAAATGCCATTCTGATTGTGGAGTTTGCCAAAGAGCGCGTTGACCGGGGCGAAGACCTGCTCGAATCGACCATTGAGGCCGTTAAACTCCGGTTGCGCCCCATTCTGATGACTTCGCTGGCGTTTATTCTGGGGGTGGTTCCGTTGGCCCTTGCCAGTGGAGCCGGCGGTGTTGCCCGTGCCACCATTGGCCGAACGGTGCTGGGCGGTATGCTGGCGGCTACCTCGCTGGCCATTTTTGTGGTGCCGGTGTTGTATGTGGCCATCACCAAACTGGCCTATGGCAAAAAAGGACTGGAAAAGTTGCGAAAGAAAAAAGAGCAGCCAAATGAGAAACCGGATGGTGATCCACAGGTAGCTTAACCTCACCCCTGACCGTTAAAAAAGCTTAAATAGCGCAGTGGGTGGGGATACCTAAACACTCCCGTCCGTTAGTAGGTTAAACAAGAACAGACTTCGGTTATCCGTTCTTATTCATAGTGGTCGTTGACACAGCGGCCACGTTCACGAAGAAAACTCCATTATGCAACAATATTCCATCCTGTGGGCCGACGACGAGATCGACTTGCTCAAGCCACACATCATGTTTCTGAAGAATAAAGGCTATACTATCACTCCCGTAAACAGCGGAGCTGATGCGCTGGAACAGGTTGAAAATGAGAAGTATGACCTGGTTTTACTCGACGAAATGATGCCTGGTATGACTGGTCTCGAAACGCTCGCGCAAATCAAACAGATGCGGCCCAACATGCCCGTTGTAATGGTTACCAAGAGCGAAGAGGAACACATTATGGAAGAAGCGATTGGCTCCAAAATCGCCGACTACCTCATCAAGCCCATCAATCCGAACCAGTTATTATTGTCGCTGAAGAAGAATCTCGATAACAAGCGGCTCGTTACGGAACGGACCAACATCGGTTACCAGCAGGATTTTCGGAACATTTCGATGCAGTATAATGACCGCATCGACCACGAGGAATGGGCTGATATTTACAAAAAACTCATTTTCTGGGAGCTACAGCTTGACGGGGCGCAGGATAAAAGCATGGGTGAAGTGCTGAACATGCAAAAGAGCGAGGCCAACTCGAACTTCTGCAAGTTTGTCGAAGAAAACTACGACGACTGGTTTAACGATCCGAAAGCCGACAAGCCGTTGATGTCGCACCAGTTGATGCGCAAAAAAGTCTTCCCACTCGTTGAGCAGGATGGACCACCCCTGTTCTTTTTGCTGATCGACAACCTGCGTTACGATCAGTGGAAGGTGATTGAACCTATTCTGACCGACTACTTTACGGTTGAAGAAGAATCATCGTACTACTCGATTCTGCCCACGACAACGGCCTTTGCCCGTAACGCCATTTTTTCGGGGATGATGCCGAGTGAGATGGAGAAATTCCACCCCGATATCTGGGTAGGCGACGATAACGATGAAGAGGGTCTGAACAACCATGAGGACGAATTTTTGCGTCGGCAGTTGGAAAAGAGCCGCCTGAACATCAAGATGTCGTACCACAAAATTCTGAACGTGAACCAGGGGAAATCGTTGGTTGACAACGTGAACAACCTGATGCAGAATCAGTTGAACGTGATCGTGTACAACTTTGTGGACATGCTTTCGCACGCCCGCACCGACATGGCCATGATCAAAGAACTGGCTCCCGACGAAGCGGCCTACCGCTCGATCACCCGGTCCTGGATTCAGCACTCGCCCCTGCTGGAACTGATCAAGAAGATTTCGGACAAGGGCGGACGTCTGATCGTGACCACCGACCACGGTATGATTCGGGTGCAGAAACCCGCCAAAATTGTGGGCTACCGCGAAACGAACACCAACCTGCGTTATAAGCAGGGCAAGAACCTCGGCTTCGACGACAACCACCTGTTTGTGGCCCGTAAGCCGGAGCGGTTTTTCCTGCCCAAACCCCACGTATCGACGGCCTACGTGTTCACGAAAGAAGATTATTTCTTCGCATATCCGAACAACTACAATTACTACGTGAATTATTACCGGGACACGTTCCAGCACGGGGGCGTTTCGCTGGAGGAGATGGTTATTCCGTTTGTGTATTTAAAAGCGAAATAAAGCAAAAGGGAGAAAGGTAACTTTCTCCCTTTTTTTTGTGGCTTATCAGAAGGTATTCAATTGGATAGGCCCTTAAAAGTCGGGCTACACGATCCGATCTCGTTGTGGTTGCCCTTCGTAACGGTGCAGCTGAACGGGCGGCTGCGTTTTACGGAGCCGGATATTCAGGAACTCGACCAGCAACGAGAATGCAATGGCAAAATACAGGTAGCCTTTGGGAACAGTGCCAATTGGCGAGTTGAAAATCACCACTTCGGACAGGTGTGCTCCTTCGGCCACCAGCATAAACCCAATCATGATCAGGAAGGCCAAACCCAGCATTTGAATGGTGGGGTGCTCGTTGACAAACTTACCAACCGGCCCGGCAAAAAACATCATAATCAGCACCGACACAATTACGGCGATCACCATGATCGTTACATTTTGGGTCAGCCCAATGGCGGTCAGTATGGAGTCGATGGAAAAAACGATGTTTGTGATGGCAATTTGGGTTATAACGTTGCTGATGGTAGCCTTTGCTTTGGTGTTACCTGCTTCATCGGTTTCGTCGGGGCCACCTTCCAGCTTGTGGTGAATTTCGGAGGTAGCTTTATATAACAAAAACAGCCCTCCCGCAAACAGAATCAGGCTTTGCCCAGTCAGATCGGCCTTGAACCAGCCCAGATCAACACTGGTGAAGGGCTTACTGAGTGAAATAACGAATGAAATGCCCAACAGCAGCACCAATCGGAATGCCATCGCCAGAATCAAGCCAATGTTGCGGGCTTTTTTCTGATCTTTCGGAGCCAGTTTGTTGGCTGCAATGGAAATAAAAATGATGTTGTCGATCCCTAGTACAATCTCTAAAAACGTCAGGGTCAGCAGACTAACAATGGACTCAGCAGTTAATAATTCGTTCATAACTTCGTTTAGTAATAACCAGACAACTACTTACCGGATAGAAGGTTGCGAGAAATTACTTCATGACCAGCATTTTGTCAACTGTAATGGGCAGGTCGCGGTGGCGTTTGCCGGTGGCGTGATAAATGGCGTTGGCAATGGCCGACACACTTCCCACAATTCCGATTTCGCCGATGCCCTTCACCCCTGCCGGGTTGGCAATATCGTCTTTTTCTTCGACGAAAAAAGCGTCAATATCCCGAATATCGGCATTCACCGGCACGTGGTATTCGGCTAAGTTGGCATTCATCACCCGGCCCGTGCGGGGGTCCATCACGGTGTGTTCCTGCAGGGCCATGCTTACCCCCCATACCATCCCGCCCAGAATCTGACTCCTGGCCGTTTTTTCGTTCAGGATACGGCCGGCGGCAACGGCCCCCATCATGCGCGAAATACGGACTTCGCCCAAGGCTTCATCGACCCTTACTTCCACAAAAATAGCCCCAAAAGCGTTCATCGAGTACTTTTCCTTTTCGTCGCCTGCCTTTGAGGGGGTGGTTTCTTCGATGGGCTTGTTGCCATTTCGCTTGAGCAAACTGCTGAATGGTTCGCCCGTTTTGGGATTCGAATTGAGCTGAAGCCGTCCGTTTACCACCTCAATTTCGGCTTCGGCGATGGCATATAGAGGAGATTTCTTATCGCTATAGGCCATTTTTTTGGCTTTTTTCAGCACGGCCTGAGCCGCCTGCGTCACCGCCGAACCCGTTGAGACCGTGGTGCGCGACCCACCAGAACCAACTGCTTCGGGGTATTTTGAGTCGCCCGCCCCCAGCGTGACCTGATCGGGCGAAACACCAAACACGTCGGCGGCAAGCTGCGTCATAATTGTGAACGTACCCGTTCCGAGGTCCTGCGTAGCCGTTTCCACCTGCACTGTTCCATCGGGATTCAGGCGCACCATCGCGGTCGATTCGCCCCGATTTACGGGATACACTGTCGTACCCATTCCCATACCAATCAGGTAGTTACCATCCCGCATGGAACGGGGTTGGGGCGTTCGTTTAGCCCAGCCAAACCGCTCGGCCCCCTGTGTGTAGCATTCCCGGAGCGATTTGCTCGTGAAGGGCAGGTTCTTGTGCGGGTCGGTTTCGGCGTAGTTTTTCAGCCGCATCGCGAGCGGATCCATGTTGAGTTTATAAGCCAGTTCGTCAATGGCACTTTCGAGCGCAAACACGCCCGGTGCCTCCCCCGGTGCCCGCATGGGTGCCGTTGGCCCAATGTTGGCCCGAATAAATTTGTGGGTTGTTTCGAGGTTAGGGCAGGCATAGAGCATCCGCGTGATGGTGCCTGCCGGTTCAGCAAAATCGTCAAAATCACCCGTTTGCGTGATGCTGTGGTGGGTTGTCGCCGTGAGTTGCCCGTCGGCGGTGGCCCCCATCGTGAGTTGTTGCACTGTTGCCGACCGTGAGCCGACCATACCGAACATCTGCTCGCGTTTCAGTACCAGTTTAACGGGTTTGTTCACCAGTTTGGCAGCCATTGGCCCCAGAATGGTCTGCGAAAAATGGGTGCCTTTGCTACCAAACCCGCCCCCGATGTATTGCGTGATTACCCGAACGTTTTCTTTGGGCATTCCAAACAGCTCCGCTACCCGCTTCTGGCAAGTCGAAACACCCTGCGTGGCATTGTACATCGTGAGCTTGTCGCCCTCCCAAAATGTTACGAGCGCGTGGGGTTCCAGTGCATTGTGGGTCTGGGTGGGCGTTCGGTATCTTTCCTCCACACGGGCAGTAGCGTCCGACAAGCCCTTTTTCATATCGCCACGGATCGTATCGACCTGATCGTCGATGCGGGGCAAGTTTTTTGGGGTTTCGGCTTTGCCCATGCCAGCGGGCAGTTCGGGTTTAAGCGGTTGCACGTCATACGTCACCCGCACGAGAGCGGCCCCCTCCACCGCCCGCTCATAGGTATCGGCCAACACCATCGCAATGGGTTGGTTGTTATAATGAACCCGGTTATCCTGAAAGACCTGTAACACCCGGTCTGTGGCCACTTCGGTCGTTTTATTTTTGTCGATACCCGCCAGTTTAGGGGCGTTTTCGTGCGACATCACGGCCACGATGCCGGGCAGTTTCATGGTTTCGGCCGTGTCGATTTTTTGGATGCGTCCGTTGGCGATGGTGCTCATTACCAGCACTCCATGCACCATGTCGGGTCGTTTTATGTCGGCAGAATACCGGGCTGAACCCGTTACTTTTTGCTTCCCGTCGATCCGGTCGAGGGGGTCGCCAATGAGTTTCTTTGCCATTATCTAACTGCTTATTTTGCTGCCACGGTTTGCAAGGCTCGCACTATGGCCGATTCGGCTAATTCTATTTTGAACGCATTATGCTCGTGAGGCTTTGCACCGGCCAGTAGTTGCCGGGCAGCCTCGCGAAAGGTGGTTTCAGTGGCTTGTTTACCAACCATTTGTTGCTCCACATCGGGCAATCGCCAGGGTTTGTGAGCTACGCCACCAAGGGCAATGCGGGCTTCGGTAATAATGCCGTTTTCCACCGCAAGCCGGGCCGCCACCGACACCAGCGCGAAGGCATATGAAGCCCGGTCGCGTACTTTCAGGTAGTGCGACTTACCCACCATTTTCGGCATGGGCAGGTCAATGGCCGTAATCAACTCATTGGCTTCCAGCACCGTATCGCGTTGGGGAGTATTTCCCGGCAAGCGATGGAAGTCGATCAGCGGAATAGAACGGGTGCCATTTGGCCCCTGCACCTGAACCACCGCATCGAGTGCGCTCAGGGCCACATTCATGTCGCTGGGGTTGGTGGCAATGCATTGTATAGTGGTTGCCGCCGATGCGGGTTCGGTTCCCAGAATAGCGTGAGTACGGTTATAGCCGCCAATGGCTCCGCAACCGCTACCGGGTGCCCGTTTGTTGCAGGGGGTACTTATATCGTAGAAATAATGGCACCGGGTGCGTTGCATTAAGTTGCCGCCCATTGTGGCCATGTTCCGCAACTGGGGCGATGCCCCCGCCAACAATGCCTCGGACAACAATGGAAACTGTTTACCAACCAACTCATTAGCGGCCACATCGCTGTTCCGAGCCAACGCCCCGATTCGCAAACCAGTGGCCGTTTTCTCTATCTGAGTCATTGTCAATCGGCTGATGTCCAGGAGCGTATCCGGGTTTTCGATCCCGTACTTCATCAGGTCAACAAGGTTGGTTCCACCCGCAATGAAGCGGGCAGCGGGGTTGGTGCCAAGGAGTCGGAGTGCGTCGGCGGCTCCGTTGCCGGCCTCTATCAGATCGAAATTTTTCATGCTCTTTTCCCTCCTTTCTGTACAGATTCAATGGCATCGACAATGCCTGCGTAGGCACCGCACCGGCAGATATTTCCGCTCATCCACTCCCGAATTTCGTCAGGCGAATCGGCATGACCATCGCGCAGAACGGCCACCCCCGACATAATCTGTCCGGGTGTGCAGAATCCGCACTGAAAGCCATCATGCACTAAAAAAGCGGTTTGAAGCGGATGGAGGTCATTTTTCGAGGGAGCCACACCTTCAATTGTGGTGATCTCGCGGCCCTGCTGCATCACCGCAAGTAGCAAACAGGCATTAGCCGTTCGCCCGTCGATATGTACCGTGCAGGCACCACACTGCCCGTGATCGCATCCTTTTTTGGAGCCGGTGAGGTCGAGTCGTTCGCGCAGCACATCGAGCACTGTCTCGCGGGGTTCAACCTCCAGTTTGTAGTTTTTTCGATTGATTTTGAGCGTTATTGACCGCTTGCCTGCCTGGGGAGCACTCGCCGAAGTAGTTATGGGCGAAGCCGATGCCTGATTTACCATAGGCGGCATCAGGAGAATGCCTGTTAGTGCCGATGATTGTTTTAAAAACCACCGTCGGGTTGCCCCGTCGAGAAGAGAGTTGTCTTGTTGTGCCATACCATTGAGCCAAAAGTTAAGCCTTAATAGTAGGGTCAAGCCGATGTTTTACTGATTTGTTGAGATTTCTTCGGAAACGGACCGGGCCGTCACTCTTTAAACCCATACTTTTCGGCCATTTGAATTGCCAGCAGGGCTTCGATAGTCGATTCGGCACCGGCGTTACGGCTGACGCTGGTGGCCGAGGAGATGCCATCGTAACCCCGGCCCGTGGCTTGGTCATACATCCGGGAGTTAGCGGGGTTTGCTCCTGTGAACCAACGGGTTAACTGGGTGGCCTGCTCCAGCAGTTTCGGGTCTTTAGTTTGGTCATAAAGGGCAAATGTGGCCCAGATCATGGGACGAATTCCGTAGGCAATCTGCGAAAACTTAGACCGTTTCACCTCGGTGAATAACTCCCCCGACTGACGCACTTCGAACGACTCCATGAAACCCTCTTTAATGATGTAGGGATAGAAATTCTCGACTTCGCGCCGGGCTGCCGCAATCCAATTGGGTTTATTGAGAGCCTTCCCCACGGTGAGCAGTGCGAAGGATTGATCGTTGCCATAGGCGTGCCAGCTATTATCGAAACTCAGAAAAGCACCATACGGATACCGCTGTGCATCACCCTTTTGCATCAATAAAATACCCTCGGCCAGCTTCTCCATCAACGCTAAAACGGGAGTCGTGGGCGTTTGCGCATATACGTTATTCAGGCCCAGCAGCATGATAGCCGCCTGATCAGAACCGGAACCGTAGGGCAACCATTTCGGTACGGACACACCCTGTACAATGTTTGCATCGTTGGCTTTGGCTCCGAAATCGCGCCCCATATTGGCCACCAACCGGCTCACCCCAGTTTGAATTTGGGTGGCAAACCCGGCATCGGTCTTCGTAAAATACGGCCCTGCTTCGCTCAACAACCACAACGCCCGCCACGACCACCAATCGGCCACATTCTGACTGGTTCGGAAGGTCGTATTCACGGTTTTGTCGGGCCATAAAAAGTTATAGAAATACCCATTCGGGGATTGCATCTGTAGCACGAAGTTGGTCATCTTCCGCAGTTTATCAGCTTTGTCGATGTTAGTGGCGAGGTCGGGTTCGCGGAGCAGGAACAGGCCCGCCCGCGCTACGTCGTCCACGCAGGTGAAGCCCTCATCGGAGTCGCCAACGAGTTTGAAGGCCCCGGAGGCATCAGGTTCGGCATAAATCCAGACGGTGCCAACCTCGGCTCCGGTTGCCGCCATGGTCACGGGCTGATACAGCGTACCCAGCAAATGATCGGTGTTAACCAGTCGTGTTGTGCTGATCGGTGGCGTAACGGCACCGGGGTCAGCGGGCTTTTTGCACGACGGAGCCAGCAGGGTGAAGGTGGCGAGAAGGAAAAGAATGTGTTTCATAAAGTGAAAGAGCGAAAGAGTGAAAGAGTGCATCTCAATCTTTCAAGCCCGATGAGGCCATGCTTCGGATAAAGTGTTTTTGGAAAAATAGGTATAACATAATCACGGGCAGAGCCAGCATCACGGCAGCCGCAATTTTAACGCCCAACTGCGCATCGGCGCGGCCCCCGACGGAGAATAGCGTTACGAGTTGAGGCATCGTCATCGTTTGCTCATCGCGAATCACGATCAGCGGCCACAGGGCATCGTTCCACAGGCCCATGAACGTCAGGATGGTGATGGTGACGACGGTAGGCAGCACATTAGGCACCAGAATCTGGAAAATGATCCGCAACTCCCCCGCCCCATCCATTCGGGCCGCGTCGATCAGGGCTTGTGGCAAGCCCATGAACGCCTGCCGGAACAGCAAAATGGCAAAGGAATTCATCACGAACGGCACAATCAGAGCAAAATACGTGTCGACCCACCCCAGCCGAACCATCGTTATGTAGTTGGGAATCAGCGTAATTTGAAAAGGTAACGTCATCGTGAAAATAATCAGGAAGAAAACTGCCTGTTTTCCCCGAAATTCCAGCCGGGCCAGCGCGTAGCCTACCATCGCTCCCAAAATCAGCACAATAGTTGTGGTTACAGTCACCACAAAAACGCTGTTCAGGAAGGCCCGACCCAACGGAATCTTGGTAAAAACGGTCTCGTAATTCGCCCATGTAAAATCGACCGGCAGCAGCCGCATGGCCCCAATCCCAGCCTCCGACGACAGCGACGCGCTCACCATCCAGACAAACGGATAGAGAAACGACAGGGCCGCGAGGGAGAGGAGGAGGTATTTGAGAATTTTTTTCATGATTCTACGAATCGCTTCTGCACGGCCACCACGGCCAAGATTAACAGGGCGAAACAGACCCCGAGTGTGGCGGAATATCCCATGTGGTAATACTGAAAGGCTTGTCTATAAATATACATTACGGCGGAAAGGGTGCTGTTGAGCGGGCCGCCTTCGGTCATGATGTAGGGCTCGATGAACAGCGAAAAACCGCCAATGGTGGACAGCACAACCACCAGAAAAATGGTTGGGTTTATCATCGGCAGGGTGATGAAACGGAACTGTTGCCAATGCGTAGCTCCCTCTAATTCAGCGGCTTCGTAGTATTGTTCGGGTACGGATTGCAACCCTACAAGGAACAGAATCACGTAGAGACCCACGTTTTTCCAGGTGGCCATGAGGGCAATGGCATACATGGCTACGTCGGGACTTTCGAGCCACGGGACTTTGGGGATACCTATGCCTGTGAGCAGGTTGTTGATCATGCCCGAATTGAAACTCAGCAATTGTTGCCACAATATGGTAACGACCACCCCCGACACGATTACCGGCAGAAAAAACGAAGCCCGGAAAAATGCCCGCCCCCGAATTGGCCCGTTCAGAAACTCAGCCAACGCCAGCGCAATCACGATTTGCAGGGGAATATGGACCAGCAAAAACCGGACGGTGTTCCAGAGGGCCGTCCAGAACAGCCGGTCTTTCAACAGATGGGCGTAATTCTCGACACCCACGTATTTCATGGGTGAGATGATGTTCCAGCTATGAAACGTCAGCACCACCGAGAACACCACCGGAAACAGCACAAACACCGCTACGTGAAGCAGATACGGGGCAATGAGGGCGTAGGGAGTTAGCTTTTTCATAAAGAGTGAAAGAGCGAAAGAGTGAAAGAGTGACGGGCCGACGTTTCGGAGAGTGTTACCAGATGGCTATTCACTCTTTCACTCTTTCGCTCTTTCACTCTTTAATTACCCAAAAGTACATCAACCGCCTTGGCTGCATCGGAAATGGCGGCTTCGGGGGTTTTGCGGTTATACACTACGCAGGCTTCGTATTCCTGCGAAATAATGTCGAATACTTCCACAATCTGCTCGTGATTATCAACACCTTTGATGAAGCGGGCTTGTTCGGCAAAGGGTTTCAGGCGCGGATTTTGGGCCAGATACGAGGCAAAATAGGGGTCGGTAGTCAGGTTTTTGCGGTGAGGCATCTGCCCGGTAAGCTCCAGCAAACGGAGGTCGCCGGGGCGATCAACGAGGGAGCGGACAAATGCCCAGGCTGCCGTTGGGTTGGGGCAGGTGTTGAAAATGACAATGTTTTTGGGGTCGGCATACGAATAAATAGGGCCGCGATGACCATCGGGAACGGGCATCGGGTAAAACTGGTATTGCAATTCAGGCGCGTAGGTTTTCAGGAAACCCACCTGCCACGGCCCCGTAAACTGCATGGCAATGCGTTGATCGAGAAACGGGTCCCGGGTGGCAGAGAGCCGTTCTTTCGAGAAATAATCATTTTTGTAAAGCGTCTGCAAAAACCGAAACACGCCAATAGCGTGTTGATTATTGAACGCGGCCCGCGCTTTTTGCCCCGGCTTGATCGTGAGCAACGGTGCCCCGCCCGAAGCCGCCAGATAGAGCGGATAAAAGTTAAACAGCCGCTGGTACCAGATCGCTTTCACTTCGGTGTAGCCAAGCCATTGGTCGGTGTAACCATCGCCATTTTTGTCCTTTTTAAAGGCCTGCCCGGCTGTCAGAAACGCGCTGTATGGGTACGGCGATTGACCCGGCAACATATCCGACAATGCCTTCGTATTGCAGAGCGTCATAAACGGATTCACTTTCCACGGAACTTGATAAATATGCCCATCAGTAGCCGTTATTTCGCTGATTGTCAGGCTATCGCAACGATCCCGTATGAAGGACAAAAAGCCGGGAATCGTGTCTAACGGCACCAGCACGCCCGCTTTGGCGTACATTTCTACGTTTCCCTGCCACATATTGGCATAAATGTCGGGCGTGGTTTTGCCCACCACCGAAGCCAAAATAATCTCCTCACTCGACTGTCCTTCGGGTATGGGCTGAAACCGCAAGGGCGTTTGGGGATGCTCGCGTTGCCAGCGTTCCGTGAACTCCCGCGCCAGCTTTATCTCCGACGCATTATTGGAACACCAGAAAACCAACGGGCGGTTGGGGTCAGTGGCGTTGTCGGGCTGGCAGGAAAAAAGGAGAAAAAATAGAGTGGCAATGTAAACGACCTCACCGACCCGTCGGACCGCCCCGACCCCTCTCCTTCGCAAGGAGAGGGGTGACTTACCAGCCAACCTTAGTCCGTTAATGTAAGTAAGTAGATTCAAGTTGAAAGTTAAAATCTCCCCTCTCCTTCGCAAGGAGAGGGGTTGGGGGTGAGGTTCCTTACAAACTCTTTTCTCCGTTATAAATCGACCTCACCTGCGTGCCACTCAGCACAGCGTTGTACATCCGAATTTCGTCCATAGCACCGGCAAAGAATCCGCCGTACTCATTGAAAAAGTTATTCCCGTCGGCATTATCTTTGAGATCGTTGGTATAGACGCTGTTCGGTAAGTCCTGTCCAATTGACAGACCAATGGTGTTTTTCACGGCCACCGGATCACCCGTCACGTCGGTCCAGGTCTTTACGGCGGTTCCGTCCACATAAAAGACCATCTCGCCCGCTTTATACGTTACGGCAATGTGATACCACTTGTTCAAATCGAGCGTGGGCGACTCATTATCTTTATCGTTGTACTTGGCCGGTGTACCTTTCACGGTCATAAATACCTTGTTAGCCTCCTGTAACTGAAGCTTATAGCCATTCCAGCGGTTTAACGAGACCAAATAGTTACTGGACTGGATCCGCGAGGATTTCACCCACATAGCAATCGTAATTTCTTTTGATGGGTTGAGCGCAGCGTTGTACGGTATCTCAATATGTGCTCCGTTATCAAACGCATACGCTTTGTTAGCCTGTCCCAAATGGTCGGCCGTCAAGGAGAGACTACCCCCACCTACGGCGGTCGCACTACCTACTTTTGCGGCACCAACCACGGCCGAACCATTCAGCCCTTTAGTAGAGGCATCGTTGGTGTTGCCGTCTAATTTCAGGAACAACACCAATTTGTCAGGCGCGATTTCGGCAACTACTTTGCTTTGCAAGGTCGCTGTGGCCTGTCCGAGATTCACGTAGGCGTTGTCAATCTGGGTTTGCGTTGAACCCGCAGCGGTCAACACCGTGTTGGCCAGATCAATAGCCGTTTTGTAGGCAGCGCGTGAACCAGCCTCAAAGCTACCAATGGCCGTGCCTTCTTTGGCAGCATTGTAGAGCGTGTTGGCACTATCGAGCCGTGCCTTGAGCGAGCTTGTGTTGACGACAGCCACCGGGTCGTCGGCTTTGTTACAGGCCTGAAACAAGGCCAAAGCAATCACGAAAGCCACCACGGCTTTCACAGAAGTCATAAACGCTGAGTTGTTCATTGGGAATTTATTTATTGGTTTAAAAAAATTGGGTAATGGGTACTATTTGGTGTAGGGTAATTTGTAATTGACTGAGAATTCGGAATTGATTGCTGACGCTTCTGGTCTTCGACTCCGCTCAGGCTGACTCCGGGCTGGCGTACCAGGAAACGCTCAAAATGGTTGTCAGCCTGAGCGGAGTCGAAGGCCAGAAGCGTCAGCAATTTTTTTGGACTTAACCTATACCCACTAAAACTTTAACGCCTTATTCGTGTCCCGCTCGCTTTGGGGGATTGGGAAATAGCGGTTACGGTCGTAGTTGAAATTAGGTTTGTCGCGCAGGGCGGTTTGGGCGTAGTCTTTGCCGTAGCGCATCAGGTCGAACCAGCGGTGGAACTCAAAACCAAGTTCCACCCGGCGTTCCTTGCGGATCGCGTCGCGGAGGTTTCCCTGACTGAGGTTGGCCAGATCGGGCAGCAGTCCGACTGGCACGGCGGCCGTTCCCGTTGCGGGGCGAAGGGCCGGGTCGTTCAAAAAACTTTCGCGGGCGCGTTTGCGAATCCGGTTCACCAGGGGCAGAGCTTCGGCAGGGCGGTTCAGCTCGTTCAGGGCCTCGGCAGCCATCAGCAACACATCGGCATAGCGAATCATGACGTAATTCAGGTTGCCATCGCCTTTCAGGTTGGCCGGAATCTCAGCCAGCGGCTGCACATGCTTTTTGTTCAGATAACCCGTTGGCGACCAGCTCGGATCAAACGGTTCGCCGTTTACCCACCGGCCACCGGCACGGCCCACCGTATATTCTAAGCGCGGATCAACCACGCCTGCCGTTGTTTTCTCAAATTCATTCACAAAACCCGTCGTGGGAGCATCAAAAAAGTAGCCGTTCTCGCCGGAACGGGGCGCAAACCACTGATTCAGGCGGTTGCCCTGAAACGGCACCTGACCCGTTAAATGCTGTACCGAAAACACCGATTCCTGGCTGTTTCGGCCCGTTGGCCGGAAATTATCGCTGTAAAGCGGCAATAAATCAAACTGCCCACTGGCAATTACGGCCTGAGCGACATCCAACGCCTGTTGCCATTTTCCCTGGTATAGCGAAGCCCGCGCCAGCAACGCATTAGCGGCTCCTTTCGTGGCCCTGCCTGCGTCGGCACCACCCAGAGTTGCGGGGAGTAGTTTAATGGCTTCCCGCAAATCCGGCTCAATGGCGTTGGCATAAACCTCGGCCACCGACGATTGCGTAATCTGCAACTGATCGGGGTTTTTGGGTTCCAGCGACACCGGGATGGGGCCGTAAATGTTCACCAGATAGAAATAATACACCGCCCGCAAAAACCGGGCTTCGCCTAACAGCCGGTCGCGGACGGCGGGGGTAATACTGGCCGCTGGAATCTGCGGAATACGGGCCAACGAGCGGTTTGCCCGGGCAATGCCTTCGTAAAACAAAGCCCATTGATTCTCGACCGGCCCGTTATTCGGAAACACTTGAAAATCATCGACTAAGCCAATGTCGGCCTGATCGCCGGGGTCGCCCCCTTTGGCGGCATCGTCGGAAGCCACATCGCCAAACACCCACAGACGGTTGTTGTCCGACGCGAACGACAACGGCTGATACGCGGCATTGACGGCCAGAACTGCCTGCCGCTCATTCTGGTAAAAAGCATCCTCCGCGAAATCGCCCCGGAGTTCCTCATCGAGGTAATCTTTGCAGCCAAAAGGCAGGAGAAGGAGTAAAAATATTAATCGTTTCATCTTAAAAATTCACATTAACCCCTACACTGTAAAGTTTTGAAATCGGGTACGTTCCCCAGTCGATGCCCACGGCTACGTCGCCCCGGAACTGCTCGTTGTTGAGGTTGTCGCTCGATTGTTGTTCGGGGTCCATGCCGGGGTATTTGGTGAACGTAAACAGGTTTTGCCCACTCACGTAAATCCGCATCCCGGCCATTCGCCATTTTTGTAACACACTGGCTGGCAGCGAATAACCTATCTGAACATTCTTCAGGCGGGTAAACGAGCCGTTTTCCAGAAAGCGCGTGGAAGGCAGTTTGTTGTTCGACGAACCCCGCCACGAAACTCTCGGCTGGGTGTTGCTGGTGCCCTCCCCCGTCCAATGTTCATCAACCACGCGCTGCGTAATGTTGAACGAGCGGTAGAAACCCTCAATGTCGGTGGCGACCTGGTAATAGACTTTGTTGCCTGATACACCCTGAATGAACGCCGAAAAGTCGATGTTGCGCCATTGCAGGTTGGCGGTCAGGCCATAGACAAGGGGTGGAATAGGGCTGCCCACGTGCGACCGATCCAACTGGTTAATGGTGCCATCGCCGTTGATGTCGCGGAACTTCACATCGCCGGGGCGGATGGCGTTGCCCTGAAATGCACTCGTGAAAATGTCGGCCTGATTCTGGAAGATACCTTCCTGGGTCAGCATGTAAAACGAACCAATCGGGTATCCGGGTTCGGTGAGGGTGGCAAACACACCGTTGTCGATGCGCCCGCCCGGAATGGGTTGCCCGGTACCCAGCGAAATCACTTTGTTTTTGATGTACGAAATGTTGGCATTCACGTCGTAGTTGAAGGCCTTCACCCGGTTTCGATACACGATTTCTAACTCAACCCCCTGATTTTGAACCTGTCCGGCATTCACAAAGGGCGCTCCCGCCGTACCACCAGAACGCGGAACCGGCACTGGCAACAAAATATCAGAGGTGCGTTTCAGGAAATAGTCGGCTGTGATGAGCAGGCGGTTGTTGAAAAAGCCTGTTTCTAAACCCACGTCAGCTTGCGTGGAGGTTTCCCATTTCACGTTGGTATTGCCCCGCGAAGTCACAGCATAACCCGACTGCTGGGCCGGACTTTCGCCAAACGGGTAGTTGCCCACCTGCGAAATAATGCTGGCGTAGGGGTAATTGCCGATTTCCTGGTTGCCCAACTGCCCGATGCTCGCCCGCAATTTCAGGAGCGACATAACCGGCTGGAGTTTACTAAAAAACGCTTCCTGATCGAGGTTCCAGCCCACCGATCCCGAATAGAAATTGGCGTATCGGTTATCTTTCGGGAACCGGCTCGACCCGTCGCGCCGGAAGTTGGCCGAGGCCAAATATTTGCCTTTGTAGCTGTAATTGACCCGCCCAAACAGAGAAAACAGTTTCCAGCGGGAGTCCCCCTCATAGCTATTCCGACCCGTCGGGTCCACCCCGCGACCGAGATACCGCAGGCTGGGGTCCTGATCTAAAAACGCCCGGTCGGAGCCGGTCAGGTCGCGGCCCACGTTCCGAATGGCTTCCGTACCAGCTAACACGGTCATATCGTGGGCGGTGCCAAATTGCCGGTTAAAGTTCAGGGTGTTGTTCCAGGTGATGTTGGTTGACGTACCGATGTTGTTGGAGAGCGTGGCCGGGCTGTTGATGCGCCCATTCGTTCCCCAATTTTCGTTGAAGCGTTTGCGGTTCACAATGCCGAGGTCAAGCCCGCCATCCGTGCGGAAGGTCAGGTTTTTCAGAAGTTGAAACTGCCCGTAGAGGTTTTCAAACAAACGATATTGCCGCTCTTTGTTGTCCTGTTTCAGGGCCAAACCAACGGGATTGTAGCCATCCCCAAACAGATCGGTGCGGGCGGGTAAGTCCGTAAAATCGCCCTTGATGGGGTCATACACTGGAATGGCTGGAGTTCTGAATAGGGCATAACGCACAATGCTGCCCCCTCCCCCGCCGTAACCATCGCCCGATGAGGGCACAATATCGCGTTCGCCATAGGTCAGGTTCAGGTTGGTACCGATTTTAATGGCCGACGTAATATCGGAGTCGATGTTGGCTTTCAGGGCGTAGCGTCGGTAGCCCGAATTGAGGATAATGCCTCGCTGATCGAAGTAGGTGCCACTCAGCAAATAGCGCGAGGTCGCGGTGCCGCCACTGAACGAAAGCTGGTAATTATTGATCGGTGCCACCCGGAAAATTTCCTGTTGCCAGTCAGTGTTGGGGAGTGTAGCGGCAATTTCGGGGGTAATGAGTTTGCGGAACAGGCTGGGATTATCCAGTTCAACATTGTCGGCGTTGGCGGCTTCGTTATAAATCCGAACGTAGTCGGGGGTGTTGGCCATCGGAATGAGCCGCCCGTGTTGCTGAATGCCCGTGTAGGCCGAGAAATTGACCCGTGGCGTGCCGGAAACGCCTTTTTTGGTGGTAATAAGCACCACTCCGTTGGCCGCCCGTGAGCCGTAGATAGCTGCCGACGACGCATCTTTCAGAATCGAAATACTTTCTATATCATTGGGAGTCAGAATACTAAACGCATCTTTGGTCGGAATGCCGTCCACAATGTAAAGCGGGTTATTGTCGTTCAGCGAACCAACTCCCCGAATCCTGACGGCCACGCCTTCGCCCGGTGCACCCGTGTTCTGCGTCACCCGAACCCCCGGCGATTTCCCCTGCAACGCCTGATCAACCCCCACCACCGGCAAACGGCTGATTTCCTTCGCGTTGATGGTCGAAATGGCCCCGGTCAGGTCCGATTTTTTCTGAACCCCATAGCCCACCACCACCACCTCGTTCAGCGATTGAGCTTCTTCTTTCAGTTGAATAGTAATGACTGATTGGGTGCCAACGACCACCTCCTGACCGATATACCCGATGTAGGAAAATTGAAGCGTGGCTCCATCGGGAACCGACAGGCGGTAATTCCCGTCCACATCAGTGCTGGTACCCTTGGGTCGATCTGGCGTTCCGGTGCCCTTAATAACGATGTTAACGCCCGGAATCCCCGCATTTTTCTCGTCGCGCACCGTTCCTGTCACCGTGCGGTCGCTTGACTGAGCCAGTAAATTGAAGCTAAGTAACGTACTCCAAAAAAGACATAGCAGAAAAAGCCGACAGGATCGGCGAAACGGTAAACTATTATCCATAGCGTTGAGAGACAGGCGGTTCGGAGCATACTCGACTAACCAGATATAATCTAATTATTTAGTCGAATTATCAAACACACACTATGGAAACGATAGACTAAGGATAATGTTTTGAGAAGGTTATTCTATGTTTCGAGGTGGCAACACAATTACCTGGGTTTCTCGGATTCGGGTAAACACATCATCGCTTGAAATAATGGGTAATCTCATTTCTATGGCTGAAGCTCCAACAATAGCATCCATTAATTTCATGCGAGTTGTTAACCGAACAGCAATAGTTAGTCTTCGCGTAATTCACGCTGAAAGGCCAGTGCGTCCTGTCCCCACTTCATTGTATCAAAATATTTCTTTGCATTGAAGCCCTTTGAGGAAGTTGTTGACGGAAGCGTTTCTAACACGGTCACGGCCTGTTTGCGTGTTATACCTTTTGGCAAATGAATAGCATTGGCAGGTTTCACTGGTTTTGTCATGGCTATATTGGTATTATTTTATCAGCTATATCAAATCAACAAGTAATTCAATGGGCAAGGTTCAGTAAAACACACTACCCAACGATTAACTATACCAAGCCCCGATACAACCGTTTGAGTGAGATTGGGCATTCGTGCAGAGAATACAGAACGGCAGTAGCCTCATCACCGTCGTAATCCCGCAGAATCCAGGTATTGTCCGGTTGTTTGGTATAGACCGAAACGTGCTTATACTCCTGACTGACAAGCATATACTCTTTAAAGGAAGGCAGCGTTCTATACAAGTCAAACTTGCCGGTACGGTCGTATTTTTCGGTTGATTTCGACAGCACTTCAACCACAATTAGCGGATTAGTAATAATATCCTGCCGCTCCTGAAAATAATCGGGCTTCTCACAAATGACAACTGCATCCGGGTAAACTACCTTGTCGAATTGTTCGATTCTGATTTTAGTGTCGCTGTTGCTAACAATATAATTCAAGTCCTTTTCCTCTACAAACGTGTCGATTAGCCGGGCCGCTTTCTGTGCCAGCATATTGTGGGGTAACTTGGCTCCAGCCATTTTCAGTATAACTCCGTTGTGAAATTCGTGCTTGTCGGCGGCTTTTTCCTCAGCACGAAAATAGGCCTCCAGCGTCATACGACGCGGTTGACGAGTGGCCCGGTGAGATGGAGGAGATGATAGGATTTCGGCCATGATACAGAAGTTGAGCGTTTTTCAAAGATAAGGAGAAATCGTAAAAGGAAGCCTACTCCCTCACGCCAACCCGTGTTCTACGGCAAATTTCACTAAGTCGGCGGGTTTGTTGATGCCTAATTTGAGGTTGATGTTGTTACGGTGCGTTTTCACAGTGGCCACGCTCAGAAATAGCTTCTCGGCAATCTCGTCGTTCGTAAAGCTCTGACCAACAAGCCCGACGATCTCGATTTCGCGCTTGGTAAGCTGAAATTGCTTTTGAAACGAGTCGTCGGCGTGTTGGTTGGGGTTGGTGCTTTTGGTGAGTTTGGGGTCGTAGTAGCGTTTGCCGGCCAACACCGTTTCAATGGCGTTTACGACCTCATCAACGCCGGAGTTTTTCAGGATGTAGCCCGGCACACCCAACCGCTGGCAGTCTTCCACAAACTTGCGGTCGCTATACATCGTGAGCATGATGATCCGCACCGTCGGGTAGTTTTTGAGGAGTTTTTCGGCGGCTTCCAGCCCGTTGAGGTGCGGCATATTAATGTCCATCAGCACCACATGGGGCTGCATTCGATGCACGGCATCAAGCACGTCTTTCCCGCTGAACACCTGCCCCACAATCTGGAGGCCTTCTTCGGCGGAGAGCATCATTTTCATGCCATCATTAAACAGTTGATGGTCGTCGGCGATCAGGATCTTGGTCATTTTTTTTGCGTCAATACGGTATCTCGGCCAGCACCGTCACCCCACTTGGGCTGATGTCAGCGTCGATTTTGCCGTTGATAAAAGCTACTTTAGAATGTAAGTTGTTGTATTGCGGGGGGTTAGGTCCGTCGTCTTCGGCAATCAGCATCAGGCTTTCTTCGCCATAAACCAACTGAAATGTGGCCTCGGTAGCGTTGGAGTTTTTCACAATGTCGTTGATGAGTTCAACAGCAATGCGAAAAATCTGAACCTCAGTGCTGGCACTCAACCGGCGTTCGGGGCCGGCCACAATAAACTGAAACCGAATGTCGGTGCTGGCTGAGACTTTGTCGATGGTTTCGGCCAGTGATTTAGCCAGACCAAGTTCGGCAAAATTCTTGGGCATCAGGTTATGCGACACTGTGCGGAGGTTGTCAACCGCCCGAACCAGCAGTTGGCGGGCTTCGGTGAGGAGCGGGAATTTCTCGCGCACATCGGGTTTGCGCAGCACACTCGACACGTAGCCAATGGCCGTTGAGAGCATGGCTCCCACATCGTCGTAAAGGTCTTCGGCAATGCGGTTGCGTTCTATTTCGAGGGCCTCGATCACTTTTTCCGACTGCGCCTGTTCGTGGTGGTGCAGCGTTGTGAGGAGTTGCTCGTTTTGCTGGCGGTACGACTGAAACCAAAAAAACAAAACGCCCGATGCCAGAATCACCAGATCGAACAGAAAGTTAATGACAATTACCACGTAACTATCCATCTGAAAAAGTGGCTCCCGACCCTGCGTAAAAGCCAGATTGATGAAGAAAACCAGGAGATATCCCACCAACTGAATCGAGAAAGTGAACGTGTAGAACAGCACTACTTTTTCGCGTTGCCGAATGCGCTCAAAAATTGACCAGAAGGCCAGCAAAATACTGATCACCGTGAAAAAAAGCGTGGCGTTAAATGTCCACCGAAAATGGCTTTCGGGAAATAGGTCGAGAAAACGTAACCCGACATTAAGCCCCAGTAAGCCAATCAGGGCATATTTATACACCTGAACAGCCCAAAAAGCGCGACTTTTCGTGGCTTTCTGATTAATGAAATGCTGCATGAACTGCAACTGCGCCAGCATAATGAGCCAGCCCGACAGCAGTTGCGGATCGTAGCGGTTGAACCCGGGTGAATTGGGCCAGAGGTACTGAAATCCCAGCCCCGACTGCGTCGAGATATGGAACGCAATGGCCAGAATCAGGCTAATGAACCAGAAATAAACGGACTGGCGGGTAGCCACAAACGCTACGAGGTTAATCAGCAGAATCAACAGGGTAAAACCCGCCAGCAGCCCCCAGAACAGGTAGCTGTCCCGGTCTTTCCGCTCAAACGTTTGAGCATCCCAGGCTTTAACACGCACGCCCAGCACTTCGTGACGTTTGGCCACCATAACATATAGATCAGTGGGCGTTTTGCCGTCGAGCACGACCGGAAACACCCAGTTATAACTCGGAAACCCACGCGAGTCAAATGTCCGCTCATCGCCCGTAACAACCTCGCTAACAAGCTTATTTTGAGTCACCTGATAAAACCAAAAGGCATTGATCCGGGGATTATCTAATTCGAGAAAGGCCGTTTGGGGAGTTCGGGCATTCAGGCGGATGTGCAGCCAATGGTGCGAAGCCGTATAGCCCCGATTCAGCAAACTACCAACCAAGGGCCTGAATTGACTTTGCCGGTCCCTTATTTGTTCAATGGGCAGCCGGGCAGTCGAATCGTCGTAATGCGTCATGAACCCATCCAGCGAACGCGCTCTTCCTGTCTCAATCCAGTAGGTTGGTTGTGCGCAAGTTGGAGCCATAACCCCAACCAGCAAAAGCACTACGTAAACAATTGATTTCAATGGCCTTGTGATTTTCCCAAAAGTAAGGGGGCTTGCTGGTTCCTGACATACAAACTTGTTTGTATTTTTACGAACTCAACTCCCTGTCTATTTCTTATGCTCCCTCGTTTCAACAACCGCTCCCTTTCGTTTCCGCTTCGATTTTTTGGCCTTTTGGGGGTAATATTCCTCGCCACCGGACTGGCAATGCCTCCCGCGAAACCAAAAAAAACAGCCGCCACGATGTTGACGGGTGCCGACCAGACAAACGTGTATCTGCCCTACCTGACAGGCAAACGGGTGGGCATGGTGGTGAACCAGACCTCCATTATCGGCAACAAACCGAGCGTCGACAGCTTGTTGAGCCGGGGCGTTCAGATCGTGAAAGTTTTTGGGCCGGAACACGGCTTTAGGGGAAACGCCAGCAACGGCGAGAGGGTGAATGACGAGGTAGACACCAAAACCGGCATCCCGATTGTGTCGCTGTATGGCAAAAATAGAAAGCCCTCCCCCGAACAATTGGCCGACATTGACGTGCTGATCTTCGACATTCAGGATGTAGGCTGCCGATTCTATACCTACATCAACACGCTCGACCATGTGATGGAGGCCTGCGCGGAAAACAACAAGGAATTAATGATTTTTGACCGGCCCAACCCCAATGGCTACGTGGTGGACGGCCCGATTCTGGAAGATCATCTGCATTCGGGCATCGGGATGCACAAAATTCCCATTACGCACGGTATGACGTTGGGTGAATTTGCCCGGATGATCAACGGCGAAGGTTGGTTGCCCAACAAAATGACCTGCAAATTACGCATCGTTAACGTGGCTAACTACACCCACGATATGCCCTATGTGTTACCCGTCAGCCCCTCACCCAACCTCAACAGTGCCCAGTCGATTGTGTTGTATCCCAGTATTTGTCCGTTCGAGGGAACCATCATCAGTCAGGGGCGGGGTACGTATATGCCGTTTGCGGTGCTGGGGGCACCCGCGCTGAAAGGGCAGTACTCATTTTCGTTCAAGCCTGGCGATATTCCGGGGATGAAAGTGAATCCGTTGCACGAAAACCAGGATTGCTACGGCCTCGACCTGCGCCATTACGATACCAGCAAGCTCCGCAAAACCAAGCAACTGAACCTGAGCTGGTTAATGGAAATGTACAAAGCGTATCCCGACAAAGCCCGCTTTTTCGACAGCAGCCAAAGCAATGAAATCGGCAATTTCGACAAGCTGGCAGGCACCGAAAACCTCAAACGCCAGATCATCGCCGGGCTGTCCGAAGCCGAGATTCGCCGGAGTTGGGAGCCGGGTCTGGGCAATTATAAATCGATGCGGAAAAAGTACTTGCTGTATCCGTGAATTAATTAGAAGCTGTTCTCACCCAATTACCCAAACCCGCGTCCCTCCTACTCCCGACTCAATTTGTACGGTGGCACCCAAAGTTTGGGCACGGGCGTGAATATTTTTGAGTCCAATCCCACTCTCTTTCTGAGACTCATCGGCATTGAAACCCTGCCCGTTGTCGGCCACAAGTAGTTGCCAGCCCGTTTGGGTTTGAGCCAGTACAACCTGTCCTTCAGTGGCTTGGGCGTGTTTTATCAGATTGTTAACTAACTCACTGCCAATGCGGTAAAGCTGTCTCGTCTGCATCACCGAAAGTAGTTCCGGTTGTTGTTTGCTGTTGGTTTCATGGGAAAACAACAGTTGAACCGAGCCGGTTTGGGTGCGTTGGGCCACCAGTTCGGCGAGGGCGGTGGAAAGACCTTTCTCTAACAGATCAGGGGGCAGGCTGTCGCGGAGAATCTGATCGAGGCAGTCATCGGTTTTGTCGATCAGGCCTACAGCTTGGGTGAGCAGTGGGTTTGGAGTGAGGCCCGACAGCAGGGCGCGGGTGTTGGTCAGTCGCCCCCCCACGTCGGTCAGAATGAGATTGCCCACCTGTTGGCGTTCCGATTCGAGCACATCGATAATGGCTTCATTGGTTTGTTGCTGCATTTGGGCCAGACCAAGTTGTAATTGTCGTTTCTCATCAACGGATTTTCGGTAGCGATAGGCCAGCAGATACGCAAAAATGACGAGGTCGATGAAGAAGTTGACAATCAGAATCAGGTAGGCATCCACAAAGAAAACGCCGTCGGGCTGGTAGCGCATCAGGTTTTGTGCATAGACGAACAACTGCCCAAAAATCTGGATACCAAACCCAATCCCATAAAGTTGTTTAAGCGTGTCGGTTGATCTCACCCCTACCACTACACTGCCAATAAACGCCATAAAAGCGAGGTTGGCCATCACGGCATGGGTCTGTGTAATAAGCCGGTATGAACCCGTGTAGGATTCCGTAAGTCCAGTAATCTGGGCTATAACTAAGGACACAAACAGGGCAACAAACACATATTTGAGTATCTCTGTAGCCCAAAACATCGGCTTCGAGGTGGTACGTAACTGCAAAAAATACTGCTGAAACTGAAACATCCCCGGGATGTAGAGCCACAGGGCCATAATCACGGCATCGGGGTGATTGATGGTCGGTGTGCCGGGCCATAGATACTGAAACCCCAGCCCCGTATCGGCAAACTGCCGGAGTGCCAGAGCCAGCACATAAAGTCCGTAAAAAGCATAGATAGGCTCGCGGGTGACAGCAAAAAACAGGAACGCCAGCAACACAATCAGCCCAACAACGCCCGAAAAAAGGCCCCACAGCAGGTATTCACGCTGTTCTTTGTCCTCAAAATCGTCGGTGTTCCACAAAATCAACTCGGTAGCCAGATTCTCGTAGCGTTTGTCGAGCCGCAGGTAATAATCAGTCGGCTGGTTCGGTTCAACGGTCAACAGATAGGCGAACGTTTTGGTGGGCGACGGACGCTGCACAAATGGTAATCGACTGCCCGTTTTGCCGAGCGAACTGATATGCCCATTTTTCACGGCAAACAGCTCAAGCCGGTCAATGGTGGGGTTACGGATTTCAAACGTCAAATCCTGGGCTACTTTGCCTACCAGACGAAACCGAAACCAATGGATCGATTCAGTATAACCAACATTAACCCGTCGTTGCCGAACGGGCTTGAATTCTCCTGTCTGCATCACGGCCTGAACGGTTGCCCTTCCGCCCCTATCTTCCCAATGAAAAAGCTGGACGGGCAATTCACCAATTGCCCGCACCGACCGCAGGTGATAGGCCGCCATGCCCAACACTACCAGCACCACAATCACAAACAAAACGATCAGATTCCGAATCATGCTGTAGTGAAGCTATGGGTTAAAACACTCACCATCAACGAATTGCCCGCTTCAGTGGAGTCGTACAGCAACTCGGCTTTGAGCAACTCGGCTTTGGCCCGCAGATTGGCGGCATCGGATTCGGTCAATTGAGCAGGCAGGCCATCGTCTTCCACCGAGAGGTTTACCTGATCGTCGTGGTAGAGCAGTTGCACCGTTATCTCGGTGGCTCCGGCATGGCGTTGGGCGTTACGAATCAGTTGGGTGGCCATGCTAAACAGTAATTGCTCCTGTTGCCCACCCAAGGCCCGCACCTGCCCCATACTCACAAACTGAACCGGCACCCCCCGGCGACCCAGTTTGCGGGTGGCTTCGGCAATGGCGTTCACCAAACCCGTTTGGGCCAACTGCGGAGGCAACAACTGATGCGAGAGGGTACGGAGTTCGTCGGCGGCCTCGTCGAGCAGGGTTTGGGCTTGTTGCAGCGGTGGCGTTTGATCGATGCGAGCCAGCCGCGAGAGGTAGCCTTTGGTGGTTGCCAGCAGCGGGCCAACATCGTCGTGGAGGTCTTGCGCCAGTCGGCGGTGTTCGTCTTCGAGGGAAGCAATCACCTGTTGTTGAGCATCTTGACGAGTTTTTAGCAGGTCAAACGCCAGTTGCTGGTTGTGCTGTTGCGCGTGAGAATAGCGGTAGGCCAGGCCATAGGTAAAAAACACAAGGTCGGCCAGCACCGTCATACCCAGCAGCACATAGGTCTCCACATCGAAGGGCAGCGGCCACCCCTGACTCTGGCAAAAATTCATGATCGCCACCAGCAGATAACCCGTAAACTGCACCGCGAGCGCGTAGCCGTAGTAACGCACCATGGGTTCGGTTCGGTTGGCCAGCCTGCTTCGGCGGTTTGCTTCGGTTAAACTCAGCATCGTGAGCACTACAATGACCGGCACAAACAGCGATGTACCCAACGACACGAACTGATACATGTAGGTTTCGCGGCCCGGCACTTCCAAAAACGGTATCAGTATTGCCGCCGTCAACGCAACAGTCACGAATAGTTTAAAGGCATTTATCCATTTGAAAATCCGACTGTTATGGCGGTTTTGGTGGATAAAATACTGCATGAAAGTGGTTTGGCACACCATGGCTGCCCACACGTAGAGATAGACCGGCGAGAACTCGTTCAGGCGGGGCATGGTAGGCCATAAGTACTGAAAACTCAGACCCGCATCGGTGAACAGGTGCATCGTGATGAAGTGCAGATACAGGTTATACCACCAGTAAATCCAGTCGCGGAGTGCCAGCAACAGCACCAAACTCAGCACAGCTACAATGATCACGATGCCAATAAACATCCCCCAACCAAAATATTCATTGCGGTCGGTGCCCACAAAAGCCGGGCGATACCAGAGTCGAATAAAAAACGACAGAATAGCATGGGGTTGCTTCACTCGCAGATAATAGCCCGTTTTATAACCTGCCGGGAGTTGAATCGGGAACACATAATTATTATTCCGGTAGGGCCGCTGCCTGTATTTAAATCGGTCGCCGGTCAGCCCCAGCGACGTAATTTGACCGTCTCTTACCTCCGTCAATTCCAATTCATCGAGATTGGCATACTCGATTTCGAGCATCAGCCGGGTTTGTTGAGCGTTGCTATCGGATGCGTCGATCTCAAAAAAGAGCCAGTGGGTAGTGGTGGTATTGAAGCCAAAATCCTGCCGGTTGGTCAGGCTGAACGAGGGCTTGAATTGCCCCGCCCGCCTACGTTCTATTACCTGATTAATAGTCAGTTGCCCCGTTGAATCGACGAAATGAGCCAGCCTGCCCTGCAACGAAATCTCCTCCGATTGGGGCGGTTGCTGTGCGCCGACAGCCTGGGCAAGCAGCCATAAAAACCAGAGAAGCCAGGCGCGTTTCATGCTGTGGATTAAGGAAAAAAGGAGAGGAAAAGTCAAATGAACGGGGTTTTTCAACAAAATACAAACAAGGTTGTATGGATTTGCCCCTCCCCCATCTGCCAACTTTGCATCACCCAAACGGGATAATCGCAACAGCGAACTAACGGCATCTTCCTCTTTTTCTTAACCGCTCCGGCGTTCCGGCAAAACAAACACAATGAAAACCTTCCTCAATTTCTTCGCGGGCATCGCCCTCACCGCTTCCCTCCTTGTAGCCACAACGGGCTGCAACCGATTTGAAAACCAAATTCAACCAGAATCTGCTTCGTCGGGGGCAGCCCGCCTGG
>JANOCD010000120.1:0-14193 GCA_031411995.1 Cytophagales bacterium
AAGCAGCCCGGGCAACGCGGAGGGTTTGCCGAGGAATACTAGGGATGAGTTGGGGCTGCAACGACATAGAGACAGGGGCTTAGATGAACTTGAAAATAGTCTTTTTAGACCTCACAAGCTGAATTCGCCAACAGTATCCAAAGTGACGAAGAGCCACTTTTAGTGGCACTTAACACTTTTAATGGCATTTAACACATGGAGAGTACGAGTACTTACTGGCAAACACTCTTCAATAGTTTACAGCAAGCGGGCTTTGAGCCGGGCCGCCGACGGGGTAATTCTGGTAGGCGGTAGCCAGACCAAGAACATGCAGGCGGGGCGGCCCGTGCCGGCGTAAAACTGATGTCATTGATTGCCAATCAATTCAGAGAACTTCACCAGGCCCTGTTGGTAGCGGCTTTGCGTATGGGCGTAGCTACGTTGCGCGGCCTGCACCAGACCCGTTTGGGCATCGATGCGCTCGCGGGCTTCGGTCATAGCGAACAGAAACGAGCGTACCTCGTTGGTGATCAACGCTTTCGTGGAGCAGTACTGCTCCTGTGCCTGCTCGCCCGCGAACCGCGCCTGCTGTACCTTTGCCGTCGTGCTGGGGTTGAACAGCGGCACATTCAGTTGCAGCCCTACGTAGCTGACGAACGGCCACCGGCTGTCGGAAAACCGAAACGTGCTGGTTTGCGATAACATACCCAATTGCCCATACAGCCCCAGCGAGGGCTGTTGACGTACCTGCTCCAGTTGCTCATGCAACCGGCTGTTTCCGACGCTCAGGGCCAGTTGCCGCAGTTCGGGCCGTTGGTCATTGAGGTTGTCGAGGTTACTTTCTTCAGCAAAAACAGGGGTCAGTTGGGTGGCGAGCGAATCGGTCAGGGCTATGTCTGTGTCAGCTAGGAGCCGGTCAGCACGAGTAGCTGGTCTTTCAGCAGCGGAGTAGCATGGTCAAGCGTAGAGACGTTGAGCCGGAGACTTTCCAGCGCAACGTAGGCCCGGGGAGGTACTCCAATTTGTAAACGTACATGTCAATGAGTTTCCCACGATCTGCCGTTCCGCTTGAGATCGGTCCGCCGAAGCGGATGGGTAAAGCATTGAACGTGAGCAGTAATGGCTACTATTCTGGGAGTAAGCACCCTGTCGAGATCAGGCAACAGGAGCAGAACCAGTTGGTGAATCACATCCGACAAGTGAAAATTTGTTACTAAAAAAATAATATGAACAAAACTTTGTTGGTAAATGTATAACTGTTACTTTTCGCCCAATTCAGGCTCTTAGCAATACCGCCAGGCGTTCTGTTCCTCTTTTTTTTAACCAATTACCTTCATGTCTTACTTGTTACACCCCTCGGTGGGTATTGCTCGTTTGGGCAATAGTACCACCGCCATTTGTCTGTCGCCCGATTCCATCGGCGGCCTACCCTACGATGCCGACCCCAACGGCAACCCGCTCGGCCCCATCTCCACTTTTAAAGATGCTATCGGCCTGGTGAAACGACAGGGGCAACCCTTCAAAATTTACGATGATACGGGCGAAGAACTCACGCTGAATTCGCCTAATGTGGTTTCAATTGACTGGACGGTGCATCTGGCCAGCAAAAAAGCAGCCTGGTACAACTACAGCGAACTGGAAGGCAACCTGCTCTATGGGCCACAAAACAGTTACGCGAATCAGGGGGTAGCTTTCCGCAACCCGGAGATTCCGCCACCCGCACGACAAACGTTGATAATCGACCCCGGTCCACGCAATATCTCAGGTTCGGGGCAGTCTATCGGCTTCGATCAGGCCAACGCTCCGCTCGATTACCCGGTGCAATACCCTCCCTCGACGGTGAAATACGGGGTGGCGGTAACCACGCTCGGCAACCTTCAGACTGACGATTCGGGGCGGCTCGTGGTGCTTGGTGGGTTTGGGAATGCCGGGGGCAACGAACCCCTGACCAGCTACGGCGGCTCCAGCACCTGGCACGACGATATTTCGGATGGACCGGTGTACTGTACCATCACCTTCAACGACGGCACGCCGACAGCCAACCTATCTGCCTGGGTGGTGGTGGGATCGCCCGATTTTGCGCCCGAAATCGTGAACATTTCCAACCTGAGCGACACCATGTTCGACGTGGGCGTTCGCTATTTCGATCTGGTGCCCGATATGTATAGCTACGGAGGGTTCAACCCGGACTTTGTGGCCAACTTCCAGCGAGATATCCTGCCGATCATCAACCGCATCAGCCGCTACCAGTGGGTGTCGAACGTGCAGCCAATGATGGCCTTTGCGAGTAACGTTTTCGATTACTCGGACCCATCACAGAGCAACTGGCAAAACCGGCAAAACTACTTCTCTTACTTCCGGGCCAACGATGCGCAGCCGCCCGTTTCGCCGAACCTGCCCCAGGAGCAGTTATTCAAGACCAATGGCTCCGATATATTCCCGATGATGCCGCTCAACTCTGGCAGCAACTCGGTGAGCAACATAAACGTTATGAAGTTTCTGGCCCTCGATGAAACGCAGTGGTTTTTGTTCCAGCAATGGGCTAATGGGAGTTTCGAGAACAATCCGAACGTTACGCCCTATCCGGTGGCCCCGCAGGATGCCGCCAGCGTGGGCAATTGCGTAGGCCTGCCTATGTGCCCGGGTATTGAAATGACCTGGAGCTTGCAAAACCCGAGTATCTACGAGTCGCCTTACCACATTTTACAGTATGGCAACGAAACGGAGTATGCCCAAAATGGTCTCACCCCATCGCGCGACGAGTGCGAGGGGGGCGGCTGCGAACCGGGCGATCTGACCAAGCGAATGGCATGCCCGTGGCAGGCCGACTTCTTCCAGTGTACAATTCAGTACATTAACTTTACCGATCCTTCGGTCAATAAAGCTACCGTTAACGGAACCACGGCCCCCTTACCCCCGACCTACTATACTTACTGGTGGCCACCGCAAAGCCCGTGGGACGTGCTGGTGGGTGAGTTTACCGCAGATGGTCAACAAGTCACCGGTGTTCCCGCAGGGCAGCAGATGAACTACGCTCGCGGTATTAACAGCTTCACGCAAATGGTGCAGTACTGGTATGCGCTGGGCTTTATCCGGGACCTGAACTCTGACAGTCAGGGTTTTCCGTATCTGGTCGAGACGGAGCGGAACAATGAGTTGTTCACGGTGGAAGAGGTGCCGGTTTCGGCCATTAGTCACAACTCGGCGGACAGCGAAACGACTATTCCGGTTTTCTTCCTGAATACAAACACAGCGTCGGTCAAAAAGAGGAGCAACAAAGCCGCCCAGTTGATGGAGCACTTTGAGGCCAACCTGTTTAAAGATATTGCGATTCATCCAGCCGGTTTGGAGGCACCCCGTTCGGGAACCCGCATGCGACGCTAACCGATGCGTACTGCTTTGCAAACCGATGTGCTGATTGTGGGTGGCGGCCCGGCTGGGGCCGCCACCGCGCTGGCTTTGTTGCAGTTTTCCGACCTGCGGGTCATGCTTGTCGAAGGCAGCGACCTGACCGCCGTTCGGGTGGGCGAGCAGGTTGATCCCAGTTTGTTCGATTTGCTGGCCTACCTGAACATCGAAAAGGTCCATTTTGAGCCGGGTAGCTTTATTCGGGGCTACAATGTGCTGTCGGCCTGGGGCACGAGTCAACTCTCTGCCCGAAGCTCTATTTTTAGCTCACGGGAGGAGTGCTACCAGTTGGATCGGGAACAGTTCGACTGCCTGCTGTTGTCCAAAGCATTTGAACGCGGGGCCGTTGTGGTGCCTCGGGCGCGGTGTGTGGGCGTTAAGCAAACAGAAAAACTCGATTGGAACATCCGGCTGAAACACCAAACCGAGGGTAAATTATCGGTTCAGGCGCGGTTTCTGGTGGATGCTACCGGGCGAAATAGCAGCCTGTCCCGCCAACTGGGCATTCAACCAATCCCAACAGATCAACTAATGGCGGTGGGGGTGTTTCTGGAAGCGCCCAAGCCCGACCAACTTCCGCATGAGTCGCTACTGGAAACGGTGGAAGAGGGATGGTGGTATGCGGCCACCCTGCCTAACGGCCAACTGGTTGCCACGCTGTTTACCGACGCCGATCTTGTTAAAGAAAAGCACCTTCAAAAAGCCGACAACTGGAATGCCCTGCTAGCCAAAACCCAGCACATCCGACAACGAACGGCAGGGATGGTCGCCCATGAAAGCCCTTGGGTGAAAATGGCTCACTCAAAACAGATCTCGGCTACCGAACAGGCTCGTTTCGTGGCTGTTGGCGATGCTGTGGCTTCGTTCGATCCGGTTTCCTCACTCGGCATTGGCTTCGCGCTCAGTTCGGGCTGCCACGCGGCTCGTGCCCTTATTGGTACGTATCAGGGCGACCAAAACGCCCTTACGGCTTACCAACAGGGTATTGACTCCATTTTTCGGGACTATCTACAGGTAAAAAACAAGTACTACCGGCAGGAAAACCGATGGCCTCAGTCCCCGTTCTGGGAAAGACGCCAGTAGATTGCCCTTAACGCTTACCGGTAAGTTCCCTGAATTGAACTATTAATTACTTGTTCTTCTCAAAAAAAGCCGCGCCCATTGAGTTTGAGCAGCGCACCGCCGTAATGTCAAAGTTGTACCTTCCCGGCTCCCAGCGTGGTCAGGTGATTGCAGCAGTACAGTAAGAAAACGCCATACGCATTGTCATGCGTATGGCGTTTTCTTCGTTTACAGGATCTCAATATGATTTCATCAGCACAGTGTGCTGCCATAAAGGACCATTTTTTCTTTACAGCTTAGTTAGGTGAACTAAGCTCACGCTGTACTCGCTCTACTTCACTGGCAGATAAATCGTTATACTCCGCAATTTCCATTACGCTTAACCTTCCGCCACGCAACATCTTAATGATCGCTTCCTTCTTCGTTTCCAGTTTAGCCTCCCTCCGAGCATCTTCAACCTGAGAATTGACTACCCGAATCGCTTCAGCGTTGATGGCCAACGTCCGCTCATAGGCGAATCGCTCATCGGGTGTCAACTTGCGTTTATCCAACTCATCAATGGCCAACTGCAACCACTCCTCGTTCCAGAAAGCAGGAAACTGCGTGGGCTGGGTCGTCGTGTGTATGGTCTTCATGGTGTACACCAGTTTTTCTAAATCCGTTTGTACTTCGTCAGCCGTAAGCCGAAACTTGTCCAATTCGACAGTCACATAAGTGATCTGTTCGTCAATCAGTTCCCCATCCGCCTTGCGGATAGCAGCAATGGTGTGGTAGTCTGAACCCGCAAAGATGTTGTTGGCCAAGATACCAATGCAGTAGATGCGATCCAAGTCGTTATAATCAAAGTTACCCCTCTGCACCAGCGAGTTAAACTTGTGAAAGGCGTAAAACTTCATGCGCTGGAAAAAGTATGGCGCATCCGAGACCTGCATCTCAACGATGAAGTGGCTTCCATTCTCATCGATGCAGGCCAGATCGTAGATGCCGCCCCGACTGTCTTTGACGATGGCGTCGAAGGTCGTCCTATCGAAGGTCGTCCTATCGAAGCTCACTTCGCGGATGGGCACTTCCGATTGGATCAGTGCTTGCAAGGCTTTACGAAGAAAGAGTGTGTTCTTTTCGTTGCCAAAGACGACCTTGAAGCCATAGTCAGAGACCAGCGGAATGAACAGGGCATTGGGGTCATTGAGATTGATGCGCATAAGGGCAAAGCTATCACTTGCTCCCTATCGTTCACACTCCGCCGAAAAATAATATCGGCATTCTGAACAACTCTCGATTGCGGGGACTTGGAGCATAGAGTGCTTTACCAAGGGTGATTCGCTACTGAGCTGCATCTATTGAGGGCGCGGATCGTTTCCAAGCTCGTTTGACCCGCTGTACTGTGTCGGTAGGTACCTCTCGCAACATAGCCACCTGTCGAATGCTGAGGCCTTTCTTGAGGTCTTTGACGACGGCAACATACTGGTGAAGTAGTTGCCCATCATCTTTGGTCGAGCCAGGTGGCCGCCCCAATCGCTTGCCATTTCGCCGAGCTTGTTACAGACCCGATAGAATGCGTTCGGATAAGCGTTCAGTCTCCATGGCGTCAATCTCGATCATCACCGCGATGACAATGCTGGCTACTGGATTCCGTTTACCGGTGGCCAACAGCGTTTCTAATCCCAGCCGGGTGGCCGGTGCCATTGTGGGCATAGATGGACACGCCTGCTTCAGTGATAGCTTCCATCAGGGCTGGTGTCTCACTTCGCCGTCTGCCGAGTCGGGAAAACTCGGTGACGAGCACTTTGCGAATGGCTTTAGTGCGGCAGAGTTTAAGGAGCTTATCCAGTTCAGGTCGTTCGACATTGCTTCGCTTGGTGGCACTGCCGGTTTCGTGAATAACATGAGCAATCTGGTAGCCCTGCTTCTGGGCATGGTGGTCAGGTCAGCTACCTGACGGGCGTAATCTTGTCCGCGAGTGGAGACACGGACGAAAAGAGCAACGGGTATCATGGCTGTAAAGGTTTTGTTTAGATCAAGGTACGCAGTATAATCACTCAATCCGCAAGGTATCAATGTGCGTTTTCTGGTATGTTGAACTAACCGCCTTTTTTAGCAGCACATTGTGCTGACGAAATCATATTGAGAGCCTTGAAACCAAGAAAACACTCTACGCATGGCCATGCGTAGAGTGTTTTCTTACTGTAATGCCATAATCACCGAATTTGGCATTCATGCCCAACAGATTACCGACTGGAAGAAGCAGGCCCTCAATGGGCTACCTTCCCTTATCGAGTCAACTGTAGTCAAACCAACGCTCTCCGAACAACAGCGCGAACAAATCGACGGCCCGTAACGACGGCCCGGCTCTTTTTCAACAAGTTGGGCAGTTGAAGGTCGAAAACGACTGGCTCAAAAAAAATGCGAACCAGTTGACTCTATACCGACGTACTCTGATCGACCCCACCGATGAACGCTTTTCGGTTGCTCAACAGTGCACCTTGCTAGGGCTGGCCCGGTCTAGTTACTACTATCAACCCGTGGGCGAATCAGACGAGAATCTGGCCCTAATGGAACGTATTGACAAGCTATTTGCCGCCCGGCCAGAAATGGGGGTCAGACGTATATATCACGAACTAACCACGCCAGAAAACCCGGTCAATATCAAGCGGATACGACGGTTGATGCGTCTGATGGATTTGGAAGCTATTGGGTCGAAACCCAACCTTGAGAAAGCCTGAAAACGCCAAAATTCTGTCCAGCGATTGGGGAGCACCATAGACTTCATTTTTTTCAATGAAAAACGCTTTCACCAGTCACTGGCTTATCAGACACCAGTCAAGGGGCGCACTATACATTATAGCTTCCACGTATGCAGCAATTTCTCGCTGACATTGAGGCTTTTGGCTACCTGGATAGCCGACTGCCCTTCATCGAACATACGTAGAGCTTCGGCTTTGAAGGCCTTGTCGAATTTGCGACGCTCAGGGGTTGATTTGTAGGAACTTGCCATAACAATGAAAGTTAAGCAAGAACACTGTCCGTTTTATGACGATCATACCAGTACAAAAACAGGCCGATAAGGAGTCGTTACTAGTTCATTCGGCAAGTATTTACGTAGTTCTTCGCCAGATCTTTAAATCATTGGTAACCCTGGTTATGATAGAGTCCACGTTGTTCAAAAGGATTTCGAGTTGGTCAGAAGTTTGATAGATAGCCGCGTTTTTCTCGATGTCCCGAATGTCATCGTGTAATAATGCGATGCCCATATTGTCGAGAGAAGGCTTCATGCGGTGGGCTGTCTTCTGCATTTTTTCGAAATCTCCAGCGGTATAGGCTTCTTTCATTTCGTTGACCGAAGCTGGTCCAAGGTCGATAAAAAGGTCAACCATCTTGGCTACAAACTCACCATTATCCTGAACAATGCGCTGGAGTTTTGACAAATCGAACAGGGGGTCTTCTGCCTCTGTTTCTGCTTCGTCGGGCTGCGAAGCAGCCACAGGTTTTTCCAGCCATCGCGCCACAACGGACAGTAACTGGTTCTCGCCAAAGGGTTTGGACAGATAATCGCTCATACCAGCCGCTATAAATTTCTGGCTGTCTCCCTTTACGGCAAAAGCAGTCAGCGCTATGACAGGCAGGTGCTTACTAACACTGTCCCGTATTATCTGCGTAGCTTCGATACCATCCATGACTGGCATCTGCACATCCATCAGCACCAGATCATACACTTGTTGCTGTACTTTTTCAATAGCTTCTACACCATTCCGGGCTTCGTCGATAATAGCACCGTAATTCCTTAAAATGGTCGATGCCACCAGACGATTCATCTCATTATCATCGGCCATCAGAATACGCTTACCTACCAGCAGGTCTGTATTGATAATGCCTGTTTCTTTTGCCGGCAGGTTTTCCAGAGTTCCTTTGGGGAAGGAGACGGTAAACGAAACGGAAGTGCCTACGCCTTTTTTACTTTGCACCTGAATGGTTCCCCCCATCAGTTCTACCAGATTTTTACAAATACTCATGCCCAGACCAGTGCCGCCAAAACGCCGGGTAACGGACTCATCTTCCTGCCTGAATTTCTGAAAGAGATTATTCGCAAACGAATCATCCATACCGATGCCTGTGTCCTCCACTGTGGCTTCAATTGTTTGCTGTACGGCATCATCTGTAATAACTCGGCACCGTATATCAACCTTCCCTTTCTCGGTAAATTTAATAGCGTTGGAAATCAGGTTGAGCAAAATCTGGTTCAGGCGGTACGGATCACCCAGGAAAACGGGTGATAAGTGCTTGTCGCAAAACGAATTGATAAACGTCAGTCCTTTTTCTTCCGCTTTGTGCATCATTACCTGCATGGCACGGCCCACCACAAGTTTTGGCTCAAAGCCTATTTTTTCAAGCGTTAGTTTACCCGCTTCAATTTTAGACAGGTCGAGAATATCGTTGATAACAATCAGCAAATTGTCGGTAGCCGACTGTATTGTACTCAGGCAAAATTGCTGGTCTGTATTAAGTACTGTTTTGCTCAGTTGATTGGCCATACCCATGATGGCATTCATGGGCGTTCGTATTTCATGACTCATATTAGCCAAAAATAATTCTTTGGCTATAGTGGATTGTTCAGCAGCCTCTTTGGCGTATATAAGTTCTAATTCTAATTCTTTTTGTCGGGTAATGTCGATGTGCGTTCCAATTATTTTCAAAGGTCTGCCGTCATCTTCCTTCTCCGTAACGACACCCCGGTCTAGTACCCAATGTATCGAACCGTCATTATGGATCATCCGATACTCGTTATGGTGATTACTAATTGAGCCAGACTTATAGTTTCTATCATTCTCTTCCAATGTTTTCCGATCATCGGGATGTACGCGAGTCCACCACAAGTTGGCTACATTTGTAAACTCTTCCAGTTGAAAACCTAATAAATTATTACCAGGATTGGAAAAATAGGTTTTGTCAGTTCTAAAATCATGCTCCCAATAATTGTCGCCAACGTTGGTCAGGGCCATTCGCAGCCGTTCCTCGTATTCTTTTAGTTTTCGCTGGGCTACCTTCTCGGCCGATATATCTTCAACCATTGAGAAATAGTGCGTAACAACTCCCTGTTTATTCAATACAGGCTGCCCGGTGGTTCGTCCCCAGAACCAGGTAGCATCTTTTCTGTAGTGAATACCCTCAACATCAAACGGTTTTCTGTGCTCGAAAGCCTCGACCATTGCTCGCAGACTGGCCCGGTCTGAGAATGGTCCTTTGCATAGATCAAACGGTGTTTTACCAATAATCTCGTCATGATTATAGTTAGTAAGGTTGCTGAATCCTTCGTTCGACCAGAATATTTTTCCATCAAGTCCGGCAAAAACAATTCCGTTTTTATTGGCACTGGCTACCAGTGACATTTTTTCTAATTCAGCTTCATTTTTTTTGCGCTCTGAAATATCGCGAATAAATGAACAGAAAAATTTTTCGTCCCCCTGTTCAATAGGTATGATATATAATTCGATAGGGAATATTTTGCCGGTTCTATTTATAGCCGGTAGCTCCATTTGCTTACTCAGTGCTGGGCCATTTCCTGTAGCCAGGAAATGCTTCATACCACGTTCATGGGCATCACGATATATATCTGGAATAATAATATCAGACAATCTTTTTCCGATAACTTCGTCGACTTTCCAGCCAAATATCTTCTCCGACTGAGGATTCCAGAAGGTAATTAATCCCTGGTGATCAATGGTAATAATGGCATCTAATGCGCCATTCATAATCAACCTATTTTTTAACTCACTTTGCTCAATGGCATCCTGATTTTTTTTACGTTCGGTGATGTCCGTAAAACTCCACAAATGACCCTTATATTTTTTATCGATGTAGATAGGAATATAATCCCTCTGAAATAATTTGTCATTTATAAGTTCTAAAATTTCACCTCTTACCAACTCTTTCTGCTCAACTATATGATTGATACTGGTAATGAACTGATCCGGTTTTTTGAATAACCCTTTCATTTGTTCGGCAGTGTCACGACAGTCAATTCCCTTTAGTTCATCGGGCGGCACAGAAACGGCGAATAGGTCACAGAAACCCTGGTTTGTGAAGACAATTTTTCGGTCTTCATCTTCCAATAATATGCCACTCGTCATGTTGGCAATCAGCGAGATAAATACCTCTTCGGCATTTTTGCGCTTGCTAATTTGCTGATTCAATAGCCGCGCAATGGCCAGTAAATCATCCGAGTCGTTCAGCGTCGTAATGCCCGAAATGGTAGCGACTGCCTCCCGGAGTTTTTCGACTGATTGTTTTTTTACGTCAACTTCGTGCTGGAGTTTTGTATTTAACTCAACGTACTCATCCTCACTAATCGAAAAAGCCCGTTCAGCCAATTCGCGGTCTCGCTCAAGTGCCCGGTATGACTCGCTGACTACGCTTAGAAACTTTTCTATTTCGGCACTCCCCTGTATATTATCTGGCAAGTATCGGGCAACCTGCTTCAACAGTAGTTTATGGTAGTTCATAAAACGAAGTAATCGTCATGGTCTGGTTGTGAAGCTGACAACTGCCGCCCTCGTTAAATGGCGATATTTCGCCATTCGCATAAAAGCCTGCCACCGGAACAGAGGATCCCAACGCGTCGATTACCGCTTCTACCTCTTCGTCAATTCGCGGGCCGTAAATCAATTTTCGGCCCACACAACTCACTAACAGGGCTAAATCAGGTGTATGATCGGCAATGGACATTGTTTGCTGGGCAGCCGTGGCAGCAGCAGCTGTAAGTTTATCAAAATTAGCTTTCATAAACCTAACTTTAGCACCTACTGGTACATCTCCGGCAAAAGTCATACTCTTTTTTTCAGGATCAATAGACAGAATAGTACGTACTACAGATTTTTGTGCGCCTGGTATCGTCAGCGAAAGAGGGAAAAGCAGGGCTGAAGCAGGCAAGGTTTCCGCGTCAGGGCCGAGATACTTATTATACAACTCCAAGGCATTTTCATTGTCGATTTCGTATAATATATTACCTTCTGATTTAGTTATTTCCTTCTCCAGCCCGAACATGTCCCAGCCGCCCTTCGAGCCATGCGTAACCACTAACTTCTGCCCATAGAAGCCAATAGCTACTATATTCCCATCGGCTGAATGCCCGTTCAACCCTACCAGCGTCGACTTGAAATTAGCCGCATCGGCCGCCAGACCGCCCGTAACCAGCGTATGAGCCGAGAGCGCACTAAATCCCTTTACCAGTTCGCTGCCGTTCACCAGATTTCCATCCGACAGCACCAGCACATAAGTTAGGTCAGGTGCCTGTAACCTATTGGCCAGTTGTTCGGCGGCAATAAAACTGTTGGCAAAGTCGGCAATGTTAACCGAAGCGGTTTGCACGGTGGTATCGCGAAATGACATCGCTACGGCTACCAGCGTATCGTCCAGAACCAGATCCTGATAGATCTCCCCCGCTGTGCTACACATTGCGATATTGGCACGGGGAAATTTTGCCCGTACCAACGGGTACAACGTATCAGGAGTCAGGATTTCTTTGGCGGCAAAGCACAGCACCAATTGGGCATCGGCATCGTTCAGCGGTTGACTGACAGCGTGCTTTGACCAGGTATTTTCTACAAACTGAAGGATAGACGTTATCATATAATTGGCTTTCAGGACCTTGAAAGGACATAACAAATACATATATACAAAACCATACCAAATAAAAAATCAGCCACAACTCGGCTGATTTTCAATTACTTACATAATAAACTTCAGGCCTATCAATTCCATATTACGGAAAAACGTCTTTTTTCTGGACTGTTTTGCTTTACAAACCAACGTGAGAGGAGTTCGACCCGGGCACATTAGTTGCGCTGAATGGGCGTATTAACCTGCCCACGACGTGTCCAGAAGGATGAGTTACCATGGACTAATCCCCGTTTCTGGCGCATTGTCGTACGTGCATCATCTGAATGCTATAAGTTTTGTGGTATGCATGCAGTTAGCACCCTCCGTCATCTGTGTGTCCCCCAACTCAGCTCCCCTGCCTGAATCATTTTATAAATAGTGCTCTTGCCTACGTCCAGCATTTGGGCGGTGGCAATTACGTCGTCGTCATTTTTTTTGAGGTAGTATTTAATGATGTCGCAGGTGTGTTGCCGCAGGGTTTTGTGTTCCATAATGCTGATTTCATCGGCGCGGATGGCGCTGAACGTGATGTCGTGGGCTTTTATTTCGTTATCCTCGCACATCACAACGGCTAGATCAATCACGGCCTTCAGTTCCCGAACGTTACCCGGAAAGGCGTAACGCAGTAGCTTTTCTTTGGCCTCTTTCGTGAACTGAATACTGTCAAGTTTATTTTCTTTGGCAAACGCATCGGCAAAGTGCTTGGCAAGAATCAGCACATCATTTCCCCGCTCGCGCAAGGGCGGCAGGTTGATGGGCAGGCCCATGATGCGGAAATACAGGTCTTCGCGGAAGTTTCCTTTTTTTACTTCGTCGGCTAAGTTCTTGTGGGTCGCTACAATGACGCGTACGTCTAACTTTACTTTTTCGCTGCCCCCTACCCGTACCACTTCCCTCTCCTGCAACACGCGCAATAGCTTGGTTTGCAGGCTCAATTCCAGTTCGGCGATCTCGTCCAAGAAAATGGTGCCGCCATTGGCTTCCTCAAATTTGCCCGCCCGGCGGGTCAGCGCCCCCGTAAATGCACCTTTCTCGTGCCCGAACAGTTCGCTTTCGATCAGCTCTTTCGGAATGGCCGCCATATTTACGGCAACGAAGTTTTTCTTCCGGCGGTCGCTGTTGTAATGGATGGCTTTGGCCACTACCTCCTTACCCGTACCCGTCTCGCCTGTGATAGACACATTAATGGCCACTTTGATGGCCTTCTCCATCATGCCAAACACTTTTTTCAGGCTGTCGTGCTGGCCAATAATGGTTTTGCTGAACGAGAATTTCTGTCCCAGTTCTTCGCGCAATTGCTCAACCTCCTTTTTTAGGCTTTGATTTTCCCGTATCCGGATAATGCTGTTCCAGAGAAGATCTTTGGTATTGTCGTCTTTCACCAGATAATCGGCCACGCCCATCTTCAGCAGGTTAACAGCCACCGAAATAGCCTCCTGCGAACTGATGACAATGACCGGAACCTCCGGATTGACCTCCCGGATTTTCTGAAAGAGTAGGTCACCTGTCGTATCTGGCAACGAAAAATCGAGAATTACCAGATCGGGCTGAAGGGGTAACTGCCGGAGCATCTCCTGCCCGGTGCTGAATCGGGTAACCTTATAGTCGGGGTTCAGACTCAGGTTATATACCAGCAGCTCGCCGTACCAGGGGTCATCTTCAACAATGTAAATGGCGCAGGTATCAGTCTTCATAGTTTTAGGGGAAAGTTATAGTTCTGGATAAAATCTGATCATAGATTCAGCTAAAGCAACTGAAAGATATGTACATAAACAGGAAAGTTTCCACAATATGGAAAATATACCACGAAACAACAAATGTAACTTGCTGAAAAGTAGAATATTAACTAAATGGCATGGCGATTGACTGTTGATCTGGCATACGTAAATAATTAATCGTCATGAACGAAAATACAGTGTTTCCGGTCCGCGCATCCATTGCCAGTCAGACAACCCCTGCCCATCGCTACGCCATTGTGGTACCTTGCTTTAATGAAGAAAACCGGTTTCCATTCCGGGGCTTTCTCGATTTTGCCCAGCAGAACCCCGAAGTTTTGCTATGCTTCGTAAACGACGGCAGCAATGATAAAAC
>JANOCD010000121.1:0-38182 GCA_031411995.1 Cytophagales bacterium
TTTCCGGCAATATCCGTGGATGGTGCGAACCGGCCAGAATGTGGGGCAACGGTTTGGCTACACCGCTGAGGGGCTGTATCAGTCTGCTGATGAGGTGGCCAGCAGTGCGACCATCGTGGGCTATAAACCGCAACCGGGCGATATCAAATACAAAGATCTCAACGGCGATGGCATCATCAACCAGTTCGACGAGTCGCCCATTGGCAACACCAAACCGCTGATGACATTCGGCCTTAATCTGGGCTTACGCTGGGGTGGTTTCGATGTATCGGCTCTGGTGCAGGGCGTAACGAACCGGAATATCTACCAGCAGGGAAACAGCGTGTGGGCGTTTCAGAATAACGGCTTCGGTCCGGCTTTCGAGCAACACCTCGACCGCTGGACACCCGCGAACCCCAACGCCACGTATCCGCGCCTGAGCGTGGGCGAAAACCTGAACAACCAGGCCAACTCATCCTACTGGTTCCGGTCGGGCGATTATGTCCGGCTCAAGAACGTGGAGGTTGGCTACACGCTCCCGCTGCGGTTGGTGAGCCGGGTGAAACTGCAGGGCGTGCGGGTGTTTGCTAATGGACTTAACCTGCTGACTATGAACAAGAACAAGCAGATTGATCCGGAAGCCCTCAATGGAGTTTATCCGATTCAACGACTGCTCAACCTCGGCGTTAACCTGAAACTTTAATTCCCTGCCATCATGACAATCAACCTACGAAAACCCTTTCTGATCCTGCTTCTGTCGGTTATTGGAACCGCCTGCGAACGCATTGAAACCGAGCCGAGGGACTGGATCACCGCCGATCAGGTGTGGGACGTGAAAGACCGAAACGCCACCGTCGCGCTGTTCGTGCTCAATGATTTGTACACCTATATTCCGGGGGGCTTCAACCGGGTTTCGGGCGATTTTCTGGATGCCGCTACCGACGATGCCGTTACTTCGCGCAACAACCGGCCCGTGAGCTACTATGCCAACGGGTTCATCAGTGCGCTTAACAATCCTGATCCTTACTGGAGCAACAGCTATGCGGGGATTCGGCGGGTCAACAATTTTTTGGCCAACATCGACCTCGTACCCGCCACGCCGGCCAGTTTGCTCACCTGGAAAACTGAAGCCCGATTTATTCGCGCCCTGCTTTATTTCGAGCTGGTGAAACGCTACGGCGGCATTCCACTGGTGGGCGACAAGGTGTTCACGATCAACGACGATCTGGCCCTGCCCCGGCAGCCCTATGAAACATGCGTGAATTACATTGTTTCAGAATGCGACGCGATCAAGGGCAACCTTCGGAAAGAACCAGTGTCCGATGGCGAGTGGGGCCGGATTCCGCAGGGCGCGGCCATCGCGCTCAAAGGTCGGGTGTTGCTCTACGCGGCCAGTCCGCTTTTCAACGGCGGAGGAATCAGTGCCGATGCTGCTAAACGCGCCCTCACCGGCTATGCCACTGCCGACCCAAGCCGCTGGCAAAAGGCCGCCGATGCCGCTGAGGAACTGATTAACCTCAAATACTATGCCCTGCAATCGAGCTTCAACAATGTGTTTGTGGTCAAGAAAAACGCCGAGGTGATCCTGGCAAAACAGTCGGCCAATAGTTTCAATATCGAAAGCACCAATGCCCCGGGGGGCTACGGGGGTGCGACTGCCAGTCAGGGGTTAACCAGTCCGACGCAAAATTTTGTGGATGCGTTCACAATGGATAATGGCCTGCCCATCAGCGACCCGGCTTCGGGCTACAACCCCAAAACGCCCTACACGGGTCGGGATTCTCGGCTGGATGCGACCATTTTTTACAACGGAAAGCGGTGGCTGAACCGGGCTGTGGAAACGTTTGAAGGGGGCCGCGACAAACCGGGGGGCAGCATTGTGCAGACCAAAACGGGTTACTACCTCCGCAAATTCATGGCTGATTTTGCCAATAACTCGACCTATACCAACCAGAGCCACAACTTTATTATATTCCGCTACGCCGAAACGCTGCTAAACTACGCCGAGGCCCTCAACGAACTGAACCGCCCCGAAGATGCCGTGAAGCAGTTGATCGAAATTCGCAAGCGGGCCGCCATCAAAGCGGGTACCAACAGCCGCTACGGAATCAAAGTGGGCATCACGCAGGCCGAACTACGCGACCTGATCCGGGCCGAACGTCGGGTGGAGCTGGCCTTTGAAGAACACCGCTTCTGGGATGTGCGACGCTGGAAAATTGCCGAAAAAGCACTCAACACCCCACTGATGGGGGTTCAGATCGTCAAAAATACCGACGGAACGTTTACCTACACGCCTAATCTGGTCGCAACGAGTGTGTTCCAGCCGCGACTGTACAACATGCCGTTGCCCTACGACGAGACAACCAAAAACCTGAATTTAGCTCAGAACGAAGGCTGGTAAGGCCCGCTTCTGTTCTTTCACACTTGTCATAAACCTTGAGTTATGAAGACGTTTTTACAAACTATAGTATTGAGTTTTTTCACTGCGTTTGTCCCTGTTTTTGGCCAGGGCCGGGTGGTGCAGGGGGTTGTCTCCGACGGCAAAGAAAACCTGCCGGGGGTGTCGGTCTATGAAAAGAGCGTGACCACCAACGGCACCTCCACCGATGCCAATGGCCGGTATCGCCTGACCCTGAAAGGCAAAGATGGCGTATTGGTGTTCCGCTCTGTGGGCTACAAACTGGCCGAAGCACAGGTAGGCGGCCGCACCAACCTCAATTTCACCCTCGAATCTGACGCGCAGGGCCTGAACGAAGTGGTGGTGGTGGGCTACGGTCAGCAAAAGAAAGTGACCCTGACCGGGGCCGTGAGTTCGGTGGGGGGCCGCGAAATTCGCGAAAACCCAACCGCCAGCTTACAAAATGCTCTCGTGGGTCGCCTGCCGGGCTTTTTTGCCCAGCAAAGTTCGGGTCGGCCCGGTGCCGACGGAGCCACGTTTTACATTCGGGGCGTGAGTTCGTTCAACGGCAACAACCGCCCGCTCATTATTGTGGACGATATCGAGTTCTCCTACGACCAGTTTGCCCGGCTCGACCCCAACGAAATCGAAAGCCTGTCGATCCTTAAAGATGCCTCTACTACGGCTATTTATGGGGTTCGGGGAGCCAACGGGGTGGTGGTGATCACCACGCGCCGGGGTAAAGAAGGGCCACCCCAGATTTCGGTACGGACGGAGTTCGGCTTGTCGCAACCCACCAAACTGCCTGATTATCTGAATGCTTACGAGACAGCCCGGCTTTATAACCAGGCCCAGATCAACGACAATGCCGCCAATCCCAGCGCGAGTTTCAAGCCCCGCTGGACCGACGAAGACCTGAATCATTTCAAAAACGGCACCGACCCCTATGGCCACCCCGACGTGAACTGGAAAAAGGTGTTGTTCAAGGAATTTAGCAAGCAGTACCGAGCCAACATCGACCTGTCGGGCGGTACGCAACGGGTTAAGTATTTTGTGTCGGCGGGGTATCTGAACCAGGACGGCTTGCTCAAAAACTACGGCAACGATCAGGGGGTGGATAATAACTACTACCATCGACGCTACAATTACCGCTCGAACCTCGACATGGCCGTGACCAAAGGACTTGACCTCCGGCTTGACTTGTACGGCAACTTCGCCGAGGTGAACACGCCTAACGTGGGCAGTCCAAGCGGCAAAAACGATCTCTTCTACGATTACAGCAGCTTTCTGACACTGGCCCCGTTTGCTTACCCGGTCTATAATCCCGACGGATCGCTCGGTTTCAGCACCTGGATTCGGAATGAAAACCCCAGCTACAACGTCAACAACGTGGTGGGGCGACTGCGGTATTATGGCTACAGCCGAAACAGCGAAAGCAACATGAACGTGATTGCGTCGGCCAAGCAGAAACTCGATTTTCTGGTGCCGGGCCTGTCCATTCAGGGCAGGATTGCCTACACGAGCAACTACACCTCGAACCGCAACGTGAACCGCGACACGTTCCCGTCGTTCATCTACAACCCGGCCACCGATACCTACGAACCCCGCGACCCCAACGTGTATCGGATTCGCCGGTTTTTCCTGAACTACTCGCCCAACAGCACGGCGCGGGTGCTCAACGTGCAGGCTTTGCTCAACTACGACCATACTTTTGGCAAGCATCACGTGTCGGGTTTGGGCTTGCTCAATCGCAACTCCAACACGGCGGCAAACACGGCCAACGCGGGGGTTTACAACTTTATTCCGAACAACTTCCAGGGGTACTCGGTGCGGATTGGGTATGAATACGCCCAGAAATACCTGTTCCAGGTGAATGCGGCCTATAACGGTTCCGACCGTTTTGTGGCCGCCAAACGCTTTGGTTTGTTCCCGGCGGTATCGGCGGGATGGAATATTTCAGAAGAGCCGTTCTTTAAAAATAAGGTGCCAGCCATCGACCTGCTCAAAATCAGGGGGTCATACGGGTTGGTGGGTAACGACGCGCTGGGGGGTAACTTTACGTACTACTACCAGCAAAATTACAGCACGGGCAACGGCCCGGTTGCGGCTGATTTCGGCTACCAGAGCAACCCATCAACCGGGGTTATTGAGGGCACATTGGCCAACAATAACGTGACGTGGGAGAAAGAAAAGAAGCTTGATCTTGGTCTGGAGTTTGGGGTATTCAACAGTGCCATCACGGGTAGTGTGGGCGTGTTCGACAACAACCGCTACGACATTCTGACCACGCGGGGAACGGTCTCGGCTATTTTTGGACAGGGGTTGCCGCCGGTCAATTTGGGTAAGGTGAACAACCGGGGTGTCGAGCTGGAATTAGGCTATCAGGGTCGGGCCGGGGCGAACTTCACCTATAACATCAAAGGCAATTATTCCTTTGCCAAAAACAAGGTGGTTTTCCGCGACGAGCCGGCCAATCTCTACGCCTACCAGAATGCAACGGGCAAAAGTATCGATCAGCCCCGTGTGTATGAGTTTATTGGCTTTTACAAAGATCAGGCCGATATTGATACCAGCCCCAAACCCGCTCAGAAACCCATGCCCGGCGATTTGAAATACGCCGATCTGAACGGTGATGGTCTCATCAACGGTTTTGATCAGATCGTGACCGGCTACCCAAACTTGCCCAACACCACGTTTGGGGTGAACGCGGGCGGTCGATACAAAAACCTCAGTTTCAGCATTCTGTTTCAGGGCGCTCGGAATTTCACCGTCCGGGGCGTAGCTGAATCCATTCGGCAGTTCTCCTCGAACCTGACGCAGGTTCATGCCGGTGCCTGGACTCCCGAAATCGGCGATGCTGCCACGTTTCCACGCCTGAGTCTGCTTGGCGGCATTAGCGACCCATTGAGTTTCCCATCCACGTTCTATAATATTTCCGGGAATTATGTGCGACTGAAAAACGTCCAGGTCAACTATGACCTGCCCGTCGGGTTTACGAAACGACTGGGGATTCCGCAGGTTCGGGTGTATGTCAACGGCACGAACCTGCTCACCTTCACGGGCTTGACCAAACTTTATCAGGTTGACCCGGAGATCACCTCGGGCCTTGACCGGGTGAATTATCCTCCACAGCGGCTCCTCAACCTTGGGGTAAGTGCCACTTTTTAACCCACTCACTATGAAAAAGATACTTCCAATTATAGCCGTGCTGGTGGCCATCGCTGCCTGCAAACCGGATACTGACTTTCTGGACCCCAAAACCAACGCCCTTACTGAAGAAGTGGTGTTTAGCGACAGCATCCGAACGATGGGTTTTCTGTCCCGGATTTATTCCGATGCAGGCTACAGTTTCAACAAGGGACGCTGGAACGGAGCCAGTAATCTCGACGAGTCGGGGGACGATTCTGAGTTTAAATTCAACGGGGTAACTCAACCTTCTGTGGTGATGTATGCGGGCACGCTCAACCCGTTCACCACCTTTGGCGTGAGCGATTTCTGGAACACGCCCTACACGAATATCCGGCGCGTAAATCTGCTGCTTGCCAAACTGCCCACCTCGCCCCTGTCGGCCAATACGCAGAAGCGGGTTTCCGGCGAGGCCCGGTTTCTGCGGGCTTGGTACTACTTTCAGTTGGTTACGAACTTCGGCGGGGTGCCGCTCATTGGCGATAAAGTGTTTGGACTGGACGACAACATCAACCTCCCCCGCAATACATACACCGAGTGCGTCAATTATGTGACGACCGAACTCGACGCAGCGGCTGCCATCCTGCCCACCAATACCGAATATGCCGAGGAAAATTATGGCCGTATCACCAAAGGAGCCTGTCAGGCTCTGAAATCCCGGATGCTGCTCTATGCCGCCAGTCCGCTATTCAATGGGTCGCCGGAGACGAAAGACCCCGAAATGGCCAAACTAGTCAGCAACCCGACTTACGATGCCGGGGCCTGGCAAAAGGCCGCTGATGCAGCACAAGTGGTTATCAATTCGGGTCAGTACGCCTTGTTTAAAGGAACGGGAACGACACCGGGCATCGGGTTTTACCAGGTTTTTCTGACGCGGGTAAACAACGAATACATCTTTTTCCAGAACCGGTCGGCGAACCGCGATTTTGAAAATCATTACAACATGCAGTCGCGGGGTGGGCAGCTCAATGGGATGCCTACGCAGAACATTGTGGATGCATTTCCAATGAAAAACGGCAAAGCCATCACCGATCCGGCTTCGGGCTACGACCCCAAAAATCCGTATGTCAATCGTGATCCGCGCTTCAACTACACCATCATTTACAACGAATCGCTGTATTTCCTGACCTCATCCAACTCGCTGCAACCCGTTTTGACTTACGAGGGTGCCCCCTCGGATGGCTACTCGGCAACCGGCCCGAACACGGGTTATTTCAACCGGAAAATGTGCGATGCGAACATTGCCGCCAATAGCAGCACCAACACCAACCGGGGCTGGCCCCTGATCCGCTACGCCGAAATGCTGCTCAACTACGCCGAAGCCATTAACGAAGCCGGACAAACAGCCCTGGCCTATCCCAAACTCGTTGAACTGCGCACCAGGGCGGGCATCGACCCCGGCACCGACAAACTTTATGGCATGAAAGCAGACATGACAAAAGACGAGATGCGCGAGTTTATCCGTAACGAACGGCGCATCGAACTGGCTTACGAAGATCACCGCTGGAACGACATTCGCCGGTGGAAAATCGCGACGGCGGTCAACAACGGCTTCAACAAACGGATGCGCATCGTGAAAACGGGGAACACCTATACCTACCAGGTAACGGAATCCATCCGTCGGCATAATTTCCGCCCGGAGCAATATCTGAACCCCCTTCCAGACTCCGAAATCCGAAAAATGCCGCTGGCGAAGCAGAATCCAGGCTGGTAGTAGATCGCAACAAGTCAGGGCTTACTACGGACGCGGCCCGGCTAACGAATTGGCCAAAGGCTTCCGGGCAGCACTGGATCAGTTGGGAAAAGGTAATTAATTTTTTGCGTACTTTTAGGGGCCAATCGGCTTCCCAACGAATTCAACAACTTGTTACTGCTATGACTTCCCCTGCCTTTGATCGCCGTTCGTTTTTAAGAGCCGCCGGACTCACCGGAGCGGGCCTGTTGCTGGGCTTCTCGTCGGATGCCGCCGGGACCGAATCACTGGTGAATCTGCAACTCCCCGACGCAGCCACCAAACCCGCTGTGCTGTCGTTTGAGTTGCATCCCTTCATCGTGATCGACAATGCGGGAGCCATCACGCTCATCAACCACCGGCCCGACATGGGGCAGGCGAGTTGGCAGGCTGTGCCGATGATGATTGCCGAGGAGCTGGAGGTTAGCATGGATCAAATCAGCATTCGGCAGTCGGATGGGTTGCGGAAATATGGCGATCAGTTATCGGGGGGAAGCAGCACCGTTCGGACAGGTTGGAAACGCCTGCGCGAAGCCGGAGCCGCTGCCCGTCAGATGTTTACGACCGCAGCGGCTACCCGCTGGAAAGCCGAAGAGAGTGATTGCTACGCCGAAGCGGGAGCCATTCATCATCGCCCCACCAAGCGCACCCTCACCTATGGCGAACTGGTTGACGATGCCAGCAAACTCCCCATCCCGACCAAACTGACACTCAAGGCCAAGAAAGATTTCAAGATAATTGGTAAGGCATTGCCCCGCCCCGAAGTGCCCGCCAAAGTAACGGGCAAAGCCGTGTTTGGTATGGATCTGGAAGTGCCTGGAATGCTCTACGCCAGCATCGAACACAGCCCGGCCATTCATGGCAAAGTAGTATCGGTGGATGAAACGGCGACCCGCAAAATTCCGGGAGTGAAAAATGTGGTCAGAACGGAACGGCCCATGCCCCACCGCACCTCCGAAGCGGTGGCTGTGTTAGCTACCAACTATTGGGCGGCTTTGCAGGGTCGTCGCGCTTTGAAAGTGACCTGGGACAATGGCGACTACGACAAGCAAATGACCACCGACCGGTACTACGCCGAACTCCGCGCCCAGGCCGATGCTGTCCCGGCTCCGTATTACAGCACTGGCGATTTCGCTAAAGCCTTCGACGCGGCTCCGAAAAAACTACAGGCGACTTACGAAACGCCGTTTCTGGCCCACGCGCCCATGGAACCCGAAGTAGCGATTGCCCACGTAAAACCCGATGGCTCCTGCGAAATCTGGGCACCCGTGCAAGGCCCCGACGGAACCATTCAGCAGGTGGCCAAACACCTCGGCATCAAAACCGAGCAGGTACAGGTAAACGTGCCATTTCTGGGTGGAGCCTTTGGCCGGAAAGCCTATTTAGATTTTGTACTGGAGGCTGTGAACCTCTCCAAAGTGGCCAAAGCACCCGTCAAAGTGATCTGGACTCGCGAGGACGACATCACCCAAGGGCCGTATCGCCCCGGTATGCTTAGCTCCATGAAAGGAGCCGTGGATGCCAACGGCAATGTGTCGGCGTTTGCCCACACGTTCATTGGCGAGTCGATTATGGGGCAGGTTTTCAAGGGGTTGAAACCCGGTGCTGCCGATGATTGGGCTGCCGAGGGCATCGGAAAAGACGAAAGTCCATACGCCTTTCCGAATGCGCTGGTGGGCTGGAAACACGTAAAAACCGATATTCCTATTGTCTGGTGGCGCTCGGTGTACCCCTCGAACAGCAATTTTGGTCATGAGAGTTTTATGGACGAATTGGCTCATGCCGCCGGGAAAGACCCATTGGCCATGCGTCTGTCACTTCTGAAAGCTACAACCGAAGGGGAAGCCGGTGCCATTGCCAAACGCTTTGTGACGGTGCTGGAAACGCTGGCCCAAAAAGCCGACTGGAACAAACCGCTTGCCGCAGGGCAGGGGAGGGGAGTAGCCGTTTGCCGCTCGTTCGGCAGTATTTGTGCCCATGCGGTCTATGTCTCGAAGCAGGGCGCGGGCGTGAAAATCGACCGGGTTGTAACGGTGTTGGATTGTGGTATGTATGTGAACCCCGACAATGTGCGCGCGCAAACCGAAGGCAACATTGTGATGGGTCTGACAGCGGCTACCAAGTCGGGCATAAGGTTTGCCGGGGGGAAATCGGAGCAGCAGAACTTCCACAATTATCAGATCATGCGCCTGCCCGAAATGCCACCTGTCGAGATTCATATTCTGGAAAACGAAGAAGCTCCCGGTGGAGTAGGAGAGCCGGGTTTACCACCCGTGGCCCCCGCTCTGTGTAACGCCGTTTTTGCGGCTACCGGCAAACGAATCAGAACGTTACCATTTGATTTGGGTAAGATTGTGTAACAACCAAAAGCCATGAAAACTCTCCTGCTTGCGACCCTTTTGTTGTCAACCCTTGCCCTGCGGCCCAAGATTGGATCGACTCAGGGGGCCTGGAAATTGGTCAAAGGCGACGAAACCGTTATGCTGTTGGTCGCCGAAAACTACTTCATGCAGACGACGTACTCGCCTACCCGCTTCGTCAGCACACGCGGTGGAACCTGGAAACAGGAGGGCAGTAAGGTAACAACAATCCTTGAATTCGACTCTGCCGACAGCACCAATGTGGGCAAAACAACAACGGCTGAATTGGCTTCGGGAAACAATCAATTGGCTGTTATCGCGCCCGGTGGGCAGCAAGTATTCACCCGTGTGGACGAGGTTAGCGACCAAACGCCAATGGCCAATCTTTGGCGTATCACGGCCCGCGCCAATAACGAGGGGGTGGTGAGCCCGATGCAACGCGGTGCCCGAAAAACGCTCAAATTGCTCACAGGAAGCCGGTTTCAGTGGGCAGCCATCAACCCCGAAACCAAACAATTCAGCGGCACGGGGGGCGGAACCTACACGCTCATAGACGGCAAATACACCGAAACCATCGACTTTTTCTCCCGCGACAACTCCCGTGTGGGAAAGTCGCTTACCTTCGACAACAAGCTCAACGGCAACGATTGGCTGCACACCGGCTTAAGCTCCACGGGTGGGAAAGTGAGTGAGGTCTGGACTAAAGAGAAGTAAGCCTTAGTCCGGCAGCGTCTTGAAATATTCTGCTGAGTGCAGTAGCCGACTGCCATACCAGCTAAAGAGTTCACCATCAACCAGCATCAGTTTGGCGCGCGGGCAAATTTCGCTTAACTCATTCAGGTGTTTCTCTGCGAACGGATACGGCTCCGACGAGAGCATAATCAGCTCAGGGTCAGCCATCTGAAGATCGGTGGGTGACACGATAGGATAGCGAGCTTGGCTGGCAAAAACATTGTCATACCCCGCCACAGTCAGCATAGAGTCGATGAAAGTTTCGCTACCCGCCACCATCCACGGATCGCGCCAAATGAGATAGGCCACGCGGGCAGGCCGCCAGGAACGGGTCTGAACGTGCCGTTCTATAATGCTGAACGACTCACTGATTTTATTGGCTAATCGCCTTGCATTATCCTGTCTATCAACAGCTTCACCGACGGTCACGATCATCTTTAGCGCGTCGTCAAGTGTTATCACATCGGTCAGCAGCACCGCAAAATCAGCTTGCAGGGCTTCAATATCGGCGCGGGTATTTTCCTCTTTGTTGGCAATGATGAGCGTTGGCGAAAGGGCTGCGACCCGCTCAAGGTGGACGTTTTTAGTGCCACCCACTACTGTTTTGCCAATCACTTTGTTAGCGGGGTGGATGCAGAATTTGGTCAGGCCAACCAGTTCGGTGTCAAGGCCGAGATCGAACAGGAGTTCAGTCAGTGAGGGAACAAGAGAAATAATGCGTTGAGTGGCCGCCATTGGGTTGAACAAGAAAAAGCGGAAAAGGGCTTGCCCTGTTCCGCTTTTGTGAAATCGCTATGCTACGATAGGCTTACCGTCGCCGGTCTTCATACTCCTGCCGGGTGGTATAGCCTAGTAACAGGTATACAGGGCAATGAGCGGTGAGGCAACTTCCGATCAGCGTCAGGGCTACTAAAACCGACAGAAACGTAGCAAAACCTGACAGAAAACCCATTAAATAGGCGGCCACAATGTCAATGACTAACATGGCACGAACCACCTGATCAACAAATCCAACGTTTTTAACAAAGTTCATAAGGAGATCATCTCAAGAATGCCCACAAAAATAAGAAAGGGTCACTATAGAAAACCAACATATATAGTTAAAAGCGGCTTAAATTTTTCTGGGAATAATCCAGAAAAATACTTAAGTAGTTCAATATGGGCTAAGCTAACAAAGCCTCGCGATGGATGATTGCTTCCCGATCGGGGCCAGTTGAGATGAAACTGATGGGCAAGCCCAGCGACTCTTCCAGAAAACTGATGTAAGCGGCCAGTTCAGCTGGCACTTCATCGAACGAATGAAATGCTTTGAGCGAAGTCTTCCAACCCGTAAAGCTCTTATAAACAGGCGTTACATCAGCATCGACCAAGTCATACGGTAATTGTTCGGTGAGGTCCTCCTGAGCTGTTTTGTAGTGCGTGCAGACTTTTATTTCATCGAAAATATTCAGCACATCCACTTTCATCATCACCAATTGGGTCACGCCGTTGAGCATAATGGCGTATTTAAGCGCCGGCAAATCTAACCAGCCACACCGTCTCGGACGACCCGTTGTGGCCCCAAACTCCCGGCCTTCCTGCCGCATCAGTGCACCAGTTTCTTCGAGCAATTCGGTCGGGAAAGGGCCACTGCCAACGCGGGTGCAGTAGGCTTTGAAGATACCATAGACCTCGCCAATTTGTCGGGGCGCAATGCCCAGCCCTGTGCAGGCACCAGCAGCCATTGTTGTCGAACTCGTTACGAACGGGTACGAGCCAAAATCGAGGTCTAACAGCGAACCCTGCGCGCCTTCGGCCAAAATCTTTTTCCCGCTGGCTAAGGCACCATTGATCGCATATTCACTGTCGGTCAGTTCAAACTGCTTCATGAACGCCACCGCCGAGAAAAACTCAGCCTCAGCTTCCGGCAACACCGACGCATAATCGAATCCGTAATGATCGAGTGTGGTCTTGTGCTGACTGGCTAAACGGTTATATTTTTCCTGAAAATTGGGCGATAGAATATCGCCCACGCGCAAGCCTAACCGGGCCACTTTGTCTTGATACGTAGGGCCAATTCCGCGCAGCGTCGAGCCAATTTTCGATTCCCCCTTCGATTGTTCGTAGGCGGCATCGAGCAGGCGGTGCGTTGGAATAATGATCGAGGCTTTTTTGGAGATCATCAGCCGGGCCACCGGGCGGTCCCGGGTCAGGTCGAGGTTGAACTTGGCCAACCCGTCGATTTCGCGCCGGAACACAATGGGGTCGAGCACCACGCCATTGCCGATAATATTCTGAATATCAGTCCGAAAAATGCCGGACGGAATCTGGTGCAACACGTGTTTAATTCCGTCGAATTCGAGCGTATGCCCGGCGTTTGGGCCACCCTGAAACCGGGCTACCACCTGGTATTGCGGAGCCAAAACGTCCACAATCTTACCTTTTCCTTCGTCGCCCCATTGGAGGCCTAATAAAACATCAACCATAGTCAAACTTTGAAATACTATATAGCGTATCAATCCCGTACATCAGCCGGATACCCTAACTGCCCTTGTTGCCCGTCAGTTTCACTACTACTTATTGCCTCCCGGTTTTCGCATACGTCACGGGCGCAGGAACCATAGAAAATCAGCGAGTGGTGCATCACATTGAATTTGAGCATATCGCCCACCATGTTTTGAATATTCTGCACCCGTGGGTCGCAAAATTCCATCACTTTGTGGCAGTCGGTGCAAATCAGGTGGTCGTGTTGTCGGTAGCCGTATGATTTCTCGTACTGCGCCAGGTTTTTGCCAAACTGATGCTTGGTCACAAGGTCGCAGTCCACTAGCACGTCGAGCGTGTTATAGACGGTGGCCCGGCTGACCTGGTACTTTTTATTCTTCATCGAGATATACAACTCATCCACATCGAAGTGATCCTGACGGTTGTAGATCTCTTCGAGAATGGCAAATCGTTCGGGCGTTTTGCGCAAGCCCTTCCGCTCCAGATAAGCCGTGAAAATGGTCCGGGCAGCTTCTAAATTCGTTTGTTTCGGCGCATGCATGGCACAAAGTTAATCGAACCGAACGACTTCATACACCCCGTTTACACTTTCGAGTTTTTGCATGAGTGTGTCGAGGTGGACGGTGTCATTGACGTATAGCTTAATATTTCCCTCAAAAACCCCATCAGTGGAGTCAATCGTGACCGACCGCATATTGATACTCAGCTCGTTACTGATAATCCGGGTTACGTCATTCACCAAACCCACGCGGTCGGTGCCGGTGATCCGAAGGCCCGCCAGAAACGCCAGATCGCGTTGCGAAGTCCATTTAGCCTTAATGATCCGGTTTCCGTGGTTCGACATCAGTTCCACCGCGTTGGGGCACGACACCCGGTGAATTTTAATGCCGTCGTTGATCGTCACAAAGCCAAACACATCGTCGCCCGAGATTGGGTTGCAACACTTCGAGAGCGTGTAGTCGATTTTGTCCATATCTTCGCCAATGAGCAGCATATCGGCATCGGCGCGGTCGCCGTGCATCTTTTTCAGCTCTTTGGTAAAGGTTTTTCCGTCGGCAATATTGTCGGTATTGATCTTGTTTTGCCGGTTCTCCTTCGCTTCTTTTTCGGATTTAAACCGGACAATATCCTTCGCATCGAGGTGGCCTTTGCCAAACCGATAAAAGAAATCGTTGGTGGTTTTGGACCCCAGAAACGACCGAAGCTGATTCAGCAACTCATTGGTCATCTCCATGCGGAGCGTCTTGAGTTTTTTCAGGACAATATCGCGCCCATCGGTAATATACCGTTTGTTTTCCTCTTTGATGAGGTCTTTGATCTTGGTGCGCGCCTTCGACGTAACCACAAACCGGAGCCAATCTTCGTTGGGTTTTTGTTTGTTGGATGTGATCACCTCCACCTGATCGCCGTTTTGCAACACATGACTCAGCGGAACCAGCACATTGTTGACTTTGGCAGCCATACACCGCGCCCCAATCTGGGTGTGAATATCGAAGGCAAAATCGAGGGCGGTGGCTCCGCGCTGCAATACTTTCAGGTCGCCTTTGGGCGTAAACACAAAGACTTCTTCGCTGTAAAGATTGCTCCTGAAATCGTCTAGGAACTCAATGGCACCCGTTTTGTCGCCCATCGAGGTGGTTTCGAGCATGTCGCGCACCTGACTGATCCAGACCTCGATACCGCGACCGGTCTGCGTATCGTTACCTTTATATTTCCAGTGGGCGGCATAGCCTTTTTCGGCCACTTCGTTCATGCGCTCTGTTCGGATCTGCACCTCCACCCACTGCCCGGTTTTACTCATCACGGTGGTGTGCAACGACTCGTACCCATTGGCGCGTGGCGTACTTATCCAGTCTTTGAGCCGGTCGGGGTTAGGTTTGTAATGATCCGTCACGATGGAATAGGCCCGCCAGCAAGCCGCTTTTTCCTGCTCCGGCGGCACGTCCATAATGATCCTGACGGCAAATAAATCATAGATTTCCTCAAACGGTTTTTTGGATTTACTCAGCTTGTTCCAGATCGAATAAATGGACTTGGGACGACCCCGCACCACATATTTATAGCCCGTTTCGGCCAGGCTTTCTTCAATGGGTTCAATGAATTTGCTGATGAAGCGGTCGCGGCCCTGCTTGGTTTCGCGGAGTTTCCGGGCCACATCTTTGTAGGCTTCCGGCTCCACATATTTAAGGTGCAGATCTTCCAGTTCCGACTTAATGGCGTATAAACCAAGCCGATGCGCGAGTGGCGCGTAGATATAAATGGTTTCCGACGCAATTTTCAGCTGCTTGTCGCGGGGCATCGAGTCCAGCGTCCGCATGTTGTGCAATCGGTCGGCAAGTTTAATGAGGATCACCCGGACATCATCGGATAGTGTCAGGAGCATTTTCCGGAAATTCTCGGCCTGTTGCGAGGTTCCATACTCAAAAATGCCCGAAATTTTGGTCAGTCCGTCGATGATGCGGGCTACTTTGGGGCCAAACAGCCGGTCGATATCTTCGATGGTGGTGTCGGTATCTTCGACCACATCGTGCAGCAGGGCAGCCACAATGGAGGTGGTGCCGAGACCGATTTCTTCCACCGCGATTTGTGCCACGGCAAGGGGATGATAAATATACGGTTCGCCCGACCGCCGACGCATGTCTTTATGGGCTTCGGCAGAGGTGTTAAACGCTTTTTTGATCAGTTTCGCGTCGTTGTCTTTCAACAGCGGTTTGGCGGCTCGGAGCAACCTTCGGTATCGTTTAAGAATCTCCTGGCGTTCGAGTTCCAGGTCAATGATGGGTTCGGCTACAGCGTTCATAAGGAGGTCATCTCAGTTGGTTGCACTCAGTCGATCAAGTTACGTCAATAGAACAAACTTTTCTGCCTGTTAGGTCGGAAAAATTTGTGGTTCCGTTCAGAGAATGAGATTCGGGAAGTAGCTACTTCCATTGCCTGAATGCGCGTTTACGCAAAAGTGTGTAGTTTAGAGAGTCATTTAGGGACTAACCTCTGTCCGACTATGACTATAACCCAACTGCATGATTTTCAATGCTTTACGATATTGTCTTTTTCTAACGATCATCTGCTTGTAACTTCCGGCTACCGACGCTATGTGTCATACTGTCCTACCGTTTCAGCCCATACTATCTGTCCAATATGACTTGCTTAGATACTGAACGCCCCACTCAGGCCAAACTGCTCCGGTTCTTTAGTGTTCTTGTCGTGCTCGGGAGTCTGCTAATCAGCATGGCATTAGCCCAATCGTCTGTAGTTGATAGCCTGAAAGTCCAGCTTTATACACACCCACAAGCTGACACGGGGCGGGTTAACCGGCTCAATGCCCTCAGCTATGCCATGCGGAACAGCGATCCAGCCCTCCAGCTTCGATTGGCGAAGGAGGCCCTGACGCTGGCCAAACGACTGAATTATGGCGCGGGGCAGGCGCAGGCCTATCTCCACCTGTCGCTGCATGCCATCACGACGAATCAGTACAAACAGGCTACCCTATACGCCCAACAGGCCCGCCAACAGTACCGCCGGTTCAATGATGGTCTCGGTCAGATCAACAGCCTGAACCGACTCTCATCAATAGCCACAGATCAGGGCAACTACGCCCAGTCCATTGCCTACGTCCAACAGTCCCTAGTGCTGGCAGAGTCCCTCTCAGACCTGGGCCTGAAGGCGTATATCAACTTTTTGCTGGCGCAGAACTACACCATGTTGGCCGATTATGCTAATGCGCACACCTACGCAATAACCGGGCTAAAGCTGGCTCAGGAGGCTGCCGATTTGAGCGAGCAGAGCCGTGGGCTATCGATCCTGGGTATAGTCAGTACTAAACAAGGGCATTACGCGGCTGGTCGCCGATACTATGAGCAGACCTTGCCCTTATTAGATAAACTGAACCGCCCTCTGGACCGGGCGACCAATGAAGGGAACATTGCCGAGGTTTGTGTGCAGATCGGTCAGTATGCTGATGCGTTCCGCTATGGCCGGCGGGTATTGGCTTACGTCCAACAAATCAATGCGACCAGTTATGTCCCTTGGATCGAGGAAATTCTGGCCGGGGCGCATCTGCGCATTGGCAGGCTTGACAGTGCCCTTGTCTATGCGGGCCGGAGCCTGCGCGGAGCCGACGCAGGCGGCATGCTCGACACCAGCATGGGGGCAGTCGAAGTACTGGCCGAAGCCTACGCCCGGCAGGGAAACTATGCGGCTGCATTTCGGTATAAGAGCCGGTATATGAATCTGAAAGACAGTTTGCGGGGCGAAGAAACGATCCGGCAGACGGCCGCTTTACAGTACAAGTTCGATATGGATAAAAAACAATCGCAGATTGCCCTGCTCACCAAAACCCAGGAGGTTGATCATCAGCGGAACCAGTATCAGCGCAGACTCTTATATGCTACAGCTATTGGGGTTCTTCTGCTGGTGGCTCTGGCGGTAGTACTCTATCGCAATGTACGGGTAAAGCAACGGGTAAATGAATTACTCGGTCAACAGAAAGCGTTGATAGAAAACCAGTTGACCGGGGAAATTTTGGTGCAGCGGCAGCAACTCCTCGAAACCCAACTTAAAGCTCAGCAGGAAGAACTACGAGCAGCACAGGCCCAGCTTAAACTCCAACACGAAAAAGAGCGCATTGCCCGCGACCTCCACGATCACGTCGGTGCTCAACTCTCCGTCATCGCGTCTAGTTTAGATCACGTCCGCCTGAGCAACAATCTCAACGGAAACACTGCCCCTCTGGAAGCCATCGGCAACCACGCCCGCGACGCTATCAGCAGCCTGCGCGAGACCATCTGGGCCATCAACCGCGAACAACTACCCTTAGACGAGTTTGCTATTCAGCTTCAGCAATACCTGGCCCGTCAGCGGCAAGTGCTGCCCGACGGGCAGGTTGAGCTACGCACCCACTTTACGGATACCAGCCAGTCGCTCACCTCCGAGCAGGCCCTGAACCTATTCCGCATCGTCCAGGAAGCGGTTGGCAACGCCCTGCGTCACGCCCACGCCGATAGGATTGAGGTAGCAGTCAGTACCGACAAGACCAACACGCTTCACCTAGTAGTCAAGGACGATGGCGTGGGCTTCGACCTGACTGCGGAACATCCGGGTCACTATGGCCTGCTGAACATGCAACTACGGGCCGAGCGGTTGGAGGGTGGGTGGCATGTGGTTTCGGAAACGGGCCGGGGTACGACTCTCTCGTTGGTGATGCCCCTACAGCCCGTTTACCAGACGTAATGAACGCCTATCCGCACCGACCCATAGCGATGCGATGGGTCGAGTTCGGTCGGCCTGAACGATTCATTAATCTCAGCAATGCCTTCGATGCCCCACCGCCGGGCCTTTCCGATCCAGAACACCCCGCCTAAAATACCTTTCAGACTGGCCGACTGCTTCACGACTGACAACACGCTGTAGTAGCCTGAAGCCGGGTAGTAGTCGGAGCGGCTGATGACGTAGGTTCGGTAAGCAACGCCCGTTTCAGCAAACAAACCGAGCCGACGAGTCAGCAGCGGGTACCACCTCACAAACCCGCCGACCTTGCTGTTGTAGCGATTCATCGAGTAGTTCATCTGGAATAACTCCCCGCCGACAGCCACACGCCGTGCGAATCTACCGCGCCGACTGCCCGGACGACCCACAAAGAAGCCCACTTTTGGATTGGCCTCAAATAACAGCATTGGGCCGGTGTAAGCCGCCCCGCCGTAGATGTATCCACCCACGGTCAGGCTAACAAATCCACCGTCTTGACGGGCCGACGGCGAAAAGTTGTCAGTTGGTAAGGCTGATTCGCTCCCACCCTGTGCCAGGGCGGGAACAGTCAGGCCCAAATTGATCCAACCTAATAAACTGATTAAGAACAGGCGCAACATAGGAGCGTTATCTAAGGCCAGGTAATTTTAACGATGTTGCCCGGATTGGGATTCAGAGCCGTGTAGTAAAATTGTTCGGTAGCCGGGTCGACGTATCCATATGATGTGGAGGAAGAGCCGTAGATGATTGCGTACACGGTGTCACCTGTTTTGAAAGGTGTGGCTCCTTTTACGTAATCAGCAGAATCAAGGAACCGCTCGGAGTTAGTAAACTCTTTTCCTGTCTCATTTCCCACGGGTATGACTAAGTCGGCTGTGTGCTGAACCAACGACGGATTAGGGTCTCGGCTGAAGAAAATATGCGCCACCCGGCAATTACAAGCTGCTCCTTTGTCATCAATCCGGGTTGCCGCAAACACCAAACCTGTAGAGGTTGCATATTTGGTCGCTTTCAGCACTTTCAGATTGTTGACCTGTGTAGTCGATATGGCACGTACAAACTCATTCGGCACTGGATTGGGTGCCAAAGTACCCCCAATGTGGTGAATCCCAAACACTTTTTTGGTTCCGTAGCCGTTGCGTTCGTAGGTCAGCGTGTAGGTTCCCATCACGAGGTTGGGCAGGGTAAACTTACCCGCCCGGTCCGAAACAGCCGTTGTCTTAAGTCCGTTGCTTTCCGCCGTTACCGATACACTGCTGAAATCGGTAGTCCCGGTGGGAATTAACCCGTCTTCGTTAAGGAATTGGGTAAAGCCCGTCAGGTCGCCCCGGTGATTCGGGCCGGCAAGGCCCTGTGGACCAGCCGACCCCTGTGGACCAATCGGCCCCTGCGGGCCAATATCGCCCTGAGGCCCCTTGCAGGCCGTAACAACAGCCCCCCCTATAAGGAATAGATAAAGTAGATTTTTCATGTGCGTAGATGGGTGTTTAAGGAATTGTGACGACAAGCACGGGCGAGGGTTTATCACCGAGCAGAAACGTTCCACCGCCTGCGTTGGTCAGCGGGTCGAGAGTGCCGAAGGGAGTAATGGGTATGGCGTAGATATAGACTTTTTGCCCTTTTGCCACGTTTATGCTATTTGTGAAGCCGGCGTTGTAACTCAAAAACACTTCGGGTGCAGACGAATAGAAACCTGTTGGGTAGCCATTCGTTCGCGGATAGAACCTATTAGGGGCCGTGGTGTAGGTAATGTTCGGGTCAGCACCCCAATAGTACGCTACAATCTTTTGATTCGTCCCAACCGACGCATCGGGCGTAGCCCGCACCGTTACGCCGTTTGAAGCCGTTTGGGACACAGTGAGGGTAGTAATGGCGTAGGATGGGCGTTCGTAAAGATTGAATGCTGTTTCGCGCCGGTTAATCAGGTTGACACTCGCCCCGCCAATGTGTTGCGTATAGGCAAAGGTGTAGCTATTGTGGTTAGCCTTGCGGAAGTCCAGATTATAAGAGCCTGTTCGCACGTTTTTCAGCTCAAAGTACCCGTTCGCATCCGTTGTATCGCTGCTAATACCCGTAGTTGCGGTGAGGCTTACGATAATGCCGGAATACGACGCTTTTAGTTGCGAAACGCCATTATAGAGCCGGGCGTAACCGCCAATGCTCCCCGTCAGGTTTGGGCCAACCGGCCCCTGTGCGCCCTGCGGCCCGGTTGGCCCGGCGGCTCCGGCAGGGCCAACCCCGCCTTCCGGCCCTTTACAGGCCATCATCAGCCCAACCAGAGCCATAGCCCAAATCAGTTGTGTTCGTTTTTTCATTGGAATAAGAAGGTGGTTAAGGCATGACAATTTCGACAACATTCGAAGGCGTTGGATTGAGAGAGGTAGGCACTGTCTTTCCTAATTTAGGATCGAAGTAGCCGTCGTTTGGAATGCCCCCGTAAGCCACTAAGTAAACGCGCTCACCCGTTTTGAAGCCCCCGTTAGTTAGCCAGGACAGTTGTGTGTAGGTAATGGGAAAACTTGGCAAGAAAATGCTTCCCCGACTGAAGGCGATGTAATTTGTTGGTCCAACCTTGTTGTCCCGGCCTGCGTAAAGTACCGCAGTCGGCGGATTGGCCGTTCCAGAGGTATTCGAAAACACCATTGTAACCCGCAACTCCTTATTTGCATTGACTGTCGCGTTTAACTGACCGGCTGACACTTTTGTAATCGCGATGAGTTGATGCGTTCCGTCGGTGGGTACGTAGGATGTGTTGCCACCGACGTGCCTGAATCCGTTTACCTCATGGCGGCCAAAGCCGTCTTTGGTCATCAGGATGTCGTATGTACCCGTCGGTACGTCTTTCAGCGTGAAGTTACCGGCTGCGTCGGTGGTGGTTTTAATGTCAACCGCGCCATCTTTAACCCCAACCGTCACCCCCGACAGGTCGGTGAGTCTCGGATTGGCCTTGTCAATGTCATAGACCACCGTTATCTGGCCTTTTATATCGCCCTTGAGCCGGGCACCTTCGGGGCCTTGTGGGCCGCTGGGACCAACCGGCCCCTGGATACCGGCGGGGCCAATATCGCCCGCCGGACCCGCGCAGGCATACACCAACAGCATGGCTACGCTTAACAGATAGCTAATGAATTGTTTCTTGATTTGTAGTTTCATAAAAGGTAGTTGGTTAGTGAATTCGTTAATGAGGATCATATTGATGGTTCCGAGGATGTTGCGGTGCTTAGTTTTTCTCAATGCGTTTAAACTTGCCGCTTTGGACAGGCTCTTCCGAACCGATTTGCCATTCTCCAAAGGCATTGACGTAGAAGTTCAAAATGCGAATCCAACCTTCTTGCACTTCAGTCGCCCGGCGATAAAAGGTTTTTACCGTATAGGTCGCTTTGACCGGATAAACAAGGGTGTTGGTATTGCCGTTGCCTGTATCCTGCCGGTAACTCCACGGGCGTGAGGCCCCAATTTGAATGGAGGCAATGTCAACACCAACGGCCCCTTCGTCACCGGCGGCCACCGATTTTTCGCCTTTGGCGCAGCGAATTATTTTTTTGAATAATTCAGCATCGGGGCGCGCCCCATTACTGATTTGTTTTTGCTTGACAGGGCATTCTAACGATTGGCCATTAGCGGCTACACTGACAAAAAAAAAGGCTACGAGGGTGGCAAATACCAACTGATTGTTCCCAGTTAAGCCGGAGCAGAAAAGGGGTTGTGTTGTTGATTTCATACTTTATTGTAAGCTGGAAGTTGGGTGAAAGGAACCGACTTGTTGAGCCGTTTGACGAGTACAAAGTTGCGCGTCTAAGCAGAAGATGCGCATCAGCAGAATTGCGTATTTTTGATTCGCATTTTCGGCTCTAGCCGGCCTTTTTGTGTTCCATAATTACCCAAAGCGATGGATAAAATACGCAATCTTGCGTATGGAATTAGCGGGTAAATTGGTGAAGTTTGTCCCCGTAAGTCAGTCTCATTCTGCTTGCCTTCGATGTTATGCCGGTTCGTATCGCCCTTGTTGAAGATAATCCTCTGTTGCTCCAGACTCTGAGCCGCAACCTTTCTCTGTTCGATGAGGTGCAGATTGTGTTTACGGTGGGCGATGGACAGGAGGCCGTCGGGCTGGCCTGCCTGCACCAGCCGCAGGTCGTACTGATGGACATTGATATGCCCCTGATGAATGGAATCGAAGCCACCCGGCTGATTCGGGAACAGTGTCCTGCCGTTCGGATTCTGATTTTGACCGTGTTCGACTACGACGATAAGATTTTTGCGGCTATCCGTGCCGGAGCCAGTGGGTATTTGCTCAAAGAAGAACGCACGGATCAGATTATCAATGCTATTGAAGCGGTGGTGAATGGGGGCGCACCCATGTCGCCCCTGATTGCCTACAAAACCCTCGCTCTTTTGCGGCAACAGCCCACCGAGTCGGCAAAGGAAACACCGGTATCTGCTACCGTGGCAACCAATTTAACGACAACGACAAGACCCTCGCCCGGTCCGGCCACTTTCGACCTGACCAAACGGGAGATCGATATTCTGGAATTACTCACCAACGGCCTGTCGCCCACCGAAATTGGTAATAAGTTGTTTATCAGCTTATCAACGGTACGGAAACACATAGAGAATATCTACGATAAACTCTATGTCCATACCAAATTAGAAGCCATCCGGCTGGCCGAACAGCACGGATGGTTTCAATGATTTCCTGATTTCGCTGGCTTTACAGGGCCAATAAATTTCCATCTCCCCTTGCCCTGTTCAAACTAATTCGTACCTTTGCGGGCCGAAACAGTAATCGACGCTCAGTTTTCAACAACCAATACCTGTTGACTGATCGCTGCTCACTGTTGATAGTTCCTGCGGGCGTGGCGAAATTGGTAGACGTGCCAGACTTAGGATCTGGTGCCGCAAGGCATGGGGGTTCGAGCCCCTCCGCCCGTACAATGATTAAAGAGCGAAAGAGCGAGAGAGTGAAAGAACGTTGTCAAAAACGAGTCGCTCTTTCACTCTTTCGCTCTTTCACTCTTTAACTTAATACACGTGGATATAGCCCTCGAAAAAGCGAGTGACACCAGTGCTTCGCTGCTGATTACCCTGACCCCGGATGACTACAAGCCGGAAGTTGATAAAAAACTTAAGCAATACAGCAAAACTGTGGCTTTGAAGGGGTTCCGCCCCGGTCACGTGCCGCCCGCCCTCGTCAAAAAGATGTATGGCAAGGGCGTTTTGGTAGAAGAGATCAATTCGATTCTGAGCAAAACGGTCTCCAAATACATTCGCGAAAACAAGTTGCAGATTGTGGGCGACCCCATCCCGAATCGCGAGGAAGCTGATGCCGTTGATTGGGATAATCAGGAGCAGTTTAAGTTTACCTACGAATTGGGTCTGGCCTCCGATTTTGAGGTACATTTCGACCAACTGCCCACCCTAACCAAATACGAAATTCAGGCTACGGACAAGGAAATCGGCGAAACCATCGAGAACCTTCAGAAGCAGTTCCACACGCACGAACACGCCGAGGAAGTGGCTGATGGCGACACGATCTATGGCGATCTGAAGCAGGTAAACACTCCTGAAGATGCGGAGAGCTTCGCCAGCAAAACTGCTTTTCCAACCGATAAAATGGCTGAAGAAGGCAAAGTAGCTTTCATTGGCAAAGCCAAAGGTGATGTGGTGACGTTCACTATCGAGGCCTTGTTCCCCGACGAAAAAGACCGCGCCAATGCAACCGGTGTGAAAAAAGACGAAGTGGCTAACCTGACGGGCGAATTCACGTTCGAGATTGAAGACATCACCCGCCACCAACCCGCCGAAATAAACCAGGAACTCTTCGACAAGACGTTTGGCGAAGGTCAGGTGGAAAGCGAGGAGCAGTTTCGCGCTAAAATTGTTGAGGTGATCACCGGCAACTACGAACGCGAGTCGGATACGCTGTTGCGCTACGACATCGAGCGGGAACTGATGAACAACATCCCGATTTTGCTGCCCGAAGAATTCCTGAAAAACTGGTTGCTCGATACCAACGAGGGCAAAGTGACCCGCGAACAAATCGACACGGAGTTCGACGATTTTGCGAAGTCGGTGAAGTTGCAACTGATCAAAACCAAGATTGCCGAGCAAGGCGACGTTAAAGTTGACCCCGCCGAGTTGATGGAAACCGCCCGTGCGATGGTGCGGCAGCAGTTCGGCTTTATGGACAGTGAGAACGAGGAGATGAACAAAACCATCGACCAAATTGCCCGAAATTATTTGATGGACGAAAAGAACAACGGCCAGAACTACACCAACATGTATAACCGCGTGTTCGACGAAAAAGTGATCGATTACGCCAAAACACAGGTGACAGTTGAGCCTGCCTCGGTTTCGTTTGAGGAGTTCAAAACCATCGCCGAGGGTCGGCAATTGTAAGGTATTGTAGCGGGTCGGTTCGGCGTTCCGATTCCGAAACCGCGCGTTAAATACAAAAAAAGGCGAGCCGTGAGGTTCGCCTTTTTTTGGGTAGAATTAAATGTCATTTAGGTACGGATGGATTCATAGGGCGATGCCCTATGTACTCACGGCGGTTTCAGAATCGCATCGGCCGGTACGCCGGAACGGCACCGACCACTATACCTATCAAAACCCGATCCGTTCCCTAACGGTGCCATTGTTGGCAGCGCGGGCCAGTTCCCAGGCCAGGCGTTCTTCGTATCGGCGTTTCCAGTAGTCGGCTTCCAGGCGGAGTTTTTCTAATTCAAGTTCCTGTTTTTCAAGGGTTAGGCGCAGCGTTTCGTTCTCGTGGCTATAGTCGGGAAGGGGGATAGCTTCAACGATGGGTTGTTCGGTGTCACCCAGCAGGGCCAGGAGCGAGAGATTGAACACTCCTGAAATCTGATTCAGGCGCGAGAGCGAGAGGTCGGTTTTGCCGCGCTCGATGTCGCCGTATGCGGTGGTGGACAGGCCGAGCAGATCGGCCATGTTTTCCTGGGAAAGCCCCCGCTGAAGTCGCTGAAGCCGGATTCGTTCGGGTAAGGAAGTGTTCATCAAGTGTTACTGACAATTTCTAAAGCTAAACTGACATTACTTTTCGTTGGCGTAACGCAATTTTGTACCGAAAAATTTAGGTTCGGGCGGTGGCTTACTTTTTGAGAAACTTCCACCCGCCTGTATTCGTTACATTAAACAAAGGAAATCGTACCATGAATTTCGGACAAGAATTTAGAAAATTTGCCGTACACGGCATGGGCCTCAATGGTCTGACAGTGGACGGATACATGAACCACACAATCAACAACGTACACCGGGTTGAAAACCATAAGGTTGAGAACATGACCCGCTCCGTGATCGAAGAGCGGCCCATGAACTTCCGCGAAGTTGACGTGTTTTCCCGCCTGATGGCCGACCGCATCATCTTTATGGGTATGGGTGTTGACGATAATATCGCCAACATCATTGTGGCTCAATTGCTATTTTTGGAGTCGGCTGATCCCAAAAAAGACATTCTGATGTATATCAACAGCCCCGGCGGTTCGGTGTATGCCGGTTTGGGAATCTACGACACCATGCAGTATGTGCGGCCCGACGTGGCCACGGTCTGCACCAGTTTGGCGGCCTCGATGGGGGCGGTTTTGCTGGCAGGTGGCGCGGCTGGAAAGCGGTCGGCATTGCCACACGCACGGGTGATGATTCACCAGCCATCGGGTGGCGCACAGGGTCAATCGGTTGACATTGAGATCACTGCCCGTGAAATTGTGAAACTCCGTAATGAGTTGTACGAGATTTTGGCTAATCACACCGGCAAAACGTCCGAGCAGGTTGAGAAAGATTCAGACCGCGATAATTGGTTCAGGGCCGACGAAGCCAAAGAATACGGCCTGATCGATGAGGTGTTGCGCCGGGAACGGACGATTGGGTGAGTAGAACATGACTTAGTCAATACAAAAAAGGGAACCCGGTTGCGGGTTCCCTTTTTTGTATTGACCCGTCGGCGCGTTTAGGCGTAAGCCGAAGCCGCGCGTGAAGCTACCGACTCATTTTTGGTTGAGGACATAGCTGCGCTATACACCACCAGGCCAAAGCCAATTTTGTTGATAGCATCACCAATGTTATACACCAAATCGAGGTTCAGGCCCATGCCACCCAATAAACCACCGGGCATTGCCATGTAACCAATAGGGTAAATACCCCAGCCGATGAGAACAAAATTGCGTAGCAATTTCACGGCTTTGGCCACTTCGGGGTTCGGCGAGGCATCGGCTGTTTTCTTCACATCGCCCAGCGTCGCTTCATACACAATGCCGAGGTAACCTAGCGTTGAAACAGCACCCCAGATGATCGTATTCGAGGGATCAATTGCCTCACCGATATAGCCCGTTACGAGCATGAACACCGAGTAGGCAATGAGTTTCCAGAGCGTTGATGTTTTTCCGCCGTAGGGCTTGATGAGCAGGTAGAACTCCACGCACATCAGGGGTACGGTGAGCGTCCAGTCGATGTACCGAAACTCGGTGGGTGACGTTTTGGTGGTGAGCCATATGTCACGCATGTAATAATAGTGAACCGCAGCAATCATGGTAATCAGCCCTGAGATGAGCAGTGACGTTTTCCACTTGCCATCAACCTGACTACGTTCCATAAAGAAAAACACCGAAGCAGCGAACATGGACATATAGCCCGTGAAGAACGTGAATCCGACCACGTCACCTGGCTGGAGAGCTTCCAGCAAAATCGTACTAAATTGATCAAACATGATAGTAAAAGTGTTGTGAGTTAAATAGAATTGAACAAAAAATGCAATCCATTATCAAAATCACAACAGGGTGTGAATTTTTTTTGTTTAAGAATTATGTAAAAAAACTAAACAAATATTTTATTCAGCGGCTATAAACCTATTCAAAGGGAGGTTTATTTGTCCACAGGGACGATTTTAGAGGAGTGTTTTATAGTATAAATTATTGATAATCAGAATCTTGAGTTTTGTTGGCTGAATACATGACTCCAATGTGTGGCAATGTGATTAATGAGAGTAGGATAAACAAAATGGGGAGCGGGTCGAAATTGGGGGATATGGAATACCAGATAATGGCGCCAATGCCTAAAATGCCGAACGCTAAGCCCGTTAATGGGAGTGATTGTTGCCATATGCTCCAGGCTGCTTCTGTGGCGTTTTTGGTGGTAACGGGTAGGTAGTTCTGAATAAGGTGAAACGAACTCAGCGCGTGCCATCCTCCAAAATACAGCGTAAAGGCAGGTAGTAGGGGCAGGTAAAAAGCCAGCCCAATAATGCCCAATAATCGGCTCATGCGCCAGCCGTCGATGGCAATTGGACGTTGTGCATAGGCCAGCATCGTAAGCACTACTGTTAGCGTTGCCCAGCCGCGTAACAGCACGCCTGACCGCTCCACCATGCCCCGCCATACCATCAGGGTCAAGTGGTCGGCCTGAACAATCCGAGCCAGAATAGGAGTTGTTTCGGTAGGATGTGTGAGCAATAGGAATGCGAGTACAAACCCTCCGGCGGATAATCGTGCCAGTGACCAATAGGGCGTATTAGGGGCGTTTTGAAGGTCAGTCTCACCAAAGTGCCAGGCCGAAACAGATAAAAATACCAGCAGACATGGCACAGGAGCCAGCAGCCACGCTACTGCATATATCCCCATCGTGACGATGTATTTGACCAGAAATGTAGCGAGTGAAAATGGTTCTCCCAGCCTTGACGCCCGTTCGCGTTCCACCAAATGATCCAGTGCGCCATGCGGAATGCCTGCTACTAAAAGTAATAATCCGCTGAAAACGAGCTGAATCGTCATGGGCAATTCCCCCGTTAAAAACTGATATCCGCCTAAAAGCAGACCGGCTGTGATCGTTAGTATGGTTGGGGTTTGCACCACAGAACGGCGCAAGTGGGCGAAAGAGATAGTTGACATTGGGCAAGTACGGTTGGTTAGCTACAAAGCCTATGCCTAACCAACCGTATAGGCCAGATGTTTTATCGAGTCGTGCCTGAGTTGATGCTGGTAGAAGAATCAAGACCCCCCCTTTGTCAAACAGACATAAACCATCATTCTCATGAGTATCCCCTCGCGCGCATTCCTGATTCTGTTTTCACTCATTTCGGCCCTCGAAATTATCGGCGAAGTTTGGCCCAATAAGCTGTTGGTTTATGGCTGTAAACCGCTGATTATGATTTTGTTAATGGGCTGGATTGTAGCACAAAAACCGGATTGGCAGCGTAACTACCCCGTTCGGTGGTTGCTGATCGGGACGGTGTTTGCGTTGCTGGGGGATGTGTTTCTGATGATTCGGGAAGTAGATATGTTTGGGCCGGGATTGGGGTCGTTTTTGCTGATGCAGGTCTGTTATATCGGCGCATTCCGGCAGGAGATTCGGGCCGCGAAACAGCGACTTTCGGAACGCCGGATTGCCCTGACGCTGTTGCCCATTGTGGCCTATGCCGGGGTATTTTTATTGTATTTAGACGCGCCCTTTCACCGAACGCCCGGCACCAATGGGTTGTGGGGGCCGGTGATCTTCTATGTGGTTTGCCTGTGTTCGATGGCGGTTATGGCGGCTTTGCGTCCCAATATGGGGCCTACGAGCCAATTTCAACGAGTGCTGTTGGGGGCAGTTCTTTTTGTATTGTCTGACTCGGCGATTGCCGTTAACAAATTTGCGTTACCCTTTTTTGGAGCCTCTGTCGTTATCATGGCAACTTATGCGGCTGCTCAGTATCTGATTGTGACAGGGGTGGTGATGGCCCGAGCCACTAAATAAACATTGGCTTGGGTTTTCGGCACCATGACTGTACATTTGTTATCATAATTATCGCGGTATCGGTTTTTATTTGCCTGTTTGGTTCAACAAATAGTTTTATTGCCGGTTAACGTAACTATAGTACAAACACCCGAAAATTCCCCATAAAAATGGCTCTTATTAACTGCTCATTTTGCGGTCGTCGCAAAAATGAAGTGTTGCTGCTGCTTTCGGGCTTAGATGCGCATATCTGTAATTACTGCATTGAAGAAGGGCATCAGGTGGTGCTTCAGGAGATGAAACCTCAGCGGAAAGAACCCAAAGAGGTGAACATTAAACTGATTAAACCCATCGACATGAAACGGCACCTCGATGCGTATGTGGTTGGGCAGGATGAAGCCAAGAAATCGCTGACCGTAGCTGTTTATAATCACTACAAACGCCTGATGCAGAACAAAACGGCGGATGATGTGACCATCGAAAAGTCGAATATTATTATGGTGGGCGAAACCGGAACGGGCAAAACCTATTTAGCCAAAACCATCGCCAAAATTCTGGAAGTACCGTTTTGCATTGCCGATGCCACCGTGATCACCGAAGCCGGTTATGTGGGCGAAGACGTGGAAACAATTTTGACCCGCCTGTTACAGGCGGCTGATTATGATGTAGATGCCGCCGAACGGGGTATTGTTTATATTGACGAGATCGACAAAATTGCCCGCAAAGCTGATAACCCGTCCATCACCCGCGATGTGAGCGGAGAAGGGGTTCAGCAGGCGTTACTAAAACTGCTCGAAGGATCGGTGGTGAACGTGCCACCACAGGGAGGGCGGAAACATCCTGATCAACGGCTCATTTCAATCAACACCGAAAACATTCTGTTCATTTGTGGTGGAGCCTTCGACGGCATCGAGCGGCATATTGCCAAGCGCGTTAACAGTCGTCCCATTGGCTTTTCGGGCGAACGCCGGTTACACGAAATTTCCGAAAAATCGTACCTCATGCGGTTCGTAACCGCACTCGACCTGAAATCGTTTGGCCTGATCCCCGAACTAATCGGCCGATTGCCGGTGCTGACGCACCTTGAACCGCTTGATCGAACGGCGTTATTGCAAATTTTAACTGAACCTAAAAACGCCATTTCAAAACAATATGACAAATTATTTTCGATGGAGGGTATCAAACTGCATTGGACAAGCGAGGTACTGGATTTTATTGTTGATCAGGCATTGACCTATAATTTGGGGGCAAGGGGCTTACGCGCTATCTGTGAGTCGATTATTCTGGATGCCATGTACGAGTTGCCTTCTCAGACGACCATTAAGGAATTCACGCTGTCGCTGGACTATGCCCAACAGAAATTCGGTGAGTCGAAGTTTCAGAGCATGATTCGGGCGGCCGCCTGATTGTTATGACTTCGGACCGTTGCCTACCTTTTGGCGACTAATATCATTTGTTCGCAACAAACCAGATAAGTCCGAGTTAGAAGGGAGATAACAATTCATTCACCTTTACAAAACAAGAAAGAATCTGATGAAAACTTTCGCTCAACGAATCACCTTGTTTCTGGCCGGAACGGCACTGATCACTTCCTGCAGTCGTCCGTATGCAACGATCCAGCGCACGCCTGTCCAGAAGTTCGCCACCACTACCCAGACAACGCCCGTACAAACCATTGCTCCAGCCGAGGCCGAAGCCCCCGTTGCTGTTGTTGCACCTGCCATTGCTACGCCAGCACCTGCTGTTGAAGCAGTAGCCGTTCAGACCCAACTGAACGAGGCTGTTGCCAGCAATAAGACCGTGATGGCCGATAAGCGCGTACAGAAGCAAATGACTAAAATTAACGCGGCTTTAGCTACATCGGCTCAAAAAACAACTACGACTCCAACCGCCAGCGTCAAGAAAATGAATATGGTGGAGCGGATGATGGTGAAGAAGATCGATAAGAAGATCAAAAACAAGATGTCGCCTGAGCGGACAATGGCTAAGAGCCTGCTGACGCTGGGTGCAATCATTGCAGTGGCTGGTTTAATCCTGTTACTTGTTGGTGGTGCCGGCTTAGGTACATTGGGAGGTATTGCCCTGATAGTCGGTCTGGTGCTGATTCTGATTGATTTGTTACGATAGCCCGCCTGTTTGCACGCAACCGTGTGAACCTTGCTAATTCGTAAATCAACTGTTAAATGGGTAATTAGGGTAACTGGTTGTAAGCCATTTATCTTAATTACCCATTTAACGTTATTATCCGTTAATCCTTAAATACCCAACGTTATGAACGGTGCAAAAACAATCGTGTTCATCCACGGTCATGGTCTGGATTCGTCAATCTGGAATGATTTATATGAGGCTTTATCTGATGACTACCAGCTTATTAAGCCAGATTTTTCCGCTCTGACGACTCATAACTCCGTTGAGGCTTATGCCGAATTGGTGTATGGCATGTTGCAGTCTGCCGAAGTTGAAAAAGCCATCTTGATTGGTCATTCGATGGGGGGATATATTGCCCTGGCCTTCGCTGAACACCACCCCAACAAGGTGAATGGCCTGGTATTGTTCAATTCGACAGTGTTTGCTGATGACGACCCCCGAAAAATTAAACGTCAGGTCACTATCGGGCAGTTGCAAAAGGGGGGTAGTGCTGCATTTATTGCCGAAACAATACCAAAAATGTTTGCCGAATCAACCAAAGCTAATTGGAGCGACGAGATTCAAAAGCGGATTGAGATTGGCAATAAACTACCGGCAGAGGCCCTTGCCTCAGGAATGCAGGCCATTGCTGCCCGCCCAGACCGGTCGCATGTGTTGCAGCAAGCGACGTTTCCGGTGTTGATTATTGCCGGAAAGGAAGACAACCTGATTCCGTTTGAAAAAAGCGAGCAAATGGCTGATTTGCTTAACAACAAAGGGCAGTTTGTGGCTCTCGACAAAGCCGGACATCTGGGTATGATCGAACAACCCGATGCATCGTTGAATCTGATTAGGGAGTTTTTGCAAAAAGTCTGAAATCATCTGCCATCCATTTTAACAATTCCAAAAAGGGAGCTTCACGGCTTCCTTTTTCTATTTTTTAGCCCTGTTTAGCTCAGAAATCCATAATTTTGCCCTACTTTTTTTGCAAACCACGAAATGGCCGCTCCGTTCATAGACGTAGCGTCCGCAACTGCTGATGGCTGAATTATTCAATGTTTACCCGCTTAATGATATTGAACCCGTTCGCGCCCTGGGTAGCTACCTGTGGGACAGCAAAGGCGACCGATATGTCGATTTATATGGGGGTCATGCCGTGATTTCGGTGGGCCACACCCACCCACGCTATGTTCAGGCATTGACGGAGCAGCTAAACCGGATTTCGTTTTATTCCAACTCCGTCAGGATTCCCCTGCAACAGGAACTCGCCGACAAACTCGGCGATCTGTCGGGCCACCCTGATTATGCCCTTTTTTTGTGCAATTCGGGGGCCGAAGCCAACGAAAACGCCCTCAAATTAGCCTCGTTCCATACGGGCCGGACCAAGGTGGTTGCGTTCACAAAATCATTTCACGGGCGCACAGCCGGGGCCGTTGCTGCCACAGATAACAAGTCGATTGTCGCTCCGATCAATTACAACCAGCACGTTACGTTTTTGCCGTTTAACGACGTAGAAGCTGCTCAGGCGGGTATTTCAGACGAGGTTTGTGCCGTAATTGTGGAGGGTATTCAGGGTGTGGGGGGCATTCACGTGGCCACCGATGCGTTCCTGCAAACCCTGCGGAAGCGGTGCGACGAAACCGGAGCAGTACTAATTCTCGACGGGGTTCAGTGCGGATACGGGCGGTCGGGTAAGTTTTTCTCGCATCAATTCAGCGGCATCGAAGCCGATATTATCTCAATGGCCAAAGGTATGGGCAACGGTTTCCCCATTGGCGGCATCCTGATTTCGCCCAAATTCAAAGCGAGTTACGGCCTGTTGGGAACCACCTTTGGCGGAAACCACCTCGCCTGCACAGCCGCCATCGCCGTGCTCGACATTATGCGCGACGAAAGCCTGATGGCCAATGCCATGCGCATGGGCGACTACCTGATGGAAGGAGTTCGGCAGATTGGGGGCCACAAAGAGCTGCGTGGCCGGGGTCTGATGATCGGCATCGAGTATGATTTTCCGGTGGAGTCGCTGCGGAACAGTTTGCTGTTCGACCACCATATTTTTACGGGCGTTGCCGGTAAAAACACCATCCGACTATTACCATCACTGGCCGTAGGTCAAACCGAAGCCGACTTATTTTTAGAAGCTCTTTCTACCGAAGTTAAGGTTGTTTCCTAACGCATGACCCATTTCATTTCGCCCGCTGACGTTACCGACGTTCATACCCTTATCCAGCAGGGCCTTGCTGCCAAAGCCAACCCGTTTGCCGATCAGCACCTCGGCAAAAACAAAACGATTGGCCTTATTTTCTTCAATTCGAGCCTGCGGACGCGGTTGAGCACCCAAAAGGCGGCCCAGAACCTTGGCATGAACGTGATGGTGATGAACGTGGGGCAGGATAGCTGGGGCCTTGAAATGGAAGAAGAAATTGACGGGCTGCCCGTGATCATGAACGGCGACAAAGCCGAACACGTGAAAGAAGCAGCCGCCGTGATTGGCCGTTACTGCGATGTTATTGCGGTTCGTGCCTTTGCCGAACTCAAAGACCGAGACAAAGACTACCGCGAACTGGTAATGAATCAGTTTCGGAAATACGCCCACCGACCCATTATAAACCTCGAATCGGCAACGCGACACCCGTTGCAATCGCTGGCTGACTGCATTACGATTACTGAAGCCAAAACAAATGCGATTGCCATGCCCGCCCGCCCAAAAGTGGTGCTGACGTGGTTGCCCCATTTTAAGGCATTGCCGCAAGCCGTAGCCAATTCGTTTTGTGAGTGGATGAATCCGCTGGCCAATGCGGGCGAAATCGAGTTTGTAGTGACACACCCGCCGGGCTACGAACTCGCCCGCGACTATGTTGGCAATGCCCGCGTGGAATATGACCAGAACAAAGCACTGGAAGGAGCTGACTTTGTGTATGGTAAAAACTGGTCGTCGTATGCTAACTATGGGCAGGTATTGACCCAAGACTCGTCGTGGATGATGACAATGGACAAAATGAACCTGACCAATACCGGGAAATTCATGCACTGTTTGCCCGTTCGGCGCAACATGAAAGTGACTGACCAAGTACTCGACAGCCCCCAATCGCTTGTTATTGAACAGGCCGCCAACCGCGAATGGTCGGCTCAGGCCGTGTTACGGGAGATTTTAACAAGTTTATAAAAGAGATTTGGGATTTATTGCTAACGCGGAAGCTATGTGCGTCAGCAATAAATCCCAAATCCCAAATCCAGTTATGACAATTAACGCAGGAATTATCGGTGGAGCCGGTTATACGGGGGGGGAGTTGCTCCGAATTTTGTTGAATCATCCCTTTGCCACGGTTGCCTTCGCCCACAGCCAAAGCCAGGCCGGCAAACCTGTTTGGGCCACTCACACCGACCTCATTGGCGATACTGATCTGAAATTCTCAGGCGAAACCGTGGCCGATTTGCTGCAACAGGACGGCTTAGACGTTATTTTCCTGTGTTCGGGGCACGGGGCATCCCGGACGTTTCTGGCCGAAAATGAGGTTCCCGACAACGTGTCTATCATCGACCTCAGTGCCGATTTCAGGGATGAGTCGGATGATTTTGTGTATGGCCTGCCCGAACTTCAGCGCGACCGGATTCAGCAGTCGGAGCGGATTGCCAACCCCGGCTGTTTTGCCACGGCTATTCAGTTGGCTCTGCTACCCTTGGCCAATGCCGGCATGATTAAGGATGCTGTTCATGTGAGCGCGGTCACGGGCAGCACAGGTGCGGGGCAGGCCCTTGTGCCAACAACGGGCTTCACCTGGCGCAACAACAACGTGTCGATTTACAAGGCGTTCGAGCATCAGCATCTTGCCGAAATCGGGCAAAGCCTGACCATGTTGCAACATGATTTAGAACATCCTATCCATTTTATTCCGTACCGTGGCAACTTCACGCGGGGCATCATGGCGAATGTTTACACGCGTTATAAGGGTAGCATCAGCGATGCTAAAATGCTGTATTCCAGCTATTACGCGTCGCATCCGTTCACGCACCTGAGCGAGGCACCCATCGACGTGAAGCAGGTAGTGAACACCAACAAAGCCCTGGTTCACCTCGAAAAACACGGCGACCAATTGCTTATTTCGAGCGTGATCGACAACCTCACCAAAGGGGCATCGGGGCAGGCCGTACAGAATATGAATTTGATTTTTGGCCTACCCGAAGACGCAGGCTTGCGGCTGAAAAGTGTGGGATTTTAAGGACGGAATTACCGCCCGAAAATATCTTGAACGGTTAGGTTGAAATCGGTTATGGCGGGCATGGCACTTAGCGAATCAGAATCGGTAGCAATGGTAATGGCTTTGGGTGAGGTGAAAACATGAACCATATCGAAGCCTGGTACGACCCACCAAACTACCTGAACGCCAGCCGCGAAGTACTCTCGCAACTTGGTATTCATTTGGCTAAACTCGTCGTATTCCGAAATAATCTCGATTACAAAAGCCGGTATTTCGCGCCCGCCTTCATCCATTCGTTCAATCTGCTCATTTGAATAAAGGGCCATATCGGGTCGGCGCATTTGCCGCTCCATTACCCAACAATCGACTTCGGTAAACAGGCGACTCCTCTGTCGGAAAGCGGCTGTTTCATAAAATTTTTCCTCAATGTTTCGGATAATCTTGGTTTCGTTTTGTTTCGTACCGGGTTTAGATTCTATGATACCGTCGTTGAATTCGTAAACGAACGGTTCATCGTTGGGCCGCTAGGTCAGGAAATCCTCCTTCGATAGGATCAGCCCATCGTAAGTGCCTTTAGGGATAGTTTTTTCTTCGATCAGTTCCGCTTCCATAATTCGTTGGTTTGGGGGATGAAGGTACTGAATTCTTAGAAACTCCTCAATACCCATACCAGTCCCCCCACCATTTCTGCAAATTTCGGAGGATTTCCTGCTCGCGGGCGTTGTGGCCGGGGTCATATAGGCGGTGGCCTTTCAGGTCGTCGGGGAGGAAGTTTTGCTGGGCAAAGTTGCCTTCGTGGGCGTGGGCATATTGGTAAACTTGGCCGTAGTCAATCTGCTTCATGCGTATTTATTTGATCGGTAGCTGACTTTGAATTGACCGATAACTAAAAAGGCGTTACTCCCAGAGATTATTCGCAGCAAAGCCTTTTTAGTTGAGATTTTTTTGCTGAAGTTTATCGGTGAACTCACTATTTAAACCCCTTTGAACGTATGGAACCTGTTTCAACTACTGTCGCTATTTCTGCTGTTGTTGGTTATCTCGCCAAAACTCTGAAAGAGAATAAAACAGTCAGCGATTTTATAGCGGATTTTACTTCGGCCACCGTAAACTGGATTCGGCCCATTTTTCTGAAAGAGGATGATACGCCTAAAGATGTATTGGCCGACCTCAAAGCTAACTCAGACGATAAGCTCAATACCGGCGCGGCTGAGATTGCCATTGCCAAAGTTGTAAGGGATAATCCCGAAGCCGAAAAATGGCTGAAGGAGATGTACGCAGAAATCCAGCAGAAAGCGGATAAAGGCGGATCGGGTGATACTTTCCATCAGACGATGACCACACACGGTGACGGTTCTGATAATATAGGGCGTGATAAAAACGTCTACGGGAAATCGTGAGTCAGGACATGATCACACACGGTCCAGACTCTGATAATATAGGGCGCGATAAAAATGTAACGTATATTACCCAAAACGGTGAGAAGAAAATTCCCCGCTACCTGACCAGCCCACCCTTTGCGCCCGAAATGGTATTGGGCCGCGATGCTGACCTGGACACCGTGAGCAATAAGCTGTGGCAAGAAAACCACTTGCTCCTGCTGATGAACGGCGAAGGTGGCATTGGTAAGACGACCATTGCCGCTACGTATTGGCTCAATAACGCAACGAGATACAAGCACTCCGCCTGGCTCTATGTCGATGGCGGCATTCAATCAGCCCTATTTTCATTGGCGGAGCAAATTGACGTAACTTTTGATGCCAGCATGGATGATGAAGATCGCTGGGAAACTCTCCTGCAACAATTGGCCAACCTGAACAAGTCTTGCTTGTTGGTGCTGGACAACGCCAACGACCCGGATGATCTGGAAAAACACTATAAGCATTTACGACAATTAGGCAATTTTCACATCCTGCTAACCACGCGGGTCAATGAGTTAGCGGACGCACCCGTCTGGAAGGTAAAACCTTTGAATCGGGAAAATGCTGTATCGCTCTTCAACAGCTACTATCCGCTCCCAAACCCGAGCGATGCCGATCTGCTGTTGAACGTGTTGGTTGCCGTAGGATACAATACGTTGGTTATTGAACTATTTGCTAAAAACCTGCGGGACCTCAACCGGCTTCGGACGGCCTACACCCTGCAACATTTATTGGCCGACTTGCAGCAAAAAGGACTGCTACGTGTCCAGGCAAAAGCCGTACAAACTCCCTATGGCCGTACCGCATTGCGTACGGCCAAACCCGACGAAATTGTGCGGGCCATGTATGACCTTACCCAACTGAGCCATCCGCAGGCGTGGTTACTAAATAATCTGGCGGTGTTGCCCGCCGAGAGCATCACCTTTGAACGCCTTGACGAATTGCTCAAGCCCGCTGATAGCGAACCGATAGACGACAGTCTGCTGGAACTGCACCGGAAAGGCTGGGTTGACTGGAATGATGCCGATAAAACCGTGAAGGTTAGCCCGGTGGTGCAGGCTGTAGTACGGGACAAGAATCAGCAAAACTTACTTGCCGATTGTGAGGGACTGATAGCCACCTTAACCCAGGTATTAACAAGCCCGAATCATACGCAGGCTATGCCCTACGCTAATCTGGCCGATAGCGTGCTCAATGCCTTGCAAGAGAATGTGTTTGAGTTGGCGTATTTACGCCTGCTACTTGGCGATTTTAATCAGGAAACAGGGATTTTTACCAAAGCGATTAATTTGTTTGAACAGGCATCAATAGGTTTTAATGAAATTGGACACGCAGAAAATTACGCTGTTTGCTTACAACGGCTTGGCTCGATCAATCAGGCGTTGGGCAAGTTTGAGGAAGCCCTGAGCTACTTTGAGAAAGTAGGGGTTTTGTATGAAGAACTCTACCAGAGCAACCCCCGCTCAGAGAGTCTAAAGAATGGGCTGGCCATTTCGTATTCTAAATTAGGGGAGATCAATCAGGCGTTGGGCAAGTTTGAGGAAGCCCTGAGCTACTTTGAGAAGCGCAGTCAACTTGGTGAAGAACTCTACCAGAGC
>JANOCD010000122.1:0-2862 GCA_031411995.1 Cytophagales bacterium
CAGTATCGTTTCACATAAAAAGGAAAGAAATGCAAAAGAAAATTTTGTTCACTGCTCTTGTCTTAATGATGACAAGTACGCTCCACCTCAAAGCACAATATGCTAAAACAGACAGCACTTACAAACGGTGGTTCGTTGGGACTTCTTTATTTGTTCTACTGGGTAATCTTGATACAGAAAACCCACCCAACTTCGCTCAACTCAATATAGGTTATCGGATTACGGGGAAAGATGTAATTACATTAGCTCCAAAAACCTGGAAATATTCCTGGCCAAATGGGATCCATCCATTTTTAAACCAAGCCTACAAAAAGCCGGAAGAAAGGTTTCCGGGGTATGTTCGGGAGTACGGCGTAACAGCTTCTTACACACGATTTTTGTGGAAAGGTTTGTATGCCCAACTTGATGTAATGCCTACTTGGCAAGTTTTTGTGAATGACAATGGTAAGAAAATTGACGATGGTTTTCAGATTTTCAATTCATACCGTGTTGGTTATCACATCAAACTCTTCAAGGACAAATTTTTCTTTCAACCATCAATATGTATGACCCATCGTGCTTATCACACAAAATTACCTGATGGATTTAAACAGCTGGATGATAAATGGTCTAAATTCATCTTTCCAGAACCAGGACTTAATGTCGGATTTAATTTTTAGCAGTTTTACTGAAGATTGAAGCACGACTAAAACTAACAGGACATAACACCAGTCACCAACACGGGTTTGGCAAAAGTGGCGATTTAGTGCTCCGCAGACACATTCGTGGTTAATCAAAGTTTGGTTCTCCGCATCAACATTTGTGGTGAAAATCGCCACCTTCGCCAAGCCCGAAACCGTTATGTGATACACCTTCGTCGGTTCAATGACCTTCTTATATATTAATAGGCAGTCATCACTTTCTTCGGTATCACTTTTAGCTACTACAAATCACTTTCTTTTTCAACCAAGCATTTTGCCCCGCTTCCACAACTTCCAACCCTCAACCCAAATAACTCCTAACACCGACCATAGCAGGCATTGCCCCAAATCGGGCCCGGTCAGCGGAATAAATTGGGCGAAGGTGCGGATGCTCGGCACCAGCAGCGTGATACCCAGCATGAGAGCTGTTAACCCCAGCATGAGCCAGAGCAGGGCGTTGGGTCGGCGAAGGGTGGCCAACATCGAGTCGTGGGTGGAGCGGCTGACCAGGGTGAGCCAGATATTGCTTAGTACCAGTGTGGTAAAGGTCATGGTTCGTACCCGTTCGATGGGGTACCCGGCCTGCATGGATTGCCAATAGACAAAAAAAACGGCCAGCGCAATCACTAATCCCTGCACCACGCTCAGGCCCAGTTCGCCCGCTGTAAAGAATGTGTCGGTGAGTCGGCGGGGTTGCTCGCGCATCAGATCGCGTTCGGCGGGTTCGTTCTCAAATGCGATGGAGCAGGTTGGCCCCATCACCAATTCCAGAAAAATGACGTGAATCGGGCTGAACAGGTTGATGTATTTCCAGCCAAATAATAGCGGCAAGGCCACCGTCAGGATTATCGGGATGTGGATGGAGACGATATAGCCCACCGCTTTTTTGAGGTTTTGGTAGATCCGCCGACCCAGTGCAATGGCTTTCACCATGCCATCCAGATTGTCGTTGACCAGCACCAGCGAAGCCGCTTGTTTAGCCACTTCGGTTCCGCGCCGACCCATGGCCACCCCTATATGAGCCGCTTTGAGCGCAGGGCCGTCGTTGACCCCGTCGCCAGTCATGGCCACCACTTCGCCGTTGGCTTTCAAGGCACGAATCACGCGAAGTTTAGCTTCGGGAAACATCCGGGCAAACACGTTCACAGGGCCAACTTCGGTTTGTAAGTCGCTGTCAGCCATGTCCATTACCTGTTGACCCGTCAACATTTGGTCGGCGTTGGGCAGGGCCACTTGTTGGGCAATGGCGCGGGCTGTTTCGGGGGAGTCGCCAGTAATCATTTTCACGGCAATACCGGCCCGATTGAACTGATTAATTACCGTTTTGGCGTTGGCTTTGGGTGGGTTTTCGAGCGCGATCAACCCCTTGAACGACCAGATGAAATCGTCCTGATTGGTGGGAAAGGTTTTGTTGTCGGGCCAGTCGCTGCCGGCCACACCCAGAACCCGGTAGCCCTGTTCGGCCAGTTTGGTGGCCTGTTTCAGGATGGCGGCAGCTTCGGTTTCGGGTAGTTGGCACACCCGCACGATGCGCTCCACGGCTCCTTTGCCCGCCACCCGCACGGGGCCTGTTCCGGCGGCATAGACGTGGGTCATCATGGGGGGCGTTCCGTCGAGCGGGTATTCGTGTTCCATCGGGTGCGTGACCGCATCGAACTGCGTTTCATACGCCGACACAATCGCCTGTTCCATCGGGTCGAAGGGCGCGAGTTCGCTGGCCCAGCGAGCATAACGCAGCACGTCTTTAGCAGACGGAGAAATTGGGCCGGTTAGGAAAACAACCGTCTGTGTTTCATGCTCATAGAGCCGGGCTAAAGTCATGCCATCCTGGGTGATGGTGCCAGTTTTGTCGGTACAGATGACCGTGGCCGAACCAAGACTTTCCACCGTTTGAGGCTGTTTGGTCAACACGCCGAACTTCACCATGCGGGCGGCTCCGAGAGCCATAAAACTGCTGAAAGCCACGGGAATTTCTTCGGGCAATACCGACATGGCAATGGTCAGGCCCAGCAACAGCGAGGTGGCCCAATCGCCGGATTGTGCGAAGTTGATGCCCCACACCAGCGCGAACGCTCCGAAACCAACAAAGGCCATGCGCTGCACAAAACGGCTGATCTGAAGTTGTAAAGGCGTTTTTTCAACCTCGATAGTCTGTAATGACCGACCTAATTTACCCAACTCA
>JANOCD010000123.1:0-108900 GCA_031411995.1 Cytophagales bacterium
AAAACACCAATCGTTGGGCTATCAAACGCCTACAAGTTGGTACGAAAAAGGGGTGGAAAGGGGAAAAAGTACAATTTCACTCCTAAACGGCACCAGTTTAGATTGACCCAAAACCTGTCCAAATATTGGGGAGCACCATAGGCCATTTGCGCTGAAATCCTCTCCGTCGATCTTACAACGGAAGGAATCACAATCTGCACAGGTAATCGGTTGGATTCTAGGTTGACACCTTGTTAAGGCAAGAGTCAGCATCAATAGTGGAAGAATTTTGAATTGCATATCGGGTACTGTTTGGTTAATACAAATGTCGGTGTCGGAATAACCGAAGTAAATAGGGTTACACCCTTAAATCTATAGGGGTGTAACCCTGTTTTTTCACAGAAACGCCTTGTAGGTTGCCGCAAAACGAATCAGGCTGTTGGTGCCTTTCAGTTTTAATTGGCGGCTAAGACTACTCCGTTGCGTTTCAATGGTTTTTTCCGATCGAAAAAGTTTTTCCGCAATTTGTCGGGTTGTCAATCCGTCTCCAATCAGCTTTAGCACCTTGCGCTCACAACGGCTCAGTTCTTGAATGGCCGCTAAAACCGCCGGGCCTGGTCCTATGTCAACTGACGATGGAGAGGGGGTAACTTGTTGGTGGCAAGTTTGTTGCGTTTTTGGGCGTTGAGAGGGTGTGCGAAAATGAATCAGAAGAGGTAGGCATACAGTAATGGGGCTGTTAGTTGAATGACGCAATGTAAATAAATTATTTCAACTATATCAATAGACTTACTGTGTTAAATGTAAGTATGTTTCATGCCTCAACACATTCTTCGTACCTTTCCGAATCAACAAACCTAAACTCTTCTAACTCCTAGATGGAAACCCAAACCCATTACCGGGCCTGCAACCTCTGCGAAGCTATTTGCGGTCTAGAAATCAAACACCTCAACGGACAGGTTATCAGCATTGCGGGCGACAAAGCCGACCCCTTTAGCCGGGGTCATATTTGCCCCAAAGCCGTGGCTCTCAAAGATGTATATGAAGATCCAAACCGCCTTCGGAAACCTCAAAAACGGGTTGTGGGAGCCGATGGAGCCGTTTCGTGGCAGGAGATTCCGTGGGAGCAGGCGTTTCGGGAGGTCACAGACCGGCTGCGGGCCATCCGGGCCGAAAGTGGCCCCAACGCTGTTGGGTTCTACGGCGGCAATCCGTCGGTGCATAACTCCGGCACCTTGCTGGCCGCGCCGGGTTTTGTGCGGGCTTTGGGTACGAAAGTCGTTTTTTCGGCTTCGTCGGTCGATCAGTACCCGCATCATTTTGCGGCATGGCAACTGTTTGGGCACCCCAGTTTGTTACCCGTACCCGACATTGACCGCACCGATTTCTGGATCATCATCGGCGGCAACCCCATCGCGTCCAACGGCAGCATTATGACCGCGCCCGACGTGGCTAACCGACTGAAAGCCATTCAACAGCGAAACGGAAAGGTGATTGTGATTGACCCCCGACGCACCGAAACGGCCGGCAAAGCCGATGCCCACCATTTCATCCGGCCCGGCACCGACGTATACCTGCTGTTGGCTATGACCCACGTTTTGTTTGCCGAAAACCTCGTCAGGCCTCGTCGGCTCGAACCCATCATCGACGGCCTCGACCAACTCCGCGAAGCCGTGACCGATTTCACACCGGAGCGCGTCGCCGACATAACGGGCATCGCTGCGGACACCATCCGGCAACTCACCCTCGATTTTGCCAGTGCCGAACGGGCAGCTCTATACGGGCGTGTGGGTGTGTCGGTGCAGTCGTTTGGAAGTTTGTGTTTGTGGCTCATCAACGTCATCAATATCCTGACGGGCCACATGGACGAACTGGGCGGCATGATGTTTAGCACTCCTGCCTTCGATATTCTGGGGAAAGCCGGGCGGCCGGGTTCACCAGCTTACAACAAATATGACCGTTTCCGTAGCCGGGTGAGCAACCGCCCTGAGTTCATGGGTGAGTTTCCGGTTTCGTGTTTGGCTGAAGAGATTCTGACTCCTGCCCGCGCCGAAGGCGAACAACCCATTCGGGCAATGGTGACGAGTTGCGGCAACCCGGTGCTATCGACCCCCAACGGCGGGCAGTTGGACAAGGCTTTAGAGCAACTCGATTTTATGGTGTCGGTGGATATTTACCGGAACGAAACCACCCGCCATGCCGACTATATTCTGCCCCCGGCAACGGGTCTCGAAACGGCGCATTACGACGTGACGTTCCACGCGTTGGCCATTCGGAACACCTCCCGCTACTCCGACCCGATGATACCCAAACCAGCCGGTATGCTCTACGACTGGGAGATTTATGAAAACCTTCGGCTCTATCTGGAAAACGAGAACTACGACTCCGGCACTGGCCCACACCCGGAAGGCCGTACCCCCGAAAACCCGGAACAGAAAATCGACATGGCCCTGCGTTATGGCCCCTATAAAGCCGAAAACCTCTCGGTGCAAACCCTGCGCGACAGCCCGCACGGCATCGACCTTGGCCCCCTCCGGTCCCAACTGCCCGACCGCCTGACCACTGCCAATGGACGCATCGACGTGGCCACAGCCCCGTTTCTCAACGACCTTGCGCGGGTCTTTTCACAGTTATCAGTTATCAGTAAACAGCCAACAGTTGTCTCGCACACGGACGAAAGGACTTCTAACCGCTCAACCGAAACGTCGGACCGCCTTCACCTGATCTCCCGTCGGCATTTGCGTGATAACAACTCATGGCTGCACAATGCCCACCGTTTGGTTAAAGGGCGCAACCGCTGTACGTTGCAAATCAACCCGGCTGATGCCCTGCGGTTTGGGGTGCTGAATGGGCAGGCAGTGCGGGTTCAATCGCGGGTGGGCAGCGTGGAGTTACCCGCCGAAGTGACCAACGACATGATGCCCGGCGTGGTGTCGATGCCCCACGGCTACGGCCATAACCGCGCTGGTATTCAGCTCGATGTGGCCCAGGCACACGCGGGTGTCAGCATCAATGACCTCACCGACGAAAACCTGATGGACGAACTCACGGGCAATGCCGCCCTGAATGGGGTTGAGGTGACAGTGTGTGGGGTGTGAGATGGGTCATAGTGGTCCTGTAGCTTGCGCCATCAAATCCATATGCGTTCGTAGATCAACTATCTGAATTTTGTCAACAGATTCGCTACCCCCCAAGGCTAATAGGGGGAAATAACCATAGCATTGGTCGTAGGAGGGTAACCCGAGACGGGATACGATTTCGTAATAATTTGGACAATCCAACTTCTCCCAGACATAATCGTCTTCAATAAGCCTTTTACCAAATAATAGATGAAGGTTATTGGATTTTGCTAAAAGACTTGATTTACCGTGACGGTAATTGTAAAAATCAATCTGCCCTTCTTTTTTTTTCGCCCAAACAAACAGGTCACCAAAGCAGGAAACTGCAAACGGTATGGAGTCAAACCCGATATTTTCGATGTAGCTATCAGCGAACTCTTGGTATTCTTCTGGATTGATTAGTCGCAAATAACCATCCATAAAAATACCAAAACCGTATTCCTGCCAGAGGGAGAGTACAGGCTCTGGAAGTTCATTCTTGTATTTCAAGAATTGAGATGAAGATGGTTTCGCTACGATTGTAACGTTGGGATATCGTAAGAAAAATTTTTCCAACATGATCATTTTAGAGTTCAGAAAGGTCAATATTTAATTTCGTAGTTTTTCTTTCTTCTGGAGTCATATTTTCTGCTTGTTTACGAACATATTCATCCAAAGCATCAGCACGGCCATTTCTCCACTGGCCACCTAACGACTTGTTAACGCCAGCATCACCCATACCAGAAATTTTATCAGGGTGACCACCAGCGATTTGGTCAGGGTCATGCAAAGCGTTTTGCGTTTTTAACCATTTTTCGGCTTCTAATTCAGCCTGCCTGGAGGACATACCAGCTTCTTCAAATTCAGCTTGTTTGTCGTCCAATGCATCTCTACGGGCTTCATCCTGTATTTTTTTACTCTTGGCATCTCTGCCATCTCCAGTCTGATCTTTCCGTTTGAGGTATTCATCTCGGTTTTTGAGGTATTCTTCAACCGTCAGCTCATTTAAACCATCTTCCTGTCCTTTTACCTGTCGGTCAAACTCATCTTGGGAGTGCTTCGGGTTCCGCTTAAACGGAGGACGCATCTTAAACTTTGGTAAGCGTGTAGCCTTTCTACGTCGCTTCTTTTCTTCTATCTCAGCCTTCTTTGGATCTTTGGGCTTAACAGGTTCTACCTCTGCTCCTTTGGCGGTCGGCGATGTTTGGCCACCACCGCCCCCATCCTGCTTCTTGACCAGTTTTCGCCCTTTTCCCTTCTTTTTGGATAATAACTCCCAAAGAACTACCCCCCCCACAACCACTACAATCACAAGAGCTTCGGCTGCTTCATCTAATTCCGCATCAGTGGTTGCATTTGTCGTTTTCTGAACAAATTCGATCAGGCTTTCCAACACCTTCACTGCATCTTCGCCCAGAAAAAATACACCGGCCAACGCAAATCCCAGCCCAACTAATGGAAAAACCACGGATACGCCCGCAATAGCGAGCATCGTGGCTATCGTTTTTGGGTCCAGCAACGATTCAACCTGCTCCCGGATCGCTTCGCCCCCTCTGTCAATTATTTTAGGCATTGCCCGACGGGTGACTTCTGCCAGTTTTTCCGCATCGGTCATTTCACCCACCGATACACCCATCGGATGGTTCCGGTCAAAACGCCCCAAACTAACCGGGGCGGGGTCGGCCACATGCGGATGATTCCAGCCTTCTTTGAGCTTTACCCAGGAGTGCCGACCACTGAGCCGTTCCAGCACCAGAACATGAATATCCTGCCAGAAAAAGTAATCGATGTTAAAATCGCCCAGCGCACTCATTTTCCGAAGCCGCACGTTGGGGCCAATCGCAAAATTGGTTTCCGATTGAGTAGCTGCCGGTTGCGTAGAAATAGGAAACGTGGTTCCATTTATATCGCCCGATTGACCATATCGAAGAAACGATTGACTGGCCCGGTCGGCTACAGAAAGCCCCTGTGTCGATGCTGTCTGGCGGATATTTGGGCCCGCCGTAAACTGCCCGAATCGCTGGGAAGTTGCCTGCCCGAACACCTGCCCGTGATGGGGGCGGAACACAGCTGCTGAACCAATGGGCCGGGCGGGTGGCCCCTGATACCAGGCTAAAATTAACTGGGTCAAATAGCTGTAATCGAGAATAATAGGGGCTTCGATGCGGTACTCCATGAGTGGGTGGATGTCGGATTAACCTTCAAAGCGGAAAATACGATGTTTCGGGCAATATGCCCCAATAGTCATCACGACTACTCACGTTTATACCCCCTCAATTTATTATCCGGCAAATGCGGGAGTCAGCATCAACGACCTCACCGATAAAACTCCTTAAGCGTTAGCTGCCTTCCGTGGGTTGTTTGCTGCCGATCAGGCCCCCCATCATAACAAAGGCCGACAATAACACGGTCAGCATCAGAACGCCTTCGCGGAAGCCCGTTAATTTGAGGGAGTCGGGAATGTTGAGGTAGAGCAAAATGGTGATAAGGCCGCGTGGAGCCACCCACAGCAAGGGCATAACCGGTCCCCGGAATGCCAGCCGAAGAGCCACGTAGCGAATGCCCAGAATGATGCCTACGAATAACACACTAACAATGATGGCATCGAAGTCGAGGAGGGCAGTGAGGTTGGCGGCATAGCCAAAGAGCAAAAAGAAAAACGTTCGAATGACAAAGCCTCCTTCGGCGGTCAGATTTTTGAGTTGATCCAATTCTTTTTCGAACAGATCATTCTTGAAAATCTGATCTAACCGGCCCCGAATAAATAACTCGGTGTTGTTTAGAAAAAGACCAAAAACCAGGATAATCAGTAACGACGACATCTGATAAATCTGGGCCACGGCATACACCAGTAGCAACACCGAAATAATGGGCAAAAACTTAACGGTGTGATTGATCCGACTGATCAGATACAGCAGCCCGAAGCAACAAATGATGGCTACAATGGATACCACAATGGTATCCCGCGCAAACAGGAGCGTGGCCCCCAACACCGACGATGACTGGGCGAGCAACACAAAATTGAACAGCATAACGCCCATAATATCCGAAAACGACGATTCGTAAAGGGCAAATTCGCGCTGACCATCGGGCAAATTCTGAACACCTGGCAAAGCAACCGTCCGGCTGACGACACCAAAAGGCAGCGCATTGATCAGGCAACGGTAAAAGGTTTCTTCTAGCAACAAAAACAGCACACAGGCAATGACTACCGTGGTAACAACGAGGGACCCCAACGCTGTTAGAGCCGTTCGGCGGAGAAGGCTGTATTTGGAAGATGCAATTTCAAGATCAAGGCCGCCTTCCAGCACAATCAGAATCAATCCCAGCGTGCCAAGGGTCGATAGGGCAGGGGCCACATAGGGTAGTGTGAGGCCAAAATAACTGGTCACTTGTTGAGCAATCATACCCAATGCCAGCAGCAAAATCACTGAGGGCGTTTTGAACCGACTGCTAAACAGGTCGAAAGCATAGGAAATCAGCACCGAAACACTCAGCGCAATAATTAAATACGAGGAATTCATGCCGAAATATAAGAGGATAGGAGCTAATCCGCGCTCCTATCCACTAACTCTGTGGCGATTTTGGCCGACAGCAAACACAGCGGGATACCCCCGCCCGGATGAACGCTGCCCCCCACGAAGTATAGATTTTTGATTTTTGACGAGAAGTTGGGATGCCGCAGAAACGCAGCAAACCGATTGTTAGACGCTGTTCCGTAGAGGGCACCCTGCGCCGACGAGGTCCGCGATTCAATCGTTCGCGGGTCCAGAATAGCCTCACAATCAATGAGTGAGGCCACATCAACACCAAGATTATGACTGAGTTTTCTGATCACATCATGCCGGGTTTGGGCAATAATACTGTCCCAGTCCTGCCCTTCGTTTGCCGGGGCATTAAGCAGAATAAACCAGTTTTCGCAACCCGGTGGGGCATCGTCGGGCTTGGTTTTGGATGTGATGTTCACATAAATAGTGGGGTCTTCGTAGATCCGGTCGCGCCGTTGGAAGAGGTACTCAAATTCGGTTTTATAATCGTTTGAGAAGAAGATATTGTGCATATCCAGTTCGGGGAACGGCCGTTTGATGCCCCAATAAAAAATCAATCCCGACGAGGACCGTGGCTGACTTAACGTTCGTTCGGGGGCGGGTTGCCCGGGCATCAACCGCCGATAGGTGGGGGTGATGTCCATGTTGGAGAAGATGAGGGAGAAAGGGAGGATGGAAGAAAGGGAGAAAGGGGACAAGAGGGAATTGGGCTTCCCCTTCACTTCCCTCTCGTCCCTTTTCTCCTCTTCCTCCGTCCTCCCTATTTTAACTCCCACCGCCTTTCCTCCCTCCACCACAATCTCCTGAACGGGTGTATTGTAATGAAATGTAACACCGAGTCGTTCGGCGAGGGCCACCAGCGAGTTGGTGATGCTGACCATGCCTTTTTTGGGGAAAAATGCGCCGATGTTGTACTCAAGGTGAGGGATAATGTTGAGCAGGGCGGGCGTCTGATAGGGGTTGGAGCCGTTGTAGGTGGCGTAGCGATTGAAAAGCTGCACCACTTTAGGGTTGCTGAATGTGCGGGTGTTGGCCGCATTCATGGTGCCAAACACCCCCAGCCGGGGCAGGTTCAGATAGCCGCGCATGGCCTCCCGACCAAGCCAGGTTTGGGCTTTGTGCAAGGAGTTTTGCAGAAATAACTGATCGGAGATGTCGTATTTGAACGCACTGTTGGTGAGAAAGTTGCGAACTCGGCTTGCCGGTTCGCCGAGTTGGGTTTCCACTTCACGGGCAAAGTCATCGGGTTCGGCCCAGGCGGTCAGGCGGGTGTGGTCGTCCCAGAAATAGCGACAGATTTCGGGCAGCCGGACGTACTCAAAATGGTCGGCGGGGTTCTCGCCTGCCAGCCGGAAAAGCTCTTCGACGAGGTGTGGCAGCGTAAACAAAGATGGCCCCGCATCGAATCGGAAAGTGCCCGATTCACCCTCTACATCAATGGTCGATAGTTTGCCGCCGGGGTACGAATTTGCCTCGAACACCTCGACTTTATACCCGTTCACGGCCAACCGAATGGCCGACGCAATACCTGCAATACCTGCTCCAATAATAGCCGCGTTTTTCACCATGTTAACTACATAAACATACAAAAAGGAAATGTTGTTGAATACAATATAAAGTATTGATAAGGAAATTGCTTTATTTAATTGAGCATGAACTATTAATTATAAAAACGTTAAAGTTATTCAGTAAGTTTGTGGCATGTTTTACAAATTAACCCCCTTGAAATGAAAACATTCGATATTCGTTTTTTCTCAAAGACTGAAAATAGCCTGCCAAAAGAGAAGAAAGAAAAAACGCCCAAGGCTAAGAAAGTAGTTCTTGAAGGATACATTTCTGGTGCCGGGAAAGTAGTGTTTCCTGCTAAAACGGTTGCTAACTTAGGTATTGATATTGAGAATACACCGTTCAAAGTTGGTATGCAGAATGGTAAACGTAAAGCAAAATCGCTGTATGTAGTTCCGGCTGACAGCGATCAGGATGATACGTTTCAGTTTGTGAAAGCAGCCAAAAGCTATACGCTTTCGTTGCCTTTGATCCTGAAAAAAAGTGGGGTTGATTTCTCTAAGACAAAATACGAGTTTACCATCAATTCGATTGATTATGACGGTAATACCGTTTTTGAGCTTCAGCTAAATGAGAAAGATGCCGCCCCTAAAGCTCCCTATACAGGCAAGCCACGTGGCCGCAAGGCGAAGGTAAAAGAAGAAGGTCAATAATATAAACTAAAGCCCTGTTTATAAAGAACAGGGCTTTAGTTCAGGAGCTATATACAGTCTACATATACACAAAGTATCAGAAATTTATTCGTATGCCTGCCTAAAATTATTTACGAAGAAACATCACCTATAAAGTTTCAAGGCATCCCTATATTGCCGGTCCGTAACGAAAACAATTCCATCAATCAGGGTCAAAAAGACAATCACTTTCGCGCATAATAATACAGCGAGACGGCCGGGGCATTGTACCGTTCACTCAGCGTATAAAACCCTTTTGCCTCCCGGTCGAAGCAAACAGCCTCGCCCTGAGGCTCGAGCCGATAGGGGAGCGGACGGCCTTCTTTAAGCTGGATCGCGTCGGGTAGTGATTGACCGGTGCTGCGTTTGTAATAATAAATATTGGTATAGGTCCGAAGCAGAATTTCGGTGCCATCTGTCGAAATAGCCCCCCCCGTCACCACCGAAACAGGGATTTCGCCCAAGGCTTCAGCAACGGATACTTCATTGATATTTTGAGGGTATTTCAGGCGATATAAATGCACGCGGGTTTCGCGTTTTGAGACAATATAAATGTCGCGCGTTTGTGGGTCAACCAGCAGGGCTTCGGCATCGCGGGGGCCATCAGGATAGCGATAATTGATTCGCTCTACCTGCTGAATTGGCGTGGTCAGGTTAGCGGGTTCGGGAAAACGGTAGATGGTCCGGTTTGCATATTCTGCGTTGTTATCGCCAATGTCGCCCATATATATGTAGTTGACGTTCGCCTGCGGGCCGGGGCCGCTGCTCATGTCTTCCCAGTCGATGTTTTGGGCGTTTGGAATAGCGATTTTGCCTTTCAACTTGCCATCCTGACCCAGCAACGCTAACTCTGCGGGACTGCCGCTGTCCTGTTGCACCCACAGATTTCCGGGCTGAGTCCGACTATCGACCATACCCGACACCTCGTCTATTTGTCCCGGCACGATACCCACCAAGCCGGGGTCCGATGAGAACTGAGCCGTTGCAACAGGCGTAGGGCCGGGGATTTTGCAACCCGCTAACGCAATCAGGATGGCAGCACTGAACAGTCGGAGCGTCATGATATATTGATGAATGATTCGTGAACCTAACGACAAAAGGACGGATTGCGTTTAACAAAAGATCGCCAGCGGTCATAAAATGGGGTTTAATCCTCAAAAAAACCGGAAATGTGGTCATTGCTGGTTAATTTAGTGGTTTAATACACCTAAATTATGCGATACTCACTCCTTTCTACTGGCTGTTTACTCCTGGTATTGCTGGGGCCAACCCCCGACAGCCTCCGCGCTCAGTCGTACCAAACACCCCCCAAACCCCTGGCCGACCTCGTGACGGTGCCGCCAACCCCCGCCGTGAGCGTGTCGGGAAAGGGCGATTATCTGCTCATTCTGGAACGGGCGGCCAACCCGACTATTGCCGAACTGTCGCAACCCGAACTCAAGTTGGCGGGTCTTCGGATGAACCCCGCCACCAACGGCCCCAGCCGTACCATTTTTTTGACGGGCCTGCGGCTTAAAAAACTACCAGCGGGTCAGGAAGTGGCCATCAGTGGACTGCCCACTACGGCGCAGTTGGGCAATGTGCAGTGGGCACCCGACGAAACCAAAATTGCGTTTACCAACACCACCGACAGCCGGATCGAGCTATATGTGGCCGACCTTGCCACGGCCACTGCCCGGCGCGTGGGCGATCTGGCCCTGAATGGGGTGCTGGGTACGCCCTTTCACTGGGTATCAGATAGCCAGAGTTTCATTGTAAAAGCCATCCCTGCCAGTCGAGGGGCAGCTCCGGCTGCAAACCGCGTTCCTCAAGGCCCCACCACCCAGGAGAATGTGGGTGGGCGACGCGGTCAGGCTCCCACCTATCAGGATCTGCTCAAAAGCCCTTCCGACGAACAGCAATTTGCTTATTATGCCACCTCGCAGGTCATGCGCGTTGGTCTCGACGGTTCGGCCCGGCCAATGGGGCAGGCTGGACTGGTGTTGAGTGCAGAACCCTCGCCCGATGGTAAGTTTGTGATGACCGAAACGGCACACACCCCCTTCTCCTATCTGGTGCCTGTTCGGCGATTCCCAACCCGGACAGACGTGTTCAGCATCGACGGAGCACTGGTGAAAACCCTGGCCGACACACCTTTGCAGGAAAGCGTTCCCTACAGCCCCGACGGTGCGCCAACCGGCCCCCGCAACTACACCTGGCGCGATGATGTTCCTGCTTCGATCTATTATACAGAGGCCCAGGATAAAGGCGACCCAAAAGTGAAAGCCGAGATTCGCGACAAGGTTTACCTGATCGACGCACCCTTTACGGCCCAACCCAAAGAGATATATGCGGCTGCCAGTCGGTTTCGGGGCTTTGAGTGGGGCGACGGAAACACGGCTTTGGCCAACGAATACTGGTGGCAATCGCGGAAGGTGATCACCAAAGTGGTGAACCCAACCAACTGGCAGGCAACCACCCTGTTCGACCGCTCCAATGAAGACCGTTATGGCGATCCCGGCGACCCCGACATGAAACACAATCAGTATGGTCGCTCCGTGCTGAACTTGCTGCCTAACAACGAGATCATGATGGTGAACGCGCAGGGTGCCTCACCAAAAGGCGATCAGCCGTTTGTGAGCATGCTGAATCTAGCTACTAAACAGAGCCGGATTGTATGGCGGTCGGGCGGAACGGGAACATCCACTCCGGGAACCGATGCTACCGTTTTTGAGCGGCCTATCACGGTGCTCGATGCCGCCAAAGGCCTGATTTTGACCACCCGCGAAACGCCCGACGAGAACCCCAATTACTTCATCCGTAACCTCTCCCCGAAAGGTAAAAAAGTCGTCGCTTTAACCCAGGTGACCACCTTCCCGCACCCGTATCCCCAACTAAAAGGCGTTCAGAAACAGCAGCTTCGCTACAAACGCGCCGACGGGGTTGAGCTTTCGGCCACGTTGTATTTGCCAGCGGGTTATAAGAAAGAACAGGGACCGCTACCCACGTTTTTGTGGGCTTATCCGGCTGAGTTTAAAGATAAAGAAGCGGCAGGGCAGGTGTCGGGATCACCCTACCAATTCAACCGGATCAACTATTGGGGCGCGGCTGCCTTCGTAACAATGGGGTACGCCATTCTCGACAATGCCAGTATCCCCATTGTGGGTGAGGGTGACAAAGAGCCGAACGATACCTATGTAGAACAACTGGTGTCGAGTGCCAAAGCCGCCATCGACGAGGGTGTTCGTTTGGGTGTTGTCGACTCCACAAAAGTAGGCGTAGGTGGCCACTCCTACGGTGCTTTTATGACGGCCAACCTCCTGTCGAACAGCAACTTGTTTCGGGCGGGCATTGCCCGGAGTGGGGCTTATAACCGGACGCTCACGCCCTTTGGTTTCCAGAACGAGCAACGGTCTTACTGGCAGGCACCGGACGTGTATAATAAAATGTCGCCGTTTATGAACGCCGACAAAATGAAAACGCCCCTCTTGCTGGTTCACGGCGAGGCCGACAACAACACCGGCACCTTCCCGATTCAGTCGGAGCGGTATTACAACGCCCTGAAAGGTTTTGGAGCGACAACTAAACTGGTGTTGCTGCCCTACGAAAGCCACGGCTACACGGCCAAAGAGTCGCTGCTGCACATGCTGTGGGAGATGAACGGTTGGCTCGATGCCTACGTGAAAAACCCCAAACCAACCGCACAGGGGCAGGCCCCGGCCAAGGTTGGGGGCGGGAAGTAAGACTATCGCATTACGACGAAGCCTGCTGAGACAATCAGCAGGCTTTTTTTTATGTTGTTTTCACGACCTATTTCCTGGAAACATTATCAACATCATTTGTACTTCGTTACTATATTATCATGAAATAGTAGGTTTTTGTACTAAATCATGTCAGAATTTTGTTAGTGCTTCTAAAGGCCAGAACTTTACAGTAAAGACACCTACCGCTGGTGAAGAACCGCTACCTATGAACTATGAACTGATCCGACAACTTATTACCTGCGTCGAAACATTCGAGCAGCAAGTGCCTACCCAAGAGCAGCAGACCTTACCCAATTTCACCGGGTGGCTTACTCAACAGGGCGCGCTGAATCAGGCGGGTCAGCCTACTCAGGTTGACGAAACATTGTTTGAGGACGAATCCCCGGATACGCTCATTGGTATTATGGTCTCCTTCGTCTTTCGGTATGCCCGCTTGTACAGCAAGAAAGCTCTGGGAACGTCTAATTTGACCACGCTGGATGAGTTTTCGTACTTAGTTATGCTGCTAGAAGGCCCCGCCCCAACGAAAAGTGAACTCATTGAACGAAATATTCACGAGAAAACAACCGGCATCGAAATCCTGAAACGGCTGTTGGCTATGGGCCTGATTGAACAGGTAGATGATGTGGTTGATCGCCGGTCCAAGCGTCTGAAATTGACCGAACAGGGGCAGGCGGAGCTTTTCCGTATTATGCCTTTTATGCAGCAGGTAGCCACCCTGATTGGCGGTAACCTCACACTCAACGAAAAAAAGCAGTTGGTCTACCTGCTCAACAAACTTCACCTGTTCCACAATCCTATCTTTCTGGAGGAGCGTGGACAGCCCATTGATGAATTGCTGAAAAAGCTATCCTGAAAAAAATTAATACGAAAACCTACAACATTTTTAGATTACCGTAGTTAATGGTACAAAAACAAACCATTTTCTATGAAATCTATTTATCTTCTTTGCCTCATTTGTCCGCTATTCGCGCTGAGTTGGTCAGTTCAGGGGCAATCGACTCCACCAACGGGTCAGATTACAGGGCTTGTTCGCGACCGAAATACGCAGGAGTTACTCATTGGCGTTACAGTTCAGACGGACGTATCATCGTCAACTGGCAGCAGGGTGGTGGGCACGACAACCGATGGCGAAGGCCGCTTCAAACTCGTTTTGCCGGTCGGAAGCTACAACCTTAAGGCAACGTATGTAGGGTATCAGCCGCTGTCTAAGTTTAATTTAGTTGTATCGTCGGGCAATGCCAATGAGCTCAGTTTTGAGTTGGATGGCGAAGATCAGAAGCTCTCGGAGGTGACCGTGAAAGCCAACCGGGCCACAGCGGCTGTGTCGAGCATCACAACGCCTAACTCCATTCAACGGCTTACTACCGAAGAAATTAAAACCAATCCGGGTGGCAACTTCGATATCTCGAAAGTAGTGCAAACCCTGCCCGGCGTAGGCGGATCAGTGGGTGGCCTGCGTAATGACATTATCATTCGGGGGGGCGCACCCAACGAAAATGTGTTTTACCTGGATGGGATTGAGATTCCGGTTATCAATCACTTTCAGACGCAGGGCGGCACCGGTGGACCGCAGGGAATTCTGAACGTATCGTTCATTGAAGACGTAACCCTGTCTTCGTCGGGGTTCGATGCCCGGTACGACAATGCGCTTGCGTCCGTTTTTCAGTTTAAGCAGCGCGAAGGTAATCCGGAGCGCGTACAGGGGAATATCCGACTCAGTGCCACAGAATTAGCCCTGACAGCAGAAGGTCCGCTGGCCCCCCGGACAACGTTTCTGGCTTCGGCCCGGCGGTCGTATCTCCAGTATTTCTTTCAGTTGATCGACCAGCCCATTCGACCAAACTATTGGGATTTTCAGACGAAAATTACCCATAAGCTGGACAAAAAAACGACCCTTACGGCCATTGGCGTGGGAGCCATCGATGAATTTAGCTTCGCCGTGCCCCGGCAAACATCGCCTGAAAAAGAATACGTCATTCGTAGTACGCCCCTGGTTAATCAGTGGAATTATACCGCTGGTTTGTCGCTCAAGCGACTGGTTAACAATGGATTCGTTAATGTGGCGGTCAGTCGAAATGCGTTCAACAACGCGCTGGATCGGTTTGAAGACGGGCGAACTGGCGACGAAGCAGCCCGGACGCTCTTGACCCGTTCGCGGGAGACTGAAAACAAACTTCGGTTCGATGTAAACCAGTTTGTGAACGGATGGCGCTATTCTGTTGGTGGGGTCGCTCAGTATGTCCAGTTTACCAATGATTTTTTTGCCCAACTGCGTCGCGCTGTACGGTCGGATGATGGATTGCTCGTATCTCCTGCTTTATCGGTGCGTTCGGCAACCGATGTTTCGTTTGGCCGTTTTGGGTTGTTTGGGCAGGTAAGCCGGAGCTTTCTGGGTAGCCGACTTGGGTTGTCGGCGGGTGTTCGCAGCGATATGAATACGTTGACCAAAACAGGCCTAAATCCCTTGAAAACAATATCACCCCGACTGTCGGTGAGTTACGCGCTAACTGATCAATGGAATCTGAATGCTTCGATTGGGCGATATTATAAAATTCCAACCTACACTACGCTGGGTTTCCGCAACGCTGCGGGACAACTCGTGAACCAAAACGCCGATTACATTGCTTCGAACCATTTCGTAGCTGGTGTCGAATATCTGCCCCTGCCAACCACCCGCTTCACCGTTGAAGGTTTTTATAAGCGATATAGTCAGTATCCGGTATCGGTTGCAAGCGGAATTTCGCTGGCCAATCTCGGCAACAATTTTAACGCTATTGGTAATGAAGCTGTAACGAGTACGGGGAAAGGCCGGGCTTATGGTGTGGAAGTCTTTTTTCAACAGAAGTTAGTGAAAAACCTTTTTTTATTGGCTTCCTACACCTTTGTACGGTCTGAGTTTTCGGGACTTGACCAGGTACTGAGACCTTCGGCCTGGGACAATCGCCACTTGTTTTCTGGTTTGCTGGGTCGCAAGTTCCGGCGCGGTTGGGAAATTGGGCTGAAGTATCGCTATGCCGGTGGTGCGCCGTATACGCCGTTTGATCTGGCGGCCTCACAGGCCAATTTTTTAACCTTGGGCGAGGGTGTGTTAAACTATGCCCAACTGAACACGCTCAGGCTGAAATCATTGAATCAGTTTGACTTCAGAATCGACAAAAAGTGGAATACCCGTCGGTTCACCTTCGATCTGTTCCTGGATGTGCAGAATGCGTTTGTTTTGCCAACCCCCAACTACCCCGACTATGTCTTGAAACGGGCTGTTGATGGCTCCGGCTTTCTCACAACCGACGGACTGGCGCTTAAACCCAATGGGAGCAATGGGGTGCCCGCCGTCCTGACCAACAACGACCCATTTGTTACCCCTTCGATTGGCTTTATTGTTGAATTCTGAGGGGCCTCTTAAAAAGACCGCCCGACGCTCATTTGATACCCGGTGGGCCTGGCTTTTCGACCGTCATGCAGCCTTTTAACAGGCTTGGTGGTTGTCCGGGTGGTTTTCACATCAATGCCGCTTTTTTTCTACCTTTGCGGCCAGAAATAAAGAGTGAAAGAGCGAATGAGTGAAAGAGTGACCTAACGGACATTCGCTCTTTCACTCTTTCACTCATTCGCTCTTTAGAAAATGCTCCGATCTCATACGTGTGGCGAACTCCGCCTGACTGATGCCTCCAAAATCGTTACCCTCTCCGGCTGGGTTCAAACCGTTCGCGACAAAGGGGGTGTCCTCTGGATCGACCTTCGCGACCGATACGGGATTACCCAAATCATCCTGGAAGAAGGGGTTACGTCGCCCGAACTCTTCACGATGGCCCGGAAGCTGGGCCGCGAGTTTGTGGTGCAGGCAACAGGCGAGGTAGTCGAGCGAAACTCGAAAAACCCCAATATTCCCACGGGCGACGTTGAAGTCCGGCCTACCGCACTTACGGTGCTGAACTCGTCTAACGTGCCGCCGTTCAAGATTGAAGACGTGACCGATGGGGGCGACGATCTCCGCATGAAATATCGGTATCTGGATTTGCGCCGGAACCCCGTGCGCCGGAACCTCGAACTCCGGCACCGCGTGGCTCAGGAAACCCGCCGGTATATGGACGGGCAGGATTTTATTGAAGTCGAAACGCCGGTTTTGATTAAGTCAACGCCGGAGGGCGCCCGCGATTTTGTGGTGCCAAGCCGCATGAATCCCGGCGAGTTTTATGCCCTTCCGCAATCACCCCAAACGTTCAAGCAGTTGCTGATGGTGTCGGGTTTCGACCGGTATTTTCAGATCGTAAAGTGCTTCCGCGACGAAGACCTCCGCGCCGACCGCCAACCCGAGTTCACCCAAATCGACTGCGAAATGTCGTTTGTGGAGCAGGAAGATATTTTGGTAATGTTCGAGGGATTGGTTCGCCATTTGTTCAAAACGGTGAAAGGTATCGACCTCGCCGAGGTGCCGCGCATGACCTATGCCGATGCCATGCGGCTCTACGGCTCCGACAAACCCGATATTCGGTTTGGAATGGAGTTCGTTGAGTTAACTGACCTCGCCAAAGGCAAAGGGTTCCCCGTTTTCGATGCGGCTGAATTGGTGGTGGGTATCAACGTGACGGGTGCCGCCGACTATACCCGCAAGCAGTTAGACGAACTGACGGAATGGCTCAAAAGACCCCAAATTGGCGCGAAAGGACTGATTTATGCCCGCGTTAACCCGGATGGAAGCGTGAAATCATCGGTCGATAAGTTCTATTCGCCGGACGACTTGGCGGCTTGGGCTGCCAAACTTGGCTCCCAACCCGGTGACCTGATCCTGGTGCTGTCGGGTGAGGCTGATAAAGCCCGCAAGCAACTGGCCGAACTCCGGCTTGAAATGGGCACCCGCATGGGCCTCCGCAAACCCGACGACTACAAGGTGTTGTGGGTACTGGATTTCCCCCTGCTCGAATACGGCGAAGAAGAGGCCCGCTGGTTTGCCATGCACCACCCCTTCACCTCGCCCAAGCCCGAAGACATCGCCCTGCTCGACACCAACCCCGGCGCGGTGCGGGCCAATGCCTACGACATGGTGATCAACGGCACCGAAGTGGGCGGTGGCTCCATTCGGATTTTCAACAAAGAATTGCAGGCCCGCATGTTCAGCTTGCTGGGCTTTTCGGACGAGGAAGCAAAGGCCCAATTTGGTTTCCTGATGGATGCGTTTGAGTTTGGCGCACCCCCGCATGGCGGCATCGCGTTCGGTTTCGACCGGCTGTGTTCGCTGTTCGGCGGGGCCGAATCCATCCGCGATTTCATTGCCTTCCCCAAAAACAACTCCGGCCGCGACATTATGATCGACTCGCCCTCGCCCATCTCGGACAAGCAGTTGGATGAGTTGAAAATCAGGACGGTAGTGGACGGGAAATGAGATTGATTTGAAGCGGGGAATTCGGTAAATTTGGTCAGATAAATCGCTAACAGCATGGAATATATCATTGATGTAAAAGATACAGAAGCCCCATTTGTGCTCGATCTGTTACGCCGATTCGATTTTGTGCAGGTTCGGCCCGCCGAGTCAATAGACGACGATGAAGCCGATGACGAACCTGAACTAACTAAAGAGCAGTTACTGGCCGATGTGAAAGAAGCATTGGAAGAGGTGAAACTGTATAAGCAGGGGAAGATAAAACTCAAAACGTTAGACGAGTTTCTGGATGAACTTTAAAGTCGTCCCGTCGCAACGGTTTCAGCGGGCAGCCAAACCTTTGCTCAAGAAATATCCCTCCTTGAAAAACGAATTACGGGCATTGGGCAAAAGTTTGGCTGAATTCCCTGAGCAAGGAACTGCCCTTGGGAAAAATTGCTACAAAATCCGGCTGGCTATTCAAAGTAAAGGCAAAGGTAAGTCGGGCGGTGCGCGGGTGATAACCTACTTGTTGACGGATGACGAAAAGATAGTTTTGCTCACCATTTATGACAAAGCCCAAAAAGCTGACCTCGAGCCCGGCGAACTGGATCAGCTATTGGAACTACTGATACTTCCAGAGGATGAATCGCCAGAACTGTGATTCAAACTCGCCCTCGCTCATCTCCGACAAGCATTGGACGAGTTGAAAATCAGGACGGTAGTGGACGGGAAGTGAGATTGGTTTGAAGCGGGTGTGAATTGAAAAACGGGTAATGTTGTTCCCACTGAAAAACAAGTAATTATGGTACAGCCTCCTTTAACAAACGTACAGGCGGAATTGCTCAAGGTATTTTCCCGACAAATCCCCGATGAAGATTTGCTGGAGCTTCGGCAGGTAATGGCGAAATTCCTGCTCCAGAAAGCCCGCCAACGCGCTGATGCAGTTTGGGAGCGTAGGGGCTATAATGATAGTACACTGGACCGATTAGTAAGCGGAGATGCCTAATCGATTAACGGTCGTTTTGGATACCAATGCTCTGCTGGCGGCTATTCCCAGCCGTTCACCGTATCGAATTGTTTTAGATGCGCTGTTTGATGGAGTTTATGATGCGTTTGTTTCGACGGATGTTCTGCTTGAGTATGACGAAAAAATAGCCGAATTCTTTGATACCACCGTGGCAGAGGATATTCTGGGTGGTTTGCTCCTGTTGCCCAACGTCCGCAAAACTGACATCTATTTTAACATGACGATGATTGATGCCGACAAGGACGACAATAAGTTTGTCGATTGTGCTTTCTCCTCCAACGCGCATTACATTGTTACAAACGACCGCCATTTCAATGTACTGAAAGGGTACAATTTCCCAAGAATGAATTTGATCCGCATTGAGGATTTTGCCGATCTATTGAGGGGGATTTAGGACATTACGGTTAGAATAATCATGATCAACTCACCCTCGGTGATCGCCGACAAGCAGTTGGATGAACTGAAAATCAGGACGGTAGTGGACGGGAAATAATAAAATCGAGTAAGCCTACTGATTAAGCCTGAAAAACAGACTATTTTGGCCTGTTTTTCAGGCTTAACTATTTTTATATGCTTCTTTACATACACAAATGGTGATTTTGTGTGTTTTGATTTGTTTGATTTGTTCAGTTTAAATCAACCATTTTGAAGCAACTTGCTCAAGCACAATGTGAGTGATGCCAAAAACTTTTGTAATTCAATGAGATTATATGTTAACTGACAAAGCGTCATTTTACAAAAGCTGACTTAATGGCACAAATAGGCTTATAGACTGCCAGACTGCCATAAGTAAAACCCTTTTTTGGCCAAATATAATTCTGGATATTGTTTTGATAGCAGAAGAATGTGCTGCAACGATGTAGCATTTAACTGCAAAATTATATGCAAAGCAAGTCCCGAATGGAGTGGAGTAAATTATTGTCGACCCAAAGAGTGTTGGATCTACAGCTCTCTTGCAAAACAAATCAACCAACTCGAAGACCTTCTCAGTTTACCGATGCTCGTACTGAATTTGAACGCGATTCAGATCAGCTAATTTACAGTTCTCAATTCCGTCGTCTTCAAGATAAAACCCAAGTAATACCCTTTCCTGAATTTGATTTTGTTCATACCCGATTGACTCACACCCTTGAGGTAGCATCTGTTGGGCGTTCTTTGGGACGTTTAGCTGGTGACTTTGTTTTTAAAAAAGAAAAAGGGATTGTGGAAGTATATCCATCAAAAGAATTATTTGTGAATAATGTAGCTGAGACAGTCCGAGCAGCCTGTTTAGCACATGATATTGGGAATCCCTCTTTTGGGCATTCGGGGGAAGATGCAATCTCCTTTTTTTTCGAGGAAAAGTTTAGAGTAAATGCTTCTGGAATCCAACTCATTGATCCTAAATCACTTGAAAGTAATACGCCGAAGCCAGTTTGCGTAGAATTAGAAGAAGGAAAAGGGAAGGTGAAAGTTAATGACGTAGACAAAAAGAAGCTTTATGATTTGTTGGAGTTTGAGGGTAATGCTAATGGTTTTAGGATTCTAACCAATTGCAAGAACAAGGCACTGAATCCCACATGTGCGACACTTGGAGCCTTTTCAAAATATCCTCGCGAATCAATATTGATTGGTGACCCAAAAAAAAAGGATCGAAAGAAATTAGGTAAAAGTCAGAGTAAATACGGTTTTTTTCAGACAGAGCGTGACCTTTTCAAAGGAATTGCAGAAGTATTGGGTCTTTTGCCTATTCCTGGTCTAAAATCTGGAGATTTGGCTTGGAGTCGCCATCCACTCGCTTTCTTGATGGAAGCAGCCGATGATATTTGCTACCAAATGATTGACTTTGAAGATGGATGCCGCCTAAGATTAATAAACTTCAATGAGGATTACGATATACCAGTTGATGATAAAGTTCACAGACTGTCACCCAGACAGATTTTATGCAACATTGCAAAAATCGATGATTCCTTTGATGCTAATTATACAGATCGTTTAGTAGATAGAGGAATTCGATCCGAAATTTCTTATTTACGTTCTAAAGCGATTAATGTCTTAACTCATTTAGTATTTCGAGTTTTCAAAGAAAACTATGAGGGTATAATGACAGGCAGGTTTGACAACGCATTAATTGAATGTATTGAGAGTGAAGAAATTAAGATAAACTTGAAATCAATGGAATGGCTAATCAGGAACCATGTATACACTTATAGCCCTGTTCTTGAGTCTGAAGCAGCAGGTTTCAAAGTGATTGGGGGCTTGCTTCGTTCCTTTGGTGAGACAACTCAAATATGTAAAACCTGTAATGGTAGCAAGAAGGAGAATGCCCATCAAAAGAAGCTGATGTCGCTCCTACCTCAGAAGTATCACCCTAAACCAGAAATGGGGTCTCAGCCACTTACCATTGAAACAATCCACAGCCGATACTTGGATATAATTGACTACGTTTCAGGCATGACAGATGGATTTGCAATTTCACTTTATCGGAAGATTGAGGGAATTTCATTGCCAGAAATAAGGTAGTGGGACTATAATTTACCCCCGGCGTGGGCGATACCATCCTGATTCGCCACCGCGTGGGTTTGCCCGCCAGCTACACTGGTAACGCCCGCACAGTTCAATATGATGCCAATGGGCAATTAGTGTTCTCGCCAGCCGCCCGGCTGTTGCTGAACTAAAGAGTGACGGTCCAGCTTCAGAGAGTGAAAGAGCTAAACAATGTCCCCGTTCGTTACCCGCTCTTTCACTCTTTCGCTCTTTCGCTCTTTATTTTCCCCGCTTTGCTGTAATTTTGGCCGTTGATACAAATTGCCTGCTATCCATTGCCCCTGAATTCATTCAGGGGACGTAATCCGATATAGATCCTGAATTATGGCTGAATTAATCCGAATGCCCAAAATGAGCGACACCATGACCGAAGGGGTCATTGCGGAGTGGCATAAAAAGGTGGGCGATAAAGTGAAATCGGGCGATGTCCTGGCCGAAGTCGAGACAGACAAAGCCACCATGGACCTCGAATCATACGAAGAAGGTGTGCTGCTGTACATCGGCGTTGAAAAAGGGGCCTCCGTGCCGGTGGATGGCGTGTTGGCCGTTATCGGTGCCGAAGGCGAAGACTACAAAGCCCTGCTCGATGGCGGTGCCGTTGCTGCGCCAGCCCCCGCTGAAACACCTGCCGAAGCCCCTAAACCAGCCGTGGCTCCGGCGGGCGACATCAAGCCCGATCAGGTGAACACCACCATGCCCGATGCCAACACGGTATCGGCGGCACCCGCTGAAAATGTGAATGCCACCGTGATTCGGATGCCCAAAATGTCGGATACCATGACCGAAGGGGTTATTGTGGCCTGGCATAAAAAAGAAGGCGACACCGTGAAATCGGGGGATGTGCTGGCCGAAGTCGAGACGGATAAAGCCACCATGGACCTCGAAGCTTACGAAGAAGGCACCCTGTTGTATATTGGCGTGAAAGAAGGTGAATCTGTTGCAGTGGATGCCGTGATCGCCGTTGTGGGCGAAAAAGGAGCCAATTTCAAAGTCTTGCTCGATGGCGGTTCTGCACCGACTCAACCGGTTGCTGCGGAAGCAAGTCCGGCGGCTCAGTCAGCAACGCCCGCTCCATCACCTGCCCAAAATGGTCAGTCGGCATCGGCAGAAAATGGCCGGGTGAAAGCTTCGCCCTTGGCCAAAGCCATTGCCGAAGAACGGGGCATCGACATTCGCCAGGTGCATGGTTCCGGCCCCGAAGGTCGCGTGGTGAAAGCTGATGTTGAGTCATACGCACCCGGCACGGCTCCAGCGCAAAAGCCAGCCGCTCAACCGGCTGCCGCACCAGCCCCGGCTCCAAAACCCGTTGCAGCCGCACCAACCCCCGCTTCTTCTGCTCCCGCGCCCCAGGCCACCCCAGCCCCAGCCGGAGACTTTGAAGATGTGCCGGTTAGTCAGATGCGGAAAACCATTGCCCGTCGCCTGAGCGAGAGCCTGTTTACTGCTCCGCACTTTTACTTGACCATGGAAATCAACATGGACAAGGCAATGGCCCTGCGCGGCACGGTGAACGGTCTGAGTTCGGTGAAGATTTCGTTCAACGATTTTGTGATCAAAGCGGCCGCGTTGGCCCTGAAACAACACCCCGATGTGAATTCGTCATGGTTGGGCGACAAAATTCGCAAATACAAATACGTGAACATTGGCGTGGCCGTGGCCATTCCCGACGGGTTGTTGGTGCCGGTGGTGCGCAACGCCGACCAGAAAACGCTCTCGACCATTGCCGCCGAAGTGAAAGATTTGGCCGGAAAAGCCAAAGACAAAAAACTGCAGCCCAAAGATTGGGAAGGCAGCACGTTCTCGATCTCGAACCTCGGCATGTTCGGCATTGAGGAGTTCACAGCGATCATTAACCCGCCCGATTCGTGCATTATGGCCGTTGGTGCCATTCGCGAATCGGTGAAGTTTGTTGATGGGGTTGCCCAGCCAACCAACGTGATGAAGGTGACGCTCTCCTGTGATCACCGCGCCGTTGATGGTGCCGTTGGTTCCGCCTTCCTGCAAACGTTCAAGCAATTGCTCGAAGACCCTATGCGGATGCTGGTCTGATCGGTGACGCTTTAACTATTTTCATTACCTTAGCGACTTCTCACTCACCCGATGAAGTCGCTATTTTTTTGTCTGTTTCTGAGCGGCATTCTCGCTTTAGTTTCGCCCCTGTTCGCCCAGACCGATTCACTTTCGGCGGGGGACACGATCTCGCTGAACCGGCAACGGGTTCTGCTTAGTGTAATCCGAACCTATCGCTATCATCTGGCGAGTAATTTGCACTCGAATCAGTTGGTGCCGTTTCTGAAACGGTCTCCCGGAGAGGGTGTTAGCGGCTACATCAGGCGGTATAAATGGCAACAGGCGGTGGGTTCTTCACTGATACTATCGGCATTTCCGGTGCTGACCAGTAGTATTTATTATAGTCGGCGAAAACCCGAACTCGCCGGTGGTTTGTTATTAGGGAGTTTTGTGTTGGTCTATTCCCCGTTGCTATTGCGCCCGGAGCGAAATATGGAGCGGGCGGTGCTAAATCACAACATGGCTCTCCGTAGCAATTCGGGGGATTATTATCGCCCTATGTTTGACCTTCGCGCCCAGTCAGACCAGCTTACACTGGCTGATTTGGTGCAGATAAAAGGCAGCTTCCTGTACCCGAAATTCATCTACCGGGGTTTGCGCGTTGATCCGGCTTCAAACCTCAAAACAGCCTTCAGTTACCTCAATAGCGGACGGATTAACGCCAATATGCGCTATATCAGAACGGTTCGCGGTGTATCAGGGTTTGTGTCGAGCCTGGCTACCAGCACATTAACTGGCTACCTGCTGTATTACGCAGCCCGTCGTTCCAATGGGCCATATCCCATCAATCGGGGCATCATTTATCCGGCTTTAGGGACCCTTGGCCTTGGCATCGTGGCTAACTGGCACGTCAACCGGCAACAGGTTGGAACGATGAGGGAGTATAATGAGAAGTTGAAAGGAGTGAAGGGTGAGGAGTGAAGAGCGGTACGGTTCAACCGCAGAGATCCCTCCATGTGGGGCCGGAAAAGTATGGCATCGGGCAGGATTAGCTCATTGATGAACTTTTTTTTCAGCCCTGACCCGTTCAATCTCGGCAATAAACTTGTTAGCCACCAACTGGAATCCCTCGTTAGTCGGGTGAATCTCATCGAACCAACTTGTCCGGTTCACCACGTTGCGCACGTCGATGTAGGACACCCGTTTGCCAAACGGTTTGACCACCTTTTGTAGCATGACATTGAATTTATCCATCAGAAAATGAAGGCATTGCTCGCGTTCGGCCTGTGGCTGAATGTTCTTTTTGACTAAATACTGCCCCAACCAGCTCGATTTTTTCTTGTTTTCGGGAATGGTCGTATCCAGCGGAATCGCATAGTCGTAGCTATGTACGATGATATGCAGATTGGGGTAGCGGCCCAGTAATTCGGTGAACATTTCCTCATAGAACCCTTCCAATTGATCCAGCTTCTGGGCGAAATTGGGCTTGAAATACTTCTGGAAAGTCGTGTCGTTGGGGTCGGGCGTGTCGCGCAGGAAACCCTCGAATTTTTTACCCAAAATGTCGTTTCCACCCCCGCTGACCAGGAAAAACTCGGCTTCTTCTTCCTTGATGGCGTCGAGGTACTCCCGCTTTTTCATGTAGTTTTCCAGCGTATCCCCGGCTTCAGAAAAGCTGCGGATGGCATAGAGTTTGTACAAATGGTCAAGGGTGTCTTCCACCAAAATCGGGTACTGAAACCACGAGTCGCCCTCGGCCACAATCCGAAGCCGGGTGGGGTCTTTTTTTAGGTTCCGATACCGCTTGCGCCGTTGCGCCGACTCGATCTGATTGCCGAGAAACAGCTTGATGTCGTCAATTATATTTTTCTCACCCTCCGGCACCTTCAGCCCTTTTTGCACATCGTCTTTGAGTATCCAGATGGTGGGCTGTCCCGTTTCGTCGTTCTTGACTTCGCAGTATAAACCAGCCGCAAAATAGGCCGTTTCGTCCCATTCGAGCAGGGCCTGAATGGTCTGGATTGGCACCTGATTATACAGCGGGTTTGCAAAAACGAGGTTCAGCGTTTGGGTCATCCAGCCCGCAAAATTCACGTCCGTATCAAACCCCCGCGTGTCGTCTTCGATGTCTAATCCCTTTGTTTTACCCATATCAGCCGTGGTCAGCGGTTCGGGCAGGCCTTCCAACATCAACGCTTCCCCGTCGAACTCCTCGGTGCTGATAATGAACTGAATAGCCTCCTTCACGGCTGGCCAATTGTATTCCTGCTCAACCTTGTCTAATTTCAAATTGACCCGATCTTTGCCATTTGGCCCCAATAGCACCGATTTTCCGGCTTCTAACTTCTGAACCCGTTGGGGCAAAAAGTTGAGAAACGACGAAAAATCCTTCATCAAATAAGCTGCACAGACATACAAATCCTGGTGGGTGGTATTGGTTATCTTGATCTGTAGGGTGCCTTTCCAGCCTTTGTCGGTCAGGTCGAAGTCGATGTGGCCCGTCCTGTCGGCGGTGTCGATGGGTTTAATCGTTCCGTTGGGCAGTACCCGCGTCAGTTCGATGTTGAGAGCTTGCTCCGGGAAATTGTCGGGGCGGGTCTTGTTTTGCAGATTTTTGATAAAGTGCCAGCGCGACACGTGTTGCAGGGATTCCAAAACCTGTTTCTGGTCATTGTCGGTCAGGAACAGGCGCGGACGGATGAGGGGCCGATACGGGTCGTTGGGGTGGGTGAGGTAGGCTTCCCCGTCGCGCACATGCAGGGTATAATCGGCGGGTTTGGCTCCGGTTTCTCCGCCAAAGGCAAAATGGCCCTTGGCCGCGCTTTGCAACGTTCCCACAAAGGCCTCCACAGCCTGTGGCTTGCCGTCGTGGTTTTGGAGTTCCAGCACCAATTCCTGCGCCATCAGCCCCGACACTAAGGCTTTATAAACGAGTTTCGGGTCGAGAGCGTCGGTATCAGCCAGTTCGGTGAAGTCCACAAAAACGCCCCCCTTGCTCACCGTAACCGGAAACGTCTTGCCCGCATCGGTCGGGTCAATCAGGGTCACGGCTGTTTTTTCATCGACTCCGTGAATGGCTCCGACGTTGAGTTGCCAGCGTTTTTTAACCGTAAAAATGGCCTCGCTGATGGTTTGTTGGGGGGCAATACGTTGGTTAAAAACCCCGGCGTTCAAGGCTTTTTCGGGGGCATCGGGGGCATAAATCCGGGGCGTTTGCTCGTAGCCCGCCCGCATATATTGCCGGATTCGGCTCCGCAGCGTGTTATACGACAAATTCCCCCCCGAATCAGTTAGGGTTTTCAGCAGGGTTTTGGTGAAAATGCCTTCGCCCGCCACCTCCACGGCCGTTTGATCCGACTCGCAGGCCGCCATCTGGATATGCGCACCCTGTGGCAAAAAATCAACCGATTTCTGACCGGCCACCGATGCCTCAGAAATGGTGTTGCCAAACACAAACTCCTTCCAGCTTCGGGCTGGAAACGCTTTGCCACCCGATGCCGTTGTCCGCCGTTGCAACACATCCTTGTGCGCTGCTTCCACTAAGGCTGCGTTGCGGGTGTTGTCGCCCGAATGACAACAGTCGAAAATGGTGACGATGTGCGCCCCGGTTTTTTGGGCTAATTCGTTAATCAGAAATCGTAACTCCTTGTCTGCCAGCAAAAATTCCGGCGATTTTTTGGTGCCGCCATCATAACAGACAAGGCATTCCAATCGCCCGTCGGTTTCTTCCCAGCGGGCATCGGCCACCTCCTGGGTTCCGTGACCGGAATAATACACCAGCACCGTATCGTCTTTTTTTGCCCGGCCCAAATGGGTGCGAAACCCGTCCACAATGCCCGTTCGGGTGGCCGCGCTGTTGGTCAGCTTCTTGATTTTGCCGGTCGGTTGCCCATCCAAAGCTACATCGAAGGTGGTGCGTTGGGTTAGGTAGTTCTCAACTGTGTCCACATCGTGCAGGCAACCCTGGAGTTTGCCAACGGTTTGGTAGTCGTTAATGCCAATGAGCAGTGCGTAAACATTTGGGGAAGAGGCCATGCCGATTTGAGTAGAGAGGTAAGGAATAGGGGAGAGGATTGTAAGCGTATTCTAAAAGGACAGCCGGAATTTGCCATAATTCGGTTGAATATCCTACGGGCAGTCCAGAAATCAGGAGAGGTATTTATTTACCGTAAAACTCCGTAGAAAGAAGTGGATGCATGCCGCATTCCCTGCCCGGAACCAACCGCCCCTGAAAACTGTATTTTCACCACTATGCAAGAAAAAATTCACGCGACAACCGTCATTGGAATTCGCCATAATGGGCAGGTGGCCCTCGGTGCCGACGGGCAGGCTACAATGGGTAATACAGTCGCCAAAAGTAATGTTCGGAAAGTGCGCACCCTGATGGGGGGTAAGGTGCTGGCGGGTTTCGCCGGGTCAACCGCCGATGCGTTTACGTTGATCGAACGCTTTGAAGAAAAACTAAATACCTTTGGAGGTAACCTGAAACGGGCCGCCATCGAACTGGCCAAAGACTGGCGCACCGACCGTTACCTCCGCAAACTCGAAGCCATGCTGATTGTGGCATCCAAAGACGATCTGCTACTCATTTCGGGCACTGGCGATGTGATTGAACCCGATAGCGATGTGGCCGCCATTGGCTCCGGGAGCATGTATGCGCAGGCGGCTGCGCTGGCTCTGAAAAAACACACCCAAAACCTCACCGCAGAAGATATGGTCCGCGAAAGCCTGCATATTGCCGCCGATATTTGCATTTATACGAACCACAACCTGACAATTGAGAAAATAGGATAGAAACGAGCCAGTACCTAAGTTTTTTTACCCTAACGATGCTGTAGCCGGCTATTCGGTTAACTTTGACGTTCTTCGTTGTCCTGCCTCTTCATGAAATTTAATTTTAGTCTGTTCACTTCTTCGAACCCCAGCCGTCGAATTGCGTTAGCCTTTTTATTGGCTTTATTACTCATTGCCTCTGGGTTTGTACTATCGTTTTATAGCTACAGCCGCTATGGGGCAGATAGCAAACGAGTGAATACCACCCATTTGATCACCAACGATTTAAACGATGTATTATCGACGCTGAAAGATGTTGAAACCGGCACAAGAGGCTATCTGATTTCTGGTGATTCGTTGTATCTGGAGTCCTACTTTTTTGCAGCCCGTATACTTCCCGTTGAGTTAGCCAATCTACATAAATCAGTAACCGAACAACCACAACGTGCCCGCTTAGATACGTTACAGAAACAGGCGCAGGCAAAAGTTGCCATTGCCACAGAGCAAATTAGGTATCGAAATGACCAACGGGCGTTGCAAAGCCGACTTTTGCTAGGGAAACTACGGATGGATGCTGTCCGCCGAACAGTGGCGACGATGATTGCTGAAGAAGAGAAACTAACCCAGGCACGAAGCGAGCAGGCTCAGAAGTCGTATCAGCAAACCATCGTTATTATTTTTATGCTGGCATTGTTAACCCTGCTGACCCTGATTGCGACCTATAATTTGCTTGATGCTGAATTGGGTCGCCGACGAAAAACGGAGGAACAATTGCGGGCTTATGAAGAAGAACTACAGGCCCATATCCGGCAACTGACCACCTCGAACGAAGAGCTGGAACGGTTTGCTTTTATCGCGTCGCACGATTTGCAGGAACCATTGCGCAAAATTCAGTCGTTTGCAGGCTTGATCAGTGAAAAAAACAAGTTTGCCTTCGATGGCGAGAGCAGCCAGTTTATGACCAAGATCGTGAAATCAGCCGACCGTATGTCGCGCATGATCAAAGATTTACTTGATTTTTCGCGGGTGTCGAGCCAGGACCATGAGTTCAAAAGGGTTAAACTGAACGAGATCATTAACCGGGTTCTGGACGATATGGAACTGCGGGTAAAGGGACTTAATGCCGAAGTGAAAGTGGAGCGTTTGCCGGCCTTACCGGTGATTCCCAGCCAGATGGAACAGGTTTTTGCGAACCTCATCAGTAACGCGCTCAAGTATCAGAAACCGGGTGAACGACCCCTTATTCGCATCACCGCCGAACCGACTGATAGTGTGGAGTTTCCCGATTTGATGCCCCAAAAGGCTTATTTTAAGATTAGTGTATCTGATAATGGGATTGGCTTTGATGAGAAATACACGGAACAAATCTTTCAATTATTTCAACGTTTACATGGAAAGAATGCCTACGATGGTACCGGCATCGGATTAGCTGTTTGTAAGCGTATTGTGGTGGCCCATCAGGGTTTCATCACGGCACACAGCATACCTGGTGAAGGAGCAACATTTGTGGTGGTTCTTCCCGAAAATCAACTATTACCTAACCATGAATGGACTACAGACCGACCGGCCCGTGCATATTTTGCTGGCTGACGATGACGAAGATGATCGTTTTCTGGTGCTGGAAGCCTTCCGGCAGCAGTACCCCGATAGCCGTATGACCCTGGTTGAGGATGGGGAAGAACTGCTCGAGTTTCTAGAAAGACGGCAGGCTTACCAGGACATCCCACCCGATGTTCCCGACCTGATTCTGCTCGACCTGAACATGCCCCGCGTTGACGGTCGGCATGTGTTGCGGCAACTCAAACAAAACCCATCGTGGCGGCATATTCCGGTGGTTGTTCTGACCACATCTGATGCGCAACCCGATGTGCATACCTCCTATTTAGACGGAGCTAACAGCTTCATTACCAAGCCCTCCAATTTTCAAGGATTGCTGAACACAGCTCATATCCTGGGCCAATACTGGTTTAAGGTCGTTACCATTCCGAATAGGAGTGATGAACGATGAACAATAAACGATGAGTGATGAGTATCGTTCGCCGGTGCGGTCAGCCCACTTATCACTCATCGTTCATCACTTCCCATTCACTCCCACCATCGCTACCATGATCCGCTCGAATTGACTGGTGAGTACGCGGTTTTTGCCGGGCGTAAATCGATTCACCATGATCGAAAATGCCATGAGTTCGCCATCTGCCGCCGTAAAATACCCGGCATAGGCCCGAACGCCCTCGATGGAACCACTTTTGGCCCGCACATTGCCCGCTGCCGCTGTGTTGCGGGCCAAACTTCGCACCGTTCCCGACTGCCCCACCACCGGAATGGTTTCGTAAAACGGCGGAAAGGCTTTTTCCTGCCCCATTCGGGCTAAAATTCCGGTCATGTTGTCGGCCGATACCCCCCCCACTGCCGACAGGCCGCTTCCGTCGCGCATCTGGAATCCATCGAGGTTCACCCCTTTCATTCGCCAGAAATTTTCAATGGCTTCCACGGCTTCGTCGGTGGTGCGAATTCCCGACACCAACCGTTGCGCTGCCGTGCGCATGAGACCCTCGGCGTAGAGATTAATACTCTGAAAATTAGTTTGCTGGGCTAGTTCGGTGAGGGTTGGTGACCGTTGTGCGTGCAGCCTAGTACGCCTGGATGGTCCTTTCGGCGTGGGCTGACCGGGACCATAGGTGGTGGGCATGTTACTCACCAAAATACCGCGTTGCCGGAGCTGGCTGGTGAGGGCAAAAGCAGCAAAGAAAGCCGGGTCGGGTAGTGAGCCTTTCACACTGAACTCCTTGCTGTCGAGCGGGACTTTACCCGTGAGCCATTGCTGGTTGGCAAACGGTGCACCATAGATATTGACCTGATCACCCGTTCCGGCAGCATCGGTCGAAACGGTGTTGGTGAGCGTGAGATAGGGGAGGGCGGGGTCGGTGCGCAGGAACGTGGCCGGGGCCGTAACGGCATTGCCTGGTTTGAAAAACACCCGGTACAGATTTTCATTGATGTTGAGGCCGCTCAGACCCGCGCCATAATAGTTGCCCAGATCACTGTAGGGCCAGGTGTCGGGTACGGGCGGGTTCGTGTAGAGGGAGGCATCACCCACAACGCTCCCCTGAACCCGCCGGATACCCGCTTTCCGAACAGCCTCGGCCCAGATAGCGAGCAGGGTGGGTGTGTCGGGGAACCGATGCGTCGGACCGTCCATATAACGCCAGGTGCCCAGCGACGGATCACCTGATCCCCGGATATAAAGATTACCACTTAGCGTGCTGTCGCGGATGGTGCCGTCGTATTCGAGGGTGGTGGTGTAGGAGAACGTTGGTCCAAGAACGGCTAATGCGGTGGCGGTGGTGATGAGTTTGATCGTTGAAGCTGTTGACATCGTCTGCCGCGACTTGTAGTCGACAAATGGTTGTCCGTCGCGCACCCGCCTGACCGAGAGAGCAACGGTGCCATGCCGGGCCACGGGGTTGTTCTGAAACTGATCGAGCAACACAAGCAGGCGTTGGGTGGCACTGGAGTCGGGCCGAGAAACTGTTCTGGCTCCTACTGACCCCGTAGTGAGTAAAAGGATGCAACAAACAAGTAACGAACAAAGGCGAAATGACAGGCAGTACATAAATGAAATAGGCGTTGAAATGGCATTAAAGGCGAGTTAGGCGATTCCGTTCTATCTTAGTAACTTTGCAGACCTACGATTGCAAAAGTAACGGATTCGATACGCCCGACGGGTGTTTTTATATAAAGCGAGGTTGTTTAAACGATACACATGAAGTTATCTTTCCTGGGGGCCGCCCGGCAGGTTACGGGCAGTATGTACCTATTGGAGGTGCAGGACGATTACCGTATTCTGATTGATTGCGGTTCTGATCTGGAACGTTCACCAAACGGACAGGCTCCCCCCACGTCACCAAGCACCAGTTTCTTTCCCTTTGAAGCCTCTGGTATTAATCTCGTTCTGCTCACCCACGCCCACGTCGACCACTCCGGCAACCTGCCCAACCTCTACCGCGAGGGCTATGAAGGTCAGATTCTCTGTACGGAACCTACGTTTTCGCTGACCGAAATTTTGCTGAAAGATGCGGCTACGATCAATCAGAAAAAGATCAACGACCTGAACGCCAGCAAGAAGAAGCACGTGAAAGATCGGCAGGTGAAAATGCAAAACGACCTGTTTCTGGATCGGCAAGTGCGCGAAGCCATGGGAAATGTAGTGCCGATAGCCTTCAATAGGCGGTTTCGGATTCACGATGGTCTCGATGTTACGTTTATTCCGGCGGGCCACCTGCTGGGAGCGGCTCACATTGTGATCAATGTTTTCGAGAACGGCGAACGCAAAAGCATTTGTTTTTCGGGCGATATTGGCCGCAAAAACTACCCCCTCCTGATTGACCCCGCCCCGGTGCCGCCCGTCGATTTTCTGGTTTGCGAAAGTACCTACGGCAACCGGCTTCACGCAGATACCATGTCGCCCGAAGAAGCATTGGCCGACGTGATTAAGCGTACCTGCATCGACATTCCCGGTCGGCTCATTATTCCATCGTTCAGCGTTGGCCGCACCCAGGCACTTTTATACACGCTCAACCGGCTTTACACCGAGCATAATTTCCCGTCGATCAAAGTATTTTCCGACAGCCCGATGGCCCTGGAAAGTTCGCGGGTTTACATGAAAAACATCCGTTTACTGAGCAAAGAGGCCCGCGAGTTCTACGACGAAAACGCGGCTCTGTTCGATTTCGAAAACTTTACGTTTCTTGAATCGGCCAAAGCCAGTAAAGCGGTGTCCGACTACAACGAGCCGTGTATCATTGTTTCGTCGTCGGGCATGGTGCAGGGCGGGCGCGTCGAATACCACGTAGCGGCCAACATTGGCAATCCCTATTGCACCATTCTGATTATTGGGTATTGTGCCGAAGGAACCCTTGGCTGGCGATTGCTGAATGGGCAACCAACGCTCACCATTAAGGGAAAAGAGCAGCCCGTGAACGCCAATATCGAACGGATCGACGTGTTCAGCGGCCACGGTGACCGCGACGACCTCGTGAATTTTGTGAAAATGCAACCGGCCGATTCCCTCAAAAAAGTATTCCTGGTGCATGGTGACCTGAGCAGCATGGAAGCCTTCAAAGAAACGCTCGGTGAAGCGGGTTACGAACACGTCGAAATCCCCGCTAAGGGCCAAACGTTTGAATTATAGTCAATGAGAACATACCTTGATTTTGAGAAGCCCATCGCTGAGTTGGAAGCCCGTTTGGAGGAAACCCGTAAACTGGCCGGACGCACTGGTGTGGATGTGAGTGAAGCAGTGGAGATACTCGAAAAAAGTATCGACCGACTCCAGTATGAGATTTTCCAAAACCTCACCCGTTGGCAGCGGGTGCAACTCTCGCGCCACCCCGACCGTCCCTACACGCTCGACTACATTGAGCGGATGTGCGATCAGTTTATCGAACTCCACGGCGACCGAACCGTGCGCGACGACCCCGCCATGATTGGTGGTTTTGGCGAGATTTCGGGTCAAACGGTGATGATTATTGGCCAGCAAAAAGGCCGCAATACAAAGCAACGTCAATACCGGAATTTCGGGATGCCCAACCCCGAAGGTTACCGCAAAGCCCTGCGACTGATGCAGTTGGCCGAAAAGTTTAATAAGCCAATCATTACGCTGATCGACACGCCGGGTGCGTTTCCGGGTCTCGAAGCCGAAGAGCGCGGACAGGGTGAAGCCATTGCCCGCAACCTCCGCGAGATGATGATGCTGAAAGTGCCGGTGATCTGCATTGTCATTGGCGAAGGTGCATCAGGGGGTGCCCTCGGCATTGCCATTGGCGACCGGGTGCTAATGCTCGAAAATACCTGGTACTCCGTGATTTCGCCCGAAAACTGCTCCACGATTCTGTGGCGTAGCTGGAACTACAAAGAGCAGGCCGCCGAAGCCATGAAGCCAACCGCCCGCGACATGAAGCAGGCGGGCCTCATCGACGGAATCGTTGACGAACCCCTCGGCGGAGCGCACACGCACCACGATGCGATGGCCGAGATTCTGAAAAACACAATTTTAAGCACGCTGGACGAACTCAATGCCCTGTCGCCCCAGGAACGAATCACCCAGCGCATCGACAAGTTCTGCGCAATGGGAGTGGTGATGGAGTAATCTCACCCCATCATCACCGCACTTCGTCCGCCGTCGATCAGGTAGGTTTGACCGGCGGAAAAGCGGGCGTAGTCGCTGGCGAGGAACACAAACCAGCCCCCAATTTCGTCGGGGGTGCCGAGCCTTTTCATGGGGAATTGAGCTTCGGTGCGGGCGCGTTCGGCGGCCGGGTCGGGGAAGGTGTTGAACCAGGCTTCGTTGAGTCGGGTGTCGATGAAGCCCGGTGCCACGCCCACAACGCGGATTTGGGGACTCCATTCAAGGGTCAGGCTGCGAACCAAACCAAGCAAGGCCGTTTTGGCAATGTTATACGGAAAACAGCCCGGAATGCTGCTGTAGGCGTGGCAGGAGGCATTAATGATGATGACACCACCATCGGGTGCCGCATCCAGGTAGGGTTTGCAGAGCCGTGCCAGTCGCCAATGCGAAGCTAGATTCAGGTTTAGATTTAGCGTCCATTCTTCCTCCGAACAGGCTTCGGCCCCCGCAAACACGTTGGTGCCGGCATTGGAAGCCAGCACATCAATCCGCCCAAATTGAGCGATGGTTTGCCCAACGAAACCCGCTAAATCGTCGGGCTTTGTTACGTCGGCCTGCACATACAGCGGTGGTTGGCCGGACTCCTGCAAAACCACGTCCATAAACTCCTGAGCGTTGTCGGGCGTTTCAAGCCCGCAACCAGCAATGGTGGCCCCGGCGCGGGCAAACTGCCGGGCAATCCCCAGCCCAATGCCGGAGGTGGCCCCGGTCAGGAGAACGACTTTTTCGGTGAGGTCGATGGTGAAAGGCATAGGGAGTTAGGCGAAGCGTTTAGAGTCTGCGTAGTATAGCGCAACACCCATTTCTGCAAAACGTAAAACTTGAGTTGGCGAGTTTGTCCTAAGGCAGGGGCCGAAGGTTTTTTTATCAAGCAAGCACACATAGGCTTCAATTGTTTTTTCAGGGTCTTTGATTTTGTCCCTGAAAAATAAAACACTTTCTTTCAGCTGATCTTCTGCCTTGATTCGCTGATTCCTGCGTTGACCCAAACTGGCTGTTTTGATTTCAACCAAACAAAATGTTTCATCATCAAAAACTGCGAAATCACAGCGGGAGGAATTGTCGGATAAAAATAGACAGTGATCAACGGCCAGAAAATGAATGTCGCGTTCGGTTGGATTTTCGACTTTGAAGTGTGTAATGCCGTTTTGGTCAACCTGTATATGGCAGGGGGTCTTTTTTGTGACATCATCGGGATCGCAGATGCCAAATTGCTGATCGTTCAGTATTTTAAGGCACTTCTCTTTGTCGAGAAGGGCACTTTTCAATTGATTAAGCACGGACTTTGAGGGCGTTACGGTAGAGGGTAAATAAAGCTTCCTGTTCATCCGCAAAATCGTCGGATACATCGTCTAATCGGCTGGCATCAATTAGCCCATAATCCTCATCGCTGATAATGCTCTCTACCGTTCCCCCATCCACATAATAAGCCGCAAAATCGTCGGGATTAATCCAATGCCGCGATGGGATGATAGCCTCTACTTTTGCCCGATTTTCCTCGCTTTGATGCCCCACTTTGTAGGCCAGCATAAGCGTATTGAACGAACTCAACACGTAGGGGCTGTGCGTGGTGAACACCCATTCAGCATCCTGGTAGGTTTTCTCCGGGTCAAGGCCGCTGACCAAATTATAGATCAAATCTTTTTGAGCAGTAGGGTAGAGGTTCAGTTCGGGTTCTTCGATGATGAAACGACGTTGGTCGGTTTGGCGTTGGTGTTCGATCACTAACAGTAAGGGGATAATGGATTGAAAACCACTGGCACTTTGACTCAAACTCAATGAGCCAGATTCGTAAGTTAAAAGATCATCTCCATCTATGTGTTTGTAAGCTACTTTGAGGAAGGGTAACGCCATGAAAGGTAATGCGTTTCTTGCCTTTTCAAAATCACTGGCGAAAGCCAAAATGACTTTTGGGAAACTAACATCAGAGTTTAAGAGACCCCATAAAGACTTTGACAATAGGGCAATAAGCATTCTTTCAGAAGGAACGTAAGTCTCAAATATTTCCCCTGAATTTGACCATTCGGTGCCAAGTTTATAAGTACCATTCAAGTAGTCAAATAATAATTTAAGCTTGACTTCATCATTCACTGACTCTATACCCGTTTGTACTCTACTTAGTTTTTGAGCTGTTTCTTTTAATTCTTCTATAAACTTTTCCGGGTTGAACGGGCTAGTAATTAAAGATATATCAGATTCATTCTGGGGAAGAACAGTTTTGGTTTCGTCCATTATGCCATATTTTAATAAATCACCCACCAAATGGCCTGCATACTTATCAGCCAAAAATGAAGCCGAAGAATCTGTCGATAAATAGGCTTGAATATTATGTTCTATTTGAGATTTTTGGTTGACTGATTTTCTGGAAGAAAGCATACTAATCAGCTTTGCCAGCGTGCTTTTCCCGGACCCTTGCGGGCCAATGAAAACCGTGTATTTTTTGACTTCAAATTCGGCTTTCCGAATTGGTCCGACATTTTTTACCGTTAACGTTGCCATACCTGTATCGTGCTTTGTCTGCAAATCTACTGTTATCTTTGGGTTTAGAGTAACATTGCTATCCCTAAACCAACCCAGCTTATGAGGCCAATTTTTGGTGTTCTGATCTTGCTTCCCTTGTGCGCCCGTGCGCAAACACAACCGATCAATCCAGCCCCTACGCCTTATTTCTCGGTGCAGGCTGGTAGCCCCGGCTCAATTCATAAACGAATCGAACTCACGTCGGAGATTGATACGACCTGGGCACAATGGAAAAACCGAGGGTACAGTTTTGGTTTCAATCCGGCTCTAACTCCTATGTATAGTACCGTAAATGGTATTTTGAGTACCCCCTACATGATTCAGGTGCGGGGCAATGCGGAGGAGCGGAACAAAAAACGATGGGGGTATCACGTGTTCGAGGGCTACGCTACCGATGATAAATCGCGAATTACAATGCTGGTTAACAAGCATATAGAACTGGAGAAGCCCGTTGCTGAACTCTATTATTATGGAACTACCTACAATCACTCCCCACAAGCTTACAATTGGTTCAAAATTGGGTCAGATGTTCGGCAGCATTCGTTTATGTTCAGTCGCGATAAAGCCGTTTTCTATGGCTCATTGCAACTAACCAATGCGCTGTCGCTTGGAGCCATCGGGAAAGATGACCTTGAAGAAACTAAACCAACGGGTGACGACGAGAAAAACTATGAAAAAGATGCCCGACATGTGAACTATACGGAGCTAAAAAATAGCCCTGATGGTACGATCTTTTACGATAAAGATAACAAGATTGTAGTCGTTAAAATCGACGGAAAATGGATGAAACTGGCCGTTGAGGGGTTGCCCCCAGGAGTGAATTACAAATTCTAACTGTATTGTCAACTGGTTTCCCGTTTTCTAAATCTGAGCTTATTCATGAACCAATTTGTCCTGCTTTTTCTGCTTCTATCCCTCGGCGTTCAGGCGCAAACCCGGAAAACAACGGTCAGCGTTCGGGGGGAAGATTTTTATATCAACGACCAAATTACCCTGAAAGGTAAAACCTACAACGGAATGCGACTGGAAGGTCTGCTCCCCAACTCGCGCATGGTGCAGGGGACGTTTGACGATAGCAACCGCGCCACCCGAACGAACTGGAACTATGCTGACACGGGTGTGTGGGATGCCGACCGCAATACGAACGAGTTTGTGGCGGCTATGCCTGTCTGGCGTGAACATGGGTTGCTGGCCGTCACGCTCAACTTGCAGGGCGGCAGTCCGTATGGCTACAGCGGCAACCCCCAAACCTGGGTCAATTCGGCGTTTCGGGCCGATGGCTCGCTGGATAAGAAATACATGAATCGGCTGGCCAAAATCCTGAACCGGGCCGATGAACTGGGTATGGTCGTGATACTGGGCTACTTTTATTTTGGTCAGGACCAGCACTTAACAGACGAAAAAGCCGTGATCGCAGGCGTTCGTAAAGCCACAAAATGGGTGTTGACCAAAGGTTATCGAAATGTGATTCTGGAGATCAACAACGAGTGCGACATTAATCGCCTGTCGAAAAAAGTGACGGTTAACGGCTATAATCACGCTATTCTGGATGCTCCGCGTGTGCATGAGTTGATTAATCTGGCCAAGTCGATCCGGCAAAAAAGAAGGGGTCTTTTAGTGTCCACCAGTTTTGTAGGCGGCTCCATTCCAACCGATAACGTGCTGGCGGTGAGTGATTTTGTATTGCTCCACGGCAACTCGGTGAAAGAACCAGAGAAAATTGCCGACATGGTGAAAACCGTTCGGGCGAAGGCAACTTATAAAGGAAGCCCCCTTGTTTTCAACGAAGATGACCACTTTGATTTTGATCAGCCCATGAACAATTTTGTGGCCGCAACCGGGCAACACGCTTCGTGGGGCTATTTTGATTACCGAATGAAAAACGAATCGTTTGTCGATGGGTATCAAAGCGTCCCCGTTGACTGGGGGATTGAGTCGGCGCGGAAACGGGGATTTTTTGAGTTACTGAAGAAAATGGTACAGTAAAAGCGATGCTTAAAAACCTGATTTTTGATCTCGGCGACGTGATTATTCCCATTGACATGGGCGCGCCGATCCGCAATTTTGCTACCCTCGCAGGCCTGCCCGAAGCCGATGTTACGGCTCTCTGGAAACAACACAACCTCTGGCATCAGTATGAAACCGGTGTGGTTGACGATGAAGGGTTTCGACAGAATGTTCGGCAACTGCTCCGGCAAAATCACCTCGCCAACAGCTCGCCCGATTCGCTGGAACCCGAAGCGTCGGACCGTTGGGCCGACGAGGTGATCGACACGGCCTGGAACACCATTTTGCTCGAACTGCCCGTGGAGCGCATCGACCGCCTTCAGGCGTTGAAAGCGAGTGGCAAGTATCGGCTGTTTCTGCTTAGTAACACCAACGCCATTCATATTCGGCAGGTGAACAAGATGCTGGCTGCGCTGGGGAAACCGAGCCTGGAAACCCTTTTCGAGCGGCTGTTTCTGTCGCATGAGGTGCGGGTGGCCAAACCCGCACCGGCCATTTACCAGCACGTGCTGACTGAAGCGGGTTTGGTGGCTTCCGACACCGCTTTTTTTGATGACAATGCCGCCAACATTGAAGCCGCTGCCGCGTTGGGTATTCAGGCGGTGCATGTGGTGCCGCCCAAAACCATTATCGATTATACCTCGAACCTGTAGACATATACTAAACAACCATGCTCCGTTTATCCCCTCTCTTTGTTTTTTCTCTCCTCATCTCATTCACGGCTTTTGCGCAGGCTCCCGTTTCCACCGACCATAAGTCCTATACCCAACTCATTACGGGAAGTGCGCAAACCTACCCGATGATGGCCATTCCGGGAGGTGAATTTATGATGGGTAGCCCCGCCACCGAAAAAGGCCGTAGTGCGGACGAAGGGCCACAGCATACCGTGAAAATCGAGCCGTTCTGGATGGGGAAGTTTGAAGTGACATGGGACATTTATGACCTCTTTACGACCAAAAACATTGAGAAAGAAATGGCGGTCCGCTACCCCGAAGGTGCCGATTTGAGCAAGACCGATGCCAGTACACGGCCAAGCCCGTCCTACGTGGACATGTCGTTTGGGATGGGCCGGGAGGGGTATCCGGCCATCAACATGACCCAATATGCAGCCATCAAATTCTGCGCCTGGCTCTACGACAAAACAGGTTTGTTCTACCGCTTGCCCACCGAAGCCGAGTGGGAATATGCCTGCCGGGCAAACACCAAAACACCTTTTTCGTTTGGAGCTGATCCGAAACTGTTAGGCCAATATGCTGTCTATAAAGTAAATAGCGAGGGAGCGTACAAGAAAATTGGTACGAAAAAACCCAATCCCTGGGGTCTGCACGATATGCACGGTAATGTGCTGGAGTGGACCAAAGATCAATATATCCCGACCTACTACGCGCAAAAAGCAAGTGGCAAAGTGAACGAACCCTTTGCCCCGACAACCAAACTATATCCCAATACGACGCGGGGCGGATCCTGGGACGATGATGTCCTCGCACTCCGGTCGGCGGCCCGCCTGGGGTCTGATGCGAGCTGGAAAATACTTGATCCCCAAAGCCCCAAATCTGACTGGTGGATGACCTCGGCTTCGTTTCTGGGTTTCCGAATTGTCAGACCCCTAAAAATGCCAACTCCCGACGAGATCAAGGCTTATTATGACATCAAACCGATCAAGGATTTCGGTTTTTAAGTAGTTCGTCTGGTACGTTGTCCTTAGAAATCACCCCCAACAGCCCGGAGCAGTGCCACTACATACTGAACCTCCTGGGCGCGGAGCTGCACCAAAAGTTGCTCGGCGGTCAGGATGGTGCGTTGGGTATCGAGGACTTCGAGGTAAGTGGTCAGGCCGCGCACGTAGCGTTCGCGGTTGTAGCGTTCGGTGGTGCGGGCAAGGGTCAGCACCTGCTCCTGAGCCGTGAGTTGTTGCCGCAGCATCACAAGATTGTCGATGGCGGTCTCGGCTTCACGCTGGGCCACTTGCAGGGCTTGCTGGTAGGTCTGCTGGCCGGTTTGGGTTTGTTGTTTCGAGAGGCTCACCAACTCGCGTGCCCGGCGACCTTCGTAGATCGGCACGGAGGCATTTACTCCCAATAAATAGGTCGAACTGCTTGGAACAGGCCAGTATTTGACTTGCCCCGACAATAATCCGCCCGATCCTACGACCGAAACACGGGGTCGGGTGGTGGCTTGTTGCAGCACAACCTGCGCATCGGCAATTTGAATTTGCCGGTCGAATTGCTGCAAGTCGGGACGGCGACGGAGCATGTCGGGGGTGACGCTGGCGAACGGAAACACCGGAACAGTGGTGGGTAAAGTCCCTTCCGTAAGTGTGAACAGGGCTGGCTCCTGGGCCGCCAACTGGGCCAAGCCGTTCACCAGTTCGGTGCGGGCGCGTTGCAGGCTCACGAGTTGAACCCGCAACTGGGCCACATCGGTTTCGGCGCGTTGGGTATCGAGAATGTCGGCCAAACCCACCCGGTAGCGTTCGCGGGCAATGCCAACGCTGGAATCGCGGGCAACGATATTACGGCGAAAAACAGCCTGCTCGGCTTCATTACCACGAATCAGAAAATAGGTCCGGGCAATTTCGGCGGCCAACATCAGGCGGAAAGCCCGGTAGTCGGCATCGCTGGCTTGCGCCTGCAAATCGGCCACGACCACGCCCGACCGAATTCGTTTGAACAAATCGAGTTCGTAGCTGGCATCAATGGGCAACAACTGAAAGGTGTTCAACTGGAACCGGGGGAGCCGGTCGGTGGCTATCGGAATGGCGATGGGGCGATGTTCAGACAGGCTTTGGGTAGTGATCAACGCGCTGCTCCGAACCGAAGGCAACAGAAACGACTGCGCAATTCGGACCCGAATGCGGGCTTCTTCCAACCGACTGAGGGCCGCCCGGAGGTTTGGACTGTTCGTTAATCCACTCTGAATCAGGTTTTCCAGTACCGGATCATTGAAGCGGGCAAAGCCAGTGGTGGTGTAGTCGGGTATGGCTACAGCCCCGCTCCCCGCCGGACTGCCAAGCCCTGCATTACCCGATGTGGGCGTGCTGGGCTGCACCGTTCCGTTAGAGGCTGGAGTCAACGTTACGGCCCCGCCTGTTGGGTTGGTCTGGGCCAACCCAAAGCCGGGGATTACGCACAAAAGAAGAAGTTTTATGTTCATCAGACCTTTGCTGGTTTTTGAGGAACCCCGGCCTGGCGAAGTCGTACTTTCATTCCTTCCTTAAGCCGGTCGTTGGGGTTGGTAATCACCTGCTCATTACCCGTCAGACCGCTGGTGACTTCGATGGTGGTGCCAAAATCTTTTCCGAGTGTCAATGGCCGAAACCGAACTTTCATATCGGGGTCAAGCACTACGGTGACAGGGCCTTTTGGGGTGATTTTCAGCGCGTTGGCGGGTAATAGAATGGTGCCGACCTGCCCCCGTTGCGAGGCAAATTTTACTTGTGCATACAGCCCCGACGGAATGGAGCGGCCCGGATTGGAAATCACTACTTCGGTGAGCAGGGTGCGGGTATTGTTGTTCAACGACCCCGCCGTGCGGACCACGGCGCCTTTCAGCACCCGCCCTTTCAGTTCCGGGACCACCACCGTGGCAGCCGTTCCAATGCCGATTTGCTGGTAGAAGTTTTGCGGAACATCCACAAAAACCCGGAGTCGGTCCAACTGCGACAGCATGTACATGGGTTGCGTACTGGTGGGCGAAATCAGGTCGCCCACTTCCACGGCGCGGCTGGTGATGACCCCGCTAAACGGTGCCCGAATCTCCTGCAAACTGCGCAGTTCCTGAAGCCGTTTCAAACCAGCCTCGCTTACCGACACAGCCGCCTGCCGACTGTCGATGTCCTGCCGGGCCACGGCACCGGGCAAGGTCACACTGGTGATGCGGGAAAGGTTGGCCTGTGCCAACTGCAAATCGGCGCGGGCGCGGGCAATGTCCTGTTCAATTTCGGGAACGTCGAGCACGGCCAGCAATTGCCCCTGCCGAACTGTGGCTCCAATGTCAACCAGTCGTTTGCGCACAAACCCCTGGGTACGGGCGCGAAGGGGTGATTCCAGAAACGGGCGAATCTGACCGGGCAGGGTCAACCCTGACGAATCGGACCCCTGCCTTAACGGAATGGCGTTGACAATTGGCTCGCGGGTGCGTTCGGCGGTGGCAGCGGCTTTGAGTTCCTGCCCGTTTTTGATGCGGGGCAATACCCCTACAAACACAAACAGGGCAATTAAGCCGAGTGGAATCAGGAAAAGGATGAGACGTTTCATTTGTTTATTTTTTCGACCTCCACAATCGCCACTTTGTCGATGGGGCCGTAGAGATGCGGGAATAATTCGTTGTTAGTTGCCGATTCGTATTTGAGTTCGGCAGTTAATTGGTTGGGTTCGATGTGGAGCAGCAACAGATCCGGCACGTTTTGATAGTACCGATCAAGCACCCCGGCCACCTGATTAGCCTCCGACATATGGATAAAGCCTTCAGTAAGCAGACTGGTGGCTTCGTAGGTGGCTGCGGTGGCCTGTCGTTTCCAGTCGGTAAGGGTTGTAATGTGGTAGATCATGACCGTTTCTTCGCGAGGTAACTAAACACAGTTGGAACGAACAGCAGGGTAGTGAATGTCGCCAGAATCAGGCCACCGATTACGGCCCGGCCCAGTGGTGCATTTTGTTCACCCCCTTCTCCTAAACCCAGCGACATGGGCAACATACCGATGATCATGGCGATGGCTGTCATCAGAATGGGTCGCAAGCGCGTCCGGCCTGCTTCGAGGGCAGAGTCGTAGGCGTTTCCGTTTACCTCCACCAAATGATCTTTGGCAAAACTCACCATCAAAATACTGTTGGCCGTGGCCACGCCCACCGACATAATGGCCCCCATCAGCGACGGAATGCTGAATGTGGTATGGGTTAGGAAAAGCATCCAGACCATGCCGCACAAAGCACCGGGCAGGGCCGTGATAATGATGAACGGATACCGAAACGACTGGAAATTGACCACCATCAGGAGGTAAACCAAAATGGCAGCAAAGGCAATCCCGATCCCCAGTCGGCTAAATGCACTTTCCATGCTTTCGACCTGACCCCGCACCAGAATCCGGTTGCCGGGCTTCAGTTGAGTCTCATATTCAGCCGCTAACTTATTGAGTTCAGTAGCTACTGAGCCGAGGTCGGTTCGTTCCACGGCTGCATATACATCGTAGGTTGGCTGGGTATTTACGCGGTTGATAATGGCCGGGGCGGTTCCCCGTTTCATGGTGGCGATGTTGCTTAGGAGTTGGGGCATCAGGGCGTTATCGGTCTGATTAGAAACTTGCATTGCCCCGGCCACGGTGGGTGAACCCGTTGCGAGTGGCGTTCGCATCAGTTTGTCGTAGGTGTCAAGTTTGTAGGGAGGTGTCTGTACCACAATTAGATACGGAAAACCCGTGACTGGATCGGGCCAGAAATTGGGCCGCACCTGCCCGGTGCCACTCAGCGAAATATTCAGGTTGCTGGCCACCCGTTGCTCGGTCAGGCCAAGCTGACTGGCCCGTTCGCGGTCGATCTCCAGGAACAGCTCGGGCGCATCGAGCAGTTGGTGCAGGTGAACATCTACCGCGCCGGGAATCTGACTGACGCGCTGCACCATTTCGCGGGCAATGCGGAGGTTATTGACCCGGTCGAAACCGCTCACCTGCACGTCGATGGGCGAGGTGAGGCCGAAGTTCAGAATTTGGCCCACAATGTCGGCAGCCAGGAAAAAATAAGTTATTTCGGGCATCTCTTCGCGGAGTTCCTCGCGAAGTTGCCTAACGTAGTCGTCGGTGGGGCGTGAACGTTCGTCGGTGAGGGAAATCAGCAGCTCGGCATCGGCTGACCCGGTGGCTGCGTTATCCGTAAAAATGAAGTTATACCGCTCCGATGTCAGGCCCACGTTGCTGATCACCGTACCGATTTCAGCTTCCGGGATCAACCGCCGGACAATGGCTTCGGTTTCGGCAGCAATGCGTTCGGTTTCTTCCAAACGGGAGCCAGCCGGGGCGCGAAGGTGTAGTTTGATTTGCCCCGCATCGACACGCGGGAAAAAGTCGCGCCCAACAAACGGAATCATCGCCACGGTAACGCCCACCGTCAACAGAAAAACCACAAAAACCGCCATTCGATGATCCAGCGACCATTTTAAGGCACGCAGGTAGCTGCCCTGAAACCGCTCAAAACCCCGGTTAAAGGCAGAGGGGCGGTCCGACGGGTCGGCATGACTGGATTGTGACGCTGGATGAGTGGCGTGGCCTTTCTCCCCCCGCAACATCAGATCGGCCATCATCGGCACCAGCGTCCGCGAGAGAACATAAGAAGCGATCATGGCAAACACCACCGCCATTGCCAGCGGCCCAAACAAAAATCGGGCAGGGCCTTCGAGGAACAATACCGACACAAACACGATGCAGATGGTCATGGTGGCCACGAGCGTGGGCGTAGAAATTTGCCGGGCACCTTCCAGAATGGCTTCCCGCAGAGGCAGGCCCAGTTCTTCGTTTCGGTGGATGTTTTCGATAGTCACCGTAGCATCGTCCACGAGTATACCGATGGCGAGGGCCAAGCCGCCGAGGGTCATAATATTGAGTGTTTCGCCCAGCAGATAAAGGGTTGTGAGCGAAACCAGGATGGATAATGGAATGGACACGGCCACAATCAGGGTGCTGCGCCAGCTACCCAGAAACAGCAGAATCATGGCTGCTGTAAGAAGAGCGGCAATGATGCCCTCGATGATTACACCCTTGATGGAAGCCCGCACAAACACCGACTGATCGAACAGTTCGACCACCCGCAAACCCGATGGAGCAGCCGCCCGAACGGTCGGAAAAACCCGGTTACGGAGTTCATCGACAATGCGGGTGGTGGAGGAGTTGCCGGTTTTCACGATGCTCATCAAAATGCCCCGGCTTCCGTCCTGTTTCACCACGTTGGTTTGCACGGCGGCACCATCATGCACATTGGCCACGTCGCGCATGTGAACGGTGGTGTTGCCAATGGTTTTGATCGGAATTTCGTTAAGCGTCGAGATCACTTCCGGCTTCGAGTTAAGCCGAACCATGTATTCACGATCTTCCAGACGAAGGTTGCCGCTGGGCAGGGTCAGGTTTTGGACCGACACCGCGTTTACTACTTCCTCGGGGGTAACACCATGAGCCAGAAGCTGTTCCGGGTCCAGATCGACCATGATCTGCCGGGCTTTTCCGCCAAATGGCTGCGACAAACGACCACCCGGCACGGTTGACACCTGGGGCCGGATTCGGGTAGCGGCATAGTCGGTGATCTGTGATTCGCTGAGGCTGTCCGACGAGAGACCGAGTTGCAATACCGGCACGTCGGTGGCATTGTAGCGAACAATGAGGGGCGGCTGGGTGCCGGGCGGCATTCTGACCAAGATCGTCTGCGAAATGGCCGATACCTGGGCCAAGGCTTCTTCTATTTTTACGGTCGGCTGAAAATAGAGCTTGATAACGGAGGTTCCATTATACGTCTGGGATTCAACCCGTTGAATATCACCCACGTTATTGATGAGCGAGGTTTCGGAGAAGTTGGTGATCATGGTCTCCATCTCCTTAGCCGACAACCCACTATAGCCCCACAAGACCGTTACAACCGGGATATTGATGCGCGGAAAAATGTCAGTCGGCATCTGCATCACCGACACGCCCCCCATGATCATAATCAGGAGGGCCATCACCGCAATCGTGTACTTTTTCTCTAAGGCTAAACGAACAATCCACATACTCACTACAAGTTAGTCGGTCAACGGGACTACTGCCCGAACCGCGCAAGACTGAACAAAAGAAAGGGAAGTCCCCTAAAGGTAAGCGTATTAGAATGGGGGGAGATTTTTCCCGCTTGGCATGCAGCGGTTAAAGAGGGCTGCAAGTTAGCCGAACGGTTGCTACAATCGGCTATCCGATTTTTGGTAAAAATTGTCTTTTATCAAGAATCTTCACAGAACCACTTCCATTTGAATGTTGGCGCGTTCGTAGGGCGATGGTGGCCCCACAATTTTCTGAAAACCGAGTTTATGATACAGCGTAATGGCGGGTTTCAGTTTCGTATTGCTCTCCAGAAATACGGATGTTGCGCCCAGTTCACGGGCTTTATCCAAACTGTGTTTGCCCAGGAGGTAGCCAATATTTTTGCCCTGAGCGCGTTCAGTAACGGCCATTTTCGCCAACTCAAAGCGATTGTCGCTCATCTTAATGAGGGCGCAGGTTCCTACGGCTTCGCCTTTATAGATGGCCATGAAGATATGCCCGCCGGGGTGCAGAATCTTCTCGTCGGGGTGGTCGAGGGCGAGGTTATCGCTCACTTCGAGCCGGAAATACTTCGTGATCCACTCATGATTGAGTTGACGGAAATCGTTGTGGTATTCGGGGGTATAGTCGATGATGGCCACTTCGCGGCTTTCGCGGAGTTTGCGTTGTTCGCGCACCCGTTCAACCAGGCTTTTCTTTTCAAGCAGGTACTCCATTTCGGTGATGGCCCGAAACAGGTCGAATTGCGATTCGCGCTGCAACTGCTCCACCGTGGCCTCCACATCGGCCAACTGATTATCTAGAGCGGGCAGAATTGACCTTGCTTTTGCCGATAAACTCAAATGACTACAGCGGGCATCCGTTTCACTTTTGACCGTTTCGAGCATTTCGTTTTTGGTCATTTCTTTCACGATCTGACTCACCGAGGCATGGCTATGCCCAATCCATTCGGCAATTTCCGTAGTAGTCAGGCCGGGCCGCGTCAAGCCGGGCCGGGTATCATCGGTTTTTTTCCAGAGCGTGTAAAGCACGGGAAACCAGCGCGGCTCCACCGGAATACCGTTCTGATTATAAACCGCCCGGTTTTCGTCCGTAAAAACTTCGGCCAATCGCCGGAGTCTGCTTCCCATCGCCATTTTCCCCATTTCGTCGTAAATTGTTGCCATATACAAGCAATTATGTAAGAACTTACGCAAGTATATTGGAAAGTTGGGAGAATGTCAACTGTCTTTTCGGTTTGCTCCGTTCTAGGATAAAAAAAGCTCGCTCTCCCGTTGCAGGAGAGCGAGCTTCTCAATGAAAGCAACCGTTATAACCCTAGGCAGGGTGATAGGCATCGGTGCGCACGCTAAGCGTGGCACCATCGTTCTGATCGTTGGCATCTGTGCCTATCACCTTGCCACTCAGCCTGGAGACCAGTCGGTAGCACCTGGTTGGGTCGACCGCCGAAACAGAGCTGGTTGCCGAGAGCCTCTGCGTTACCGAAGCACTATGGGGAAGCCATTATCAACCACCCGCTGGCAACCATTCCCGTCTGTCACCCGAACCCGGAACGGCCCCGTCTGAGCCGCCGTAAACAGACCCGTCGAGTTGGTCGTCGTCTGCCGGATCTCGTAGCCATTCACCCGGTCGATAACCACGCTGAACTCATACAACACGCCCCCCGAAGCCTGCACGCTGGTTGGTCCCGCCGTGGCGAGGTTCACCGTAGGCAGGGGGTTGACCGTTAACGGGCTAACCGCTCTGGCTACCGAACCGCTGTTGTTCACGATTAGCGTAAAACTCTGGCTTCCTGAGCTGCTAGTCATCAGCCCCTGGCTGAAGGCTGTGCTATTGGCCTGCCCCATCACGGTGGTCGTGCCGTTGGATAGGGTGAAGGCGTAAGGCGTGGCGACGTTGCTGACCGTGGCCGTGAAGGTCGTCAGGTTGCCCAGGCAGACCGGGTTGGGGCTGGCCGCCAGGCCCTCGATGGTGGGCTGGGTTCCCACCGGGGCATTGACAGTCAGGGCATAGGTTGGGCTTGTGCCAGTACAACCATTGGCATCGGTAGCCCGCAGGGTGAGGGGGAAACTGCCCGTTTGGGTGGGCGTGCCACTCAGCACCCCCGCCCCCGACAGGTTCAAGCCTTGGGGCAGGGTGCCACTGGCCAATGAGAAACTGTAGGACCCCGTGCCGCCCACTGCGGTAAACGTCTGGTTGAAAGCCACTCCCTGCGTCGCGGTGGTGACTGCTGGGTTGGTGATGGTAAGCGAGGTGGTTCCCTGAAACTCATAGGCTCCCATGTCCACCACCCCGTTGTTGAACCGGCGGGGTTTATTGTCCACATCGGTAGTAATGCCGTTGAGGCCGGTGGCCGAATTTAAGCCCGCGTCGATGCCCGGCGAGCAGGGGAGCAGCCGCAGATTCGTAGCCGACACAAAGGGCGAACTGGTGGTGGTCAAGCTGCCCGGCCCGCTGGTGTAGCCTGTGATGGCCTGATCCAGTAAGCTGTACTGGGCCGTTACACTCAGGGATGTATTGGGAGAACCCTTCCGAAAGGTATTCGCTCCCCCAGTATTCCATAAAACACAGTTAGTCAGTTGGATGTCGATAGCCGGATCGCCCTGACTTGTTCTGTTATCGGCTGTACCATCAGGTACATTTAGAAACGAACAGTTTGCAAATTGGGGCCGAACCGATCCCCCAGCTGTAAAGTTTATCAATTGAGGACCACTGCTGTTGGCAAATATACAGTTGGTAAACTGCGGACTTACCGTGGTGGTTGAGGAGGACACAGGGCGGCTCGCGGTAATGTTTGATATGGCGGCCCCACTACTTGGAGTCCCCTGATTGGCCCGAAACACACAGTTAACGAAGCTAGGGCTGGTTGTGCTCCCTTCAATGGCAACATTATAAACAAACAGACCACTACTACTTACGAAGAGTTGACCTGTTACATACCCTGTAAACAGGAGATTGCGAAACTGTGGACTACACTCGCTGCCAAACCCAAGGCCAGGGTCGGTGCCACTATTGTTCATAATAGCCGCCGTCTGGGTGCCCGAGAGCGGATCGGTTATTACCGCACCATCCAGAATAGCGGTGCTGGTCAAGCGCAGGGTGTTGTAAATAATGTAGCGTGAGTTGTTTAGCACCGTACCGTCGCCATCAATATCGGCTGACAGGGTAGTCGATGAGGGACTCTCCGGGGTGATGGGTGGTCGCTGAGTCAAGTCGGTTTCTCCCCCGTTAAAGCCGCCATAGATGGCCACACCGGGCAACATGGCAAAGGCGTCGTTGCGTGCGCCGGACCGAGGTTTGTAGATGCCCCGCGCAATCCAGATCTCGGTGAGGTTTTGTCGGCAACTGTAAGTAAGGGCCGATTGAAGATCGGTGAAGGCATCTTGCCAGCTCAGGCCCGTGTTGGCTCCTGTCGCATCGTCGTTGACGTAGAGCCGGGCAGGCGAAACGGTATTCACCGTCAGGCTGGTGGTGGCGGTAGCCAGTTGCCCCCCGCTGCTCACCGTGAGGGTAAAGGGTTGTGGTCCTGATCCGCTGGCGGTGAGCGTCTGGCTTAGGGCGGTGGTGCTGCTGGTAGCCGCGATGGAGGTGCCCTGTCCGTTGGTGATCGTGTAGGCGTAAGGAGTGGTAACGTTGCGTACAGTGGCCGTAAACTTGACCGGGCTACCCACACAGACGGGGTTAGGCTGGGCCGCCAGACCAGTGATAGTAGGCGAGACGTTGGTCACCGTCAGGGTGTAGACAGGACCCACGCCCGAACAGCCGTTGGCATCGGTGGCTCGCACCGTAATGGGGAAGTTGCCCGTCTGGGTGGGGGTGCCACTGAGTACGCCCGTAGTGGCCAGGTTCAGCCCCGTGGGTAAGGTGCCGCTGGCCAGCGAGAAGCTATAGGGGCCAACTCCGCCCGATGCGGTAAAAGTCTGGCTGAAGGGCTGGCCCTGAGTGGTCGTGGTGACCACTGGATTGGTGACCGAAAGGGTGGCCGTGTTACTGATCACCGTCGTGCTGGTGCTGCTCACACAGCCGTTGACATTGCCTACCCGCACCGAGTAGCTGCCCGGACTGCTCACCGTGCGGGTGGTGGTAGCTCCCGATGTACCCAACACCGCCCCGCCGTGGCTGGTAAAGGTGTAGGCATTACCGCCCGATGCCGTCAGCGTCACGCTGGTCTGGCTACAGGTCAGCGTACCACTGCTCACCAGCCCGGCGTTTGGCAGAGCATTGACGGTGATGCTGGTGATGGCACTGGTGGTGACACCGTTGTCGTTCACTAGCAGGGTGAAGCTCTGCACCCCCGTATCACTCACGGGCAGCGACCGGCTCAGATTAACGGTGCTGGCCGTGCCATTGCGAGAAGCCCCTAAGCCGTTGGTGAGCGTGAAGTCATACGCACCCGTGGTGTTGCCCACTGTAGCGGTAAAGGTGACCGAACTACCCGCGCAGATCACCGAGGGGCTAGCGGCAAAGTCGGTGATGGTGGGTACAGCCACCGTCAGCACGTAGGAGATACCCGTGCCCACGCAGCCGTTGGCATCCCTGGCCCGCACGGTGATGGTGAAGCTGCCGCCCTGGGTCGGCGTACCACTCAGCACACCCGCTGTGTTCAGACTCAGGCCGGTGGGCAGGGTGCCGCTGGCCAGCGAGAAGCTGTACGATCCCGCTCCTCCTGACGCCGTGAAGGTCTGGCTGAAGGGCGCATTGATATTCACCGCGTTGGTCGTTGGGTTATTGACAGTAACGACCGCCGTATTGCTGAACACGGTCGTCGTCGTCGTACTCGAACAGCCGGTGTTGCCGTTGGTGATGGTGACCGAGTAGAGACCTGGCAGATTGACAACAGCAAAGCCATCCCGGAGCGTCCCGTCGCTTCCTGAAATACCGATAATGCCACCGCCACCTTGCCGGGCAAACTCATACTGAGTACCGCCGGTAGTCGTTAGCGTCAGACTCGTCTGGGCGCAGGTCAGCGTTCCGCCAAAGTTAGCCGTCAGCGTGGGGGTGGGCAGGGCGTTCACCGTAATGCTGGTGGTGACGGTTCGGGTGAAGCCGTTGTCGCCCGCAATCAGCGTGACCGTCTGGGGTCCCGTGGCTGTAAAGGTCAGGGGACGGCTGAAGGCACTCATGCTGGTGGAGTTGGTCAGCGTATTGGCCGCTCCAGTGCTGCTCAGGGTGAAGCTGTAGAACCCGATGACGTTGCCAATGGTGGCTGTAAAGGCCACCGGGCTGCCCACGCAGACGCTGTTATCCTCGGCGGCAAAGCCCATGATGGTGGGTATGGCATTGACCCGCAGCACATAGGGATTACTCACGTCCACGCAGCCGTTGGCATCCGTAGCCCGCACGGTGATGGTGAAGTTGCCGCCTTGGGTCGGTGTACCACTCAAAACACCCGCCGGGTTCAGGCTCAGGCCATTGGGCAGGTCACCACTGGCGATGCTGAAGGTATAGGGACTCGCCCCGCCCGAAACCGTGAATGTCTGGCTGAAGGGCGTGTTAATGGTGACGGTGTTAGTGGTGGGATTAGCCACTGTCACTACCGCCGTGTTACTGAAGACCGTGGTGCTGGTGGTGCTTCGGCACCCATTCGCGTTGGCCACGGTGACCGAGTAGGCCCCCGGAGCATTGACGATCAGGGTGCTGGCCGGGCCGGGGGTGCCCAGCGTACCGCCCGCGTTGACGAAGGTGTAATTGCTACCCCCCGAAGCTGTCAGGGTTAAGCTGCGTATGGCGCAGGTCAATGTACCCGAGTTGCTGGCCGTTAGACCCGCCGTGGGCAGTTCATTCACCGTCACGCTGGTGGTGGAGGTTCGGGTGAAGCCGTTGTCGCCGATGATCAGCGTGAAGGTCTGTGGTCCTGAGCCGCTGGCCGTCAGGCTCCGACTGAAAGCGCTACTGGTGGTGTTACCCGTGGTTGAACTGCTACCGTTGGTCAGGGTGAAGTCATAGGCTCCCGTTACGTTGCCGATGGTGGCCGTAAAGGTGATGGGGCTACCCAGACAAATGGTGTTGTCGAGGGTGTTGAAGCCGGTAATAGTTGGTGCCGGGGCGTAGTTCACGCTCACGGTGTTGGACGCCAGGTTGCCGTTGCCAGCCAGGTCGTTGGCGGCATCTGCTGCCAGGCGAACCGTGACCGCGCCGGGGTCCGTAGGCGTGACGGAGAGCGTGAAGCTGCTGCCACTACCCATCAGCGTCCCGGCCGTGCCATTGGTCACGGTGAAATCCACATCGGAGAGGTTGAACACGGGTTCGCTGAAGGCCACCGCGAACGGAATGGGCGCGGTGCTGGTGCTGGGACTGGCCGGGCTCGACACGACAGCGGTGGGCACCGTTTTGTCGATGGTGAACACCTCACCGTCGAAGGGCAGGTTGCTCACGGACGGCGTCAGGCCGGTGCCGGTGTTCAGGCGCAACTGCAAGGTGCCGTCGCCAGTACCGGTGTTCACCGACACGTTGTAGGTGCCGGGTCCGGTATTGCCGAAGCCAACCACGGCGGCACCGCTCAGCCCGGTCGTCACCACGGAGAAGTTGGCCGCCGTCAGACCTACCACGGACTTGTCGAAGGTAACCACATAAACCACGGAAGTCAGCTTGGTGGGGCTGCCAGTCGCCCGGGCGATGGACAGCACCGTGGCCGGGGCATTTACCGTCAGGCTATACACCCCACCAGTTGCTACACAACCACGGGCATCGGTGGCCCGCACGCTGAGGGGAAAGCTGCCCCCCTGACTCGGCGTGCCAATCAGCACACCCGCCGTAGTTAGACTCAGGCCGGTGGGCAGACTGCCGCTGGCCAGCGAGAAACTGTAGGGCGCCGTGCCCCCTGATGCGGTAAAGGTCTGGTTGAAGGCCGTACCCTGGGTAGCTGTCGTAACGGTTGGGTTAGTGACCACCGGAGGTGTGTTGACGGTAAGGCTGGTGGTGGCCGTAGCCGCTGGCCCGTTGTTGCTCACCGTCAGGGTGAAGGTTTGTGGGCCCGAGCCGCTGGCCGTCAGCGTTTGACTGAGGGCGGTCGTGCTGCTGGTGGTGGCAATGGACGTACCTGCCCCATTAGTCAGGGTGAAGCTGTAGGGCGTCACCACGTTGCCCAGGGTAGCGGTGAACGTCACCGGGCTACCCGCACACACGGGGTTGGGCACGGCAGCGAAGCTCGTAATAGTAGGCGCAGCACTCGTCTGTTCGTAACGGTCTACGGCGCCGGTGCCGCGGCCGAGCAGCAGATCGAGGGCACCATTGCCGTCGATATCGGTCAGGATGGGGGCCGCGTCGGTGCCCGCGCTCAGGCCGGCGAAATTGCTGCTCACCAGCACCACAGTGGTAGCGTTGGCGGCCGTTTGCTCGTAGCGGCTAATGGTGCCATTGGCCAGGCCGAAGAGCACATCGAGCCGACCGTTGCCGTCGAGGTCTGTCACGAAAGGCTTTGGCGAGCTGCCATTGCCCAGCGCCAAGTCACTGAAATTGGTGGGGCTGGAGAAGATAGTAGGGCTCAAGCTGCTTTGCGAGAAGCGGCTCACCGAGCCATCAGCATTTCCCAGCAGCATATCCAGCAGGCCGTCGCCATTGAAGTCCGTAAACGTGGGCGCCGAGTCGTCGCCGACGTCGATGTTGCCGAGGTTGTTTACCGCAAGCGTGAAGGTGGTGCTGTTCATGGCGTCCTGCCGGTACAACGATATCGTGCCGTCGGCGCGGCCAATAAGCAAGTCCAGCCGGCCGTTGCCGTCCAGGTCGGTGAGGGTGGGCGCAGCGTTGCCACCTACGTTGATGCCGTTGAAGTTGTGGGTCACGAGCGTGAAGGTGGCCGCGTTGACGGCACTCTGCTCGAAATGGCTGATGGCGCCGTCGGCGCGGCCAATGAGCAAATCCAGCTGACCGTCGCCATCGAAATCGGCCAGGGCTGGCACGGCACCGGTGCTGGCATTGGTGGCCAGCCCGCTCGTCACCAGGCTATACGCGGTGCCGGTCAGGGGCCGCGTCACCGTAAACAGCTCCGACGAGAAAGTGAGGCTACCAGGGCTACCTCGGGTAATCCGAATGGGCTGGCTGGAGGCCAGGCGCGGCACCGTAACAGTGAGTTGCGCGTCGGAGTTGACCGTGAACGGGGCCGGCACTTCCCCGAACCGGACGCCGGTTATGTTCGTGAAGCCCACGCCCGTGATGGTAAGCACCGTGCCCACCGGCCCGCTCGCCGGCGCTACGTTCGTCACGCTGTTCGTCACCGTGAAATTGGTGCTGCTGATGGCCGTACCCGCCGGGTTCACCACGCTGATGGGCCCCGTGGTGCTGCCCGTACCCACCCTGAAAGTGAGACTGGCGTTGCCGGGTGTCCCCACAATGATGCCGGGTGTCCCGTTGACAGTCACGGCTGTGACTGTGGAGAGGTTTGTGCCGGTGATGGTGACCTCCCGGCCCGTGGCCCCGCTTGTGGGCGTGAAGTTGGTGATGCCGGGGTCAAACGAGAAGGAGCTGCTGCTCACCGCCAGCCCGCCGGGGGTGCTCAGGCTGATACGCCCGCTGGTGCTGCCATCCCCCACCGTGAAGGTAGCCGCGGTAGCCGTGGGCGTACCCACGATGGTGCCGGCCGTGCCGTTCACGCGGATACCGGTGATACCCGTCAGCCGGGTGCCACTCACCGTCACGGTGGTGCCGACGGCGCCCGTCGTGGGCGTGAAGCCGGTAATGGTGGGTGCCGTAGCCGGCACCACCGGCTCGAATCGGAACGACTTGCCCGCCGTGTACGCGAAGCCCCCTGCATCGGGTACCTCGGTGCTGCTGGCCAGGTTAGTTGCAGGGTCGACGCACAGAAAATCGGTTTCGGAAGCCGCAATTCCAACCGTTACCCGCTCCGGGTCGGCGGTGCCGCTCGCGTACACCATCTGAATGGCGTTGCTACCCTCAAAGAGCCACACCTGGAATCGGCGCGACGCGGCATCGGGCACCCCACCGCCCGACTGCCGCCACTCCACCACCAGCTTGCGGTTGGGGCTGGTGCCAACCACCTCGTAAGTCACACGACCGTTGAAACCGGTGGTGCCGAAGCTGTCGGAGCCGGGCGTCAGGCCCGGCGTGTTGTTGTCCCGGGGAAAGCCGGGAGCACCGTTCGGCTGCGCGCCGAACTGCAGCACGCCCCCAGCATCGGCCGTGAACTGGGTGTAGCTAACGCCCGCGAAGACGAACGTAAAGCCGATATCCACTGGACCCGACCGAAAATTGAACGTCGACGAGGCACTAATAAGGGTGTTGGCCGGTGTGGGCTCGGCCGTTACCCCATTGATGGGGGCAAACACGTAAGAAGCCGCAGTTTGGGCCCAGGCGGTCGGTGTCAAGCTCAGGCAGGCCAGTATAACGACAAATGAATGAAGGAGGAAGTAGTGATTTTTCATATGCAATAACCAGTAGGATAGAAGCCCATTGAGAGCCGACAATTACCCCCGCAAGTACCGCCATCGGTGATGAAATCATTGACTCTCTCGTTGCATTCATTAACGCTCTCGTTGCATGGGCATTAAAAAAGCCCGATTTACGGGCTTTTTTTGAAAAAAATTACTCTATTTTGGTAACTAAGAAAGGCAATGTCTTAGTCCGGGGTTGTTGCCGGATTTTTCCCGTACTGAGAAGGCAACACGCCATACCGCTCCTGAAAAACCTTGGCAAAATACGACAGGCTATCGAACCCAACCCCGAAGGCCACCTGCGACACATTGTCTTCGCCCGCGGCCAGCAAGTCGGCCGCTTTGGCCAGTCGAATATCCCGGATCAGGTTCGTAGCGGTTGTATTAGCTATGGCTTTCAGCTTACGATGAAGCTGCGCCCGGCTCATGTTCATGGCTTCGGCCAGGGCTTCGACGGTGAAGTCTGCGTTATCGAGGTGTTGCATCACCTCAGCCGTTATCCGGTCGAGGAATTTCTGTTCGGCGGCAATCAGGCCGGGTTTGGCCACCTCAACCGGTTGGGGAGCCGACCCGGTTTCGAGTGCAGGCAGCGGGAGGGTGGCAAAGCGTTGGTAGAGCCGCTGGCGTTGTTGCACCAGATTCCGCACCCTGGCCTGAATCTCGGCCCGATTGAAGGGTTTGGTCAGGTAGTCGTCGGCCCCCAGATCAAAGCCCTCGATACGGTCTTCGAGGGTGGCTTTGGCCGTGAGCATCACCACCGGAATGTGGCTGGTGGCCTCCTGCTTTTTCAAGGCGCGGCAAAAACCGAAGCCATCGAGCCGGGGCATCATCAAATCGCAGATCACGATGTCGGGCTGGCTGGCGGTAGCCTTTTCTAACCCCTCCTGGCCATCCACGGCCTCAATGACCTGGTAGTCGGTCTCGAAAACTGAGCGCACATAAGCCCGGATGTCGTCGTTATCGTCAATAATGAGCAGGACGTTTTCGGAGTAGGTTTGTGGAACATCCATCTTCATTTTGCTGGCCTGGCTGGTAAACGGCAGATCTGGGGGGGGCGTTTGGTGAAGTGATGAGCGGTCCCGGCTAACGAGCGTTGGAGTGACCCGTACCCCCGACTCCCCCACCTCAACCACCGGCAAGATCACCATAAACGAGGTGCCAACCCCCTCCGCGCTGACTACGTCGACGCTGCCTCCCAACACTTTCACCAGTTCATTAACTAAGGCCAGTCCAAGGCCGGTGCCTTCGTAAGGCCGGTTGATTTGCCCCTCTACTTGATAAAACCGCTCGAAAATATGGGGCAGGTATTGGGGTGCAATGCCGATTCCAGTGTCCTCAATGGTACACTGCATCAGGCCCGACTGGCCAATGGTGGGGTAATGAACCATCATCCTTACCTCGTTGCCTGAAGGGGTAAACTTAAACGCATTAGACAGCAGGTTCGACACGATTTTCTCGAGCTTGTCGCGGTCGAAATCGGCCTGCCGTTTGGTTTCATTCTGAGTAAACGTGAACCGGATTTTCCGGCTTTCGGCGAGCGACGTAAACGAACTGGCAAGGGTACGGAAGAAACCTGCCAGGTCACCAGGTTCGGGTTCGGGGCGGAGTTGACCCGCTTCCAGCTTGCTCAGGTCGAGGAGTTGGTTGATCAGGCTCAAAAGCCGAGTGGCATTGCGCTGAATGAGGGGGAAACGGGCATCGTGGGCGTAATCCTGAACAGCCTGCTCAATAGGCCCCAGAATGAGCGTGAGTGGGGTGCGAAACTCGTGGGAAATATTGGCAAAAAACTGCGTTTTCAGTCCGTCCAGTTCCGCCAGCCGACTGGCTTCTTTCTGTTCAAAATCGACTTGCTGCTGCAACAGCAAACGCTGTTTTTGAAACTGGTATAGCTGCCAGCCGATGGCAATCAGCACGATCAGATACAACAGATAAGCCCACCAGGTGCGGTAGAACGGTGGGTTGATCCGAATGGACAGGTCAATGGGTTTGCTCCAGACTTCGCCATCTGCTGAACCCATCACGTGCAGGGTATAAGTGCCAGAGGGCAGTTGAGCGTAGTTGGCAAAGCGGTTGGTACCTGCCTCTACCCAGTTCTCGTCGATGCCATCGAGTCGATACCGATACCGGTTTTTGGGCGCGTTGGTGTAGTCCATCACGGCAAATTCCAGCGTCAACCCATTCTGATTGTGGGCTAGGTCGAGTTGTGCTGTGTTATCAATGCTTGCCCTGAGAATACCGTCGGCCCCACCTAAAACAACCTGCTCATTATTCACCTTCAAGTCAACGATATGAATGGGCTGGGCCGGTCCATTATTGACCGTTACCTCCTTTGCCCGAAAAGCGTTCATGCCGTTTACGCCCCCAAACAGCAACTCGCCTGAATCCGTTTTGAAGTAGGAACCCGTGTTGAATTCGTCGTCCTGTAGACCGTCGGCTTTGGTGTAGTTACGAAACTTAAAGGTCTTTGGATTGAACTGAGCTAACCCCCTATTAGTGCTCATCCACAGGCATTTAAACTCATCCACCAGCATTCCATACACCACTTTGTTGGGCAAGCCCTGCGCTTCGGTGAAATGAGTAAACTGGTCCGGTCCGTCGGTACGGGTTTGCTTGTCGAGCCGTTCCAGTCCTCCGCCTTTGGTGCTCACCCACAGATAGCGGGCGGGTTCATTAGGATCGTCGAGCATGCACGACACAAAATTGTTGCTCAGGCTTTGGCGGTCTGTCGTTGCGTTTTTATATAGACTGAAAATTGGTTTTACGAGTGGGTTTTTAGCCCGAATAAGCCCTTTTTGGGTACCAATCCAGAGCGTACCGGCCTGATCAAAATACAGGGCATACGTTTCCGTTTCGGCTCCGCTCCGGGGCAGCAATGCGCCATAGCTGATGGTCTGGAAGACACCCGTCAGGGGGTTGAAACGGAGCAGATTGCCGTTGGTTGCCCCAATCCACAGCATTCCCTGCCGATCTTCGATAATCTTGTTGCCATAATAGCCAAAGCCTGTGTTGGGGGGTAAGGGGTGTTTTCTGATCGGTTTCCAGTCAGTCGAGTAGGCCATCAGATAATGCTCCCTCGTTACCTGATCGTGGTAGGCCACCCAGAAATTACCCCGCCGGTCCTGCATCAGGTAGCGGTGCTGTTGTTCGATTCTTAACTGACTGAATCCCGGTATGGGTACTACTCGATTGGTTGCTCTGTTGAGTTGCACATACTGAACAGGTTTTAGGGCATATGTCCGTTGCTGCCGGTCCTGATACAAATGGTTGAGCGACGAATTGGGCAGATAGGCCTGAAATTGCTTGATCCGGGGATTGAATTTGCGCAATCCATACCCGGCACTACCCACCCAAAGATTACCGGTCTGGTCTTGCATCAGTGCCTTCAGACTGAACAGATTGGGCGGTATCACCGTAAATGCATTCCGGGCGGTCAGGCTGTCCTGCGCCATCAGATCAGCGGGCGACATGACCCAGAGGTGGTCAACTGTAGCCACCGCCACCGCATTCTTACCCACAAACCGAACCACCACACTGTTGTACCGTTTGGGCAGGGCAATGGTTTTATAAACGCCCCGTAGCCAGCCGTGAACGGATTCTCCCGTCACCGAAAACCAGTAGTCTCCTTGACTGTCGTCGTCAACAATAACCCACTTCGCCGGTTCAACTGCCGGGCGATTCACCGGCCTTATGTCGGTGGCCTGCCGCCAGTTGAGGGCATACATGCCGTAGGTTGTTCCCACTGTTGCCCTGCCATCCGGCTCGAAACGTAAGTGGTGCGCCCTGCCATTGGCTTTCATTCCTTGCAGCGGTAGTCGACTGAATTTGAGCTGATCGGTGAAATTCGATTGGGTAGGAAAACCCGTTTTAAGTGCGTTGGGCAGAGTAATTTTAAAGAGCTTATCCTGATCGGTGTTCACCCAGATGTTTCCGTCGGGGTCTTCGGCTAAAAAACGGACTTCGTAGTTACCGGCATTGGGCGAGTCGCGGTCGCTGATGTCGATATGGTAAAATCGTTGCGTTTGGGCATCGAACAGATTGAGGCCCTGGGTGAGTGTGCCGATCCAGAGTCGCCCGCCATGATCCACGAGCAAGGCCGAGCAGGTATTGTCGGAAATGCTGAATTCATTGTAGGGGTCGTGGGTGAACACGGTGAAATTATGCCCGTCGTAACGGTTGAGACCATCCTTGGTTGCCACCCACATAAACCCCTTCCGATCCTGTTTGAGATCGAAAATCATTCCCTGCGAGAGACCGTCAGAAATGGTAATTTCCTGCCAGCCTTTGGCAGTCCGAGGGGGCGGTTGAGCAAAAAGCAGGGCCGGGGCCAAAAGAAGAAGACACAGCAAACGCATTTGACACTTAATTTATGTCATAATACGGCAAATTAATATATTTTGGATTGAGTCAATATGAATAAAATAAACGGGTGCAGAAGCAAGTCCTGGCGAACCTACCCTGCACCCGTTACACATCGGTTTACTGCTCGTAATCGGGTCTGTTTAAAGCGCGACCACAATCACGCCCTCCACCGTCCGCTTACAGCCATTGGCTCCCGTTACCGTCAGGCGGAATGGCCCCGGTCGGGTGATGGGGAAAATTCCGTTCGCGTTGGAGTCCACCTGCCTAATCTCGTAGCCGTTGATGCGGTCAAGTATAATCACCCGTTCGTAGGATGTGCCCCCAAAAGCCTGAAACGCAACATCCGTCAGGGAAGCAGGTATGGTGATGGTAGCAGTCCCTGTTCCCGGCCCAACCACCGTTGAACCAGAAGGAACCGTTAGTGTTACCACCGGAGCGGGGTTCACGGTAAGCACAAATGCAGAGGTCGTCAGGCTGTTGCAATTACCGATAACCACCAGCGAATAATTGCCTGCTTGCGCTGGCTGCACGTTCGCGAGCGTGAGCGTAGCCGTGTTTTGCCCAGAAATGGCTACGCCATTCTGATACCACTGGAAACCGGTCGGTGCGCCGGTCACGGTGACTGGCACGACCACCGTGCTACCTTCACAAACCGTTGAAGAGGCAACCGGCCCTGTTGCATTCAGCGTAGCCGGACTACTCACTGTTACCGAACTGGTGTTGCTTACCGCAGTACAGCCATTGGCGTTCGTGATGGTTACCGAATAGGTTCCACTGGCATTCACGGTTGCCGTGTTATCCGTTAATCCACCGCCCCCCTGCGTGGCCCCTGCACTGAAGGTGTAAGTATAGCTGCCCGCCGTACCCGGAGTTGCCGTCAAGGTGACCGATGTACCCGTGCATACTATGGTGCTGGCGGGCGATAAACTCACTGTTGTGACCGGGCAGGAACAGGAGTTGGGTACAGGCTGGAAACCCGGCGTACCCACTTCGTTATCAGTGCCGTTGGTTGTGAACGGAGTGAACGTAACCGGGCCGCTCACCAGTGTGTTGATGTTCAATACGGTGCCATACCAGTTGCAGGTGGCATCGAGTGTGATGGCTGTCTGATTCTGGATAGCTAACCCACCGCTACCAACAAAACTGTTGTTATTGATCGTAACGTTTGTGTTATTTCCAAAACCATCATCCGTTGCCACAACACCCGTTGTACTGCTACTGAAGCTAATGAAGTTATTCGTTACGCTAATGTTTGCATTAGCACCCGCTAATTTTAATGACCGGATACCGCTTCCGTTCAGTGTATTCTGCGTGAATGTCCCGTTTGTCACGCTGGTGACGTACACCATTGAGCCAGTAGCATTGTTACTACTCTCAATGGTGTTTTGTGCAAACGTGAAGTTTTGGTGCGTTCCTGCGGCTGAAGCCGCAATAATTACAGGTGAGTTCTGGGTATGATTCCTGAACACATTATTCTGTAAGGTGAGTCCGTTGGTTGCATTATCCACGTAAAAGGCGGCCCCACCGGCTGGGCCGGGTTTGTTATTGGCATCGAACAGGTTGTTGGCAATCAGAATGTTGGTTCCGGTGTTATTGCCTGAAATGCCGATGATATTGTTGGTAACAACGTTGTTGATAACTGTTACATTAGACGGGGTCGAAGCAAACCCCACACCAACACCCCCATAAACATTCCCTGCCGTATTTTCTAAACGGAACCCGTTAATAAGGACATTGCTGGCCAAAATTGCGATAGCATCGGTCGTTGCGTTGCCCGTAATAATTGACTCGGCACCCCGGCCCCCACTCCCGGCAATGCCGGCATTGGCTCCGTTGATGGTCAGTGATTTGGTTACGGACACCAGGCCGCTGTATGTTCCGGCTCCAACCTGAATGGTGTGGCCGTTCAACGTTGTTGGGTCATCAATCGCCAATTGAATGGAGCAGAAAATCATGCCCGTATTCGTATTCGTCACCAGGACTCCGCCGGGGCAGCCATTGCAACTATTGGGAACAGGCTGGAAACCAACAGTACCCGGTGCATTGTCGGTGCCGTTCGACAGAAATGGCGTATAAACAAAGTTGGCAGCGGCTGTTCCCAGTACGTCAGGTTGTCCACCCGGCGCGGTAGCCGTACCACCATAAGCCACAGGAATTTGGGCAGCATAACCCGGCTCCGTACTGTTGGCCGTTGAGAAAACGGGCGATATAGACCCGTACCAGTTACACTTAAAGTTTTTTAGATTGCTTCCTGGTGCGGGTAGTGACCCTCCATTCTGCCGATCAACTATCTGCCCATACCAGTTCGCGCTGATATTGTTATTATTAAATGTGCCGTTGATAGCTTGCTGAGCAGGGATGTTGGTGCCTCCACTTTGCTCCAGGAATAAAACACCAACCGTCCAGTTGTCTGTAATGGTATTTTGCTCAAGCCGGACATTATCCGTTTGATTTCTAAAAATCAACCCTGTGCGGTTCGATGTAATGACGTTATTATGGACGTAAGCCCCATTATTGTTGTTGATATCGATACCCGTCCGATTGCCGGTGAAGAGGTTATTACTTATTTCTAATCCGGTCAACCCCTGTCCATTAATAGACAAGCCCCCCGAGTTCAAGCCGGCATTTGTCCAGTCTGTGGTATTATTACCTGCTCTCGTAACCGTAAAACCACTAATCAACACGTTGCTGGCCCCAATATTGAATGTCGATCCTCCCCCACCAATAGGCCCGATTACGGTAGTCGAGGTTAGACCCGCTCCATTGATAGTGAGGCTTTTTGTCACGCTCACATCCTCAGCATACGTTCCGGCCCCAACCTGAATGGTGTGGCCGTTGACCGTATTCACATCGTCAATCGCCAATTGAATCGAGCAGTAAGCCAGGCCAGTATTCACATTCAAAACGGTTGCCAGTGCTGTTGCGTTGGTACTGACCGGGCCTGTACCTGCTCCAGGAGTTGCTGCCGTTGCTTGAGCAAGGTCTTTATAAATAGTAATGGAGGCTGGATTAGAATAGTTAGTCAAATAAGCTCCGCCGTTCGGAAACGTATTTTGGGTGGCTACGCCAGCTACCGTATTTGGATTTGCTCCTCCGGTTAGGGGGTCGGCATCGAAAAATATGTGAGCAGCAGCAACCCCTAATCCTGTATTATCGAATGTATTACAGGATACACTTACGTTTGTTCCCCGCGCCCGGAGACTGGTTCCAAAACGGGTTGTGGTTCCTGCAAAGGTGTTCCCGCGAATTATTGCACTATTGGCATCAATAGTAACAAGTGTATTGCCTTGACCAAATGCCGTGCAACTGCTTGCAGTACTTGAAGTTCCCGCCGTACCGCTGATCACATTGCTGGTAAATAACAAGCCTGTTGTACCCGTAGAAATGACAACCAATTGGCGGGGAACATTAGACGCTGTGTACTGGTTGGCAAATCCGCAATCCCCAGCCTCGGCTCCGGTAAAGGTCTTACCAGAAAAGATATTTGCGTCCACCGTCAGGTTAGACACAGCTAGATTAAACTCCGTCAGTAACCCGGCTTCACCATTCGCTACGACGTTATTATCACGAATCGTTATGCCACTGACAGCCCCCGTCAAATAAACCGCAGCCCGCTCAAAACCAGCGTTTCCTGTGTCGTATCCATTGATTGTAAAACCTTTCCCAAATGTGCCAATGGTGACATTATTTACGGTGATGTTGATGGTTCCGGCACCAACATCCGACCCATTAATGATTGTTGAGCCTTTTCCCGCAACCGATACAATAGTCAGGCTTTTGTTTACGGTAACATTTTCAGCATACGTTCCGGCCGCTACTGAAAGTGTATGTCCATTCACAGTACCGGCAGCATCAATGGCCGCCTGAATAGTTGAGAATGTGGCATTGGTCGTTGTGTTGGTAACGAGTTGCGCCACGGCCATCCCGCTCCCGCCCAGCCAAACGGCCAGTACCACAAAAGCAAGATAAACCCGATTGCGGGGCAGATGTGAAAAAGTCAGCGGGCGATGAAAACGAGCCAACGAAGCGGAGAACGGGGTGGTAAATCTGGCGGAGTCAGTAACGAAACTGACCAATTGCCGCAACTGATTGAACAGGTAGCGTAAAGATGAGTACATAGGTGTATTGTAAAGTAGGAAAACAGGATAAAAAGGCGCGTATAGACTACACTTCGCCCCAACATTGACTTGATGAAACAAGCAACTCCGGTTGGGGCTTAGAAAAAACGAGAAAAACTAACCGAAAGAAGTTGGGTTAGTAGAGAGAAAATTAACTTCGGGTGATGCCAATATTGACGATTGGCGATGAACCCAACACGGGTAACGAAAACTGGTGTAATTGTCTGATAGTTAATGGAGCGGGCGTTGTCAAAACAAAGGGCTGGATGTAGTAAACAGGTAGAGTCATACGGGTGTGTGCAGGCTGATGTTGAAAATTAGTTCACGCCAAAGCTATACCTACCAATTGGATAGTCCGTTCTTTAGGGCCTTAAAAAAAACGTAATGTTATTAAACGGTATATTGATATTGGTACACTTAAGTATTATTGCTTAACAAACTTTGTTTTACTCAAGTAAAAAACACTATAAATAAATACATAAAAATATACTACTATTAAATAATGAAAAACTGATAGAGATTGTCATCTATTTATCATGGCACACCTGGATCGTTAAAATGAGTAGCCCCTTTGTCCGTATCCTAGGGAGGACAAAGGGGCTACTCATTTTAGTCGAGTTTAGTTACGTTTGGTTAGGGCGCAACCACAATCACTCCCTCCACAATTCGCTTACAGCCGTTAGCCCCCGTCACCGTCAAGCGGAAAGGCCCCGATCGGGTGATGGGGAAAATTCCGGTTCCGTTCGTATCGACCTGCCGGATCTCGTAGCCGTTGATGCGGTCGATCATCATAAACCGCTCGTAGGACACCCCGCCTGTAGCCTGGAACACAACTCCAGTCAAGGGAGCCTGTATGGTGATGATACCTATAATTGAACCCGGTCCCACCACTGTTGAACCAGAGGGGAAAGTAAGCACCACCACTGGTTCGGGCTTCACCGTCAAGTTGAAGACCGCACTGGTCAGGCTATTGCAGGACCCCGTTGCTACCAGCCAGTAAGCCCCGGCCTGACTCGGCTGAATTCCTCCCAACGCGAGCGTGGCAGAGGTTTGGCCCGCAACCATCGCCCCATCTTTGTACCATTGCAAGCCCGTAGCATTGGTGACCCCCACCGGCACCGACACCGAGCCGCCCGGACACACAGCCGAAGAAGCCGCCGGGTTATCCAGCGATACCGATGAGATGGTGTTGTTCTGACTGATGACGATACTGGTAGTGCTGCTACACCCGTTGCTGGTGGCAATTACGGAATATGTTCCGGCGGCCGTTACTACCGCCTGATTGCCCGCTGAGAATATCGGTGTTCCGCTGCTGTTGGTGAACACATAACTGGCACCACCACCCGCATTCAACGTCGCCGATGGCTGCGTGCAACCCAGGCTTGTGCTGGGCAGGCCCGTTAGGGTGGCAACCGGAATAGCATTTATGGTCACGCTCGCCGTTTGCGTGGCCGTACAGCCATTGGCATCGGTTATGGTCACCGTGTAAGACCCTATCCCCAGCGCGTTGGCCGCCGACACCACCGAAGTGTTAGTAGGGCTTGTGCCTCCTGCCCACACAAATGTGTACCCCGGCGTACCACCTGACCCTGTTGCGGTCAGACTAACCGTTGTACCTGCGCAAACAGCCGTGCCCGAGGGCGAAACAGAAACAGTTGGTGGCGTAGCCGTTTGCCCGATGGTTACAGAGCTACCCTGCGCACAACCGCTGGCATCGCTGAAAGAGATTGGGTAAGTGCCTGCCGCCAGCCCCGTGAAAATACCTGTGCTGTTGGTTTGCCCGTTTGCCGAGTAGGTGAAGGGTGCTGTACCCGCTGCCGCTATTGTGAAGTTACCGGTGTTGGTTCCCGTACAGGCTACGCTCGAACTGACCAGGCTGCTCACTGTAGGCAGGGCTTTCACAGTGAAACTGGTCACATTGCCCGCTGATGGGCTAAGGCTACAGCCGTTGACCGTCAGCGAGGTGATGGTGATGGTATAACTACCTACCGGATAGGCGGCCGCCGGGAACGTCAACGCACCGCCAGTCACGGTGACGGTTGTGGTACTGGCCGGACCGCCGTTGACCGAATAGGCAAGGCTCGTTGCACCATCTAGCAGGCCGTTGGCACTAAACCCGATCGTTCCTCCTGAACACACCGTTAGGGCGGTGGGCGTCAGCGTCCCAAACGTAGGCTGGGGCGATATAGACACGCTCGCCGGAGACGCACTCACGGCTGTGCAACCGCTACCATCCGTAACTGTCACGCTGTAGATTTTCGTGGTGCCGGCATCGGCAATGGCTGTTGTAGCCGACACGACTGACCCCGTTGCGGGCACCGTTCCCGCCGACCAGACAAAGGTGTAACCTGACGTGCCACCCGAAGCCGTAGCCGTTAGGCTGGCGGCTGTTCCCGGACAAACCACCGAACTTGCGGGCGCAATGGTTACAGTGGGTAACGAGCCGACCTGTGCCACTGAGATAGCCCCCGACGACAGCGTACAGCCGTTAGCGTCTATAACCGTGATCGTGTAGCTGCCCGCCAAAAGACCCGTGAAGCTACCAAGGCCGTTGCTCACACCGGTGTTGAGTGAGTAGCTGTACCCACCCGTACCGCCAGAGGCCGTGATAACAATAGCACCCGTTGCAGCTCCGTTGCAGGCCACCGTTGTAACTGTGGGAGCCGATAAACTTAGGGCTGATGGTTCTGCGATGACGATGGCTCCCGATGCTATCGTGCAGCCATTGGCATCGTTGCCCGTTATCGTGTAACTACCGGCGGCAAGCCCCGTAAAACTGCCCGTGGTGTTGGTCGTACCTGTGTTGAGCGTATAGCTGTAGCCACCCGCCCCGCCCGTCAGGGTCATAGACACGGCCCCTGTAGAACCACCGGCGCAAACCGCCGAAACGGCCACTGAAGTGTAGGCCAGGGCAGTAGGTTCCACAAGGGTAACGGAGACCTCGGCGGTCGTACAACTGTTCACATCGGTTGCCGTGAGCAGGTAAATGCCAGCCGAAAGACCCGTGAAGCTGCCCGTTGTGTTGGAACCACCTGAACTAATATCATAGGTATAGCCCGCCGTTCCGCCTGAAGCCGTGATGCTAATAGCCCCGGTGTTGTCGCCCGCACACAGCACCGTAGTCACCGTGGGGGACGACAGACTCAGTGCCGTAGCCTGCGTGACAACGATGCCGGTTTGCGTGGCCGTACAGCCGTTCCCATCTGTTAGCGTAAGCGAATACGTTCCAGCGGCCAGGAAACTGAAGGCTACGGTGTTGCCTGGTAATGTACTGCTGCTAACGCCCCCCAGCACGAACGTGTAAGAAGAGGAACCACCAGTAGCCGTCGCCGTAATCGCTCCGGTGGAGGCTCCAAAACAAGTAGCCGATAGAGCGGCTACGCTGGCAATGGTCAACGCGCCAGCGGGTTGCGTAAGCGACAGTGTGCCGGTGGCCATCGTACAGCCGTTCGCATCACCTGCCGTCACGGTGTAGCTGCCCGCAGCCAGCCCGGTAAACTCACCCGTGGTATTGGGCAACCCACCCGAACTGATGCTGTAACTGATGATACCTGTACCCCCTGTTGCCGTTACCGTCAGGCTACCTGTAGTGCCGCTGCATAACACATGCGAAACACCCGAGGTGCTGATGGTAATAGCCGTGGCTGGTTCAAGAATGACGGCACTGCTGGTTGAGGAGGGCGAACAGCCGTTGGCGTCAGTCAGCGAGATGGGATACGTACCCGCTGTCAGACTCGTGAACTCACCCGTAGTATTGGAGGTGGCATTGGCCGCGAACGTATAAGGTCCCGTGCCCGTAGCGGCTACCGTAAAGCTACCTGTACTGGCTCCCTGGCAAGCCACGCTGGTGGCACTTACGCTGCTAATAACGGGCAGGGGGTTAACTGTTACCGTGGCTGTTGCCGTATTGCTACATCCATTCACATCGGTCACCGTAACGGTGTAGCTGGCCGTAGCAGATGGACTGACGGCATACGGGTTACTTGTAGAGGCTCCATTGTTCCAACTATAGCTTGTACCACTCGTAGCGGTCAAGTCCACACTTTGGCCAGCACAAATTGTTGTGGCCGATGGTGTAATGGAAACTGTAGGCAACGGGTTAACCGTAAGATCGAAGTTGCCTCCACTTACCGCCGTACAACCGTTGACATCGGTTACGCTTACTGTGTAAGACAGGGTTGCCGACGTCAGACTTGGGGTAGTTGGCACCACGAGCGTATTGCTGGAGCTGGTTGTTGGGCTGCCCACCAAAGGCGTAAACGTATAGGTGTAAGCCGCAACTCCACCATTTGGTGTTGCCGTAAGGGTAGCTGACTGTCCGGCGCACACTGCAAGTGATGAGAACGCCTGCGACACCGTTAATGGACTTGGTTCCGTGACGCTGATAGGCGAGGTCATGGTGGTGCAGCCGTTGGCATCGGTGATGTTGATTATATAGTCACCAGCAATCAACCCCGTCAGCGAAGCGGCTCCGCCACTGCTGGCAACAAGAGCCGTTAAGCCATTCCCCGCCGTAAGCGTAAACGGAAAAGCACCCGTTACGTTGACTGACAAGGCCCCGTTAGAAAGCCCATTGCACGTTACGTGCGTTGTCGATCCGTTTTGTGTAATACCCGGCGGAGTCGTACTCGATGTTACGGTGGTAGTTGCCGTGGTGGTGCAGCCTGCCGCCGATATGAGCACAGTATATGAACCTTCCTGAGCCGCACTCACTACCAGCGTACTGGTCGAAGCCGTTGGCGAAAGCCCCGGCCCGCTGAATGTATACGTGTAGGGAGTAACACCACCTGTTGCGGTGGCGGTCAGGGTGAGAGTTGTTTGCGCACAGGTGAGGGGGCCGTTGGCACTCAGGCTAACCGATGGGGTCTGATTCACTAATACAGGAACCACGTCCTGTGTTGATGGACAAGAGCTAATAATATCAGTCACCTGCACACGATACCGGGCCGCTGCTGTCCCCGACGTGAATGCGGTTAATATACTGCTTGAGATCACCGAGGTATTCCCTGGATAGCTTACATACCCCCCTGACAACCCCGGCCCAATTTCCCACGCATACGAATACGAGCCACTTCCCCCGGTGGTACTCGCCGTTATACTGATTGGCTGTTGTGATGAGCAGATCGTGGTTGCGCCCGAGGGAACCGTTACGGTAACAGGTGTGGCCGCAACAGTTAGACTAATAGTAGTGGTGGATAAACAACCACTCGAATTGGCCACGATCACGGTATACGTTCCGCTGCGGGATACTGCTGCTACTCTGTTTACCGAGAACGATGCCGGACTGCCCACCAGCGAGCCGGTTGCATAAGCATTTCCGCTCAGGGTTGTCCAGGTTGTTCCCCCACTATTACTCGCCGTATTGCCGGGACCAATTACGGTGTAGGCTGTACCATTAGTAACAGTAGAACTGATATTAATCACGTTCCGCACTACGGCATCACAATAAGGTAAACTGCCCTGGGTTGTTGTCAGCGAGCTAAAAGCGGTGTTGCGTTTCCCGTTATGGCAAGGGTCGTGCTGTTGGTATATCCTACATTGTCGGCCACCAGCACGGTGAATGTTTTTACGCCAGTCGTACTAATAGTTGCCGAAACCACACTGGTTGATGTAGGACTGAGTGTAGTTCCTGCGGGAGCAACCCATGTATAACTATAGGGAGCTGTACCACCTGAAACCACCACACTCAAGGAAGCGGCTCCTCCCACACAAACTGCCGTTGAAGAAGCCGAAGCCGTTACAGATAAGGAGTTTACCAAAGCAATTGATCCCCCGTTGGTAAGGGTTTGAGGGCCAGCCAGCGCTGTTGCACTATTAGGAAGGTCGTATGTAAAACCGGGAGAGCCAATAATGATGTTTGAATTGCCTGTGTTTGTAGAAACTATAGCGTTAGCCCCATACAAATTAATTCTTGAGGCATTATTAGATAAAGTCAAGTCTTGGTTGCCTGAAAAACCCAGTGTCCCTCCATTAAGGACGTTGATCGTCGTCGAACCAGGGATTGTCAGGCTCGCATTGAAGGTTATATTATGCTTGACAACAATAGTCCCCGTAAAAGCTACACCTGGCGGAGCAGTAGCTCCCGTGCAACTCCAGGAACCAGCGGTTGACCAGTTACCGGCAGCTACCGAAACGCATTGCTGCCCCAGGGCAGAGTAAGACAGCATGGTTAAAAAAAATAGGAAGACACTCGCCTGTAAAAACTTGACAGGCAAGGCAAATGCCTGCCAAAAACGTTTTTCTGTTCGATCAAGTCGAGCAGGGTTTGTAAAGATTAATCGTGGTAAAGAGTGCATAGGAATAAATTAAAGAGTGTATAGTGAAGTTCTTTAGGGCAAAGAAACTTCACTATACACTCTTTAATTTACGAAAAACGTATTGAGTATAAAAACTCAATTAAATTCATGTTTTTTTAAGTATTTTTACTATATATTGGGCATTAATAAATTGATACTTACTAATTAATTATCAACTAAGATCGCTGATTAGGTGTATGGTTTAACGCCAAATAAAATGCAATAAGGTAAACTACCTGAGTAGCCACGGTTGGCCAGTCCATTTTGAGCGATGAACCAAACATAAGCGCGGTCATCAGAATTCCACCCGCAAAATAGCCCCAACGGCCAAACGGGCCGCCAACCAGAATTAGCAGACCAATAATAATCTCAGCAAAGGTTAACACGTATAAAAATCCGTGGGAAACTATCGAAGGCAGAAATGTATTTTCGAAGCCTGCGGCCATTTTTTCCACATTGGTGGTTAGATTGGGTAAACGCACAGCACCATGCAGAAGCATATTTACTCCCATACCGATGCGAAGAATCAGGGCCGCTAATTGGCCATTTGTAAGGCTGTTGTTCATACGATTGGCTCAGATGATTATGATGTACAACGGAAAAACATGATCTTGTGGGTTCGAAAATTTAGGAAATGGATCGGGTATTTTAGCTATACTTTATCCTTTAGTCAGTCAAACCGAACTATCTGATTAGTACCTCAATCTATATATACTCATGGCTAACAACCTGACCAATTCAGCCGCTAACCGGCGCGACTTTCTCAAAACATCCGGTCTGCTCACGGGCGGTGCGCTGCTGAGTCAGCTTCCATTTAGCACACGCGCTGCGGGCTATCACTCGTCGGTGGACGATACCATCAAAGTCGCCCTCATTGGGTGTGGTGGACGCGGCAGAGGGGCTGCCCAGCAAGCCCTCAATACCAAACAAAACGTGAAGATCGTTGCCATTGCCGATGCGTTTCAGGATCGAGTCGATATAGCCTATAGTACCCTCATGAAACGCCCCGACGCAGCCCAGAAAGTGGACCTGCCAAAAGAGCGGCAATTTGTGGGCTTAGATGCCTATAAACAGGCTATTGCCCTTGCCGATGTGGTTATTCTGGCAACTCCTCCGGGTTTTCGTCCAGGCCATTTTGAGGAAGCTGTGCGCCAAAGCAAGCAGATTTTTATGGAGAAACCCGTTGCCACCGATGCCCCCGGAATTCGGCGGGTGTTAGCGGCTGCCGAAGAAGCCAAGAAAAAGAAACTCAATGTGGTGGTTGGCTTGCAACGACACTACCAGCCCAACTACCGTGAAGCTATCAAACGCATTCACGACGGAGCCATCGGCGATATCATTGGTGGTAGTGTGTACTGGATCAGCGGGGGCGTATGGATGAATCCGCGTCAGGCCAACCAAACCGAACTCGAATACCAGATGCGCAACTGGTATTATTTCAACTGGCTTTGTGGCGACCACATCACCGAGCAGCACGTGCATAACATCGACGTGGCCAACTGGGTTAAAAAAGGCTACCCCGTGTCGGCGCAGGGCACCGGCGGGCGGCAGGTTCGCAACAGCAAAGACCACGGCGAAATTTTCGATCACCACATCGTTGACTTTGTCTACGCTGACGGCACGACTATCAACAGCCAATGCCGTCATTACGAAGGCACCTACAGCAAAGTCGATGAGCAGTTTTTGGGTACAAAGGGTCGAATTGACTCATTCGCACTCAAAAATACGAGCCTGAAACCCCACAAAGGATCGGCTCTTTACACGCATCCGTATGACTCCAAAAAGCCCGATGGAGACCCCTACCAAATTGAACACGATGAACTGTTTGCGGCCATTGCTGCGGGACAGTATAAATTCGCCGATGCCGAAAACGGAGCCAAAAGCACCATGACCTCCATCATGGGTCGTATGGCAACCTACTCTGGTAAGCTCATTAAGTGGGACGATGCCATGAACTCGCAAATTGACCTCTTCCCCGAAACCCTCGCCTGGGATGCCAAACCCAAATTGCTCCCTGGCTCCGATGGTTATTACCCAATCGCCGTTCCCGGAAAAACAGTAACCGTGTAGAGACCGCACCGGCGGACCGGCCTAATTGCGTCTCTACAAAAAGGCCGATTGCCACCTGCGCAATCGGCCTTTTTTGTTTTCCAGTATCCAGACCTTCACATCGGGGAACCGTCTGGCAAACACGCTCCTTCTTCGAGCAGAAACCACACTAAATACTTTCGTGAGGGCATCGGCCCGGTAGCCTTCGGAGGCCATCACGGTGGCCCGCACAAAATGCCGCAGTCCTAATCCTGACCGTGGGTTCATGATGTGCGAATATTGCCGACCCCCAATAGTCAACTGTCGGTAGGTGTCTCCCGACGTTGTAATAGCCGCATTTTTCAACAGCACCACCAGCGTGTCGGCGGGGTCGACGCGGCTGTTTGTACCCGACCCAACGTCAATGCGCCAGCCCTCGGGTCGGTCGGGTGGGGGAGACCCTGCCAGCACATCGCCCCCCAAATCGAGCAAAAATGACTGAATATCAGACTGTTTCAATACAATGGCTGCTTCGTCAACGGCGTATCCCTGCCCAATGCCGCCCACATCTAACCGCATGTTGGTACGTTCTAAGCGAACAGAGTGAGTGGCCAAATCGAAGGCCATGAACCGATACCCAACGGCTCGCCTTGCCTGTCGACGTTCGGTGGCCGATGGAAACGCCCGTTGCCTGACAGCCCGTCGCCACAGTTGCGACAGGGGGCCAATGGTTGGGTCGAATCGCCCTTGGGAAAGGCGGGCAATCTGACAGGCTTTTTGCAGCACATCATACAGCGGTTGAGAAACCGAAATCCACTGTCCTGAGCCACTCGTTTGCGAAAGCCGGTTGATTTCGGAACCATCCAGATAATCGCTCATAATTTGGTTGAGCGAATCCATTCGGGCAGACACGCTATCATAAGCGGTTTGAGCCAGAAGACTGTCTGCTGCGTATAGAGTCACCGTAAATTGAGTACCCATCAGCCCCCGCTTAAACTGAAAACGATGGCTTGTCTGAGCGTGGCCAGCGGGGGATAGCAGAAGAATGAAACCGAAAAAAATACAGGAGCGAAGCAGAATCAGCACGTACATGCAAAAAGAGTTGGCGACCTAAACTACCTGTGCCAAAGACGCTACTATAAAATTAATGGATAAAATTAATCCATCGGTTAAACGTTTGCGTATGTATTCAGGTCTATTGTAAAGCTCGTCAGAAAGTGCAAGTTTTTCTCAAAATCGAGCATTTGACATTTTTTCTTCTCAATTTTGCTCAAACGATTCAAACAAAATTTTATTCAGGTAAACAGACCTTTTGAAAAATTATTTTACTGACCTGTTGCGTGGTACGTAATTTGTTGGTTACTTTGATACAATAATTCGTCATTCTCTACAAAAAATCTAAACCGGCACACACTATCGAGAGAACGCTCTACGTTACCTAATTGTCTTACTGAAAATGGAAAAAGCCCAGGTAATTGACAGTGAGTTGATTTCTCTGTACATCCGTGGTAGTGAAAGTGCCTTTGCCAAATTAGTACACCGACATAAGTCGAAAATCTACACAACTATTTATCTGATCGTTAAGGATCAATACGTAGCTGAAGACTTAATGCAGGACACGTTCATAAAGGCCGTGGACACCATTAAGGGAGGTAGGTACAATGAGGAAGGCAAATTTCTCCCCTGGATTATCCGAATCGCTCACAACTTGGCCATTGACTATTTCCGAAAGGATAAACGCTACCCCAATGTGGTGTTTGAAGACGGAAGCAATGTGTTCAATACGCTTGAATTTGCGGAGGATTCGGTAGAATCACTGCAGATTCGGCAAGAAACACACGAGCATTTGCGCGAACTGATCCAGCGACTGCCCGATCAGCAACGGCAGGTTCTTATTATGCGGCACTACGAGGAAATGAGTTTCCAGGAGATAGCCGATGCGACCGGTGTCAGCATAAACACAGCTTTGGGACGTATGCGTTACGCGCTGATTAATCTGCGCAAACAACTGAGCAAACGTTCGCCGAGCTATGATAAAAACTTTTACTTACGATGACGTAATCCGGTATGTCTATGAGGAGACCTCGACTGAGGAAAACCTTTTCATTGAAGACGCCATGATGTCGGACCCTGAGTTGATGACTCAATTCCTTGATACGCTCGAGCTTCGGTCGTTGATGGATAAAATCGAGCGGCAACCCCGGCAAAGTACCCTCGACAACATTCTTAGTTATTCACGTTCGTACCCGCCGAACCCGGCGTCGCGTCAGATGGCTTAGGCTATCACGCACGTCGGGTTTTGCGTATCTTTGGTCTTGCGAATAGGCTTTCGAGATGATATCTTGTTTTAAAAGATGTCATCTCTGAAAGTCTATTCGTAAGACCTTTATTGTTTATGCTGAAAAAAGAACGATTCCGCCGTTTCCTGGACTATTTTACGACGCACTACCCCGAAGTGCAAACCGAACTGAATTATTCAAACCCGTTTGAATTGTTGGTAGCCGTAATTATGTCGGCGCAGTGTACCGACAAACGAATCAATCAGATTTCACCAGCTTTGTTTGCCCGTTTCCCAGAGGCCGAGTCGATGGCGGCAGCGTCGGTGGAGGAAGTATTCACGTATATCCGGTCGGTGTCGTACCCGAATAATAAAGCCAAACATTTGGTGGGAATGGCGCGCATGCTGATGGCCGATTTTGGGGGAGAAATTCCGGCGACGCTGGCTGATTTGCAAAAGTTGCCGGGGGTGGGGCGTAAAACCGCCCATGTAATTCTGTCGGTGGTTTATAACGAACCGACAATGGCGGTGGATACGCACGTGTTCCGGGTTTCGCACCGGTTAGGGTTGGCCCCCCTCACAGCCACTACGCCTTTAGCCGTTGAGAAGGCATTAATGGCGCATATTCCAAAAGCTGTGGTGCCGCAGGCGCACCATTGGCTAATTCTGCATGGCCGCTATGTGTGCGTGGCCCGCTCGCCCAAATGCGACATCTGTGCGCTGAAGGACTTCTGTAAATATTACGAAAAAATAGCTGTTTAAGCCTCTATTTCGCGCTTTTTTGGGAAAACCACGTCCAGACGGCGGCTGTAGATACAACCGTGTTTTTGGCATAAATCACTGCTTTGCTGCAAACTGAGTCAGTGCATGGTGACTGATTCATAGCTACGCGCTTTGACTGAATCTGTTTACGGGCAGCAAACATATTGTGTGGATGCCCCATTGCAGCCGCCTGAAGACTCATTCCCGCGACTAAAAGTAATGTAATCAACTTCGCTTTCATGACCTCTTTTTCTATTGTTGTTCTTGTTGACACAAAGATATGGGTTTACTTTGGTATCTTGCAATACAAAGTACTAAATTTTTTAAGTTTTTATTGTTTCAATGCCTCTGGCGTTTCAACGCTCTGCGGTTCCTGTGGTTTCAATAGCGTAGCAAGAAACGCCGAAGGTATTGAAACAAAAGAAACCATAGAAACCGCAGAGCGTTTGAAACCATCTTACTCTACCACCACCCGCTTCACCGCTCCGTCTTCGTTTTGAGTGACCGAGACAAAATAAACGCCGGGCGTTATTTTTTTGTCGAGGTTGATTTGCCCCACATACTCACCTGAAAAATCGTTGATTGTCCGGCGCGAAACCTCTTTGCCTTTTGCCGTAGTCACCACAATATCTATGTCTCCTTTAGCCGGGGCCGTAAACCGAATGTTCAGCTGATCTTTGTCGGGGTTGTTGGGAAAAACATCTAAACTACGGATCGTAGAGGGCTTCGTTGCGCCATTATAGGTGCTTGACCACCCCTCAAACACCCGATTGAGTTTAGGCTCAAAATCGTACCGGAAAAACCGATCCACCTTACCGGCAACTGAGTCCACATTTGTGCGGATATCATATTCCCACTGCGGAACAGAATAGGGTCGTCGGGCATATACATCGCCGGAGCCAGGCCGTTGGCGGACACGATTGCCTTCGCCTTCGTCGATAATGATGGTGACTTGCCGTCCGCGCTCATTGGGGTGGGCTGCTTTGAGCGAGTCCACCAATTTCATGGCAATCTTGTCGCGGTCGTCATTGCTGTCTAAGCGATACGTGCGGTTGGTTTCGCGAACCTGATCGCCGTTTCGTTCAATAATTTTAATAGTTACTTCACCTTTGTCTTTGGCTGTTTGCTGGGCTAAACCGGGCAACGTAGCCATACCCAGGAGTAGGGCCGAAAGCCATAACCGTTGCGCTGTGAGTCGTGTTGTTTTCATGGTTTTTGTCGTTGTGTAAAGGAATGAAAATGTGCCGTAAATGGCTGTTCAGGAGCTGTTAAAGTTTGTTAACGCGAACCTGACCGGCCTTGGGTTTCGTTAGTTTTACGGAAGAACAAAGGTTTTTCCAAAACCAGTGTAATGATGCTCGAAGGAGGCATAAGGTTGCACTGAACAAAAGATAAATGTCGAAACAACGCATAAGCTGGATTGTCGCGCTGATGGCTGTGGGTCTGTTGGGCCTGGTGGGCTTGCAGGGATACTACATCACAAGTGCGTGGCGACTTCAGCGCGAACAGTTTGATTATAAAGTGACGGATGCGTTGCAGGAGGTGGTCCGAACGCTGGAACGACGCGAAATTACGGATCTGAGCCGTCAGCGAATCCGTGCGCAGCAACAGCAACAACGGCTGATGGCCATTTCGCGCAAATCGGAGGTAAAGCCGGCGTTCACCCGGAAAAACCGACCTGTCACCACGCCCACAGAAGACCTGATTGCCAAACGCATTCGGCAACGGCGGGGGGGAGGTAACGGCCTTGAAATGCCCTCGACCGTTGTGATCCAGTCGGATGTGCTTCATTCGCAAACGCAACCCATCACGCCCGAACAGGCTTTGGTGGTCGCCACTTTTTTTGAACAGCAGGAAATGCTGGCGGCAGCGGGCGAATGGCAGGCACAAGCCGAACAGCAACGGCAGTTTGAGGAATGGGCAAACCGGGAGTTGGTGGGACAAATGAACCAGTTCAACGATGAGTTGAGCCGGGCCTATCAACAGGCCGACTCGCTTCGGCAACGGCAACTGGCGGCCAAACGAAATCAACAGCAGCGGCTGAAGGCGGCTCAAAAGGCGGCTCAGGTAAAACGGACGATAATGAATGATAGTCAGTCGATTGGAAAGCGGGCCGAGGAGCAAACACAAATGGTGAAGGGGGTTCTTAAAGAATTACTGCTGTCAGAACGGCCCATTGCTGAGCGGTTGGATCGGCTCACGCTGGACACACTGTTGCGCGAATCGCTGGCCGAACGAAGCATTTCGCTGCCGTTTTCCTACGGTGTTCGGAGCGACCGAACGAGCAGCGGTAAACCCCAGTTTTTATTTGCGACTTATCGTACCGATGCCAATCGGATGCTTCAGATGGGCTACCGGGCGGTGTTGTTTCCTAACAATCCTGATGCCGGGAATCATCTGTATGTATATTTCCCGACTCGCAAAGAGTTTATCTGGAGTCAGATGGGGTTCACGCTGGCGGCATCGGCTCTGCTGATACTGACTATTCTGGCCTGCTTCTACATTGCCATCACCACCATTATCCGGCAAAAGAAAATGGCCGATATTAAGAATGACTTTATCAACAACATGACCCACGAATTTAAAACCCCCATTTCGACCATTTCGCTGGCTGTGGAAATGGCCGAAACAGTGGGCGGAAGGAGAAGGGAGCGGTCCGAAGGGTCCGAAGGAGGAAAGGGAATTGGTCTAATAGGAATAGCCAATGACACTGAAGAGGCCGGGCGAATGGCGCGGTATCTGGGCATTATTCGGGATGAAACCCGGCGGTTGGGGTCACACGTGGAGAAAGTTCTTCAGATGGCCCTGCTCGACCGGGGAGCCGTGAAACTGACGCTGGTGCCGGTTAATGTGCACGACGTGGTGGAGAAAGTGCTGAACACCATTGGTTTACAGATAGAGCAACGCGGTGGCGAACTGGTGCTTGACTTTGAGGCTGACAACGAAATGGTGGAAGCCGACGAGGTTCACCTCACCAACATCGTGTATAATTTGGTTGATAATGCGATTAAGTATTCGCCCGACAAACCGCACATCACAATCCGTACGCAAAGCCTGCCCGATGGTGTTAGCCTGACTGTTGCCGACCGGGGTCTGGGCCTTTCGAAAGAACAACAAAGCCGAATTTTTGAGACTTTCTACCGGGTTCCCACCGGCAATTTGCACGATGTGAAAGGCTTTGGCTTAGGCTTGAGTTATGTGCGCAAGATGGTAGATGCTCATCATGGGCGCATCACCGTCGATAGTCAGCCGGGGCAGGGAAGCTCGTTTGAGGTCGTAATACCGTATAATCAGTGATGAGTGATGAACCGGTCCGCCGGCGCGGATGAGTGGGCTGACTGCACCTGTAGACCAGCAAAAGATTTACTCATCCGCGCCAGCGGACCGGTTCATCACTCATCGTTCATCACTAAACTATGGCAAAAATCTTATTAGCCGAAGACGATCCCAATCTGGGGCAATTGGTACAGGAATACCTGACAATGAAGGGCTTTGAAACCGACCGGGCTACCGACGGGAACAAAGCCCTCGACCTGTTTACACACGGCCACTATGACCTGTGCATTTTTGATGTGATGATGCCTAAGAAGGACGGTTTTTCGCTGGCTCGTGACATACGGATGACGGGTCGTGATGTGCCCATTATTTTTCTGACTGCCAAGTCGATGAAGGAAGATACCATCCAGGGATTCAAGGTTGGGGCCGACGATTACATGACCAAACCCTTCAGCATGGAGGAATTGTTGTTGCGGATTCAAGCCATTTTGCGTCGTTATCAGCGCGGAGCTACTGACCTTGAACCCAGTGTGTATACCATAGGCTCTCTCTCATTCGATTACCCACATCAACTGCTGACCCGCCCCGCAAACGGGGGGGAACCGTTCAGTCAAAAGCTCACCAGTAAGGAGTCGGAGTTGCTAAAGTTGTTTGCCCAGAACCTCAATCAACCGTTAAGCCGTAGCTTTGCCCTGAAAATGGTCTGGGGCGACGATTCGTATTTCAACGCCCGGAGCATGGATGTGTACATTACCAAACTGCGCAAATACCTGCGCGAAGATGAGCGCGTGCAGTTGGTGAATGTGCATGGAGAAGGCTTTAAATTGATTGTATAATGATCATACTAAAACGTCCCCGGCGGAACCGCTCTTCGGCGGTGATTCGGGATTTGGTGCAGGAAACCCGCCTGACAGTACATGATTTTATTCTGCCCCTGTTTGTGATGGAAGGGCAGAACCTCCGTACAGAAGTGGCCTCGATGCCCGGTATTTACCGGTTTTCATCCGATCTATTGATGGATGAAATTGCCGAGTGTGTTGACCTTGGCATCCGGGCGTTTGATGTATTTCCAAACCTCCCCGAGTCTAAAAAAGATAAGTACGCTACCGAAAGCACCAACCCCGATGGCCTGTATCTAAGTACCATTCGGGCGATCAAAGGCCGTTTCCCGGAGGTATGCGTGATGACCGATGTGGCTATGGACCCTTACAGTTCCGATGGTCACGATGGGCTGGTTGAAAACGGCCAGATTCTGAACGATCCAACGCTCGAAATTCTGGGCCGAATGGCGGTGGCACAGGCACAGGCTGGAGCCGATATTCTGGGTCCATCAGACATGATGGACGGTCGTGTGGGCTATATTCGCACTGCCCTCGATGCGGCTGGCTACACCAACGTGGCCATCATGTCGTATGCGGCCAAATATGCCTCTGCCTTCTATGGCCCCTTCCGCGACGCGCTGGATTCGGCCCCCAAATTTGGCGACAAGAAGACCTATCAGATGAACCCCGCCAACAGCCGAGAAGCCCTGATTGAAGCTGAATTGGATATTCAGGAGGGGGCTGATATGCTGATGGTTAAGCCCGCGTTGGCCTACCTGGATATCATCAAACTCCTGCGCGACAACGTGAACCTGCCCATCACGGCCTACAACGTCAGTGGCGAATATGCCATGATCAAAGCGGCCGACCGCAACGGCTGGCTCGACGGCGAACGGGCCATGATGGAGTCGCTGATATCTATTAAACGCGCCGGTGCCGACGTAATTTTGACGTACTTTGCGAAGGAAGCAGCAAAATTGATGGCATGAAACTCCTTCTCCTAAACACTACTCTCGTCAACGAAGGCCTAATTACTCAAACCGATGTGCTGGTTGAGGATGGCTTTATTACCCAAATAAGTCCGAACCTGTCGGGGCGGAGCGCGGATCGGGTGATCGACGCAAAAGGTCAGTATCTGCTGCCGGGCGTGATCGACGATCAGGTGCATTTTCGGGAGCCGGGCCTGACTCACAAAGCCACCATCCATTCGGAATCGCGGGCGGGGGTGGCCGGGGGCACAACCACGTTCATGGAGATGCCTAACACGGTGCCAAACGCGCTCACGCAGGGCTTGTTACAGGATAAATATGAGATAGCCGCCCGCACCGCGATGGCGAACTACTCGTTTTTTATGGGGGTCTCCAACGACAATCTGGACGAAGCTCTGCGCACTGATCCCGAAACCGTTTGTGGCCTGAAAGTATTCATGGGGTCGTCGACGGGGAGCATGCTGGTGGATGATGAACACGTGCTGAACGAACTCTTCCGCCAAAGCCCAATGCTCATTGCCACGCACTGCGAAGACGAAGCCACCGTGCGGGCCAACTCCGAACGCTACAAAGCTGAATATGGCGAGTGGGCCACGGCCGCGTTGCACCCCCTGATTCGGAATGAAGAAGCCTGCCTGAAGTCGTCGTCGCTGGCGGTGGAACTGGCCCGGCGGCACAACACCCGGCTGCACATTCTGCATATTTCAACCGCCGACGAACTGGCTCTGTTCAGCAATGCCCTTCCCCTGCGCGAAAAGCGAATTACGGCGGAGGTTTGTGTGCATCACCTCTGGTTCGATGCTGACGATTATGAGCAGTTGGGCAACCAGATCAAATGCAACCCGGCTATTAAAGGGCCGCGTCACCGCCCTGAATTATTGAAAGCGTTACTGGATGACCGGCTGGATATTATTGCCACCGACCATGCCCCGCACACCTGGGCCGAAAAACAATTGCCCTACTGGCAGGCACCGTCGGGTTTACCGCTGATTCAGCACTCGTTGCTGATGATGCTCGACTTTGTGCGGCAAGGTAAACTCGACATCGAAACCGTGGTTCGGAAAATGTGCCACGCGCCCGCTGACTGTTTTCAGATTGACCGGCGAGGCTACGTGCGTGAAGGCTACTGGGCCGATTTAGTGTTGATTGACCCTGCTCAGTCGACATCAGTATCTAATGAAACCGCACTGTATCAATGCGGTTGGACCCCGTTGGCGGGGCAGACGTTTACTAATGCCGTAACCCATACGATTGTGTCGGGCGAACTGGTGTTTGAACAGGGGCAATTTTTAAGGGAGCAGGCAGGTCGTCGGTTGCAGTTTACCCGGTAATGTAAAAAGCCCCCGGTAAGGAGGGCTTAGTCACAATGTGTCCATAAAGTAGATGGTTTAGGAGAATCGTACTCGTGAGAAACAGCGATTTAAGACCGAACGATACATTTTACCAAACTGGTCGTAGCACCATGATTTCAACTGCTTCACTTCTTCAGGCAAGAGGGTCTGAATGGCTTTTAGGAGTTCTTTTTCAAACAGAGTTTTGTCAAAACTAACCTTTTGCAGGATCGTTTTGAGGTACTCCAACATTGAGGCCATACGCATACTCGTTAAGAGGTTAAAAAAAGACTATGGATTGACAGGTGGCATTAGACACTCGTTAAAAAAACAACGGTTGCTGTCTGGAAATGTTGTAACAAAGTAAAAATGAAAATTAGAATATTTCAAAAATTTCTTGCATTATTTTTTTGCGTGTCCCTGATAGCCAGTGGGCAACAAAAAGATAATGTGGTAACCATTGAACTAAGTGCCACTACGTTTTCTATTGAGCGGCCTTTCACCATTTCGGTGATGGTTGAGAATAGTGAAAATCGCCCGTCAATCAATTTTCCCGACATCACCGGCCTGACCAAGCGAGGCACCTCAACCAGCATTTCAACTACTGGAACAGAAGGGGCAACGACTCCCGTTCAAATCATTACGCAGACCTACGTTGCCAACCAGCCCGGTACATTTCGTCTGTCTCCGTTCAGCATTACCCTAGACGGAGTAACCGCCCGTTCGGAGGGGGCGGTGCTGATGGTTCGGCCTGCCAGTGTAACCACGTTTGGGGGAAACGAGGGGGCACCTGTCAGCGGGCTTACCGAAAGTGGAGCCGCCTTTCTAACCCTCAGAGCTAGTAAAAAAAGTGTTTTTGTGGGCGAAGGGTTTGCCCTTCGATTGTCGTTGTTTGTATCGGATTCTTATCCCTTCGAACTCCGGTTCGACGGGGTAGATGCTCAATTACAGACCGTCCTGAAACAACTTCGGCCCACCAATACCTGGGAGGAAGATGCTGGTATTCGGGAGTTGAAAGGGCAACCGGTTGTGGTGAACAACCGGAAATTTATGGAGTATGTCATTTTTCAGGGGGTTTATTTTCCCCTATCGGATGGATCCATTCAACTGCCATCAGTGGGGTTAACCTTAGTACGTGTACAACAGGCTCCCCGTCAGACGGAGCCGGGTTCAAGCTCGCTTACATCGGCACAAACTACGGCTGCCGAGGTTATTGAACGAGTGTCGTTTCAGGCCCGGCCCCTCTCTATTTCAGTGCGGCCATTACCACCCCACCCGCTTCGGGGGCAGGTGGCCGTGGGCGTATATCGGCTGGTAGAAAGCATTGACCGCACGGCTATGCCCGCAGGCAAAAGTACCCGTTACAGTGTGCGAATCGAAGGGGAAGGTAACGTAGCTTCTTTACAGGCCCCTTTATGGAGCGGGGTTACCAGCACTACCATGCTAAACCCAGCCTCGCCAGCGACAGAGACTGGGCTGGAAACGCTGCCTATTGAAACGAGTCAGCAAATTGACCGAACGGGTGAGCAAGTTAGTGGCTATAAAACATTCAGTTATTTCCTGGTGCCCCGGCGGGGTGGTAAAATGGACCTGTCGACAGTGTTTGGGTTTGTATACTTCAATTTGCAGACCGCTCAGTATGACACCCTCAAGTCGCGGTTTAGCCTTCAGGTGGGCGATGCCGACCCCTTGGGAGCCGCTGCCATGAACACGCAGGGGGTGGCCAAAACCAATGGAGTCGATGCCCTTTATGATGGACTAAGCCAAATGGACAGCACCGAAAAACCGCTCAACCTGACTGTTTTGGCTCGTGCTGTGGCCAATGTCCTTTTGGTGTTAATGATTCTCGGAATGATCTTTGTGTTTTTACGGAAATAAATGAGTAGTACCTACGGAACACTTTTCAAAATTGCCACCTTCGGCGAATCGCATGGCCCCGCTTTGGGAGTCACCATCGACGGTTGCCCGGCTGGCCTGCCTTTCGATACCGATTTTATTCAGCACGAACTGGACCGGCGCAAACCCGGTCAGTCGCGGATAACGACCCAACGGCGCGAGGCCGACGAGTTCGAAGTATTGTCGGGCGTTTTCGAGGGTATTACCCAAGGAACGCCCATTGCGCTGGTGATTCGGAATACCGACCAACGCAGCAAAGACTATGGCCACATATCCGAACAGTTCCGACCTTCTCATGCTGATTACACGTACATGGCCAAATACGGCACCCGCGATTACCGGGGGGGCGGTCGTTCGTCGGCGCGGGAAACGGCAGCACGGGTGGCGGCTGGGGCAGTGGCCAAAATGTTGCTCAACCCGCTGGGTATTTCGGTGCAGGCTTACGTATCGGCAGTGGGGAAAATGCGGCTCGAAACCCCCTACCAACAATTGAACCTGGCGTTGGCCGAAGAGAATGCCGTGCGCTGCCCTGACACCCTCATGGCCGAAAAGATGTATGCCTATATTGACGAAACTCGCAAGAAAGGCGATTCTATTGGGGGCATTGTGAGTTGCGTGGTGTCGGGTGTTCCGGCTGGATGGGGCGAACCCGTTTTTGACAAGCTCCATGCCGAACTTGGCAAGGCCATGCTGGGGATCAATGCCGTAAAAGGATTTGAATATGGCAGCGGTTTTGCTGGGGCCGAGCAATATGGTTCCGAGCATAACGATGCCATGTATACGGATGCCGAAGGCCGTGTGCGCACCCGAACCAATCTGTCGGGGGGCATTCAGGGGGGCATCAGCAATGGCGAGGATATTTATTTTCGGGTAGCGTTTAAACCCGTCGCTACGATCATGCAGGATCAGGAAAGTGTGGATGTGCATGGGCAGTCAGTAACGGTGTCGGGGAAAGGGCGGCATGATCCGTGTGTAGTGCCTCGTGCCGTTCCAATTGTGGAAGCAATGGCCGCTTTGGTGCTGGTTGATATGTGGTTACGCAGTCAGAACGCACTTATACGAAAGTAAGCAGCTTTTCAGTTTCAGTAATCCGGCTTGTTTGCTATATTTGGGCCTAACCCATTGATAGTACGTTAATTTAGGCTCATTATGAACTTACGTTGGTTGATCGGATTCCTGATTGGCTGGCTGGCCTTTGCCCCTGCCAGCACGGCTCAACGTACCGTATTGCCCGAATTCAATTACGACCGCCGTAATGAAGTAGCCTACGTCGATAGCTTGCTGACAGTAGGCCATGCTACCCTGAACCGGGCAGCAACCAACCCCCGATCTGTACAAAACGACACACTGCATTTAGAAGCCCTCCGATTTCTGACCCGCGTGTTCAAACAGATCAGAACAGCTCATCGCGATAGTAGTTACTTCTACGCTCAAAAACTATCAGCGCAGGCCGGGCAATATCAAAATAATCTGTACCAGGTGTATGGTTTGATTCAAGAGGAATATTTTCTCCGAATGATGCGTAATGATTTTCTGACAGCCCTGTCGCTCAATCAGAAAGCATCGACTCTTTGCGCTAAACAACGGCCCGATATTTACCCCATCTGGCAAATCCACATGAACATGGGAGATATTTATCTGCTCATGAAAGAGTATGGTAATGCCTTGATAAACTATCAGTTAGCCTTAACGCTGCTGCCTGCTTACCGACTGCCTGCCAACCGCAACAAACGATTGTTGACCTCCCAGTTGACCACTCAGATTGGCGAAGTCTATGACGCGCAGGGTCGTTATAAGGAAGCCCGAAAGCAGTTTGAAGCCTCACGCAAAATTGCATTTGAAACAAAAAGCAAGGCTAATATTGCTTACGCCAACGAACGGCTGGGCGATTTTTTGTTGAGTCAAAAAGAATACCCCGAAGCCGTAACGATCTACCAGGAAGCCCTGGATGTCTGGAATCAGTTGGGCGACGAAGGGGGTAAAGCGTCGGTTTGGGCGCGGCTGGCCGAAGGCTATTTTCTAACGAATCGCCTGCCCGAATCCATCCGCCTGGGCGAACAGGCACTGGCCGTGGGCCGCAAGCGGGGAAACGCCCGGATTCAGCAAATTGCTTCATCGGCCTTGTATCGGGCCTATCGGGCAACCGGACAGCCTAGACGAGCGTTGGCCATGCACGAGGTGTTTATTGTTGTTCGCGACTCGCTGGCCAACCGCAAACAGGTGGAAGAGATGATGGTGTTGCAACGGCAATTTGAAACCAAAGCCCTGCGGGCCGAGGGCGAACGAAACCGGGTGGAGCAACAGGCCAGTATTGCAGCCCTAAACCGGGATATTGACCGGCAGAATTTGCTGCGGGCCATGCTGCTGGGGGGACTGGCTATGTTGCTCCTATTTGTGGGAATTTTATACTGGCGCAACGGGCTGATTCGGAAACAGCGGGCGCAAATTGAACGACTCAACGTGGGTTTGGAAGATAAAGTGCAACGCCGAACCGCCGAACTTGAAGAGGCCAACCAACAGCTTCGCGATAAAAATCGGGAAATTGAAGAGGCTTTGTTAAAGGGACAAACTCAGGAACGCAAGCGCGTGGCCGCCGACCTGCACGACAATCTCGGCGGGCTGATTTCGGCCATCCGCATGAGTTTGTCGGCCCTGAACCCAGGCCACCTGAACGAGCGCGAACAACAGGTGTATAAGAACCTGTTGCACATGACCAAAGAAGCCTACGCCGAGGTGAGATACCTGTCGCACAATATGCAACCCGACGAACTCGAAAAGCAGGGATTAGGATACGCGCTGAACCGATTGCTGGAGAAACTTAATCAGAATCAACCAGTTCAGTTTCAGCTTGAAGTGGGCGAATTGCCCCGGCTGGACAAGGGCGTTGAGTTTCATTTATATTCGATTTGTCTTGAACTCTGCAACAACATCCTGAAACACTCCGGGGCCACACGGGCAACCATTCAGTTTCGGCGATTTGACAAGGAACTGAACATGATTGTGAAAGACAACGGTCATGGAATGGAAACCGGCCCAACCGCCGATGTGATGCCCGAACCCAGGGTGATGGCCGGCATGGGTTTACGGAACATTCAGGCCCGCACCGAAGCCATGCAGGGGCGGCTGGAGATGTATTCCGAGTTGGGTGTAGGAACAACATTCTTCTTTATCTTGCCATTGACTGCTACCTTCGCAGCAACATCGCAAGAAACAACGAAATGAAATTTCAGAAACACGTTTTTATCTGTACGAATCAGAAGGATGCCCCAAAAAAAAGCTGCGGCACCGAACAAGGTAAGGCTTTGGTGGAGGCTTTTAAGCAGGAATTGACCGCTCGCGGACTGCAAAAAAATATTCGGACGCAAGGTACAGGCTGCCTTGATGCGTGCGCGTTTGGCCCCACCATGGTGGTTTATCCCGAAGGAACCTACTACGGCAACGTGCAGCTATCCGATGTCGGCGAGATCGTAGAAAAACATTTGGTGGGCGACGAGGTGGTGGAACGACTGAAGTTGGATGTATAAACACCTCTTCTTCGACCTCGACCATACACTCTGGGACTTTGACCGGAACTCGGCGGAGTCGATAGCGGAATTGTATGAGGAGCACCGGCTGGCGGAGTTGGGAATTCCGTCGGCGGAGGCCTTCAGCGAGAAGTTTATTGAGGTGAACCGGAAGCTCTGGCGGGCTTTCGACCTCAACGAACTCACCCACGCCTACATTCGGGAGAACCGTTTTCCGATGGTTCTGAGTGCCTTAGGACTTGGCGACATCACCGAATCGTCGGGCCGTGGCTTCCCCGACCTGAACGAGGGGTATCTGCGTTTGCTTCCCCGAAAGGCACACCTCACCGATGCCGCCCGCGACTTGCTCGATCACCTGCACGGACGCTACGACATGCACATTATCACGAACGGTTTCGATGATATTCAGGCAATGAAATTAGCCAGCTCCGACATTGCGCATTACTTTACTCACGTGGTTACGAACGAGAAATCGGGTGGGTATAAAAAGCCTGATCCGCGTATTTTCGAGTTCTCGCTCAACATCGCCGGGGCCACGGTGCAGGAAAGCCTGATGATTGGCGATAATTACGAAGCCGACATTCAGGGTGCACAGGCGGTGGGACTCGATACCGTTTTTTATAACCCCAAAGGTGAAGTGGTGGATGTGCAGGCTACCCACGAAATTCGGCACTGGCGGGAGTTGATGGAACTGTTGTAAATACCTCAATGAAAACTATCCTCCTCCTTCTCTTTTCCTTCCCCGTTTTCTCCCAATCCTACGACATCTGCGTGTATGGCGGCACGTCGGCGGGGGTGATGGCGGCCGTTACGGCCAAACGCGCTGGAAAAACAGTGGTTCTGATTGAACCCTCCAAGCACCTTGGCGGCCTTTCGGCGGGGGGGCTGGGTGCGACCGATATTGGCAATAAATTCGCCATTACGGGCCTGGCGCGAGATTTTTACCGGAACATTGGTAAGCATTATGGTCGGTTGGAACAATGGACGTTTGAGCCGCACGTAGCTGAAAACCTGTTTGAACAATACGTGAAAGAAGCGGGGGTGCCGGTTTTACGGGGCTGGCGACTCCTGTCTATTCCTCAAAGAAACAATTACATCGGTAAGATTGTGGTAGTATCGGAAACGGGAACTCAAAAAACGATCACTGCAAAACACTATTTAGATTGCACGTATGAGGGCGACCTAATGGCGAAGGCTGGAGTGAAATTCAGAGTTGGCCGCGAAGACAACACGCAATACGGCGAGACCTGGAACGGGGTGCAACTGCTTGACAAACACCAGTTTCCCGACGGCGTTGACCCCTACAAAATCCCCGGAAAGCCCGAAAGCGGCCTGATTTATGGCGTGAGCGATACCAAACTCAAACCCAACGGAACGGGCGACGGCTCGGTGCAGGCTTTCAATTACCGGATGTGCCTGACCGACGACCCGGCCAACCGCATTGCGATTTCCCGCCCGGATGGGTATGACTCGACCAACTATGAGTTGTTGCTTCGGCAGATTGCTGCGGGCAAAAAAGTGCCCGATGTACTGACTTGGAACCTGATGCACTTTGTGCCGATGCCCAACCGCAAAACCGACATTAACAACTGCGGAGGTTTTTCCACCGATATGATCGGGGCCAATTTCGACTACCCGAACGCCAACCCTAAACGTCGGGCCGAGATCATCCGCGACCACGAAATCTACACTAAAGGGCTGTTTTACTTCATCGGTCACGACCCCCGAATGCCCAAACACCTCCGCGACGAGATGCTGAAATGGGGCTATCCCAAAGATGAATACAGGGACAATGGCAACTTTTCGCATCAGCTTTACATCCGAGAAGCTCGTCGGATGGTGGGTGAATACGTGATGACGCAAGCCAACTGCGAGGGCAAAACGGTGGTGACCGACGGGGTTGGCATGGCTGCCTACACCATGGATTCGCACAATTGCCAGCGCGTGGTGGTGGAAAAAGATGGGAAAATGATGGTGAAAAACGAGGGCGATGTGCAGGTGGGTGGTTTTCCGCCGTATCCGGTCAGCTATCGCTCGCTGGTGCCGAAACGCAACGAATGCACAAACTTGCTGGTGCCGGTTTGTTTGTCGGCCAGCCACATTGCCTATGGCTCGATTCGGATGGAGCCGGTGTTTATGGTGCTGGCTCAGTCGGCAGCGTTGGCCGCCTGCCACGCTATCGACGAAAACGTGGCCGTTCAGGACATCGACATCAAAAAACTGCAAGCTCGTTTAACCAACGATCCCTTGCTGGATGGCCGCGCCCCCGAAGTGCTGATTGACAACGACGACACTACCCGCGTTTCGACAACCGGAGTTTGGGAACGGCTGAAAACGGGCGGGAAATACGGAACTTCGCTTATGCTGGCGCAAGCCGGGCAGGCCGCAAACATCACCTTCAAGGCTACCAACGTGAGGCCGGGGAAATACACGGTTTATGTGTATAATCCGCTTTGGCAGGGTGGGGGCGGCAACCCCGACGAAATTGGCCCGCAGACCTACAAATCGGCACAGGTAACGGCCCAACTGATTACAGGAAAAAGCCACAAAGCAGTTCCTGTCAATCAACAGCAACAAAACAACGACTGGATTAGCCTGGGTGAACACAGCCTGAGTGAGTCGGTTTCGCTGAAACTCATAAACGGAAGTCCAACCCCAATGGTAGCCGATGCGGTCTTGTTTGTGCCGGTAAAATAACGTCTTTTTTTGAACTGATTTTATGGATTTCATCAACAAAACAGCCCTCGTAACCGGGGGTGCATCGGGTTTGGGCGAGGCCACCGCACGCCTATTTCACGAGCAGGGTGCCAACGTCGTTATTCTCGATTTGAACACCGACCGGGGCGAAGCATTGACCGCTGAACTGGGCGAACGTGTTCGCTTTATTCGGACTGATGTTTCCCAGGAAGTCGATGTTCAGGCTGCTATCGACCTGGCTATCCGTATTTTTGGTGGGTTACACATGGCCGTGAGTTGTGCCGGAATTGCCGAAGCGCGCAAAACCCTTGGTAAAGTAGATGGCACTTATGGCCCGCATTCGCTGGAGGTATTTCGGAAAGTGATCATGGTCAACCTGATTGGCACATTCAATGTGATTAGGCTGGCTGCTTTCGCGATGGAGCGCAACACGCCCAATCAAGAAGGCGAACGGGGTGTTATCATCAACACGGCTTCTGTTGCGGCCTACGACGGGCAGATGGGGCAAGCGGCTTATTCGGCCTCGAAAGGCGGTATTGTAGGAATGACCTTGCCGATTGCCCGCGACCTGTCGCGCTCCGGTATTCGGGTGATGACCATTGCGCCCGGCCTGTTCGAGACTCCGCTGATGGCAAGTTTGCCCGAGGAAGCCCGCTTATCGCTGGGGCAGCAGGTGCCGTTTCCGTCGCGTCTGGGCCGACCCGCTGAGTACGCGCTTCTGGCCAAAAGTATTGTTGAAAACCCCATGCTCAACGGCGAAGTGATCCGGCTGGATGGAGCCATCAGAATGGGACCGAAATGACCACAACCGATCTTTATTCCCGCAAACTGATTCTGTTTGAGTGCATCAGCGGAAGCCGGGCCTATGGCACCGATACGCCCCAGTCTGACACAGATATTCGGGGTGTTTTTGCCGTGCCTCATCGCGAGCTTTTTGGCTTTGGGTATGTGGATCAGGTGAACGACCGCACCAACGATGTGGTGTTTTATGAGCTACGCCGGTTCGCCGAGTTATTGGCCAAAAACAATCCAAATATGCTCGAATTGCTCTGTGCGCCAGCCGATTGTGTGTTGCAACGGCACCCGCTCATGGATCGCCTGACCCCCGATTTGTTCCTCTCTAAACTGTGCCGAGATAGCTTTGCGGGTTATGCCATTAGTCAGATAAAAAAGGCGCGGGGGCTTAACAAAAAGATTATGAACCCCATGAGCGAGGAACGAAAATCGTTGCTCAATTTCTGTTATGTGCTGGTGGGACAGGGCAGCCAACCCCTGGCCGACTGGCTCGGAAAACGGGCATGGGCACCAGAGCGTTGCGGTTTGGTGAGCGTTGCTCATGCCCGCGACACCTACGCCCTGTTCTACGACAAACTGGCCACCTTGGGCTACCGGGGTATTGTGCAACCCGGCGACGATGTGACGGAGGTGTCAGTAAGCAGTGTGCCGGAAGGCGAGGAGCCGGTGGCCTATGTGTATGTGAACCACGACGGATATTCGAGCCATTGCAAAGACTATCGGCAGTATTGGGAATGGGTGGAAAAACGCAACGATGCCCGCTACCAGAATACCCTTGAGCACGGCAAAAACTACGATGCCAAAAACATGATGCACACGTTTCGGTTGCTCGACATGGCCGCCGAAATTCTGTCAACGGGCGACGTGATTGTCCGTCGGCCAAACCGCGCCGAACTGCTCAACATTCGTTCCGGTGCATTCGAGTACGATGAACTGATTGCCCGCGCTGAACAAAAAGTGGCCGAAATTGACGAGATCGCTCGCAAGAGTTCATTGCCCGATGAGCCTGATATCGCCCGTATTGAACAGATTATTATTGAGGTACGGGAGGAATGGTACGGATAATTCCCTCCTCAAACCCCACTTCAACCTTACACCCCAGCAGCCGTTGAGCTTTGCTACTGTCCGCTAAACTATGCCGAATATCGCCGGGACGTTCGGGGGCGTAAATCGGAGCCACATGGCTTTCCGTCAGTTGCTGAATCCGGTTCCAGGCTGCGTTGAGAGAAATCTGGCGGCCCGTTGCCACGTTGAAAACTTGCCCCAGAGCATCGGGGTTTTGGGTGGTCAGAGCCAGCAGATTGGCCTGCACAACGTTGGCTACAAAGGTGAAATCGCGGGTTTGTTCGCCATCGCCAAAGAGGGTAGGAGCTTCTCCGCGCCGGGCCGCTGCCAGCATTCGGGGCAAAATAGCCGCATAGGGGCCGTCGGGCCGTTGGCGCGGGCCAAACACGTTGAAATAGCGTAAGCCAATGGTTTCCAGTTTATAAAGCCGTTGCCAGAGGGCGGCTTGTTGCTCGTTGATCTGTTTGGTGAGGGCATAAGGAGACAGTGGTTTTCCAATACGGTCTTCCACTTTTGGCAGACCGGTTTCGTCGCCATACACCGAACTCGACGAGGCAAACACCATCCGCCGAACGCCCGCTTTCCGGGCGGCTTCCAACACATTCGAGAAGCCCATCACATTGACCGCCATAAACCGCTCCGGCTCCGCCAGCGAACGCGGCACCGACCCCAAAGCGGCCTGATGCGATACGTGGGTGATCCCCGCACAAGCTTGTTCGCAGACACAGGCATCGGAAATGCTGCCCTCCCAAATGTCGAGCCGTGGGTTGTTGGCGTGTTGGCTCAGATTGGCCCGTTGTCCGTTGCTAAAATCGTCCAGGACTCGCACCAATCCTGCCCCACGAGCCAGCAGGGCATCCACCAAATGAGAGCCGATGAAACCCGCCCCGCCCGTCACCAGAAATTTATAGTCAGCGATTTTATAATCTGTGATTTTATAATCAGCGATTTTACAATCCGCAATTTTATAATCTTCCATCGGCCAGTTCATCGGGTAAGCACCCTTTTACATCATAAACCAGATCGCCTAATTCCCGGATTTTAGCCTGAAATTCTTTGTCTGTGAATATAGTATGGGCTACTGCTAACACAACAGCATCGTAGCGAATGACGGTTGCAAGCGAAGGCAGTAGGTTCAGACCATACATGGCCCGAACTTCGGTGGCATCGGCCAGTGGATCATACACCTCTGTGGAAACGCCAAACTCGTTCAGTTCCCGGATCACGTCCAGCACCTGCGAGTTGCGAATATCGGCGCAGTTTTCTTTGAAGGTCAGGCCCAAAATCAACGCCCGCGAGCCGTTGACGGACTTCCCATGCCGGGTTAGCAACTTCACCACTTTGCCCGCCACAAACGCCCCCATATTGTCGTTGATGCGCCGACCGGCCAAAATAACCTGCGGATGATAGCCCAGCGATTCAGCTTTGTGGGTGAGGTAATACGGGTCTACCCCAATGCAATGCCCTCCGACCAAACCAGGCCGAAAGGGCAGAAAATTCCACTTGGTGCCAGCCGCTTCCAAAACGGCGTTGGTGTCTAAACCCATGCGGTCAAAGATCAGGGCCAGTTCGTTTACAAAGGCAATATTGATGTCACGCTGGCAATTTTCGATCACCTTGGCAGCCTCGGCTACCCGAATGGTGGGAGCACGATAGGTGCCAGCCGGGATGATTGAGGCATAGAGTTGATCGACAAAATCGGCGGTGTCGGGAGTGGAGCCGGACGTGATTTTTCGAATCGTTTCGAGGGTATGAGTTCGGTCGCCGGGGTTGATTCGTTCAGGGGAGTAGCCACAAAAAAAGTCCACATTGAACCGCAAACCCGACTCCTTTTCAAGCACCGGAACGCACTCATCCTCCGTGCATCCCGGAAAAACGGTTGACTCATAAACCACGACATCACCCCGTTTCAGCACCCTTCCCACAGTTCGGCTGGCCGTCAGAATGGGGGTCAGATCGGGCTTCTGGTGCGCGTCGATGGGGGAGGGAACACTGACAATATAAACCGTGCAGGGCCGCAGGTCGTCGGGATTGCTGCTCAGGGTCAGTTGGGTGGCTTCGGCCAGTTGGTCGGCGGTCAGGCTGTGGGTTCTGTCGTGACCCCGGCGAAGCTCGGCAATACGGTCAGGGTTACTGTCGAAACCGACCACGGCGTATTGTTTGCCAAACGCAACGGCCAACGGCAGGCCAACGTATCCAAGACCAATAACAGCGATGCGGGTGTTTTTCATGCGGGTGCAAAGATACCGCTTCGGATCAGCCGGTAGAACAAACCCAGCACCAAACCCGACAGGACCCCTGCCAAAACAAGCCAAACACGCCGGGGTGACGACTTCCGGTCAGGCACTTGAGCGGGTTCCAACACCTTGAAAACGGGCGTAACAAGCTGCACTTGCAGTTTGGCTTTGGCATATTGGCGTTTCAATTCTTCAAAAAGTGTGTTGGCTGCTTCATATTGGCTCGACAATCGCCGGCTGGCTAAGCTCGCCGAGGGGAGGGATAAGAAGCGGGTTTGATCCTGATTGGCCAGCATTTTCTGTTCTAACTGATAGGCATGTTGGCGGGCTTCTTCCAGTTGACCGCGCACAAATTGTTCATTTTCGCGGGCTTTGTCAGTGCGATACGCCCGAACAAACATTTCCAAATAATTGGCCGAAAAATGCACTACCTGAGCGGCAACTTCCGGGTCGGGCATCTGGGCAGAAATGATTATAACGCCCTTTTTCGGGTCTAAATGGGCCTTTATGAGCGATTTTAGTTCGTCAACCAGTTCCCGTTGTGCGGTGGTTAGCCGGATGGGCTGCTCGGTGGGGTGGGGGAGTTTCGTGACCGGATCGGCCCGAAAAGGCCAGGCCGATTCGGTGAGCAATTGGTGGAGTGGCAGGTGCTGTTTGGTGCGCAGTGTCACCGGGTGGTGCAACATCGACAGTGCGAACGGTGCCGATTCCAAAATATCAGGATACAGATCGGGGCGAACGGCTTCCACTTGCGGCCCGGCATCGAAATCAAGTCCAATTGATTCCGCCATTTCCTGAACAGATTTGAGATTCATGGCCTGACTCTCCTGTAATTCAGGCAATAAGCTGATTGTTGATGTATATTGGGCAGGCAGAAAAAAGCCCAGAATCAGGCCAGCTACGGCCCCGGTTGCGACCCACAAAAACAACTGGTTCCGATGATACCAAAGGACAGACCAAACAGGCCGGGACTCAATTTCAGCTACTTGATGGTCAATGAGATAGGGGTCCAAATTCTGCGAAGTCAAACGATCATTAATTGCCAATACTACTCATTCATTGGACACCAACAGAGGGCAACAAACAAATAGACCTGGCAATTAATGACCATTTAATGACCAAGCCCTAGGGAATCAATTTCAACTCCACCCGCCGGTTCCGAAACAAGCCGGTTGGCGAGTCGTCGTCAATGGGTTTAAACGCTCCAAAATAATCGGTCAACAGGCGGCTTGGCTCGGTTAGGCCCGCCCGAATCATGTATTGGCGTACCGAGTCGACCCGTCGGCGCGAGAGGGCCATGTTATACCGGTCGGAGGCCCGCTGATCGGCGTGACCAGACAGTTGCAGACGGCATTGAGTCTTGTTCATGAGGGCAACCACCCGGTCGAGTGTTTCGTAGTATTGCGGTTTCACAATCGCCTTATCGGTGTCGAACTGAATATTGGCGAAGATCTCGGCGCAGGCCATTTGGGGGAGTGCCGCCGTTACATACCGCTCAAAATCAATGGATTCACCAGCCCCCGAAACCACGCTGCCGGGAGGAGTTTGCGGTTGTTTATCGAAATAATCGGATACGCCATCGTGGTCCGTATCCATCATTAACCGGGGGTCGATGTCGCTCGGGCGGTTAGCCTTGGCCACCGAGTCGATTTGGGCCATCGACACTACCACGGGCGGTTTCTCGAACAATTTAGGGTCGGTCCAGCGGAGGTGATACTTGCCTGCCCGGTTGTCGTACTGAAATTTATTGTTCTCTTTTCGTACACGGGCCGGTGCCGCTCCCAGTTTGTAGGTCAGCACAATGGCCCCGTAACCGAATTTGTCTTTGGCCGATTCGCCCTGTTTCAAATCCGTTCCGTCGAAACTACCCCGGCTGCCATTCTGGTCGAAAACGCTGGACGTTACCCCGCCGATGGTGGCATCAAGGCGTTCGGTGTTCACGTGATTGACTCGAAAATCGAGCCCAACATCAAACCGGCGCGACACTTCATAATGCACCGCGATACCCATCGGAATCGACCAGTCGCGCTCGAAACGGGCTGGTTGAATAGTGCCATCGCCGGGGTTGTCTTTGGTGTATCGGCGAACGCGACCTGTGCCCAATTCGTAGGCCGTAGATCGGAAAAACGTTACGCCAATGCCTGCATAGGCATCCACTTTCCAGTGTTTAAACTTGGTAGGCCCCAAGAACAGGCTCTTCAGGTTCACCGAGCCAGTCATATCGACGTTGGCATAGTCGGCCCGGAAATAGGAATTATAAATCCGGCGTTTCATGCCGCGCAGGGTTCCGTAGCTCCCGCCCAATTGCAGCCCGAACAAGTGCGATAACTGTTTGTTGATGGTTAACCCGCCGAAATACGTACCGCGTTCGGTCGCGCTGTCGTGGTTGGTGATGCCAACGGGATAAAAGTCATACTCGCGCAAATCGCCGTAGAATTGCGTGGGGCCACCCTGCAACGAAATCGACCAGGTATTAAGCCGGGTTGCTCCTTCGTAGGAGGCATTGGGAAGCGTGGCCTGCCCAAAAACGGGGGCAGTCAGCAGGGTAAGAATGGTGGCGTTTGAAAGGAATCGGTTTGCCATTGGATATGGAGTTAACAAACCCTGTCGCCAATCCGACAGCAGGGCTTTAAAGCCGTTGCATTAACCGCACGACCATCTCGTTTTTCCAGGAAACATAGTTACCCGATTGAATATGAGTTCGTGCCTGACGCACCAACCACAAATAAAAGGCCAGATTCTGCAAACTGGCGATTTGTGCCCCTAAAATTTCTTCAGAACGTATTAAATGGCGCAAATAAGCCTTGGAATAATGGTTGCTGGCATAGCCATCCAGCCCCGCGTCGATGGGGCTGAAATCGCGGGTCCACCGTTCATTTTTTATGTTGATAATGCCCTCGGTGGTGAATAGGAATCCGTGCCGGGCGTTGCGCGTGGGCATCACACAGTCGAACATATCTACGCCTAATCCAATGGCTTCCAGTATGTTAGCTGGTGTGCCAACGCCCATTAAATAGCGTGGTTTGTTGCGGGGCAGAATCTCGTTGACCACAGCGATGGTCTCATACATTTGTTCGGCGGGTTCGCCCACAGCAAGGCCCCCGATGGCATTTCCGGTGCGTTCTTTACTGGCAATAAACGCTGCTGATTCTTTTCGTAAATCTTTGTAGGTGCTACCCTGTACAATTGGAAACAAGTGCTGGTTATATCCGTATTTTCCTTCAGTCGAATCGAAGCGGGCTATGCAGCGGTCGAGCCAACGGTGGGTCATGTGCATCGACCGGCGGGCATAATCATATTCGCAGGGATAGGGCGTACACTCGTCGAACGCCATCATAATATCGGCTCCAATGATGCGCTGAATATCCATAACTCCCTCCGGGGTAAACTGGTGCGAGGAGCCGTCGATATGTGATTTAAACGTAACGCCTTCTTCCTTGATCTTTCGGGTGTTCGAGAGCGAATAGACCTGATAACCACCCGAATCGGTCAGGATGGGCCGGTTCCAGCCATTAAATTTGTGTAAACCCCCGGCCTTTTCCATTACGTCGAGGCCGGGGCGGAGGTAGAGGTGATAGGTGTTGCCTAAAATGATTTCAGCATTAATGTCGGTTTCCAACTCGCGCTGATGCACGGCTTTCACGGTTCCGGCCGTGCCGACGGGCATAAAAATAGGGGTTTCAATCACCCCGTGATCCGTTGTCAATGTGCCTGTGCGGGCTTGCGAAGCCGGATCGGTACTGGTAATGTCGAATGTCATGGTAAAGTTAACGCGGGGGTGTCAAGGCAAAGTTCCTATCTTTGCTCTCATAACCAAGTTGGTTCTGTTATTCACCACGTTATACCCTACTTGTGATTTCTGTAGTGCTGATCGGTTGGCTGCTCGTTGTGGGTATTCAGCTCATTGTGATTGTGTTTGTGTTTGGGCGGCTGGCTTTCACCCCTCAAAACTCCCCGGCGATTACCGCCAATAAATTACCCGCTGTTAGCATTATTGTTTGCGCTCGAAACGAACTCGATAACCTCCGGGAATTGATCCCTTTGCTGGCCAATCAGCATTACCCTGCTTTTGAGGTGTTGGTGATGGACGACCGTTCCACCGACGGCTCCAATCATTTTCTGGAAGCATTGGCCGGGCAGTTTCCCTGTGTTCGCACCATTCGGGTTGATAAAGAATATCAGCACGTAACATCAAAAAAATACGCGCTTACAATTGCTCTCAAAAAAGCGCAATATCCTATCGTATTGCTCACCGATGCCGATTGTCGCCCATCCTCCGAAAAATGGCTTCTGGAAATGGTCACCGAAGGGCAGCGAAATCAAAAGGCAATAGTATTGGGTTTTTCACCCTATACCCGACACCCCGGTTTGCTCAATTTTCTGATTCGCTCCGAAACCCTGTCCACGGCTGTGTACTATTTTTCGCTGGCTCTGGCGGGTCGGCCCTACATGGGCGTTGGGCGGAACTTACTGTATGCCAGGCAATTGTTTTTCGACAATCGCGGGTTCTACACCCACATGAATGTGCTGGGGGGCGATGATGATCTGTTTGTGAACGAAGTGGCCACCGGTAAAAATACGGCTGTATCGCTCCATCCTGATACCTTTGTCTGGTCGGAACCGAAACGAACCTGGGCGGCCTGGAAACAACAGAAACGGCGGCATCTCAACGTAGGAAAGTTCTACAAATGGGGGGATAAGTTTCGGCTGGGCCTAATGACGGGCACGCACATTCTGTCGTGGCTATTGGCTTTAGTGACTGGCTTTTTTGTGCTCTGGCTCGTGTTGAGTAACCAACCCACCCGCCTGCTCGACTCGCTTTTGTTGGCAGCAACGGCCCTGTTTGCCCTTCGATTACTGGCTTATTGGGTTATTGTGGGGCGGGCGAGTTACCGACTGGGACATACCGTTCACTGGGCCGTGATGCCGCTAATGGACTTGTCTTTGGCCATGTATTACGCCATAATGGGTGTCAGAACGCTATTTTTGACCCGTAAAAAGCAGGTTTGGTAACTTTTAAGTGATGAACGTCGATTCAATTTACAAATACTTCCCCAAACTCACTCCGCAGCAGCGCGAACAGTTCGCAGCTTTGGGCGAGTTATACGGCCATTGGAATGCTCAAATCAATGTGATTTCGCGGCAGGATATGGATGGTCTCTACGAAAAACACGTGCTGCACTCGCTGGGTATTGCTAAAGTGATTCATTTCAAACCCGGCACCGAGGTTCTGGACGTAGGTACGGGGGGGGGCTTTCCCGGCATCCCGCTCGCCATTTTGTTTCCACTGGTTGACTTTCATTTGGTCGATAGTATTGGCAAGAAAATCAAAGTGGTGCAGGAGGTAGCCACGGCTCTGGGCCTGAAAAACGTGAAAGCAGAGCAAATCCGCGTGGAGCATATGGACACAGCCTACGATTTTGTGGTAAGTCGGGCTGTTACGCGCCTGATGCCATTTATGGGTTGGGTGCGCTATAAAATCCGTAAAACAGGTAACAACGACCTGCCTAACGGTGTTTTGTACCTCAAAGGGGGTGATCTCACCGAAGAACTCGCCGAGGTCCCCGACAAGTACCGGATTTTCAACCTCTCCGATTATTTCGACGAGGAATTTTTCGAGACCAAAAAAGTTATTTTTGTACCTAAAAAATAGGTCTGAACCATGAGCGAACGATTCAGTAGCAGCACATTCAAAGATCCGATCCGGCAGGACGTGATCGAATTTAATGATAAGGGGGTTACCTTCAAAATAAAGAAGCTGATTGGAGGCACCGACAATTTTGTGTTCTACTCCGACATCTCCGGGGTAGAGATTGACAACGGCCTGTTTTTCGCAACGATCCGGGTCATTCCCCGTGCCCGTCCTGAAATTATTATCAACAACTTCACCAAAGGGGATGCCCGGCGTGTAAAGGAATTGATTTTGGCTAACGTGCCACACAATCGCCCTGATGCATTAGGTGGCCGATAGAAATTTTGGCATTCGGTACTCATTGATTGTCATTGGGTTGCTTGCCAGAAACGCCTTCTACTGGCAACGGATAACGATTTAATGACAATTTTTTGAGGTAAATGCTTGCGTAGTTCGTTGTTCTGCTCTACTTTTGCACCACAATTCAACGAAAACGTTGCCGGATTGCCGGAGCAATTGTCACATTCCTGAATAGCTCAGTTGGTTAGAGCATCTGACTGTTAATCAGAGGGTCACTGGTTCGAGCCCAGTTTCGGGAGCATTAAAAAAGCACTTATCAGAAATGATAAGTGCTTTTTTTGTTTAATGTGAACATAATTTGATTGACAAAAAGACAAGTGGACACCCTCCTATTTCTACATGGACGAAAACTACTTTGAGAAAATAGACTTCTCGAAAACGCTACTCACGGCCGGGGAGTACGAAAACTGCACCTTTATCGACTGCGATTTCTCCAATGTCGACCTGTCGGCGAAAACCATCTACGAGTGCGAATTCAACCGATGCCAGTTCAAGGGGGCTAAATTGCCCCGGACACCGCTTCGGGAGGTGCAGTTCAAAAACTGTGCGCTAATGGGGCTGCGATTCGCGAATGCGAGCGGGTTTCTGATGGCTGTTACGTTCGATACGTGCGTGCTTAACCGGGCATCGTTCTTCAAACTGAAAGTCAGAGATTCAGTCTTTAGAAATTCGAGTTTGCACGAGGTAGATTTTACGGAGACCGATTTACACGGTGTATCATTCGATAACTGCGACCTGAGCCGAGCTACGTTTGAGCATACGGTGCTGGAAAAAGCGGACTTCAGAACGGCTTACAACTATGCTATCGACCCGGAGTTGAACCGGATTCGTAAAGCAAAATTCTCGGTGAATGGGCTTGCCGGTTTGTTGCATCGCTATGATCTCGATATTGAGTAGGGATAGTTTAGACTTTCTACACACAAACAAATTCGGACTGAAGCTACAATTCTGTCCAAAAAAAGCCGTACTTTTGCGGTCTGATTTTTGGAACTGACAAAATACAATTATACAATCATGGGAACGGAATTAAAGCGCAAAGACCGCAAGAACAAGGCCCGCGCGAACAATAAAATTGAGCGCATCAAGCAATTGTTGGCAAAGCCTGAAATCAAAAATGTAGACGTTGAAGCTATCAAGGCATCGTTTGCCGAGAAGAAAGCGGCTGCTTAAGGTATTTTGATCAAGCTAATGATCTTAGCCTGATTGCAAGAGATGACATTCTACCCGGTAGAATGTCATCTCTTTTGGTTTCAATGCTATTGGGCACTCACTGCTCATTTTCGCTTAGACTGGAGTTCTTCCACTTTCTTTTTGATTTCGCGACGTACAATCCGCCGGGTATCGAGCATTACCCGAAAGCGAATGGCCTGACCCAGCAAACACAGGCCTCCATTAATCAAAATAAGGCTATAGGTTCCCATAAGCACCCATTGCCCAACGGGGCGATTCGTGTGTTTCAGATTTGCGGCCTCGCCGAAAATGCACAAACCGGCTCCAATAGCCAGTAAACTCGCCACGGATAACAAGAGCCACTTGGTGCGGGTGCTCATCCGCTTGATTACGCGCTTGCCAGGGGGCTTCACTGGCCCACTAATTGCCATATTGGTGATTGGTTACTGGGTAAATGGGGGTAATTTCCTACTCACGACGGATACTCTATATCAATGCCCGATTCGCGAAAACCCCGGGGTTCACGCCAGCGTTTCCAACCCTCCTGCATGAAACCAGTGCCGTAGCCAATTAATTGCACATAAGCAGCCACAACACTTAGCAATCCCACCATCAGGCTTTTTTCGCGTCGGGTTCCGTCAATAAGAATAAGAATTGAAAATACGGAAAAAATCCCAATTAAGCAAGTAAACAGTACCGGACTTAGTAGTGCCCACAGGGGTAATGACGCTACTCCCAGTGTAAACAGGGCGGGGAAGGTGTGTATCAGTTTTAATTCGGCAGGATAAAACCGGGATATATTGATTCGGGAACGGCCAAAAAAACGGAGTTGACGAAAAAACTGCCCAAAGTTTGTGCGTCGTTTGTGGTAAATAAATGCTTCAGGAATCAGTCCGGTGCGAAAACCTTTGTCGATGATGCGAATGGCAAACTCAATATCCTCGCCCATCCTCGTAATCCGGTAGCCCCCCACCGTTTCCCACACCTTTCGCGACAATCCCATGTTGAAACTCCGGGGGTGAAACGTGCCGCCGAGGTTAGTTTCACTGCCCCGAATGCCCCCTGTCGTAAAGGGTGAAGTCATTGAGTAGCTGATGGCTTTCTGAATGGGTGTGAAATCGGGGTGAGCCGCATCGGGGCCACCGTAGGCATCTAAAGCAGTTTGTTGCAGATGCTTGTCAACCGTTTCAACATAGTGGGGTGGAATGATGGCATCGGAGTCGAAGATCACAAAATAATCGCCCTTAGCCCGTTCAAAGCCATAGTTTCGAGTGAAGCCTTGCCCTGAGTTGGGCTTAAAATAATAACTGACCGGAAGCTGATCCGCAAATTCTGCCACGACCCCATCAGCCTTCACCGTTGAGCCATCTTCGATCACCAGAATCTCGAACGGCTTAACCGTTTGTTTGGTCAGGCTCTCTAACAACTCGCGGAGTTCACCAGGGCGGTTGTAAATCGGAATAATGACGGAGAAATGCATATTGGTTAGTGATAAGTGATGAGTGGGCTGAGGTTAGATTACGTTTCTTGCGTTAACCCACTCATCACGGATCACTTATCGCTCATCACTTCGTTTAAACTCTCTTCATTAGCGGTGATCACTTGCTCGATCAGGTCATCGGTTAAGGCTACTGACACAAACAGGCTTTCGAACTGGGAAGGAGCCAAATACACCCCTCGTTCGAGCATGGCGTGGAAATAACGCCCAAAACGGGGCAGATCACAGGTTTTGGCCGTTACAAAGTCGGTAACGGGTTGATCGGTCATAAATTGGGTGAACATGGACCCAATTTGATTAACGCTGTAGGGCAGGCCTAATTTGGTCAAACTGGCCTGGAAACCTGTGGCCAGTTTGCCACCAATCTCTTCCAGGCGCGCATACACTTCCGGGTGATCGTTGAGGTGATGCAACATGGCCAAACCCGCCGACATGGCAATCGGATTGCCCGATAATGTACCCGCCTGATAGACTGGCCCCGCAGGAGAGACCATGTTCATGATGTCGGCGCGGCCACCGTAGGCTCCAACCGGCATACCTCCCCCAATAATTTTACCCAGTGTGGTTAGGTCCGGTGTGATGCCGAACCGCTGTTGTGCCCCGCCGGGTGCCAGTCGGAAGCCCGTCATCACTTCGTCGAAAATATAGATGATACCGTGCTTGGTACAGAGGTCACGGAGACCTTCGAGGAAACCGGGTTCGGGTAACACGCAACCCATATTCCCCACCACCGGCTCCAGAATCAGGGCCGCAATCTGGTTGGCGTTGTTGTCGATGAGGGCTTCGACCGCTGCCAGATCATTGAACGGGGCAGTGAGGGTGTCGAGGGCTGTAGCTTTTGTCACACCGGGGCTGTCGGGTGTGCCCATTGTCATGGCTCCGCTGCCCGCAGCAATCAGAAACGAATCGCCGTGGCCGTGGTAGCAACCCTCAAACTTGATAAGTTTGTCGCGCCCGGTGAAGCCACGCGCCACCCGAATGGCGGCCATGGTGGCCTCAGTGCCCGAATTGACCATGCGCACTTTTTCAACCGATGGCACCATCGACACAATCAACTCGGCCATTTCGACCTCCTTACGGGTGGGGGCACCAAACGAAAACGAATGTTGAATGGCATCACGAACGGCTTTTTCGACTGGTTCAAACGCATGGCCCAGGATCATTGGCCCCCACGAGTTGATCAGTTCGATATAGTGCCGGTCGTCTTCGTCGTAGATATACGGCCCTTTCGCCGATTTAATGAACAGCGGGTTTCCTCCCACCGCCCGGAAGGCTCGTACAGGCGAGTTCACTCCGCCCGGAATCAGGGTCTTAGCCCGTTCAAAAAGTTGTTCGCTTGTTGTCATGATTTTTGTGGGGACGCAAAATTTTGCGTCCCCTATGCTAATTTACCTTCACAAATTTCCCCCCCGCAAATTTCACGATGGGGACGATCTGGTTTTCGTTGTTTCGGGTATAATCGAAACCCGACAGCACATAGTCCTCATCGGGTTCGGTGCGCATGGTTGCCCAGTTTTTAAGGGGTGTACCCCGCTTGGCAATTTGCCGCCCAAAAAAGAGCAATTGATCGTAGCCCTGGCAGGCAAAAACAGAGGGAATTGTATTTCGCTCGTTGAGGTATTTCTGTTCGAAATCGTGGGCGGCCGGTCGATCCGTATCGATGAAATCAGGGTAAAGCAGGTACGTTTCCCGCCGGTTGAAAGTCGAGCTAGCCGTTTTATACAGATCGAACGAAGAGGCTGTAACCAACAGTGGACCGCCCACTTTTCGGCGCGACAGGGCATCGAGCATTCGGATACCATCATCGGCATTACTGCTGGCGAAAAACACATGACCCGGTTTGTTCACGTCAGAAACCTGCATGGCAACCGCCATCGACTCGGCATTGCCACTGGCTTTACGGAAATCAACGACCTGATAGCCCGCTTTCTGCACTTCGGTCTGGTAGGCAAGAGCCAACGCAGAATCGCGTCGGGAGGAACCAAAATAGATGCCCACTTTTTTCGTTGAATTCAGCGATTTGACAAAATCGAGCGAGCGCATAGCCTGCTGATTGAGGGAAGGCTGCGCCAGAAAAGCCGACGGTTGGTTGGTTACCAATTCGCTGCTCGTAGCAATCGGATTCACCAGCACCATGCCGTTCTGATTGGTATAATCACGGACTAAACGGTTTGGCTCGGCATAAAGTGGCCCAAATATCAGGTCGGTTTGACTAAAAGTAGGGTTGTTCAGTAACTCCAGTGTTTTATCATCGTCATTGCCAATATCGTAGGCAAACAGGTTTACGGTGACCCCTTCGGATTGGAGTTTGGCCTTCGCCATTTTCATTCCGTCATACAGGTCATAAACGTACTGATTATTCCGAAGACGCTTTTCGGGGTCAAATTCCTCGGCCCTGAATGGAAACAGCACCGCCACGTTATAATAGCCTTTTGCCTTGTTTCGAGGGGCCACCACAGAACCAATAACCGGGGCCTTCGATGGAGCTTCGGTTACTGTTGGCGCAGGAGGAGAAGCCGTGGGTACGCCATACCGATTCGACAGTCTGTCTGACAGTTCGAGGTCATTTTTATCCGTCGATTTTTGTTGGATAAGGCTAATTAAAGCCAGACCCAGGTTACGGTTTTCTGGATACTGTCGCTGTGTTGTTTTCAATCGGTTCAGATCGGTGATCCGACTGAAAAAGTACCGTTCCATCAGGTCTATTTCTGGCCGAAATTCAGGGTCACTAATCCGGCGCAGGGCCTGAATGGCATCGTCGATATTGTTGGCTTCAAATGACGCAGCCCCCAGGAGATAGCTGGCATCGTCCTTTTTTCGCCAATCCGGAAACTTATCCAGTAACTGCTTTATGGTCAGAGTAGTAGCTGTATAGTTTCGTTGCCGGAATGAAGCTATGGCATGGTAATAATAAGCGAAGGGCGACAGAGCCGAAACCCGCTGCATAATGGGTTGCAACTCTGTTTTAGCTCGCTCATAATCGCCCAACTGCACCAGTTTCACGGCAGCTTTATACCGGCGATCCAGTTCGGGGGTTCGTTGCGCCCAAACGGAAGTCTGAACCGTTATTATACTCACTAAAGCGATAACAAACCGGCATTTCTTATACATCTTTTTTGGAATGAGTAATGCGTAATCGCACCGGCGAACCGGCGTAATGATGAATCCCGCGTCAGCCCCATTATGCCGGTTCGCCGGTGCGATTACTCGTTACACCTTAAGCATTCTATTTCTTCTTGTTTTTTGGATCGGCCCGGCGTTGGGCTTCTTCGGCTTGTTTGCGGGCATCTTCGGCGGCCTGCAACGAGCGTTGAATATACGACTGAAGTTTATTCTTCTTCGGTGCGCCTTCGCCTGATTCAAACTTGCGCTTGTTCTCGTCCAGGATCTTCCGAATTTTACCTTCATCAACAAACTTGCGGATGATCAACTGCTGGGCTATCGTTACCACGTTCGACACGAAATAATACCAGGTCAGACCTGCCGGGAACGAGTTCAAAACAAACATGAACATTACGGGAAAAATATAGCTCAGAGCTTTCATGTTCACCGGACCGGGCTGCTGCGGGGTTGTCTGGTTATTGTAGTAAGCATAGGCGATAGACGAAATCGTCATCATTACTGTGAACAAACTCAGGTGGCCGCCCACAAACGGAATCGTAGTGCCAAACTTAATAAAGGCATCGTAGGTCGAGAGGTCGGGTGCCCACAGAAACGACTTGCCCCGCAATTCGATCAGGTTCGGAAACAACTGGAACAGGGCGAGCAAAATGGGCATGGTGGCTAACACCGGCACGCAACCACTCAGCGGACTAACACCCACCTGCTGGTAGAGTTTCATCTGCTCCTGTTGCTGCTTAGTCATGTCGTCGCCCACTTTCTCCTTTATCTCAGCCAGTTCGGGAGCCAGCACGCGCATCTTGGCCATACTCACATAGGACTTGTAGGTCAGCGGAGTAAGTACCAGTTTTACAAACACCACCAGCAACACGATCAGAAGGCCATAGTTGCTCACGAATTTTTCGAGCAGGTTGAACACCGGCACAAAAAAGTATTTGTTGATCGGTTTCAGAATCGAATAGCCGAGGTACACGTTTTGGTCAAATTCGGGGGCGATACCTTCTTTAATAACCTGGAAATCGTTGGGACCGTAATAGAACCGATATTGTCCTTTGCCTGATTTCACGTCGGCCATTGGTAACGACACATCGGCCACGGCGGTTTTCACGGTAAGGCTATCGGCGAGGTCAACAATGGTTTTAAACGAGGCTTTGTTGAGGGGGGCATTTTTGGCAATAAAGCTGGCCAGAAAATACTTGTGTTTAATGGAAAACCACTTCACAGGCTCCTCAACCACTTTTTCGTCACTGCTCTCCGACTCCGCTAAGTGATCGAAACTCTCGTCGGCAGTGAGGTAGTTGACGGTGGCGGCCAGGCGATTGTTTTTCAGGTCGTTTTCATATTGCGCCATCCGATCCTGCCACATAAACCGCACATCGCCATTGCCGAGGTTTGTCAGGCCATTCAACCGGAGGTCATAATCAATGATATAGCCATCGGCGGGCAGACTATACACCTGCTCAACAGCTTGTCCCGGTGCTACTTCGGCCCGAAATACCACCTGCGTTGCGTTGCCATTTACGGGTCCACTTTGCGCGTCGGTCTGGTAGTAAAGTTTATGCAGATCGACTTTGCCTTTGCCCGTGGGCAATTCCAAAACGGTCTGATTTCGTTTGCCGTCGATCAGTACCAGCGGCTTCTGATCGTAGGTCTTGTAATTCTTCAACAGCACTTCTTTCACGCGGCCCCCCAATGTGCTGAAGGTTACTTTCACCTGCTTGTTTTCGAGAATAATTTCCCGTTCCTGACCTGTGCTAACGGTGGCAAAATCGCCATAGAGTTGGCGGGCGGCTGTTGAATCGAGAGCTTGAGTGCGGTCCGACGGGTCGGCGGTGGCGGACACAGCCGACGTAGCAGTCGGTTTGCTTACTGTTGTTTGTTGAGTAGTGGGCTGTTCCTCTTTTGGGGGTTTAGGCACCAGAAACTGGTAGCCGACCAGCATAGCCAGAATCAGCAGAATACCAATGAGTTGATTACGATCCATTTAGTTTAAGTAGTCAGTCGTAAATCAAAAAGTCGTAAGTCGTAAGTTGTAAGTCATAAGTCAAAAGATATAAGTAATTATCCGGCAAGGGTTTACTACTTACGACTCATCACTTACGACTGACTACTCACGACTGACCACTTATGACTTACCACTTTTTTTGCAAAATTACGCCTTTAGCGTGGTGAATTCAAACCGTCTGTCCGTTGCTTAGGCCGTTACCGGTTCTGCTTCGACCATTGCCGGTGTTCCTGCCCGTCGCCGTTGGGCATGAGAAAGGGCAGCCCGCACAAAATGAACGAAAATGGGTTGCGGACTCATTACCGTGCTTTTAAGTTCGGGGTGAAACTGCACCCCAATGAACCAGGGGTGCGATGGCAGTTCGATAATCTCGACTAAACCGGTTTCGGGGTTGAAACCCGTGGCTCGCATTCCCGCTTTTTCCAGTGGTTCCAGATAGGCGTTGTTGAACTCGTAGCGGTGCCGGTGCCGT
>JANOCD010000124.1:0-29544 GCA_031411995.1 Cytophagales bacterium
TCCGTTTCTAGTTCATGGACACGGGCTTTCAGGCGTTGGACTTCAGCCAGCAAGCTGTTAATCAACGCCTTTATTTCTCCCAGATCCATTGTCTCTACCATAATTAAGTACCAGCAAATTGCGTACCTAAACAGTTACAAATAAAGCATCATAATCAACGCTCTTTTCGCAAAACGCACACAATAATAATTTTTTGAAATCCAAAAAAATACAGGATTTATTTTTTTGCTTCATGAAATGAAGAGATTTATTATATGGTACTCTACGGTGAGTTTTACAAATGTATGATGTTTGTGGTGACTTTGTCAAAGGATCAACTGTACCAATTAAATCAGGTGGCTGGTTGGGTGCTCCTACTGAGCCCAGAAGCGGCTTTTTGAGGCAGTTTAGCGTAGGGCGATAATCACCCATTTCACAAACACACTCAACTGAGCGTACTGGTTCGAATCTATTCTCTTTATAGTACGCTTTACGCAAACAAACCCTACATTGTTCAGGCCATTGACGAACGCACACAGCGAGATAAAACAAAGCGGAAATAGCCCGCAGGGACCCGTCGAAACTATTTATGTCAACCAATGAAACTAATCGCAAGGCCCGGTAGTAAAAGAGAATGGTCTATGGTGCAAAACAGGGCTATTTCCATCTTGGAGCCGTTTTGCGCAATAGACCTGACTTGTGTCTTCCGGCCTGTAGATGACCATCAGGCACCCAGTTGGTTGCTGCTCTGGATGGCCCGCATCATCAACTCCTGTACGTTGTAGCTAATCAAATCCACCAGTGTGAGCTGGTATAAACCGGCCAGTTTGGTTAGGCAGGTGATGGAGAGTTCGGTGCTTCCTGATTCTTTGCGGCTGTAGGCTGCCTGGCTAATGCCCATCTGGAAGGCAACGTATTCTTGGGGGTAGCCGTGGATCTCGCGTAATTTCCGAATTTTGAGTGCGTAAGCGTTCATCTGAGAGTAGTGTTAAGTTGTGTGACGTTCGGGTGTGACCCCGTTTTGATGAATCGAAGTAAGAGACTCAACGAAATAGATTCAACTTATTTCGGCAAACAATGCACCCGTTTCGGTAAACAGGTGTATAATTACGGTGTTTGAAAAGTTAGTCCTGTATCATAATCCCCGATTCCGATGCAACAGCCAATCCGTTGTTTCATTATTGATGACGAGGCCCCGGCCCATCAGTTGATCGAAAAATACATTAATCGAGTGCCTTATCTGACGCTGGTGGGTCAAACTACCAACGCAGTCGATGCGCTGGTGCAGATTGACCAAACCCGGCCCGATGTGTTGTTTTTAGACATCGAAATGCCCGAAATGACGGGGTTCGAGTTTTTGCAGGTGCTGCCTGCCAGCCAACCCGATTATGCCCGCCCTGCCGTAATCATGATTACGGCCTACTCCGAATTTGCCCTCAAAGGCTATGAGCACGACGTGCTGGACTATCTGCTCAAACCCACCTCGTTTGACCGGTTTATGCAGGCCATTACTAAGCTGCTTGCCCGCCGAAACGCGGCCGGGTTTGCACCGGTCTCTACAACGCTCCCCCCTGTCCCGGCGGCTAAGTCTGCCGACCCGGCTGACCCCTCTACTGCGGAGCCAGTGACCCAGAAAGGGAATTTCTTTTTGGTGAAGGAAGACAAAAAATTAGTGCGGGTGGCTCCCGCTGACATTGTGTTTGTGGAGAGCCAAAACGACTACCTGACCATTCATTTGGCCAACCGGTCTATTCTGACCTACATGACCCTGAGTAAACTGGAGGCCATGCTACCCACCGACGAGTTTTTGCGGGTGAACCGGTCTTATCTGCTCCGATTAGGAGCGATTAAAGAGATTGATGGGAACCTGATTACGACCCTCGATGGCAAGCGCGTACCTATTGGTGTAACGTACCGGGAGCGGGTGATGGAAGTTTTGAAACGCCAAATGCGCTAAGGAGCTATGCTATCCATCACAAAAAAACAGTGGTTACGAGTGGGGCTACACGTCGGTTTGTGGGCATCGTTTTATTTTGGTGTTTTCCAGTTTTCGATCAAACTAATTTATGACGACAATCAATTGGTAATTAATATAATTAGTCTTGTTAATTTCAGTCAATTTGTGTTTTTATATTATATTTTAGGTTATTTTATGATGCCCGCCTATTTATACAAAAACAAATATCTATCATTTACTATTTGTTTTATACTTATTTTTTATTTTATATACTTAACAAATTATTTAACGTTTTTGGAATTACAAGAAATTAGCGATGGCTATAACAATCCAAAAAAAACATATATAGAGAATATTTGGCAAGTTTTACTAAAGAAAGGAGGTTGGCTTGGCTGCTTTAATAGTGTACGGATTATTTTATGGAATTATGTAATTAGTTTTTTTGTGGTCAATATATTTTTAGCAGTCAAATCCGTTCGAGATATCATTGGTATTCAAAAAAGAAATGCCAAACTGGAGATAGAAAAGATTTCTTTAGAGCGGAATAGACTGGCGTTGGAACAGGAGAATCTACAGCTTGAAGTTAACTTTCTAAAATCTCAAATCAATCCTCATTTTTTGTTCAATACCCTCAATAGCGTTTATGTCGATATTGTCGATACCAACGAACAGGCGGCTAACCAAGTGCTTAAATTAGCCAGCCTGATGCGCTACGGGCTTTATGAGTCGAGCCATGAACAGGCTGTTCTGACACGGGAGTTAGACTATATTCAGGATTATTTAGAACTGGAAGAAATTCGGGCCGGCAGTCAGATCAGTGTCGTGTTCGAGCGAGCGGGTGATTTTACGGGGCAAACCATCGCGCCCTTGCTGCTTATTTCGTTTGTCGAGAATGCGTTTAAGCATGGTGTCCGGAAAAGCAGGCAACAGGCTTTTGTGCATGTAAAAGCCCGGTTAGCCGCCAACACGTTTACATTTGAGGTTGAAAACAGCGTGGCAGCACCAGTGGCAGGTAAAATCAGTGATGGGCCAGGAGGTGTTGGTCTGGTCAATACCCGGAAACGGCTCAACCTGCTGTACCCAAATCGCCATGAACTCAGGGTCGAGACAACCTCGGAAGCCTTCCGGGTATTGCTTAGTTTGACGTTCGCTTAATTCTGGTTAATTCATTCACCGTTTGTTTTCAGGCATTCGCCGAATCCTGACTCCCCATTAGGCGAAATAGTTTTACCCGCTTATGGTTCAGCCTTAGGTTTGTTTCAGAAATCACAACAGCACAACCCCAAAATCTGATTCATTATGAAGACCGCAGCAACACCCCAAAGTCTGGTACTCAAAAAAGAACGCATCTATAACCTCGCGACTGAAAGCACTGGTAGTAAAGCTCAAAAATCAGGTTGGCCGTGCGGATGGCTTACAATTACTCAATAGCACAACGATGACAACCTGTCTGCTCCTTTCTCATTATGGGGCGGTTGAATGTCTGCTTACGAAGTTCGTGTATCGCACCGGTTTTTTAGACATAGTCTGGGCCGGTGCCTACACCGATGAAGCCATCGACCTGCTCAACGATCCGGCTATCGCTTTGGCAATGGTTTGTTTGCCTCCACCCGGTCAGGCACTCAAGCCTGAACTTGTGCAAGGGTTGCAGCGGCATCGGGCCTTATTCGTAACGGCACAGTACCCTGAGCATTTATATGCTCACTACAAGCTCCGACCAGTCGCTTTTTTAAATGAACCGTTCTCGTTTACCCAGTTTCAGGCAGCTTTGCAAATCTGTGTCGATCAGGAAACAGAATAAGAATTTTCTACAAATCAGTTATGCTTGACATAAATACTTACCTATTTGTATATTTTTTCTACTCTACCCTGCTAAAATAAGGCTAATAAAAAAGGGAATAGGATATTTGTAGTTCTCAAGCTCCAAATACGCCTATTCCCCGTGAAGCAAAGCCTCAAAAACGAAATTACAACAATCCTACATGCGGCACCAATTGTTAAAAATTTAGCCCGTAAAAAATTTGTCGCTGCCTTCGTGCTCGCCCTAATCCAGAGTAGAAATGTACAATTTTGCGAGCTGGCCCAGCATTTTAACCAGGAGGTCAAACTGGCCTCGAATGAAAATCGCATTCAGGACTTTTTCCGCGAAGTAGACATTGACTTTCCGTGCCTGGCTTTATTGGTGCTGGCCCTGCTGCCCAAAAAGAAAAAGCTCCGGGTCTGTATCGACCGAACGGAGTGGGATTTCGGCTCCTGTCAGGTCAATATTTTGATGGTTTTGGTGGGGCATGGCGACCTGCAAATACCACTTTTTTGGCAATTGCTGGACAATAAGAGCGGGAATTCGAATAGTCAGGATCGGATTGACTTGCTGGAGCGATGCTTTGCCGTGCTGGATAAAAAACGGATTGGACTCCTCATTGGCGACCGGGAATTTGTGGGTAGCAAATGGATTAAATACCTCAAAAACAATGGGTTAAATTTCATCATGCGTTTTCCTAAACACCACTTACTCACCGATGAGGAGGGCGAGAGCTGGCGGGTCGACGAGTTGGCATTAGTTTTTAATCAGCCCTACTGTCTGGCTAACATGATCGTGGATGGGTGTGTGGGGCATGTGTGGCTCATGCGCTTAAGCGAGTCCGACTATTTATACCTTTTTGGCAATGTAGAACCCAAGTTGATGGGTCAGTTGTATCGGAAGCGGTGGAGTATAGAATCGTGTTTTCAAAACCTGAAAGGGCGTGGTTTTGATTTAGAGAAAACGCATTTACAGTGCCTGAGCAAGCTGGGTAAGTTAGTGGGTTTGGTTAGTATAACGTATGCTTTTTGTACAAGTCTTGGGCTATACTATCATCAAAACGTACAACCCATCAAGCGCAAGAAGCATGGCTACAAGGCCCATAGTTTTGCCCGTTATGGATTGGATCAACTACGGGCCTTGCTGCGGGGTGAGTTGCATCAGGAAGTCTTGCTGTGGCCTCTACTTCAACGATTATTCGGCTGGGTGCGAAGGCAAGTGACTCAAAATCAACAAACTATTTTAGCAGGGTAGAGTATATTTTTTCTTTAAAAAAATATACAAAAATGTATAAATACCTAATTGACATATATTTTAATTTATGCTAATTCATAAACACATACATAAAAATTATTATTGAATTTATCTACGGGCAGCGATTACATTTAGAGGGGTCAAAACGACTAATACAGCGAAAGCCTATGTGCTCAAATCTGTAAGAAGCATACTTACCAAATAGTGTATGTTGCAGCCCACCGATTTCTTCTTAGTACGTCGTCCCGTTTTTTCGGTTCGGAAACTTACCAAACTTCAGGAGCAGCTGCTTCATCACTCCTTAGAAGAATTACTCCGGGAGTGGTATGGCGATCCGATCGCTCAGGAAGCCATCTACTTAGCATCGCCCGGCTTATACGAACGCTTTGCCAGGTGGCTGGCCGGTGAGCAACTCTCCAATGCAGAGAAACTGCTGGAGACGCTCCACAAGTACGCCATCAGGATGAGCACCCGCTGTACGCCCTATGGTCTTTTTGCCGGATGCGCTCTTGGTTATCAGGATCGGCATACCCGGCTGAGAACAAAAGTCCCTCAGCCTACTCACCGACATGTTCGCTTAGATATTGAGTGCCTGATGGTTATCCGGGATTGGTTGCTGCTGCAACCGGAAATCAACAATCAGGTACTATTTTATACGAATAACTCGCTTTATGCGGTGGGCCAGAGCTTTCGGTATGTTGAACAACAACGAACCCAAACCAACCGAAAATACTTTATCACGGCCATTGTCGCTGATTCTTACCTGAAAACAATTTTCCGTCAGGCAAAAACCGGTGCAACCCTTGCTGAGTTAATCACCTGTTTGGTTGAGTCCGGTGTAGAAGCCCAGGAATCAAGTGAGTTTATCCAGCAACTCATCGACGAACAATTACTGGTGACGGATCTTGAACCGACTCTGATTGGTCAATCGTATTTAGATGAACTGGTGCTGAAGGTGCGCTCCCTTCCCAACACGGAAGCCCTTGTTGATCGGTTGGTTGAGTTGCCGCATTTTCTGTCCACAACGCCCCATGTCGTTGCTCTCAGCCAACAAATCAAGGACTGGTTACAGCAACAGCAAATTACGGAGGTGCCGAATGATCTGATTCAGTTGGACTCGTTTTATGGCACGGGCGCACCGGCAGAAAGGTCGCTGACAGTGGGCCATTCGGCTATTGAGCATTTGACGAAGCAACTGCGGCAATTGGTTGTGCTGAACCAACCGTTTCATTGTCCCGATCTGGACGATTTCAAACGGCGGTTCCACAATCGGTACGAAGATGAAGAAATTTCGCTTTCGCTGGCACTGGATGGCGAGTTTGGCATTGGGTACGGGGTTCAGTCGGCATTAGGTGTGGGTTACGCACCTATGATCGACGATTTGTCGTTGCCCAATATTGACCAGATCGAGGGGCCACCCACCTGGAACTGGTGGCAGTCGTTTATCCTGCAAAAATATTCGGATAACCTGTATCATCACCGGTCAGAAATCGAACTGACCGAAGCTGATCTGGAGCAGATAAAAAAGCAGTATCGGAATGCTCGGCCCCGGCCCGATAGCTTTTATGTGTTTGGCAGTTGGCTGGCAAAATCGTCAGAAGCCATTGATAAGAACGAGTATCTTTTTTCGATGCAGGCCTGCAAGGGGCCATCAGCCGTTAATCTGTTGAGTCGCTTTTGTGTGGGCAACCCTCAGCTTACCAACGAAGTACAGCATTGTATTCGCGCTACGGAAGCCCATCATCCTGATGTGATTTTTGCCGAGATTGTCCACTTCCCCGAAAACCGGGCGGGCAATATTCTGACCCGTCCGACGCTGTATCGGTACGAAATTCCATATCTGGGCCAACCCTCGGTTGACAAAGCCCATCAGCTTTTGTTAGACGACCTGATGGTGTCGGTACGCAACAACCAGGTTGTGCTACGGTCTCGCCAACACAACAAGCGGGTGATCCCCCGGCTGACCAACGCCCACAATTACCACCAGGGTTTGCCCATTTACCGTTTTTTGTGCGACCTCCAACATCAGGACAGCCACATGGATGTGAAATGGAACTGGAGCGTGTTGAGCGATCAGGGTTATTTGCCACGGGTTCGGTATGGCAACATTATTCTGAGCCGGGCAACCTGGCAGTTGAAAGCAGAAAACCTGCAAACCGATAATCTGTTTCAGTTGGCCATTCAACTCAATCAGCAGGGATTACCCCAGGAGTTTGTTGTCAGCCTGCACGACCACGAATTATTGATTAATCTGCACATTCCCGAATCGCTGCAACTGCTGGCTCAGGAGTTGCGCAAACAGGCAACTGTACGGGTGTTTGAATTTTTGGCAACTGCCGAAAACTGCCCCGTTTCGGTGAGTGGCCAGCCTTTTTTGAACGAAGTCGTTATTCCCTGCTACGACTCGTCGGCTCCGTCGATTTCTGGCTTGTCGCCAAACCTGACGGCCTTACCCCAGCGTCGATTCACCGTAGGGAGCGAGTGGCTGTATCTAAAAGTATATACGGGCGAAAAATCGTCGGATAGCCTGTTAGTTCATGTGCTGTTGCCGGTAATCCAGGAGTTGCTGGCGAAAGGCATTATCAACCAGTTTTTCTTTGTGCGCTACAAAGATTCCGATCCGCATCTGCGGCTTCGGTTCAAAGGAAACCCTCACCTCGATTTTTATCATTTTGTGATGCGGCAGGTAGAATTGGCCCTGCGCGAGCTGGTGCAGGAGGGGGTGGTTCACCGTATTCAGTTAGATACCTATGTACGGGAGATTGAGCGATATGGGCATGAGCAAATCGAATTGTCGGAGGCTATTTTCCACTGTGACAGTCTATCGACGCTGGCATTTCTGGCGAATAGCCAGGCCAATTTTGACGAAAACGGACGGTTTGCGTATGCCGTAACCAAAATCAACCAGTTAGTAGAAGGGGCTGGTCTGAGCATTGGGGAACGCTGCCAGTTGCTGAACAGCATGAAAGAAGGCTTTTTTGCCGAGTTTAGCGGTGATGTCAATCTGCGTCGTCAGCAAAATGAAAAATTCAGATACTACCGGCCTATCATCGAAACGGCCCTTTGCCCAACTGTCCAGTCCGGTGAACTCACCAAAAGCCTGACCAATTGCACATCCGAAAAACTAATGGGGCAACTCCGGGCCGCGTTGCCCGATACCGTTCAATTCACCTCTATTCTTCAAAGCCTGATTCACATGGTGGTAAACCGGCTGTTTCCTGCCAAGCAACGGGCCTACGAACTGGTGCTTTACCACTGTTTAGCCAAATATTACGACTCGCAACAAGCCCGGCAGGTGCCGGTTTTGGGCTAATATAACCAAATGTAATAGAGTATTCGCCAGGCGGATTAAGTAGTACTTCCGGTTGTTGAAGTCGGTTGATGTTCGGTGCAATTTTGATCTAACAAAACAGCGCATCCAACACAAAATCAAATCAGCTACGATCATGAAAGTACGTAAACTCTATGAAACCGAAGCCGAACTGCTGCGGAATGAAAACCTGTCGTTTGACGAAGAAGAAGGCGATTTTGACGACAACTGGAGCATCTCGGCAGGCGACCTGTTTGGCTGCATGACCTTTCCGGATGAAGAATTCTCACCGCCCTTCCAACAGGCAGCCTAACACCCCTTTTCTTGATTGGTTATGGCCTTACATCTCTCATACGCCTATGCCAACGAAGAGCGGTTAGCTGCTTCGGGGCGGGAAAATCCGGGGACTGCTCCCGGTTTCAGTTCGAGTGCATCGAGCGTCTTTAACCAGACGAGCGGCCCATCGGAGTCGTACAGCCAGCGGATTCAGCTTCCGGCAACCGAAAGCCCCCGACTGTGGCAAAACCTCTGTTTACTACAGTTTCGGCTGGCCAATTTGCTGGCTGCCGATACCTACGAAACGCGCTACGAAACCATTCACCAGCAACTGAGCCGGGTTGCCGTTCTGCTGCTGACAACCACCAGCGACCTGGCTGTTGCGGTATCGTTGTATGCCCAGCTTAACGCCGAGTACAAACCCGTTGGTTTGCCCTACGTTCGTCAGCTTACGCGGCAACTCACCCCTCAGGCTCTGGCAGGGCTGGAAGATCTAGACGAGTGCAGCCTGCAATGCCTGCTCTCCATTCTGGATGCCGACGAAATTGGCTATCTGCTGCAGAAGCACGTGACCGAACTTCTTTACAAGCAATACGCCTGGTGAACTCCGCCCTTCAAGGTTATGTCCAAAGTCTAATGTATAACCTAACGGAATAAACTATAACCAGACGTTTTTGATCGCTGAGTGATTGGTGCCCAACTTTGTATCACTAAAACGAAATAAAGTGTAAGGCGAAATGAAGTAAATCATACATACGCATTCTACAAGTAAACATAGTACTAAGAGTCCCCTGTGTAGCACCATAGCTACGCCGGAAATCATAGAAAGTAATCATACAGGTGGTAAAGGCAGATATAGAAACTCCCCCGTGCCTATAGCGGGGGAGTAATTCTGCCAGGAAAGGTACTTTTTCACCTAAAATTAGTAGCATGAAAAGTCAGAAAATTGAGGAGATGAGCAACGAACGAGGCTGTTGCCCATCCTATTAATTAGCCTGGCCGATGTGAGAGCAACCAAGAAAGAACTACAAACTCGAAACCAAGTGCTTTAACATCACATAATTATGTACACGTACACAACTTACTCGAAACTCACTCTGGATGCGCTTATAGCGTTTCTTATTTATCTATACCAGAAAGGGTGGGGTTCGGGTGGTTCGGGATCGTTGGCGGGGTTTAGTGCTTTAAGTATAGCTACTGCCCTTCAATTAAAGAAAATCAGAGCTGAGATTAGCCAACCAACCGGTGGGCTATAACCAAATCGAATAAAGTACAACCGGAGGTTATAGAAAACGAAGCGAACCCATCATACCTTTGAAACAGTGAATTAATGAAGTTTTCACTGATTGGAAATTTTGTCAGTTTTTTTGTCAGTTCTATCACGGAGTATCTAGGCAATTTTGTGCCAATCTTACATAAACGGACAAGATCATGAACGCACGGAACACCAAAAAAGACAAGCAGCCGGTAATAGTTGACCAAACGAACGCTTCAATCGTTTCTAACACTCCCCCAGCCGAGCCAAACCTAGAGGACATGGAACTGAACGAAGAGCAGTTGGATATTATATCTGGTGGTGGTGATGGAAAAATTTCTTTAGGTATATGAAAAAGTGGTTGGTGTATATACAATTCTTATCCTTTCTGCTAAATATAGTGGGTAAAGAATTGTATGCACAAGCCACTTCAAAACAGAGAATACTTACAAATAAGACTACAGAGGCATCTCGTAACAGGATAGTAGCGGACAGCCTTTTTAATTTGGGTTCAAAATATTTAGATACTCAAGATTATAGTCAAGCGTTAAAATTGCTTGAGACAAGTCTGGACTTATATAGACGCATTGGGGATGGTAAAAAGGTAGGTGATTGTCTTAACCGCATTGCGGCAATCTACTATTATCAAGGCGACTATTCAACGACAATTGCTTATTTTAAGAAAAGTGTCGATGTTCTAAACAAAATAGGATACAAAAAGGGAGTAGCTACTCTCTTAAATAATATAGGTGCTGTTCATGACGGTAGGGGAGAATACCTCAAGGCATTGGATTACTACAGACAAGCTGTTTCGATTTTTGAGAAAATAGGAGAAAAGGAAAATTTGGCTGCGACCACGCAGAATATTGGGTCGATTTACGCTAAGGGAAAAGACTATGATAATGCCATGAGATATTTTAACCAAGCTTATGGTGTTTATAAAAATTTGAATGACCAAAAGTCCATATCACAGATATTGAGTTTAATAGCAGAGGTTTATCAAAATAAAGGCAACTACGAAGAAGCTCTCAATTACTTAAATCAGTCAATGCAGATTGCCAATAAACTGAATGACAGAGAGTTAAAAATACAAGCTCTTTTCAGTTTAGGGGAGTTGTCTTATAGTCAATCGGATTATAAAAGAGCACTATCTTATTTCAATCTTTGCCTGGCTTACTCGAATGAAGTAGGCAGGGTAAGATATCAGAGTGAAACCCAGATTGCCATCGGTAGCATTATGCACCGTTTAGGAAAAAATAAAGAGGCCGCAGAGAAATGCCAGTATGGATTAGTATTAGCCGAAAAATTAGGGTCTGTTGCTATTAAAAAACGTGGATGCGACTGCCTGTATCAATCATACAAGTCATTAGGCAATACGCAGAAAGCACTTAGCTATTACGAAAAGGCAAATGCGCTCGATGACAGTCTGAATTTGGCTGAGACATCCAATAAAGTGATGGGTATGGAGTTTCAGAAGCAGCAGTTGGTGGATAGCCTTGACCATGTGAAGAAAGAGGCAGTCATTCAACTAAAGCATCAGCAGGATGTGCAGCAGCGAGAAAAGCAGCGAAATATAATTATCATCACGCTTTGCTTTATACTCCTGATCGCGGCAGGTCTCTGGAACCGGCTCAACTTCACTCGGAAGTCGAGAGCCGCTTTGAAGATAGAGAAAGACCGCTCGGAGGCCCTGCTGCTAAACATTCTGCCGGAAGAAATTGCCGAGGAACTCAAAGAGAAGGGCAGCGTCAATGCCCGCGATTACAACTTAGTGTCGATACTCTTTACGGACTTCAAGTCGTTCACACAAACCGCCGAGACGATGAGCCCGCAGAGTTTGGTGGAGGAGATCGACGTTTGCTTCCGGGCCTTTGACTTGATCACGGAGAAGTATCAGGTTGAAAAAATAAAAACGATTGGCGATGCCTATATGGCCGCCGGAGGCATCCCCCACGCCGACGAAAGTTCTCTAAGGAATACGGTGCTGGCAGGCCTGGAGATGCAGAAGTTTATGGTTGAGCGGTACCTTGAAAACCAAAACGTGGGTCGTCCGGCTTTTGAGATGCGATTAGGCATTCACGCGGGGCCAATTGTGGCGGGTATCGTCGGGGTGAAGAAATTCCAGTACGACGTGTGGGGCGACACAGTCAACACAGCGAGCCGGATGGAGAGTAACAGTGAGGTGGGGCGGGTAAATATCAGTGACGCGCTATACGAATATATCAAGCACGAAGACTGCTTCCGGTTCGAGTTCCGGGGACACCTACACGCCAAAGGAAAAGGCGACATGGCGATGTATTTTGTCGAGAAAAGTAGTGTCGCTCAGTTAGTTGCCTGATCAGGTGATATTTTGACTAAATCGTATCATGAAGACAGAGAAGGAGTACTCAGAAATGACACATGACGAGTTGCTGTCAGCAGAGAAAAAATTGAAAGCACAGAAGACTCTAACTGCTGCGTTGATAGGTTTGTTTGTTGGCGTTGCTTTTTGGTCGGCTATCGATAGAGGTTTTATCCTTACTGTTGGATTGCTAGCTTCTGCTTTCGTAATAGGTAACGGTTATAACAAGAAGCAAAAGAGCCTTCAGGCAGAAATTAATAGCCGGAACACTATCGAATAACTTGACCTTCAACCGGCTCGGCGCACCGATTCAGTGGGCTGGTGCTTCCCCTGACAGGCGGGCTGCCTGTTGCCCTAACAGTGAAAAAATTCCTATATCTCTGCCTACTGATGGCCGGTTGCCAGTCAAAGAACGATCAACAGTCAAGTGTTACCATCAATGGCAAGGAGTACACCGATTCCGTGGCGGTCGACTCTGCCGGGAACCACGTACAGGTCAAGTCGAGTGCTGGCCAGGTTAAGGTGTCAGGCAGTAATAACACAGTGGATATTAAGTAATGTAGCCTGCTAAACCCACGCTATTTGATTGACAACCTTGTATATATAAGATGGCCATTTTGACAGTTAATTTGGCAAATTCATAGAAAAAATATAATCGAACTTTGTAGCATACAAATAAAGTGATGGAACAGAGAAAGCAGGAAATCGTAGAAGCAGTCATCTCAAAAGCTTGGGAAGACACGAATTTCAGAAAAGAACTCATTGCAGACCCCTACCAGGCAATTGAGAAACTAACCGGGGTAAAGGTAGTTCTGCCGGAGGGCAAAAGCCTGGTCATCACCGATCAAACCGACAAGTCGAAAGTCTATGTAAACATCCCCGCCGAACCCGAAGTGGAAAACATGGAACTGACCGAGGAGCAACTCGAAGCCGTTGCCGGTGGCGGCCAAAAAATCTGGAGCAATTTCGTCAATAGTTTATTTCCTAATTTAACAGAGTACCTAACAATTTAAAACCAAACAAAACAATGGAGTTTACACAAGAACAAAAGTTGTACGGGGAGATCGTACAAAAAGCCTGGGAAGATCCACAGTTCATGAGCGAGCTGACAGCTAATCCAGTAGCGGCTATCGAGAAGCTAACCGGCGGAAAGCTCAACCTGCCCGAAGGCAAGACGTTTGTAGTACGTGACCAAACTGAGGAAGGTACGGTGTATATCAACATTCCGGCCAAACCCAACACTGAAGATGTGGAACTAAATGAAGACCAGCTTGAGGCTGTGTCGGGGGGTGGCATTTGGCCTATTCTAATTGGCCCTTGGATTCCAACGCCTACTTTTCCAATCCCAACTGTAGAATAATAAAATAAGTTTCCAAAATTATTATATCAAATTTTACAATCACATATTAAATAAACCAATCCAATGGAAATTACAGCAGAACAAAAATTGTACGCACAGGTAGTGCAAAAAGCTTGGGAAGATAACCAATTCAAGAGCGAATTGATGGCTAATCCGTTAGAAGCCATTGAGAAGCTCACTGGTGAGAAACTTATCGTACCGCAAGGGCAAACGCTGGTGGTGAAAGACCAAACCGATAAATCTACTGTTTATTTCAATATCCCGAGAAAAATAGATACAGAAAACTTGGAATTGACTGATGAACAGTTAGAGATGGTGGCTGGTGGTACTGATGTTCTTTTTTGGGGTGGTGTTGGTATAGGTACTGCGTTTGCTGGTGCAGTCATAGCGGGATATCTTTATAAATAATGAAACTAACATCTTAAAATTTACAATTATGATAACTCAAGAACAACAGAAAGAAGGTGTAGAGTTAATGAAAACTCTTGCACTGAAAGCATGGGAAAGCTCGACTTTTAAAGAGCAGCTAATAGAAAATCCTGTCTCTACGATTGAATCTGTTACTGGACAGAAGATGCCATCAGATACTAACATTATAGTAGAAGACCAAACGGATACGTCAAAAATATATTTGAACATTCCAAGAAAAGTTGAAATTAACGAATTAGAATTAACTGATGAGCAGTTGGAAATGGTTGCTGGTGGTACTGATTTAATTACAGGTATACTAGTAGGTGCTGCCATAGTTACATGTGGTACTGCTATAGGTCTTGCCTTAAGGTAGTTGCTGGCAATTAGATATACTTTGTAAGATTATTATTAACCGAAAAAATCGGTTAATAATAATCTTACAAAGATAGTTAGTGAATTGTTTATGCTCAGAGTATAGTTGATTTTTGGATTAATAGGCAAACTGAAACTGTTTATTACATGAATGGCAATAAAAATTTTGTGTACTTTGTTATTATGCCATTTTTCTTGACATATGTACCCTTACAATAAGGGCATTTCATTTGAAGCAGTATTTGAGGTATCTTAGCTCATTAAGGTTTTGCCCTCTTTTGCTAATCAGAGGTCAATTTTTAATTTATTCTAGTTTTATTTATCTTTTAATCAGTGCTGGAAACAGTATCGTTATGTTGACGTTAGGTATAAAAATACTAGCAAAAATAAAAACATTAACAAAATGAAAATGGAACTCAAAAAAGCCAATTTCAGCGACATGACGACAGAAGATTTAATCAAAAAGAAAAAATCTGTATCCTTCGTTACCGGTGTGTTGGCAGGAGCTTTAATTGGTCTATTTATTATTACTGTATTTCAGACAATCAATAAAGGGGTTACTCCTTTTCTTGCAATTCCATTTGGGCTTTTACCCCTTTTGATCATGATGTACGGCCAGATCAGGTCTATGAATAAAGAGTTAAAAAGTAGAAAATCAAACTTATAGTCTTAAATGAATTTGTTTGATTGTTTCATTTTAGAATATCTTATGTAATTCCTTTCAAGTGTTATAAATTATAAGTTTGGCTTACACTGACCCTTGTTATCTGAAGAAATTATAGTTTTCTGATAAATGATTACTACGTGTTACGAAAATATTATTTGTTACTTTAAATTTTTAACAAATGGAAGCACATATTGAAATTTCAACTGAATTGAAAAACTTTTCTGATTTAATTCAGCCAATAGGTATAGAAGATTTTGGGACTAATTATTGGGGAAAGCAAGTTTTGCATATCCAAAGAGATAATCCTGATTTCTTTTCTTCACTATTCTCAATTGAAGACTTGGACAAGGTTTTAGGATATAATCGACCTCAAGGTAGTAGTTTGAAAGTTGTGAAAAATAATCAGCCAATGAATCCAACTGTTTACGAGAACCAAGATGGAAGTTTAAACTTGAATCAGCTTTATACTGCCTACGCTGATGGTTATTCTATTTTAGTAAATGGAATTCAAAATTACTGGAATCCTGTTAAAAGTCTTATGGAGAATATCCGCCAGCAGATAAGTCATAATGTATCTGCTAACCTTTACTTAACACCAGAAAACGAAAAAGCATTTTCTCCTCATTATGATTCGCATGATGTTTTTGCCATACAAATTTCAGGTGAAAAACATTGGATATTGTATGATGATACTCATTTCAAAACACCCCTCTTAAATAGCTATCAACCTACTTTTCAAAGAGAACAACTTACAGGTACAAGAGAAATTACTATGCTGGCAGGGGATATTTTGTATATGCCCCGTGGAGTACCACATGAAGCCTATACAACGGATAAATCCTCCATGCATATCACTATTGGGGTTCAATCAACTCAATGGATTGATTTTATTACAAAGTCGTTATTGAATCTAAGCTATAAACACGTAGAACTGCGTAAAGCACTTCCTGTTGGTTTTCTGAATTCTGATAATGAAAACCTATTGTCTACTGACGCAGAATTAGACTTTGTTAATATCCTACAACAAGTCTTTCAAAAAGATAATATTGCTGGATCTTTAAACATTCTGGGAGAAGAATTTAGAACAAAAGAGCAACCAAAGCCAGATGGACACTTTTCAAGTTTAGATGAGCTGAATCATATCCACTTGAGTTCACAGCTTTCTAAACGAGAAGGTTTAATCTCAAAAGTTACGAACAGTGCTTCAGGAGCAAGGATTTTATTCCAAGGAAATATCATAAAAGGACCTTCGCAAATTGTAAGTACATTAGCATTTGTTTCTGAACAGGAAGGTATTTTCTCGGTTAAAGATATTCCATTTTTAAATAATGAAAATAAATTAAAATTAGCAAAAAGACTTGTAAGAGGTGGGTTGCTTAAAGTTATCAATTAGCTAGAATCATGAATAGTAATAAATAGATATTTTAACATCAGCTTTCATCATAAGGAAATGACGACTCAAGTCTTGTATTCAACCAAGGAAAGCCTCAAAACGATTCCATTTTTTGAAATAATTTTTCCCTATATAGAAAATTTTACATGTAGTTTACCTTTGGAATTATCAGATCTTATAAAAGATAAATTGGAGCGTAAATTATTAGAAGAATTGAGCTATGTTGCAGAGGTCACTTTACAATCTGAATTAGATAGTTTTAGTGAGAAGGGTAATACTGATTTTGATGAATTTACAGGAATAATGATTTTATCATTAGCAACTGCTTACCCTGTTTTAGATAAAAAACTTAAGGTACAAACTCATAATTTCTCAAATCATATTCGTAACATTTTTATCCGTTTTCATAAGAATGTTAAAATTATCGAATCTGCATTCAATCTAAAAGATATAAAGATTGTAGATATTGATGTAAGCCTCGGTGATGGACATAATGGCGAAGGTACCTCCTTAATCTATTTGTCAGAGGGTACAAAATTAATATACAAACCAAGAAATATAGGTATAACCAATTCATATAATTCATTTATTGATTGGGTTAATTTTAAGCTAAAAACAGATTTGAAAACATTTAAAGTCTTAGATTGCGGAAAATATGGATGGATAGAATTTGTATGTTATGAAGAAGTATGTTCGGAAGAGGAATTAAAAGAATATTATCGTAAAGCAGGCATTTTATTGGCTGTCACTTTGCTTTTGGGAAGTAAAGACTGCCACCGTGAGAATTTGATTTCATCTAGCAAAAATCCTGTTCTGATTGATCATGAAACTATTATTCAACCATTCTTTAATGATAAATCTTTTCGTTCTTGGGATGATCAATTTAAAATACCACCTTTTTCAGTGTTAGAAACTGTTTTGATTGTTAACAAAGATACGGGAGCCCCTTTAGACAACACTGGTTATGGAGTTAGAGAGTATGTTGAGGTCACAGAGGTAGATAAAAAAATTATAAACCCCAATACTATAAATTCTAAAAAAACAACTCGATTTGCTACAAGGAAAATAATAGATAAGAATATCCCTGTATTCGAAGGTAAACATATTTTTGTAAATAATTATAAAGAACAATTTATTGATGGTTTTTCTGTAGCATACGATATGTTTCTAGATTCAAAAGAGGAATTAAGATCTAACAATTCTCCACTTAGATTATTTCTAAATGATGAAGTACGTTATGTTTGGCGCCCCACCTTTATATACTTCAAAATCTTAAAATATATGAGAGCAGCATCTTTCATGTCAAGTTTTGAAGAATACAATTCAAAGCTGTATGATTTAATATCAAAAGCTTTTAAAGGAGAAAACATGGAAAAATTTAAGTTTATCCTTGATTTTGAAATGAAACAAATGCTTAACGGGGATATACCTATTTTTAGCTTACATAGTACAGACAATTTTTTAGAAGGTAATGAGTCGTTAAAAATATTTGAGTACAATTGTCTTCAAAACATTTTCCACCGAATTAACCTCCTTTCTGACACTCACAAAAAGGAACAATTAGGATATATCACTAAGTGGCTGGACATGTAGTCATTAATACATCAAATACTTTACTATAACTATCTCTATATTAATGCAAACGACAAACATACCCATCAACTGGAACTCGCCCGACATCCTGGAGCAACTTGCTCAGAACATTAAGGGGCCGCTGGAAAGCATTATGACAGTAGGTAAGAATAGCGGGGAATATGACAAAGCGAAAATAGAAGAGATATTGTTTTCGAGCAGCAAAGAGATCAGCGTTATTATTGAGGAGATACTGACGAAGGCCAAGGCAAAGTCGCTGAGCGTGACCTACCACCATCGCCCGGAGATATTTGGCATTTATGAGTCGAATGAGAATGTGCGGGGGATGTGCGCGGGGGAGATCAACCCGCAGAAGGTGGCGAGGGTCGATCAGGAGTGGCTGGTGGGGTTGGAGAAGGCTGTGTATGGTAACATCAACCAGGACATTCTGGACCTCGGCGAACTGTCGTATAAGATGGCGATTAGTGAGCGGCAACTCCACCGGAAAATTTTTAACCTGGTGTTTCTAACACCCAATAAATACGTCAGGATTTTGCGTCTGCACCGGGCTAAACAGTTGATCGACAACTATGTGCAGCAATCGGTTTCGCAGATCGCCTACGCCGTGGGGTATAGCGACGTACATTATTTTTCAAAGCTGTTTGCGGGGCAATACAACGTGGCCCCGAAAGAACTGCTGCTTTCACTGCGGTAGCAACCCTGTCGGTTTTGACAGGGTTTTTGTCAGGATCGTCGGCGGGGCACTTTATATATTTGTGTATACTATTATAAAATCTTACTGTATTATAAACTAAATAAATCATGAAACGAGCACTTTTTTTCTTAGGCCAATTGAATGACCGAGACGTAGAATGGATGCTTCAAAATGGCAGTAAACTATCCTTAGAAACCGGAGATCGTCTAATCAACAAAGGAGAAGCTATTGACAGCCTGTACATTGTACTGTCGGGTCAGTTGGCAGTATGTGCCACGACTAATTCTGACGAGTGTATTGCTACCCTGGGGGCGGGCGAGGTTGTTGGCGAGATGTCGTTTCTGGAGTCGCGGCCACCGTCGGTGTCGGTGATCGTGACCAAGCCATCCGATATTTTCCAGATCTCCCGCGACAGGATCAACGCCCGGATGCTGGTAAATGCCGATTTTAAAGCCAACTTCTACTACGCATTGGCCCTGTTCCTGTCGAACCGGTTGCGGAAAACAACCGATCAGCTTGGTTTTGGCAACCCCGAAGACGAAGACATGGTCGAAATCAGCGTGCTCGATAGCGTAGCCCAGGCCGGATCGCGATTCACCAAAATTTTACACCGGTTTTCCGAAGTGTAGCACTGCCCTTTGGGCGGTGGGCCGTAAGGCCAAAAAACAAAGTCAGTATTGGCCTTACGGCCCACCGCCCAAAGGGCAGTGCTACAACAGCCACAAAAGTTGTCAGACAACATTTATGGATTGTTGGGCCAGCAGTAAGACAAATTAAGCTATCGTATATAGGCATACGTTATCAAATCAATACGTAGAAAATGAGAAATTTTATAGTCATGCTATGGCTGCTCTGGCTGGGGTTATACCACTACGCGGTCGGGCAAGCAACGATCAAAGCGGATCTCCTGGATATTGCTCACGGTGCGTTGGCCAAGAACCCAAACATCGTCCGCAGTGAGTACGCTGTACGGAGCGCAGAGTCGAATATGCAGATTCAGCGGAGCGTGTTCGACCTCAATTCCTTCTCGGAGTTGTTGGTTCAGAACAATCAATACGTGCTGCCGGGTGCCGACCCGCGAACGGCCCTGGTTGAAAACAGCCTCCTGAAGTCGAACACCCTGAACTTGTTGGCAGGGGTTCGGAAACGGCTGCGCACGGGGCAGTTGACGGAGGTGAGCATGAACTACGGGTTTGCCAACAACAATTACCCGCTGAATGCGTATAACCAAACCATCAATACCTACCTGGGTAACAATGCGGGCACCCTCAACCTTTCCCTGACGCAACCCCTGCTACGGGGTCGGGGACGCAGCGTTGCGACCGCGCTCGAACGGTCGTATGCGTTGTTTGTCGATAATGCCAAAAGCAACAACGAGTTCGCCAATTCGTATGAGCTGTGGCAGATCGCAACGGCCTATTGGGGCTATACGGCAGCGTATAAGAACCTCGACATTTACAAACAAAGCGAGAATCGACTCCGTAACGTGCTGTCTGTCACAGAAGAACTGATCAAGGGCGACAAAAAACCGGCCGGAGATTTGGTGCAGATTCGCGCCGATCTGGCCAGTCAGGAGCGGCTCACGCTGATGGCCGAGCAGGACCTGTACGCGGCCAAAATATACCTGGGTAAGGTGGTTGGGTTTAGCACCGAAGAAAGTTTGCTGCTGGATATTCCCCAGAATGATTTTCCGAGCATAGCGGGGTCGGCATACCGGGCTGACCTGGAGAAGGCCGATTTTGTTCGGGTAGCGAAGGAGCGACGAGCCGATCTGCGGGCGGCTAAGCAGGGAAATGAAGCCCTGGAGCGGCAGTACCAATTAGCTCAGAACAACGTGAAGCCGCAGTTGGACTTAACTGGTATTTTCTCGTATGGGGGCGTGAGTACCGGCAATGGGATGACCGACGCGTTGTCGGCCTTCTCGAATAACCAGGGGCGCACGGTTGGAACGGGGGCCAGATTGACCTTTACCTTTCCCGTGAACAACAACCTGGCGAAGGGAAACCTGGTGAAGAGCTATGTGGCCATGAACGATCAGAACGTGGTGGTCAACAACCTTCTCCGAACTCTTGAGCTGGACATCAGCAATGACCTCAACTATCTGAACAACAGTGTTGCGGGCCTGCAAAAGGCCGAGGAGGTGCTAAATTACAACCAGGATGTGTATAATAACGAGCGCATCAAATTTCAGTCGGGCCTGACGACGATGTTGAACCTGATTCTGTTTCAGGACCGCCTGACATCGGCGCAACTGAAGTATCTACAGGCTTACCGGCAATTCGCCAATGCGATTATCAACCTCCGGCACGACACGGGAACGTTGATTCGCCCCGCCACCAACGGATTTACTATTGATCAGAAAGCGTTCTACACGATTCCTGACCCAACCAACAACTAACCGAAATAGCCATGTCAGCAGGTTTTTTTAGAAAGTCAGCCTTAGAGAAGCTGTCAACTCCCGAGAAATTAGATCAATTAATTAAAGTGACCAGCCCGAAGGCCTGGATTACGCTTTCGGTCGTTTTTGTGGCCATAGCCACGGGCCTTGCCTGGTCTGTTTTTGGCCGGGTGAGCACCAAACTAAACGTGACGGGGGTCGTGTTGGGGGGCGAAGTCCACGAAGTAGTGGCTACCTCACAGGGGCAACTCATGAAGCTGAAGGTGAAAATCGGCGACAAGGTGGCGAAAGGCGATGTGATCGCGACGATTCAGCAACCCGAACTTCTCCAGCAGATTGAAAACGCCCGGGCGGTTGTGGCCGAGAAAAAGAACGAACTGAACAAGGTTGTTTCGTACGGCAGTAAGGGCACCGCGCTGGAGGGCGAACTCATCAGCCAGAACCGGGTGAGTATTCAGGGTGAGATCGAGGCCGAGAAAAAGAAGCTGGCTTTCCTCTCGAATCAGTTGGAGTCGGAGGTGAATCTGGTCGAAAAAGGGCTGATTGTGAAGGCGCAGGTGGCGGGCACGAAGCAACAGATCGATGCTTCCAAAAATACCATCGAGCGACTGAAAGGGCAATTGGTCGAGGTGTCGAGTCGTCAGCACGACGTGGGCTACGGGATGCAGCAAAAGGTTACCTTCCAGCAGCAACAGATTGCCGAAGCCGAGCGTAGTCTACAGTTCCTGACCGAACGGTATGACACCCAGGTAAACATCGTCAGCTCCTACAGTGGCGAAGTGGTGGAGGTATTGACCGATGCCGGGGTGATGGTTGGGCCGGGGACACCCCTGTTCAAGCTCAAAAACCAGCAGGAGGGTCAATTGGTCAGTCTGAAGGGGGTGCTGTACATTCCGTCCCAGGATGGCAAGAAGATCAAGCGAAATATGGAAGCTTTCGTGGTGCCTTCGACGGTGCAACCCCAGGAATACGGCTTCATGAAAGGGAAAGTGACCTACGTCTCTGATTTTCCGATCACGCAGCAGGGCATGATGACCTCAGTGAAAAACGATCAGTTGGCCAAGGGCCTGCTGGCCATGGGGCCACTTTTTGAGGTGCACGTCGAGTTTGAAAAGGATGCCGAATCGCATAGCGGATTCCGGTGGACATCGGCCAAAGGGCCGGACATCGACATCAAAGAAGGTACGTCGTGCATGGGGCAGATCACCGTCAAGCAGGAGAATCCCATCTCGATTGTCGTGCCCGCGTTTAAGAAATTCTTCAACCTGTACTGATCCGACGTTTTTGAGATGGCAACCACAACTACATTTCCTATTGGGAAACAGGCCGCCCCGACCAAGGTTCCGACGGTCTTACAGATGGAGAGCGTCGAATGTGGCGCAGCAGCCCTGAGCATCATTCTGGGGCACTTTGGCAAATTTGTTCCGTTAGAAAAACTACGGATCGCCTGCGGTGTTTCGCGCGATGGCCTCAAGGCAACCAACATTATCAAAGCCGCCAAACAGTTTGGGTTAGAGTCCAAAGGATACGCCAAGTCGGTGGAGAAACTGATGCAGATCGAGACCCCGGCCATTATCTTCTGGAACTTCAACCACTTTCTGGTGCTGGAGGGCTTTACCAAAAAAAAGGTGTTTTTGAGCGATCCGGCACAGGGACGGTACAGCGTGACGCACGACGAGTTCGACGAGGCCTACACGGGGGTGGTGCTCACGTTTAAGCCAACCGAGCAGTTTGAAAAAGGCAACGAAAAACGGGGCCTGGCATCGTCGCTGGCATCGCGGATTACCAATTCCAAGCTGAGCATCGTTTACATTCTCATGGCCAGTCTTTTCCTGGTCGTGCCGGGTTTGGTGATTCCCTCGTTCATCAAAATCTTCATTGACAAGTACTTAATCAATGGTCACGCCGATTTTGTGATGCCCCTGCTGCTGATTATGGCCGCCGTGCTGGCGATCAACGCCGTGTTGGTCTATATTCAGCAGTACTACCTGCTCAAGTTAGAAACGAAGCTTGCCTTAGCCACCTCCAGTAAATTTCTCTGGCACGTTTTCCACCTGCCCATTTCGTTTTTCACGCAGCGATACAGCGGGGAGATCGGCAACCGGGTGTCGCTCAACGACAAAGTGGCCCGGCTGCTGAGTGGCGATCTGGCCAACGCAGCCCTGAACGTCATCATCGTCGTGTTCTACGCTTTCCTGATGTTCTCGTACGATGTTCCGCTCACGTTGATCGGGATCGGTATGGCCGCGTTGAACGTGATTGCCCTGAAGTTCGTGTCGCGGGCGCGGAAAGACGGGAGCCGGATGCTCAGTAACGAAACCGGTAAACTGCTGGGTACGACAACGTCGGGCATCAGCATGATCGAAACCCTGAAAGCGTCGGGCCGGGAAAATGACTTTTTTACCAACTGGATCGGGTATTTGGCGAAAGTAACAAACTCCCAGCAGGAATTGGGCTGGCTCACGATCCGGCTGAACATTTTGCCCCCGCTGATTACGTCGCTGACGACGACCCTGATTCTGGGGTTGGGTGCGTTGCGGATCATGGATGGCGAAATGACCCTCGGTACCCTGGTTTCGTTCACGTTCCTGATGGGCAACTTCATTGGGCCGGTAAACCAGTTGATTGCTGTGGGCACCATGCTCCACGAAACCGAAAGCGACATGAGCCGCATCGACGACGTGATGAACTACGAAACCGATGAGCAGTTCAGAAGCCCCGCTGTTGCTACGGACCATCAGACAGAGGTTGCCCAGAACAAGTTGGTCGGCTACTTCGAGATGCGCAACGTGACCTTTGGGTACAACACGACGATCGCCCCCTTGATCGAAAATTTCAATCTGAAAGTGAAGCCCGGCAGCCGGATTGCGCTGGTGGGCGGGTCGGGCAGTGGTAAATCGACCGTGGCCAAGATTGCCTCCGGGTTGTACCCGCTGTGGAGTGGCGAGATCTTGTTTGACGGGAAGCCCAAGAGCGAATTTCCCCGGCATGTAATCACCAACTCATTGGCGGTAATCGATCAGGAGGTGCTGATTTTCAATGGAACCATCAAGGAAAACATCAGTTTCTGGGACTCGACTATTCCTGACAAACACATCATTCAGTCGGCCCGCGATGCGGCTATTCACGACATCGTATCGGTGCGGAAAGACGGCTACGATAGCTCGGTGATGGAGGGCGGATCGAATTTCAGTGGTGGTCAGCGGCAACGCCTGGAAATTGCGCGGGCGTTGGCAACGAATCCGTCGATTCTGATTATGGACGAAGCCACGAGTGCGCTGGACCCCACGGCCGAAAAGATCGTGATGGACAACATCAAAAAGCGGGGTTGTACGTGCCTGATTGTGGCGCACCGGCTCAGTACGATCATTGATTGCGACGAGATCATCGTCATGGAATACGGCAAGGTCGTGGAGCGGGGTACGCACGGGGAATTGATGAAGAAAAAAGGGGTCTACGCCCATTTGATTGAGACTAAATAAACGGTATTCCCATGTCAGCTATCAATCAAAAGATATACGTTTCAGCCGAAAGCCCTTACGTTCTCCAAAGTCCTTCGACATTCTGGATGGTGCTTTCGGGCGAGGTCAATCTATTCTATACTAAAATTGACGAGGGCGGTAATTATCAACACCGGCTCAAACACCTATACACGGCGCAAAAAGGAGAAGTACTTTTTAGCTTATTGCCCCGGGAAACTACCGAAAACACGCGGCTCCTGGCATTCTCCAGCGAGGCCACCCTGTTGGCTATCGACAAGAATAATCTGCTCGATGTCGATCATTTCTTTTTGAAGAACATGATTAACAAGTGGATTGCCAAAACCTCAGCCGCCCTCAGCACGACCCAGGCACCACGCGTTTATAAACCGCTCGACGAGTTTGGCGATGCAACCCTGGACGCGAACACGGTGGCGTTCCCGTCGACGGGTATTCACTGGATTCATTTGCAGAAGGGGGCCGTGAGCCTGTATGCCGAAAGTACGGAGGTGAGCCACGAACAATATCAGGATTTCCTGGCTCCCGTGTCGAACAAGCTGTGGCTGAAAGCCAAAACGAAAGACACGGTCATACGGGTGTTGAGCACGCGGGAAATCCTGTTGCAGGATGAGATTTATTTCCTGCTGGCCCTGAGCAAGTTAGAGAACTATTTCTACAGCCAACTTAACAAAGCCATTGCCACGCAGCAGGCCGAAGAGAGCGATCATCTGTCTGTAAAACAGGCCAACGATCAGTCGGCTTTGGAAAGCACCCTGGGCAAAATCAGATCGGTTGTGGCAGGAAATCCCGTTGAGGCCGGGGCCACCACAAACCAAACCGGAACGGGGCAAAACCTCCTGTTTCGGACGTGTCAGGCGATTGGCGATCAGATTGGTTTTACGCTCGAGGAACCCAAATACGTTGAGTCGCATCAGAACAACGTCACGAATCAACTGCACCTCATTGCCAAAAGCTCGAAGCTGCGCATCCGCAAAATCATTCTGCGCGATACCTGGTGGAAGGACGAGAATGGTCCGTTGCTGGCCTTCACCAAAGAGGGTAAAAGGCCCGTCGCGCTCCTGCAGAAAACGTCGAGTAGCTACGTCCTAAAAGAGTTGTCGAGCGGGGTCGAAACGGTGGTGAATCACGAGGTTGCCACTACGCTGGAGCCGATTGGCTACATGTTTTTTTCGGGCTTCGACGACAAGATGACCTCGGTGAAAAAGGTGCTCCGGTTCGCCATCAAAGGAGTCGAAAAAGATGCCAAGTGGCTTATCACAGCGGCTTTGGCGGGTAGTTTGATAGGTCTGTTGGTGCCGATCCTGTCGGGAATTATGTACGACGACGTGGTGCCCACAGCAGACCGGTCGTTGCATCTGGAGGTCTTTGCCATCCTGGTTATGATTGCGTTGGTCAAAGCGGGCATTCAGTTGGTGGAGGGTGCTTTGCGACTGCGGCTCGAGTCGAAGTCGAGCATCAATTTACAGGCGGGGATGATGGACCATATGCTGCGGCTGCCAGTTACGTTCTACAAAAAATACACCGCCGGCGACCTGACAAACCGGGTGCTGAGTATCAACTCAATCCGGCAGATTATCTCCAGCACCCTGATGACCGCCGTATTGAGTGGGGCGTTTTCGTCGGTAAACCTGTTCCTGCTGTTCTATTACGACAGTAAATTAGCCTGGGTGGGTGTGGGTCTGGGCCTGCTTGCAGCCGCCTTCATGACCATCATCGGCTTTTTGAAGCTGAAGTACGACCGGGAGGTATCTACCTATCAGGGTCAGATTCAGGGGTTTCTGTTCGAGTTTTTGTCGGGCATTACCAAGATCCGCATCACGGGGGGCGAACGGCGGGTGTTTGCCCTGTGGGCCGACAAGTTTTCGACCCTCAAAAAGCTGGGGTTCAATTCGGGCACGTACCAGAATTTCGTGGAGGCTTTCAACGCATCGTACCCCCTGCTGACGAGCATCTTCTTTTTCGCGTTCCTGTATTACACCGTCTCCACGGCCAACGCGACAGCCGGTCTGCTGTCAGTGGGGGTGTTCATGGCCTTCATCACGTCCTTCAACCAGTTTCTGAACGATAGTTTGCGGTTGAGCATGGCGTTGATCACGTCGCTCAATGTGATCACCCTTTACGAACGGGTGAAGCCGATTCTGGAAGAAGAAACTGAATCCGCCGAACAAAGCGTCGATCCGGGTGAACTGGCTGGGGAGATCGAAATGAACTCGGTTTCGTTCCGCTACAAGGAAGACCAGCCCCTCGTGCTGAACAACGTCACGTTTAAAATTAAACCGGGCGAAATGGTAGCCTTTGTGGGGGCTTCGGGATCCGGCAAATCGACGATTATGCGGTTGCTGCTGGGCTTTGAGCAGGCCGAAGCCGGGTCGATCTACTACGATGGCAACTCGTTCGATCTGATGAACCGGGAACTGGTGCGTCGGCAAATTGGAGTCGTGTTGCAGAACGGTGCCCTGATGTCGGGCAGTATTTTTCAGAACATCATCGGCAACTCAGAGCTGACCCTGGACGATGCATGGGAAGCTGCGCGCATGGCCGGTATGGAGGAAGACATCAAGCACATGCCGATGGAAATGCACACAGTGGTAAGCGAAGGAGCCGGGACGTTCTCGGGGGGGCAGCGGCAACGACTTATGATTGCGCGGGCCATTGCCCACAAACCGCGGCTCCTCTTCATGGACGAAGCCACGAGTGCCCTGGATAACCGGACGCAAAATACCGTGTCGCAAAGTTTAGACAAGCTCCAGGCAACCCGGATCATCATTGCGCACCGGCTCAGTACGATCAAGAATGCCGACCGTATCTACGTCATGGACAAGGGAACGATTGCCGAGTGTGGCACCTACGACGAACTGATGGAAAAAGACAGCCTTTTTGCCCAACTCGCCAAACGTCAAATTGCCTAAATCATGGTAGCAACAGCATCAAAATCAGTGGCAAAGGGCAACGGGATTGGGGTGCCGGAGGAGCTGAGGGAGTATTTCACGAACAAGTTTTGCTCGCCCGGAAACAGCCCACGAGTCGTTTCCGGCGACGAACCATCCATCGGCTTTTGGAAGAATCGCCCTGATGAATGGGCCGGTGGCAATGCGTTTACGTTCCTGCAAACGTGCTACCCGCAGCTAAATTTTCCCATTTCGGAGGGCATCCACAAAACTGCCGCCTACGTCGATGCCGTGCTGAAAGGCAAGTTGGCGGGTGCGACCCCTGAACATTCATTCGCTCTCAACCAGCCCGAAGCCCTGCGACTGACGCTCCATGAGAGCCTTGCCAGTTCGGTTCCTATTTTGATTGTGCCCAACGCTGGCGATTTTGTGAAGCTCGTTCAGTGCCTCCTCCACAAAAACAACCCGATGGCAGTGCCATTGTCGATGGGTGCGCTGTTGGCTAATGGCATCAACAACTGGGAACGGATTCGCGGATTGAAAACCCAATGGGTATCAACCAATTCAGTGGAAAGTTGGAATGAGGAGTTTTCGCGGAATGTGCTGCCTAACCCCGGTCTGTACAAGGATAAACTGGTCATTCTGAGCACCAAGCCCTACAGCAACGTGTCCGCTGAACAGGTAGGCGCAGCCACGAACGAATGGGCGTCATATTCGCTGGCGATCCGGCTTGAGCACGAATGCACGCATCTCTACACCCTCAACCGGTTTGGCTCGGCGTCTAACAACCTGCACGATGAACTCGTGGCCGACTACATGGGCATCTGCAAAGCGGTGGGCCATTTCAGGAAGGAGTGGATGCTGGCCTTTCTGGGGCTCGAAAACTACCCGGCTTACCGAAACGGAGCACGGTTAGAAAACTATGTCGCCGATGCCCGGCTATCAACGGCTGGTTTTCGCCAACTCACGGGACTAATCAAACGAGCCATCGACACCATTGCCCAATTTGATGCTAGGGTTGGTGAGATACGTTCAGCCCACGATCAGGCTTGCCGAATAGATGCGTTGTGTTTGACGGATCTGGCCGAGCTGGCTTCGGCGAACGGGTCGGAACGGCTTTTTCAAACCTATACCGACCGGATGATGCCGTTGCGTTATAACCAGATCGACTAAAGTACAACCCCTTGTTATAGCTTCCGGGCATTTAACACCCGAATTTTGAATCGTAATTAAACATAAACCAATTAGATAATAGTAATCATGGAAAAACCAATTAACAACAAGATTGACGCCCTCCGCAACGAAGCCGATAGCCAGGAGGAACTAATGAAATCGCTGGCCCAAATCGACGAAGAGGGGCAATTGACCGACGACGTACTGGACGCTGTGAGCGGGGGCACGCTAAGAAATATCAAATTTGGACCAGACATAATCATCATCGAGCCTATTGGCATGATGCCCATGCCGGGCAATGAGCCGCTTCCCGGTACATTCTAATGTCAAACACTGTAATCAGGCACTGACGGGAACGGATTTCGCTGGTGCCTGATTCGCTTCTCACCCAGGTTATGGCCTCTCTACTTTGCCCCAGTGCTGTGGCTAAGCCCGGTGCTGAATTGTTCGGCGTTCAGAATGCGTCGGGCCATATAGAATACCTCAACGAGCCGATTGTCATCAACAAAACGTTTTTGGAAACGGCCCGGCAAGGTCGTTCGCCCGAAGAGCGGTTTCGATTTGCCAGTAACTGCATCAAAAACGGTTGCGGCCACTGGACTGGCCAAGAAACGGGTTGTGGTCTGATCGATAAAGTCGTAGAAGCGGTGAACCGCAAGGCCGAAGCTACACTGGTAGCCTGCACCATCCGCGACCGTTGCCGTTGGTTCCATCAGCAGGGAGCCGCTGCTTGTGCCAATTGCGATGAGATCGTCCGAAATCTGCGCACAAGGGAAGCCATGTCGGTGTGATACTAGAAAATGTAAGGATTACGACACAGCGTCGGGCGGTGGGGACACGGAGTTTGGCCCCGCCGCCCCGGGCGGTGTTAGAGCCAAAATTTGTTTAAACAACGAAAGGGGAGTATTTGTTGAGTATTGTG
>JANOCD010000125.1:0-58011 GCA_031411995.1 Cytophagales bacterium
CAAAATCACGTTTCTGGACGTGCCAATCTGAGCCAGTAAATTGGTGGGCGCGTTCACCAGCGAAGGCGGGTAGTTGAGCGAGTAGGCCGTGTGACTTTGGCGCAGGGCCAGGCCGGCCTGCATCCGGTCGTATTGACCGGGGGTGAAATCATGCGTACAGGGAAAATAGTACGACATGATGTTGGAGATGGAGGGCGAGTAGGTCATCCCCGTGGGGTCCGTAGCCGTACCAGCATAAACCGGGCAGTTGTTCACGTAGGTTATCGAACTGCCATTCCGTCCGTAGGGGTCAGCGGGCGTGTCGCAAAGGAGGTCGCCCACCGTGCTGCAATTGGCTCCGGCTCCTCGCGTAACCAGTTCGGGCGTTGAAGAGGTGCTGCCCTGAAAGGTATGAAACAAATTGAAACTGTGACCCAACTCGTGGGGAATCAACTGATTACCAAGGCCATTCTCAGTTGAACTGGCATTGGCTAAAATGAACGAGCGCGTGGTACTGACATCATCCTCCGGAAACTGCGCGTACCCTCCCAGGCCACTTTCCGAGAAGGCATTCACAAAATACATGTTCATAGCGTTACCTGCATCGCGGCCCTCAATACCCGACTCGTCGAAAGCCGGAAATACCCGAAACAGCTCGTCATCGTCGATGTAGTCAGGGGTGGTGCCAGCCAGATAAAACTGAATCCCCACGCCATTGCTCTGGTAATAGCTGTTGGTAAGCGCAATGGCGTTGTTGAGCCGGGCCAGATCGAGACCGCCCTGCCCGTTGGTTGCCCGGAAAATGTGGGGTCGAATCGGCACGTGGGTAATGTCGGTGAAGACTTTGCCAGACGCTTTTTTGAGATCAAAGGCAAACTTGGCCATTTCGTCTAACTGATCCTGTTGCGTTCCGGTCAACTCTGGTGAAGCACAATAGGTCGAGTCAATGTGTTTTTTCCCCTGACCCAATACTGGTTGTAAATAAACTATTGTTAATACCCATAATAACAGGAGTTTTACGTATTGGAAGAGGGTAATCCTAAAGATACCGTAAAATATCGAGTAAGTAGACATTTTCAACTTCATAGAAATAAATGTTATAAAAAAGTCAACGAAATAGTAATATAATTATAGTGCAAATAAAATACCATGCTTAATACTAAAGATGTGACTAAATTTTTCAGTAAAATTTAATGAGTAATTGCCCTCAACATTCAAAATTCACTTACTCGCTCATCAGTAGGGTGGATAAAGTAAGTTTGGAAGGGCAATGACCTTTATATGGCACGTAGATCAACACACTAAGGCACTTGCCGAAACCCCTAAATTGGGCACCATAAGACCGCCAAAAGCTATGAAAAATCTCCTTTTTGTAACCCTTCTTTTTCTTGGCACACTTACTGATGTGCTGGCACAACAAGGCATTTTATCGCCCGTTGGCCTACAGCTATATAGTTTTCGCAACCAATTTGCCAAGGATGTTCCCGGCACAATGGCCAAAGTTCGGGAGCTGGGTTTTCGCGAAGTCGAACTGGCAGGAACCTACGGGTTATCCAATTCAGACTTCCGAAAGCTGCTCGACCAGAATGGTCTTAAAGCGGTAAGCATGGGGGCTGGATTTGAGCAGCTTGAGAATAGCGTACCCAAGATTATCAATGATGCTAAAACATTCGGAGCTAAATACGTTACCTGCGCCTGGATTCCGCATCAGGGAGATAACTTCTCACTCAATGATGCCGATGTAGCCGTGGATGTGTTTAACACGGCAGGCAAACTGCTTGCCGAAAATGGACTGACCTTTTGCTACCATATTCACGGCTATGAGTTTCAGAAAATGCCCGATGGCAGCACCTATTTCGACTATCTGGTCAAAAACCTGAACCCTAAATATGTCAATTTTGAGCTAGACGTTTTTTGGGCGAAGATGCCCGGCGAAGACCCGGTAGCCCTATTACAGAAATATCCAAAACGATTTTTGCTGTCGCACCTGAAAGATCGCAAACCCGGCACACCCGGCAGCCAAAATGGTCGTGCCGATGTTGAAACCAACGTGATTCTGGGTCAGGGCGACATTGGGATTGCCGCGTTTATGAAAGCCGCTCGAAAGGCAGGCGTTCGCCATCATTTCATCGAAGACGAATCGTCGCGCTCCATGGAGCAAATGGCACCAAGTATTGCGTTTTTGAGAGAAGGGAAATGAATGGAGTGAGGAGTTGCTGACGCGAAAGCAGTACATACCTCAGCAACTCCTCACTCCTATGTCCTTTTTTAATGTATACTCGACCAGATCTGGGGGAAGTAAAAAATCCGCACAGGGCCGTTGTCATCCAGTTTCCAGCCTTCGCTCTGGGCTACCTCAAAAAGTCGTTTGGCTACTTCTGCCTGATACACATTGTAGCCCCGCTCCCGGAGTGCTACTTTCACAATGGTTGTGGTAGTGCAGCCCTGCGCTAAAATCAGCGTCGTAGCCACCAACCGAACAGCCTGACGGCTGAGTTTGCCTTCGTTAGTTGGTATTAAGTGCGAAGTTGGGTTCATTAGTGCTTGTTTTTATATCAAAGAAAACACCTCAAGAACGTAACCTTTGTACGTTGTAAAAAGAAATTTTAGGTACTCTCTTTGTTTTTATGGGTTATCATGTATTTAAACAAATGAATCAAGATAGGGGTACATGAAATTTTGCATAAACATGCTGTTAATCAAAGCGTTGTCATACGTTTGGCCCGCAAAAATCGTTTCAATTCAAATTCGTTGAAATTAGCCGCTTTGGGGTCAAGGCTGGCCACGCGAATGTGGCCCGACGCATGAATGAACTCGTTGTTTCCCAGCCACATACCCACATGAACAACGCGCTCTGATTTGCCAGTCGTGGCGGGTGTTCCAAAAAACAAGAGATCGCCGGGTTGAAGCTGCGAAAAATCGTTGTTGGGGGTAGGAATCAGCGTACCCTGATTCACTTGCTGCGAGGCATCGCGAGCCAGGGTCTGCCCATTCAGAAAATAGACCGTTTTAGTAAAGCCACTGCAATCCATGCCCTTCACCGAGGTGCCACCCCACAGATACGGAATGCCCATCAGTCGACGCGCTGTGCCAGCCAGATTAGTGGCCGTTGGAGCCGCTTTGGCCTTCCATTGGTCGTAAGGCTGGGCATCGGACCGGTTCACAAAACCGGTCCGGCCATCGGGAAATTTCACTTCGTAAAACATCGCCGACTCGCCAACCAGTGCCAGCAAATTACCCGCCACCAGATCCGAGACCGTTTGCGATTCGCGATCGGGCTGCGTGTAACAGAAACCAAAGGGCTGCGTGTAAATCAGTTTACGGGTTTGCTCCCAGGCCTCGAACTGCGCTTTGGTCATCCGCTCGAAACCTCCAAAGTCAACCCAGGCTATGTAGCCATCGGGCGTTTGCACCTGATACCAACCCCGGTCTTTGTCCCACACCCGAAGCGGCATTCCGAGCAACGCCTGGGTAGCCAGTTCGGCAGCATCGCGGGGGTCGGATCGGAGGTTGGCCACCGAAACAGTCACCACGGCATAAGTTTTATCGTCGAGTGCGGGCGCGGGCAGCACCTGAATCTGATCAGTGTAGGCAATTTTCTGGGCATCGAGCCGGGTCAGCAGGTCGCGTTTGGCATCGGGCAGGTTGGTTTTACCCACAAGTGTGCCTGTTGAGTCGACTCTCACCCGAAACAGGGCCACCCGTCCATCGGGGGCATGTTGCTGGCGAACGGCTTCGATGACAGGCGCGGGTGTTTGGGCAACTCCCAAAGCTGCCAGTAACCAAAGCACAACGAACACGGGAAGTCGAGTAATCATACCGAAAGATAAGGAAGAAAGGGACTACATTTACCGATCATACTTAAGCTTAAATTTTTGCAAATCAGGTCGCCATTGGCGTTTGCGTTTGGCATCGTAATCGAAAATAACGCGTCCTAAATTTCCCAGAAATGGATAGCCGATTTTGTCGTAATCATAGGCATCATCGTTGAAGATTCCGTCGGAATTGCACGAGATTACCGCCGACAGCATAAACTCCACACCGCGCTCATAATCAACGATATAGGCATTATCAATGAGATAACCATAGGCATCACCAACCTTATTGAAAATGCGGATAGATTTGGGAAAAGACGTTTTCTGATCACCCGTCAACAGAAATTTGCAGTAGCTGTCGTAGAACGTCGAATCATATTTGGGGTAGGTTGTTTCGCGGGGCAGTTGCGACATATACTGGTACAGGAACCCATAATCACCGGGAGTCAGGTTGAACCTGTTTTTGGCAGGAACAGCCTCAGGGAACAGCACCGCTTTCAACATCTCCTGCTGGTCTTCGAGGGCAAAAAAATTCTTTGTCGTAAAATCAAACGGCTGCCGAATGAGTGAGTCGTTGCGCATGAACCCAATGCCCCGCCGGATTATGCTGTCAGACTTGATTGGTTTCGTATTCACCTGCGCAGGTTGGTCATACAGCACCTTACCATCCTGCACAAACCGCACGGGGTTGGTATGGCGGTTCTGGTCAGCGTTCATGGGAGATTCCAGCCGATGCACAATGCGCAGATTCCGGTAGCCTTTTCGGTAGAGCCGTTCATTCATATCGCGCTGTCCCACAAACTCATAGAGCCGATTGAAGGCATCGTTGTCGCTCACCAGCAGAATTTTTTTGGCGTACTGCGCCACCGAAGGCAAGCCATTTTCGGCCGTTGCATCAGCCCGAACGCGGGTTTGCCGGGCATAGGCCGAATCGGTCAACATGGGCGTGTTCCGATTGATTTTCAGCTCATTGAGTTTCTCTAAAGCCAGCAAAACAGCGGGTAGTTTCACGGTGCTGGCCGGATAGAAATACCGTTTTTTGTCCAGTTTATAGCTGTATGACCGGAACAAAGGCCGATTCTGGGCATCGCGGTCAATCTGGGTATAAACAATCTGAACGTCGTAGAGATCGGGGCGGCTCGTTACAGTCCGAAACAGTTCCGGCGATTTCTGAAGCAGATCTTCAATAAGGTTTTTGCGCTGGGCCAGCGTGGGAGCAAACAGTCCAATGGTGAGTGTCAGTACCAGGAACGACCTGAGTGTGTGTCGATTCATGCCCCAATTTATTCAATTACGACGTATGGTTTAGCAGGTTGTGCCAGTTTTTGAATCAGCTTTTGGCTCAACTCATCAAAATAGGCTCCGTTTTGCGGTCCAAACCAGTTCATGTCGCGCGTTTCGTAGCGCGTTTCGTAGTAGTACGCATCAGGCGTGATATAGCCAATGTAGCCCCCGTTGAAGCTGGTTACCATACCATTAATACCAAGCCGGGTGGTTTCTCGTGTCAAATTCATGGCCAGTTCGCCCGAAAAATCGGCGGGCATTCCGAGTATCACGGTTTTGCCAATGCGCAGTGCTTTAATTTCGGACGGGTAGTCGCCATAGAGTTTCAGGAACACCCACGGGCGAAGTCGCCACCCGTCGGATACCCGCACATGAGCATCGCGCAGTGTAACGGGCAAGGTCAATAGGGCCAGCGTGGAATCGGGTTTTGGCTGGTTGGTCAACAAAGCAACCCTGATTTTAGCAGCCAGGCTATCCCCAATAAAATGCAGTTGGGCATCTTCGGTAGGGCCAGTTTCGGTTGGCCCCATACTGCCCACGGCACCGGCCATATACATTGCAAAGGTGTCGGGCTGTTTCTCCAGATCATCGACCAGCACGCCCGGCCAATCGCGACTGAGCCAATCCATGATGTTTGAATTGATGATGGTGGAATGAGCGGCAAAACTGGCCAGCAAGGCCACCTTCCCCGATTGTTTCCGCAGTTGCAGCACCCGAACGCGGTCGTCTTCGGGGCCGTTGTCGTGCAGGCGATTATAGATCAGTTCGGGCGCGGGTGTTTCCACATAACCCACCGAAACGGGTTCCATCTGTCGACCAGCCTGCCGAATGGTCCGCAGCACCGTGTTGGTGATGTGATCGACAATTCGTTGCTCGAAATCGCCCGCAATGAGGGTGCCCACAACGCCCGGTGCCCAGCCGCCAAGGGAATTGTGCGAGTGGGTTGCGCCCATATAAACCTGCTCCCACCGCAACCCAAGTTCGGGCAACCGGCGTTTCAGAGCCTCTACCACCGTTGGCGGAATAATGAGCAAATCGAGCGCGACAACGGCCACGCGGGTGCCACCATTGTCGAGCATGATGGCCCGCGCAAAAATGGAGTCATGAACGGTGGCCCAATGTTTTCCCCGGCGCACGCCATACCCCCCCGTGGGCGTGGTGAAGCCGGGGGTCAGGTTGACTTTTGCCCAGCCCGCAGTCAGCGGCTTTTGGGGTTTTTCCGGAGCTGGTAACTGAATCAGCCGGGCGTTGGTTTGGCGGTAGAAGTCGGTTTGGGCGTAGGGCGTTTCATCAACCGGAATCAGGTTCAGACCAATGAAAATGGCGATAATACTAACAATCGCGAGGATAATGAAGAGAAACCGGCGGAGGAATTTCATAGGCTTGAGGGCGAAATGGCGTTCTCCTGACCCTTAACAGTGTTGGCGTATGGAGTCCCCCGCAAATATAAGGACAAACAAAAAGGCCACGTCGCAATGACGTGGCCTTTTCAACTGCATTACTGGATTAGAATCAGGCAACAACAGCCTCGGCCAGCACCAGCACCCGGTTGCGGAGTACTTCGACCACGCCACCGTCCACCGTGAAAACCTGTTGCCCCGTTGGCGTTTGAACCGTTACCGGCCCCTTGGCCAGCGTGCTGACTAAAGGTGCGTGGTCGTTCAATACCTGAAACTGCCCCTCAATACCCGGAAACGTAACAGACGATGCTTCGCCATTGAAAACCTTCCGGTCGGGAGTGATGATTTCGAGCGTCATAACTTTATTGTCCTGCTTCTTTCAACAGACGCTCACCTTTGGCGATGGCATCTTCAATGGTTCCTACCAGGTTGAAGGCCGACTCCGGCAGGTGGTCATACTGACCGTCGATGATGGCGTTGAACCCTTTGATCGTGTCTTCGATAGGCACCAAAACACCTTTTAAACCCGTGAACTGCTCGGCTACGAAGAACGGCTGCGACAGGAAACGCTGCACCCGACGGGCACGGCTTACCACCAGCTTATCGTCTTCCGACAATTCTTCCAGACCCAAAATCGCGATGAGGTCCTGCAATTCTTTGTAGCGTTGCAGAATTTCCTTCACGCGCTGGGCAGTGTTGTAATGCTCATCGCCCAAAACCTCAGCCGACAGAATCCGCGACGTAGAGTCGAGGGGGTCAACGGCGGGGTAGATTCCTAACTCGGCAATTTTCCGGTTTAGGTTGGTCGTGGCATCAAGGTGGGCAAATGTGGTTGCCGGAGCGGGGTCGGTCAAGTCGTCAGCAGGTACGTAAACAGCCTGTACTGAGGTGATTGACCCGCGCTTGGTTGACGTGATACGCTCCTGCATGGCTCCCATTTCGGTAGCCAGCGTTGGCTGATACCCTACGGCTGAAGGCATCCGGCCTAAAAGGGCTGATACTTCAGAACCGGCCTGGGTGAAGCGGAAGATGTTGTCGATAAAGAACAGAATGTCGCGACCTTTTCCTTCACCGTCGCCATCGCGGAAGTGTTCGGCAATGGTCAGACCCGAAAGGGCTACACGAGCGCGGGCACCAGGCGGTTCGTTCATCTGGCCAAATACCAGCGTTGCCTGCGATTTGGCTAATTCAGTCTGATCAACTTTCGATAGATCCCACTCGCCTTTTTCCATGCCATGCTTAAACGCATCGCCATACCGGATAATATCCGACTCGATAAATTCACGAAGCAAGTCGTTGCCCTCGCGGGTACGTTCGCCCACACCGGCAAACACCGACAGACCTGCGTAGGCTTTGGCGATGTTGTTGATGAGTTCCTGAATCAGTACGGTTTTGCCCACACCGGCACCCCCGAAGAGACCAATTTTACCACCTTTCACGTAGGGGGCCAACAGGTCAATTACTTTGATGCCCGTAAACAAAACCTCGGTTGAGGTTGCCAGATCTTCAAAGCGTGGAGCCGAGCGGTGAATGGAGAGACTGCCTGTACTAACCGGCTGAGGGATACCGTCGATAGCCTCACCGATTACATTGAACAAACGGCCCTTGATACCGTCGCCCGTTGGCATCATGATTTGGCTGCCGAGGTCGAGAACGTCCATGCCACGCTGTAAACCTTCGGTCGAGTCCATGGCGATGGTCCGAACGCGGTCTTCACCGAGGTGCTGCTGAACTTCCAGAACCACCTTTTGGCCGTTAACTTTCGTTACTTCGAGGGCATCAAGAATAGACGGGAGCCGGGAGCCTTCACTCTCGAAACTCACGTCCACGACGGGGCCAATCACCTGGGTGACTTTACCCTTGTTTACTGCCGTTTCCGTAATCATTGGATTTGATATATGTCTAAAAGAATAAACCCTGTATTTGGGACTGCAAAAGTAGGAGAAAAACAGCGTAAAGTAAAGAGACGATTTAAACTTATTCAGGGAATAAAGAGGGAATGGTGGTTGAGTAGTAGGATTTTGCCGTTATTAAAGAACAATTCGGCTGATATGCGATTTTGTACAAAAAGAAGTTAACTCAACTCTATGCTCCAACAACGCTCCAGCGGCTTACTGCTGCATATTACATCCTTACCTTCACCCCACGGTTTAGGTGATTTAGGGTCAGAGGCTTACCGATTCGTTGATTTTCTGGCCGATTCGGGCCAAACCTACTGGCAAATTCTACCCATCACCCCCGTCGACCCCGGTGCGGGTTTCTCACCCTACAGCAGCCCATCGGCCTTTGCGGGCAATGTGTTGCTGATTAGCCTAGAGAAGTTGGCCGAGCAGGGGTTGCTAGCCGCCGAGGCCGTCGAAGCGGCTGCATTACCTCTGAGCAACCGGGCTAATTTGTGGATAGCCTACGAACGGAAAATGCCCCTGCTCCGGCAAGCTGCCGAACAATTTAAACACAAAGCCGACACGACTCAGCGAGTTGATTATGAATTATTTTGTCAGGAAGAAGCCCGTTGGCTAAACGACTACGCGCTGTTCACGGCCTTGCAGCAGGACACTGGCGAATATTGGTGGGTGCGTTGGTCTCCCGACCTCGTCCGGCGCGAACCAGAAGCTCTGGCCCGCGAAATCGACCGCCTGAGCGAAGCGATGGAGACTATCAAGGTCTTACAATTTCTGTTCGATCAACAGTGGAAGGAACTGGTTGATTACTGTTTTTCGAAACGGGTTCATATCATCGGCGATATCCCGATTTATGTACAGCACAACAGCCCCGACGTGTGGGCGTTCCAGGAAATTTTCAAGTTAGACGAACAGGGCATGCCGACTTTCGTGGCGGGTGCCCCCCCCGATTATTTCAGTTCCGAAGGCCAACGCTGGGGCAACCCCGTGTATGACTGGCCTAAACACGAAGAAACCGGGTTTCAATGGTGGATTCGGCGGTTGCGGCACCAGATGAAACTCTACAGCCTCACCCGGCTCGACCATTTTCTGGGGTTCGCGGTCTATTGGGAAATTCCGGCCAGTGAACCCACCGCCAAGGTGGGCGAATGGGTGCAGGCTCCCATCGACGCATTTTTAGATGCCATGTACCGGCAGTTCGACACGCTTCCGATCATTGCCGAAGACCTCGGTGCCAGAACCCCCGATGTGCAGCCACACCTCCGGCATTTCCAGATTCCAGGAATGCGGTTGTTGCAGTTTGGCTTTGGCGACGATGTGGCTACGTCCTCTCATATCCCTCATAATCACATTATTAACTGTGTAGTTTACACGGGTACGCACGACAATCCAACCACAGCGGGCTGGTGGATGGGGGCCGATCAGGTGTCGCGCAACAATGTGGAAGCGTACCTCGGCGTGGAAGTTACCACAACGAATGTGACGGCCCACCTGAGCAGGCTCACCATGCAATCGGTAGCGCGGCTGGCTATTTTGCCGTTGCAGGATGCCCTGAACCTCGACGAGTCGCACCGGATGAACACGCCGGGTGGAGCCGGCAGCAACTGGTCGTGGCGGTATTTACCCGACCAGTTAACCGACGAAGTAGCCACCCGGCTGTTGGCCATCACGAAAATGACGGGACGGATTTAAGCGGTTGTTTTCATTTTTTCCACGGCCAGCAACTGCCGCATGGTTTTTTCCATGCCTTCGGTGGAGCCGTCGAGGAAGATGACGTTGCCCTGGCCATTCTCAGCAAAATGCTTGATGGCTTCTGTCCAGATCGAGAACAGAATCAGCGACGCATCCAACTCGGCGGCTGTCATTACCTTAGCCGACTCAGCCATACCCTTGGCCACTTCTTCGCGGAACAAAGCCACGCCCTGACCGCGCAGTTGAGCAGCCGTTTTCTCAGCTTCGGCAGAAATTTTGATGAAGTTACCTTCGGCTTCGGCGGCTTTGGTTTTCGTAATCAACAGGGCTTGTCCTTCGTTCTCGGCGGCTGCTTTCAGGTTCGAGGAAGCCACCACCTGCGCCATCGAGCGCATAATGACTTCATCAAAAGCAATGTCGTTCAGTTGGAGGTCAGTGAGGTGATAGCCCCAGGTTTCGAGCAGAACATCTAACTGAGACTTAACGTGTTCGATAATTTCGGATCGGAGTGCGAGAATTTCAGACTGGCGTTTGGTGGCCACAAAACTCCGAATAGAGCCTTCGATAGTGCGAATCAGGGCCTGCATAAACGAGGCTTCGTCGATGAATTTGAAGGCCACACTTTTAATCGTTTCCTCCTCCTGATTCAACACCGAATAGACCAGCATGGCCTTAAAATTAACGTTTGCCTGATCGGCGGTGATCGCCTGAAAAGCCAGTTCGGCAGAGCGGTTCTGGATTGAGATGCGCCGATAGACCATCTCAATGATCGGAATTTTGAAGTTCAGGCCCGGCCCCATCACACGGGCATATTTCCCAAAAATGGTGATGACTGCCACTGTGCCCTGTTGCACAATAACAATGGAAAAGAAGGCGATGATCACCACTAAAATGAGGATAATCAGGAAAAACGGCATAAAATGAGGTGGTTTTGGGGTTTGACAGGGGAAATGTATGAAAAATAGTTAACCATGCCGTCACCCGACTTGGTCAGAATCAAAATAGATTTAGCTTTATTAAATCAGAAAAGAGACAAACGCGATGCTCACCACTGTCAGAGGAACACACAAAAACGGGCAAATCATCTGGAAAGAGGAACCTCCCGTTCAGGAGCCTACAGAAGTTATTGTGACGTTTCTGAGTAACGAGGATGCAGATACTTCAACAACAGAAAAAAAACAGCACCGTGGGGGAAGCATGAGGGGAGAGGTTTGGATAGCTGATGACTTTAACGCGCCATTGCATGATCTTACTGACTACATGTAATGCGGCTACTAATTGATACTCAAATTCTAAATTTGGTTTCTTGAAGGCACTAGAGCCTTGTCTTCTGATCTGAACAAACTGATTAAGGATGCCGACAACGAGATTTTAGTCAGCCATATAAGCCTGTTCGAGATAGCTATTAAACTGAAGATCGGTAAATTAACTCTGAAGCGGGGGCTGAAAGGGGCAGTTGAGGATTGTGAGGTAGAAAGCATTACTATCTTTCCCGTAACCAACAAACATATATTGGCGTATGACGCGATTCCTTTTTACGACGACCACCGCGACCCTTTCGACCGTTTGATTCTGGCTGAGGCTCTGGCAGAAAATATTCCTGTTGTTTCGGCAGACGAAAAGTTTTTGCGCTATGCAGATGTTGTAGAGGTGATTCAATGAAATGCACCAAACCACACGCCAGAACGTTGACTGACAGCAAGCCAAACACCCCGCTCGCCACTCAACGTTTTTCATGGCCGACGTACACACCCCCGCTCAACGCAGCTACAATATGTTGCGCGTTAAGAGCAAGGACACCAAACCCGAACTAACCGTCCGCAAGTTTCTCCACGCGCACGGGTTTCGCTACCGACTCCACGACAAAGCCTTACCTGGCACACCCGAACCCGACTTGGTGTTGCCCAAATACAAAACCGTTATTTTCGTGCATGGCAAGAACTGACCTTTGGACTCGAAAAGAGTTGATTGTTGTATTGAATCTGTACCTAAAACTGCCTTTCGGAAAGCTGGATAAGCGTACAAAGGAGGTGAAAGAGTTAGCTCAAATTATTGGGAGAACCGATAACGCCGTTTCTATGCGGCTTAATAACTTTGCTCATGTCGATCCTTATCACCAACAGCGTGGCATTATAGGTTTGGCTAATGGTCGGAAACAGGTTGAACCGATCTGGGATGAGTTCGTAAATAATCAGGAGAACTTAGTGTTTGAAAGCGAGTGCATTCTTGCTGATTATCAAGGCAAAACGATAGAGGAAGCCCATCCCGAAATTGAGTTTGATCTAAAAAATCTGAAAGGCGAGGTGAAAGAACGACTGGTCAAAACCCGCGTAAATCAGAGTGTTTTCCGGCAGATGATTTTAAAAACGTACTCCAATCAATGTGCTATTTCTGGAATCGATTTGCCTGAGTTGTTGGTTGCCGGACATATTGTTCCGTGGGCCGAAAATGAGCATGAACGCTTAAATCCAGAAAACGGCATCTGCTTATCCAATCTCTATGATCGGGCTTATGAAAAGGGACTGGTTTGTATTGATACAGACTATAAAATACTTATTTCCAAACAGTTGAAAGAATATTCTACCAAAAGCTACTATCAAGATTTTTTTGGTAAATACGATGGAAAAGGAATAAATTTACCCAGGCAGTATCAACCACATAAAGATTTCCTTCAATTTAGACTAGACCGATTTAAGCCGTGAGCAACCTCCTTCTTGAATTCGCTGAGATCGGGATTGAACGATAGCATTTCTGATCCGGCATGCTCAATGGCTATAACGATTGCCTGCTGTAAACTTTAGCCAACGCACTAACCCGCTGCTGGTTGCGTTTTCTCATCATGTCATCACTGTTTTTCTGGAAAGAATGGGATCGGGCCTACCGGATTCCCTATCTCAATAGTTTGCTGTTTCTGGCCCTCGGCCTGCTGGCGTTTGGGGCGGCCTGGTATCGGGGGGTGTCCAACGTGGTGCAGTGGGACGTTCTGAGCGAACTCATCGACCTCCCTACCACCATCAAAACCCTCACCGATGGCCTGTTCGATTTTGCGGTGCCGGGCAAAGCCTATGCCGTGTCGGAGCAGTTTGTAGCCTCAGTGATGCAGGTGCATCCGTGGATGGCAACGGCTCTGCTGGCCGCCCTGAGCGTGGGGTTCGCGCTGGTGCTGAGTGCCGCCACCCGCCTTGATCGGGTGCCTTTTTTGGGTGCCATGACCATTTTTATTCTTGTGCTGGCCGTTTGCCGGTTTGAGACGCTCGAAATTCCGGGTCTCGACGGGCAGTTTGTGTTTGGTATTCTGGCCTTTCTGTTTGGTTCACTGGCCTACTATTTCCATGCTTTCCGAATTGATTTTAGCTTTTCAGCCCGCTTTGGTGCCGTCGGCTTGCTCATGGCGGTGCTGTGGATTGGTCTCGGCTTTTTGTCGCCGGTGGGGTTGCCCGCGCTCACGGTGGTGAGCTATGGAATGCCCGCCCTGATGTTCCTGAGCGTGGGGTTCATTGTGTTCATTGCCTTCGAAATTATTGCCGGGCTGGTTTGGTTAACCTCCGCTAATCTGGCTCCCGGCATCAGCAGCAACCGGGCAGACGGTAACCCCCGGCGCACGTTTGGAATGCGCAACTTTGCTTTCCTGAGTGGGTTGTACCTGATAAATCTGCTGCTGATATGGCTTCAGAACACGCGAACCGTCGAACTGAACTGGTTGACAGTCAGTCCATTTTTAATTTTTCTGGCCTCGCTCCTATTGGGTATCTGGGGTTATCGGCGGCAGGTGGAGCAAGAGGACGAGCTTCCGTTTGAGGAGTCCGGCGCGTTTCTGTATGCCGGCTTAGGCCTGATCACGACGGCCACCATTGCCTATGCCTTTGCCACGGCCAATGACCCGGTGGTAGAGATGTTCGAGGATGCCATTGTCTATAGCCACCTGGCAATGGGAGCAGCTTTTGTGCTGTATGTAGTGTTCAATTTTCGGGAGTTATATCAGCGGGGACTGGCTGTACATCGGGTGCTCTATAAACCTAAACGGTCCAGACTAAGCTATTTCCGGCTGGCAGGTTTGCTGGTTTTTGGTGCCCTGTTGGGCGGAGTCAATTTGTTTCCGGTTCGGCAAGCCGTCACGGGCTATTACAATGGTTTGGGCGATTTATACGTCGCTTCGGGCGAGTTTACGTCTGCCCAGGCGTTCTACCAGTTGGGCGTGGAGCAGGAGTTTCAGAACCACAAATCGAACTATTCGCTGGCTTCGCTGGCCCTGCGCAACAACGAACCGGGCGCAGCGGCTTATTTTTTCAATCGGGCGTTGCTGAAACAACCCAGCCCGCAGGCATTTGCGGCCCTGAGCAGCACCTACCAGCAAACAGAACTGTTTTTTGAGTCGATCAAAACCCTGCAACGGGGGCTTCGGCAGTTTCCCAACAATGGCGAACTGCAAAACAATTTGGGCTACCTCTACAGCCGCACCAGCATTGCCGATTCTGCGTATTACTACTTCAAAAACTCCGCCCGGAACACCAACCGCGACGAAGTTCCTGAAGCCAACCTGCTTGGTTTGTATGCCCGAAACCCCCGCGTGCTGGCCACCGATTCGACCCTGGCAAAACAAATAGACCGCTTTGATTATGAATCGTATGAAGCCAATGCACTGGCGATCAAACTGGTAACAACCAACGATACCACCACTATAACTCAACCAAGCTGGCTGGCCGATGAGCCGCCTGTGGTTGACAGCCTGTTGGCCGCCGAAGGTTGGCCGGGCCTGAGTGTAGGACGGTTTGCGAGTTTGTATAACTACGCGCTGGCAAGCCCCCAACGTAGCGACGCACCGCCCGACTCCGTGTTGACCAAAACACTCCGGCAACGCGCACAACAGGCTTCTAATCAGGACTTTACAGATGATTTACTGCTGGCCCGCGCCGTGGCCGAATACCAGAATCATCAACCGGCAAACACCTTTACGCTGCTCAGTCAATTGGCGGAGGGGAGCCAACGCACGGCCCAGCAATACCGCACGGCCCTGGGTTTGCTGTTGATGGATCAGGGGCTTTATCGCAAGGCCAACGAGGTTCTGGAACTCAACACCGATACGCTGTCGGCTTTTTATCGGGCGGTGGCACTCACCAAAGCGGGCGATCTGGTAATGGCGCAGTCGCTGTGGGAAACGGCCTCGCGCAACGATGCGGGGGTGGCTGGTCTGAAACAGGTTTTGTATGAAGAACGAATACCAACCGGGCAGGCGACCCTGTCAGATCTGGAAAAGGCGTTTTATGTGAGCTACCGGATTGACGACCCCAACCGGGGCAAATTTTGGGAAACCATCCGCGACGAGAACCTGAAAACCGTTTCAGGGGCCAAACTGATCGAGGAATACATCGCTACGCGGCAACCGTTTTATGCCCAGATGATTTTGAGCCAGATGGGTAAGCCGGAGCAGTTGACCCCGTTCGCGCTCTCCCTGGAAAACCTCAGTGCGTTGCGGATTACGGCTTTCCGGAATAAATTGGCGGCTTCCGATTCGATGAGCCGGGCGGCTTTTCTGCCGCAACATCAGGCCGAACGACAGTTTCTGCTGGGTAAAGTTCTAGCCCAGAACAAACAACCGAAACGGGCGCAACTCGCTTTTGCCGAAGCCGTTCGACTGGCCCCGCTCAACGCCCAAATCATAACGGGGGCGGCCCGGTTCTGGAAACAAAATCGACAAATCGACCGGGCCTATAATCTCGTTGTTGGCACCCTCGACTACAACCCCGACCAACCCGAACTCTGGAAAGCGTACATCGACCTCTGCCTCGACCAACGCTTGACCGACTATGCCCAAAACGCCCTCCCGCAGCTTCAGGGCAACACCTCGCCCGCCGATTATCAGGCTTTTCTGACAGGCTATCAGCAAAAACTGTCGTCAATCGAAAAGGAGCGGCAAACGTTTTAGGAATCATGTAGCTTTGGGAATCTAAATATTCCCAACATGTCTGCTAAACTGAATTGGACAAAGGAGGCTTTCAACCGTGAGGTGGTTATTACCAGTAATGGACAGACAGTGGGCGGCATGCACCGCGACCTGTTAGAACGGGACGTGGAAGCGAGCCTGAACAAGACCCACATTAAGTTTGATGTGATGGGTTTCCTCTTCCATTCGGTGAATATTCATGATTTGGGAGCCAATAACCAGATTATCGGCTCAATTATCTTCCATTTTGGCAAACGCGCCGAACTGCAATTGGCCAACGGTGACCGCTACACCTGGAAACGACATAACATCCTGATGCGTGACTGGGACATGATTCGCGAGGGAACCACCGATGCCGATGACCGCGAAGTTGTTAATTATCACCTGACCCGGCAGTTTCTCTCCGACCACGGCGACATTAGCGCGGATACGGGCGTTCCCCAATCTGACGTGGTTATTTTGACAGGGCTTTTTGTGAGAAATTACTTCCAACGCCGTCGGCGGGCCGCTGCTGCCGCTTCTTGATCGTGGCATGTCGGCTCCACCCATGGCATATGTGCTCTCAGGCCACGGAAACAAAAAATCAATTCAACACCATAAACTGGTTCTGATGAATATTATTGAAACCCGCGAGATTGCCAAACGCTACATTATGGGCGCGGAGGTGATCGAGGCCCTCAAATCTGTCACCATTGATATTCGCAAAGGGGAATACGTCGCTTTCATGGGGCCGTCGGGTTCGGGGAAGTCCACGTTGATGAACCTGATTGGCTGTCTGGATTCGCCCACGTCCGGCTCCTACGTGCTGAATGGCAAGGATGTGAGCAACATGACCGAAAATGAACTGGCCGAAACCCGCAACAGCGAAATTGGCTTTGTGTTCCAGACGTTCAACCTGCTGCCGCGCCAGACCTCCCTCGAAAACGTGGCACTGCCCCTCATTTATGCGGGCCTCAACAAAGCCGACCGTACCGAAAAAGCGATGATTGCGCTTAAAAACGTGGGTCTCGAAAACCGGGCCGGGCACCGCCCCAACGAACTATCGGGGGGGCAGCGGCAACGGGTGGCCGTGGCGCGTGCTCTGGTCAACGACCCCAGCATTCTCCTCGCCGACGAACCCACCGGTAACCTCGACTCGAAAACATCCTACGAAATCATGGACCTTTTCGACCAGATTCACAGCAAAGGCAACACCGTGATTATGGTAACGCACGAAGAGGACATTGCGGAATATGCTCACCGCATTGTCCGGCTGCGCGACGGTTTGGTTGAAACCGACCGGGCCAACGCGAACATCCGTAAAGCACGGGCGTATATGGGAGCTTGACATTGGTCAGAACAAATCCCTCACCTCGGCCCGCAAAAAATCGACCCAGGGAATGCCGCTATTGCCCACCAGCATCACTTTGTCGGGATTTGCTTTGCGCTGGAATGCCGCCATGCCGGGGGCAGATTGGGTACGTCCGCTTTTTACTTCCAGACCGATAACCTGCCGGCCTCGCTGAATCACAAAGTCGACCTCGTCGTTGCCATCCCGCCAATAATACAAGGCCACCTCGCCAAGCCGGGCCGACCGACACAAATGCACCCCAACGGCTGTTTCGACCCACCGCCCCCACTCGACCGGGTTGGCGCGGGTCTGCTCGAAGGATGTTGGCGAAAAAGCCGAAAACAAGGCACTGTTTTGCACCTGCCACTTCGGAATAGAGCCGCGTTGGCGGGCTTTGTCAACGGCGAACTTATCCAAACTGGTCAGCAGCCCTGCCGAGTCGAGCAACTGAACATAGTGAGTCAGCGTGACGGTATTCCCCGCGTCCTGCAACTGCCCCAGCAATTTTGTATAGGATAGAATTTGGCCCGAATAGCCGCACCCCAATTCAAACAATCGGCGCAACAGCGCGGGCTTATCCACGCGGGTCAGCATCAGAATATCCTTCGATACGGTGGTTTCAATCAGCGAGTTCAGGATATAGTCGCGCCAACGGGCTTCATCACCAATTAATGAAGCGGCTCCGGGATAGCCGCCAAACCAAACGTATTGGTCGGGCGTGAAGCCAAAGGCAGCTTCCATTTCTGGTAATGTCCAGTGTGTCAGTTGCGTAACCTCAAACCGTCCGGCTAACGATTCGGTCAGTCCCTGTTGCAGTAACAAGCGCGACGACCCCAACAGAATAACTTTGAGCGACAGATTGGCAAACGAGTCTTTGTCCCACTGTGCTTTAACGATCTCGGCCCAATTGTCGATTTTCTGGATTTCATCAATAACTAATAGCCCCTCCGAAGCCCCCGCATTCCGAAGCTGAAACCGGGCTGTTTCCCATTGCTGATCAACCCAGACACCATTGGCGGCTCCAACGCCATCTGCCGAGAGATAATGCGTGGGCATGGTTGCCTGATTGACCAATTGCCCAACGAGCGTGGTTTTGCCAATCTGCCGAGGCCCCATAATCACCTGTATAAACCGGCGCGGCTCGTTTATGCGGTTAATCAACAGGGGGAGTTCTTTCCGTGAAAACATAGTTTACTCAGCATAGTGAGTAAAATTACTAAATGTATTGAGTAAAACTAAAGTTAGGGGTTTTTAGAGCTGTGACTTAGTCTGATTATTTCGTACTTTTGGATTGAGGCCAAAAGATATTTCCGATTGACCCTTTAAAATAAGTTTGTATGAATCCAAGAGTTATTCAGGTAAAACCGCTTGATGACTACCGCCTTGAATTAGTGTTCGCTAATCAGGAGCGGAGGCTTTTCAACGTGAAACCCTATCTAACAAAGGGGATATTTCAGGAACTTCAAGACCTGACCTTATTCAATACCATACGGGCATTCAACGGAAGCATTTTGTGGCCGAATGATCTGGATTTAGACCCCGATACCCTTTATCTGGACAGCCAGCCAATTAGCTAAATTGGATGTGTGGGACTTTGCAGACTCTGCTCACCTCTTGATTCGGCGAGTGCTTGTGTACCCCTCTCCCCCACCCTAACCAAATTATTTCGTACTTTTGGGTGTTATTAAAAGACGCTGGAGCGTGGATATTGGCTATTGGATTAGTTGCTTTTCCAGTATCCAAAATCCAGCATCCAGCGTCTTCTTTACACTATGATCGACTATATTTCGAGCCTAAACGACCCTCAGCGTGAGGCTGTTACCCACGGTAATGGCCCGCTGATGATTATAGCCGGGGCTGGTTCCGGCAAAACCCGCGTGCTGACGTACCGCATTGCCCACCAAATCGAAAAAGGCGTTGACCCCTTTCGGATTCTGTCGCTGACGTTTACGAACAAGGCGGCTGGCGAGATGCGGAAACGGATTGAAAGTGTGGTCGGTAGTGAGGCCCGTAACATCTGGATGGGGACGTTTCACTCCGTTTTTGCCAAGATCCTGCGCATCGAAGCGAAGGCGATTGGCTATACCAGCAACTTTTCGATTTACGATACCGACGATTCCAAGTCATTGCTGCGGGCCATTCTCAAAGAGATGGGGCTTGACGATAAAATTTACCGCGCCAACAGCGTGTTCAGCCGGATTTCGGCGGCCAAAAACCGGTTGATCGGCCCCGAAGATTACTTGATAAACCCCGTTATCAAAGCGGACGACGAAGCCGCGCGGATGCCGGAGGTGGGCCGGATTTATAAGGAATACAGCCGCCGGTGTTTTGCGGCCAACGCCATGGATTTCGATGATCTGCTGTTCAATACCAACGTGCTGTTTCGCGATCATTTGGACGTTCTGCACAAATACCAGCATAAGTTTCAGCACGTTATGGTCGATGAGTTTCAGGATACGAACGTATCGCAGTACCTCATTACCCGAAAGTTGGCGGCTGTTCATCAGAACATTTGCGTGGTGGGCGACGATGCCCAGAGTATCTACGCTTTCCGGGGAGCCAACATCGAAAACATCCTGAATTTCCAGCGCGACTATGGAAAAGATGCCGTGAAAATCGTGAAGCTGGAACAGAACTACCGCTCTACCAAACACATTGTTGAAGCGGCCAACTCGGTAATTGCCCGCAACCGGAATCAGTTGGAAAAGAGCGTTTTCACCGACAATGCCGAGGGTTCACTGATCGACGTGATCAAGGCGGCTTCCGACAATGAAGAAGGCCGTTTGGTATCGCAGTCGATTTTTGAAGCCAAAATGCAGGAAGGGCTGAAAAACAACGACTTCGCTATTTTGTACCGCACCAACGCCCAGTCGCGAGCCTTTGAGGAAGCCCTTCGGAAGTTGGACATCAAGTACCGCATCATTGGCGGTTTGTCGTTCTACCAACGCAAAGAGATCAAGGATTTGGTGGCCTATCTGCGGTTCACGGTGAATCAGCAAGACGAGGAAGCCTTCAAACGGATCATAAACCTGCCCAAGCGCGGCATTGGCGACACGACTATTGCCAAAATTTCGGTGCTGGCTTCGGAGCGGGAGGTGACCGTTTGGGAGATTGTCAGCAACATAAACCAGTATATTGCGGGTCGGGCTTCAGTGGCTATCGAAGCGTTTGCCGACCTGATCAAGAGTTTCGGGTTGCTGCTCGATACCAAAGATGCCTACGAAGTGTCGGCGCACATTGCCAAATCGTCGGGCCTGTTGCGAGACTTATACGAAGATAAAACCGTGGAGGGGTTGGCCCGCTACGAGAACGTGCAGGAATTGCTGAACGCCATCAAGGAGTTTGTCGATAATCCAGACAACGAAGAAAAGAACCTGAGTTCGTTCCTGCAAACGGTTTCCCTGCTCACCACCGCCGACGAAAAGGAGGACGATGGCGACAACGACAAGGTGACACTGATGACCATCCACGCAGCTAAGGGGCTGGAATTCAAGAATGTACACATTGTTGGTCTGGAGGAAGAACTGTTTCCCAGCCAGATGATGCTCGGAAGCCGCAACGATCTGGAAGAAGAACGACGGTTGTTCTACGTGGCTATTACCCGCGCCGAACGACGACTGACGATGTCGTATGCCGAGTCTCGTTACCACTATGGTCGCCTGAAAATGTGCGAACCAAGCCGGTTTTTGATGGAAGTGGATCAGCGACACCTCAAAATGGCTCGCTCACGAACCGAAACCAACGGCAGCGCAACCCGGCAGGAGGCTCGCGAAGGACGGGCGATCCCCGACCGCGACCGCAACGAGATGCCCTCGGCGGGGTCGATGAGTTTTGTACGGTCGCTGGCGCAGAAAACGGGCCGGAGTCAGGCACCACAGCGGGCTGTCACCCACACCCCATCCGCCGATTTTTCACCCAGCGACACGTCGGGACTGGTGGCCGGCATGAAGGTTGAACACGCCAAATTTGGCTTTGGTGAGGTGAAGACAATGGCGATCAACGGACTGGAACGCAAAGCCATCATTCAGTTTGACACCGAGGGAGAAAAGACGCTGTTGCTGAGTTTCGCTAAGTTGCGGATTGTATCTGAACCATGATTTTTACAAGATTTCAGTGATTAAACAGGATCTCAGTAGGCCATTTATCTAACTTATTTTTTAAATGAAAACCTTACAATATCGATTGATTCTAACACCAGAACCAGAGGGGGGTTATACAGTCAATGTACCGGCCATTCGGGGCTGTATTACCTATGGGGAAACAGTACAGGAAGCTATTGACATGGCAAAAGATGCTATTGAAGGCTGTCTGGCCGTATTGCAGGAAGAGGGGGAGCCAATTCCCACTGATGATAGCAACACGCTGGAGTATTCGTTGCGATTAGAAACTGAATACACCTGATATGAACTTATCGGCGAAACGGCTTGTGCAAATTCTTGAAGAGAATGGGTTTGTACTCAAGCGTATGGGAAAAGGGAGTCATCATATCTATTTCAATTCCTCAACAAAAGTCACTGTACCCGTCCCTATTCACGCAAAGGATTTGAAAAGGGAACGTTCATGGGAATTCTCAAAGATGCCGGTATTGATACCCGTAAACTGTTTGAATAGGCGTTTATGATTCGATTTTTTAACGAAGATTCCCCCTATAAACTGCCTCAGAAACTGGCAATCCGCCAGTGGCTAAAGCAACAGGCCGAAGCCGAGGGCTTTCGCATGGGCGACCTGAACTATGTTTTCTGCTCCGACGAACACGTGTTGCAGGTCAACCAGGACTACCTCCAACACGATTTCTACACAGACATTATCACCTTCGACCAAAGCGAAGAAGAAGACCTGATCGAAGGCGACATTTTCATCAGCGTGGATCGCGTTGCTGACAATGCCAATCAACTGGGTGTGCAACAAATCACCGAAATGCGCCGGGTACTGGCCCACGGTCTGCTTCACCTCTGCGGCTATGGCGACAAATCGCCCGAAGAAGAAAAAACAATGAGGGGTAAGGAGGATGAATGGCTGGCTAAATTAACGCTCTAAACTTGCCGTTTACAGTGTTGATTTAACCAGCCATTGCACCGAATTTTAGTTCAGTTTCAGTCGTTTAATGCTCACCGTCATGGTTTTAGCGGTGTTGTTCACCGCGTTGACATACACATAGGCGGTGTAGGCACCATCGGCGGTTTTCACAAAAGCCCCCTGATCGACGGCTAGCCCGTAAGCGTAGTCAGCCGCATTGGCAAATGTCGTTTTTTGTAGGTCGATGTCGTCAATATACACGTCGAAACCAGCCGTACCGCGCAGTTGGGCATCTTTCACGTCTACCCGCTTGTCGATAGCCGTGCGGGGTTTTGCCAGGCCCGTTGGCAGCGTTACATCTTTCAGATAATCGGAGTTGGAGGGAGCAACCAGCGCGTGACCAAAGGCATACGTGTTGATAGTGGGCCGATAGACATACACAAAATCGATCTTACCAGCCAGATTGTTCTGCTCCACTTCGGCCTTTGTGTAGGCAGTCATGTCGGCCAGCGACACATAGGCTTTAGCCCCATCGCCCAGCACAATCGTCCGTTTCATGTCCATGTTGCTAACACGATACACCGGCGACTGGAAACTTACTTCAGCACCCGTTGATGAGGTGGCGCTGAAGCGAAACGATACATCTTTCCCTTTTGCGTCGGCGGTAGGATAATAGTAATACCGCAACGTGACCGCTTTGTTGGTGGCCACATCAAGAATACTGGCAGTCGAAACAGTTCCGTTTGTGATGGTATCCGTTGCCGTTTGCTGGGGTTTGTCAACGCCCGTACTCCGTTCGGTGTACCACGAAAAACGGCTGAAACCCGTGCCCGCAGCACCAGCAAGACTTGCTTCTGCTTTCACATTTTTCAGGTCACCTTCCACGGTGCCAATGGCATAGGCAAATTCGATTCGGTCGCCCACAACGGCCGGGCCGGTTGTTTTTTTGAGCAGATCGTTTTTAAAAGGTTTATCGGGAGCAACACTGCTCTGACACCCAGCGGTTATTAAAACGGCCACGGTCGGAATCAACAAAGAAAGATAGGGACGCATGGTGCTTATTGTTGAAGAGTGACGGTAACGGTATATGTTTTACGCACTTGCCGGTTGCCCGATACAATCGTGTATTTCTGGGCTTGCGTAAAGTCAGTCCAGACTCCCATGTTAGGCTCCACAATGGCATCGGTCACTACACTACAGAAGGGTTTAACCCGTTGCATGTTGGTGCCGAAACGAGCTACAGCCAGTACCGTCAGTGCCGTGGTGTCGATCTTGGTTTGTCCACTCACCAGTACGGTGCGGTGGTCGGAACCCAGAAGGTCAAAGGCGGTTACGTAGCACTGTGCCCGGCTGGTAATGAGCAAACCGGAATCGTCAATGGGATCATTCCCGCAGGATAACAGGCCAACCATAGCCAGTAGGCTCATATAGTTGAAAAGGATTGATTTTTTCATTGTGGTAATAAGGTTCTCGGTTAGAGCCAGGGGATATTCTGCGTGATTTTCGGGTTTACTTCGATCTCGCTGGTCGGAATCTGGAAAATGTAGTATCGCTGGTAAGCACGGATGTCGGCATTTACGAACTCGTCGCGGACACGGGTTCCCTGGCTATCAAAAAGCACTTGGCCAGTGGGCATTGGCCAGATTTCCTCGGCCTTTTTCCACCGCCGGATGTCGAAGAACCGGTGCCCTTCGCCCACCAGCTCCACAATACGTTCCTGCTCGATGGCTTTGAAAAACTCCGCCTTCGATGCCGTTTTGGCTGGTGTCAGCGCTGGCAAATTGCCCCGACGACGAATCCGGTTCAGTAGTACAATTGTTTCGGGTGACGGGCCAGTGAGTTCGTTTACGGCCTCGGCATACATCAGCCACACGTCGGGCAGGCGCATCAGGTAGATGTCCTGCGGTCCGTCAGAACGGCCAATGCCACCCGACTGGCGCACCCATTTGCGAAAGATATAGCCAGCGGGGGCACCGTCGTAGTTGATATACGTAACGCCATCGCGACTGCCAAAACGAAACGGAATACTATCCTGTACATTCAAACCGTCGGTCGACAGGCGGAGCATTTTCTGTTCGTCCCAGAGCATGGTGGCCCGCATCCGATAGTCGCGGCCGACATACGATTTGGGGTTTGTAGCACTGTTCAACAGGGTTGTTGTGCGGCTCAACACCAGCGGAGGAGCAAAATCACCCGTAGTCACGAGTTGATAGCGGTTGGCCAGCCGGAAGGTGGGTGCCACCCAGCACTGGGCGTTGCCTGTATTACGAGTCCCAAAATCGCGCATCAGTTCTTCCCCCTGACTCAGCAGCGGTCCACCAAACTGCACCGAGAAGAGAACTTCGGGGTCATATTCGTTGAAGTACTGAAACAGGTGCCAGTAATTTGGGTTCTCGGCTGGTCCGGGATCACCGTTGCGGAACAGCGGGATATTTTTGTCGATGATCTTCTTGAATTCCGTGGCAGCAGCGGTGTAGTGTTTCTGTGCTTCGGCTCCGTTACCGTCGTTTTTCATCCAGCAGGCCCAGTACAGATTCACTTTACCACTAAAGGCCCAGGCCGCCACTTTCGAGGCCCGACCGAGGTTGTCGCCCGTGTACACTTCCGGCAAAACAGAAGCGGCATAGCTTAGGTCGGCCAGAATAGAATCTTTCACGGCGGCCCGTGGTGTCCGGGTCAGCGAATAGGCTTCGGCGTTTCCGTCCAGTTTCTTTGTGAAATACGGCACATCACCCCAAAGATCAATCAACCGGAAATAGTTGAGAGCACGCATAAAGCGAACCTCCCCAACGAGCCGGTCCATCAGGGCCAGATCGGTGGGTGCTTTCAACGTGGCCTTGAGCGTACCGATGTTCCCCAGCACATAATTGGCCCGGTTGATGGTCCGGTAGCAATCGCTCCATAGGAACCCAAAATTGCCAGTTGATCCAAGAGCACTGGGGCTAAAAGTGCCCTGGTTGTTGCTGGTGCCCCGAGTATGGACAAACTCACCGGCTCCGTCGAAATAATAATCGCGGTCGAAGGTGGTGCGGTTGGCTTCATACACCCCGTTCACCGCGAAAACGGCATCGTCGGTCGTTTTCCAGAACAGATCCGACGAAAGCTGGGTCGTTGGCACCTGATCGAGCAGGTCCTCGGTGCAGGCGGCTGTCAATACCGACAGCCCTAAAACTATGAATAGATAAGAGAAACGTCTCATGGTGAATTTCAGGATAATAGGTATCCGGTTGACGGTCGGAATTACAGATTGAGATTAAGGCCGAACGAGAACGAGCGGAGTAGTGGGAATGGATCGTCCTGATTGTCAACGTTTGATACGCTGGTGCTTTTTTCAGGATCGACACCCCGGTATTTGGTGAATGTCAGCAGGTTTTCGGCGGTCACGTACAGGCGCAGGCGGCTGACCCCAAAGCGGGTTGTCAGTTTGTTCGGGATGTTGTAGCCAGCCTGAATGTTTTTCAGCCGTACATAGTTGAAGTTATCCAGCCAGAAAGTTGATTCCGCCTGATTGTTGCCACCCGAACCTGTTATGAGCCGGGGCAAGGAGGCCGAGCGGTTGTCCAGATTCCAGGTATCGTTCCAGAGGAAATCCTGGAACGCATTCCGTGCCGACGGAATGTTGACCTGGTTGAATGGCTCCAGCCAGTAGTCTCTACGGCCGGTAGCCGACTGCCAGAGAACGCTCACATCGAAGCCCCGCCAGTTACCAAACAGATTGAGTCCATAGGTGCCAATGGGTTGGTCGCGGTTAAATTGCGGCTGGGCCAGGCGGTCTTCGTCGTTCACCTGACCGTCGCCGTTCAGATCTTTGTATAGAATATCGCCCGGCGAAAAATACTGGCCCTGATAGGGTGCATTGGCAATATCTTCCCAACTCTGGGCAATACCCGTTGACACCCGGCTATAGGCAAAGTGATACGGCAGATCGAGATACGTAAAGCCTTTGGGCAAGAACTCATTCCACTTGAGCAGCTTGTTCTTGTTGAACGCCAGGTTCAGATTAGCCCCCACATTGGCATCGCGTATTTTGGACCGGTAAGTCAGGTTTACTTCCAGACCCCGGTTCCGCAACTCGCCAATATTCACACGGGGAGCCGTGTAGCCTGACAAAAACGACGACAACGACGAGGGGCGAATCATGCCTTTGGTCAATTTCTGGTACAGGTCGATTTCGGTCGATAGTCGTCCGCCAAAAAACACCAGATCCATGCCCACGTTGGTCACGTTCGTTTCTTCCCACGAGAAGTCTTCGTTGATAATCTTGGCCGAACTAAATCCCTTCACGATCTTGCCGTTCAGAATGTAGTTCGTCAGGTTGAAGATATCGCGTTGTTCGTAGCGGCCCACGCCTGAGTTATTACCCAATTTTCCGATGGAAGCCCGAAGTTTTCCAGACGAGAGCACACCGGTAAACTTCTTAAAAAATGGTTCTTCCGAAAAACGCCACCCCGCCGAAGCCGACGGAAAAAAGCCGTACTGGAACCCCGGAGCGAACTTACTGGAGCCGTCGTAACGGGCGTTAGCCTCAAACAGATACTTGTCGTTGATGGTGTAATTGACCCGCCCGATGCCCGACCGCAAACCCTCTGCATCGGAGTTTCCCCCGGCAGCCTGAGTGGTTGTCAAAGCCGCGTCGATTTCACTCAACAGTGGGTTGATCCGATCCTGACGACTGGCCGACAGGTTCCGGTTAAACCAGTATTCTTCGGTGTAGGCACCCAGCAGGCCCAATTGGTGGTTGCCAAACAGGGTGCGGTTGTAGGTAACCCGACCCTGAAGCAGGGTTTTGTAGCCTGAATTAACCGCGTTGCTGATACCGGCACTCGGCGCAATCAGGTTACGGGCAATCTGGTCCGTTTGGAAGTTCCAGGCATCGGTAGGGTCGGAGTAGCTTTTGGTGAACTGATTGTAATAGCGCAGGCCATAATCGCCCCGAACCGTCAGACCGGGTAGCGGAGTCCATTCGCCATACAGGTTGGCGTTGATCTCCTGACGGTCGCGCAGGTTGTGGTTGATGCTCAGAATAGAGAGCATGTTGGCCGCAAAAGCATCCTCGCCATACGCCATAATGCCCCCATACCGACCGGTCGATGGCTCCTGCGGCAGAATACCGGCAATGGCATACCGAATGTCATACCCAGCGGTGCCATTGTACGAAATCAGGCCTTCCTGGTTGGCAAAGGTCTGCTTCGACCATTGCCCATCCATCCGAATACCGACCTTGATGGCATCGCTCACTTTGTAGTCCAGGTTGAAGCGGGTGTTGTAGCGTTTGTAATCGTGGTTGATCAGAATCCCTTTTTCGTCGAGGAGACCCGCCGAGAGGTAGAAATTAGCCCGGTCGTTGCCCCCCGATGCCGACAGGTTATGGGTCTGAATCTGGCCATTATCGCGCAAAATCACATCCCACCAGTTGGTGTTCGGGTATTTGATGGGATCAACCAGACTCTTCGACATCCATTCTTCCACGGTGCCATACCGATACGTGGTGGACGATGCACCTGCTCCTGAAGCACGCAGGTGCATGGTTAGCGAACGGGCATAATCGTCGAAATAATTGTAGAAATTGGTTGGCTGCGACAGCCCATATGTTCCCGTGTAGCTTATCTGTGGTTTTTTGTTCTGGGTGCCGTTTTTGGTTGTAATAAGCACTACGCCGTTGGCCGCCCTTGAGCCATAAACGGAAGCCGATGCGGCATCTTTCAGCACCGAAATGCTGGCAACATCGTTCATGTCGATCCGGTTGATGTCGACATCGGGAATTCCATCGACCACAATCAACGGTCCGGCACTGTTCACCGTTCCCAGCCCCCGAATAATCAGCGATGCTCCGCTGCGCCCCGCCTGCCCGGTCGATTGTTGCACCGACAAGCCGGGTATCAGACCCGAAAGACCCGAAGAAACATTGGACAGCGACCGACTGGCGATTTTTTCGTCGATGGTAATGGCGGCCACAGATCCCGTCAGGTTCTCTTTTTTCTGGGTTCCGTAGCCCACCACCACCACTTCATTCAGGGTTTTGATGTCGGGGGCCATCGTCACGTCGAGGGTCGTTTGGCTGGTAATGGCGATCTCCTGGGATAAATAGCCAATGGCCGACACCACCAGCGTACCTCCTCCAGTGGGAATGTTGATCGAAAATTTACCGTCGGCATCGCTGGTGGTCCCGGTTCGGGCATCGTTCTTCAGAACCACTGTTGATCCGGGCAGGCCCGCGCCTTTTTCGTCGAGCACCCGCCCGTTGAACCGATAGGTAACTACCGGCCCTGTAGACGATCCCGGTGGAACGTTTTGCCCAACCGCCATGCCGATGGTCAGCAATAAAGCCAGCCATATGTGTCGTATTGAAAGCAGGAATTTAGTAGATAGAAGTTTACACATAACCATAAAATGTTCTGATAACTTGCTTGACGAAGCAATATTAGCAGCCATGTGAACAAAAAATATGGGAATAATCTAAATCGAACGATCTATCCACTACATTGAACGGTTTTTTACCTTACCGAACGGTTTGTCCTCCTTTTTGAACACCAGACATAACTGCGAAAAAATTGTACGGTACTAAACTTGCAGTGTAAAATCAGATAGCTGAGAGGGCGGTGAAAAGAAATAGATTTATGATAGCCTTAATTGAAGTTGGGTCGCTTGTGCTGCTCATCTCACTCCTTGTATTTATACTGTCCATTGTGCTTTGACCTGCCTATGCAACGACGATCTCCCAAAATCACGCTACTCGTTGGAGCCGTCGTGCTCTGCCAATGTCTGGTGATGGCTGCCCACGGACAGTCGGCCGAACAGGCTATAGTACGGGCAACGATGAAACCTCATATTATGGCTGAAGCCCGCTGGGCGTTGCTACAGCAACCCATCACGGTAACGGCACAGTCGTCGCCACGAAGTGCGGGCGGCATCCACGATTTTTTCTCGGAAGGTGACTATTGGTGGCCCGATTCAACCAATCGGCAGGGACCTTACGTTCAGCGCGATGGACTGACTAATCCCGATAATTTCGTAGCGCATCGGCAGGCCATGATTCGGTTTAGCCGGGTGGTGGGCGCGCTGGCCTCGGCCTATGTGGTCACCCGCGATGAGCAGTATGTTCGGCACGCATTCCGCCATTTGAGCGCGTGGTTTGTTGACCCAGCCACCCGCATGAACCCCTCGCTGTTGTATGCCCAAGCCATAAAAGGGAGGTTCACCGGACGGGGTATCGGCATTATCGACACCATTCATCTGATGGAAGTGGCCCAGGCTCTTCAAGTGATGGAACGTGCCGGATCGGCGGACAAACAATCGGTTGCGGCTATTCGGCGTTGGTTTGCAGATTACCTGAGCTGGTTGACCACGCACCAGTACGGCAAGGATGAGATGAACGCCAAAAACAACCACGGCACCTGCTGGGTGATGCAGGTGGCGGCTTTTGCCCGACTGACCGGAAATGATTCCCTGATAAACGTCTGTCGGAACCGCTACAAAATGGTATTATTACCCGATCAGATGGCTGCCGATGGTAGTTTCCCGCAGGAGCTTCGTCGCACCAAACCCTACGGTTACTCGCTCTTTAACCTCGACGCAATGGCGATGATCTGTCAGATCCTGTCGACCCCTGCCGACAATCTGTGGACCTATCAAACCACCGATGGACGCGGCATCCGGCAAGGCATTTCCTATCTGTATCCCTATGTCCGGAACAAAGCGGGGTGGCCTTTGAAACCGGATGTTATGTACTGGAATGACTGGCCCATTGCCCAGCCGTTTCTGGTATTTGGGGCCGTTGCTTTCAGGCAGAAACCGTGGCTCGACACCTGGACTGAACGGGATCACGATCCAAAAGTAGATGAAGTTTTACGTAACCTGCCGGTTCGCAACCCGGTCATCTGGCTAAACTAAACCCCCGCAAAAAACCCCATGAAAAGCGGTAAACTCATTGCCACTGCGCTGGTTACCACCGGCCTCCTAACGAATTTTGTTCCTGACTCCCTGATCAAAACAGCGTTTAAACAGGCAGAACAGCAAACGCAGGTTATGTTGAAAGAGCTGGCAGCTGCACCACCCGAAACGACCAGCAACAAGCCCGCCCTGGTATCGCCCAGAACAATTGAAAAAACGGGTGCTTTGCAACGGGTGCCCGCCCGAGACTGGACCAGTGGTTTCTTCCCCGGCGAATTGTGGTACCTCTACGAATATACCGGTCAACGGGAGTGGGCCGATAAGGCCAGGGTCTTTACGGCCAACCTGGAGCGGGAGAAAATGAATGCCGGAACCCACGATATGGGCTTCAAACTGTATTGTAGTTACGGGAATGGCTACCGACTGATGGGCGATAAAGCCTACAAAGATATCATTGTTCAGAGTGCTCGAACCTTGATAAAGCGGTTTAAACCGACGGCGGGCATCCTTCGCTCGTGGGATCACCACAAGGAAGTCTGGCAATGTCCGGTCATCATCGACAACATGATGAACCTGGAATTACTGTTTGCCGCCACCCGCCTGACGGGTGATTCAACCTTTTATGACATTGCCGTTACCCACGCCAAAACAACAATAAAACATCACTTCCGACCCGATAACAGTTCATACCACGTGGTTGACTATGATACGCTGACGGGGAAGGTACTCAAGAAAAACACGCACCAGGGTTTCAGCCATGAGTCGGCCTGGTCGCGGGGGCAGGCGTGGGGTCTGTATGGCTATACGATGTGCTACCGCGAAACCAAAGACCCGCAATTTCTGAAGCAGGCCGAAGCCATTGCCCGCTACATGCTCAACCACCCACACATGCACGCCGATCTGGTTCCGTATTACGATTATGACGCGCCGGGAATCCCAAACGAACCGCGCGATGTATCGGCAGCTACCGTGATGGCCTCAGCACTGTATGAATTGAGCACCTACAAGGCCGACGCCGGTTATCGCGCTAAAGCCGATCAGGTTATGGCCAGTCTGGCCAAAAACTACATGTCGCCGGTTGGGCAGAACCACGGCTTTTTATTGCTCCACAGCACCGGCTCCAAAACCACCGAAATTGATGTTCCGCTGGTGTATGCAGATTACTATTTTCTCGAAGCCCTGCTCCGTTCCAAAAAACTTAACGCAAAGAAGTCGTTGTTTTGATATGTGCTACTGCTTGGCATCTCTGGGAATAGTACAACATGCTGATCGTTGGCTAGTTTGTGTTATTTTTAGAGGAGCTTTGTATCTGACTTTATGTTATGAAAATATTAAAAGAACATGATTATCGACGTTCTATGGAATAACTGTGTTTTATTCAAAAAAACCTTTAATAACAATCACTATTTCAAATCCCATCCATAGCCCACCTAGTATTAAAGCGATTAGCGAAACAACTTTTTCATGCATTTCTGTACGTAGTATAAAACCGTAAATAAGTAAACAGGGTCCTGAAGCGAAGACGGCAAAATATACGAGATAGACATCAAATGTTCGGAAAGGATTGAAAAATCTCATACCGAGCATAAATGCAATAGGCAGAATTAATAGAATTAGAACGGCGGTATAGACGTAGACTGACCGAACCATCATTAATGTTGTATAAGTAAACGCTACGCCAACTATAATCGTTTACGCTTCCTCAGAAACAACCAAAGAGCCACTGCAAGAACGACGATCACCAGGATTGGCCCGATAAAGCCGCCTTTATACACCGTTCCGTAATCATCACCTGGAGCCGGTTGAGGTTGTCTGATCGTGTTCATGCTGCTTGGAATCCAAGGATAATCCGTGGTTATGTTACGCGGTTCACTTGAGAATCAGGCTGTTTCAGGTTTGCTATGCGATCTTGTGAAAGCCTTACGTTCAACCCTCGTTTGTCAGCCGTTGGTATGTCGCAGTCAATAGACCAGCTTGACTGATAACCATGGCTCGAATCGGGTAGTGATGAGGTGTTCTCGCAACGGTAACAAACGCTTGTTGACTGAATTACCAATGCCACCGGAACCAGTAAAGTGGGTCTGATAAAATTTCTCAGCAACAGAAATACGCCAACTAAAACAGCCGGTATACTCAAGAGTTGACCCACATTAAGGGTCATACTGTCTTCAAAAGCTACCTGATTTTCTTTGAAGAATTCCCAGACGAACCTCAACCCAAATACCCAGACCAACGATATGCCTAACATCGTACCGGGTGCTGATTGCTTTCGATACGTTTTCCAGAACCAGAACAGCACAGCGAATAAGATCAGGCAGGATAGGGATTCATACAACTGAGTTGGGTGGCGGGGCACCTGGCTAAACTCATGGTCGCGAACAAAAACAAACCCCCAAGGTACGTTCGTGGGCTTACCAAAAATTTCTGAGTTCATCAGGTTGCCAAACCGGATGAACGCTCCGGTAAGGGCAGCGGTGATACAGATGCGGTCCGTGACCCATAAAAATGTTTGACCAGTCGCTTTGCTGGATGCCCGTTGCGCATAGAGCCACAACCCGATAATGGTGCCTAGTATGCCTCCATGACTGGCAAGACCCGCGAAAGGAGGGGTTATAATTCCTAACGGATCGCGCAGAAATAGGGTAGGCTCGTAAAAAAGAAAATGACCTAACCGTGCCCCTATGACGGCCGACAAGACTATCGTTATCAGTAGTGGATCAGTATCAGATAGCGGTTTTTTCTCCGTCCTGAAGATGAACGTTATTACCTGGACTCCGATTAGGAATCCGGCTGCAAAGAGTAAACCATACCACCGAAGGGGCCAGGAGCCGATACGAATGATCTCAGGATCAATGTCCCAAATGATATACTGAAGCATAATCCCGTGTTGTACAAGTGATGATTCTGTAAAGCTAAAGTTTATTCTTATCTGCCCTGTAGCAGCACCTCTCTTTATTGACTGGCGATAATTTAAGTATCCAAACGTTATTATTTGAAACATCAAACTTTTTTTGAAGGATGCCCTGCCCCTAAATCCCCTGAAGGGGACTTTTTCCGACTTTGAAGTAAGTCCCCTTCAGGGGATTTAGGGGCGGGGAAAGCCAGAAAGAGCAAGCTGCCTTGATTTAAATAAATACGTTCTGGTACTCAAACCAGACTTCCCTCAATCAACAATTGCCCCAGCCGCGAGGGCAACCCGATCAAAACCAGCCGGTTCGTTTACAATATGGCCATAAAACGGGTGTTAAAGAAGCATTTAAAAACGGTTACACCACTTCTTCTAATGTCTCAACTGCCTGTTGGCTATATTCAGTGGGCGTGAGGCCAAACTGGGCGCGAAAAGCCCGGCTAAAGTATTTTGGATCGCTGAACCCAACGGCGAAGGCTATTTCTGACACGCTTGCTTTGCGTTGCTTCAACAACAGTTCGGCTTTTTTCAGGCGTGTTGTTCGCAACAGATCAATCACCGAAAGGCCGGTCAACATTTTTACTTTGCGAAACAGAACGGGACGACTCATCCCCATTTCGCTCACCAGGCTGGTCACGTTGAATTCTGCGTCGTTAAGATGCGCGTCTAACACGGTCATCAGTTGATTAAGAAATTTTTCGTCGGGGTGGTCCAGTTCCTGAGCCTGCGGTTGCAGGGTAACAAACTGATGATATTTCGCCTTGAGTTTCTCGCGCAGCAACAGCAGGTTACGAACCCGCGCCTGAAGCAATATCGGATGAAACGGTTTGGTCAGGTAATCGTCGGCACCCGTTTGCAAACCCGTCAACTGGTTCGTAATCGTTTCTTTGGCAGTCAGCAAAATCAACGGGATATGGCTCGTGCGCGGGTCCGACTTGATCCGTTGTGTCAGAGCAAATCCATCCATAACCGGCATGGCCACATCGGCAATAATCAGGTCGGGCAACAACTGCGACGCTTTCTCCCAGGCAATTGCGCCATTGGAAGCCTCAATCACCTGACAGGTCGATACAAACAGGTCACGGATATAAGCGCGAATGTCATCCTGATCATCAACTACCAGAATGAGCGGCCAGCCCGATTCCGTAGCTTCACTTGTACTCGACTGTTTATCAGACGATTCGTCTGACCATACCGACGGCAAGGGCAACAGCGACAAATACGATTCCCTGTGCTTAACATCGGTTAGTGGCTCAACAGCGTTGTCATTAGTAATCGGGAGCGCAAGGGAGAACCGAGTGAAACCCGTTCGGCCGGGCTGTGCTTCCCGACTCTCAACGGTGATTTCGCCCCGGTGCTGCTCCACAATATGCTTGCTGAGAGCCAATCCAAGCCCAAACCCAGAATCGTGCGTTTTGCGCTGATCGACCTGATAAAACTGGTTAAAAACATGCTCCAGCGCATCAGAGGGGATACCCGACCCGGTATCTTCGACGGTAACAATAGCCCGCTCGTTGCCCGTGCCCAATCCAAAATCCTGTTTGAGTCGAATCGAAATCAGGCCACCAGCCGGGGTAAATTTAACGGCGTTGAGCAGCAGGTTATAGACCACTTTTTCCAGTTCATCGGCATCGAACCAAACAGGCAGCGCCGACACTTCCGACTCGTTAGTCAGGGTTATCTGTCGCGACCGGGCGTGTTCGCGAAAGGAATCGGTAACATTGCTCAGAAAGGCTACCAGATCAATTTGTCGGCACCGCAACTGGATGTTTCCGGTTTCATGCTTTCTGAAATCGAGTAACTGATTGAGCAAACGTAACAACCGGTCCGTGCTTCCCCGCATACTGGACAACTGTTTGCGAATAAAAGGGTCGTCGGCGTAGCGGTCCGACAACACCTCAATGGGTGCCATAACCAGCGTCAGCGGTGTTCTGATCTCATGGGCAATCTCCGTAAAGAAATTCAGTTTGATCTGATGGAGTTCGTGTTGACGGACTTTTTCGGTGTGCTCAACGTGCAGATCGTGAGCCAGTTGCAATCGATTTCGGTTGAACCGGGACCAGATATGCAGCAAACTCAGGAAAAGCAGTACGTAGCAGACATAAGCCCAGTATGTTTTCCAGAATGGCGGTAACACCCTGATTTTGAGTTGCAACGGTTGCGGACTCCAGACGTTATCGTTGTTGGCTCCTTTCACCTGGAGTGTGTAGTCACCAGCCGGTAGGTTCATGTAGGTGGCTCTCGGATCGCTCACATAATTCCAGGTCTGGTCGAACCCAATCAGTTTATAGGCGTAGCGATTTTTGGCGGCATTGATGTAGTTAAAAGCGGCAAAATCGAGCGAGAACACATTCTGGCGGTGCGTGAATGTCAAACCCTGCTTATAGTCGATTTCCGAACTACCAGTCTCATTGGTCGAGAGGCTGGTTACGGGTTTGTTAAACAGGCGTAGTTGCGTAAACGCCAGGGAGTGTATGGTTGTGTTCTGGCGGATGCTGTCCGGGTGAAAAAAAACGATGCCGTTATAGCCCCCGAAATAGAGGTAGCCCCGTGAATCCTGGTAGGTTGAATTGGCCGTAAATTCATTACAGACTAAACCATCGTGTTTGTCGTAGTCCGAAATGATGGAGCGGCTGGGGTCAATCTGCGCCAGACCTCTGTCGGTGCTTATCCACAATCGACCCCGACCATCCTCCCTGATACCGATGATCGTATTGCTGATTAAGCCCTGCGCCGTGGTGATCCGTTTAAACGAGCGTTTATCAGGCAATAGCAAATTCAGGCCCCCGTCGCGAGTTCCAACCCACAACCGATGGTGCCGGTCTTCGAAAAAGCAACTGACAACGTTACTGCTGATTGATGTGCTATCGTTGTCGTTATGAGCAAAGTGAACAAACCTATGTTGCCCTGCTTTCTTCTGGTAGAGGCCTCCGGTTGTACCCACCCACAGGTGCGCCTGCGTATCTATCAGCAGGCACATCGTATTTATCGAACCGGCTGAAGCCTGCTTGTTGGGGAGATACGCTACCGATTCAAACGCTTTTGTCTTAGTATCGAACCGGCAAAGCCCGCCCAGGTTCGTCACAATCCACAGAGTTCCCTGTTCATCGCGCTTAAGGTCGTATATCCGGTCATCGGGCAGAGAGCGCGGGTTATTCGGCTCATGCAGGTAGCGGGTAATGGTCTGCCGACGAAAATCGAGGTAATTAAGTCCCTTTATCGTTCCAATCCAGAGGCCGTTTGTCCCATCGGCCAACAGGCATTTCACCTTGTTGTTCGATAAGGTATTGCTTTTTTTTGCTTCATGCCTATACTGACGGGCAACTGTATTGTCGGGGTTAACCAGGAAGAGTCCCCGATCTTCGGTGCCAAGCCAGAGTTGATTCGATGCACTGGCGAGCAGCATGGACCCCGCAATTTTGAAGGGGGTCCGTCCCAGTTTATCGACCGGCCGAAATGACCCGAACTGACGGGCCAGTGGACTATACAAATTAACACCCCCATAGTAGGTCCCGACCCAGAATGATCCATCCCGGTCGCGAAATACGGAGCGAACGGAGTTATCACTAAGCGAGCTGGGATCGGCTGGCTGATTGGTCAGTTCCTGAAACGTGCTTCCATCCTGCGCCACAATATATAGCCCGGCCATGGTGCCTACCCAAAAATTCCCTTTGCCGTCGGGTTTAATGGTACGAACCGTTTGTGCGCTCAAATCCAGGTGCGAAACCGGATTCCAGGGAAGTATCTGCCCCCGCTGTTTATCGAACAAAACAATGCCGTTTCCTTCTGTTCCAATCCAGAGCCGCCCCAGTTGATCTTCGGCAATGGCATTGATTCCATTGGCCGCGTTATGGTACATGGAATCGGAGGGAGCCAGAAAGTACGTTGTTTGCCCAAAATGCCCTACTGAATTTGGCAGGAGCTTCACTAATCCGCCCGCCGTACCGGCCCACAACGTCTGATTTTTGTCCTGATAGAGTGTTCTGACATGGGGATTATGCAGCCCGTAGTGTTGCTGCACAACGTCAGCCAGTCGATCCGAACGGAATGTGCGTTGAGTGTGTAGCCGATACAAACCACCCTGTGTACCAACCCATAAGCTCCGACGATGATCTTCGAGCAGACAATTTATAGTAGAGTCAGTGGTTTTGCCAGTAGCTGGCTGTCGGAGTGAAACACGCTGAAAATCATCCCGTTCGGGCTGATAAAAAGCTAATCCTTTTGATGTTCCCACCCATAAACGTCCCCCTTTATCCAGCAAAACGCTGTTGATGGTATTAGCGGCAAGACTATGCCTGTTGCCACTTTGGTTTTGGTAAACCGCCACCTTACGGGAGTCGTAGCGGTTCAGCCCGTCGCGGGTTCCAAACCACATAAAGCCACGGGTATCCTGCGTGATCGCATACACACTGCTCTGAGACAACCCATCGTCGACAGTAAGATGGCTAAATGTTTTTTGAACCAGTTGACAGGTGCCTGCCGGTGCGAGAAAAAAACAGTAAATCACTACTAAACATACACAGGAAGGAAGTTTGGGATAGCTCATTGTAGCTTTTCTATGCTGGTTTGAGACGGCAATACGCTGCTTGCCGACTCAACTCCATAGATTACCAAAACACCTTTCCTATGCCATTTTTACTCTATTCATTTACTATAGATAATATCCTTCTGGATTGAAAACCACCAGCCAGCTTACTTCACTTGTTGCATCCATTTCCCCTGCGCTTTCATTACCTGCTCGATCACATCGCGGACGGCTCCACAGCCGCCCGTTTTGGGAGAAATGTAGTCGCACACAGCCTGAATTTCGTCGGCGGCATCAGCGGGGCAAGTGCTCAGGAGGGCCGGGCGGGCCAGAATTTCGTAGTCGGGAAGGTCGTCGCCCATGTAAAGTACTTCGCTTTCGTTGAGGGCATCGCGGGAGAGGAAGCCGAGGTAAGCGTTTACTTTTTGGTCTGTAGGGCCGCCCATGAACACGTTGCTGTTTTTGATTTTCAGAAATTCGAGCCGTTTCCGAACCCCATCCTGATTGCCCGCCGACAAAATGGCAACCGTAAAACCGTCTTTAAGGGCCTGCTCAATGCCGTAACCATCGCGGATATTAAAGGTGCGAAATTGTTCGCCGGAGGCCAGCGCGTTAACGCTTCCGTCTGTTAAAACGCCATCGACATCGAAAATAAACGTGCGAATCCGGGCGAAGCGGTCATGTAGTGGGTTCATAGGGCAAAAATAAGCAATTACCTTCGCAGTATGAATCCTACTCAACTACCCTCCGCGTTTCGCGCCCAGATGCAGCACCAATTGGCCGACGAGTTTCCGGCTTTCGAGGGGGCATTGGGACAGGAGACACCCGTGAGCATCCGGCTGAACCCCCGCAAACCGGCTTTCGACACGGCTGGGCTGGACCCCGTTCCCTGGTGTGAAGACGGATTTTACCTGCCCGAACGGCCCGTTTTTACGCTCGATCCGCTGTTTCAGGCAGGTGCCTACTACGTGCAGGAAGCCTCGTCGATGCTGTTAGCTGAGGCTCTGCGCCAAACCGCTAACCTGAAACGGCCGTTGCGCGTGCTGGATCTGTGCGCGGCTCCGGGCGGCAAAACGACCTTGCTTGCTTCCATGCTGCCACCCGATAGTATGCTGATTGCCAACGAAGTAATTAGAACCCGCATCCCGATTCTGCGCGAAAACGTAGAAAAGTGGGGCTATCCAAACATGGTCATCGCCAACCACGACCCCGACGATTTCGCGGGTTTAGCGGGCTTTTTCGATGTAGTGCTGGTCGATGCACCCTGTTCGGGGGAGGGTTTGTTTCGGAAAGATGTTGCAGCCCGGCAAGAGTGGTCGGAAGAGAATGTGCAAACGTGTTCGGCGCGGCAAAAGCGGATTCTGGCGGCTGCGGCTCCTTTGCTCGATGAAAAAGGCATCCTGATCTACAGTACCTGTACCTACAACGACTCAGAAAATGTACAGAACGTGCAGTTTTTGATGGAAAACGGCTTCAAAAACCGGCAACTCGATCTGCCGCCCGAGTGGAACATTATGGAGCGACAAACGGGAACATCGGTAGGCTATCAATGTTACCCCCACCGGGTTCGGGGGGAGGGCTTTTTCATCAGCGTGTTTCAGAAAACGAGCTTTGCTCCGGCTCTCAAAACCAGCAGCCGCCCCTTCCGCGACTGGCGACCCCTGCGCCCCCGCGAAACCACCGAAGTGCGCGGCTGGCTGGCCAACCCCGACCAGTTTTCGTACTGGACAAAACCGAATCTGGACGTGGTGGCTGTTCCGGTGGCTCTGGAAAAAGCCTTGTACCTCGTGAATGATGTGTTGAAGAATAAAGGCTTTGGGCTGGATTTAGGCACATTCAAAGGCACCGATTTTATTCCAGCTCATGCGCTCGCCCTTAGCACGGCCCTCGCTCCTGGTTTGTCTGGCGTTGAGTTGAGCCGGGAAGATGCACTGCGTTATTTCAAAAAAGAGAACCTCGTGATGGATGAATCGGTGCGGGGCTGGTTGCTGGCGCGACATAAAGGGTTGCCGCTCGGCTGGATGAAAGGCGTGGGCAACCGGGTGAATAACTATCTGCCCAAAGACTGGCGAATCCGCATGGAAATCCCCGAATTTCATTAGTAGACCTATCTGCCGGGCCAGTTCGGCGAAGGCTAACCCCTGTTTATTGCGTACATTTGTCTATCAAAATCCGTGTTCAACGTGCTATCTGCCAAACCATACCGCCTGACTATAGCCCGCTTTTTGCTGGTGCTATTTGTGCTTACGCTGGTAAACGGGGTGGTATTCCGACACGCGCACCGGCTGGCCGACGGCACCATTGTCAGCCACGCCCACCCATTCCTTCCCGTTGGCAACGATCCCTATCAACCCAACAACCACACCCAGCAGGAAATTATCTGGCTCGATGCCCTAAGCCAAATTCTTTATGCCGATTGGCAGCCAACAATCTTTGTGGCTCTGTTGCCCCTGATCGTGGGTATTCTGAGCAGCCCTCCCCTGCTCCAAAAATCAATTTTTAGCCCCGCTGCCCGCATCGTCTTCCGGCACCGGGGGCCGCCTGTTGCATGGTTTTAGGTTTTTCAACTAATTCCCACAATGCAACATCCTTTCCATGACTTCATTTTTCCGGCTTTGCCTGATGGCGGGCCTGCTTGGGTATGGCCTGACCATATCCCAGCCTCTCTTTGCACAAACACCTCCATTGGGGGCAGGGGGTCTTTTTAACGGCCTTGTGACCGATCTCAAAACCCGCGAACCGCTCGCGGGGGCCACTGTTTTTATTCCCTCACTCAAAAAGGGTACGGCCACCGAAGCCAATGGCCGGTTTCGACTCGCAGGCCTTTCGGCTGGTTCTCTGACGGTTGAAGTTCGGCTGGTGGGCTATAAAACCCTTACCCGCCGGGTGACACTTTCGGGTGACAGCACAACCGTCGATTTTTCGCTCGAAACCGAAGTGGCCCAACTCAACGAAGTGGTTGTGACGGGCTTGACCACGGGTTCCACCGTGCGGGAAAGCCCTGTGCCGATTATGACGTATTCCAAAATACAATGGCTGCAAACGGCCTCGACAAATCTGGTAGATGCGGTGGTAAAAATGCCCGGTATGTCGCAAATCACAACGGGGGTGGGCCTGTCGAAACCGGTTATCAGGGGTCTTGGCTTCAACCGGGTGATCACGGTTCACGACGGGGTTCGGCAGGAAGACAACCAATGGGGCGAAGAACACGCTCTTCAAGTGGATGAATACTCGATTGACCGGTACGAGATTATCAAAGGTGCGGGCAGTCTGCTCTATGGCTCCGATGGTTTGGGCGGGGTAATGAGCCTCATTTCGGCCCGGCCCCCGCAACCGGGCATCACGCAGGGCCAAATCCTGACCAACTACCAGACTAACAACAACATGGCGGGTGCGTCGGCCATGATCGAGACGACAGGTCAATCTGGTTTATTTGGGCGCGTCCGGGTCAGCGGCAAGAGCGCGGGAAACTACCGAAACCAATATGACGGGCGAGTCTATGGCTCGGCCTACCGCGAAATGGACCTGAACGGAACCATTGGCCTGAGCCGGTCGTGGGGCTATTCGCAGGTGAACGTTTCCAATTGGCATCAGGACATTAACATCGTGACCGGCGAACGCGACGCACAGGGCCGATACGTGAAACTGGTCCGCATCGACAATACCACCGAAGATGTGGCTCCCGTTTCAGATGCCGACCTCGGGGGCCGAACCATCGAAAAGGCTAATTACCAGAATCTGAACCATGCCAAACTCTCGTGGAACACGTTTGCCAAGCTGGGGCGGGGGAATTTGTCGGCGGTGGTTAGTTACAGTAAAAACAAACGACAGGAGTTCGCCAGTACGCTCACACCCGGTCAACCCGCGCTCTATTTTTACCTGCAAAATGTGTATTATGACCTCAAATATTTCATGGATGCCCGCAAGGGTTGGGAGGTCACGGTAGGGACGAGCGGGCTTTGGCAGTTCAACGAAAATCGGGGGTTGCAGGTACTTTACCCCGGCTATCGGTCGCGGGACAACGGCGTGGTGCTGTTTACCCAGAAAAAAACCGACCGATTCACCGTCAACGGCGGGGTTCGGGTCGATGTCCGGCGGATGCACATCAACCCCCTTTACGTGGACGAAACGGGGGCATTTACGGAGGTCGCCGGGCAAAATCGGCCCAAACGGTTTGCGGGTTTAAACAAGACTTACGCTAACCTCACTGCCAGTGCCGGAGCCTCATTTCTGGCTACCCCACAGCTAACCATCAAAGCCAACGTAGCACGGGGTTTCCGGGCACCCACCACCCCCGAACTCTCGGCCAACGGCGAACACGCCGGTACGTTCCGCTACGAAATTGGCAATGCCAACCTCCGCCCCGAAACCTCACTGCAAACCGATTTTGGTATTGTTTACGAAAACGCCGACATCTCCATTACGGCTAACCTGTTCCGTAACGCTATCAATAACTACACCTATTCGGAGAAACTCCTGAACCGGGCTGGTGGGGATTCCATCGTTGACCCCGCCCGCCCTATTTTGACCTATCGCTATGTGCAGGGCAACGCGGTGTTGTTCGGGGCCGAGGGACAAGTGACATATAATCCGAGCCGGGCCAAGTGGCTCACGCTGTCGGCTACGTATTCGCTGGTACGTTCACGAAACAACTCTACTCAAGGCGATTCGGCCAAATATCTGCCCTTTTTACCCCCACCCCGCGTGATTGTTCAGGCCAAAGTGACGAGGGCCGAAATTGGCCGTCTCTTCCGTAATGGATACGCCCAAACCGAAATTGAGCATAATCAGGCCCAAAATCAGGTACTTTTAGCCTTTGGAACCGAAACGCGAACCCCCGCTTTTACGTTATGGAATATAGGGGCCGGGGCCGATGTGACGGGAAGCAACGGGCGAATACTGTTTTCGGTCTATCTATCCGTGAACAACCTGCTCGACCGGGCATACCAGAGCCATCAAAACCGCCTGAAATATTTTGGTCTGAACCCGCTCACGGGTCGGCAGGGCGTGTTCAACATGGGCCGCAACGCCAGCCTGAAAGTGGTGGTGCCTCTTCGTTTTTAATGTTCAATGCAAAACGTTATTCAGCTTCTGCCCGATTCCATTGCCAACCAGATTGCGGCTGGCGAGGTGGTGCAGCGTCCGGCATCCGTCGTGAAAGAACTGCTCGAAAACTCGGTTGATGCCGGGGCGAAATCGGTGCAGTTGGTGGTGCGCGATGCAGGCCGGACGTTGGTGCAGGTGATCGACGATGGCGCGGGCATGACCGAAACCGATGCCCGCATGAGTTTCGAGCGGCACGCAACCTCCAAAATCCGCTCGTCCGACGATCTGTTCAAGATCATGACAATGGGCTTCCGGGGCGAGGCTTTGGCCTCCATTGCTGCCGTGGCCCAGGTCGAAATGCGCACCCGCCGGGCCGCCGAAGAGTTGGGAACGCTGGTGCGTATCGAAGGGTCGGAGATTAAGGCGCAGGAACAGATTTCGTGTTTGCCTGGTACAAATCTGCTGATCAAGAACCTGTTTTTTAACGTACCAGCCCGGCGTAACTTCTTGAAATCCAATTCAGTAGAGATGCGCCACTTGCTCGACGAGTTTCAGCGGGTGGCCCTGGCTAACCCCGGCGTGGCTTTTTCGCTGTATCAGGACGACCGGGAAGTATATAACCTGCCATCGGGCAAGTTGAGCCGCCGGATCATCGATATGTTCGGCAAGAATTACCGGGATCAATTGGCTCCCTGCGAGGAACAAACGCCCTACGTGACGGTGCATGGCTTCATTGGCAAGCCCGAATCGGCCAAGAAGACCCGCAATGAGCAGTATTTCTTTGTGAACAACCGGTTCATCAAGCACAATTACCTGCATCATGCCGTGATTGGTGCCTACGAAGGAACCCTCCCCGATGGCTACCATCCGTTCTATGTGCTGTTTATTGATATTGACCCCTCGCACATCGACATCAACATTCACCCGACCAAAACCGAAATCAAGTTCGATGACGAGCGGTCGGTCTATGCCATCATGATGGCGGCTGTGCGGAAGGCCGTGGGTGTTTATAACCTCACGCCCTCGCTCGATTTCGATGGCAATGTCAACTTCCTGAACAACCAGAACAGTGCCATAGAACGCCAGAAAGCGGCCGCTTCGGGTCAACCTGCCCCGCAAGCGGAACGTGGGGGCGGTTCGGCACCCCGCCCCGTGATACCCAACTGGGCTACCGCGTTTCCGGCCGGGGCCAGCAGTTTCGATAAGCCAGCCGGGCTGCGTCCAGCCGGACAACCTGCCAAAGCAGACGCAGCTGAACCGGTGCGCCGGAGCGACAGCATTGCCCGACCCATCTCGACCAATTCGAGCGTTATTTTCGAGCGGTCGAAGGCGAGTCACAGCAGCCCCTCACCTTCGGACACAGAGCCTACCGCTGATTGGTTGCCTGCACCCGCGCCCGGCTCCGCTGATTTGGCTGGTGATGTAGATGCCGCCATCGACTCGCTCACATTTGGCAGTCGCGCTAACCAGTTGCCGGAAGAGTCGCCAAAAATAGCCGAAACCCTGACCCTGACTCAAGACAGCACCGTTTTGCAGATTCATGGCCGCTATTTGCTGGCTTCGGTGAAGTCGGGAATGTTGGTAATTGATCAGCGACGCGCCCACGAACGAATTTTATACGATCAATTCCATGCAGCCCTCACCAAGCGCAACGGGGCTTCGCAACAGTTACTGTTTCCAAAAACGGTGCATGTGTCGGCGGTCGATTATCAACTTGCGCTCGACCTGCGCGAGGAGTTGACAGGGCTTGGGTTCCAGTTCGATGAGTCGGGAACGAACACGTTTGTGTTGCACGGGATTCCGGCCCTGACCCCCGGCGAGAACGAAGAAGAATTGTTTTCTAACCTGTTGGCGCAACTTCGAGCCGATACAGGTCGTCTTAAGTTGGAACGGTCAGAATCGTTGGCCCGGTCGTTGGCCAGGCGGTCAGCAGTGCGACATCAGAGTCGGTTAGGCGAAGTCGAAAGCAGGGCCTTAATTGACCAATTAGTTAACTCAACCAACCCCAGCTATACGCCAACGGGCGAACCGATTACTACTGTCTTGACGTTGGATAAAATTCAGGGACTATTTAAAACTTAATTCGGTTATAGACCGTAAATTGTACTTAATCATGATGATGACTCCTGTTGTCCGAACCTTAATTATAATCAATGTACTGGCTTTTGTGTTCACCTCAGAGCCAGTTATTAACCAGTTCGGATTGCATTCGTTTCTGTCAGATTTGTTTCAGCCGATTCAGTTTTTGACGCATATGTTTTTGCACGCGGGCTTTGGTCACATTTTCAGTAATATGATCGGCCTGTTTGTATTTGGTCCCATGCTCGAACGGACATGGGGTGCACAGCGATTTTTGTTTTTTTATATGTTTTGCGGGCTTGGGGCGGCTATGCTGTATCTGGGTATCAACTATTACGAAATGAGTCGGGTGTTCGAGCAGGTGCAGGAGTACCGCGCCAACCCCACCCCCGACTTATTTTGGGGCTTCATCGAAAGCCATGCAAGTTCGGCATACGATCAGTTGGAAAGCTTTATCGATGCCTACCGGGAGAATCCGGGGAATCCACAATTCCGGCAACAGAGTTTGAGTTTTGTAAATCAATTTTGGACACGTCAGATCGACGGACCCATGGTAGGGGCTTCAGGTGCCATATTTGGTGTCATCATGGCCTTTGGATTGCTCTTTCCAAACACTGAGTTGTTTTTGTTGTTTCCTCCTATACCAATCAAAGCCAAATATCTCGTTCTTGGTTATGGTGCCTACGAGGTTTATTCAGGCGTTTATCGGGCACAATCAGACAACGTAGCTCACTTTGCCCACATCGGTGGCATGTTGTTTGCATTTATATTAGTTAAATATTGGGGTTCTCAACGAAAAACATTCTATTGAGTATGAGCGGTTTACTCGATGATTTCCGGTCCGAATTTTCAAAGTCCAACAATGTGTTGGCCCAACTCATACTAGTGAATGTGGTAGTGTTTCTGACACTGCTCATTCTGTATTTGGTATTTACAGTGGCCGAAACGTCGCCTTTTTACGGTAAAGTTATTGAGCAACTCACCATTCCAGCCAGAGCTTCTGAGTTTATTCAACGTCCGTGGACGCTGTTTACCTATTTCTTCACCCACGAGAAGCCATTTCACATCCTGTTCAATATGCTGGGTTTGTACTGGTTTGGTCGGTTGGTCGATGAATACTTGGGTGCCCGCCGTTTGTTAGGGTTGTATGTTCTGGGGGGTATGGCAGGCGGTTTACTCTATCTGACGATGTTTAATCTGGTACCATTTTTCATTCAGCAAGCTCCTGGCACCCGTATGCTTGGTTCTTCGGGGGCTTTTTTCTCTGTAGCTGTTGGTGCCGCCACCCTTTTGCCGAATTACTCGTTTCACCTGCTATTTTTTGGGCCGGTACGCATTAAATATATCGTCTTTTTCCTGATTGTTTTGTCGTTGGCGAACTCGGTTGGACCCAACGCCGGTGGCGAGTTAGCGCACCTGGGCGGAGCCGCTATGGGTTTCTTATTTGTCAAACTATTGCAGAATGGCACCGACCTTGGCCGACCAATTTACTGGCTGATGGACGGCTGGCAGTCGCTTACCCGACCCAAGCCCGCTGTGAAAGTGTCTTATCGGCAACGGAGCAGTGCCAGTGCCAGCCCCACCGCCTATGTAACGTCGGGTAGTCCGGCAGCCGGTGCTTCTGTAACGATGCCTGATGAAGCCGAAATCGACTCCATTTTAGATAAAATTTCCCGCTCCGGCTACGAAAGTCTCTCCCGCGAAGAAAAGCAGAAGCTCTTTAAAGCCAGTCAGAAGAGCTAATTGGTTGTATGACAAGTTCTAGAACTTGTCATACAACCAATTAGCTCTTCTGACATCAAAAAGGTCATTGGTTTTCATTAATTGCCTGAGCAATAATGATGACCAATGACCTTTTTTGATGACTATTAATGACGTTTACCTACACGTCCAGCAAAATCCGGGTTGGGTCTTCGAGCAGTTGCTTAACCCGAACGAGGAAGCTAACCGACTCCTTACCGTCTATAATCCGGTGATCGTAACTGAGGGCTACATACATAATTGGGCGCACCACAATTTCGCCGTTAACAACCATCGCCCGCTCCACAATATTGTGCATTCCGAGAATAGCCGACTGAGGAGCGTTGATAATTGGCGTTGACAGCATCGACCCAAAAATACCCCCGTTTGTAATCGTGAATGTGCCACCCTGCATTTGCTCGATGGTCAGTTTGTTGTCTCGGGCCAAACCCGCCAAGCGCACAACTTCCTTTTCAATGTCTTGAAAACTCAGTTGCTCGGCGTTCCGAATAACCGGCACGACCAAACCCCGTGCCGACGAAACAGCTATCGAAATATCGCAATAATCATTGAACACCATCTGATCACCGTCGATCATGGCGTTAACCGCCGGGAACTCCTTCAGAGCAATACAAACCGCCTTCGTAAAGAAAGACATGAAGCCAAGCCCCACCGCGTATTTCTCCTTGAATTTATCTTTGTACTTGTTCCGCAAATCCATGATCGGCTTCATGTCCACCTCATTAAAGGTAGTCAACATGGCCGTTTCGTTTTTCACGGCCACCAACCGACGGGAAATCGTCTTCCGCAACGAAGTCATTTTTTCCCGACGTTGCGTGCGGCCTCCTGCGGGTGGGATTGGGGCGGTGGGCGCGGGGCTAGGGCGGTCCATCGTTACGGCTGGGGGCGCAACTGAGGGCGTTGATGCCGGGGCAGGACTGGTAACCTTGGCTGGTTGACTTGTAGCTCCCATTGCATCCTCCTTTGTAATGCGTCCACCAACGCCTGTGCCATTTACGGCAGTGGCTTCCACACCTTTTTCGTCCAAAATCTTCGCAGCAGCAGGCGAGGCATGATTAGCTGCATAGCCGTTCTGAGGCTGAGGGGTTGGAGCAGGGGTTGCAGGAGCAGCCGTTGCAGGGGCCGGTTGACTGGCTGGAGCCGATGATGCACCTACCTCAATCCGAGCAATAACACCACCGATGGGCAGCGTTTCGCCAGCTTGAGCCACAATACGGAGGGTTCCGGCAGCTTCGGCGGGGAGTTCAAACGTGGCTTTGTCCGATTCGAGTTCGCACAGAACCTCGTCCAACGCCACCACATCGCCATCTTTTTTCGACCAGGCAGCAATAGTAACTTCCGTAATCGACTCACCCACCGCAGGTACCTTCATCTCAATCACCTGACCGCCCGTTGTTGGTGCCGGGGCAGTAGCCACGGCTACGGGTGCTGCCGAAGGTTGACTGGTTGGCTTGGCTTGCTGAGGCTGGGCCGCAACCGGTGCAGGCGTGGGTGCCGGAGCAGGTGCTTCGGTTTTTGGGGGTGCCGGGGGAGGAGCTGCCCCGTTCGACGCGCCTACTGCATCAATCGTACAGATTACCGCACCAATGGGTAGTGTATCACCCGCCTGCGCCATAATGTGCAACACACCCTCAGCATCTGCCGGGAGTTCAAAGGAGGCTTTGTCGGAGTCGAGGGTGCAGAGAACCTCGTCGATCTTCACGGTATCACCTTCTTTTTTTAACCATTCGCCCACCGTTACTTCGGTGATCGACTCGCCCACAGCGGGGACTTTTATTTCAACGGCCATAGTTTTAGTCAAATGCTTTTGCCACCAGTGCGGCTTGTTCCTGGGTATGAATTTTGGCGAAGCCGGTGGCAGGTGAAGCCGCAGCCACCCGCGAAACCGGACGCAACCGAACATCCGTCATTTCGCGGAGCAGGTAGGTGTAACAACCCATGTTGAGCGGTTCTTCCTGCACCCACACGAGTTCGGCTTTTTTATATTGGGTCAGCACTGCGTCGAGTTGCTTTTTGGGCAAAGGATGCAGTTGCTCCATTCGCACAATAGCCACGTCGGTGCGGCTGTCAGCCTGTTGTTTTTCAAGGAGTTCGTAATAAATCTTACCCGTGCAGAGCAACACCCGCTTTACCTTTTTAGGGTCGGCATAGTTATCACCAATTACCTCCTGAAAACACCCTTTGGTAAGATCTTCGAGGGGTGAGATCACCTGCGGATGCCGCAGCAGCGACTTCGGCGACATGATCACGAGCGGCTTGCGGAACGTCCACGTCAACTGACGGCGCATAATGTGGAACAGGTTGGCGGGCGTTGTCACGTTGGCCACCACCATGTTATACTGAGCGCAGAGTTGCAAATACCGCTCCGGGCGGGCATTCGAGTGTTCGGGGCCTTGTCCTTCGTAGCCGTGTGGCAACAACATGGTCACGCCATTTTGAATGCCCCACTTCGACTCGCCAGCCGCAATAAACTGGTCGATCATAGTTTGGGCACCGTTGGCAAAATCGCCGAACTGCGCTTCCCAGATTACCAACGCGTGGGGTGTAGCCATTGCATAGCCATATTCAAAACCCAGCACGCCATATTCCGACAGCAACGAATTGTAGATCTGAATACTGGCCGGAATAATTGGTTCACCAGCCTCGTTCAGCGAATTACCCTGAATATGGTTTAGAGACGAGTATAGTTGGTTCGTTTCCTGATCGTGCAACACGGCATGGCGGTGCGAAAATGTTCCTCGCTGCACATCCTGCCCACTCAATCGAACGGGTTTGCCTTCGCTCAACAGCGAGCCATACGCCAATAATTCCGCCGTACCCCAGTTCACCAATTTGGTTTCGGTGAGCATCTGCTTCCGGTCACGGAGCAGTTTGTCGATCTGTTTCAGAGGTTTGAAGCCTTCCGGCACCGTGTATAAACTCTGCCCGATTCGTTCGAGGGTTTCCAGCGGGACACCCGTATCCGGCGACTGATCGAAGTCGGCAGGTTGCGAGGTGCGCAACTCGGCCCACTGCTGATCGAGCCGGAGTGGTTTATACTTGATTTCTTCTTTTTGCTTGACTTTGTCGAGCCGTTCCTGCAACAGTTTTTTGAACTCGGCATCCATGCCCGCAGCCAACTGTGCGTCCACCTCGCTCCGCTCCACCAACTCCTGGTTGTAGATGTCGCGGGGGTTGGCGTGCTTGTCGATCACGGCATACATGGTTGGCTGCGTAAACTTCGGCTCATCGGACTCATTGTGTCCGTAGCGACGGTAACAAACCATGTCGATGAACACGTCGCGCTTGAACATCTCGCGGAACTCCACGGCTAGCTTAGCGCAGAAGAACACCGCTTCGGGGTCGTCGCCGTTGACGTGAAAAATGGGTGCGTCGATGATTTTGGCCACGTCCGAGCAGTAAATAGACGAACGGGCATCATCGAAATCGGTGGTGAAACCGACTTGGTTATTAATCACAAAATGGACGGTGCCACCCGTTTGATAACCGGGCAGTTTGGCCATTTGAGTCACTTCATACACAATACCCTGACCAGCCACGGCAGCATCGCCATGAATCAGGATGGGCATAATCTTGGTGAAATCGCCCTTGTATTCTTCGTCGGCCTGGGCACGAACAAAGCCCTCCACCACCGGATTCACGGCTTCGAGGTGCGAGGGATTGGGAGCCAACTTCACGTTGATCATTTTGCCCGACGGCGTTTCTGTCAGGCTGGCATAGCCGAGGTGGTATTTCACGTCGCCGTCGCCCTGCACCTGACTCGGAATATTCCCCTCGAAGCCATCGAAAATGCTTTCGTAGGATTTGCCGAGGATGTTCGACAGCACGTTGAGCCGCCCCCGGTGCGCCATGCCGATCATCACCTCCTCAACACCCATATCGGCGGCTATGTTGATGATCGCGTCTAAAGCCGGAATGGTGGTTTCGCCCCCCTCGAGTGAGAATCGTTTCTGGCCCAAAAACTTGGTATGCAGAAAGTTCTCAAAAACGGTGGCCTCATTCAGCTTTTTCAGAATGCGGGTTTTCTCCTCAATAGTCGGGTCAAAAACCAGTGCTTCTTTCTCAATCTTGTTCCGAAGCCAGTTCTTCACGTCGATCTCGCGGATATACATGTACTCGAAACCGATGCGGCCCGCATAGATTTTTTCGAGCGAAGCCATGATCTCGCGCAGGGTCTGCGCTCCAATGCCCAACAGCGTTCCCGACTCGAAAACGGTGTCTAAATCGGCTTCCGACAAGGCGTAATCGGCCAGCTCAAGGCGGGGATTGCGATCTTTGCGGGAGCGGATCGGGTTGGTTTGCGCCAGCAGGTGCCCACGTGAGCGATAGGCTTTAATGAGGCTCGCCACGGAGACTTCTTTCTCGCTGTGTTTGGCATCGACCGGCGTTTTAGCCGGTTGGCCATTGGTGGCAGCCGCCGTGCCGTTTGTGGCCGGGCTGGTTCCGTTGGCGGTTTTGCTCCCATTTTCGCCGTAGGTCAGCGAGAAATCGAAGCCTTCAAAAAACGTCTGCCAGCTTGCATCAACCGAGGCAGGGTCTTGCCTATATGCCTGGTACAATTGGTCAACGTAAGCTGCGTCTGAATTAGCTATATACGAATACTTATCCATAAGTTCGGCACTTCTGTATTTGACGGGCAAAGGTACGGCATCGGCCCGAAAGTAGGCCGCAAAATTTGGATTTTATCGGTTTCTTTTGTTAACACGAGTGCGCCTGATGTGCCTGTAATAAACAGAAAAGAGGATTCTTTGTTCCTGTTGATTATATATGCAACGACAAGCCGAGCGTTAGATAGTTTGCTCATCTTCAATTGATTTTCGGAGTTTTAAGAAAAAAATAATGGTTTAATACAAAATCCTGCAACGATTATTTGTGTTATCAAGTAAATACACAGGTAATGTAGTGTAAACTTTGTCAACTTCACTTTTCGCATGATTCAACAACAAATACGCAGGCGGTCGGCCATATTGTCGGTTGCCATAGGAACGGTTCTTTTGAGTGGCTGTAAAGACCCGCAGGTTGACCCAACAACCGCAACAGGCACCACTACGCCCACAACAGGGGTGGTAACGGATCAGGAAGTGAACCAGTGGACGCTGGATTCGATGCGGACCTATTATTACTGGAACGAAAAAATTCCGGCAAGCCCGAATCTGAGCCAAACTCCCGGTGATTTTTTCAATTCGATCCTGTACAAATGGGATAAAACGACGCGACCCGATGGTGACCGTTTCTCATGGATTCAGCAGAATGTCGATGAGTTGAAAAACTCGTTACAGGGAATCGAGAAATCAACCGGATTTGAATTCAATCTTCGCTTGTTTCCTTCGGGTTCGCAAAATGTGGTCGGACAGATTCTGTACGTGCTACCCAATTCGCCGGCGGCTCGTTCAGGAATTAAACGAGGTGATATCTTCAATGGAGTCAATGGGCAAATCATGACAACTGGCAATTACCAGTCCGTACTGTCGGCCCTTGGTTCTGGAGCTAGTGAGACCTACACGTTTGTGACAGCAGATGCGGTTAACCGGACGGTGTCGAACCCGGTTACGAGAACCTTAACGCTGGAGCAGTTGACCGAAAACCCAGTTTTCAAGGATTCCGTTTACACCATAGGTGCCAAAAAAATTGGTTATTTTGTTTATAACCAGTTCATCAACGGCCCAAGTGGTTTCAGTGATCTCACCTACGATAATCAGGTGGATGCCGTATTTGCAAAGTTCAAATCACAGGGTGTGAATGAGTTAGTACTGGATCTACGCTATAATCCGGGTGGTTCTACCACGGCAGCCCGCAATCTGGCCAGCTTGATTGGTAAAGGCATCAGTACCAACGAAATATTCTATCGGCAGGAGTTGAACAGCCAGATTATGGCTGAGTACCAGAAGGCAAACGCCCTGAACAACCTACAGGTTAAATTCCTGAACAAGTCGCAGAATATCGGGGCCAACCTGAGTCGCCTGTTTGTATTGACCAGCAGCAACACGGCTTCGGCCAGCGAATTGATTATCAATGGCTTGAAACCCTTTATGAGCGTTCAGGTCGTGGGCGACACGACTTACGGCAAGAATGTGGGTTCTATCACAATTGAAGACGAACGCACTCCCCGCCGAATCAACTGGGGTCTGCAACCGATCATTGCAAAGTCGTTCAACAAACTCAACCAATCAGATTATACGGGCGGTTTCGCCCCCGATCAGGTAGTGTTTGAGCCTGTTATACTATCACCCTTGGGCGACATTGCCAATGAGCCGTTGCTTCGTACTGCCATTGGACGTATTACGGGCACCAGCACAGGCCGTATTGCCACACCCCAACAGACCAACCCCAATGTTGGCTCCACGCTCGACCACAAAGCCGGGGGCGGAAACATGTTTGAACCGGGAATGCCGAGGTTGAAGTAAAGACAGGAGAGAGAACCTCTCTCACGCCCGAAGCGTCTTTGTCTGAAAAACAGACAAAGACGCTTTACCATTGTAAAAAACCACATCAGGTTCCGAAACAATCGAGTGTATCAAGTCGAAGTGACCGGCCATAACAGCACGCTGTCCTCGCTTTTCCTCTTTTTGTGCATTCCTACGACTTTTCATAATATGCTGTTAAGCATTAAAAGGTTAATTCGCTATAATGCTGTCAGCATAAAGCAAATTAACCTTTTTCTGTTGTAGTAGTTGGAAACGTAGGGAGGGCTGCGCTCGTGTTACGCCAATTACCTATCATTGGATTGCTCCTTAATGGGAGACTTGGCAATCACCACCGCAACATCGAATCATTGCCTTACCAAACCTTTATCCGCTGGTCGGGAGCTTTGTACATCTTCTCGCCAGCTTGCACATTGAAGGCTTTATACCAGGCATCGATGTTGGCCAGTGGGCCGTTACAGCGGTACTGACCGGGGGCGTGCGGGTCTGTCAGAATCAATTGTGCCTGAGTTTCGGGTAGGGTGTTGGTGCGCCATACCTGCGCCCACGACAGAAAAAATCGCTGATCGGGCGTAAATCCGTCGATTTCAGTTTTGCTTTTGCCCTGCTTCGTTTTCTTGAAAGCATCGTAGGAAATGGCCAAACCGCCGAGGTCAGCCAGGTTTTCGCCCAGCGTCAGTTGGCCGTTTACTTTGAGAGAATCCAGTACTCTGAAACCAAAAAACTGCTCTTTTACCTGATCGGCGCGTTTCTTGAAATTGGTGGCATCGTCTTTGGTCCACCAGTCGCGCAGGGTTCCGTCGGCATCGTATTGACGACCCGAATCATCGAATCCGTGCGTCATTTCGTGGCCAATCACGGCTCCAATTCCGCCATAGTTAACGGCATCGTCGGCTTCAGCGTCGAAGAAGGGAAACTGCAAAATGGCCGCCGGGAACGCGATTTCATTGTTCACAGGGTTGTAATAAGCGTTCACCGTTGGCGGAGTCATACCCCACTCAGTTTTGTCGATGGGCTGACCAAGCCGGTTAATCATGTAGTTGTATGACCACTTGCTGGCCGATTTCACATTAGCGTAGAAATCGTCGCGCCGGATGGTTACGCCATCATAATTTTTCCACTTGTCGGGGTAGCCGATTTTGCGTTTAAACGAGGTCAGCTTGATGAGGGCGCGTTTTTTAGTATCGGCACTCATCCAGTCGAGGGCGTTGATGTGCTCTTTGAACGACGCTTCGAGGTTGTCCACCAGTACCAGCATCCGTTGCTTGGCTTCGGGCTTAAAGTACTGTTGCACGTAGAGTTGGCCCAGCAAATCGCCCAACGACCCGTCGATCAGGCTGCTCATGCGCTGCCAGCGGGGTGTTTGCTCTTTCTGGCCTGACAGCACCTTAGAAAACGCAAAATTTTGCTTCACAAACGAGTCGCTCAAATACGAAGCGGCCCCCTTCATCACGTTCCATCGCATATAGATTTTCACATCTTCAACGGGCGTGGCCGTCAGCAAACTGTCCGTCGAACGCAAAAACGAGGGATTTTGCACCAATACCGTATCCTGATTACGGGCACCCATCTTTGGCATCAACTCACTCCAGTTCATGCCGGGAGTCTGCTTTGAGAGATCGGCAACGGTCAGTTTATTGTAGGTTTTGTAGGGGTCGCGCATCTCCACGCGGGCCATTTGCGCCTTAGCCAGTGCCGTTTCAAGCCGCATGATCAAATCGGCATTTTGCGAAGCCCGACTTGGTTCTTCACCAATCAAGCCAAACATTTTGGTCAGGTGATCGCGGTACGCTTCGCGGATTTTCTGGCTGCGGGGGTCGTTTTTCAGGTAATAATCGCGGTCGGGCAGGGTGGTGCCGCCTTGTGAAAGCTGGGGCAGGTATTTGCTGACATTCTTGCGATCCTGTGCCACAAAAAAGCCAAACAACATGCCATTCCCCTGCGTACGCTGGTAGGCCATTTCGTTCAGAACGTCGGCTTTGTTTTTCACCTGATCCACGCGGGCAAGGTCGGCCTTAATGGGGTCGAAGCCTTTTTTGTCAATGGCTATGCTGTCCATGCCGCTGGCATAAAAATCGCCTACCATCTGGTATAACCGGCCTTTGTTGGTGGTTTTGGTAGCATCATCCAGCAGCGATTTCATGGCATCGAGGCTTTTCTCACGCAACAGGTTAAAACTGCCCCAACTGGTTTTGGAGGCTGGAACGGGGTTTTTCTTCAACCAGTCGCCGTTGGCATACTGATAAAAATCATCGCCGGGTTTCACCGACAGGTTCATGTTTTGGCGGTCGATGAAGGGTGTTTTTGGCGGTGCCACAACAGCGGGTCGCTTCACGGGCTTTTTGGTTGGGGGCGTTGCCGCCATCAACCCGGCTGTCAGGGCGACCGCCGAAAGCAGAGCAATTAGTTTGTTCATGAGATGATCGAAAAATGGGGTAATTAGCCTACAAATTTAACAAATTAAGGGTTCAGTTCCAGCGTTTCCGAAGGCCAATATACCCTCCTACTGAGCGCGGCAACAACCCCCCCTGATCGAGAGCCAAACTCGCTGTCAATCCAAAACTATTCCAACTTGGAAGGGTAATGTGTGCCATCAAAAGGGCCGAGAACTGATCAACGGGTTGATCAAACGGTTGGGCAAACGTGCCATAATATCGGCCAAACGAAACCCGCGTTGTCAGTGTCAGCCGGTCGCGCCATTGCCCTTCGGCTCCAACGTAGGCACTCTGCACCCGATTCGAGGGAAAATAAAAGGGAGACTGTTGTTGCAGAGCCGGTTGCAGTTCGTTGCGCGGGGGAATAAGCGGGGTGCCGATGGCATTTCCCCGATAAGACCAACCCTGAAGATATTGGCCGTGGTTGAAATAATTGTCGGCTCCCTGATAACGCGACCCCGTGATGTAGAAGGTTGGACCGCTTTGGTTGGTTGTACTCAGGACTTCCATTGTCAGCCGGTTCAATCGGAAACCAGTTGGGTTGCCTTGGGTTGTACGCGCCCAGCGAAGGCCCCACAAACCATCGGGAAAATTCAGAAACAGCAGGCCCGACACATCTTCAAACGGATGCTGGTGATAGAAAAGTAAACTACCTGCTTTTCCCGACCAGTCAAATCCAACGTCAATGGACCCGAGGTGGTTGCCAATGCGGTAACTGTCGAACGAGGTATAGCCCTGTTGAACCCAATTGCCGGGAGCCGTCGCCGAAAAAACATACGGAAAATCGCGCAGTGACGAGGGTAGTTTGCCGCTGGGAGAACTCGTTGGCGGCTCACGCAGATAATCGGCTTGACCACCCCAGAATGCCTGATGATTGACTCCCGCGTAGGCATGAACCCGGCCCGATGGTTTCCCAAAACGGAGGTACAAGTGTTTCTGATGCAGAAAAACGCCCCTGATATAATCAGCCTGATACCAACCATGAGACATACCTGCGTTAAACGACACGAACCTCCCCAGAAACGGTACAGGCTGATAACCAACGGTTTGAAGTTGAACTTTCGGAATAGGCAGCGCATTCCCCGACCCGGAATAAAAGCCTGACGACAAGGCAGAATCGCCCAAACCTGTTATAGTCCGCCGACGACCGGCCATCAGTTCAACACCGCGCCACTTAATTTTGGCAAAGGCCTCTACCAGCAAAAGTTGATTGGTTGCCCCAACATTGGCAACGGGATTTATCCCAAAACCATAGTCCAGCCGGCGTTTTCGGGCAGTGTCTGCCGGAGTGTAGTTTTTCCATAAATGAAGCCGGAGAGTGCCTGTAGGTGCGGAGTTTGGTACGGCCCCAAACTGATTGGCTCGCAACCACAATGGAGTAACTTTCTCCGAAGCCACAAATGCACCCACCTCAGCCTCAGATTGTATGGCGCGATTTTGGGCCAAGCAAAAGGAGAATACTAAACTTAAAAATCCGGTACTTAAAAGTCGTGTAGATGAGGTCGTGTAGTGCAACATCGGATGCAGAAGTACGGCAAGAGCGCGTCCATACTTCTGCGTAAATATAATGGTAAAAAAGTCCCCTACTCAATCACCATATACCGCTGCCGAAGACTCTGCAAAAACCAGGAACCCACGGCAAACCCCACGCACGAAACGCCAGTGAGCCACAAAGCTCCCAGCGGACTCCAATAAGAAAAGCCGCGATGTTGGAAAATAGAAAGTCCTGAAATCAGCATCATAAAAAGGCCGATTCCCAAAATAAGCGCGTTGCGCATCGACAGGCGGTAGTTTTGCCGGAGGTCGTAGGCTCCGTAATGTTTGTTGCGAAACTCGAACACAATGTCGTCCAGCGTGACCCCCTTTACGGTGTTCGGATCCATTGTGGTTTGGTAGGTGGTGTTCAGGTAGTGGACAGCTTTGTCGTTTGATTCGAGCAGGACTTTGTCAAAGGCCGTGTCGAAGGGAAGCCCAATCCACATGTAGTGTTCCACTTCACAAACCAGGTGGTCGAGGAGTTCATAGAGCAGGACATCGGTGGCACCTTGTCGGATGAGGTGGTCGTGCAGTTGCTTGACCTGGGCGGTAGAGAGCTTTTGCATAAAGATTGGGGATTAATGGAGATGTCATCTTGTTTAGAGGACATCTCTTAAGCGAAATTTGGTTGAGCCGAAGGCTGCAACAGCACCCGCATCGTTTCCATAAATTGCTCAAAGTCAGACACTTTCTGTACGGCAGTTTTGCTTCCAGTTGGGGTTAATGAATAGTATTTCCGCAACCGTCCGTCCACCTCCACCGACTCAGTCACCAGCAAACCCTCTTGCTCTAATTTGTGTAAGACAGGATAAAGAGCACCAAACGTAAGCAGAATTTGGCCCTGCGTCCGCTCTTTCACCGACTGGGTTATCTCGTAGCCATACATTCGTCCCTGTTCGGCTAATAGCTTCAGAACAATGGTCTTGAGCGTCCCCCGTAAAAATTCACTCGCTGATGATTCCATTGTCTATCTAATTATAGAAACAAATATATACAGGAAAATTATATATACAAGAAATAAGAGCGAAAGAGTGAAAGAGTGGCTGACGCA
>JANOCD010000126.1:0-7100 GCA_031411995.1 Cytophagales bacterium
TCCGTTTCTAGTTCATGGACACGGGCTTTCAGGCGTTGGACTTCAGCCAGCAAGCTGTTAATCAACGCCTTTATTTCTCCCAGATCCATTGTCTCTACCATAATTAAGTACCAGCAAATTGCGTACCTAAACAGTTACAAAATTATTACCGTTATTAGTTGGGTGTTGCTGGGTATATACGGCATTTGTGTACTGTGGGCAGTTATACAACCGGTAAATCCGGCGAATGATGCCGGTGGAGGGCAGCAGGAAATGGCCATTAAACGGTTGGCCGTTTTTGTGTTACTGGTGCTTATCGGGTTAAATTGGTTGCCCTATGGCTGGGCAAAAATTCTGGTTCTTATTTTGGCGGTTCTATGTCTGCTACTACTATGGCAAATTGCTGTTAATTAATCTAATTTACTAAACACGAATACAATGAGCAACAACCCGTTACTGAGCTGCTTGACCAGGCATCCCCATGAAAGAAGCCCTTTGGTCGCCTGACCGCCAGCACAAAGTGGCGTTCAGCAGCTACGAAATCAGCATGAGCCACTGGATCGACCAGCCCTTCCTGATCCGGGTTAGTGATAATAGCTGTCTGTTCAACCTCGATTCGGAGGTCTGGTCGGCTTGGACGGTCCGCTGGTTAGATGACTTGGTTGTCGAGTTATACATGCGTAAATATCCCGGCCTGATTGATTTTACCCTCTTGCTGAACGTGGACACCAACGAGGCTAATGCTACAAGCCGTAACAACTCTGTTGCAGGTCCATTCTCGGGGGTGCGCGAGTGGATTTTAAGCCTGACCTAAGCGCGGTTCGTATGAATTTCGATTTGTGCGGCAACGAGACCGCCGAAAACGATTCAACAGCACGGGCCTACGGCTCATCCGCTAAATCAGTACGGCTCATATTGAAATTGTTGACCAACCGCGCTTGACCCTCCACTTTTACAGCACACAGCAACCCGCGATGGGTTTTGTTTCAAACTCGTTCAGATTTACCTCTTACCTTTTTTCATCATGAACTATTTTCTTTTATTCGTACTTACCATCCTGTTTCCGCCCTCGCTATGGGCGCAGCAAAACATCATTTTTACCGAACCCTTTCGCCAGTCACCTGGTGCCAAAAACGTAATTGTGGGGTCTAATGCGGGTGGTATGGCATTGGGCCACAATCCTAAGTTAACGGGTGAAGAAAACACGCTTGTTGGGTATTCCGCAGGCGATGGAATGACATCAGGTTCATACAATGTATTTATTGGAACGGAGTCGGGCTATAAGAACACGACGGGACATCATAATACGTTTCTGGGCAACGGGGCGGGTTACAGCAGTACAACAGGTTATTATAATGCCTTTGTGGGGTCGGGGTCGGGATATAGTAACACAACAGGCGAATTCAACGCTTTCCTGGGAATTGGAGCCGGACACGGCAACACGACGGGCGATCACAATGCCTTCGTGGGAAACTCGGCAGGCTACCAGAACACAACGGGTTTCTACAACGCCTTTGTGGGTCCGAATGCAGGGTTTAAAAATACAACGGGTAGCTACAACGCCTTTGTGGGTCCTTATGCCGGGTTCACCAATTCCATAGCCAGCTACAACGCCTTTATGGGGCCTTACGCGGGCTACTACAACACGAATGGCTACGCAAATGCCTTTATGGGAACGTATGCGGGCTACTGGAACAACAGTGGCTACGAGAATGCATTTATTGGCACCTCAGCGGGTTACAACAACACAGTAGGTAACTCCAATGCCTTTACAGGATATCAGGCGGGCTTCGCTAACACATCGGGTTCATCCAACTCGTTTGTGGGGCATCGGGCGGGTTTCCAGAACACGATCGGATACTCTAATGTCAATATCGGTGTTCTGGCGGGTTATGAAAACCAAACTGGCGACAATGGGGTCGCCGTCGGTGATTCAGCGGGCTATCATACAAAAGCATCGGGCAACCTGTCTGTAGGGTCCAAAGCCGGTTTCACCAACATTCTGGGTTCGGGTAATACGTTTTTGGGTAACAAGGCCGATGTTATGCCGGGCAAAACTGCGCTTACCAACGCAACCGCCATCGGTACAAATTCCCGCGTGGGTATCAGCAATGCCATTGTGCTGGGCGACACTATTCTCAAAACCAGAGTCGGTATCGGCCTGACCGCACCCGCGTTTCCGCTGGATGTGCGGGGCACGATCAACATTCGCAATCAGGGTGCGTTGAAGTTCTCCAGCCGGGTGCAGCTACAGGCCGACGATACCGATTTTCTGGTGTTGACGGGTGCCTCCCACAATCAAAGCGGTTTGCGGCTGGCGAATCTGAATAATGCGGCTGCGGCAAGCGGAAATACCAACCGTTTTTTGAGCGTGGATGAACAGGGCCGGGTGGGGCTTTACAATCCCCACATCGACGCGACTCTGGTACAATTGACCGTGAGACAGTCTGCTGACTGGCCCGACTACGTGTTTGCCCCGGATTATCAGCTAACCCCGCTCCAATCCGTCGAATCATTCATAAAAGCCAACCGTCGTTTACCAGGTATTCCATCGGCAGAAACCGTGATGAAAGCCGGTTTTACCGTGGGGCAAATGAACGCCAAACTCCTCGAGAAAATTGAGGAATTGACACTGTATCTTATAGAGCAGCAGGAAAAACTGGTGACCCAGCAGCAAAAGCAAGCCACCCAGCAACAGGAACTGAATCAATTACGCCTGCAAATGACCAAACTGATATGCACCGAAAATTAGCGGCCACTGATAACCAATACAACCGAACCCGATTGACCCAATCCGCCGGTGATTTGTCCGGATACCCTATGAACTTAACCCAGAGTCCCACCCTCGATCAGCTCATCCAACTCATTGCCCGAGTTGACGACACGAAGGATTCACATATCCTGTACGTCAGTAAAAATGGGGACGTTCATCTAACTGCCTTTCGGGCTGACACGGCTGCCGGGTCCGACTATGCTAATGAGGATACCCTTCAGTTTATACTGGACACGTTCATGATCGGGAAGGGATTCGTGGGCTGGCAGGCTACTCAGGACTCCGAATGGATGGAGGAGATATTCCTGGAACTCAACGAGCATTGGACGTACACAACGACTGGTTTCGCGTGGAAAACGAATTGATGGTAGGCTGGCAAATACGGCCTGTGAACGCTTTATGATCAATCGCTTACAATTCATTGAGCGAGTTGCGTTACTGGCGGTGATAGTATTGGTTGACGCACTGGTCAACGCAGTTTTCGCACACCGCTAAGCAGGCAATCGCTGCGTAGACGGCGAAACAGTGTTCACTCCCCATTTTCAAAACTAACAAATTCATGAATCAGAAAACATCAGCCGCCTTTGTGGGCGCATCGTGGGTTGCTCTTGGAGCCGGTATGTTGGGCTACCTAATTGGGCTTTGGCGATCCGACATGCTCCTGAACGAGAAAGGGTTCTACTTTACCGTACTCATGCTTGGCATTTTCGCGGTGGTATCCCTACAAAAAAGTGTTCGGGACCGAATAGAGGGGGTTCCCGTGACTGACATTTACTACGGCATCTGTTGGGTGGCCACCATCCTGTCCATCGCACTGTTGACGGTTGGTTTGTGGAATGCGACCCTGCTGCCCAGCGAAAAAGGCTTTTACGCATTTGCCTTTCTATTGGGCCTATTCGGGGCAATTGCCGTGCAAAAAAACACCCGGGACAATGGGGAATTTAGTAAAAGGAGTTGAGCATAATCGTGCCTCGTGGTACCGGAATACATCTATAAACTCCACCGCTATGTTTCTCCGATTCCTGTTTCAGGTGGCCGCTTTTGGCCTTTTCTATACGCTGGTGTTGATGGCTACCTTTCCGTTTCTAATTTATTTCGGCAAGCCCCGGCCCTGGCAAAAAGCCGCTGAGTTTATGATGTCATTCCCAATTGATAGTGAGAAAGTGGGTGCCTTCTCTTTTTTCGGCGCGATAAGCATCTTCTTTCTCAATGGCCTGATTTGGGGGGTGGTTATCATCGGTGTCTTCAGAGTGGGCGTACTGGCAAAAAACATACTCGGATAACGGACCACAGCCTGACTAAACCTACTGATATGACCGACAGACTGAAGACTGAAACTAACCCCCGAGTGAGCTATACAGAAGGTGGGCGCAGCGGCACCATTCACTACGAGAGCGGGGAAATTACGTTTGACCTGTGGTACGAATTGGCCATGCCCCCCGCCATTGCCATCATCGGAATTCCCGAACCCAGGTATTGGGAAGCCCAAACGAAAACGCCTTTATCGCATCGGATTGCCATCCTGCAATTTATCGGCGAACAGGTTATACAGGATAGATTACGAAGTGAGGGCTACGTTCGGATCGAGCAGGACAACATACTGACCATTTACTTGGGCAGAGACCCCAACAGCCTCTGACCTGTGGGGGATAAGAAGTAAGCTGACAGCCACTCACTCATTAACCCATGTTCTTTTAGGAATTGCGCGTTACGTGTTATACATTAGACGATAATTCTGCAATGTAGCTAAGTAAAAGGTTAGTACAAAGCAAGTTAACACCGTTGACTTTTGGCAGTCAGGACCTGGTCCAACTCAATCTTAATTGGTTCAACGTTAGTCGTGTTTGCTTTGAATACAATGCATACCAATACCAACCCTTTTTTAGCGGGGGGAGGTATCATGGGTGAACTCACCCGTACCTATGATTGGTCAACCACCTCATTAGGTGTCCCCAGCCAGTGGCCACAGAGTCTACGGACTACGGTGAACATTATTCTCCGATCCCGATTTCCGATGTTTCTATGGTGGGGGCCAGAGCTTATCCAGTTTTATAACGATGCCTACCGGCCCAGCTTAGGCAGTAACGGTAAACATCCCGCTGCACTGGGGCAGCCAGGGGCAGCCTGTTGGCCCGAGATATGGCCCGTTGTCAAACCCCTGATCGATCAGGTATGGGGCGGTGGCGAAGCCACCTGGCGTGAAGACGAGCTAATTCCTATTTATCGCAACGGACAGCTTGAAAATGTCTATTGGACGTTCAGTTACAGCCCCGTCAGTGATGAATCCGGCCATATAAATGGAGTATTAGTAACCTGTACCGAAACTACCAGGCAAGTTAGTCTCGTCAATCAGCTTCAAAATTCCGAGCAACGTTTTCGTAATCTGGTTCGGGAAGCGTCAATAGGTATTATTGTCCTGCACGGGCCGGAGATGAGAGTTGATGTCGTTAACGATGCCTATGCCCAACTGATCGACCGACGAGCGGATGACTTAAGCGGAAACTTATTGTTTGATATCATACCCGAAGCCGAGGAACACTACCGAGATCTGGTCGATACCATCCGAACGACCGGTGAGCCACTTTATCTTTACGACCACCTGTATTTCTTCCAATCGGAAGGAGGCCGTAAGGAAGGCTTTCTCAATATGATCTTTCAGCCTTTTAGGGAGTTAGATGGTATCGTCACGGGGGTTATCGTGCTTTGTCAGGAGATCACCGAGCAGGTGGTCAGCAAAAAAGCACTGGAAGAAAGTGAGCGTCAGTTACGCCTGCTGTCGGCTCAACTGGACGGGCAAGTGCAGGAACGCACCCAGCAGTTAGCGGCTGCCAACCAGGAATTGCAAGGGGTTAACGACCGGCTGATACGCTCTAATCAAAGTTTGGAGCGTTTTGCTTCCGTAGCCTCTCATGACTTGCAGGAGCCGCTGCGTAAAGTAAAGCAATTCGGGGACTTACTCAAAAGCCAGTATGCCCTTTCCTTAGGAGAAGGTGTTGAGTATGTGGAGCGCATGCAATCGGCGGCCAACCGTATGTCCATCCTGATTCGGGATCTGCTAAGTTTTTCCCGCATCTCAACAGGGAGAGATAACACCGAATTGGTGTCGCTAACTAACGTGGTCGATTACGTGCTTTTAGATATGGACTTACGCATTGACGAAACCAGTGCCGTAATATCCCGGAATGACTTACCAACGGTAACGGGGGATGCGTCTCAATTGGCCCAGCTTTTTCACAACTTACTGAGCAATGCGCTCAAATTTCGACAGGAAGGCGTATCCCCCCTCATTCATCTATCCGCCCTTATGATCGATGCGGCCAATCTGCCCGCTGCTATCAAGCCCCTTCCGTTGGCCCCCGCTTACTATCGTATTGATATTGAAGACAATGGTACTGGTTTCGAGATTAAACATCTGGACACCATGTTTCAGATGTTTAAGCGGCTACACGGCAAAAACCAATACCCCGGTACGGGCATTGGTCTGGCGATCTGTGAAAAGGTGGTCAGCAATCACGGCGGGGCCATCACGGCCACCAGCCAGCCCGGTCAGGGGGCCACCTTCAGCGTATATTTACCCGTATGAACGATCATCTCTACCCAGCTACTTCCTTTATTGATGAATCAGCAGTAGCTGGTTATCTACACTCCTTCGTCAACCGGATGAACCGGGGCATCACCGGATTGGATGAGTAAAGGCACAAAGAATTTGTCGAAGAGCACGACAAATTCAGCGGGCGAATTTGGTTTGACAACATAGCCATTCGCTCCCAGGCGGTATGCCTCCTCAATAAGCCTCGGATCACTCGAAGTCGATAAGATCAACACCGGGAATGTTGACCAATGGGGGTGCTGACGAAGCGTTGTCAAGGTATCTAATCCGTTTAAACCGGGCATATTCATGTCCAGCACAACCAGCCAGTTCAACCTATCGTTGACCGGCTCGGTTACATATTGGGTCAGATAATTAATGAACTCCTGTCCATCGCAAAACTCCTGCGCCGGAAGTTGTCGGTTAGCTTCTTTGAGTGCCAATTGGAGAAGAAGGCGGTCGTCGTCATCATCATCTACGACCACGTAAGCTAACGGATAGTTTTCTTGCATGGCCATAACGGATGGATTTGCAAACATGTGTGTGGGTAAAGATAAGCGCGTGGGATCAGGAATGATGTTGAGTCAAACTATATGCGATGCCCGATACTATTGGCCTGCCCCGCCGTTTTGCACTAACGACCCTGATTGACCAGACCCGCGTCACTCATATTCAGTCCCGGAGTTGGGCCGGTCAGCCTACTAAGGGCAACAAAGTAGTGATTTTCTTGTGTCTTGTCCTGGAATCGCTCGATTGTGC
>JANOCD010000127.1:0-23447 GCA_031411995.1 Cytophagales bacterium
GTGGTGGAACAAACCGGCTATCCCGCCGAGATGATCACAAAAAACCAAGTTTTCTTGATTCAAATAATTGAGTACAGGTACTTCTTAACACGTGAATTCAGCCACAGCATCCCTTCGGGAGTTCGTTACCAGACCCCACAAGCCTCAGAACACGTTGTCGGCTACTGTTTCGCAGCCGGACCGCGTCATGCCTCAGTACCCGAAACTGACGGTGGTGACTCCTTCCTTTAACCAGGTACAATACCTGGAACGAACCATTCTCAGCGTGTTGAACCAGCAATACCCCAACCTGGAATATTTTATTGTGGATGGTGGTTCAACAGATGGCAGTGTGGCGTTGATCAAAAAATATGAACCCTATCTGGCGGGTTGGGTCAGCGAGAAAGACCGGGGCCAAACCGATGCCATTAACAAAGGATTCAGGTGGGCCACCGGCGATCTGGTTGCGTTTCAAAACTCCGACGATGTGTTTGCCCCCGGTGCGTTTGAGCAGGTAGCCAACGCCTGGCGAGAGAACCCGAAGCCGGGTGTTTTCTACGGCGATATGTACATGATCGACGAGCAGGACGTTATTACAGAGGAGTTCAGACTTCCCCCGTTTTGCGTCGAATGCCATATTTACGAAGGCATGCAGGTGTATAATCAGTCGCTTTTTGTTCGGCGTGATCTGCTTCAGGAAACTGGTTTACTGGACGAAAGCCTGCGTTTTGTGATTGATTATGAACTAGTTGCGCGTCTTGGGGTAATGCCGGATGTACGCTTTCAGCACGTGAATGGTTTTTGGGGTGGCTTTCGGGTGCAGCCCGATGCCAAATCGTCGACCATTGCCACGGTGGGCATGGCCGAACACGAACAAATCCGGGAGCGGTTTACCCCGTTTCTCCGCAGCCGGTTAAGCAAAGGATTCTGGCTTCGGTACTGTCGCATCCGAAAATTGCTGTACTTTGTATTACGAGGGCAATGGGGCTACGTGCGCCATCGGCTTTCATTGAGAAAATAGAAATTTAGATGTTTCGATTACTGCAAAAAATGGATTACATGCGGATGGTGGTGGGCATCTGTATGGTATATGATGGCTATCCGCTCATCTTTTTCTTTAAAGAAACGCTCCGGCTGGCTCCCAACAGCACCGCTTTCACGGCGGGGTTCATGGCATTGGGCTTCGTTTTGATGGTGCCGTTCACGGTGTTCCGTAAGCTGTATATGCCTAACATTCTGGGCTTTTGCCTGATGGTTGGCTCTATTCTGCTGATGATGTTCTACATGGTTTATTATGTGGGCGAACCCGGTTATGGGGGCTTACTAACAGACGCTATGTATTTTGCTTTCGCGCTGATTTTTCTGTTTCTGCTCATTAACGTTCCCAATGACATTATCGAAGTGGCCATTCCGGTGATTGTGGCCTTCACGCTGATCTCGAACATGGGGCTTATTTATGCCATGATTACGGACCCAACCTGGCAGTTAGGTCAGCGGGCAGCCATCTATTACGGCTCAACCACCAGCGGTGAACGGTCGGGTAACCCCCACCCTTTTGCCCGGAATGCGCTGTTAGGCGTGGTCGCCTGTGGCGTTTGGGCTTTCGACAAACGAACATCGTTGCTTCCGCGCATTTTTGCCCTGTTCACGGGAGCAGTGAGTGCGGCTATCCTGGTGATGACCCAAACCCGCTCCAGTATCCTGGCCTTTATCATCATTATTGCCCTGTTTCTGTTCTATAACGTTCGCCCGGCTCAGGTGAAAGCAGCCGCCAGGGGTTTGGTGAAACCGTTGCCATTGCTCACGATTGCCGTTTTTATTGGCGGAGTCATTTATTTTCTCCGAAAAAACTGGCAGATTTATTCGCTGCTCTACGGATATGTTGTCGGCTTTATCGAGCGTAATACCGAAAATATCTATGCCCTGTTGGGCATGAAAACTGCCGCCGGTTACACAGCTGCCTACGATGCTTCGTCGGTAACCCGAACCGTAAGTACCGGCTTTTTGGGCAACGTTCTGGTGGGTCACATGGAAATGCTGGTGTTTGGCAATGGGTTTAAATTCCTGTATCTGGACATTCCCCTGCTCGAAGCCTGGATCGACTTCGGTTTGCTGGGACTGCTGCTTTTTGGTGGCCTTTTTGTTCTGTTCACCTACCACAGTCTCCGGGCCATGCAAACCAACCTGAACCCATTCACTACGTTTTTGGCTTACTCGTTCATTATGTTGCTGGTGCAGTCTTTTACGAACGGACGACCCAACGAAATCTGGTACTGGTATCCACTGGCCCTGATGGTTCGGTTTGTTGGCATTGAACACCTGTTCCCCATCCGGCTCTGGAACAACCCACCCGCCGTTGACTATGGGGGCTATGCCGTGCCAAACCCAACGTTGCAACCAACGTCGACCGCTGCTCCCGTACCCGCAAACGCATGAGGATTCTGCTGGTACACAACATACTTTGGGCGCATTATAAAGCAGCCGTGTTTCAGGCTATCGCTCAGTTGGTTGGCCAACGGTCCGATGTTTCGTTTCGAGTGCTTCAGATTGGCCGCAACGAACGGCTGCGGGGAAGCTGGGAAACCAACGACCCCAACGCACCCACCTATGCCTACCCCTACGAACTACTGTTCGATTCGTTTGTGGAGGATATTCCGCTGGGCGCGCGAACCCGTGCACTACTCGGTCGGATGCGTCAATACAAACCCGATCTGCTGTGCCTGACGGGCTATTATGACCCGGCTCAACTGGCCCTGCTAGCCTATGCCCGACTGACCGGCGTGCCCGTGGTGATGCAGATGGAAAGCACCGCCCTCGACAATGAACGGTCGTTTGTGAAAGAGCAGGTGAAGCGATTCATTATGCGGCAATGCAGCGGTTTTTTCTGTTTTGGATCACCCCAGGCCGATTACCTCAACCAATTGGGCGTTGATCCCTCCCGAATCCTGCTCCAGAAAAGTGCGGTCGATAACCAGGCATTGCTTCGCGCCTACCAGACTGCTATACCGGAGCGCGAATCTAACCAGCAGGCACTAGGCCTACCAACGCATAATTTCATTTTTGTTGGTCGGCTCATTGAACCAAAAAACCTACCCATGCTGCTCCGATGCTTTGCCGATGCGGTGTCGCAGAGCACCAACCAGGCGAATTGGGGACTGATTTTGCTGGGCGATGGCCCGCTGGAAGCCACTCTGAAACAGCAGGTTCAGGAATTATCAATAACAAAGCAGGTGTTTTTCCGGCCCGCCACGCCCTGGTATCAGGTGCCCGATGTGCTGGCTATGGCCGACGTTTTGGTGCTGCCGAGCATCTCGGAACCCTGGGGTCTGGTGGTGAACGAAGCAATGGTATGTGGCCTGCCGGTGCTGGTGTCTGACCGTTGCGGCTGTGCCAAAGACCTCGTTCGCGATGGGCAAAATGGGTATCTGTTCGATCCGGCACAACCGGCGGAATTAACCGGGCGGTTGCTGGCGTTTATGAATGAACAGGCCGACCGGAGTCAAATGGGGCAGGAATCGCAACGAATAATTGCCCCCTATGCCCCCGATGTGGTCGCAAGGGAGATGCTCGAAGGTTTTACACTAATAAAGAGCGAAAGAGTGAAAGAGTGAAAGAGTGGTTACAAATCAACCCAGTTTCACTCTTTCGCTCTTTCGCTCTTTCGCTCTTAAATGAAACTATTTTTTACGGCTGGCTCTTTCTACCCGGCTCAGATTGGTGGCCCCGACAATGTGATGTACTGGCAGGCCAAAGCCCTCGTTAAACGCGGCCACGAGGTGCATGTAGCCACCACCGACGACGGTGTGGGCGAGCGGGTGCCGTTGAACCGCTGGATCGACACTGACTACGGACGGGCGTATTACGCCAAAACAGCCATTCATTATTTGCCGATTCGACTGTTTTTTGCCTCGCTGGGGCCGCTGTTTCGTTGCGACATTCTCCATTTGTCGGCCATTTATTACCCCATTTCCTGGCTGCTGGCTCCGGTTGCCCTCTTATTGGGAAAAAAGGTGGTCTGGACACCCCACGGCGAACTCGACCCCGATGCGATGGTGTATAGCACAGGACGGAAGAAAAAAGTGCTGTCGCTGGTGCGGCTATTCAAAAAACGGATTCTGTTTCAGTCAACTTGCGATGCCGAAACGGGCTATATCCGCAACCAGTTGGGCCACGACACGCGCATTGTTCAACTGCCGTGCTTTGTGGAGGTGGTGCCTACCCGATCCCAAACTACGCCTACGGACTACTGGCTTTTTGTGGGCCGGATTAACCCAAAAAAGGCCATCGAACGCCTGATCAAAGCCTTGCCGCTGGTGACGGCCAAAAAACAACTGAAAATTGTGGGCGACTATACCAATGAGTATGGTCGCGAGATGATGATGCTGGCCGAAAGCCTGGGTTGCCGCGATCAAATTGAGTTTTTGGGCCACAAACGCGATGCCGAAAAAGAGCAACTCCTGGCTAATGCCTACTGCCTGATCATGCCGTCGCATACCGAAAATTTCGGCATTGTCGTGACGGAAGCCCTCAATCAGGGAACTCCCGTAATTGCCTCGAAAAGTACGCCCTGGCAAATTCTGAGCGATTGCCGGGCGGGTATCTGGGCTGAAAACACGCCGGAATCGCTGGCCGAAGCCCTAACCCAAATGGCAAACCTCTCTCCCGAAACCTACGCTGAATACCGGAAAAACGCCTTTGAGGTCGTAAAAGAATTCGATGTAGAGCGAAATATTCAGAAATGGGAAACGGTGTATAGCCAGTTTCACACCAATCAGCAACCGTTGGCTTATACTGTATAGGCCTGGGTTCTGAACCGTCCCCCATGAAAGGCGATTCGTATAGACATTTGGCCTTTTGGTCGAGTGGTTGGGTGCGCGTTCGCGGATGGGGCAACATTTATCCCGTTCTACCGGTTATTTACTAACGTTATGTTCTCTATTTGCCTGTGAAACGCTGGATAGCTATTGGTCTTGTATTGTTGGTTGTAGGCGGAATTATCGCTTATAACAAGTTTGGAAAATCGAAAAAAAGCGACCCGACTGCTTCGGCGGGTGGCCCAGGTGGTGGTGCCCCTGGTGCGGGCGGACCCGGCGGTGGTGGCGGACCGGGTGGACCACCGCGCCCAACCACGGTGACGGGCTTCATTATTGTGTCGCAGCAATTGAAAGAAGAAGTCGTGTCGAGCGGGTCGTTGCTGGCTGCCGAACAAATTGATCTGTATCCCGAAGTATCGGGCCGCATTACCCAGTTGAACATTCAGGAGGGGCAACCCGTGAGCAAGGGCACGTTGTTGCTCAAGCTCTATGATGCCGACCTGCGGGCTCAACTTCAGCGGCTCTATGTGCAACGCGAAAATGCCGAACGCACCGAAGACCGCAACAAGCAATTGTTGCAGCGGGGCGGTATCAGTCAGCAGGAATACGACATTGTGGTGACAAACCTCAAAAGTGCCCTGGCCGACATTGAACTGGTGAACGCCAACCTCCGCCGAACTGAAATTCGGGCACCGTTTTCGGGCATCATCGGTCTGCGAAACGTTAGTCCTGGTGCCTATGTGACTCCCCAAACGCTGATTGCCCGCCTACAGCAAACCAGCTCGCTTAAACTTGATTTCTCGATTCCCGAAAAGTACGGTCCCACCGTGAAAAACGGCAACCCCGTCACGTTCACCATCGACGGTATTCAGCAAGGTTTTCAGGGTACTGTTTACGCCACCGAACCGTCGGTTGATGAAAATACGCGCAACCTCCGCGTTCGGGCGCGGGTCAGCAATAACTCCTCGAAACTGCGGCCCGGCACCTTTGCCAAAGTGACCCTGGCGATCCAGAACGAACGCGGACTAGTGGTGCCAACGCAGGCTGTGGTGCCACAAACGCGGGGCAAACAAGTGGTGCTGATCAAAAACGGCAAAGCCATATTTCAGGATGTGACAACGGGCATCAGAACAGCCAGTGCCATTCAGATTATATCGGGTGTGCAGGCCGGCGATACGGTGGCAACCACGGGTTTGCTGTTCCTGAAACCCGACGGCCCCGTGAAAGTGGCCAAAATAGTAGGCCTGCCTAAAGCACCAGCCAACAATGTAGCGACAACGTTATGAGTCTTTCTTCTCTTTCCTTAAACCGACCTGTTTTGGCGATGGTGATGTCGATCATCATTGTGCTGTTTGGAGCCATCGGTTATCAGTCGCTGGGGGTGCGCGAGTATCCCGCCATCGACCCACCCATTATCAGCGTTCGAACGAATTATACCGGGGCCAACCCCGAAATTATCGAGTCGCAGATTACCGAACCCATCGAGAAATCGCTGAATAGTATCGAAGGCATTCGGACTATTTCCTCGAACAGTTCGCTGGGGGCCAGCACCATTACGGTTGAATTTGACCTGAGTGCCGACCTCGAACGGGCCGCCAACGATGTGCGCGACAAAGTGGCCCAGGCCCAGCGACAATTGCCCCAGGATATCGACTCGCCACCCGTGGTGACCAAAGCCGATGCCAACTCCGACCCTATCGTGTTCATGCCCGTGCAAAGCACCACGCGGAACATCATGCAGCTTTCCGACTATGCCGAAAACGTATTGCAGGAACGGTTGCAGACTATTCCGGGTGTGAGCCAGGTGACGATCTACGGTCTGAAGCGGTTTGCGATGCGGCTCTGGATCGACCCGCTCAAACTGGCTGCCTATCGGCTGACGGTGCAGGACATTGAGCAGGCCCTGACCCGCCAGAATGTGGAGTTGCCAGGCGGCAAAATCTACGGAAACAACACCGAACTAACCGTGAAATCGGTGGGGCGGCTCACCACCGAAACCGACTTCAACGACCTGATCGTTCGTCAGACCGCTGGCCAGATCATCCGGTTCAAAGACATTGGCAATGCCATTCTGGGACCAGAAAACGAGGAAACCCAGTCGAAGCAAAACGGTGTGCAGGGCGTGATCCTGGTACTGATTCCGCAACCGGGAGCCAACTATGTGGATATTGCCGACGAGTTTTATAAGCGATTCGAGGATCTCAAAAAAGAACTACCGGCTGATATCCAGGTGAATGTGGGCATCGACCGAAGCACGTTTATCCGCAAAGCCATCCTGGAAGTGCAAGAAACCCTGCTGATCTCGTTTGTGCTGGTGGTGCTGGTTATTTATTTCTTCTTCCGCGACTGGCTCATTGCTATTCGACCCCTCATCGACATCCCGGTTTCGTTGATTGGGGCTTTCTTTATCATGTACGTTGCCGACTTCAGTATCAACGTGTTAACCCTTCTGGGCATCGTTCTGGCAACGGGCCTGGTGGTGGACGATGGCATTGTGGTTACGGAGAATATCTTCAAGAAAATTGAGCAGGGAATGGACACCAAACGGGCGGCAAAAGAAGGCTCCGAAGAGATTTTCTTTGCCGTTATTGCCACCTCGATCACGCTGGCAGTGGTGTTTCTGCCCATCATTTTCCTCGAAGGATTTGTGGGCCGACTCTTCCGGGAGTTTGGCATTGTGGTGGCCGGAGCGGTGCTGATTTCAGCCTTCGTTTCCCTGACACTGACCCCCGTTTTGAGTGTGAAACTTACCAGCAAAACCCACGGGGATGGCTGGTTCTATAAAAAAACGGAACCCTTTTTCCAATGGCTCGACCGATCCTACCGAAACTCGCTGGAGCGATTCATGGGCGCACGGGGCTGGTCGCTGGTGATGATCGGCGTTTGTCTGGCCCTGATTGTGGGTTTGGGGTCGTTGCTCAAATCGGAATTGGCACCCCTCGAAGATCGGGGTCGGTTGCGCATTCCGATAACGGCTCCCGAAGGCACAAGCTACGAAGCCATGTCGGGCATTACCGACCGACTGACCCAGTTTGTGCTCGACTCCGTGCCCGAAACCACGTTGACGTTTAGTGTGGTGGCACCGGGCTTTTCGGGGGCCGGCGCCGTGAACAGTGGCTTTGTGTTTATCAACATGAAAGACCCGCAGGAGCGGAAACGATCACAACAGCAGATTGCCGATTACCTGACGGCTAACCTCCGCAATTTCAGCGATGCCCGCATGTTCCCGGTGCAGGAGCAAACCATTCAGGTGGGGCGCGGGGGTGGGCAACCCATTCAGTTTGTGTTACAAAACCTGAGTTTTGATAAACTCCGCGAGAAGTTACCCGCGTTTCTGGACGAAGTCCGCAAAGACCCAACGTTCCAGAACGTCGATGTCGATCTGAAATTCAACAAGCCCGAACTTAACATCACCATTGAACGTGAAAAAGCAACCAGCCTGGGTTTGTCGGTGCTCGATGTGTCGAACACGGTGCAATTAGCCCTGAGTAACAGGCGGTTGGCCTATATGCTCATGAACGGCAAGCAATACCAGGTAATTGGGCAGGTGGATCGCGAAGACCGCGACGAACCCGTTGACCTGGCTTCGTTTTATGTGCGCAACAACGAGGGCAACCTGATTCAGTTAGACAACCTGGTGAAGTTTGAGGAGCGGTCAAGTCCGCCTTCGGTCTATCACTACAACCGGTTCAAGTCGGCGACGGTGTCGGCGGGTTTGGCACCGGGCAAAACCATTGGCGACGGAGTGGCGGTGATGAATACCATTGCAGGGCGTTTGCTGGATAATACCTTCGAGACCTCGCTCTCCGGGGCCTCCCGCGACTATGCCGAAAGTTCATCGAACACCCTGTTTGCCTTTAGTTTAGCCCTGATTCTGGTCTATCTGATCCTGGCGGCCCAGTTCGATAGTTTCATCGACCCATTTATCATCATGATTACTGTACCCTTAGCCATTGCGGGGGCCGTTTTGTCGCTGTGGTTGTTTGGGCAAACGCTCAACATTTTCAGCCAGATCGGGATCATTGTGCTGGTGGGTCTGGTGACCAAAAATGGTATTCTGATCGTGGAGTTCGCCAATGAACAGCGACTAACGGGTAAAAACAAGTTCGACGCAGCCATTGAATCGGCTGCCATGCGACTCCGCCCCATCCTGATGACGACTTTGGTGGCTGCGTTCGGTGCCTTGCCGCTGGCTCTCTCGCTGGGGGCTGCCAGCAAAAGCCGGGTGCCACTGGGTATTGTGATTGTGGGCGGGTTGTTGTTCTCGCTCGTGCTGACACTCTATGTTGTCCCGGCTATCTACACCTACCTGACCCGCCGAAAAGATGCACCGGCCCAAAACGGACAACCCGGCTCCGGCGATGAAAATCGTCCCCTGCCCCAACCCGCCGGTCGCGACACCGGCGACCGTAATCCGGTTGAAGCCGTGGGCGAGCTGAAGTAGGAGGTTGAATAAGGGCTGTGGGAAGGGAAGGTTTCCATTTGGGTTTCGCGCGATAGGATGAAGGCTCCATGAAGTTCAGCTATTTTTTGATAGTTTTACCGCATGGGCAAACAGGTCAGCCAGTACGACAAAATACTTAAGGAAAATATTGAGGCCGTTATCCCTGGCCTGATGCAACACATTCTGGGCATTACGGCGGTTGATACAGAAGAAATTCCCGATGACATTCAGCACACCAAAGAGCGCAAACCAGATGTACTCAAGAAAATAACTGACTCGGCGGGTAGCACCTTTATCTTGCAAGTCGAGTTTCAGACTGCTAATGACACTGAAATGATCTACCGCATGGCAGAATACCATGTCATGTTGGAGCGCAAGTACAAACTGCCCGTTCGTCAGTTTGTCATTTTTTTAGGTCCAGAGCAACCATCAATGGCTACTGAACTAGCTGGCACTCACCTACAGTTCCGTTATCCGCTGATTTGGTTTGCTCAGTTGGATTACGAACATTTTCTGCATTCAGCTAAAGTAGAGGAGGTCCTATTGAGTGTGTTGGGCGATTTTAAGGGAGATTCGGAGGAACAAGTCTTACGGCGAATATTGGCACGGGTTGAAGAAACAAGTAGCAGTTCGTTTGCGTTACAAAGGCATTTCAACCAGTTGCGTGTGTTATCGCAGTTGCGTAATTTAGGGGTCAAACTGAAAGAGGTCATGGACAGCATCGCCAAATACATCAACGAAGAGAAGGACGCGCTTTATTTACGAGGCTTTGACAAAGGAGAAGCACGCGGAGAGGAAAGAGGGGAACAAAAGGCAGAGACACGTTTCGTTCAGAATTTGTTAGGGAAACTGTCTCTGAGTGACGAGCAGATTGCTGATATTGCTGGCGTATCGGTCGAATTTGTTCTGCAAGTTAAGCAAGCTTCTGTCTCGTAGAGATTCAGTGGCGTGCTTAATTACTTTGATCTGATTTTCAATTATTTATCATTAAGTGGTTTTGCGTACAATGTAATGTTGGGCGGTCGTTCATCGCGGGGCTTGTGCGTGTTCCGTGTGGTGTGCGACAGGCTGCACGTCCCGCAAGCCAAGCGGTGGTCCGTTAGGGTGCTTCGGCTTACACGCCAAACGCCTGAGTTATGCAAAGGGCTGTAAGTGAAGTTTTTCGCCAATTGCTCTTGTGTTGGTTAGCCTCGGCTGACAAGTGGCACGCCGGAGAAAATGAACTTGATAAAAAAAGCCCCGACACTAATCGGGGCCTTAATTGGTATGGTGGGAAGGCTTTAGACCTTCCACGTCCTTCGTACTGATAGGTATCCTCTCTCTGTAAAACAAATGAACCAGTCTGCTCTTCTCTTCACCACACGTAGGACGCTCCGAACAAACCTTTCAACACGACGTTATTTCCCATTTTTTCGATTAGTTTAGAAGCTGAAACAATTTTGTCTTTCACAAGATCTAATACCACCTTTTTACCCAAGTCCAATGTAAACATTAAAAATGGGTCTGAACCAACGAGACTAACACTGTCACTACCCCAAAGGATACCTACTACCAGTTTCTTTGGGTTCTTTTGAGAACCCTACAACGGACAGACGAAAGTTCACTATAATTTAGTTCCTTAGCGTTGTGGGCTTCGCGTTCGATGGTAAAAAAGCGGATGCCATGCGTTTGTATAAAAGAGCGGTCGAGTGCGTTGTTGCCCGCTCCGCGTGGGGTGGTCTCCTGTGACAAGCAGCACGTCCCGAAGGCCAAAGGCAACCCAACGCGGGCGGGGGTGTAAAGGCGCAACATGCTGTTGTTCAGGCCACTTGTGCGCCCCGCCATCAGCCCCCTGGGGCGTTGAGTGTTCGCTTATCAAAAACTCTGGGAAGTGCCAAACTGACGATTGAAGAGATAGCCGAGTACAATGGAGTCAGCGTTGATTTCTTCCTCGAAATCCAGTGGGACTTGCTAACTTCCGGCTGACAAGGTGAACCCTAATTAGATGACTCTATACAAGTTTGGTTTTTTGTTGTTACTCGTGGGGAGTGCAACGGTCTTACGCGCCCAGAAAATCATGGGCAGCATACAAGATGCAAGCACCTCGGAACCACTTGTCTTTGCCAACGTTTTTTTCAACAATACCTCGTATCACGCGCTGACCGATTCGGCTGGCCATTTTGTATTTGCCAACGTTGCCAAAGGCGAGCAAACACTTATTGTACGACTGGTTGGCTACAAAATCTATACACAAAAGTTGGTCATAGGAGACGACAAAAACACCCCGTTAACCATTCGGCTGACTCCTGACCAAACTCAATTAGCTGAGATAAAGGTTACTACGAAAAAGGACAAGGACTGGCTGAGGCAACTGGGCGTTTTTCAGAAGCAATTTCTGGGTGACGGCAATGCTACCAAATTCTGCAAAATCCTGAATCCCTGGGTACTCGATTTCAGCGAACAGAACGGAACCCTGAGCGCGCAAACCAACACGGTTTTAGAGATCGACAACCAACATCTGGGGTATAAGATCAACTATACCCTGAGCCAGTTTCAATACGATGGAGCGGCCGTTTCCTACGCCGGTTATGCCGAGTTCTCGCCCTATTTCACATCCGATAGTCTGCTCAATGCCCGATGGGCCGCCAACCGCCGAAATGCTTACTGGTATGCCGATACGCACTTTTTCAAGGCACTAAAAGACCACACCACAGCCGCCCAACACTACGAAGCCTATACCGACAAACCCGGTCAGGACCCATCGAAACGGTCTCCCTTTTTCCATCAGGATCAGGTTAAAAAATTAGTAGTCAATAACTTAGACAGCCTCACAAGCACCGAGAAACCGAATGCCGTTTACCGGCTTCGCGTGCCGACCCGCCTGGAGATTCACCACCGCAACCTCGACGGTGAATCGTCGCTGTATAAAGACAAACCCGTGGAGGTGTCGTGGATCGAGACCAACGGGCGACCCATCCGGTTCAACAACGATGGGATTGTGCTGAACCCGCAGGATTGCGTTTTTTCGGGGTATCTGGTGAACCGGCGGGTGGCCAATATGCTGCCCCTCGACTATCGGGCCGACCAACCGTTTCGACCCCTCGAAAAAGCACCCGCCCCGGCCCGAAACAACTGGCTCGAAACCCCATTTTTCACGACCGACCGGCCCTATTATTTTCGGCGCGACCTGATCCGGCTTAGTGGCCTGATGCACTACGACAATCCCGAACGGGCCGACTCGCTCAGTTCGGTGGTGCAGGTAGAACTGATCGACCCGGCGACCCGGAAAACGCTGATTCGGCAGCGGGTGTCGATTCTCGACGGGCGTTTTGAAGCCCAGCTTGCTCTGACCGATTCGAGCCAGGCACCAACGCATTACCTGTTGCGGGTTTATACCAACTGGATGCGGAATTTCGGGGATAGCTGCTACGCCTATCGGTGGTTGCCCATTGTGTTGCCCAACCAGCTTCTAGAAGCCAGCCCCTCCCCCGACTCTTCGTTTGCGGGCCACTTCGACCTGACCCAAACCGATTCGGTGCTGATTGTCAGGCCAACACCCGCGTTTCTGGATCGTTTTGAGTGGGCTTCGCTGGTGATGGCCGATGCCGCTTTTCAACCCAACACCACCCCATTGGCAGGCTTTTTCGCGGCCATGAAACCCCTCGAACCCACCCAAAAAACCCTGTTTCCCATCGACCGGGGCATCACGGTGAGCGGTCGGCTGACCAAACCACGCCTGAAAGAAAGCGGCTCCGTTACGCTGCTATCGCCCGCCCAGCAACTGACGTTTTTTGCGGATGTGAGCAAACAGGGTCTTTTCCGGTTTGCCGATTTGCCCCTGGAAGATCGTCAGACGGTGCTGCTGAAAGTTAACGATGCCAAGGGCAACACCATCTCCCATGCCGACATAACGCTGGATTCACTCGGCAGTCCAGGCTGGATGCCCACTCTACCCAAGCCACTCAGATCCAGTCAACTACGCACCGATACAACACTGACAAACTGGGCGCGGGATGGCATTTTGATCAAGGAAGTAACCGTGAAGGCTCCGAAACCGCCCCGCCCTCCGGCCAGTACTTATGGAGCAGCCGATTACACGGTGCAGGGAAAAGATTTATTTGACAAAGCCGTAGGGACTAATTTCCTGGTGGCTTTGCAGGGCCGGGTGCCGGGCATCAACATTGTGGAGATTTTAGACGAAAGCGGATTTCCCAAACTCGTCATCACCATGCGTGGGGGCAGCTCCGTGGGTGGTTTTGTGAAAGGCCCATTGCCACAGCCCTTAGTTTTGGTGGACGGGATTCCCTTTGAGAACATCAATCAGCTACAGGCCCTACCCGCGAGTCAGGTTGAGCGGGTAGAAGTGGTGAAACGAGCCGTGAATCTGTTGGGGCAGCGGGGTTACACAGGGGTTATTTCGGTGATCACCAAACATGCATCGGGCCTTGCTCCCACTGCCGCCCCCGACCCCGATTTCATCCGAAAAACAATTAGCGGCATCGAGTCTGCGGCTGCACCACGCCCCCTGAAACCCATCCATTTCTGGCTTCCGTTTGTGGGCGAAGGCGAAGTACGGATACCCATGCCCACCTTACCCGGCACCTACAAACTGATTCTGGAAGGGCTAACCAAAGCCGGCAAGGTGGTGCGGTTGAGTGAGGTGGTCAAGCGGTGAATCGGAATCCGGTGATGCTATTCTACACCCCAACATTCACCTCATCAGCCACATTTTTAGCTGCGTTCCGTGGGGAAGCCCCTATTTTTACGGCCTAACTGATGCTGTGAATGAATATTCGGGTCAACTCCTATGCGCTACCGATTCTGGCCGGGTTGGCCCTGATCGCCTTGCCTATCCTGTATTTTGTGAATCAGGGGGTGAGTTGGCAACCGCTCGATCCGCACGAACACCTCTTCGAAAACGGGCTTACGTACCTGTTGCTGGTGCTTTTCACCTACCTCAACCATACCGTTTTCGTCCCTCGCTGGTATCTCGCCCGTCGCTATGAGCGCTATGTCGCTGTGGCTCTCGGCTGTATTCTGACCGTTGCCCTCTTGCCCCACCGGATTGAGCAGTGGGCGTTTCTAAAGCCTCCCAACCAACCCACAATGATGGGTTGGATAGGGCAGATTTTCTGGGAGGAAAACCTGTTTCCTGCACAACCCAAATCCCCTCCCCCACTCTCAGAAGGCAACCGACTGGAAAGGCGGCCACCCCCACCGCCCGGCTTCGAAAGCAACAGCCCACCAAAGCCACCAACCTCTAATGGCCAACCGCTGTCCGTTAAATTAAGCATCATTTTTCTACTAGGGGGCATCAGCACCTTAGCCTCGGTGTCGGTGCTGACCGGGAATCGGTTGCGGCAGGTTGAAAACGAGAATCTTCAGGCCGAACTACAGCAACTGAAAGCCCAGATTCACCCGCATTTTCTGTTCAATACGCTCAACAGTATCTATTCGCTGGCCATCAGGAAGGATGACCGCACGGCGGATACCATCGTGAAACTGTCGGAATTTATGCGCTACATGATTCGGGATGCCCATCTGGATCGGGTATCGCTTCAAAAGGAACTCGACTATCTCCGCAATTACATTGACCTGCAACAGGCCCGGTTGCGCGATTCAGTAACCATCGACGTGTTGATTGAGGGCGATGTGCGGGGTAAACAAATAGCCCCGTTATTGCTGTTTACCTTTATCGAAAACGCTTTCAAATACGGTGTTAATCCCGATGTTGACTCCATTATTCGGGTTAGCGTGACAATTGAGGACGCTGCATTGCGGCTGCATGTCTTCAACCTGAAAGTGCTAACAAGTGCCCTGGATAATTCGACCGGGATTGGCCTGAAAAATGCGCGGGAGCGGCTTAACCTGCTTTACCCTAACCGTCATACGCTTCGTATCGACGATACACCAGCCCATTTCACCGTCGATTTAACCATTCAGTTCCTATGATCCGCGCCATTGCCTTAGACGACGAACGACCGGCCTTAGAGGTGATCGATGCCTTTTGCAGTCGCATCGAAACGGTGGATTTGTGCCGAACATTCACACGCACCAGCGAGGCCCGCACCTATCTGGCCAACAGCCCGGTCGACCTGCTTTTCCTGGATATCAACATGCCTGCCGAGTCGGGCATAGACTTTTTCAAAGGCATTGATACCCAGCCGAACAAACCCCAACCGATGGTCGTTTTCACGACTGCCTACAGCGAATTTGCGGTAGAAAGCTATGATCTACAGGCTATTGACTATCTGCTGAAACCCTTCACCTTTGAGCGGTTCAGGCAAGCGGTTGACAAGGCTGTCCGGCACTATCACCTACAACGCCCGCCCGAAGAGCCGGGCAAGACCGATTCCTATATCTTGCTTCGGGTCGATTATAGCCTCGTAAAAGTGATGCTTACCGATATTCTTTTTATCGAGGGCTTAGACAATTATCTCAAAATTCACCTCACCGAAGGCCACCCCCTTGTGGTGCGGCTGACGATGAAAGCGATGTTGGAAAAGTTGCCTCCCAGTGAGTTTTTTCGGGTTCATCGCTCGTTCATTGTTCCCTTCCAGCGGATTCAGTCGGTTCGCAACAAAATCATCACGATTGGTTCGGAAGAAATCCCGCTGGGCAACAGCTACGAAGCCGACTTTTTCGCCGGTTGGCGGGGATGAGGTTTTTTTACCACAGCCTTCGCCACAACTTTCGGCCTGTTCGCCACAACTACACCAGTTGCTGCAACAAGTGGAACCTATAGACTGTATTTAGAGACAAGACCTTTAATTCCCGGTTATGTTCAACAAAAAATTAGTGGGCACTCTGATGCTCATCGTGGGCTGTTTCAGCAGTATGCTCGCCCTGGAGTCCTGTAAAAAAGAAACGGATACTGTTGTTACGCCAACCACGCCCGGTAGCACGACCACAACAACGGGCAGCACGACTACTACCGCAGGCAGTGGCACCGTCACCAGCACGGGGTGCAGCACCTTGACCACGCAGGCTGCTCGTGTTGCCTGTGCCGCCAGCGCATTTCTGGCCACCTTGACCGATGCCCAAAAAACAACCGTACAACTCACCCTGACCAAAACAAACGCCATTAAATGGTCGAATTTGCCGGGTGGTGTTTCCATTCGTAATGGACTGGAATTCAGCACACTCAGCGTGGCTCAACTAACGGCGGCCAAGGCTGTTATCCAGGCGGCTTCGGGTACGGCTGCCAACGAGGGCTACGCTGAATTCTCGCAGACCATTGCCGCCGACGACGTACTGGGAATAACAGCCGGTAGCGGCTATTCGTCGGGCAAATACATTATCGCGTTCCTGGGCACACCGAGTGCTACGGGAACCTGGATGCTCCAGTTTGGCGGTCATCACTACGCCCAAAATATCACGTATAACGCGGGTAATGCGGTTAGCACAACGCCTTCGCATCAGGGTATCGAACCCAAAACCTGGACGGCCAATGGGACTACCTATGCACCCCTGAATCAGGAACAGGTAGCTATGGCGGCTATGCTGGCTTCGTTATCAACGGCCCAACTAACCACGGCCAAACTCGGCACAAGCTTTAGTGATGTGTTGCTCGGCCCCAATAAAGATGGACAGTTTCCGGCAACCAAATTGGGATTGCAGGTCAGCACACTCACAGCGGCTCAGAAGGCACTGGTGCTGGCGGCAATTAAACCGTGGACACAGGATGTAGATGATGCCACAGGAACAGCCTTGTTGACGATCTACGAAAAAGAGCTGGATGCCACTTATATTTCGTATTCGGGCAATGCTGCCTTAACCGCCAACGCCGACTATGCCCGCATTGATGGCCCAAGTGTCTGGATCGAGTTTGTGTGCCAAACGGGGGCTGTGTATCGAAATGAGATTCACTACCATACGATTTATCGGGATCATACCCGTGACTATAACGGCTTATAATTGGTAGCCATTGAAATGAGTAAACGCTTTGTGTTCAGGAGCCGCCCACTGTGGCGGCTCCTATTATATGGATTTTTGCTGGTTTGGTGTTTGGTGAACAGCCAGACGATGGCACACCCCATGCCCAATTCCGCCGTTCTGTTGAGTATTCAGCAGACAGGCGTTCGTGCCCAACTACAACTACCCCTCAACGAATTGCAGTTAGCATTCGGCCACGACGTTGCCCAATTTCCCGAAACGCTCGTTGACAGGCTTGGCCCTGAATTGCGGGCGTATATTCTGCAACACGTGCGGCCAGTTGGTCCCGATGGTCGGCCCTGGCGCGTTATTGTGAATGAGTTGGCCGTGCAGCCGGTGCAACAAAGCCCCAGCGGCCCCTATTATGAACTGACAGCCATTCTGCTACTATCTCCCCCAACCGGTGCAACCCCGCGCCGGTTCTCGTTGACCTATGATGTAATTACCCACCAACTTGTTACGCACAAAGCACTGGTTTCAATTCGCCAGGACTGGGACCGTTCCGTGTATGCAGAGCATCCGGTGGAAGTCGGCGTGATTCAGTTAGATGTGGTCAACAACCGGATTCCACCGCTGAAAATCGACCTTGACGAAGGCAGTTTGTGGCAGGGGTTTATGGGGATGATCAGCCTGGGCATCAGCCACATTGCCGGGGGCACCGATCACCTGTTGTTTTTGCTGGTGTTATTACTCCCGGCTCCCTTACTACTGTTGGCCGAACCGGGCCGACGCTTCCGCTGGGGTCCGTTTGGGGGGTTTCGTTACAGCCTGACCCGCCTACTCTGGATCGTCACGGCCTTCACCCTGGGCCATTCGATCACCCTGGTGCTGGGCGCGTTGGGTTGGGTGCGTCTGCCTGCTCAACCCGTCGAAATTTTGATTGGCGTTTCCATTCTGGTATCGGCCCTTCATGCCATACGCCCCCTGTTTCCGGGAAAAGAAACCTGGATTGCTGCTGGGTTTGGCCTCGTTCATGGGCTGGCATTCGCCAGCACCCTAGCGAATCTGTCGCTCGATTCGGGTCGTATGGCCCTGAGTATTCTGGGGTTCAATCTTGGCATCGAACTGATGCAACTCGTGGTCATTGCGGTAACAGTTCCCTGGCTTATTTGGTTAAGCCGCACCCCGGCATACCGATTCATCCGCATGGGGGGAGCAGTTTTGGCCGGGATAGCCGCACTTGCCTGGATTGTGGAACGGTATCAGGGACAGAGTAATGTGCTGAGTCAGTGGCTAGAACATATGATTTAGGTTGGCAAACCCTTACCCTCTCCCCCACTTCTCCTGCATCTCCCGAATGAATTTCAGGCCGTTTTCGGCAATGTGCCAGGGTTCGTTGTATTCGCGCCAGACGTTGATGGAGTTGGCAAAGTCGATGTCATTGCGGGTGAAAGCTTCAATGGTCATCCAGCCCCGGTAGTCCACTTCGGCCAGTGTGCGGAAGGTGTCGTCCCACGGGATATGGCCACTGCCGGGGGTGCCCCGGTCGTTCTCGCTGATATGAACGTGGGCCAGCACCGGGGCAATGGTTCGGATGGCATCCGGGAACCGTTTTTCTTCCATGTTGGCGTGGTGCGTGTCGAACATAGCCCGCACGTTGGGATGGTCAGTTCGATGCACGAGGTCGGACAGTTGGGCCATGGTGTTGCACAAATAGCACTCGAAACGGTTCAGGGCTTCGGGGGTCAACATGATGTTCGCCTGTTGCGCATAGTCGCCAACGGCGTGGAGCACTTCGGCACTGTGGGCGTATTCGTCGGGTTGCGGTTCGCGACGGCTGAAGGTGGCGAAGGCCGAGTGAAACGGCCCGCAAATGACGGTGGCTCCCATCGCCTGAGCGCGGTCAACCACGCCTTTCAGGTGGTCAACAGCGCGTTGACGCACCAGAATCGACTCACTCGCCGGGTTCTCGTCGGGGCCAACCACCGTGACGCAAGTGCGCCCCAACTCCAACTGACCCAGCTGATCGCCGAAGGCTTTATAGACCGAAACATCCTGATTATCAATAAAACATTCGATGCCGTCGTAGCCGATTGTTTTCAGACGCTCCACCATCGGGTTCATCTTTTCGGAAATGGCGGCAGTCCAAACTAAGAGGTTAAAGCCAATTGGGGAACGGTATTGGGAAGGATTAATCATTTTTCCATGGGGTGCTCATTGAGCAACTGAGTAGGGGTATAAAAATCCTTTTTAGCCACTGTGGCAGCCCGCACTTTTTTGACCTGATCGGGCTTAATGGGCGTGGCCTGATTGCCAAACGAGTTACGAACGTAGGTCAACACGGCAGCAATCTCGTCGTCTTTGAGCAAGCCGCCAAACGGGGTCATCGGCACCTGACCGGGGTAGGTTTTCCCGTCCACATCCATTGGACCCATCAGTCCTTTCAGAGCTATTTTTATCAGTCGATCTTCGTTACCTGATACCCATTTGGTACCGGTCAGCGGAGGGAATTGAGAAGCCGACAGTCCGCGCCCGTCGGGTTGGTGGCAGGTGGTGCAGTAGCCCTCTTTGGCATAAATTTCTTTCCCCCGATTAAACAGGGCCAACTCTTCGCCTTTCAGTTTCGAGGTTACTTTTTCATCCTTTACCTTGTTTACACCCTTGCCGTTGAGGTGCGCTACGGCTGTTTCGTGGGCGTGAATCATCCACTCATCTAAAGGCTTCTTGGCGGCTTCGGCCAGAATGGGCAGGCCCTTTTCTTTGCCGATCCATGACGCGGCCACAATCGCATCCAAGCGCACCCGGCTGTTCTCGTCGCGGGCGGCCTGCATCAGCAAATCGGCCTGATCTTTTACCTGGTGGCCGGTATAGCGAACTACCTGAACAGCAGCGGCACGGGCGTGGTAATCAGGCGATTTCAGCACCCGCTTCAACAGGTTTTGATCGACTTTATTCATACCCCAACTCACCCACAAGCCTTCGAGCAGGTGGTGTTCGTAGCGTGGATCGTTTTTATCGAGGGCTGCTACCCAGGCGGTTAGCTTCGGCAGCACTTCGTTTACGTTGCGGCCCCGGAGTTCGCGCCGGGTGCGGTAACGACTGCGGTATTCGGGCAGTTTAAGGTTATCCAATAACGTTTCGATGCTGGCCCCGTCGATTTTGGCAGGGGTTACCAATGGCCGCGACGGATAGGTGATCCGGTAAACCCGCCCGTGCGAATGGTCGCGGAGGGGGTCGCGGGCGTTGTGCTGCATGTGACCAATCAGGATGTTGTGCCAGTCGATCAAATACAGCGATCCATCGGGGGCAAACTCCATATCGACAGGCCGGAAGTTGCGGTCTTCGCTAACCACAATATCCGCCCGGTGTTTGCTTTTGTAGCCCGTACCATCGTCCACGAGCGTGTGTTCTTTCATGCCTAAAAAGCCGATGGTGTTGTTTATCAGGAAATCGCCCTGTGTCTCCTCCGGAAAATGTCGGCTCGACACAAATTCGAGGCCCGACGTGGGCCGAACCCGGTGCGCTTCTTCCACCAACTGCGCCGATTTGTGGGTGGCTTCGCCGTAACGCGGCAATACTGAACCGGGCATCATCCAGCGGACATCGGGGCTTGATGTTTCAGCAAAAAACGGCTGTCCCCAATCGTCAAACGCAATGCCCCAGGGGTTCGGAATGGAGAGTTGTGCCGTGCGCTCCAGCTTGCGTAATTGGGGGCTGTAGCGATAGAAACCACCGTTGGTAGCCCGCACGGGGCCATACGGCGTTTCGACATTGGTGTGCAAAAACACGCCCTCGCCAGAGTAAATAGCTCCCGATGGGTCGGCGCAAAAGGCGTGGCTGTTGTGGTGCGTGTCGTGGTCATCGTAGCCACTCAGCAAAATTTCGGATTTGTCGGCCCGGTCGTCGCCGTCCGTATCGGTGAAGAGTTTGAGGTTGGTTCCCTGCGACACATACACACCTTCTTTGGCAATCTCAAAGCCCAGTGGCAGGTGCAGTTTATCAGCAAAAATGGTTTGTTTATCGGCCTTTCCGTCGTTGTTGGTGTCTTCCAGAATCAGGATTTTGTCGTTCGGGCGGGGATCGCCGGGCTTGTAGTGCGGGTAACTCGGCATCACGGCCACCCACAACCGGCCCTTATTGTCGAAGGACATCTGCATGGGCTTGGCCAGATCGGGAAACTCCGTTTCCGACGCAAACAACTCCACTTTATAGCCGGGTGCCATTTTTAGTTTGCTCAAGGCTTCGGGGCCGCTGAGATAGGTCAGGCTCCCGTTTTTTTCGGGGTTAAAATTGGTCGTCACCGGGGGCAGGGGCCGCGTTTTGGCATCGGCAGCGGCCATGTCCATTTTCTGCCCTTTTGCGGCTGCCAGCCAGATCGCCGTGTCGCGGATGGCGGTCATTTGCCGGATTTTCTCGATCTCAGCGGGGTAATTATCCGGCCCAAACGGGTTATATCGGCGACCATAAACGTGAACACCATTGGGCACTTTAATGTCGTTGTGCCACATCCAGTTTTTCTCCAGTACGGCCTCCTGCACTAATTTCCGGTTGCTCTCCGCTTTGGGTTGCGCTTTCCCGAACACTTCGTCGGCCAGCAACAGCCCCAGGCGTTTATAGCCTGCATCGTTCAGTTGCAGCCCGTCGATAGTGAGTGGTTCCGCGCTCGAATCGTACCATTGCTGCGAGGGCGTATAGGCATCGACAAACAGCACCCGCTCGGCCCCCTGATTGTTCTGTGCCACCACTTCTTTCATGGCCTGCGTATAAAGCGCGAGGTTCTCGTTTTCGGTTTTTCCGGTTGGCAGATCAAACGTTCCCGACAAATCTTCAAAGGCAATGGGCGACACAATGGCGAGTTGCGGGGCCGTGGTTCCGTTGTATTTCTGAGCCAGTGTGTACTTGATAAACGCATCTAATTCAGCCCGGTAATTAACCAGTCCGGCGGCACCCTGAAACGATTCGGGCGACCCGAAAAAGGCCACGATCACGTCGGGTTTGAGCAGGTTGAGCCACTGTTCGGGCGTATCGAAATGACCTTCGCTGTTGGAATTGGTAGCCAGTTCGGTCTGAAACTTTTCGGCACCGGGGAATGCCCAGGGCAGGTTGCGACTGGCGTGGGGCCGGAAACCGGGCGTGTCGCCCCCGTCGCACATATTGCGAATGTAGAGCTGATTGTCGGGGTAGCGAACCTGCATTTCGGTTTCGAAATGGCCGTAGTTCATCATCCGCGACCCCAAATTATCGCCAAGCAACACAATCCGCGATCCTTTGTTGATTTTCAATGCGTTAGGTGCCGTAAACTGGAACGCGCTGAACCCGATGGGGCACAGCAGCACGGCAATCAATAACTTTTTGACGTTGAATTTTCTGGCTACGTGTGATTTCATGGTAGTTGACTGGTTACGACTTAACAATGCCCCTGTACGGAACATTAATGGCTACTTTACCTTTCCATTTTTTCGGAACAGGCTTGCCTAATTCCCAGTGAATGGCGTTTACAACAAGCCGCTGAAACGACTCAACCTGGAAATCTTCGGGGTGGCCGAGGGTGGTAAAAAATACCTTGCCGCCCCACTCGTTTTTCCATGTCCAGGCCACTGGGTTGTCCACTGCCGGGCGTTCGGGCTTCACGGCCTTGCCCATCAGCAACAGCGTTGCCCCTTTGGCAGGGTGATTGGGCATCACATGATATAACCACGACGACGCATGAAAGGCAGGGTCAACGCCCGTCAGAATGGGGTGTTTGGCTTGTTCGGGGATAATGGTAACGTCGGTGGTGCTGGTGTGGCCGTAGTGCGTGTGTTTGGCGGCACCACCCCAACCCGGCGGGCTTCCAAAGGCAAACTCCCCGAACGCATTCCAGGGTTTACGCTCGTCGGTGGCGGGGAAATTGAAAGCGTGTGTGGTGGTTCTGAACCCCATCACGGGCTTGCCCGATTTCAAATAGTCGTCGATGTATTTGAGTTGCTCACTGGGCAACTGCCGCCAGCGCAAAAAGAAAACGGCCAGGTCAGCGTCTTTCAGTGTCTCAAGGCCGGGGATGTCTTTTTCACTGTTTTGATCGGGATAGGCTTTCAGAACTTTCGTCCGCATTCCGTAATTTTTTTCAAGTTCGGCAGCAATCAGCGGCAAGGTTTGCTCACCACCGTATTCATGATCGCCTGTAACGAACACCACAAGGGGTTTGATGGCGGCTTTTCCGGCTCCTTCGACCCGGCTGGCAATGGCCGAAACCATCGTTAACGGACTAAGAGCCAGCAAACTGGCGGAGTGTTGAAGAAATGATCGGCGGTTGGTTTTCATGCAGGGCAGTTCGAGAGTGGCAAGGCTATTTTTCTACGTAAGCAGATTTTAGG
>JANOCD010000128.1:0-4970 GCA_031411995.1 Cytophagales bacterium
CGAGGAGTTTGAGATCTTACTGGTCAACGCCCGCCACATTAAACATGTGCCAGGCCACAAGACCGATAAGAAAGACAGCGAATGGCTGGTCAAACTCTTATTGGCTGGCTTGCTCAAGGCTAGCTTTGTACCACCCCAACATCCTCCGTGTTCGCGGGCGAACGAACCCACAACAACGCATGAGAACAAAATCCAGCCGGTAGCCCTATCTTTACTTAGCTATCAGTAGCCCCTTCGTGGGAAGATCGTCCTTTCTTCTGGTGCTTGCAGCCCGGCCAACGTCCCGATCCGGCTATTAGTCATTGACTGGTTCACCAGTTAATGCCTTGAGAACCCCACTGGTAGAAAGGGAAACCCCTTTACTCCGTACATCATGATTATCGTTTAGCTAAAATAGCCCGCTGATAGCCATTTGTTTCAACTGCTTACCCCTTTTAAGCATGAAAAAGCGCGATAACTATCTGGCTATGCCCGTTGTCCACCAGCAGGTGGCGGGCATCGACATTGGCTCTCAGTTTCACGTCGTCGCCGTTGGCGACGACCCAAAGCAACACGTTCAGCAGTTTGGCGTGTCCACCAAAGAACTGTTTCGGTTAGCGGATTGGCTACGCCAACACTGGGTCAAACACGTAGCCCTGGAAGCGACTGGAGGCTATGAACGACCCCTGGTGAACGTGCTTCAGGAGGCTGGTTTTGAGGTTTTAGTAACGACCGGAGCCAATACCAAAAACTACCGCCGATTCAAATCGGACACGTCCGATGCCATTCACATCCGAACCCTGCACAGCTTGGGTTTACTTCCGCCCATCTTTTTACCAGACGAGTTTTCTACGCTGATACGGCCTTTAGTGCGGTTGCGGAAGAGTTTGGTTGACGATGCGGCCGACTACATCCGGCGTATTCAGAAAGCCCTGCGGGCGGGCAATATACGGCTGGATACCGTGCTGACTGATACGAATTCGGTGTCGGGTTTGCGGATCATTGCCACCATCTGTCAGGGACAGGAAGACCCACTTAAATTGGCCGACCTGGTTGACAGCCATTGTAAAAAGAAGCCCGCCGAAATCATTGAACTGCTACGAGGCAACTGGAACGGGGCGATGCGGTTTGAAGTGCGGAGCAACTACCGGCTCTACCTGAATCTACAAGCTGAAATCGCCGAGTTGGACAACGAACTTGACCAGCACTTCACGGACCATACGAAGGGACTCCAGCAGCCTCAAGCCGTTGCTGACCCGACAATAGGTCGCCAGAAACTGCGCCAATCGCGCAACACGCCCAAGTTACCTATCGAGCAGTATGCCCACAAACTATTGGGCGTTGATCTGAGCAATATTCCCGGTTTTGGGCGGGATGCCCTGCTAACGTTCATGGCTGAAGTGGGTGAGTCGATCACTAAATTCAATTCAGCCAAAGCCTTTGCCAAGTGGCTCGGCTTCACCCCTAACAACAAGGCATCAGGGGGCAAAGTGTTGTCGAAGAAGACGTTGAAGAACAAATCGACGTTGCCCAATACGTTTCGGATGGTGGCTAATTCGTTGGGCAACATGAAGAAACCCAATCCGATGACGGCGTTTTTCCAGCGGATTGCTTACCGAGCAGGTCGGATTAAAGCGATCACGGCGACGGCTCGAAAGTTGGCGGTGGTGGTTTACAAGACGCTTACCACAAGGGAAGCCTATGAGTCAACTAAATTAGTGCGGGATGTGGCCTTGGTGAAGCAACAACAGATTCGTCAGATGAAGAAAAAGTTGGTTAAATTTGGGATAACGGGTGCAGATTTGGGGCTTTTCACTAACTTAGGGGCAGCTTGATAATGAGGGTGTTATAGAGCATGCGTACATCAACCTAAAGGGCGGACCGGAAACATTCAAGGAGATGGCCGTCGAGCTGTCTTACGTAAAAGGATCAATTCAAGAGGCCGCCCGCGAATTGGACATCGATCCGGGACGAATCAGCAAATGGAGACAACGGCACAAAAAAAACGATCAAACGTTGCCTGCCAATACCACACTTACTGACGAACAGCAACAGATCAGAAGGTTGCAACGGGAGCTTAGAGAAGCTCAGATGGAGCGCGATATATTAAAATCGTTGTACAGCGCATACGCTGTTGAATAGCCCCAACAACTTACGTTCCAGCCAGAAACCCTATTTTTGGTAGACTTTCTGAACCAAGCCCCCCGCTTTTACTGGTACTTTTAAAGTCCTTTTTAAAATCTGGGCTGGAGCGTATGATGCTTTCCCTAGCGAAAAGCATTTGGTGAATTGGTTGGTGATCGCTTCGGCGAATCCCGTACAGAAAATTTTTACAGTCCCGATTCGCTCCCTGAAAGTCATTAACTACTAATGTCTTATGGGTAGGAATCAGTTATCATTCAACATTATTAATCCCTAGGCTGCCGGGATTGATGTAGGCTCCCGCACTCACCTGGTAGCCATTGATCAGAATAAAGATCATGTGCGTGAATTTGGGGTTTACACCAAAGATCATCAGGAGATGATTCATCATCTGCACCAGCATGGCGTGACTACGATCGCCATGGAGAGTACCGGCAGTTACTGGCAAACCCTGTTCAATGCCCTTCAGCAGGCTGGATTTGATGTGCTGCTCGTGGGCGGTAACCAGACCAAAAATGTGAAAGGTCGCAAAACGGATGTGATCGACTGCATCTGGATTCAGAAGCTGCATTCGCTGGGTCTGCTATCGGGTAGTTTACTGCTAAGTGATACCTTCCAGCAATTACGTACCTACTACTACCATCACCTGCATTTGGTCCAACAGTCGGCACGCTACAGTAACAAAATGCAGAAGGCACTAAGATTGATGAATATCCGACTCGATGTGGTGCTTAATGACATTACCGGCCAGTCCGGTATGGCCGTCATTGAGGCTATCCTGGCTGGACAGCGTGATCCCGAACACTTAGTATCGCTGGTTAGCCAGCGGGTCAAAAAGTCGCGCCAAGAGATTGCCGATGCCCTGCAAGGCTGGTGGCGGGAAGAACTGTTATTTGAATTACAAGCCTCTCTGGATTTTTACCGTCTGTATGAAGGAAAGATCAAAGAATGCGATGGGGTCATTGAAACGTTTCTGATCAAGTATGCTCCTGCTGTCGAGGTATCTGTGGAGGAAAAGAAGCAACTGAAAACCAACCAGAAGCGGGCCGGTAAACATGCCCCTGGATTTAATCTATCCCAGCTGGCCTACCAGTATTTCCGAACCGACCTATTTGCCATATCGGGTATTAGTTACAATGCTGTTTTATGTTTGCTAACCAGCTTGGGTCATGATATACACAAATTCCCGACGGCTAAAAGTTTTGCCTGCTGGTTAGGTCTAGTGCCCAATAACAAAATCAGCGGAGGCAAGGTCATTGGCAATCGCACCCCTTCGGGGAAAAATCATATCGCTAAAGCCCTGCGCCATGCAGCTAACTCAATTGGCAACCAGAAGAATCATGAGTTGACCCCTTTCTTCAAGCGGATCGCCTTTAAAAAAGGTCGGCTGGCTGCTATTATCGCAACGGCCAGAAAGTTGGCCGTAATTATTTGGAACATGATCATCAAAGCCGAACCCTATCAAAAGAACCAGGTGGAACTAAGCAATGAGAAGCAGAAAGCCATGAAGTTAAAACACCTCTATAAGAAATTACATGCTCTTCAGCTAACCAAAGAGGAATTGGAGAAGCTGTTTGCAAAGCACTCATTATCAGTTGCGTAATAATGAGTTGTACAGAAAAAGGCGGTCAGCATCTTCTCCAAGGGCGACCGCGCCGGCGGACCGGGGAAATATTCCGATTTATAAAGGAAAACGCCAAGCTATTTCCCGTTGAGAAGATGTGTAAAGTACTGAATGTGAGTAGCAGTGGCTATTACTATTGGCGTAAGCACCCCGTCGGGGCCAGACAACAAGACCAGGATCAGTTGGTGAATCACATTCGACGGGTGCATGGCAAAAGCCAAGGTCGGTACGGTAGTCCCCGGATTGCGGATGAGCTCCGGGAGCAGGGGGTGAAAGCCTCCCGTAACCGCATTGCCAGACTCATGAAGAAGGTAGGTCTTCGTAGCATCATGTACAAAAAGTTTCGGGTGCAGACTACGGAATCGAATCATGACTACCCCGTGGCTAAAAATGTGCTGAATAGAGAGTTCACGGCCGATAAACCAGGACAAAAGTGGGTCTCAGACCTCACGGCACGGGCCGCCCCGCTATATCGCCACTGGTCAGGGCTGGCTTTACCTAACCGTGATTTTGGATCTGGCCGACCGAAAAGTGATTGCAGGGCCGCCTGTGCGGTTGGTCCATGAGCGATAGTATGAAAGCGGCAGACACGAGTGTGGCGGCTTGGCGTATGGCCCTCACAAACAGAGCCATAGGTGGCCAGCTTCTGTTTCATTCGGATCGGGGCATCCAGTATGCTTGCACTGACTTTAGGGATGAACTAAAGGACTTGCCTGTTGAGCAAAGTATGAGTCGGAAGGGAAACTGCCGCGGTGGCGGACCACTGGGATAATGCGGTTGCCGAGAGTTTTTTCAAAACCCTCAAATGCGAGATGGTTAATCATACTTATTTTGCGACGCGGGCCTCGGCTCGGTTGGCCACCTTCGAGTATATCGAGGGTTGGTACAACCGCCGACGGAAACATTCGGTGTTGAATTACCGCACGCCCAGTCAGCAGGAATCTTATTTTTACACTTCCTCAATGGGCGCCTAAAAAATCTCCACTATACTGTTGCAAGTCCAGAGTTTGGTTTAACCGATTAGTTACTACCATAGATGGCCAGAACATTGCAACGGCACCTATAACCGATATGGTTCAGGATCGGGCAGGACGTATCTGGGCCAGTACCTTCGGGCAGGGGTTGTTGCTGATCGACCCCGACACGCGACAGGTGCGGCAGCTAACAGCGGAGAAAAATGGCTTGCCAACCAATTTTATTCAGCGAATTTGCCCCGACAAGGCCG
>JANOCD010000129.1:0-13830 GCA_031411995.1 Cytophagales bacterium
CGGCGGATTACAACGGTTCGGCGTTCCGATCCACCATACTCGCCACTGCCACCACCTTCCTGGCCCTCTTCCTGTACTTCCGAGGTTATAGCAACCCGTCTGGGCCAGCTCTGACCAGCCTGTTTAGTCTTGAAAAAATTGTTCATTTGCTGGCTTTAGATACGGCGTTTCTGGGAGCCATGTTCTACCATCCTTCGGTGGCCTGGCTCAGTCAGGTGGTGGGGGCGGCAACCATTTTGTGGACAGGTTATTTGCTGCTAACTCGCTACGACCGCCAAAACCCGACTTTGTTCTGGTTCCTGATTTTTTTGCACCTCACGGGCCTGATGCTGGCCGTGAACCGCATCGACAAAGGAACCGAACTCATGTATGCCTCGCGCTACCGCAACATTACGGCCCTAATGCTGGCTACAACCTACCTGAGCCTTGCCGATGTGATACGACTGGCCCGCCCGCGCTGGTTGCCGGGGCTGGTTGTGGTTGCCGGTTTGGGAGCCGTTGGCATTTGGGGTGTTTCCAATTATACCTACGCCAGCAAAATCAGCCGATTCCGCGAACTCAAACAAACCGACCAATTTTTATGGCAACAATTTGGCCTGATTCGGGGATGTGCGCCCGTCCTGCAACCCGCCCAAAAATTGAGCCTGTTGAACCAAACAGGGCTTTTTTTGCCTGATTCAATCTCGATTTCTGATTTAGAATCCAAACCCGTCTCGGTGCCAGTTCCGGGAGTGGGTGCTGCCGGGGTGGAGTACCAAATTGACTTCCAACGAACGGTTGGCCGGTATTATGTCATCAGCGGGTGGGCTAAACTCCGGGGTCTCAAAGCCAACTTCAACGACACCTACGTAGCCATCCGAACGCCCAACGGCTGGCAAACCTACACCACCCTGTTCCATCAGCGGCTCGACCTGACGGACTCGGTCAATGAAAAAGACACGGGCTTCACGGCCATTATCCCGGTCGAAAAAGTGGGGTCAGAAATAGGGGTTCTGGTGCGGTCGGGGGGGGCGACGGGGTTTGTGGAGTTGCCCCGCTGAACCAAACAACGCCCCCGATTGTCGTATATTTGCATTTTATTAACCACAACAAGACAAGTTCATGACAACCGATCAGTTGAAAGACTTGAGAGCCAGAGTAGAGGCTCTGAGGAGATATCTTTGACTACGATTCCAAGAAAGAGCAATTAGGCGACCTCGAACAACAGACATTCCAACCCGAATTCTGGACCGATGCCGCCCGCGCCGAAAATACGATGAAACAAGTCCGTGCCCTCAAAGGCTGGACGGGTGGCTACGATAAACTCGACACACAACTCGGCGACCTCGAAACCCTGTATGAGTTCTACGAAGCAGGCGACGTGACCGAGGAAGAAGTGGATGCCGAAGCCGCCAACGTGATGACCTTGCTGGACGAACTCGAACTCAAGAAAATGTTGAGCAACGAGGAAGACCAACTCAGCGCGGTACTCGAAATCAACTCCGGAGCCGGTGGCACCGAGAGTCAGGATTGGGCCGAGATGATTTACCGGATGTACCTACGCTGGGCCGAAAAACACGGTTACAGTGTGAAACAGGTCGATTACCAGGATGGTGACACCGCTGGTATCAAGTCAGCCACGCTCGAAGTATCCGGCCCGTTGGCCTATGGATACCTCAAATCGGAAAACGGCGTTCACCGGCTCGTTCGTATTTCGCCGTTTGATTCTAACGCCCGGCGACACACATCGTTTGCCTCCGTTTTTGCCTATCCATTGGTTGATGATACAATCAATATCGAGGTGAATCTGGCCGACATCGACTGGGATACCTTCCGGTCTGGAGGAGCTGGTGGGCAAAACGTGAACAAGGTGGAGACCGCCGTGCGGCTCAAACACAAACCATCGGGCCTGATTATCGAGTGTCAGCAGGAACGCAGTCAGTTGATGAACAAGGAAGTAGCGATTCGGCTGTTGAAGTCGAAACTCTACGAAATTGAGGTTCAGAAACGCAACGCGGCCCGAGCCGAGGTGGAAGCGGGTAAAATGAAAATTGAGTGGGGGTCGCAAATTCGCTCGTATGTGCTGGACGACCGGCGGGTGAAAGACCACCGTACGGGTTATCAAACCTCCAATACCGATGCCGTGCTGGACGGCGATCTGGATGAATTTATCAAAGCATTTCTGCTGATGCAGGAATGATTGGGATAAACTTGTCTGATTCACAAACGTTTCGTACTTTTGCACTCCTATTTTTGGAGGGGTCTGATACCGTGAACGAGCTAAGGCAATACGAGATTCCAATTTTTGGATTGGAAAACAAACGCTACGAATACGACTTTGAGTCGGATAATGCGTTTTTTGGTGGGCTGGAGCAGGAGATGATTGAGAAGGGAGCCATTCGTACCCATCTGATTCTTAACAAATCAGAAACCATGATTCGGCTCGATTTCCAGATCAAAGGCACTGTGGAGCTAACCTGCGACCGGAGCCTCGATTTGTATGACGAGCCAATCGACATTGAGCGGTTGCTGTTGTTGAAATTCTCCGATCATAACGAAGAACTGACCGACGAAATCGAACTGATTGAGCGCAACACGCACAGTATCAATGTAGCCCGATATATTTTTGAGTTTATTGCTACGTCTTTACCCATGAAAAAACTGCACCCGCGCTTCCGCGAGGAAGACGAGCAGGACGGCGACGACGAATCGGAAGGTAAAGTGATTTACACGTCCGAAACCACAGATGAATCAACGGAAGGCGCACCCATCGACCCTCGCTGGGCGGCACTTCGCAAACTGAACGATAATTAACTAACATACGACAATGGCACACCCCAAACGACGCCACTCGACAACCCGTCGCGATAAACGCCGGACCCACTACAAGGCTACGGCCGTAACGCTCTCAACGGATGCCTCAACAGGCGAAGTTCACGAGCGTCACCATGCTCACGTATTTGAGGGCAACCTTTATTATAAGGGTAAAATGATGATCGAAGGATACGCTTCGGCTGCTTAAAATCAGCTACTTAGGTGTGCCCAATCATAAAGTATTTCGTTGCCATCTTCCTGGAAGATGAACGCGAAATACTTTTTTATTGCCCCATACCTGCTATTTTTACGCAACTATTTCATTCCTACCAAGCCCTGCGTCGGCTCCGACGCTCTAATTGAGTCAATGAAAATTGCAGTGGACATTATGGGTGGTGATTTCGCTCCGGAGGCAATTGTCGAAGGAGTAGTGATGGCCGCTACCGAACTTCCGGAGAATGTAAAGATTGTGATGGTTGGACGGCAAAGCGTTATTGATGCGTTACTGCCCCGATATGCCTCAAAGCCATTGTCCAACCTCGAAATCGTTCATGCCGAAGACGTAATCGAGATGGGCGAACACCCCACAAAAGCCCTTTCGCAAAAGCCAAATTCCAGTATTGGAGTCGGGTTTAAATTGTTAAAAGAGAAGCAGGTACAGGCATTTTGCAGTGCTGGAAACACGGGGGCCATGCACGTGGGAGCCTTGTTTAGTATTAAAGCCATTGAGGGTATCATGCGACCCTGCATTGCCGGGTTTGTACCGCAGTTAGGAGGAAAATACGCCGTGATGCTCGACATTGGAGCCAACGCCGACTGCAAGCCCGAAATGCTGGCTCAGTTTGGTGAAATTGGCTCAGTGTATGCGCAGGCAACTTTTGGTATTGAAAAACCACGGGTTGCCTTAATGAACATTGGCTCTGAGGAGCAAAAAGGCTCTTTGGTAGCGCAGGCAGCCTATCAACTGCTGAAAGAAAGCCGCCGGATTAGCTTTATCGGCAATATAGAAGGCAACGAAATGTTTGCCAACAAAGCCGATGTGATCGTAACAGATGGGTTCACTGGTAACACCATGTTCAAGCTGGGCGAGTCGATTTATTCGCTGACCAAAAAGCTGGGCCTGAGCCACGAGTTTGTTGACAAAACGAATTATGAATCGGTGGGAGGAAGCCCAATTGTAGGGGTCAACGGCAACGTGATCATTGCACATGGCATCTCATCGGCAATAGCCATAAAAAATATGATTGGGCTGGCCATTCGGCAGGTCGAATCAGACGCATACAGCAAAATCGCACAAATGCTTAGTTGACAGTGAACAGCTAACAGCTAACAGCCAACAGTGTTCTAAACCGTTAGTTGTTAGCTGCTCACTGTTTACTGTTCACTGTAAAGTACCACCTAACAGATGATGAAAGCGGCAATAACGGGCGTTCACGGTTATGTTCCCGACTACGTGTTGACTAACGCGGAACTGGAACGGATGGTGGATACCAACGACGAGTGGATTACCTCCCGGACCGGCATCAAAGAACGCCGGATTCTTAAAGGTGAAGGCATGGGGTCGTCGCACATGGGTGCGAAGGCGGTGCAGGGCTTACTGGAAAAAACAGGCACAAAACCGGAAGAAATTGATCTACTGATTTGTGCCACCGTCACGCCCGATTACCTGTTTCCGGCCACAGCCAACCTGATATGCGACATGGTCGGTATTCGGAACGTTGGTAGTTTCGATATTCAGGCTGCCTGTTCGGGGTTTCTGTATGCCCTGACCACCGGAACGCAGTTTATCGAATCAGGAAAATACAAAAAGGTAATTGTGGTTGGTGCCGATAAAATGTCGGCCATCGTTGACTACACCGACCGGACGACCTGCGTGCTTTTTGGCGATGGAGCCGGGGCCGTTTTGATCGAACCTGCCGAAGAGGGGTTTGGTATTCTGGACTCGATTCTGCGATCGGATGGCAGTGGTCAATCGCACTTGATTCAGAAAGGGGGAGGGAGCCGCTACCCGCCCACTCACGAGACCGTTGAAAAAGGTTGGCATTCGATTTATCAGGATGGGCCGTCGGTGTTCAAGTTTGCCGTGAAAAATATGGCCGACGTATCAGCGGAGATCATGGAGCGGAATCATCTGAAGGGCGACGAAGTGGCCTGGTTAGTGCCGCATCAGGCCAATAAACGCATTATCGACGCAACCGCAAACCGCATGAAAGTGCCGTTTGAGCGCGTTATGATGAATATTTACAAGTACGGCAATACCACAGCCGCTACGATTCCGCTTTGTTTGTTCGATTATGAATCGCAACTCAAAAAGGGGGATAATTTGATACTCGCAGCCTTCGGTGGTGGTTTCACCTGGGGTTCGGTGTATGTGAAGTGGGCGTATTAAAATCCAAAATCATACTATGGCGACGACTGCAGACCTACGCAACGGCTTAGTCTTAAACTTCAACAACGACTTATTCCAGGTAACTGAATTTCAGCACGTTAAACCCGGGAAAGGAGCGGCTTTCGTGCGAACGAAACTCAAGAGCCTTACCACCGGGCGGGTGATTGACAATACCTTCAACGCTGGAATGGGCATTATGCCTGTTCGGGTGGAACGCCGGAAATTCCAGTTTCTCTACAAGGACGAAGTAGGGTACAATTTCATGGATCAGGAGACGTTCGATCAAATCAATATCGCCGAAAAACTGGTGGAAGGTTCCGATATGATGAAGGAAGGTCAGGAAGTTGAAATCCTGATTAATGCCGAAAACGATGTTGCCCTTACGTGCGAATTGCCGCCGTTTGTAGAACTCGAAGTGACCTATGCCGAACCGGGAATGCGTGGCGACACCGCCAACAGCCCAAAAAAGCGGGTCGAGGTGGAGTCGGGAGCGAAAATCATGGTGCCACTTTTTATTGAACAGGGTCAGAAAATCAAGGTTGATACGCGGACACGCGATTATGTTGAGCGAGTTAAATAGCTATGGATACAAAAGACATACAGCAACTTCTTGACTTCATTGCCCAATCGGGTCTTGATGAGGTCAATGTTGAAACCAACGAACTGAAAATCAGCGTGAAGCGGTACAGTTCTGGACCGGCGAGTGCGCCGATGTATCAGCCTCAAACAGTGGCTGCTCCCGCTCCGGCGGCAATTCAGCAGGCCGCAGCACCCGCCCCAGTCACGGCTGCCACAACAGCCGATGCTTTGGACCGCCCTAAAGCCCCCGACACCTCCAATTACATCACCATCAAATCGCCGATGATTGGAACATTTTACCGTTCTTCCAATCCAGAGACACCCTCGTTTGCAGAAATCGGTGACGAAATAGCAGTCGGTAAGGTGGTTTGCATTATCGAGGCTATGAAATTATTCAACGAGATTGAGTCCGAAGTATCGGGCCGAATCGTGCGAGTGCTGGTTGAAAACGCCACGCCGGTCGAATACGACCAACCTTTGTTCCTTGTAGAACCAGTTTAAAGAGTGAAAGAGTGAAAGACGGTCCGCCGTCGCGGTGAAAGAGTGAAATTAGTCTGACGACGTATTCAATACTTTCCGTTGGGGCACTCTTTCGCTCTTTCGCTCTTTCACTCTTTCACCCTTTCACTCATTATGTTTAAGAAAATCCTGATTGCTAACCGGGGTGAGATCGCGTTGCGAATCATTCGTACATGCTCCGAAATGGGCATTAAAACGGTAGCTGTCTATTCAACTGCCGACCGCGACAGCCTGCATGTGCGCTTTGCCGACGAGGCTGTTTGTATTGGTCCTCCACCGAGCAAACAATCGTACCTGAATATTCCGAGCATTATTTCGGCGGCTGAAATTACTAATGCCGATGCCATTCATCCCGGCTACGGCTTTTTGTCGGAAAACGCTGAGTTTTCTCAAATCTGCGCGGACTACGGAATCAAATTCATTGGAGCAACCGCCGAACAGATCAACGGCATGGGAGACAAAGCCACGGCTAAAGCGACCATGCGGGCTGCTGGAGTTCCCGTAATTCCGGGTTCCGAAGGCTTGCTGGAGTCGATTGAGCAAGGCAAAATCTTGTCGGCAGAGATGGGTTACCCCGTTATTGTGAAAGCCACTGCTGGTGGTGGTGGCCGCGGAATGCGGATTATTAAGGCAGAAAGTGAGTTTGAAAAAGCCTGGCACGATGCCCGTACCGAAGCGGGGGCCGCTTTTGGCAATGATGGCCTTTATTTAGAAAAGTTTGTTGAAGAACCCCGCCACATCGAAATTCAGATTGTGGGCGACCAATTCGGTAAGGTATGCCATTTGTCCGAGCGGGACTGTTCTATTCAGCGTCGGCATCAGAAATTATTGGAGGAAACGCCTTCACCAGTGGTTTCGCCGGAACTTCGGGAAGAAATGGGCGCTGCTGCCATTAAAGGTGCTCAGGCCATTGGCTATGAAGGCGCGGGTACGGTAGAATTCCTGGTGGACAAACACGGGAAATTCTTTTTCATGGAAATGAACACCCGGATTCAGGTAGAACACCCTATCACTGAGGAAGTTACAGATTTTGATCTGATCAAGGAGCAAATCAAGGTGGCGGCTGGTATTCCTATTTCGGGCCGAAATTACTCGCCGAAACTGTTCGCCATGGAATGCCGGATCAATGCCGAAGACCCAGCCAACGGGTTCCGTCCATCGCCCGGCAAAATCACTAACCTGCATTTGCCGGGTGGTCACGGTGTCAGGATTGATAGCCACGTGTATGCGGGCTACACGATTCCGCCAAACTACGACTCAATGATTGCCAAGCTAATCGTGACGGGGCAGTCGCGCGAAGAGGTTATTACCCGGATGAAGCGGGCGTTGAAAGAGTTCGTGATTGAGGGCGTAAAAACCACGATTCCATTCCATATTAAGCTCATGGACGACCCCAAATTCAAGTCTGGTCAGTTCACGACTGCGTTTTTAGAAGGCTTCGATTTCTCGAATATGTAGGGTTAAGTACAACGCAGCACCACTACGTCGTACATTCTTTGCCCGCCAAAATGCGTAATTTTGGCGGGCTATTTATTTATGAACTCATCGACTCCCCCCCGAATCGTCGTCATTATTCCGGCATTTAACGAAGAAAATTCTGTGGGCAATGTTGTCCGCGAAATTCCACCGGGTGTGGCCAACTCAACCCCCGCCGAGCGGTACTGGCAATTGCAGGAGGTGATTGTGGTAAACAACAACTCTAATGACCAAACAGCAGTGCAAGCGGCCCGCGCAGGAGCCACGGTATTGAACGAACCAATTCAGGGATACGGTCGGGCGTGTTTGCGGGGCATTGCCTACGCTCAAAATTTAGAACCAAAACCCGATGTTATCGTTTTCCTTGATGCAGACTACTCGGACTACCCCGCCGAAATGACGCAGGTGGTAGCCCCCATTTTAACAGAGGGCTACGACATGGTAATTGGGTCGCGGGCGTTGGGAAAGCGGCAGCAGGGTTCTATGACACCTCAACAGGTGTTCGGAAACTGGCTGGCGACCAACTTATTACGGTTGTTCTATGGTATTCAATACACAGATTTGGGGCCGTTTCGGGCCATCCGCCTAAGCAGTTTGCTGGCTCTCGACATGCGCGACGAAACCTACGGTTGGACGGTGGAGATGCAACTGAAAGCAGCCAAACAAAAAATGCGCGTGACAGAAGTGCCGGTCAACTACCGAAAACGAATTGGTTTCTCAAAAATTTCGGGAACCGTGAAAGGAACGATAGGAGCCGGATACAAGATTTTGACGACGATTTTTAAATACCTGTAGCGCGGTTTCGGAAAACCACGCTGCGCTCAACATCATGGAAGTAGTTGTTCTTATAGTTTATGGTTTCGCGCTGTTGCTGTTGTTTTTATACAACCTCGGTCAGTTGAGCCTGATTATTACGTACCTCCGTACCAAACAAAAACGGGAGGACAACATTCGCATGGCCGATTCGATTCCGTGGGGGCAGTTGCCAACGGTGTCTGTGCAGTTGCCCGTTTATAACGAACTATACGTGGCCGAACGGCTCATTGACTCGGTTGCCAAACTCCGGTATCCATTAGACAAGCTGGAGATCCAGATTTTAGATGATTCAACAGACGAAACAGTGGATATTATTGCCCGGCGGGTAGCTTATTTCCAGAAACAAGGCATTAATATTCAGCACATTAGGCGACCGCAGCGCACGGGCTTCAAAGCGGGGGCGCTGGCCTATGGACTAACCCTCTCGAAGGCTCCGTTTGTGGCCATTTTCGATGCTGATTTTGTACCCGACCCCGATTTCCTGCTTAAAACCCTTCCCAATTTTGCTGATCCGAAAGTGGGTATTGTGCAAACGCGCTGGGAACACCTGAACGAAGACTTTTCACTGATTACGCAACTCCAGGCGTTTGGCCTGAACGCGCATTTTACCATTGAGCAAAGCGGCCGATACGCAGCCAACCTATTTGCCAACTTCAACGGCACCGGGGGCGTTTGGCGACGCACGGCCATTGACGATGCAGGCGGCTGGCACGCCGATACGCTTACGGAGGACCTCGATTTGAGTTACCGCGCCCAACTGCGCGGCTGGAAATTCAGCTACCGCGAAGATATTGGCTCGCCCGCCGAGTTGCCCGTGGCAATGGACGCGCTGAAGTCGCAGCAATACCGCTGGATGAAGGGAGCCGCTGAGGTTGCCCGCAAAATGTATGGCCCGGTGTTGCGAACGCCCGGCATTTCGTTGAAAGCCAAACTGCACGCAGGCATGCACCTGTTCAGCAGCGCGACATTTATTCTGGTGCTGATTTTGGGCGTGTTAAGCGTTCCGCTCCTCTACATTCGTGCCCGTCACCCGGAGTGGGAAGTTGTGTTTTACATCATCAATTTCTTCCAGCTCAACCTGTTCATCCTGATTTCGTTTTATGGAATTCCGTACATTTTGTACTCTCCGAAGAGCAAGGCCATGATGGCGTTTTACTTCCCGATGTACTCCTCGCTGATGATGGGACTGTCGTTGCACAACACGATTGCCGTGATCGAGGGGTATTTAGGGAAGAAAACCCCGTTTGTCAGAACGCCGAAGTTCAATGCCAACAAAACGGGAGACCAATGGGGAAGCAACAAATATATTGGCAGAAAATTAACGTGGCTCACCTTTGCCGAGGGGCTGTTGGCCCTCTATTTTGTGGGTGGTCTGATACTGGCTTTCTACGTGAGCGACTTTCGGATGTTCTTTTTGCACATCATGTTCATGGTGGGTTTTGGGATGGTGTGTTTATATTCGCTGACTCATTCGCTAACGGTTCGGCGCACCGCATTGGCTGGCGAACCACCCCGGTATCCAACTCACCCCAATGACCCTGACCCCAATTCGACTCGGCTGGCTGCTGGTGTCGGCAGCCCTCTACGCACTACTGGCCTACAGCATTGACCGAAGCCAATTCACGGGCTTATTGGGTTTGTATTTTCTGGTTGTATGGGGGTATTCCATCCGGGTGAGGGCCATCCCCGACCTGACTTCAACCACCTCGCCTGACCGTTTTTTTGTTGTAGCAGCCGTTCTTTTTCGGGTGATTCTGCTGTTGGCTCCCCCCCACCTCTCCGACGATTATGCCCGGTTTGCGTGGGATGGTCGGCTGCTGTCTCACGGTTTCAATCCGTATCTGTACCTCCCCCGCTCGTTATTGGGGACCGATATCGCCAAAGCCGCTGTTCTTGACACTGATTTGTTTAGCCGACTCAATTCGACGGATTATTTCACGGTCTATCCTCCGCTGAATCAGGCATTTTTCGGTTTGGCAGCCTGGTTAGGGGGTAACAACTTATCCGCCACCGTGATCTGGTTGCGCGTGCCGATTCTGCTGGCCGAAATCGGCACCATCTGGCTTCTCCCCCGCCTGCTCAAACGGGTAGGTCAAAACCCCAACTATGCCCTGATCTATACCCTGAACCCGCTGGTGATTCTGGAACTGACGGGTAACATCCACTTTGAAGCGGTGGTGATTTTCTTTTGTGTATGGGCGGTTTGGTTGTTAGTGAGGGCGGTCCGACGGGTCGGTAACTACTTCCCCTCTGCCCTCCTCTTCTCCCTTGCTGTTGCCACCAAGATGCTGCCGCTTATCGGGTTGCCGCTGCTGATTCGATACCTCGGCTGGCGGAAAGGGCTGATTTATTCGGGGATTGTTGGGGTTCTGACCGTGGCGATGTTTCTGCCGTTTGCCAGTCTTGAACTGATTCAAAACGTCGGGTCGAGCCTCAATCTGTACTTTCAAAAGTTCGAGTTTAATGCCAGTATCTATTACCTCGTTCGGAAAGCGGGCTATTGGCTCAGGGGTTACAATGTCATTCAGCAGGTGGGGCCGTGGCTATCGTTAATGACGTTTTTGGGGATTCTGTGGCTGGCTTTTGGGCGAACAAAAATCACGATTGGCACCCGGTTGTTGCTCACGTTGACGCTCTATTTTGCCATGGCTACCACGGTGCATCCGTGGTATATTACGCTCGTGGTGATGGCTTCGGTGTTCACGCCGTTTCGATATCCACTGGTTTGGTCGGCGTTGGTTTGGGCTTCCTATGCCACCTATCAACGCGAACCTTACGCTGAAAATCTGTGGCTGACCATGGCAGAATATACCGCCGTTTTGGGCATTGGATTACTGGAATGGTGGCAATACCGAAATAAACAGCAGACAGAATCCGCCAACCTGCACAATAAGTTAGCCCATTAGTACTATTTTTGGGTATGGAACCCTTATTTGCCACCGACCAGACCCGCGCCCTCGTCCCGCGCATCCGCGAGTTTGTGCTCAACGAACTTGTCCCCCTCGAATCGACCGACCACCTCACCGGCAACTTCTCGAAAGTTGCCAAAATACTGGATCAAAAGCGCGAGTTAGTGCGAAAAGCGGGCTTGTGGGGTCTGCAACACAGCATCGACGAAGGTGGCCTCGGTCTGTCGCTGTGCGAGTTTGGGCAAATCAGCGAGGTGCTGGCCTGGACTCCGTTTGGCCATTACACATTCAATTGCCAGGCTCCCGACATTGGAAATATGGAGTTGATGAATAAATATGCCTCTAAGGAAATCAAAAACCGGTTTTTGGAGCCACTGAAAGAGGGCCATATTCGCTCGTGCTTCTCCATGACCGAACCCGAATTCGCTGGCTCAAACCCCACACAAATGGGCACCGTGGCCGAACGCGACGGGGACGAATACCTCATCAACGGCCACAAATGGTTCACCTCCTCGGCCGACGGAGCCGCGTTTGCCGTGGTCATGGCCGTGACCAACCCCGACGCAGCTCCCCACAAACGCGCCAGTATGATTGTGGTGCCAACCGATACGCCGGGTTTTGAACTCGTCCGTAACATCTCGATCATGGGCGACCCCTCCGACCATTGGGGAAGCCATGCCGAAGTGCGGTATAACAACGTGCGCGTGCCTGCCGACAACCTGATTGGGGGCGAGGGAATGGGCTTTATGCTGGCGCAGGAGCGACTGGGGCCGGGCCGGATCCACCACTGCATGCGCTGGATTGGCATTGCCGAGCGTTGCTTCGATCTGATGTGTCGCCGGGCCGCTACCCGCGAAATGGAACCGGGTGTGATGCTGGGCGAGAAACAATTTATCCAGGGATTCATTGCCGAAAGCCGGGCCGAAATCGACGCATCGCGCCTGATGGTTCTCCGCACCGCCCGCAACATCGACGAGCAGGGAGCTGCCGCCGTTCGGAACGAGATTTCGACCATCAAGTTTTTTGTGGCCAACATGATGCTCCGCGTGGTGGATCGGGCCATCCAGGTGTTTGGCGCAATGGGCGTAACAGATGATGTGCTTTTGGGTTGGTATTACCGGCACGAGCGCGGTGCCAGGATCTACGACGGAGCCGACGAAGTTCACAAAACGGCTTTGGCCCGGAGCATTTTGAAAGAATACGGCCTGGATACCCGCAAAAACAAGCCCGTTAATGCTTAATCTGGACACCGCAAAACCCACCCGGCCCGGCGAAGAACTGAATCAGGCCACTCTGCAAACCTATCTGGATACCCAACAAACGGGTGTTGGCACCATCACCGAAATCAGTCAATTTCCGGGTGGTTACTCCAACCTTACCTATTTAATTCGCTCAGAACAAGGCGAGTACGTGTTGCGTCGGCCACCGTTCGGGGCCAAAGATATTAAAGGTGGTCACGATATGGGCCGGGAGTTTCGGGTGTTGTCGGCCATAAAATCGGCTGGTTATCAGCGCATTCCGAAGCCGGTGGTTTTCTGCGACGATGAAACCGTGATTGGTTGCCCGTTCTACATCATGGAACGGGTGCAAGGCGTGATTCTGCGGGCGCAAACGGCTCCCAAAATGGGCCTCGCGCCCGATACCATGCGCCGTTTATCGGAGTCGCTGGTGGATGCTCTGGTCGATTTGCACGCGCTCGACATTCAGGAAACCAACCTGATTCAATTGGGCAAGCCCGAAGGCTACATCCGGCGGCAGGTGGATGGCTGGCACAAACGCTACCTCGCGTCCCAGACCGACGATGTTCCGGCCATGACCGACCTCGCCCACTGGCTCGATCAAACAATGCCCTCCGAGAACCTGCCGGGCCGCGATAGGCCTACGCTGATTCACAACGATTTCAAATACGACAACGTAGTACTCTCCCCCGATTTGTCGGAAGTTCTGGCGGTGCTGGATTGGGAAATGTGTACGGTTGGAGACCCGCTCATGGATGTGGGTACGTCGCTCTCTTATTGGTCTGAAATCAACGACGAACCATTTCGTAAGTCGTTCAACCTGACGTGGTTACCGGGTAACCTGACCCGGCAGGAGTTCGCCCAATGTTATGCCGAAAAGTCGGGTCGTGATGTCTCGAACCTGCTTTATTATTACGTATTTGGCTTATTCAAAAACGCCGTAGTGATTCAGCAAATCTACGGTCGCTACAAAAAGGGGCTAACCACCGACGAGCGTTTCGCGGGTTTGTTGGCCGGGGTTCAGGCGTTGTCGCGGCATGGGGCCGAGGCTGTGGAGTCGGGGCGGTTTTAGAAAACGGGCGTGGCGTGTAAAGGTGTCAGACATCTCCAA
>JANOCD010000130.1:0-5560 GCA_031411995.1 Cytophagales bacterium
CCAGCTTCGGGAGTTGCTCAGGCAGACGAGCAATTCCGCTAAAGCTGCACCCCTTTGGTGGGGTAAGTTATCTCGCTTATTCAAGTGGTTAGATAGGCAAGTCGCTCAGTATCAACAAAATATTTTAGCAGGGTAGAGTAGTACCAGTGCCATCAGCACGTTGACGTTATCGGGTAGCGCAGTCGTTTCGTCTGTATTCGGTCAGCATTTGCCGGGCTTACCAACGGGCTTAAACGTTGGCCCCGAGGGTAATCTGTATTTTTTAAGCCGCAACAACAACGCGCTTTACAAGATCATTTACACCACCGATTCGGCACCAACCATTACGGGGCAACCCAAAAATACCACCGTTGCGCAGGGGGCAGCAACCCAATTGTCGATCACCACAACCGGCTCGGCTCCGCTGGTTTATCAATGGCAAAAAAACGGCATCAACATCGCCGGGGCAACATCGGCGACGTATCCGATCAACCAGGCCACCCTTGCCGACAGCGGGCGGTATGCGGTTGTGGTCAGCAACACGGTGGGCAGCGTTACCAGCCAAACCGCCACGATCTCGGTAACGATTCCGAACGCCCTGCCAACCGTTACCATCACCACGCCCATCAGCCACACGCTTTACCGGGCGGGCGAGGTGATGCCCTTTTCGGGTACGGCGGTGGATGCCGAAGACGGAACACTGCCCGCCAGTGCATTTGTCTGGACAGTTGAATTTTATCACCATACTCACCTTCACGATGGGCCTCCTATTGCAGTAGGAGTCAGAAATGGGCAGTTTACGATTCCGAATCAGGGCGAAACAGCAGCCGATGTTTTTTACCGATTTGTGTTGACTGTTACCGACTCGCGGGGCGGCATTGGCCGGGATTCCGTGGACGTTGACCCGAGCCTTGTGACGGTGAATGTGATTAGTAATCGAGCGGGTTTGCAACTTGCCCTCAACGGTCCGCCCATTACCACGCCCTATTCCCAGACGTTTGTTTCCGGCCTGAAACTGAGCCTCAGTGCGCCTGCCTCGCAAACACTAAATGGGGTAACGTATGACTTTATACGCTGGCAAAACGGGTCTGACGTAACCAATATGATCACCGTGCCGGATACCAGCATAACCTACGCGGCAACGTATGGCGTGCAACCCTGCCCTATTCCCAACAGCCTGACCACCTCGGCCATTACCGACCAATCGGCCCGGTTGCATTGGCAGGTTGCTGGTTATACCGACGAAACCCGCTATGCCATTCGCTGGCGGCCAACAGGTGCTGTTAGCTGGACAAACGTGACAAACCTGACAGCCATCAACGGAGTTGGCACATACTCGCTAACCGGCTTAACCAGCACAAGCCCCTATGAATGGCAGGTAAAAACCGTTTGTTGGCCCACCGACAGTTCGGGTTTTTCGGTATCGGCTCTTTTTCAGACGTTTAGCACCTGCACTACGCTCAAAAATGGCTCGTGGAACGACCTTACGGTGTGGTCGTGCAACCGCATACCAACCGAAACGGATGTGGTTCACCTGCGCCACAACCTTGAGATACCGCCTGACCATGTGGCTCATGCCCAACACGTTTACTACGACCTTCCGGTTCTTTTAACCTGGGCCATTGGGGCGCGGTTGTTGTTGAATCAGTGAGGAATTTAAGGACAATTTCCCTTGCTCTTTCGTACAGAAAAGTCATTAGTCAAGGTGAAATTTATAGAGTGGAAGCTAAAACTTTCCGTTGGCAATAAAGCCACTGGTTGTCAAAAAGTACCTCGATCAGTCATAAGTACCCTGGCGTTGAAGCCGAGTTAACCAGTATCACCTATCTGTTTGCTATAGTCCCATAGGATTAGAAACCCGCACGGTTTTTGTGGTTGGGCAAACCAGCCGTACTTTTACACACTCAACATGGTGTCGGCGGGCTGAATTTGATGGTTATGAATATACGGTTCTTGTGTACGTTCTTTTTTCTACTGCATCTTGGCTTATCGGGGTGCCGGGTTCAGAAATACCCCCCCGAACTCACACAGGCCAGCCCCAGCAAAGCACCCATTGGACAGGAAATCACGTTGACTGGTTTTCAATTTGGTGATGCATCGACGGTTAGTTTTGGCGACAGTGGCGTATTTTTTTCAGGCAAAATTAATAGCATTAACGATCAGGTTATCAAGGTTATAGTACCTCGAATGCCAACGGGTATCGCTCAAATTCGGGTTACGAACGAAGAAGGTGTTACAGACCCTATCTCTTTCACGGTGTTGCAACCGCTGCCTATTGTCAGCACTGTGTCGCCCACCAATGCCCTGCCGGGGCAAACTATTGTCATTACCGGCGATTTTCTGGATCAACTGCAATGGGTGCGCTTTGGACCAGGTTCGGTGAACATCCCAGAGGCCGTTCGAGCTAAAACAGCTACGGTTACCCCACAATCGGCCACTGTTACAGTTCCTATCGTGCCGCGAGGACCACAAACGCTCGGTATCGAAACAACGGGTGGCATAGTAAGCCGGCCTTTTTTGATCTCCGGCACACCCGAAATCACGAGTTTTTCGCCCAAACGCCCCCGTCTTTCGGAGGAGATCATCATTCTGGGTAAAAACCTGTATGATGGCGTGGTGCGGCTCAATGGGCTGGTGATGCCGCTCACCAAGAATACCGATCCCGAACTCCGAATCAGCATTCCGGCCAATGCCACATCCGGCAAACTGACCGTTACACTCTACGACCAACTCACGGCCACCACCGCCGACAGTGTACAACTTGCCCTTTCGCCAACCATCGACCTCAACGGATTCAGCGTTACCGAAGGCATTGCGGGAGACCGTTTGATCATTAATGGCCGGAATCTTCGAGACATTACGGCGGCAACAGTGGGCAACACGCCCGCCCTTTTTCGGGCATTGAGCGACACCCAAATCGAGGTTACCCTGCCCGCCCGCGACCAAACCGGTGAAGTATTCGTCATCCTGAACAATCTCGGTGGCAGCGTAACCAGCTACCAGTCGTTGCTTTATTACAACGCCCCGTCCGACCTGGTATTTAACCCCTCCCGAACGCTGCGAGGACGCGAAATTGTGGTGACCGGAAAAAGCCTGTTTCGCATTACTGGGGTAACAATAAACGGTCGGGCAGCACCAATCACGAGCCGGGTCGAGAGTACTGAAATTAAATTTACAGTGCCAGCCGATGCTACCACTGGTCCTATCTTCGTAATTAACCGGGCGGGGAGCAGCACTACTTCCCGCAACCTGACGGTAGTATTACCGCCCACCATAACCGACCTGACCCGTAAAGCCATTGTTGGCAATCGGGTGGTGGTGTCGGGCCTGTTTTTGCTCGATGCCAGTGTTTTCTTTACAGGTAGTCAGGGGGCCGCTCCCAACGATGGCCGCAACACCGACGGCGAACTATGGGTGCGGGTTCCAAATGATGCCCAGACCGGACCGGTGCGCGTGGTGAACCTGGCGGGCGAAACCACCACCACGGTTTCGTTCACGGCACTCCGGGCACCCGCAGGCATTGCCTTCGGACCCGATTTAGCGAAGGTTAATACAGATATCACGATCACTGGGCAAAACCTGACCGATGTTACAGCGGTGCGGTTCAGCAATGGCCGCTCCACACCCGCCAAATTCCGGGTATCGGGTCAGAACCTGATTGCTACCCTACCTAATGATGCACTGGATGGCCCTATTTGCCTGACTAATGAAGCCGGAACAGTCTGTTCATCAGGGTCTTTCAATGTATTGGCTCCTGCCAGTAACATCACTTTTACGCCAACCACCACCAGCGTTGGCGGCACCATTACCATTTCAGGCATAAACATTACGAACACCCGTGAAGTGAAATTTAACAACGGACGGTCAACAGCGGCCAATTTCCGGGTATCGGGTCAGGCACTCATTGTGACCGTTCCTGCCGATGTGCAAATAGGGGCCATTTGCCTGACTAACGAAGGAGGAATTGGCTGTTCGGCGGCTGATTTTACCCCGCTTCTCCCGCCCGCCAACTTAGCTTTATCAGTAACAACAGCGGCTATCGGAACTGAAATCACTATTACAGGGGCGAATCTGGCCACTACTAAAGAGGTACGATTTGGCAACGGAAAATCGTCGGCTACCAAATTTCGCGGCACCGGAACCACACCACAGGGACTTTTTGTGACAGTGCCGAGCGATGCCACCAACGGCCCGATTTGTATCATGAACGATGGTGGTACCACCTGCACAACAATTAGTTTTACGGTGAAATAAACCAGGATTCACTTACAGCACTGTTTTATTGGCCTAAAAAGAATCATGGATGTAAACGGGGCAAAGTTCCGCCCTTTTCGTATTTTTGCTCTATTATATACTATTGAACTAATCACGGTTTGTATGAAATTTATCGTCTCTTCCTCGGTTCTGTTAAAGAACCTCTCCCACATAAATGGGGTGGTAGCCACCAATCCCATCGTTCCGATTTTAGAGAATTTTCTGTTTAAAATCGATGTCGGCGTTGATGCGACTGGATCAGAGTCATCAGGAGGGACACTAACCGTTACGGCCTCGGATCTGCAAACGACAATGACCACCCAGATTCCGGTTGATGCTTCGGAGAATGGAGCCATTGCGATCCCCGCCAAATTGCTGCTGGATACCCTCCGCAGCCTGCCCGAACAACCCATTACGTTTCAGATCGATACCGAAACCTTCGGTACCCAGATTCTGACCGATAATGGCCGGTACAAACTCTCTGGCGAGAACCCGATCGACTTCCCGAAAATCCCGGCAGTCAACAAAAACATGTCGGTCGAACTGTCGTCGGATGCCCTACTCGGCGCTATCAACAATACCGTTTTTGCGACCAGTACCGATGATCTGCGCCCCGCTATGACGGGGGTTTACCTGAACCTCACTGCCGACAATGCCACGTTTGTAGCCACCGATGGCCACCGGCTAATTCGGTATCGCCGGACCGACATTACCGGGACCGCCAACACCACCCTTATTGTGCCACGCAAAGCCCTGCAATTGCTCAAAGCATCGTTGCCGGAGGGGGTGGAGGTACGGGCCGAGTTTAGTCAATCGAATGCCTCGTTCACATTTGGACACACGCAACTGATTTGCCGGTTGATCGACGAGCGTTTCCCTGATTATGAAAACGCCATTCCGACCAACAACACCAACGTGATGACCATTGGCCGTTCCGACCTGTTGAACTCGCTGAAACGGATCGTGATTTATGCTAATCGAACTACCCACCAGATCCGGTTATCGCTGAAAGCTAATCGCTTAACTATTTCAGCGGAAGATCTCGACTACTCGAATGAAGCCAACGAAAACCTGTTGTGCGACTACGAAGGCGATGATATGGAGATCGGCTTTAATGCCAAGCTGATGGTTGAAATGCTCAATAACCTGAGCGCGAAAATGATCTCACTCGAAATGTCGGCACCCAACCGGGCGGGACTCATTATCCCTGCCGACAAAGAAGAGAACGAAGAAATTCTGATGCTGGTAATGCCGGTAATGCTGAATACATACGCTTAAAAAAACTTAGGAGATAGGAGTGAGGAGTGAGGAGTTGCTGACGCGAGTG
>JANOCD010000131.1:0-15383 GCA_031411995.1 Cytophagales bacterium
AACCCCTGCCCATCGCTACGCCATTGTGGTACCTTGCTTTAATGAAGAAAACCGGTTTCCATTCCGGGGCTTTCTCGATTTTGCCCAGCAGAACCCCGAAGTTTTGCTATGCTTCGTAAACGACGGCAGCAATGATAAAACGTTGGCAACTCTGCGGGGTATCCAGGCCGAGTGCCCCGCTACGATTTGCGTGCACTCGCTAAAAAAGAACGCGGGCAAATCGGAAGCCGTGCGGCAGGGGATGCTCTATATTCATCGTCAGTTTACCGTAGAGCTGCTGGGTTTTCTGGATGCCGACCTGGCTACCAAACCCGAAGAGTGGCTGCAGATGGCGAAATACCGTGAACAGTACCCGCAGTTTGGGGCCGTAGTGGGTAGCCGCATTCAACGGTTGGGAGCCAACATCAAGCGCAACGATCAGCGGTCGCTGGTGAGCAGCGTGATTAAGCTGATTATACGGCTTATTCTGGATGCTACTTTTCAGGACACGCAGTGCGGTGCAAAAGTTTTTCACCGCAATCTGGTGCCCTTTTTATTCAACCAATCCTTCATGACGCCCTGGTTGTTCGATGTCGAAATTTTTCTGCGTCTGCAAAAGAAGTTCGGCAAATCGTCTCTGCAAAATGGAGTACTAGAGTTTCCGCTCATGCACTGGACCGAAGTGGGCGATTCGCGACTGAAGTTGAAACACACGATCAAGATTCCGGTATAATTAATGCAGTTATATTTACAATATCGATTGGTCGACAAATTCAACTTAAAATCGGGCTACTCACTATTTGATAATCAGCACGGGGTATCCATTTTCAGGAGAACCGTGCGGCAGATTACTGCCATTCGGTAGCCGCGCCCTTTGCCTGTGCCACCGAATGCCTTTCAACTGCTTGATAAGCAAGTAACACTCATCTTTCCCGCTCTTCTCCCGTGAATTACGTTAACGATACCATCTGGAACGATTCCCTCGGCAAGAAATTCCTGCTTGTCGCAATGTCGCTGGCGTTGCTGACCCACGGTGTTATTCTGTACTTCACGCTTCCCCGAACCTACGACGCGTTTGTGCACATGTTCTTCGCCGATCACTACGCCCGCTTCTGGTTCGAACCGTGGGAATACCGCTGGTACACGGGTTTTCTGACCATCAGCTACCCACCGCTGGTACATCAGGGTATTGCGCTCCTCAGTAAGGTGTTTCCGCTGAAGATTGCCTTCTGCGTCTACGCCATTTTCGTATTCGAAATCCTGATCGTTGGCGTGTACCGGTTTAGTAAGCTGTTCTTCGATAAGACGGTGGCCGGGGTGGCTGCGCTGCTGGTGGTGGTGCTGTCGTCCATTGTCGAAACGCTGCACGTATACGGGCAGATGCCTACGCTGACGGGGCTGGCGTTTCTGCTCAATTCCCTGCCGTTTTTGTATCAATACCTGGTCAGGCCCAAAGCAATTTATCTGGTGATGGCACTGTCGTTCTTGGCCGTGGTAGTCAGTTCGCACCACGTAACGGCCATTTTCGGTATGGCCTTCTTCATTGCGCCAACCGTATTTATGGCTTTGGTCGATGGGCTACCCCAACCCAAACAGCCCCAAAACACCCTGCGTTTCGGACTGGCCATTGTTCGGGCGGCACTGCGCAAATACAAACAGTTTATCCTGTTCGGTGGGCTGATGCTGACGCTGGCGGTTGGCCTGATTTTTCCGTATTGGTACTGGAGCAAAACCGACCCGATTACGCAGGTATCCATTCCGCATGGTTCGCGGGACAATTTCTTCCAGAATACCTCATCGGGCCTGATTTTTTACGTCATTCCGCTGGCCCTCGTTATCGCGCTGCTGCCTGCCATTGCGTTCACCATCACCCGGCAACGGCGGTTTATTGGCTGGGCCGCAGCGTTTTTTCTGTGTTTGTTGCTGGGCAGCGGAGGCACTACGCCCCTGCCCAAACTGATGCTGGGTGCCAATGCGTTCAACATCCTGACCCTCGACCGCTTCGGCTTCTGGGCCTCCATTATTGCCATCCCCTTCATGGCGAAGTTCATTCATTCGTTCGTGGCCGGGCCGGTTTCGGAGTACCTGACTCAGCGGTTCGGCGCATTGGGCCATTTTACCCTGTCGGGTGCTACTGGGTTTTCGTATCTGATGTTTGTATTGTTCATTTTTCACCTCGGCAGTTTTCGGCCATTGCAACCCAAAGAGGTAGAAATACAACCCATTCTGAACTTCCTGAACCGCGACGAGCACAGCCGCTGGCGGTACCTGACGCTCGGCTTCGGTGACCAGATGGCCTGGCTCAGCGCCAATTCGCTGGCAGCCACGGTCGATGGAAATTACCATTCGGCCCGGCGGCTGCCCGAACTGACTACGCGGCCCATTGAACGGCTGGAAAACGCCAAGTTTTCGGGCGACCAGGGCATGGCTTCGCTGGATGATTTCCTGTCGAGTGCCGAAAAGTATAGCTTGAAATACGTCTTCAGCAACGATCGGTACTACGACCCGGTGCTGTATTACAACGGCTGGAGCCGGACCATCCGGCTCGAAAACGGCATCATTGTCTGGGAGAAAGGGAATATCTCGACCATCCGGCCCGTTCGGCCCACAGAGCTGGCCCCCTTGTTGAAACAGGTGTGGGGAATTCTGCCCGTGAGTAGCTTTTGCGTGGTGGTACTACTCACGGCGTTTTACCTGTTTCGCTACAAGCAGAAAGACTATTTTGAAACCGTGCCGGTTACCGACCATCACTACCCGCGAGTCGTTATGCTGTCTTCGTCGCTGCTGCCGCTGCTTTTTTCGACCGGGTTTATGGTCAATCAGGTGTATGAACTGCTGCTGATCGACGAGCAGAAAGACCCGGAAACAGCGGTTATCAGCTACTACAATCACCTCGATTTTCAACGGTTCGACGATGCGTTCCACTTTTTCCAGCCATCGCCCGCCTTCACCCTCGACCAGTATCTACTCGAAAAATCGGCAACCGACGGAGGGTTGCTGCCTTCCTACGCCAAGCTGGAATCCATCAACGTGCAGGAGTTGCGCCGGACCGACGACTCGGCCCTGGTGCGGGTTTCGACAACGTGGCGCACCTCCCTACAGCGATTGAATCGTACGGATTCACTGCGGCTGGTTCAGCAAAACCAGCACTGGTACATTATTCCGCCCCGAATCACGACTGAAATCCCTGACGAGCAGATGCGGAGTTATTCGTACACGCTCTTTAAAAAGCAGGGCAAACGGGTATTCAGCAGTTTCCCGACGGTGAAAGACGACCGGATAAAGAAACCATTTGCCGCTTTCCAGCAAGTCCACTTTATACGCAACGGCGAACTCAATTTTGTTACGGGCGAGATTATAAACGCCGATGATATTCCGGTCAACATCGCGCTGAAAGTGACGGTACGCTATCAGCATAATATAACCCGGGATTACTACCCCAGCACGGCATTTCAGTACAATCTATCGCCTAAAGCCAGCAGCTTTTTTCAGATACCATTAGACAGCACCTCCCGCATGAATTCGCTGAAAATCACTTCCATCGGCGTGTACGGAGTTACTGACGTGACTGAGCGGGGATATATTCACGGGGGCACCATCGGCTATTCGGTCCGGCAGTTGACCAACCATGATGTGCTGATCGACACGAAGTTATACAACGAACTGACCACCGAAATCAACATCCCCGGTATTCTCATTGCCGAGAAAGATGCACAGGGCATTATCTGGCAATCCAAACTGGTGCTGCACAGTACCGTCGTGCGCGGGGGGCTACACGGCAACTTTCGGGAACGATTTCATACCATTCAGGGTACCGCCCAGCTGATGACAAAGTGGCCAATATACGTTTTTATCAACGGCCAGAAACGTACGATTCTACCCCTGCAAAAAGACGGTATCGCCACCGCCAACAAAGGCATTGCGCTGCTTCCGCACTGCTTCATGGCCCAGGAAATATATCTCCAATGAAACCTATCTCTGTCCTTTTCTTACTGCTGCTTACGCTGGACGCCTGCCGGAATCATTCTGTCGAAAAGCCCGTCTGGCTAAACGAAGACTCTGTACTTACCGTGCCGGGATCGCGCCTACAATTCAAGGGTATCACCGGTAGCTGGCAGGCTTGTCTGCTGAGTTTTTCGCAGCCCATTGCGCTGGCGGTACAGGCCACAGAAACCGGCTTTTCGGTCACCTTCAACGCGCCCGGGGGGGTACTCGAAGGGCCTGCCCAGCTTTGCATTTGGCTCAACGACCAGCGTTTTTATTATCCTGTTACCCTTCGGAACCGGGCAACTCCGGTTGTTATTCAGCGCGATTATCGATCACCTAAAACGGTAAATCCCGACAGTAGTCTGGTGCAGCAGGCCATTCGGGAAGCCATCGACCCGTACCGGAATTTGGTACCGGTGCCGGGCAAATCCATGCCGGGCAAATCCATGCTGGGTACCGCTAATTATTTTGGTGAAAATAATCTGGCTTTAGCCCCTAAAGTTGCTACATACCGGGCCATCCGCAACGAAGCGATTTCATCGTATTACGTCCAGCCGGGTTCCTGCACACGCATTCCCATCCAGTCCACGTACCGGGTCGAAACAAATAGTTACTTCGTCAGGGCCGGGCCACTGACCGACGTGTATGCCAATACAGTGGCCGATGGGACGCGCGTCTATTTTGTCTACACCGGTGGGCCGGATACCTACCGCATGGAAGCAACCGTCCTGAACGGCTACGCCACCGCCCTGATACCCACCGACAAACAGCTTTCGTATCAGCTAACCGCTCGTATAGCCAACACCGTCTCAAAAACCATCAACCTAATACCGTAATGCTTCGGATCCTCTTTTTAAGCCTGATGATTCTGCTGGCTGGCTACGTCTTTTTACAGAGCCGACTCAATCAGCGCAGCGACGAAAAGCCGGTTTTTCTGCGTACCGATGCCATCGCGCTGGCGCATCAAACCAGCATGGCCGTATGTGTAGAATCACCGGAAAAACCGACTGCAGAACAACTGGCCGCCTTAACTGTAGACTACGCCAATCTGTGGGCGCACCTGAATCATTTGTACAGCACCAACGACGTGGAAGCGGGCAAAGAATACTATACTGAAGCCTGGTTTAACCAACTCTGTAGCCATTACGCCGGGGTTCAGCCCACCGCTATCAGTCGGCGTGACGACCGGCACGAGTTGCATCTGCAAAACTGGTCGACCGATGGGCTGGTCTGTACCGCCCTCGACAGTAATGTCGTGCTGACCTACCAGTACCCCGATCAGTCCGCCAAAACAACGCGGGCTACCATTGCCATTGCCCTGCTTTTTCAGGGTGACCACTGGCGAATCGATGCGCTACGCATCCTGAACGAATCAACCATCACTGATCATTAAGACCATGAAAATTGCTTTTATCTCTCCCTACCCGCCCAGTCTGGTAACACTCAACGAATATGGCTACCACCTGATTCGGAGTTTCGTTGGCAAAGCCGATATCGACGCCATTTATGTGCTGACCAACCACCTCGACGACAACAGCCGGTATAGCCAGTATGCCATGGATGGGCTGGATATCATTCCGTGCTGGACCTTCGATAACTGGTTTAGTGTCCTGCACATCCGCGAGCAGTTGAAGGCCCTGAAACCCGATGTGGTCATCATGAATCTGCAGTTTATGACCTTTGGCGCGGGCAAGATTCCGGCTGCACTGGGTCTGCTGACCCCCTGGATGTGTAAGCTGCTGGGCATTCCGTCGGTGGTTATCCTCCACAATATCACCGAAACCGTGAAGCTCGACACCATTGGCATGGCCGAGAGCAAATGGAAAGGCGATTTGTTTTTGTGGATTGGCAGGCAGCTTACCAAGTTCATTTTAAAGGCCGATCTGGTAGGCGTTACCATCTCGCAGTACGTCGATATTCTGAAAGAGAAGTATCAGGCCCGCAACGTGATTCTGCTTCCGCATGGAAATTTTGAACTGCCCGAACGCAACTACCTGCCCGAACCCTTGCAAACGATCAATCTGATGGCATTTGGCAAATTCGGCACGTATAAAAAGGTGGAAGCCATGCTCGATGCCGTAAAAATTCTGGAGCAGCAACATCCGAATCGTACTTTCCTCGCTACCATTGCCGGCACCGACAACCCGAACGTGAAAGGGTACCTAGACAAGGTGCAGCAACACTACAGCGATATGCCGAATCTGGTTTTCACGGGCTACGTACCCGAAGAAAAAGTAGCCGATATTTTCCACGAGAGCACGTTTATTATTTTCCCATATACCACCACGACCGGTAGTTCCGGGATTTTGCACCAGGCAGGCAGCTACGCCCGGGCCTGTATTCTGCCCAAAATTGATGATCTGGAACGCGTGGTCGAAGAGGAAGGCTACGGCGGAGCTTTCTTTGAAACCGACAATGCCCAGAGTATGGCGGATGCCATCACACATCTGCTCGAACACCCCGACGAACGCCGGAAACTCGAAGATCAGAACTACGCTGCGGCCAAAGGCTTACCCATGAATGAACTGGCGCAGTGGTACCTGTCGCACGTACAACCATTAATGGAAGTAGCGTAACAACCAACCACATTAACGTACGCACCGATGCTTAAAAAATTCATACAGTGGGGAATTGACCTGTTTTACCCGGTCTTCAAACGCGTATTACCCTTCCAGCTATACGCTTATCTGGCAGTGGGAGCCATCAATACGGCCCTTAATATCGTGCTGTTTGCCGTTTTATATCAGTTCATGCTGCCGACCTCGGACTTCATCATCAATGGCATTCCGGTAGCCTCCTACACCGTCAGCCTGTTGCTGGCCTTTGCCCTGACCGTACCCACGGGTTTCTGGCTGGCAAAGCATTTTGCCTTCAGGCAACAAGACGATACAAGGGGGCAGAATGCACAGAAACTGGGCAGGTATTTTCTGGTGGTATTGCAAGGCCTGGGTTCCGACTACCTGATTCTGAAAGGGTTAATCGTATTTATGGACGTGCAACCAACCATTGCCAAAATCATTTCGACCGTCGTCGTACTAACGGCGAATTACCTCCTCCAAAAGTATTTCACGTTCAGCGTAAAGAAGGTTAGTCAGGTGTAAAACAGGGTGTGTACCAATTTAGAGCAATCACGAGAAAGCCGCTCCGTTGCAACGGGCGGCTTTCTCGTGATTGTCCAGAACACAACTACGTGGTTAAAGCTGGCCTTTACCGCCTGCCGCTAATGTTGCCATTTTCTTAGCCTACCCTGTCTGGCTAAAAAAATGAACAGATTGGCCGTAATCCCGAAAGTGGGGTTACGGCCAATCTGTTCAGGCCTGTTACTGGTAATGCGGTGAAACTTACCACTTCCATACCAGCCGGAGTGTAAACCAGTTGAACGAATAGCCCGTGCCAGCCGCCGACGCTACGTTGCTGGTCTGGTATTTCAGGCCGGTTTCGAAATGGCTGGAGCGGAATCCGATTTCCGACTGAAACCGGAAGGCTGGCTCCCAATTATTATTTTCAATTTGCTGAACCCCGGCTGCACCCTGTAGCTGCACGTAATATTTGGCGAGGTTAGGTAGCGCAGTGCTGTAATCGGTAAACACTTCGGAGCTAAAATAGCGGTTTGGTGAGAAATAGTTGGTGATGGCATTGTCCTTATAATGCACTGCCGACACGTTTACGCCGGCTTTGACGGTTGGCTCCGTCCGGAAGAGGTGATATAGCGAGCCGAAGAACTGGTAGCGCTGATTGCCATCGGTCAAGGTGCCGAAGCTTCCCTGCGAAAATACGCCCGTTTTGCCGGTCAGCAGAATGTGCGTTACGTAGCCGAAGTTGTCGCTGCGGATATTCTTTTCCAGCAACGACGCCGTGTAGTTCAAAATATCGCTGCTGTATACCAGGCCCACCATCCGGCGGTCGTTGGGCTGATATTGCAGCGTTTGCTTACTGGTTACCCCATTGAAAGCCGGACTATTTTCGGGCTTAATGACTTGCAAATGCACATCTGTCTGGCCACTCCAGGCCCGGCTAAACCGCTCGTTAACGGTTACGTGTCCAAACTGAGCCGTTGTTTTCTGGCTTTCTGCCGACGTGATGGACGAGGTACCCGCACTCAACCGAAAGCGGAACATACCACCATCGCTCTGTTGCAGCCAGGCCGTATTTTCGATGCGGGTATTTTTGGCCACGTCACTGAAATAGACAAATTCGGTTCCGGCGTTCCATATCTGAGCCGCTTTGAGCTTTTGCGTAAAAGCCGCGTACTCGTTCGCCGTAAACAGGGCTTCATTCGCCTTCATCGTTTCGCCGGAGCGTTTGATCTCTTTCTTGCCCAGTAGCACTTCCGAGTATTCTTTCAGGTAGTTTTTGTCGGGATAAGCCCGCACCAGGCTATCGTAATAAGCGAGGCCGCTGGTGTAGTTACCGCTGGTGGTATAGAGCCGGGCTTTCAGCACCAGCCGTTGTGCCGGACCGATCAAACTGTCCTGCTCATTCAAAAAACGGGCCGCTTCCTTCGTCTGGCTATTCCACAGCATCGCGTTGAAATGATTGACGATGGCATTAGTATTTTTAGGATTCTGACGCCAGGCTTCCGCTGCATAATGAAGGGCTTTAGCCGGATGATGATTCATAAACAGCGCGTACGACAGGTTAATCTGAGCCGTAGTTTTTTCGTAATCCAGCAGCAACAGTTCCTTATACGTACCAACGGCGTCATTGAATAATTTGCCCTGCAATTTCAAGTCGCCTTTGAACAAAAGGATGCCCGCATCCTTAGGATTTTTGGCCAGAATACTGTCGAGTTGCTGAACGGCGGCCATGTAATTTTCTTCTTTGCGAAACTGGATCGCTTTTTGAACGAAGGCTTCCCGGGCGGCACCGTCCAGGCCCTGGCCCCAAGTTTTCAGAGCCGATGATACAACGAGTAAAAAAAGGAGTGTAAAAAATTTGCTGGCGTTCATAGTTGTTTGTTATCTTACCAAAAAGTTACTCGAGTATGTCTATTATGAGCGGTCCGTTTAAAATTCTGGACCATGAAAAAGATTGCTTTCGGATCGAAGTGACCGGCAAACTCACCGGCGAAGAAGCAGCGGTGTTGCGCACCGAAGTAGCCCAATCGGCCCAAAATGGCTTCGATGTTATTTACATCGACGTAAGAGCGGTTACGGAGGCTGACCTGTCAGGAATTAATGAGATCATCAATTCACACTACACGCTGGACAAGGCCACAAAAAAACTGATATTCCTTTACCGGAAGAACTCACCCATGGAAACCTGGGTAGACACAACCGGTCTCGACAAGTTTGTAGCGACGGCTATCGTACCGGCCATATAGCACGGCCCCAGCTCTTACGGGCTATCGATACAGTCAGCAGCGCATAAAACACGCTGCCCATCCCGGCAAAGACCACATCCCAGAATGTTTGCGCTTCGGCCAGTGCCAGCAGACGTACCAGCCCTATACCGCAGGCGCTAAGTACAATTGCGAGCCAGTAAGCCGGGTAATCAGGCGTAGTAGATGCTTCGGCAACCGGCATCCGGGCCACAAACCCCTGCACGAGCCACAGGCCCCAAACGCTGCTGACCAGTTGCAGGATCAGAAAGACAGGCAGGCGTTGCTGAAACAGGTTTACAGTATCCTCCAAAACCGGAATCAGACTGACGAACAGACCATTGCTGTGGGTGAAAGCATCCAGAAACAGATGCGATCCGATACCAATACCGATGGATACAAGTACTCGTAACGGACTGGATTTGGCATATGCGTTCCAGTCTACATGGACGAAGCCGCTGAAGCGCAGCCGGTACCAGTTGGGCAGGTGCTGAATAAGATCCTCCCGGACGTACTGATGAAAAGCGAAACACAGGAAAAGGGCCATTGGTAGATCGAACAGAAAAATACCTGCCCAGTGATGCCCGATGTTCTCCCCCGTCCTCATCTGAACGATAAATTCGAAATCTGGCACCATACTCCCCACTACAAGCCCCGTTACGGACAGACCGAATCTGGATTTGCTGAGTGGTATAACAATGGCCGGATGTGAGAACGTGAATGGCATGATTATCGGTTAGTTAGCTACGTTGCTCATAATTGAGAACACTTCTTTTTTTGTGGCATTTCCTTTCAACAGATAGTCGAACGAGCCGTATCGGATGGCATCGACAGCCACACCCAGATCCTCATAGGAGGTACAGAATACGACGCCTGTTGATGGATTGTATCGCTTAATTTTTTGCAGTACTTCCAGGCCGTCCATGCCCTCCATCTGATAATCCAGAAACACCAGATCGGGGCTTACCTGGAGGTTATTGACGTAAGCAACCCCATTATCGAAGGTGGTAATGTTGGTAAAGCCCAGGTCGGAGAGCATCTGGGTGAGTATCGCGGTCCAGAACGGATCATCATCGACAACAACTATTTTTTTTGACGTTTTCATGTCTGTTTTACGTTTGTTGATACCTTTAATACCAACACAATGCCAAACAGTTTATGTACTGATAATCAGAATCTTAACGGTAGGGGTCTTAAGTTAAATTTCCATATTTTGGAAAGAATTCTCAAATTGACGATCAGAGGAAAGGTTTTCTATCTATCACCGTAGAGTACTATGGCTACGTACAAAGCATCTGATTTCGAATTGATACGAAAGAAGCACGCAGCAATGAAAGAGTTGGGATGGCAATAAAACAAGATTGCTCAGACACTGGGATTGCTCCAAGGATAGTCAGTCGTACGTTGAATAAATACCGCCATGATGTATCATTAGGCTTAACTTAGTGTAGACGCCTTAAACCATCCTGTCAATTTACTGATGAGCAGATAGTATTGGTTCAAGTGGAGTTAGGTAAAGGAGCTGTGACCCAACCTTTTGTGCATGTTTGCGGGCTGGTTTGTTATGGATTATGTAGGGCAGTAGTTTAAACGTATCATAGAGTTTACGGCAACGTACTGGAATCGAAAATAGGACTGTACCAAGAAAGCTTACCTTAGTATTGGTCCCACCAACTATCGGCAAATGAGAGTTGGTCTTTGACTCGGCTGAAGCCTTCTTGAAAGTACATGGTCTGCTGGGTGAGCGTCCGCCCCGGATTATGGACACAAGCGCGTCTTTTTCGGCCCACCTTAGCCTGATAAGCCCGTGAACGTTTTACTCCTCGAAGACGAACTGCCAGCGGCCCGGCGACTGATTCGACTCCTGTGCGAGCAGGTAGCCGATATTCAGATTGGGCCGGTTCTGGAGAGTGTTACCTAGGCCGTGGGGTAAAATCCAGCCGCATCCCGACCTGCTGTTCAGCGAAATTCACCTGTCGGACGGGTTGGGGTTCGATGGTTTCCGGCAGATTGAACCCCGTTGCCCCATCATCTTCACCACCGCCCACGACAAATATGCGTTGCGGGCGTTCAAACTAAACGCGATTGATTATTTGCTCAAACCCATCGTATTGGATGAACTGAAGGCGGCATTGGCCAAATACTAAAAAACCGTACCAAGAACGCCCGTTCTGGGTGATTATCAGCAGTTATGGCAGGCCCTGTCCTAAACGCAGCGCACCTATCGCCAGCGATTTCTGATTGCCTGGCGAGATTCGTTTCTGACGAACACGACGGATGAGGTCGCCTACTTTTATCTAGACAACCGGATAACACGCGTAGTCTGCACCGACACCAAATGGTTTCTCGTATCGGAAACTATCGAAGAACTGAGCGATCAGTTAGACCCGCGCCATTTCTTTCGGATCAGCCGCCAGTGCATTGTCAGTGTGGGGTGCATCAAAGAAGGGGTAGCTGACACAGTTGGGGTATATCCGCCAGATTACTGGACATGGATGGTAAAAAGCAGAAAAGTGGCTGACCGATGGTAAGTTTGAGTTCGCTAAAACTCATCAAAACTACCACCATGGCCAAGCCACCGCCCCGATTTCTATGGATTAAGCAAGTGCTAACGTATAATTTTTGTCATATTTTTTACCTCGCCGAACTACTGCACAAACCCGGTGAATGAGCTTGTTGCGAACCGCGTTAAGTACCAGCATCTTGTGCTTCCCTTCGCCGAGTTTGCGTTGGTAGTAGTCCTGAAGATCCCCTTTCATCTGGATAGCCGACATGGTGCCCGTATGAATCAAGGCTTTCAGCCGTTTTCGAGCCTGGTGACTCACCTTGGTTTTACCGGCAGCGGCCGACCGTCCGTAAACTCGTTCCTGAACGGTACTCGAACGGAGCAACCCCGGCGTGACAAGCCAGCTTTTTAGGATCGTTGATGGTCTGCATTTCGTTGGTGGTCACAAGCAGTTCGGTCGCGATCACAGGCCCGATACCTGGTACGGAGACCATCAAGTCGAATAATTCTTTCAGACGAGCGTCGGCTTCAATGAGTTCTTTGATGGCTAACTGAACCGCTTTTTGTTCTTCTTTGAGGGCGATGAGTGATTTTTTGACGTTGCCTTTGAGGGTTTTTTGGAGCGCCTTGCTGATGAACTTTTCCTGCTCGGCTACTGGAACCGCCAACAGATTATACCGCACCGATTTCTATGGGTTAAGCAAGGGCTAGCGCATAATTTTTGTCATATTTTTGGCCTCGGCGCACAATAGCACAAACGCGATGGATGAGCTTGTTGCGGGCGACATTGATGATGAGCATCTTCGGTTTACCCTCCTTGAGTTTCCGCTCGTAGTAGTCTTGAAGGTCGCCTTTCACTTGAATGGCCGACATGGTGCCCAAGTGGATCAACGCTTTCAGGCGTTTACGAGCCTGATGACTGACTTTAGTTTTGCCGCGAATGCTGCTGCCCGAACGATACCGCACAGGCGGCCCTGTCAAAAGGGGCAACCCCAGCATGGCAGGCCAATTTTTTAGGCTCGTTGATGGATTGCATTTCGTTGGTGGCTACTAGCAGTTCGGCTGCGATCACTGGACCAACACCGGGCACCGAGATCATCAGATCGAACAACTCTTTCAAGCGAGCATCGGCCTGGATGAGTTCGTGAATCTGTTGCTCAACCGCTTTCTGCTCCTCTTTGAGGGCTGAAAGCGACTTTTTGACATTGCCTTTGAGCCGGTCCGCCGGTGCGGTCTTTTGGAGTGACTTGCTGATGAAGGTTTCCTGTTCAGCCACTGGAACAGCTAACAAATTATAGGCCTGATTGAGCCGTTGGCGGGTGGCGCTCAGAAAGGCTAACTTTTGAATAACCTCGCGGGGTGGCTCCCACAGGCGCATTTGGTCACGGAAACGATAGGCATACTGAGCGATGCGTTGGGCATCCACTTTGTCGGTTTTGCCTCGCTGCATCCCGCCCGCCTGCTTAATCTGCAAGGAGGATTCCAACCACAGGGCGAGTTTTAACTCGTAGAGTTGTTGGAGTAAATGGGCATTGTAAATGCCTGTATGCTCCATACAAAATACTGCCAGTTTGGGATTCCAAGCGGGCAGTACCTTGAACTCGGCTAAAGCAGCCTTGATGCCAGTTAGGGTGTTGGGGGTATGGGTACTAAGTTGAAGCCCCTGCTGGGTGTAGACAGCCCAGTTCAAGGTGTCTTTGGCAATGTCAATACCGATAAAGTATCAAAAGTCCATGTTGCTGTTTAGTTTTGAGTATGTAGTCAACAACTTGCTTTTCCTCGAACCCTTTTGTGGGCCTGAGAACCCTAATTTCTATCCGAGTCTTAGGCAGGTTAAAACAGAGTGGGGACTGAATCGGTGCATAGGTCTGACTCCTTGGCGGCCCGTTAGTGTACCCCACTCTGGTTGACTACTGGTAAAAGACTAAATCTAAGAGTATGTTTTGGGATTTTATTTGGACAATCTGTTGAGCAGAATAGAAATGAAAGCAATTTGTAGCATGGCTTCCGAACTTTCTATGGTTTTCTCTACATCCCGGAACAACCGACGCCGGAAATTGAGCCAACCAAAACTGCGCTCAACCATCCACCGATTTTTCTCTGGTACAAACCCACGACTACTTTCTGGCTTTTGTGCAATCTCCACATGCCAGCCCTTTTCTTCGACATACTCCACAAAACTTACCTTGTAGCCATGATCGGCAGCAATTACTGTCAAACGGGGTACTTTGCCTTTTAGACGATCAACCACCAATCGGCCAGCTTCATTATCAGACGTGTTGGCAGCTGTTACAGCTAATGACCAAGGTAAGCCCAAGCGATCTACAGCAATATTGCGTTTGCGTCCGTTAATGCGTTTGTTGCCATCAATCCCTGTTTCTTCTTCAATGAATTGCATAAGTTTAACCGACTGGCTATCAATGGCTAATAAACTTGGTGTCTCTGCTCTGTCTTGCCGTTTGCGTTCAGCCACGACCAGACTATCAAGCAACTGTTCCCATACACCCTTCAATTTTAGTTGCCGAAAGTGATAATAGACCGTTTGCCAAGGCGGTGTATCCTTGCGTTTATCAAGTTCTCGCCACTGTAAGCCGGTGTAATTGAGCCACAAAATGGCGTTGCAAATGGTTCGTAAAGAATGCCAGCGTTTGCGGTGGTCGTCCAGTATTTTTTCGATAACTTGCCACAGCGCCGGCTGCCCGGTGAGAGTCTGTCAACTCTTGAAACGATTCGTTCATAATCTTGGTAGCTTGGTAACTCCAAGATACGGCAGACTCTCAATTTTATCCTAGCCAAAACATACTCTTAGAATATTACCAGCCCACAAACCTAAAGGGCGGACCGGCCGGAGCGACGGCCCGACCGAACGCGGCCCGACCTTATTTTGCTTGATTTGGTGATGCCTTACCTGGATGGGTTCGGGGCTTTGCGGCAAATCAGGGCCAACCCGGCCCTGAAAAATACCCCGGTCTTTGCCTTTTCAGCCCGTGTGTTTGAACAGGATAAGCAACAAAGTGAGCAGGCCGGATTCGACGATTTTATTCCCAAACCAGTTGACCTGGAGTTGTTGTTAGCCAAAATCGGCCAGCAGCTACACCTTACCTGGCAAACCAGCGAAACGGGTGATGCGCCGACACAGTCTGAACCGCTTAGTTATTCGACCGCCGATGAGTTGCCCTACACCACCCAACTCAATGCCCTGTATGAACTGGCCCGACTGGGCGACATTCAGGGCATCCTTAAACGGATTACGGAACTCCAGCAACAAACGCCGAACTATGGCCTTTTTGTGGCTACGATCCGACAGGCTGCCAACGAGTTCGACACCCAAAAAATTAAAAAATACCTTCAAGCCTGCCTACGAAACGGATGAGGACTTTCATTGACGACCAGACTGACAACAAGGCGGACGACCGCCCGGCCCGCACCATTTTGATTGTGGACGATATACCCAACAATATCAGTGTCTTATACGAAACGCTGATTCGGTTTAACTATAAAGTACTGGTGGCCCGCGATGGTAAAAGTGCCATCGAACAGGCGGGGCTGGCCCAACCCGACCTGATTCTGTTAGACGTAATGATGCCGGGC
>JANOCD010000132.1:0-10196 GCA_031411995.1 Cytophagales bacterium
CCAGCTTCGGGAGTTGCTCAGGCAGACGAGCAATTCCGCTAAAGCTGCACCCCTTTGGTGGGGTAAGTTATCTCGCTTATTCAAGTGGTTAGATAGGCAAGTCGCTCAGTATCAACAAAATATTTTAGCAGGGTAGAGTACAACCCGCTTCTGGCCCCTATGTTCTACGACCTGCGGGCCAAATCGCTGGAAGCGCAGTCGCTAATACCCATGTCTACCTTTGAAGAGATGCGGGGAAGTGTGTTTTCAGAAGCAAATGCCCTTGATAGCGTAGTGGCCCGACTACGGGCCATACCAGCGTATCGGACTCAGTTTGCGTCTGTTTTTGGTGGAACCAATGCCGTAACGGCACAGAATCTGGGACGAGCCATTGCGGCTTACGAACGCACCCTGGTGGCCAACAACGCGCCGTATGACCGCTACCAGCGGGGCGACAAATCGGCGATGACCCAGGCGCAGAAACGGGGTATGGTGCTGTTCATCCAGAATGGCTGCAACACCTGCCACAACGGGCCAATGTTCAGCGATTACAAGGCGCACGTGCTGGGGGTGGTTGATAACGAAAAGCTGGGTTTCTCTGACAAAGGTAAAGACGACAATTACGCGTTCCGAACGCCAACGCTGCGCAACATCGAATTGACCGCCCCCTACATGCACAGCGGGAAGCAGGCGTCATTAACCGATGTGCTGATCTTTTATGATGAGGTTAGGGATGGCACTCAGCTGAACCCGAATGTATCCGTTAGCCGGCTGGACTCGCTCCTGCGGCCCCGCGTAACCCAGCGCAATGACCTGGTCGAGTTTATGCACGCACTCACCGACACCAGCTTCGACAAATCGGTCCCGACGAGCGTACCCAGTGGACTGGCCGTTGGCGGCAATCTTCGATGAGACTCACCCTGTGCACTGCATCAATAACAGATAACCTGACCACCACCATGAAAGCCGTTTTTATTTTGCTGCTAACGTTGGGTACGGCTCAGGCTCAGCACGACCGTATTGTCTCCGGAAAAATCAGCGATGCCATGACTGGGATGGGGCTGGAGGGAGCTACCGTCGTTCTGCTGGAACGGGCTGGTAAGGGTATCCACACCGATGTAGAAGGCCGGTTTACACTGACTTTGCCAGCCGATAAACTAACCCTTTTAGTGTCGCATCTGGGCTACGCGACCCAACAGGTTTTACTACCGATCAGTTGGGATGAGGTCATACATGTTCGACTGAAACCCGTTGACAATCAACTCAATGAAGTGGTGGTGGTTGACCCATTAAGTGCCTCATGCCCGAATTCAATCAGAAGGGCGAAGCCTACGGCCTGACCAAATTTGACGACGATCCACAGCAGAAAAACTATTATCGACTGACACTGACCCGCAACCGGCGGGCCGATACGCTGTCGCTCAATGCGTTTCTGGACGATCCTGCTGGTCGAGGTGGTAAATTTGCTCATCTTGTCCCGAATGTACTTACACCTTGCAGTGGCCCGTCAAGCACATCATCAGGTGTGAACAACGATGGTGGCGGTGATTCCCCCGCCGTTTACCTTGCATATTCCTGATAAAAAATACCCGTTTGATACCATCAATCCACAGCTTGTCAACTACAGTTAGCTGGCCGTTGCCCCGATCAAAAACGGGCAGTTTAATTCGTTTTGCCATACTTAAAAGGTTCGTACAAAGCCTGGCCACAGGGCAGGCTTTGTACGGGTTGCTTCATCGACCGAGTAAACATATTTCTCCCGTAACCACAATGATTCTCGTTGTGCGACACCCATTCTCGTTCCGCACCTCTACCGAATACACCCCCGGTCGGTTCACTACTGCCCTGCCGATGGTGGGGATTGGGCCACGGTTGATAATATACCCGTTTACCAAATCCTGTTGCCTGCCCTTGTACCAATACCGGCGGTATATTTCTTAAAAGGCTGAAATCTTGCTCTCATAAAGCAAACTCACCAATCGGTCATCATCCAGTTGCTTCATGCTGATAGGGCTGCTCATTTGGATGTATAGTTGCAATTTCCCTAACAATCCCTAAATAGTTTATAAAAATAATTGAATAATTTTGTTTAGTGGGTTTATTCTGTCCCATGGTGGTTTAACCACAAACGGCATCCGTAACCAATGAGCCTTCGGCCTCAGTTACTCCACTTTTGCTGACAAAAAGGCCTGCTGCGTTGGTTGAGGGGGCGACGCTTAATTGACTATTGACTTGACGAGCAACCTGTCCCAGATGATTTCGGATCGTAGCCGCATTGAGTTTTTGATCAACAGGCAAGACTTCTTTAAGTAACGCAGCTGTTTGGGAATACGACTTTAAGGCCGCCCATTTTGTTTCCAGATAAAGCATTTCTGGTGTGGTACGTTGGGTAAACAACGAGCGTAATGGGCTTACGGTCGTTGTCATGTCTATAAAATGGCCTCAGAACAGTGGAAATCGCAACCCGATTTTGGCCGTCAGGTAATTGTTTGACCGGGCCGCTACCGGTGAACTGGCAGGTATGATATATGCATTGACCTCGCCAAAGGCGGCAATCGGTTGCGAAAACTGCCAGTTGATTCCGATTCCCCCCGACAAAAAACCCGTTAGATTTGAGACTGACTCGAGCGATAACAACCCATTGACAGGGGTATATATCAATTCGGGGACGGTAATGATGTTCAGGCCCAGCCCCCCCGTCAGGTATGGCTTTACCGGGCGGCTTTTGCCGTACCAGATACCATACACCCCGAACGTATTGGTCTGATAGGCCCCTTTCAATTCGTAGATCGACAGCTTGAGTGTCGGGTTGAGGCCCGCCACTAATTTGGTGGTCTGAACCGGAAGAAAATTGGCATCCCAGGCACCCGCTATCGAAAAGCGTGGGCGAATCCGGTATTCGATGTTAAACGTAGTGCCACGCCCATTTTCGGCCACCTGTCGCAACGACGAAACTGGAAAAGCCACACTCACGCCGGTCGTCGTAAAAAAACGTCCGGTTGGCGTTCCGACGGTCGGCGCACTTGCCGACGGAGTCTGAGCTGCTGCGCCGTTTCCAAACAGGATGCTGCCAAGCAGCAGCATCCTGTGGAGTGAGGAGTGCCTCATTTCAGTTCTGAACTGCCAAACAGCACAGAAAAGGCTTTGCACCAGATCAACACGTACCGTTGTTTGGTCGGGTCGGCTTCGGCGGGTAATTCCACCGAGAAGTTTCCGCTTTTTTCGAGTCTCGACACTTCGATGAAGTTACGAAGGCCGGTATTTTCGGCCAAATAAATGCGAAGATCAGGGCCTCCGTCAGTCTTGAAATTGGTGAATACCAGTATTCGTTTTCCGTTTGTTTCGGTCACGTTCACCGAACCGCTGGTGGGGTGAAGGTTGCTCACAAACATACCTTGTAGTCCGGTAGCAGAAGTTACCATGCTGCTGGAGCTTGTAACGGTTGTTGTAGTGCTACCCGGCTGGGTGGTTATCGAGGGGACAATGGGGGCGATAATTTCTTCGGTCGTGGTGGTGCAACCCGCTAGCAGCCCCAGTATGAACAGCAGGGCAAAAGAGATGAGTGTTTTCATTGAATCAGACCGTCAGAACGGTTGTTAGTTGGTTGTTGATGATTACCACTTGACGAAAATACCGGCATTATAAGACCGCGAAAACGGAACATTCTCCCCAGCCAACGCCCCAATGACGCTGGCGGTCAGGCCAAATTTATCGGGTACAATATCGTACGATCCTTTCAGGCCCGCACCCAGAAATAGCTGATCGTTCAGATACGTACCCGTAAACTGATAGGCTTCGGTATTGAAAAACGGCCCATTTTTGGCCGACACCCGGAAGTCGAGCGTACCGGCTATCCATAACCGCGGAATCACCCGATACCCTAATTCGCCATTCAGTTTTATGAAATTGCTGTAATTCTGGGTCATAAATCCATACCCTGCTTCAGCAAAATAATAGGTCCGTTTGCCGCCCGAACCCACCGAGAGGTAGGGTAGCACCGTGAAGCCCTCGTAGCCCGTGCGTAAGCCCAGCCGGTTGTTGTTGCTGAACGTATTGGCCAGGGCATCCACACCCACACTAAGTTTGACGGGGCCGTCAAGCAACGAGCGTTTGACACCTAACCCGATATTCCCAATGCCAGTAAGCGTACCCGCCGGCACGGGGTTGGCCGTTCGGTCGGTACTGAAATCGGTTTTCAGCAGTTTGTAGGGCAACACACCCCGGATGGCCCACTTTTGGGCAATGCCATATTCAGCGTAGAGTTGCAGCGTTACGTCGCTGGTGTTGCGAAATGAGGGTTGCTCCGTGCCCGTTGGCCCAAACACGGCATTGTAATACAGGCCCGAATAACCAATCTGAAGAAAGCCTTTTTTGCGGCCTGGAAGCCAGGGACCAGCCGCCACAACCGTAGACAAAAAAGTCAAAAGCAGGAGGGCAGAAATGAGTCGTGTTTTCATGAATCGGTTGTGGTTATTTCGTGTCTTTGATCTCTATCCAGTTCTTGTCCGCTTTCTGGATATACCCTGGCTTGTCTTTATCCCACTCCGTGCGGACTTTGGTGTTGTAGTTCAGGTACAGTTTGTCATCTACAATGGTCCAGGCATCGGGTTCGGTGGGGGCTTTGTAGCCCCGCGAGGTGCCAAACGCACAGTAGCCCCCGTATTGAGGGGCAAATTTGGCCGGATTGGCTTTGAAGGCATCGCGGTTTTTGGCGGTGGCAAAGAGCCAATTCGCTCCTTCGTAGCTGTAGGTGATGGTCGAGTCACCTTTCACCGGTTTCTTATCGGTGAAATAGGCAACAGGATCGTAGCCATGAATGGCGTGTCCAGCCGTGCTAAAAACAACCGGCTTTTGGGCAAAACTTACAGTTGCCACGAGCAGGAATGCGAAAAGGGTCAACCCCAAATTAATGCATTTCATTGGATTTGTCTTTTTATTAACATGTTGATAATCAATAAAATAACTCAAATTAATTACGGCTTACTGGGCCGTATCTTAAGTTGATACAGAATGGCATCGTGAATCAGGTCGGGGCGGCTCCCACTAGGGTTTGGAACGGGGCATGATATCAGTGATTTATCCAACTAAACGAACCAGTTGCCACACGGCCATTCCTACAAACAGCCCCCCCGTTAGCCGGTTTATCCACGGCCCACTCAGGTACTGTATTACCCGATGCCGTTGCCGGTTGGCCAGCCAGACCACGCCCACCAACAGAGCAAACGCCCCAACTGCCGTACCCAGCGCAAAGACCCATTGACTGCCCGCCTGCTCCATCGGCACCAGCATATGTCCGCTCAGGTAGAGCCACACCGCTGACCAAAAGGGCAACAGTTGGGGGTTACTGCCCCCCAGGGCAATGCCTTTCCAAAAGGGTTGGGTTGAGCCGTCGGCGGTCATCGCTTGTAAGGCAACTGGCTTTTGCCGAAAAGCCGCCAGGCCAGCCCCCAACAAGACCGGAATGGGGGCATAGGTGAACACGAGCGTCCAGACAGACCCGGTTGGCAACAACATCAGGCCACCTGCCGCCAACGCACTGTACCCAATTTCGGGCAGGCTGCCGCCCAGTGCCAGCCACAAACCAGCCCGCCAATTGTGACTTAGGGTAACCTGGGCCACAGCGAGGTTCACGCTGCCGGGATGAATGGACCCCGCGAAACTTATGGCCGATACAAGCAGAAAAAGCAGAAGCATGGGGTAGCGGAAATTAGTGTGACTGATGCTGAACGGTGGAGTAAGCGACCCCGAAGTGGAGTGGCAACTCAATGTGTTCAAACGCATTTTTCACGGCCACTTGAATTAAGGCCATGTGATGAATAGCGTGTTCGACGTTGTAGAGCAGTTCGCGAGCCAGTGACGACGGAATCAATGCCGGCTCCGAACCCGCAACAGACAAGTCGGCTTCGAGGGTCAGTGGTTGGGCCAGATCGAGCCGACTCATGGCCCGGTCGATGCGGCTGATCCGTTGAAGGGCTTCGTCGGCATCCACTTCCAGCACTACATCACGCTGCCGGTGATCGTAGTTTAATTGGCCGGTTTGGGTGCTATGAAGGAGTAGCTCGTAAAATTCAAGAATATGGCGAACGTGTTTCCCGATGGTGTTGCCCGATAGAACATCGACCGGACGGGCATAGTCGACGTTGGTAAGCTGACTTACCACCTCGGCGAGCTGCATGAGAATATCGGTACTGGCAGATTTTAAAGACATGACAAAAGAGTTAGGGGCTATGACACGAACGCCGATTTTTTACCCGTCAGGCGGGCCACGACCTGTTGAAGAACCGGTATCCACTCGGCCCTGGTAATCCACAAAATCAGCGAGCAACTAACGGCTACCACCACCGCCAGAAAGAACAAATAACCCCCATCGCCCAGGACTTCTACCCCCAGAATGGTGAGGTGCGACAAAATTGCCCCGGCCATCACGCCCAGTCCGATGCCCGCCCCAATCCAACTCGTGCGGGGAATCAGAATCAGGATAGAGGCCATCAACTCGACTATGCCGGAGCCGATACGCCCCCAGGGTTCAACGCCCAGCGTCGAGAAAATGTAGACCGACTCGGCCGCGCCCCCAAACTTGAAATACAAGGTCTGGAGCAGGATGATAGCGGCCACTAAGCGGACAGCCCAAAGCAGATACGTGGTTGGCTTTTTCATGATTGTTATAGAGTTAGACTGATTTTGAGGATTATGACCGGGTGAATTTGACCCAGCTTTCGTCGGCTTTTTTGAGCAGATTTGGCTCATCTTTGTTCCACTTGGTGAGCGTGTTGTTGATGAATGTATGGTAGAACAAAAACAACTTACCGCCGGTGATCTTGAACGTTTCGGGGTCGATCTCCACTTTTTCGCCAGCGGCACCCATGGCATAGGCACACCAGCCGCCATACTGCGGTTCGTATTTGTCGGGGTTTTGCTGGAACGCTTTCAGATTGGCGGTAGTCGCAAACCGATAGGTGACGTTTTTGTACGCAACTGTGTTACTAGCCGACCCTTTTAAGGCTTTGTTCTGGGTGAAGTAGGCCACGGGATCATAGCCCTGAATGGCCACCCCGTTTTCGAGGTTGAACTGTTGTTTGCGGGTGGCGGGCGAATCCACGCCGGGCGTGGATTCGCCGGGATTCGATTGGCGGTCCCGCTCCGGCCGGTGCGTCGGTGCGATACCGGTCGCTACGGCTGAGATCGTGTTAAGGAAAAGCACGAAAAAGGCAAGAAGGAAAAATGAAAGCGTTTTCATGGCTATACTTGGTTTGGTTGGTTGTTCAGCAGGCTATCCTGTTTGCCCTGCCTGTTATGACTATACCAATTTCAAATACTAAGCCAACTGTATCAATAGCGCGAAAAAGCCTTCAGAATGCTCAAAAAAGCCAAAATAGCCGATAAAATCCATGCCAATTCTATTGAGCTATTCCCGCTTATTTCTGATATTTCGTAAAATTTACGAAATGCCATAGAAAAGGGAGATGGCTCATAGGGGCCGTTCGACCTGGTTTACGCCGAAAAGCGGGAAATTGACCCTACAGAGCCATATATAGGTAGTCCGGGTTAATTCGGACTCGAAATTGCGGCATACCAGGTATCACGAATCGGGTTCTGTTTCTACAGCGTTATCTCTACAAAACCACAATGACCAACGGCTCCACACACATCCCTGAACATGTACTCCGGCTCTCCCACTTCACGGTTGAGAATGCGCTGGAACCCATTTTGCTGTTTGATCAACAAGGCCAGGTAAGCCGGGCTAATCGGGCCGCTTGCCAGCAACTCGGTTATAGCCAAAACGAGTTAATTGACCTAACATTTACCGCTATTCACCCCGACTATGACCAGCCGGGATTTAGCCAATTGTGGTATAACCTGACTCACTATACCACCCTGACAGTCGAGTTGAAACAGCTTCGCCGGGATGGTACGGCCCGACAGGCGGAAGTAGGTATAAACTTCGTTCGATTCGAGAAACAGGATTACCTGTGCTGTTTTGTGCGCGACATCACCGAACGTTCTCAATTAGATGACACGCTCCGCCTGATTTCAGAAGGCACCGCATCGGAGATTGGGATCGACTTCTTTGAGTCGTTGGTGCGGCAACTGACCACGACCCTGAAGGTGCCATTTGCGATGGTCACCGAATGCACCAACGTGGAGAAAACCCGTGTTCGCACCCTGGCTTTCAGCGTGAACAATGCCCTGCACGAAAATATTGAGTACGACCTGGCGGGTACCCCCTGCGACATTGTGATGAAAGACCGGGAGTTTTATTCCCCCACTGATGTGGCCGGTAATTTCGCTGCGGGGATCGGGCTGGAGTCGTATCTCGGTGTGCCGATTCACGATAAACTGGGCGAAGTGGTCGGGCATTTGTCGGTGAGCGATTCGCGGCCCATGACCGACCACCACAAATACGTTGGCATTTTGCGGGTACTGGCGGCCCGGTCGGGGGCCGAAATCGGGCGTAAAGTGGCCGAAGAACGCCTGTTGACTATTCAAAATCAGTTGGAGGCCACCGTGCAGGAGCGCACCCACGAACTGGCCGAAGCCAAAGAAGAAGCCGAAGCCGCTAACCGGGCCAAAAGCGAGTTTCTGGCCACCATGAGTCATGAACTTCGCACCCCCCTCAATGGTATTCTGGGCTATACCCAACTGTTTAAGCGTGACAGCCAATTATCTGACCATCAACAGAAAGGCGTTAAGGTGATTCACGATTGTGCCGAAAACCTGCTCTCGCTCATCAACGATGTGCTGGACTTATCGAAAATAGAGGCTCGCAAAATGGAGGTCATTGCCGAAGCCTTTCATCTGCGCGATCTGTTACACCATCTCGTTCAGCAAACCAGCGTTCGGGCCGAACAGAAAGGGCTGGATTTTGTGGTACTCCTGCCCGATAACCTACCTGAATGGGTGGAAGGGGATGAACGTAAATTGCGGCAGGTGCTGCTCAACTTACTGGGCAATGCCGTGAAATTTACGCCCTCGGGTACGATCACGTTTCGGGCCGAATGGACTCCTCATCCAACGACGGGCAAGCTCAACGACGGACCAGCCCAACCAACCATCCGGTTCATGATTGAGGATACGGGCGTGGGTATTGAGAATGAGCAGTTGGCCAACATCTTTTTGCCCTTTCAGCAAATCCGGGAATCATCGGATTTTGTGGAAGGTACGGGCCTGGGACTTTCCATTACGGATCAGTTAGTGCGTTTGATGAACGGCGATTTATACGTGGCCTCTCAGGCGGGGCGGGGTACGCAGTTCCGCCTGTCGTTGTCGCTGCCCGAAGTAGCTCCCGACACAACCCTACAACCGCCCCTCAACCGGAGTCAGGCCACCATCACGGGCTATGAGGGACCTCGGAAGACAATTTTGGTGGCCGACGACGGCTGGGAAAACTGTTCGATTTTGGTCAATCTGTTGACGCCCCTGGGCTTCACGGTGATCGAAGCAAGCAACGGTCGGGAAGCCGTGGAACGAGCCATTCAGAATCAGCCCGACCGAGCGCGGCCCGACCTTATTTTGCTCGATCTGGTAATGCCTTACTTGGATGGTTTCGGGGCATTACGGCAAATCAGGGCGAACTCAGCCATGAAAGACACCCCGGTCTTTGCCTTTTCGGCCCGTGTGTTTGAACGGGATAAGCAACAAAGTGAGCAGGCCGGATTCGATGACTTTATCCCCAAACCCGTTGATCTGGAGTTGCTGTTAGCCAAAATTGGCCGACATCTACACCTTACCTGGCAAACCAAAGAAGGGGGTGACGCGCCGACACCGGCTGACTCGAGTATTTATTCGACCTCCGATGAGTTGCCCTGCACCAACCAACTCAATGCCCTGTATGAACTGGCCCGATTGGGCGACATTCAGGGCATTCTCAAGCGGATTGCTGAACTCCAGCAACAAACGCCAACCTATAGCCTTTTTGTGGCTACGATCCGACAGGCCGCTGACGAGTTCGATACCCGAAAAATTAAAAAATACCTTCAAGCCTGCCTACGAAACGGATGAGGACTTTCATTGACGACCAGACCGAAAACAAGGCGGATGACCGCCCGGCCCGCACCATTTTGATTGTGGACGATATGCCCAACAATATCAGTGTCTTATACGAAACGCTGATTCGGTTTAACTATAAAGTACTGGTGGCCCGCGATGGTAAAAGTGCCATCGAACAGGCGGGGCTGGCCCAACCCGACCTGATTCTGTTAGACGTAATGATGCCGGGC
>JANOCD010000133.1:0-134567 GCA_031411995.1 Cytophagales bacterium
CGCTCAAACGTCCAGTCAGCCTGAGCGGAGTCGAAGGCCACAAGCGTCAGCAATCAAGTCAGAATTTGTCCTATATCCCTTTTATAACGCCCCCCCTTTCTCACTTAAAAAACACCGTCACCAGCAGATATAGCAGCGACGGGCAAAGCAGGCAACCGAGGCCAGTGTAAAACGTGGCGGTCATGGCTCCGTAAGGTACTAATTTGGGGTCGGTGGCGGCCAAACCAGCGGCCACGCCACTTGTGGTTCCCATCAAACCACCAAAAATCATGGCGGTTGAGGGGTTGTTCAGGCCAATGAAACGGGCGATGAGCGGGGTGCCGATGGTGACTAAAATTGACTTCACCAACCCGGCTGCAATGCTGTTGGCAATCACGTCGGATGAGGCCCCGATGGCCGCACCCGTCACCGGCCCCACAATGAAAGTGCAGGCCCCAGCCCCAATGGTGGTGATGCTTTTGGCATCGGAATAGCCCATGAGCCAGGCAATAATGGCCCCGCAAGTGAAGGTAAAAACCACCCCGATGAACAGCGAAATTACCCCCGCCAGCCCCGTTTTTCTGACAACCCCGAAGCTGACTCCGAGCGCAGTGGACACAATGGCAAAATCGCGAAACATGGAGCCACCCATCAGCTCGAATCCGCTCAGTTGCGTTATGTCGGCAATGCCTTTTTTGCCGCCTGTCAAAATGCCGCCGATATAGGCCAATACCAACCCCAGGAAAATGGCAATGGCTGACCCCGGAATTTTGCGGTTCGTCAGCTTTTCGGACAGGAAATCAGCCAAATACATGATCAGGCCCGTTACCAAAAAGGCAACGATCAGGCCGTTTTTTACCAGCAATGTAGTTATGTAGTCCATTCGGCGGGTGTTTCAGGGGTGATCTCGGTGGGTGTTTTTGGTTTCGAGAGGAGCGGTAGAAACAACAGGCAAAGGATTACCGGAATGCTACCCGCCAGCAGCGTAATAAGTCCTCCTGCCACGGCAACCCGCACATTTTGAATGGCCGACATCGCCACAATAACGGGGATATACATTTTGCTCCAGAACAGAATGCCGCTCTCCATTTCGGGATGCAACTGATCCCGTTTTTCGAGCCAGTTTTGGGCAAAAATCAGCAGCAACATGGCAAAACCGACCCCGCCAACATTGGCATCGATACCAATAAGACGACCCAAAGTCTCGCCCACCAATTGACCTACTATAAAACAGCCCGCTAAAAGGGCCACACCTCGGATTAGCATAAAGCGAAAGAGTGAGAGAGCGAAAGAGCGGCTGACGCATGAGTGTTGCTATTGCGACAGCCGCTCTTTCACTCATTAAAAATCTTTTTGAGATCATTCTTGGTTACTTTTCCCATTGCGTTGCGAGGGAGTTCGTTCACGATCTTATAGCGTCGGGGCGTTTTGTAGGTGGGCATCCGTTCGCGAATCCACCTATTCAACTCGGTGGTATCCAGATTGCTATCGTTAACCACCAGAGCGGCCACGACCAACTCGCCCCATTCTTCGTTATCGATGCCCACTACGCTGCAATCGTCAATTTGGGGGTGCATTCGCAGGATTTCTTCAATTTCTAAAGCCGAAATTTTGTACCCGCCCGACTTGATGATGTCGATGGAACTGCGGCCCAGAATCCGGTAGTAGCCATTTTCCAACACGGCCACATCGCCCGTTTTAAACCAGCTATCATACGTGAATGTAGCTTCGGTGGCTTCTTTTTTGCCCCAATATTCGCCGAACACATTAGCCCCCTTTACCAAAATTTCGCCGGGCGACGCGTCGCCCGGCGTGGACTCGCCCGTTTCACTTGGTGTTACATCATTATACTCATCATCAACCAATCGGATGGATACGCCCGGCAAGGGTTGCCCAATATGGCCCGCCCGCCGTTCTCCCCAATACGGATTACTGATGGCCATGCCGATTTCGGTCATGCCGTAGCGTTCCAGAAGCCGGTGGCCGCTGATGGTTTCCCATTTTTCCATCACTGAAACGGGCAGAGCCGCCGAGCCAGAAACCATCAACCGAAACGTTTTCATCGCGGCTGTCAAGGCTTGTTGTTGGGTGCCGGGGAGCGTCTCGAAATGGGCAATGAGTTTGAAATAAATGGTTGGTACAGCCATGAAAACACCCACTCGCTTTTGTTGGGCAATGGTCAAAAACCAGTCGAAAACCGCCTGGGCCGAGAAATTGGGTAGAAACTCGACTGTGCCACCAGCCCGGAGCGTACAACTTACCACGTTGATAATGCCGTGAACATGGTGCAGCGGCAAAATGCACAGCAGATGATCGTTTTCGGTGTATTCCCAGGCCTGCACCAGCGTGGACACCTGCGCGTGGATGTTGGCGTGAGTCGTCACCACACCTTTGGGCAAGTTGGTGGTGCCACTGGTGTACAAAATCATGGCCCGGCGGTCGGGGGTGATGTTGGGTAAATCGCTGGTGGGGGCTGTTTCGGGATGGCCCAGAACCAGAAACCGCAACCCCTTTTGAGCAACGTATTGGCCCAGAATCGGCTCAAATTCGGGGGAGACTACGATGATTTCGGCCTGTGTGTCCTCGATCACGTATTGCAGCGAAGTGAGCGGATGGGCCGTGCAAAGCGGCACCGCCACACCTCCGGCCAACCAGATTCCCCGCTGCACCCGCACATAATCGAAGCCGGGGGCAACCATGAACGCCACCCGCGTTTCGGCTAAATCGGTTTTTCCAGCTAGCAACGTATGGGCAAACTGCCCCGAAGCATCCTGTAAATTAGAATAGCTAAATGACTGACCATTAGAGATAATGGCCGTTTTGGATAGGGCCTGATTGGGTTGTTGCATGGCTGTTTCGACGTGTACCACTCCTTTATATATTATTCTACAAACCCGGCTTTGGCCTTAAGACCGGTTTTTACCCAAGCCCGCAGTTCATCGAAAGCGGTGCCGGTTTGTTTGGGCGTGAAATTACAATGGCCCTGCCCGTTGGTGTATTTGACCGTGAAAAATTGGTCTTTCCCTTGCTGATGCACCATATTCTCGAAGTTAACGATGCCGTAAGTGGGCGGTATCAACTGATCGTAGATCGTGTGAATGGCCACAGTTGGTTTGTTGATGTTGCCTGTGCGGTCGTATTTGCCGAAAATCAGGTTCGGGTTTACCGTTGCTGCCAGCCGTTCGGCTTTTTGGTTTACAGCTAAATTGTCGGGGAAGCCGCTGTAGAGCGTGTTGGTATTGTCGAAAGGATTGCCGTTGGCTTTTTGGGCCAAATCACGCAATACGTTTTCGTTAAAAAACAGCGAAAAAGGCAAATCGTCGAGTTTCAGATCGAACCGGCGGGCAAAGGCCACCGCCAACAGGGAGTCCTGTGCGATAATAGCTTTTCTGATTTCACGCGCCCGGAGGGGCATTTTCCGCGAATCCTGCGCCTGATACGGTTTTTTCAGGTCGAAAATATCTGCCAACGGAGTCGCAATACCCGGAAAAAGCCCGTTGAACGTAGCATACAAGTCGAACTCTTTGCGGCATTGCAAATAGGCCCGGCTCGAAAGCGGGCAAAGCGGCAAACCACCGGCATAGTTGCTTCCGAAGTTTTCGAGCATCGCCAGCGTTATGCCGCCCCCCATTGAATGTCCCACCATGAATGTGGTGTCGGTCTTTCCGTATTTTTTGACGAAATACTGCCGCAACGCTTCCGTGTCGTCAACCCCCTGCGCCAACGCAAACCCTTGGTATTGATAGTCGGAAGCGGCCACGGCGAACCCTCTTTCCAGAAAAGGAGCCATTCGTTTGGGAAAATCGGGGTTCTGACTTTGGCGTGGTTTTGCGCCCATAAACTCGTAACCATGGGCGTACATCACCAGTTTGCCTTTCCAGTTTGGCGGAAAAAGAATTTTGTAGTTGGCTCCGTTTATGGTTCCGGAATCGGTTTTAGCTACGTTTTGCGCCAATGCTGAGGTAGTAAGCAGGCAGAGTAAAAGGAGTTTTTTCATTGGGTGAAGTCAATTGCCTAAATTCTAATGAATAGTTTTTTCTTGTATAACCATCTGAGGATGAGCCAATAGATTAATAAAGTAGCGGCACCGGCCAGCAACGGCTCATAGGCCAGGCCAAAAATTTGGAACGGCCCCGCCCCGAAATGGGTGTAAAATGACCCCATCACAAACTGCTCGATGAGGTGGGCAATCAGGTAGGCCGCTATGGAGTTGGTGCCAATCACGATTAGGAAATAGGCCCACCCCTGAAGACCGTTTGCTGCTTCTTTCCGCATGTCGATCAGGAAATAGAAAAGAGATAGCAGCGCGAAACAGCAGCCCCCACTAAACAGCACCCAGGCGGGTGTCCAGATGCGCTTAACGACGGGGCAAAGACCGACTACCTGCGAAAGAATCCCTAACCCAATGAAAATCAGAGCGGCCAGCAGAAACCGACGCACCAGAACGGAGGGTTGTTGGCCGCTTCGCAGGTGTTGCCCCGCACGCAAGCCGAGGATCATGGTGGCTAAGGTGGGAATGAAACTCAGCGTGGCATAGCCCCCGCCGTTGCACAGAAAGGGTTTGGCGCGTGGAAACAGGTTCAGAAACCAAGTATCGAACGCCCAGGCGACGTTGCTGTTTTTGTTGAAATGAGCCATCAGGCCCGTGTAGTGATGCGCCCAATCGGCGGGAACCTTCACGGCTTCGTAGGAAAAGTTTGGGTCGGGCAGCGGGTAAACCACAAACAACAACCAGTAACCTACCAAAATACCGGCAAAAGCAATCCATTGCACCCTGGGCCGCGCAAAACCCAGCGCGAACAGAAACGGATAACCCAAACCAATTTGGGTCAGTGTGTCTTCAAAGGTGAAATTGGTCAGATCGCGACCCATCGACCGCAGAAAAATACCAAGAAACACCAGAATTAGCGACCGGCGCAGTGCGTGAAACCACTGCCACCTAACCGTTTGTCCGCTCTGTTGCCGACTCGCCAGCGAATAGGGGAGAGCAACCCCAACCAGAAACGAAAATGAAGGCTGAATCAGGTCGTGGAGCGAGCAACCCGCCCAGGCCACATGGTCCTGATTATAAGCCAGAAATGACCAGAAACCACTGTCGGGCAATGCCTCGTGGACCTTGTGAAACCGCAGTACTTCGGCCATCATCAATAGCATGACAAAGCCCCGGTATGCATCCATCGACTGCAGGCGGATTGGTGTGGATAGGTTCATGATTTTTGGTTTAGGGTTTCTATATCAAATCCGGCCACCCGTTTATAATGCCCCATCACTTCGGCCAACTCCTCATGCGGAATTTCGTGGTCGGAGAAGCCGTAGGGGAAACGATCTTCCATCAAATCCATGATTTCGTCGGGGCCTTTTTGCCGGTTTTGCAGCACAACTTTGGCCGTAACCGGCACCCGTTCGCAGTCGTAGCGGATCAGGGCGGTTTCAATACTGTCCTCCTCCTGAATGGACGTGGCGAGCGCGTCGGCATCTAAAATTGCCTGCGAAGCCCCGTTTGAGCCAATCGGATACATGGGATGGGCCGCATCGCCAAGCAGCGTCACCCGCCCAAACGTCCATTGCGGCAGCGGGTCTCGATCCGACATCGGGAACTCGTAGATGGCCTCTGATTTGCTGATCATATCGTGGACGTTGAGCCACGGAAACTGCCAGTTTTTGTATAGTTTCAGGAGCCGGTTTTTGTCCGCTTGGCGGTTCCAGTCGCGTTCGCGGATGTTCATGTTCTCGTTTTCGCGGAGGTTGGCCACCCAGTTAATGACCTGATTCCCGTTTTCGTCGAGCGTCGGGCTGATGGGGTAGGCCACCATCTTCTGTTTCAGGCTTCCAACCATCACCATCGAGCCACCCGTCAGGTAGGGCTTCATCAGCGAAGTGCCCCGGTACAGCACATTCTGCGAGAATTTCGGTTCTCCTTCATTGGGGTATAACTGACTGCGAACCACCGAATTGATGCCATCGGCACCGATCAAAAAATCGCCTTCTTCTTCGTGAAAGTCACCCGACTGTCCAATCGTAAACTGTGCCTTAACGGTATTGCCCGTTCGCTCAAAGCTGACCAAATGATGGTTAGTTTTTATGAACTGCGTGCCAATAACGCGCTGCACTTCGGCAAACAACAGCATCTGAAACTGCCCTCGATGGATGGAAAACTGTGGCCATCGGTAGCCCGCAAACCGCCCACGGGCCTCGCTCCAAAATGGCTTGCCAAACTTATCGAAATAGACCAATTCCTGGGTTTCAACGGCAATGTCGGCGAGTTTTTGTTCCAACCCTAAATTGGTTAAAATTCGAACGCTGTGGGGCAGGGTGTTGATGCCCACGCCGAGTGGTTTGAGTTGGCTGACCGACTCAAAAACCCGCACCTCGATGCCGAGTCGATGCAAACAAAGGGCGGTGGTCAGGCCACCAATTCCCCCGCCAATGATGAGTGCTTTCAAGAGAGTGAAAGAGCGAAAGAGTGAAAGAGCGATTCAGGAGCGTTTCGGAATCAAAGCAGTTTCCAGACTTGAATAATGACTCCGCCGGGGTCGCGGATGCCTTTGGAAACGAATAACGTTTTGGTAAGCCACTCGTATTTGCCGGGGGGCGTTTCAAAGGTGGGAATGGCCCGGAAATAATACTCGGACGGGCTGACTTTCTCGCCGTTGGCAATGCGCTGGGCCACTTCGGGCGTGGCAACGCGAATGCCTTTGTTGTTGACGTAGATAAGGGTTCCGTCGTCGGTTTTGAGCGTATAAAGGGCGTTCAACTCAGCGGTTCCGTCTTTCCGAACGATTTGCCAGTCGGCACCGCCGTTGATGATAGTGCCGTTGAAATTGGGTCCGCTGAAGGTGCCTCCCGTGATCGGAATCACCCGTCGGGTGCCGTGGTGCGTTTCGCCGATCACCAACGCCGGATCAATTTTGACTTTCAGTTCACAAACAAATTCTAAACGGGGAGCTTCGGGGCTGATTTGCGCCAGCAGGTTTTCGGGGTTTGTGCTCATAAAAAAGCAGGTGGCCAGCCAAAGCCGCCATAATGGGATTTTTGTCATTGAGTATTCAGGTTTAGGCTAGGCTGTTGCAAAAACACAACAAAATAGCGTCAAACAGGGATACCCGTGGCTTAAATACCCATTAAGATGTTGGAGGCTGGATGTCTTACAATTGCCGCTTGAAAAATGCCCAAGCCTCCAGATACACGTCGATGTCGTTGGGGAGATCGTGTTTACCGCCGATCACCTTGAGGAGGGTCACTTCGGGTTTGCCTTTTTTACTAAACGTGTATCGTTCAATGGTTTTCCCGTCGGTGGGGTCGATGTTGGGCAAAAGTTGCTTTTTGGGAGTGCGTTTGTAGCCCGCCAACGACGACCAATAGCGGAACGTCCGGTCGGTGGAGCGCACAAAACCGAGGTTCATTGGCCCGCCCAGAATCACTTCGCCACCCTCGTAGGGGTTGGTTTTGTCGTCGGTGCCGTTCACGATCATCACCGGAATAGCCATTCGTTTTTCGGGGCAATCGAGGTTGTTGGTGTCGGGGAGATTGGCAATGAGGGCGGTGATAGCCCTGAATTTTTCGGGCATGGTCAGGGCCAATTTGTAGGCCATATGACCTCCGCCCGATGTGCCAATCACGAAAACCTGCCGTTCGTTAATCTGGTATTGTTTGCTGAAAAAGGCGATCATCGCCCCGAAAAAGGCGTTTTCGTCAATATTTTCGACGTTGGCAACGGCGGGTGAGGCTTTACGGCACTCATTCCAGTACTTTTTGTATCCATCGGGATAAACCATCAGCAGATTTTCGGCGGGGGCAATGGCTTCTAATTTTCCAGCCCTCGGTCGGCTTTGCAAACCCGTTCCATTCGACCCGTGCAGCACAAAAACAAGGCTCGAATTGGCCTGTGCCGGTTTCTGAAAATGGAACGAACGATAGTGGCCGTCAATCAGAATGGAGTCGTTGATAATCTGGCTTTTAGCAGAAAACGCAAAGCAAAGCAATAGGAGAAACAGGGGGTATTTCAACATAGTTTTTATGCAACGACCTGATTAATAGTGGCTTCAACACCCAGATTTAGCATTTGATGGAGCCGGGTCCCAACCGTTTCGGCAAAGCCGGGGAGGGCGGTCAGGTCGGTTAGCCAGAGGTCTTTGTCGGCCAGAACGGTGTTCACGAACCCTTGCACCGATGCCGAATCGGTGATGGTAACCCCCTGCCAGTGGTCGTAGAAAAGGGCCGCATTGTCGTCGCGGAGGGGATAAGTCAGGATGCCCCCGCCTACTGAAGCCTCAGCCACATAGCCTGTGTCGGTTTTGGCAGTGGCTTTCATAAACAGCAAATACCCCGCAAAACCAGTGGCCATCAGGGGTGGCACGGCATTGAATTTCTCGTAATACCGCTGAATGGTAGCCACATTGCGTGCCTGCATTTTGGCCGTTTGGTGAACCGTAATGTTTAGCAACAGGTGTTCGATATAAGGGTTGCGGAATCGCTCCAGCACATCCATCGCGAATGCGCGAACGGCTTCTGTGTCTGTTCCTTCGGTTAGGCCGGGCGGCACCGTCGGCACGATTTCATCGAGCATCAGGCGTTCCACAAAGCGGCTCGACATCGGGTTCTGGACGTTGTCGCGAACAATTTCATTCCCCAGCAAATAACAGGTTGGAACGGTGAACGAGTGGGTGCCGTTGAGCACGCGGAGTTTGCGTTCGCGGTAAAACGTAATGTCTTCGTCGATGATGATGCCGGGGTTGACAGAGGCAAACGACAATACCTCGCGTACCCGGTCGTCGCCTTCAATGGCCCACAGGTTGTAGGGTTCGGCAACGGTGAGCAACTTGTCTTCGTACCCTAATTTCTCGGCCAATTGTTGCTGTGTTTCCTCATCGGGAAGACCCGGCACAATCCGGTCAACCAGCGAGTTACAAAACCGAACATGAAATTTGAGCCACTTGCTGAACAGCTTGCCGAGTTCATTGTATTTGGCCAATTTCTCCACCATTTCGCGGAGTTTCAGGCCATTGTCGGTTACTAACTCGGTGGGAATTACCACCAAACCCCGGTTGCGGGAGCCACCGACATCCTTAAATCGCTCATACAGAAAAGCGGTTAGCTTGCCCGGAAAGGAGCGGGGCGGATTCTCGAAAATGCTTTCCTCCACATAGGTCAAGCCCACTTCGGTGGTATTAGAAATGATTACCTGCAAACTATTGCTCTTGGCAATCCGCAAAATGTCGGGCCAGTTCGACTGTGCCGATAACACCCGACTGATAGCCGTAACGGTTGTCAGTTCTTCAACCGACTGCCCCTGTTGCATTCCCCGCACGGCAACCGTATATAGATTATCCTGAGCCGCAAACCCGTCGGTAGCCCCGTCCGTCGATTTGACAATGACAATTGACCCCTCAAAAATGCCCTGTTTGTTGGCATTATCAATGTAAATATCGGGCAGGCCACGCAGCAAAACGCCGGTTCCGAATTGGAGGACACGCTCCGGGTAAGTAGGAGCTTTGTGCGTGGCGCGGTTCAATGAAGGCATAACGTATTAAATAAGAATTTCCTCAATTTCTTCGGCCCGGACGGGTTCGAGTTTAGGCAAAATTAGGTGAATAATGGCAAGGGCAATCAAGTAAGAGCAACTGGCAATCACAAACATCGGCAAATACCCGAAACTGGTGATGATTCGACCCGATAAAGAGGCTAGTACAATACCCCAAACCGCCCCGAACATGCCGCCAATGCCCGTTACCGAGGCCACCGCCGAACGCGGAAACAGGTCGGATGCAAAGGTGTACATGATGGCCGACCAACCCTGATGAGCCGCTGTTGCCAGGGCAATCAGGCCAATGGCCACGGTGATGCTACTGGTTTGGGCGGCTGCAAAAATCGGAACAACGCACAAGGCGCAAATGAGCATGGTTGTTTTGCGGGCGCGGTTTGCCGACCAGCCCCGGTGCATAAGCTGACTGGCAAACCAGCCAAAAAATACGCTGCCTGCATCCGAAACGATGTAAATGATCAGAAACGGAATGCCAAACGATTCGAGGTCGAGTTTGCGGTCTAAAGTTTCGCTGGAGTTAAAGAAATCGGGTAGCCACGTCATATAGAACCACCAGATCGGGTCGGCCATGAATTTTCCCACGGCAAAGGCCCATGTTTGTTTGAAACCCAATAATTTGCCCCAGGACACTTTGAGGGGCGGTTCGTTGTCGTTGTCGCTCCGAATATAGGCCAATTCTGCGGCTGATACACTCAAATTACGCTCTGGTTTGGAGTAATTGAGCCACCAGAAAGTAAGCAGGGCAAAACCGAGCAAACCCGTCACAAAAAACGCGCTTCGCCAGCCATAATGCGTAATCAGATAAGGCACTAAAAGAGCCGTAATCACAATGCCCACATTGGTGCCGGCATTGAATAACCCATTGGCAAACGAGCGTTCGCGACGCGGAAACCACTCTGAAACGGTTTTGACTGCCGACGGAAAATTGGCCGATTCGCCCAACCCCAGCATGGCCCGCGCACTCACCAACCCGCGCATGGACCCCACAAAACTGGTTAAGACCCCGGCAATGCTCCAGACAAGGATACCGAGTGAGAAGCCGCGCCTTGTTCCAATTTTGTCGATTAACCAGCCAACAAACAGAAAACCAAGGGCATAAGCAAACTTGAAAGCCGCATCCACATCGCCATACTGAATTTTAAATCGGTCGATGGCTTCGGGGGTGAGGGCATCACCCGGCCCCAATCCGAGCATTTCCTTGCGAAACAACTCATCCGTCATAGTGAACGAAAGCACCTGACGGTCAATGTAATTGATGGTTGTTGCAATGAAAAGAAGGGCAACAATGCGCCAACGGAAATTGCCGGGGGAGGCAGTCTGCATAGTGAGTTAGGGGGTATTGTCCAGAAAAGCAGCTTTGAGGGGGGATTTACCGTCCATATAACTCCCCATTCAACGTTTGCAGGAAACTGTCGAGGGGGATGTCTTCCTGTTTGATGAAACCTTTTTGGGGCAGTTGGCCATCGGCAACCATCTCAACCACTGAGGCTACCGAGGCTGCTGTTGTCCACGAAATGGCCCGCCAACGCTGACCTTCAATCATAATCGGGTGGTAGGCATGGCTGAATTCTTCGCGTTTCAGGTGGCCATCTTTCCAGCCTTCCACCACGGCATACACATAGACCACATCGTCTTGAACAGGCGGTTTCGCTTCGGTCAGGATTTGCTCGGTGAGGGCGCGGTTGTCTTTAAGGATCAACTCATACAACAAAAAGCGCATCAGCTTGCAGTGGCCGGGGTAGCGCATGGTTTTGTAGTTCAACGTATCGAGTTGTCCGGCATAGGTTTCGCACATGGTGCCGAGGCCCCCGGAGGTCGAAAAGGCTTCCATTTCCATGCCGTTGAAGTTGATAACCTCCAGACCCTCAAGAGCTGGCACCCATTTCCGAACGCCATTGTGGATCACCTCACAATCGTTGATATACTCGTTGATAACACCAGCAGGCGACCACGTAAACGAATAGCCGAGCAAGCCATTGGGGTTTTGGGGCAAGGCACCCACGCGCAACTCAATGTCGCGGAGCCGGTCGAAGCGGGCGGCCAGATTGGCCCCGATGATGCCGATATAACCCGGAGCCAGGCCACACTGAGGAGCCATAACAGCGGTGCCGGTCTGGGCCATTTCGCGGATGGCAGTGGTGGTGGGAACGTCTTCGGTGAGGTCGAAATAATGCACCCCGAGCCGATGGGCTGCCTGCGCAATGGGCAGGTTGAGCGAATAAGGCAAACACGACACCACGGCATCGAAACCCTGGAGGATTTCGCCGAAGGCATCGGCATCGGAAATGTCAGCCTGTAGGGTAGGGAAGGGGAGGTTGGGGTAGGCGGGTTGGTGTTTGTCGAGGCCGGTAACGCTGAATTTACGGCCCAGCAATACGCCGACGAGTGAGCCTACTTTGCCCATCCCGACGACTAATACGTGTTGAATCATGGTAGTGATAGTTTGCGATGTTTTCGCAAATCTCTTTATTTATCTGGTACATACCAGAACGGAATCGTCGTTATTTCTTCCGGTTTGGCGAGGGAGTCTGCTTGCAGGCTAATTCGAATGATGTTCTTTCCTGTTTGGAGATTGCCCGGAATGATCACCGTTTGCCAACCGCGTTGCTGTCGTGATCCTCGTTGCGTAAACAATAACTCCGGCTTATCGTAAACCGAATCGTTGACGGAAATACGTATCAGTCGATTTATTTGCCCGTTGCTCCACACCGCAAACCGACGACGTACTTCTTTTTTTGGCAGCGTGTCGCTCCAGACAGGTTCTTTGGCCATTGTCGTCAGGAGTGTATCCAAGGCTTTTGGATACGCTACAAAAAGCCGGATAAACGGCTCCCGAATCACATCGGACTGAATGGAAGCAGTGGTAACATATTCACCCTCAGTGCGTTGGTCATCGTAGGCTGTTGGATTGCTAAACAGGCTGTCAATTCTGGCCGTGTACATATGCCGCTGGTTGAAAAGCGATATCCGCCGGTCAACCCGCGATAGGTCACTCAGAAGCTCAACTATAATCATCACCATGAAGACCATAAAAAACAGCACCATCGTTCGTATTATCTTTTTGAAGGGCAGGTGACTATAGAAGGTGTTGACAATGAATGCAAACGGTTTGTACATTCCCCAATACATCAGCTTGCTGGCCGACGTGAACTGGTAATGCAGGCTCATGCCCGTTGGATGCGCTTTGACTTTTGGTAGACTCAACACTATGCTACTAATGAAGTAGAGAGCAAAGAGCGCATTAACTGCCTGTACAAGTATATGCCAGATATCGGCCGGGATAAGTGGTTTCAGAACAGATGAAACCAGCAGGATGATCAGGTAGGCAAAGGCAACGATAATCAGGAAGATAACAAACAAAAAGGCAACCGCAAAAACGACGTTGCACCGCTGATCGAGCCGCAAAATATACCGGTCGAGTGGTCCCAAATCATCGGATAATCGCTTCTGGGCATAGGGGGTTGAGAAGGGTATACGGTCGTAGTGAATACCTGTTGAATACACGGCGAGCAAGCCCACGAGCCCTACCCAAAACGCCCGCATTACAAAATTGGTCAGGAAGGCCAAAAACAGCACATAACAGGTAGCTTTCATCATGCTGTAGGCCAGCGAAGGCAACATTCCCTGTATCCCTGTCGTGTGCGTCATGAAATTGTACCGGAAGTAGTCGAATGCCTGATCGAGCAAGTCGGGCAATTGCAGGATGGCAAACAGAGCCGCTCCCGAAATAACGAGTTCGAGGTTCCAGCTTTGGGCGGTCAGCTCACCTAATTTTTCCTGCTGCTCCGGTGAAAGGGTGGGTTGGGTAGTGGGTGATTCGGCCATGCTGGTCGGGATTAAGGGGTTTTTAGAAAGTACGTTGCGGGATGTCAATAGCTAATAACAAAGGTAACCGCAATGTAAACCCGGAAAAATGCCGACAAAAAAGAGGAGCAACCGACCATCCCATTCGAACGATTGCTCGGCCAATAAATCGACTATGTTTGCTACTGATAATCAATGAGTTAGCCAGCCACTTACAGATCAACAGAAAGCAACATGAATTCAACTCTAACCACAACGAAAGGGAGCACACAGATGAGAGCCGTTGTCCATACCGAGTATGGATCACCCGATGTATTGCAACTTATGGAGATCGCCAAACCGATTCCCAAAGCCAACGAGGTTCTGATAAAAATGCACGCCACCACCGTTAATCGAACAGATTGTGGTTTCCGAACGGCGATACCGTTTATTGTTCGGCTTTTTAGCGGTCTTTTCAGGCCCAAAAACACCATACTGGGCAGCGAATTTGCCGGGGTAATTGACGCTGTTGGCAGCAATGTGAGCCTATTTAAAAAGGGGGATCCCGTTTTTGGCTTGAGTGCGGATACGTTTGGTACCCACGCCGACTATATGTGTTTGCCCGAAACAGGGTCGATAGCCCTAAAACCAGCCAACACATCCTACGAAGAGGCTGCTGCTATTTGTGAAGGGGCTTATTTAGCCCTGAACGTGCTACGGGGGTTTGGCGGTCAACGCGGGCAGAAAATCCTCATCAACGGGGCTACCGGCTCCATCGGTAGTGCAGGAGTACAGTTGGCTCGGTATTTTGGTCTGGCAATTACCGCCGTAGGCAACACGAAGAATCTGGAACTGATAAAATCACTCGGAGCTGATGAAGTGATTGATTACACCCAGGATGACTTTACAAAGACCGACAAAACGTTTGATTTTGTGTTTGATGCAGTCGGTAAAAGTTCGTTTTTTCGTTGCAAAAAACTGTTGAAACCCAACGGCATATACATTTCCACCGAACTCGGTTATTTATCGCAGAATGTTTGGCTGGCTGTGTTGGCACCGCTTATGGGTGGCAAAAAAGTCCTGTTCCCCATTCCAAAAGACACGAAGGAAGACATAGCGTTTTTTAAAGAACTGATTGAGACCAGGCAGTACAGAGCGGTCATTGACAGAATCTACCCGCTGGAACAACTGGTGGAAGCTACCCGATACGTTGAAACAGGCGAGAAAACGGGTAATGTGGTTATCATCGTGAATCACTACTGATAACCACATTACCCCAATTACCCCAACCTGGCTCGGAACCCTACTGCTCAAACGCAATCCTGACGTGGGCCATGATATGTTTGTTCATGTCATTCCAGGTCTGATCCCACGAACTTTCGGCCAAAAGCTCATCAATACGTTCCCAATCGGTTGGGTGTTGGCCGTTAAGGGCGCGTTCGATGGCGGCTTCAAACGCATTGGCTGAATCGGCAATCTGCACAAAATCGGGTGTGCCATAGGTCCGAATCACATCGCGGATGGGTGTCGATACCACCGGCAAACCTGCCGAGAGATATTCCGGGGTTTTGGTTGGGCTAATGAACCGCGTCGATTCGTTGAGTGCAAAGGGTAGAATCGCCACATCCCAATTGCTGAAATAGGCAGGCAATTGCTTATAATCTTTCATGCCCAGATAATGCACGTTTGACTCCTGTGGCAAACTGGCCGGGTCGATTTTAACCACCGGCCCCAGCATCACAAACTGCCATTCGGGACGGCGACGGGCGACTTCGGCAATCAACTCCCGGTCGAAACGCTCGTCGATAACCCCACTAAACCCAATGCGCGGCTGGTCGATCATGCGCTGATCGTCGGGATCGGGAAGTTTGGTGCGGGCCGAGGCAAAATGGGCATAATCGATACTGCTGGGGAATGCATATACGGCATTATGGCGGTGTCGTTTGGCATCGTATAAGCTATAGCCACCCGTGAACATGACAGCAGCCTGCGCCATCAGTTCTTTCTCTTTGTCGATCAGTTCGCGGGGCGCACCCAAAAACGCCGAGAGTTCGTCCATGCAATCATAAACGGTCAGGGTGGGTTTCAAATGATCCGTGAATAACAGGGCCATTGGTGTGTAATACCAGGTGATATAATCTGTAATCTTTTCACTTTCAAGTAGTTCGCTTACTAACTGACGCTGGTACTGAATGAATTCTTCGTGCGAAATGCCATGCGGCAAATGCGGCACCACACTATTGAGATTCTCGCTTTGCTGGTAAACGCTTACTCGTAACTCATCACCCCAAATCGGTTCTTCAATATAATAGACCCGGTAGTTTTGGCTGGCACGGGTCATAAGATGTTGGGGCCGTTGATACACAAAATTCCAGCGCAAATGAGAGAAACAAATCAACGCCTGGGGTTGATCGTTCTCTGATTGCTGGGGAGTAAGAAAAGAGGGCTGACGGGTGTTGTCAACGTTTTTTACAATATCGTCTGCTGACGCAGCACCTGCGTAGTCGGGAAATTTCATAACGGTTAGTCATTTGGTAAATCGGTAATGGGGTCACTCAAAGTAATCGAGTAATTTATCCAATTACCCGATTACTCGTTTACCCTAATAACTAACCTAGTGTCTGACTTGGTTGTTAGTCGAAGACTGTATAAACTGATGGAACGGTCCCGCTTACTTATGAAGGAATCGGAGTTAGGCTTTGTCCTCCAGAACTGACCGTACAAGGTAGTCAGCCGAAACGTCATTTTGAGTAACAAATTTGGTGAACCATTGCTCCTGCAAACCCGCCATTTTCAAGAGTTCCGGGCTATTCATTCCGCGCTCTTTACCATCCAGCACTTTTTCGACAATAGTTTCTAAATAGCTTAATTTACGCTGTACGGCGGCTTTTCCGTTCTTCAAGACTGGATTGTGGCAACAAAAGAGTGTGTCAAAGTCAAGTTTTAGGATCGCCCGGGTTGCTTCAATCATCTGGTAAATATTTTCGCCCCGTCGAAATACCTTAAGGTTACCCACATAAAAATCACCAGCAAACAACCAGCCTTCGTTGGGTTCGTGCAGTACATGATGATCGTTGGAATGACCCAGCGTGGGGATGGTTATGAGGCTATACGGACCCGCTTCGACCACAGCAGGCAATAGCTGGGTATTGGGGCATGGGTCGATGCTTCCAAACCAGAATTTTTCGTAGGCCATGAGGGGGAACGCCTTGCCTATACGTTGTGCCGTTAAGGGTCCGGCCAAAACCGGGCAGTTGTGTTGCCGACGCAACGCAGCCGCATTACCCGAATGGTCTTCGTGGAAATGAGTCAGCACAATCTGACGAATCGTTTTCTGAGAAAACGTGGCTAAAATATCGGGCTGACAATGCCGCTGCCCGGTGTCGATGAGCGTATCGTGCAAAAAATAGCACCAAACAGGAAAGGGTTTCACAAACCGAACCGGCGAATAACCAAACTGATACCCTTCTACAGGGCCATGACGAAGTGTTGAGCGAATACGCATAGGGCAAAATTCGGAGAATGCTTCGTACTTTTCCCCATCAATTTTATCGCTCGTTCACTCTTTCGCATGAAATACACGCTACTCCTGTTGATTTCGCTGGTGGTTCTGCCCGCCTTTGCCCAATCGCCCAACACGGCTCAGTTGCAGGCCATCACCCAAAAACACGTTCGGGCCTCTTATGCCCACCTGAACGAGTTTCTGAGCATTCCGAACGATGCTCATATCAACGGACAAATGCAGCCCAATGTCGAGTGGCTCCGGCGGGCATTTGAGCAACGCGGGTTTAACGTATCAACCCTGCCCACGCCTACGAATCCGCTGGTGCTGGCCGAGAAAACGGCTCCCGTGGCTACTGCCAACAATGCAGCCGGAACCCCCAAAACACTGCTGCTTTATATGCACTTCGATGGGCAACCCGTAAGACCGAGCCAATGGCAACAACCCGACCCGTATAAGCCCGTACTGAAGCAGCGCGGGGCCGACGGCAACTGGACAGCAATGGACTGGGCAAAACTCCAAACCGACTATGACCCGGAATGGCGCATTTTCGGACGGTCATCGTCCGACGATAAAGGGCCAATTGCCATGTTGCTGACCGCCCTCACGGCGATGGAACAGGAGAAAATCCCACAACGCTACAACCTAAAAGTGATTTTAGATAGTGAGGAAGAGATTGGTTCCCCCCATTTAGCCAAAACTGTGCTGGAAAATAAAGACAAGCTGAAGGCCGATGTGTTGCTGGTGATGGATGGCGGGCGGCACTTGTCGAACTTGCCTACGCTCATTTACGGGTGCCGGGGCATTGCCACCGTAACACTCACCACCTTTGGCCCACGCGGGCCGCAACACAGTGGTCATTATGGCAACTACGCACCCAACCCGGCTCTGCGGATGGCCCAACTGTTGGCGGGAATGAAAGATGAGGAAGGCCGCGTTACGATTCCAGGCTACTACGACGGGGTGAAAATCGACGAGAAAGCTGCCCAACTGCTGGCCGACGTCCCCGACGACCCGGCTCAAATTGCCAAAACGGTGGGAATGGCCGCTCCCGACCGCGTGGGCCGAAACTACCAGGAAGCCCTGCAATACCCCTCGCTGAACATTCGGGGGCTTTCGTCGGCTTATGTTGGCGAACAGGCTGGCACCGTCATCCCCGACCGGGCTATTGCCGAGCTGGACCTTCGCTTAGTACCCGAAACTACCCCGGAACGGCTCATTTCGCTGATTCGAGGCTATATTGAAGGAAAGGGCTACAAAGTTCTTGACAAAGACCCGACCGAGGCCGAACGGTTGCAATTCCCCAAACTGATTCAGATGCAGGCTGGCCACGAAATGCTCCCTTTTCGCACGGATATTGGCATTCCCGAAGATATCTGGCTGACGCGGGCTATGACTCGGGCGTTTGGTCGCGAGCCCGTCAAAATTCGCATGACGGGTGGCTCAGTTCCCATTGTGCCGTTTCTACGGACGCTCAACATCCCCGCCATTCACGTGCCGATGGTGAACCTCGACAACAACCAACACGCCCCCAACGAGAACCTGCGGCTGGGTAATTATGTGGAAGGTGTTACGACCTGGCTGGGGATTCTAACGAACTGATGCCGTGGTGCAGAAGGCATTGATGGAGCCGATACGAAAAAATAGACCCTCATTCCGTACTTTTGCACCGCGCAGGCAGCCCTGCCAACTTTTGCTCGTTCCCAATTATTTATAAACAATTCGCATGGAAAAAATTAAAGTGGCAAATCCGGTTGTCGAACTGGATGGCGACGAGATGACCCGCATTATCTGGAAGTTTATCAAAGACAAACTGATTCTGCCCTACGTTGATGTTGATATTAAATACTTCGACCTTGGCATCGAATACCGCGACGAAACCAACGATCAGGTAACGATCGACGCAGCCAACGCCATCAAACAATACGGCGTGGGTATTAAATGCGCCACGATCACGCCCGACGAAGACCGCGTGAAAGAGTTCAATCTGAAGCAGATGTGGAAGTCGCCCAACGGCACGATCCGCAATATTCTGGACGGAACGGTTTTCCGCGAGCCTATCGTGATGAACAACGTACCCCGTTTAGTGACCAACTGGACAGCCCCTATCATTGTGGGTCGCCATGCGTTTGGTGATCAGTATAAAGCCACCGATTTTCTGGTGCCGGGCAAAGGTAAGCTCACCATGAAGTTTGAAGGGGAAGACGGAACAGTGATGGAATTTGAGGTATATGACTTCAAAGGACCGGGTGTGGCCATGGGTATGTATAACGTGGATGCGTCGATTCGGGGGTTTGCCCGGTCGTGTTTCAACGTGGCCCAGCAAAAAGGCTGGCCGCTGTACCTCTCGACCAAAAACACGATCCTGAAAAAATACGACGGTCGGTTCAAAGACATTTTTCAGGAAATTTACGACGCTGAGTTTGCCGGAAAGGTGCAGTACGAACACCGCCTGATCGACGACATGGTGGCATCGGCCCTCAAGTGGAATGGCAACTTTGTGTGGGCCTGTAAAAACTACGATGGCGACGTGCAGTCGGACACCGTGGCCCAGGGTTTTGGCTCATTGGGTCTGATGACTTCAGTGCTGCTCACTCCTGATGGTCAGACCATGGAGGCCGAAGCCGCCCACGGCACCGTGACGCGCCATTACCGCGAATACCAGAAAGGCAACAAGACTTCGACCAACCCAATTGCGTCGATCTATGCCTGGACACGGGGTTTAGAATTCCGGGGTAAACTCGATGGTAACCAACCCCTTATAGACTTCGCCACTGCGCTCGAAGCCGTTTGTGTGGAGGTTGTTGAAAGCGGAAAAATGACCAAAGATCTGGCTTTGTCAGCCTACCCGGTTGGTACTAAGTTGACCGCTGGTGAGCATTATCTGAACACCGAAGATTTCCTCGAAGAACTGGATGCTGCTCTGAAAGCGAAACTGGCTTAAAAAATAGACTGTGTTGATTTTATAGCCCTGCAAGGTTTTCGACCCTTGCAGGGCTATTTTTGCTACCTACATCCCGGCTACATCGTAACCACCAATTTACCTTTTACGTGGCCAGTTTCGCTGTATTCATGGGCCTGAGCGAGTTCGTCGAGGGTGTATGTTTTGTCGATGATGGCCAGCAGATGCCCGTCCGTGACTTGTTTCAGGAGCCAATTCATATCAGTTTGGGTAAACGTAAACAGGATCGAATCGGCTTTCTGCTTCGTGAACGTTGTTACAACCTGATCTAACACCTGTTTGGGGGAGGGGGTTGTGGTCACGTAGGTGCCGGTTTCGGTCAGGATGGGTTTACAATCCTCAAACGAGCTTTTACCCACTGCATCGAAAATCAGATCGTAGGTTTCGGTGCCCTTGGTGAAATCCGTAGTCGTATAGTCAATGACTTGATCGGCACCAAGCTGGCGAACAAGCGCGATGCTGTCAGTGCTGCAAACCGCCGTGACGTGGGCACCCATAATCTTGGCAATCTGCACCGCAAACGTACCCACACCCCCCGCTGCTCCGTTGATCAGCACGCGGTCGTTGGGCCGCAAATGGCCTTTGTCGCGCATTCCTTGGAGGGCGGTTCCGGCGGCAATGGGCATGGCGGCTGCCTGAACAAAATCAACTTCGTCGGGGAGTTTCACCACATTTTTGTTCTCAGCCACGGCATATTCGGCGTAGCTGCCGCCCTTGATTCCTAAGGAAGCCACCACTCGGTCACCGGGTTGCAAGTCGGTGACCATCAGGCCAACGGCTTCGACTACGCCCGCACACTCGCCCCCCAGAATTTTGGGAAAGTCGCCCGATTGCATCAGTTTCATCATCCCCTCGCGAACTTTGGTCTCAAACGGATTGATGCCGGCGGCATGAACCCGAATCAAAACATCATGCGTGTCGACTTCGGGGCGGGGGATGTCGGCGGTGTGCAATTCGCGGGCACTACCGTACTGGCTAATGATGGCTGCTTTCATAATCGTTGCGTTATCGTATCCAAAAACAACTTGTTCTGTCTGTGTTTTGTTGAGAAGACATCAATCAGTATTCGTTACGAAACCATGTTAGCTGTACGTAAACTTCATAAAGCTCAGAATGCCCCCATTGGTGATTTGGTCACGTACCGGGCTTTGCCCACGCATTCAGTCGATATGATCGACCCATTTTTGTTTCTGAATCATCATGGTCCGCAGGTGTATCCGTCCCATAACCAAGGGCTTCCGTTTGGACCGCACCCGCACCGGGGGATGGAAACCGTCACGTTCATCATTGATGGCGATATTGCCCATAAAGACAGTACTGGTCACGAAAGTGTGATTTCTGCTGGCGGGGTGCAGTGGATGACTGCCGGGCGCGGCTTGATTCACGCCGAAACCTCATCGGCTGAGTTTCTTAAAAACGGCGGTAGGCTGGAAATCCTACAGCTTTGGCTGAACCTCCCCGCCCGCCTGAAAATGACGGAGCCTGCCTACCTGGGTTTGCAACACGACCAGATTCCGAGCCTGACGCTGGACGAAGGTAGGGTGACAGTTGATCTTGTTTCGGGTGAGTGGGAGGGCAACAAAGCGGCTTTTGAATCGGCGGTTGGCGTGTCCCTGAACACCATTTCGTTTCGGCCCGGTGGTAAACTGACCGTGGATATATCGGCAGGCGAGAACATTTTCTTCTACGTTATTCGGGGTTCACTAAACGTGAACGGAACTGAGGTAAATGCGCTGAATCTGGCGGAGTTTGGTCAGGAAGGCGGTGAATTGGTGATCTCCTCCGACGCAGAAAGTATTCTGTTACTGGGTCATGCCCAACCGATTGATGAACCCGTTGTGGCGCAGGGGCCGTTTGTCATGAATACGCAACAGGAAATAATGGAAGCCTATGCCGATTACAGAAAAGGTAAATTCGGCACTTGGGCATAATAAACATAAAAACAACAAATTGACATGGACGTTGAAATCTGGAGTGATGTCATGTGCCCGTTCTGCTACATTGGTAAGCGGAAATTTGAATCTGCCCTCAATCAGTTTCCCCAAAAAGAGCAGGTCAATATTGTCTGGAAAAGCTTTCAGCTTAATCCTGACATGAAATCGGAGCCGGGCAGGTCGACTATTGAGCATTTGGCGGAGGTAAAAGGCCTGAGCCTGGCCGAAGCGAAACGAATGACCGATCATGTTACGGCAATGGCCCGCGAAGTTGGGCTTACGTACCACTTCGAGAAAGCCGTGGTTGCCAATTCGTGGGACGCGCACCGGCTGATTCAGTTAGCCAAACAACATGGCCTGGGCGATGCCGCCGAAGAGGGTTTGTTTGAGGCCTATTTTACCAACGGTCGCGATACCTCTGACCACGCGACGCTGCTTGAGATTGGCACTGGGATCGGCCTTGACAAAGCTGCCGTTGAGCAACTACTTCAAACCAATCAGTTTGCTGAGGCCGTTCGGCAGGATATTTATGAAGCCCGGCAAGTGGGCGTACAGGGCGTACCCTTTTTTGTGTTTAACCGGAAATATGCAGTTTCAGGAGCGCAACCACCCGAAACGTTTCTTGGCGCTTTACAAACTGCCTGGCCAGAATGGGAGAAAGCGAATTCGGCCCTTGCTCACTTAACCACGGATGGCCCGGTTTGCGCTTCGGGGGAGATTTGTTAATGAGAAGTTGGCGTAACACCCTACAAAAACGGCATCATCAGATCAGCTACAAACTGATTGCCGGTGTCGTTTAAGTGGACCCGGTCGGTGGTCAGGATGCCCTGCGCCTTATTTTCGGGGTTGCTTTTGAGGTTGTAGTCTAAGAAAGCCTTCCGCAAATCGCACAGCGGGAGGTTTTGTTTTTTGGCGAGGTCGCGAATCAACGCGCTGTACTGGTTCAGGTCGCCGTCCTGCTCGTTGGAGTTGTCGGTTTTTTCGCCGATCACGGCGGGCGTACACAGCACCACTTTGGCGTTGGCGGCCTGGAGTTTGCGAATCAGCCCTTCGTAGAACTTCACGAACTTGTCAGGGTCGGTGCCGGTGCCGTAGGTGCGCTTGTGCCACACGTCGTTCACGCCTACATAAATAAAGACAAGATCAGGTTGTTTGGCCAGCACGTCGTCTTCCATCCGCAGAAACAGATCATAAACTTTGTTGCCACCGATGCCCGCACCAATCAGTTCATAATCAGCGGCTTTGTTTTGCTTGGTAAGCATCTCGCCTAAGCGGGTAATGTAGCCACCGGGCTTCACGCCGGCTTGCGTAATGGAGTCGCCAAAGAAAATAACACGCTTGGGTTTGGCCGGTACAAAGGCCATGCCGACAAGGAAAACAAGGGCTAAGGAAATACGGAGGAGCATAAATCTATTTGGTTTAAATGATCGCATCCAGCACTAAAACGCCCGCCAGGCCAACCACCGAAACAATGGTTTCCATAACTGTCCAGGTGCGGAGTGTGTCGGGAATCGAGAGATTGAAATATTCTTTGAAGAGCCAGAAACCGGGGTCGTTAATGTGCGAACACATCAGGCTGCCTGCTCCAATGGCCAGTACCATCAACTCCGGGTTCACGTTTTGGGCCTGAATCAGGGGTAAAATAATGCCCACCGTTGTCAGACCCGCCACCGTTGCCGACCCCACGCAAATGCGGATGAAACCCGCCATGCCCCAACCCAACAGCAGGGGCGGAATGGCCACGCCCGTGAGCAACCCACCAATGTAGGTACTGGTGCCACTGTCGGCGAAGATTTGTTTGAGGGCACCGGCACCGGCAATCACCAGCAAAATAGGCGAGGCCGCTTTGATGGCTTCCTCCAGTTCTTTCATCACCGATTTCATGGTCGGGCGGTTGCCGTCGGCTCCTTTGCGGAGGCCCAATACCCAAATGGCCACCAACACCGAAAGCAACATACCCATGTACGGCTCGGCTACAAGAGTAAGCAGCTTTCCGGGTAATGAAGTGGGGTCAAGCACTGGTGTTTGGCCGTCAGGAGCCGTAAGCAGATATGTTTTCAGGGGGCCGAAAACAGTGAGCAACACCACCGGCAACAGGGCCACCAGAAAACTGATGCCCGCACCCGGCAAATCGGTGGTCGGCACCTCTTTGATATTGAACAGTTCACGGTCGATTTTGGGTTGGAACCGGCCCAGCGTTTTGCCAAAAATTGGTCCGGCGATCACAATAGCGGGGATAGCCACGAGAATGCCGTAGAAGAGTGTCAGGCCAATTTTGGCGTTCAGTTGGCCGGCAATGGCGGCAGGGGAGGGGTGCGGAGGCAAATAGCCATGCGCCACCGACAGAGCCGACAGCATCGGAATGGCGACGGTCAGCAGGGGTAAGCGTGTGGAGTAGGTGATGGTGAAAATCAGCGGGGCTACAATAATAAAACCGGCGTTGTAGAACAGCGGAATCCCGATAATGAACCCCGCCAGAGCCAACCCCCAGCGAATGTTTTTGATGCCGAACCAGCCAATCAGTACATTCGTAATTTGTCGGGCGGCCCCGCTTTCGGCCACCAAACGGCCCAGCATGGCCCCGAAACCAATAATCAGTACCAGGTCGCCGAGGGTGCCGCCGATGCCTGTTTGAATGGATTTACCTACGGCTGTTACGTCCATACCAGCAGCTAAACCAATGCCAAGCGAGACAATTACGAACGAGATAAAGGTGTCGAGTTTGACAAACGCAATCAGGATAATCAGGGCAAGAATGCCAATCAGGGTAAGGAGTAGGGGCATAGTGAGTAGGCAGTTTCTTACCCTGAAACGTACCCAAATAGTTTTTCTACTTCTTCCCGTAGCGGTCTTGTTAGGTCGAAGGGCAGCACGTGGAGACGCATGGTGGGGTCGTAGCCGAACACGTCTAAAGGTTGTCGGAAGGTGGAGTTAGCAGGATAAACAAGGAACACATCGCCCGCGCCGTATTTTTTGCCGTAAGCGAAGAGTTGGTATAAATCAGCCGAGTCGATGCCGTATTGCCGTTGGGGGTTGGTGCCGTCGATGGTTTTCCATTTGGTGTCGAACACCAATGTTTGGTTCGCATGCCGCACCAGCACATCGGGGCGGAGCCGAAATTTGGGTAGCCCGCCGTGCGTCTCCACCAAATGCGCCGATGACTCCTGGGTTGTCACATCTCCTTCGGGCCAGAACGCCCGGAACCCATGGGCCACATATTCCTCGAAAACCCGTTGCATCGGAAACAGCAGCGACAGAGCTGAAGTCGCGCCAGTGCGGGGGCCAAATGCCCGACCCGTGAGCAGCAACTCGGCCCAGCCCAAAGCCGGGGCATACCGGTCGAACAGGCGGTTGAGGGTTTGGATGGCCCGAAGATCGGCAAGGAGATTTTCGGATATCGGAACGTCGTGCATGATCGCCAGCAGTTGATAGAGCCGTGTTTCGAGCTGCAATGTGCCAACGCGGGGCAGCACATGCAACAGGGCCGATTTCAGCACCCGGTTGGGTGGCACGTCCATCGTCAGGGCATCGTAGGCAACGGCTAATCGTTCGGCATGAACGAGGTTCTCGCGCAGGTGCCGGGCGGGCTGCAGTCGCCCCCGCACAAACGGCTGATTATTTTCGATGGTTTGGTAAGCCGTTTGCAGCCCCTGCCGGGCTACGGTGGTAAGCGTATCTAAAAAAGCCAATACAAACACGTTCCAGAGCGGTAATCGGGTGGCACCCAAATGCGCATTGGTGAGGGTTCGAAATGGGCAATCGGGTAGGTGCCGAAGCATTCGGAGCAGGGCGGTTCGGGCAGGGCCGTGCGTTTCCGGGTCAGTCGATTGGGTCTCGAAAATTTTGGGCAGAACCTCCAGAATGGCCCCACCAGGTAGCGAAATCAGGCCCGCATACGTCCCCATCCGAATGGTTTCCTGTCCCCGATGATACCCATAACTCACAACGTTTTCGGCTTCGGGAAGGCCCGCCAGCGTTCGCAGATGGGCAAAAACCGACTCGTCCACCAAAAGCGCGTCATTGGTTGGGGCCAATTGACTTGCATTGGCTGAGGGCCGAATCAAACCGTTTTCGGAAATAGTTAGGTGCGTTTGGGGCATTTTATAAAAAAAAACGATCTAAGAAAAGTATTTACAACCAATCAATAAAAACCATGTTAGCCTATTGAATAACTAAACAAAACCATAGTCAACATGATTCTTAAAATTGACCAGCTCCCTATCGAGCTACCCCGCCCCAACAACCCCTCGCCCAACAATGCGGCTGCCATTCAAGAACTACTCGGCGGCAAATTTGGCGAAATGTCAACGCTGATGAACTATACCTATCAGTCGTTTAACTTTCGGGGACGCAAAAAAATCCGTCCTTTCTATGATCTGATTTGTAGTATTGCGGGTGAAGAATACGGCCACATTGAGGTGGTATCGTATGCCATCAACTTGCTGCTGACGGGCGCGAGCAAGAGGGGCATGGACCCCACCACCACGCCTTTAGCCAATGGGGTGGATGCCCGCAACACCACCCACTTTATTGCCAGCGGTCAAACGGCTTTGCCAATGGACTCGATGGGACGGTTTTGGTCGGGCGAAAATGTGTTCAGCAGTGGCAACCTGAAATTGGACTTGCTTCATAATTTCTTTTTGGAATGTGGAGCACGGGCCAACAAAATGCGGGTCTATGAAATGGTTGACGACCCAACGGCCCGCACAATGGTTGGGTATCTACTCGTTCGTGGTGGTCTGCACGTAGTAGCCTATGCCAAAGCACTGGAATTGCTAACGGGTGTAGAAGTTACTAAACTGCTGCCGGTTCCCAACCTAAGCAACGATGCCTTCCCCGAAGCAAAGAAATTTATGGAGGACAAAATGCACCTGAAGCTTTATACCTTCAGCCAGAACGATTACAAACAGGCAGGTATTATCTGGAACGGCAATCACCCCGAAACCGGCGAACCACTTGAAGTGATTCAGGGAGCTATTCCCGGACATACCCCACCCGACTTGGAGGAGGAACCGCAACTCAACGCGCCGGGTGACGATGGTATTGACCCTCAGGTGTTTGCTGATATTGCCAAAAAGCTGGGAATTAAGCTGTAGGAAATAGCTGGTTTGCTTGTGTACCGACGCGGTTAAACGAACGTGTTAGTACATAGGCAAACCAGTAATAGTACTGAAAAGGTGCATTTCCTGGAGGGTATGGGTAGCTGATTTGGGGAGAAATGCCAAAAAATCTCCTTTCTTCTTCACAACTTTACGGCTTCTTATTCGCCCGGACATGCTTATTCAGTTTTCAAATGCCCTCCGTTTCGGGGCGGCCCCATTTTTGGCAGGTTTGCTGCTGACTGCCCCCATTTTTGCGCAAACAGCCGCCAATACACTCCCCCGTTTAGCGACCGATCAACTGACCCTACCCGCCAACTGGCAACGGGCTGGTAGCGTGATGGTCTCGCCCGGTCAATCGGGTCTGAAAACCGGAACGGGCAACACCTTGCTGATCGGAAACGCCGGGCAAGCCTTGACATTAGTGCCAAAATCGACCGATTTTGCCCTGCAAGCCGACATGATCCTGACTCCTGGCGCGTTAGCCCAATTAACGTTGCCATCGGGACAAACGGTGCCGCTGACTGATGCCCGCCTGAACAAGGCTACGGGTCTTTGGCAAACGGTGGACATACGCTATCGGGCGGCAACAGCCTCGCTCCCGGCCATCCTCGACCGGCTGACAGTCAATGGAGTAACGCTGCGCGAAGGGCAAACGCTGAGCCGTTCAACCACAAATGGTCCCATCACGTTGACGGTGCAAAACGGAACTGTTGCCCTACGGAATGTGGGATATAGGGGTCTGAATAACCGGAGCGTGGCCAAGTGGGCCGGGCCAGTAAGCTATTCAATTTATCAGGGAGAAACGCTGATTAAGAGCGATCTGGCCAGTAAAACGCCGATCAAAAAAGACACCACTTCGGCCATTAGTTTCGAGTCGGCCTATGGCATCAAACCGCGCAATTTCACCCTTTTGTTCACGGGGAAACTGAACGTGGCTGATGCCGGAACCTACCAGTTCGATCTGGATTACGGCGGTCGGGCGCGGCTTTTTGTGGATGGAAAAGAAGTGATAACGGGTGATTATAAAGACTTGGGGGCGCAGATGTCAGTAGAAATTCCGCTGACTGCCGGAAACCACGATGTGGAAGTGCTGTTTGGCCGGGCCTGGCAGCGACCTGGTCTGGGATTGTATGTCTCGCTCCCCGACACCCGCCCGCAAGCTCTGCACACGCTCATGTCGTTGCCAGAACCTGACCCCGTCAGTGTGATTAGTGTGCTGGCCGATGCCAAACCCGTTCTGATTCGCTCGTTTGTGCAACTGCCCGGCGAAAAGCTGAAACGCACGCATAGCCTGTCGGTGGGGACACCTGCCGGGATGCACTACACGCTGGATTTGAACCAGATGGCCCTGCTCCAGGTCTGGAAAGGTGATTTTGCCGACGTAACCGAAATGTGGTACGAACGCGGGGAACCGCAGTTGCTCAAGCCGCTGGGAGCCAGCGTGTTGCTAGCTCCCCAAACGGCTCTGATGGTGATGAATGACCCCAACATGGCCTGGCCCGACAGTGTAAGCGATACTATTCTGCAATATAAAGGAATGACGCTGGACAAACAGGGGATGCCCACCACCGAATATACCCTCGGCGGGGCAACTGTGACAGATGCCATCCGTGTCGGTGGTTCTGGCTCAAGCAGCCTGACCCGCACCCTTACCCTAAAAGGTTCGGCCAACGGGCCGGTGGTGTGTCGGTTGGCAGCTGGCACCAAAATCGAAGAACTCTCGCCAGGTCTCTATGCTGTAAACGACCGCTCGTATTACATCCGCCTTAACCCCGCCGAAACGTCGGACCGGCCCAAACCTGTGCTGAGTACGATTAACGGTAAGCAGGAATTGCGGTTGCCCGTGAAAAGTGGGGTAACGTATGAGATCGTATTTTAATCCTTCTCCACCTTACTGGCTCCCGAAACGGTTTGTTTGACGCTGGGGTTGCCCCTGTAGCGAACTTTGCTGGCTCCGGTGGCCGTCACGTTCAGGCTGTTGCTGGTTGTGATATAGGCATGGCTGGCTCCCGACACGTCGATGGTGGCATCGGCAACCGGATATTCGAAACTATTTAGTTCCGAAGCCCCGGAAACAGTAGCCCGAAAGCTGGAACCGTTGCCCGTGAATTCGCTTTTTGATGCCCCCGACAGGTCAAGCGTGACGCGGTTGGCCTGCACATCGAAATTGCCTTTTGAAGCCCCCGACAATTCAATGCTGAGGTCGTTCAGGTTGCGGAACCCCGACACGTCGGATTTGCTGGCCCCTGAAAAAACCACCCCCCGAAGGGTTGGCATCGTGACACGGATGGTCAGGGTATATCGGCGGATACGGCTTTTGTTGTAGCGGACGTTGAGCGTGCTGGCTTGGGTACTTTGTTCAAGGTCTTCTACGTCGCGCCGGTCGCCCCGCACGGTCATGGAAGGTGTGTTGCCCGGCACCACCGTAATTCGGAATGCGCTGCCCATGTCGAGCCGGTCGAAGGTGCCGAGGTCGGTGGCAGTGTAGGTGCGCTCAATTTCGTCGCTGGACGTAAATAGTGAACCGGCGGGGTCGAGGTTAATGAAACAGCCTGATAGGAATGTGATTAACAGACTGGCAGTCAAGGCAAAAAAGAAGATTCGTTTCATGGTATTTGGATGTTTTCTTGTCTATTGGACAACTCACGCCAAACTTACCCCTACGCTACTATTGAAAAATGATGCAAGTCGCCGAAGCGTCAAAAAATCAGGCTGAATCGTCTAATCAGAAAAGTGGGTAAGTCGGAATAACAAATTGCCTTATACAGTTTGTTCTATGCCTATTCCTCCTTTCTTCGTATTTTTACCTTCTGCAACACAAGCGTTTACCTGAATTCACCTGCTTTTATGAACCGTTTCACAACCATTAGCCGCCAGGCATTGGCCTTCTCTGCGGCTGGTTTGCTCACTGCCGGGGTGTTTGTTGGTGCTTACCAAAACACCAATCTTGGCCTGGCTTCGCAACCGTATCTCGCCCAACTATTCGCCAATTTGAGCGACGATGACAAGCACGACCCCAAATATGCGGTTGGTAGTTTGAATATTGCTCCCGGTCTGGAAGCTACCTTGTTTGCGGCTGAACCAATGCTTACGAACCCCACCAACATCGATGTGGACGCAAAAGGCCGCGTATGGGTTTGTGAAGCTTACAATTATCGCCCCGGCATCAACGGAAACCCTACCCACAAAGAAGGCGACCGAATTGTGATTCTGGAAGACCAGAACGGCGATGGCAAAGCCGATGTCAGCAAGGTATTCTACCAGGACCCCTCGCTCAACGCGCCCCTCGGCATCTGGGTGCAGGGCAACAAAGTGATCGTGTCGCAAAGCCCCTATGTGTGGGTGCTGACCGACGAAAACGGCGACGATAAAGCCGATAAAAAAGAGATTCTGTTCCAGGGAATCGAAGGCGAGCAACACGATCACGGGATGCACGCTTTTGTGTTCGGGCCAGACGGGAAATGGTATTTCAACTTTGGTAATTCGGGCAGCAAACTGCTTGATAAAGAGGGTAAACCCGTGATCGACAAGGTGACAGGATTGCCGGTGCATCACACTAACTTCCGGCAGGGCATGGCGTTCCGCTGCGACCCCGATGGCAAAAATGTGGAGGTTTTGGGCCATAACTTCCGTAATAATTACGAAATCGCGCCCGATTCTTATGGCACCCTCTGGCAGTCGGACAACGACGATGATGGCAACAAAGGGGTTAGGATCAACTACGTGATGGAGTATGGTAACTACGGTTATACCGACGAGATAACGGGCGCGGGTTGGCAGGCCAACCGCACCAATGTGGAGAAAGAAATTCCTAAAAAACACTGGCACCTAAACGACCCCGGTTCTATTCCAAACCTGTTGCAAACGGGCGCGGGTTCGCCCACGGGTTTAATCGTTTACGAAGGCAAACTCCTGCCCGAAGCCTTTCGTAATCAGGTAATTCACTGCGATGCCGGGCCAAATGTAGTGCGTGCCTACCCCGTTCAGAACGATGGCGCGGGCTACAAAGCTACGATCCTGAACCTGTTGGAAGGTGCCCGTGATCAGTGGTTCCGGCCCGCCGATGTGTGCGTGGCTCCCGACGGTTCGCTGATCATAGCTGACTGGTATGATCCCGGTGTGGGTGGTCACCAAGCGGGTGATCAGGGACGTGGGCGCGTCTATCGGGTGGCCCCGCCCAGCACACCCTACACGGTGCCAAAAGTGGATTTGAGCAGCACGGCGGGTGCATTGGAAGCCCTGCAAAGCCCCAATATGAACATTCGCTACGCGGCCTGGAATAAACTGCACGATGCCGGTACTGGAGCCGAAAAAGCATTGGCCAAATTTTATAAGTCGAATCCAGACCCACGCATGAAAGCACGCGCCCTGTGGTTATTGAGCAAATTGCCCGATAACAAAGGCGAGAAATACATTAAACAAGCCCTCAAAGATAACGATGCCAACCTGCGGATTACGGCATTGCGGGCCGCTCGTCAGCTCAATAACGAGCTGATCATTAACTCCATTAAGGTTTTAGCGAACGACGCAAACGCTCAGGTTCGGCGGGAGTGTGCGTTGGCTCTGCACCGGAACAATTCACCGGAAGCCCCGGCTTTGTGGGCACAGTTGGCCGCGATGCACGATGGCAAAGACCGCTGGTATCTGGAAGCTCTTGGTATTGGTGCCGATAAACAGTGGGATAGTTTCTACTCGGCTTATATGCAGCGTGTTAACAACGATCCGTTGTCGAACGTGGGTGGGAAAGACATTGTTTGGCGGTCACGCACCAAAGAGTCGGTTTCTCTATTGGCCAAACTCGCGGGCGACAACAGCGTGGCACTCGACGAACGACTGCGCTACTTCCGGGCATTTGATTTCAACCCCGGTGCCACCGAGAAATCGACTGCGCTGTTAAGCATTTTACAAGCCAATCAAAACTCCGCCGATGTCACCCGACTAGCCCTGCGCCACCTCGACCCGACCTTCGTGAAAACGAGCCAACCTGCGCTGACGGCCCTTCAAAAACTGATGGACGAGACCTACGGCACACCCGAATATGTGGAGATGGTGCAACGTTACGAACCCAAATCGGAGAATGTCCGGCTGCGTAAGTTGGTCGTTGATAAGTACATGAACGGAATCTCCCGCGATGCTGGCCGACAACTATTGAAGCAGGATGGTGAAGCGTTGGTTTGGGAAACCGTCAATGGCCCCGATGCTGAAGCCGCATCACATATCATTACGGCCCTGCGTTGGGTAGGCAGCAAAACTGCGCTTAACATACTCAAAACAGTGGCCTTAGATGAAAATCGTCCGGTGGGCCTTCGTCGTGATGCCACCCGCGCCATTGGGGGGAGTTCTGATGGCGAAGACTTGGTGATTGCCTTGCTTAAATCGGGCGAGATCAAAGGCGACATGAAAGCCGCTGCAGTGCAGGGCGTGTCGGGTGCCTGGCGCAAAAGCATTCGCACCGAAGCAGCAAATTTCTTGGATGGCGGCTCTACAACAGCGACCAAAAAAATGCCCCCCGTACCCGAATTGCTGGCTATGAACGGCAACGCAGCCAACGGTGTGACTGTGTTCAAAGCCAACTGCTCCATCTGCCACCAAATCAATGGCGAGGGTATGGATTTTGGACCGAAACTCTCCGAAATTGGCAGCAAGCTCCCCAAAGAGGGCCAATATTTGGCTATTCTGCACCCCGACGCGGGTATCAGTTTCGGCTACGAAGGCTACGAAGTGAAGTTCAAAGATGGCAGCACAATGTCGGGCGTGGTATCGAGCAAAACCGAAACCGATTTGCAGTTGAAATTCCCCGGTGGCGTGGTGCAGAACTACAAAATGGCCGACGTAGTATCCATGAAAAAAATGGATTCCTCCATGATGCCCGCTGGCCTGCAAGACAACATGAGTACGCAGGAACTTGTGGATCTGGTTGATTACCTGGCGAGTTTGAAGAAGAAGTAAAATTACGTGTATGAAATCCCGGAAAGACAGTCAGCCTAAACGATGGTGGGTTTTAACCCCTGCGATGGGCATTTGTCTTTTCGGGATTTTGTATGGACTGGCAGCCTGTCAATATCCCGGCGGCTCTAATTTCGACAAAACGGCTACCGAATTTAGCTGGCAGCACAACTATTGGTGCGATTTATTGGGCTACACGGGTAAGAACGGGGTTATTAACCACGCCCGCCCCATCGCTCTGCTGGCAATGATCACGCTGTGTGGAAGCCTGTCGATGTTCTGGTTTCTCTTGCCATCGCTGCATGGTCAGAAAAGTAGGTACGTCCGACTAAGCCAATGGGCAGGTGGACTTTCTATGGGCATTGTCCTGTTTATCGGAACACCTTACCACGACCTTGTTATGAATATAGCGGGCGGGTTTGGCCTGATTGCGTTGATTGCCACTTTCCTGGGCTTATATCAAAGCAGACTTTTCAAATTAATCTCGTTTGGCTTGTTTTGTATTGTACTGATTGGCTTCAACAATTATATTTACTATTCACATCAATATATTTTATACTTGCCTATTGTTCAGAAGATTACGTTTGTGCTTTTTCTGTTATGGATTGTGCTGATCAATCGACAATTGTACCGAAGAACAACGTAGAAGTGTCTGCTTTACGCATCACAAAATCACTCCCTTTGACCGCAACAAAGGATTTAACTCGACCACACAACCTCGCATGATCTCAACGGTGTCGTCCCAATCGGTTAAAATCCAGGGCTGACCGGGTTGAGCAATCAGCGTTCGGCGGGTTTTGGTAAGCACCCAAATCACTTTTTGAACCCCGAAATCGAGCATTTTTTGCGTTTTGTCGTAGACGTATTCTGTCTCGCTGACATTGGCGGGGAGGTCAATCTTCACATCGACTTCAATTACGATTCGGGGCGGCACCGAGAAGTATTTGTCGTCTAAGGGCATTGGCAAACTGGCCTGATCGAAAACGGCGATGTCGTTGGCGAGGTTGCTGCCCGGTGCCAGATGCAGACCCGGCTCGTTGGTCGCAATCAGATAATCATCAAACGGCAAATACTTATAGAGAATATGAATGAGCAGCGAAACCACTGCCGATTGCAACGCACTGGCTCCCATAATATCCTCTTTCGTTTTTTGACGCGACAAAACCGCCCGGTAGCCCCGGTAGTAATAGGGTACACCGCTAATTTCTTCGTAAATTAACGAAGCGGGTATCTTGCGGTTCGTCTGTGAATTCCGCGTGAGTGTCCGGGGTGTTACGCTCATTTGCCGTACTTTTGTTTCAGGTAAAGATAACGTTTTTTATGCACTACGGCTATTTCAACGGCTCTGTTCTCCCCACCGATCAAATCAGTGTGGGCGTTACCGACCTCTCTTTGTTGCGCGGTTACGGCCTATTCGATTATTTTTTGACGTACAACGGTCGCCCGTTTCAGTGGGATTGGTATTGGGAACGGTTCCGCAATTCAGCCGCCGGTTTGCGCCTGCCGCTGCCCCTCGATAAAAACGAAACCTATGCCGTGGTCATGGACTTGCTTGCCCGAACGGGGCAGACCGACGTTGCGTTTCGGTTCGTGATGACGGGGGGTTACTCGCCCGACAGCATCAGCATTGGCACGCCGAACCTGATGATTCTGACGGAGGACATTCACCCGGTGCCACCCGTGCAATATGAGCAGGGTATCAAGGTAATTCTGGATGAATACGTTCGGGAGATGGCCGAGTTGAAAACCACCGATTACAAGCGCGTGATTCTGAAAGCTGAAGAAATTCGGGCGGCTGGTGCATTGGATATTTTATACCACAAAGACGGTGAAATCAGCGAATTAAGCCGAAGTAACTTCTTCATTGTCAAGGGGGATCAACTAATTACACCCAATCGCCACATTCTGCGCGGCATCACCCGCCGAACAGTTATGGAATTGGCTCAAGCCGATTTTCAGGTTGAGGAGCGGCCAGTACTACTCTCAGAACTTTATAATGCCGACGAAGCTTTCACCACCAGTTCGACTAAAAAAGTGCTGCCCATTATGCAGGTCGGCGAGTTGACCATCGGCAACGGGCAGGTTGGCCCCCGGTCGCGGTTTTTGCTCGACCGGATGGACGAGTTGGTAGCAAAATGGTAGTTCCGTCGTATCTTTGCGCCATGTTTAGCCCAAAAACAAAACATCATCGCCATCATTCGATTTGCCCGTAGGGCAGAACAGTGGTTTGTTTTTGTGCTTTTGCCCCGAAATCAGCAAGACACACGATACACGAAAGCCCGGTTCTGACCCCAGAGCCGGGCTTTTTGATTCTTATGCAAACAGTTATCATCAAATACAACGCCGGTAATGTTCAGTCGGTTATGTATGCCCTCGACCGAATTGGGGCAAGCTATCGGCTGACCGACGATGAGGCCGAAATCCGGGCTGCCGACAACGTGATCTTCCCCGGTGTGGGCGAAGCCAGCACTGCAATGGCCTATCTCCGCGAACGCGGCCTTGATAAACTCATCCCGACCCTGAAACAACCCGTGTTGGGCACCTGCGTTGGGATGCAGTTGATGTGCCGCTATTCCGAAGAAAACGACACTACCTGCATGGGCATTTTCGACATTGACGTGCGCCGTTTTCCGCACCGCCGTGGAGACGGAACGGATGGCCTGAAAGTGCCGCACACAGGCTGGAACAGCATTAGTCAGATGCGCGGGCCACTCACCGAGGGCCTGCCCGACAATGCCTACGTTTATTTCGTCCATAGCTATGCCGCCGATGTTTGCCCCGACACCACGGCAGTTTGCGACTACGTCCGGCCTTTCAGTGCGATGCTCCAGAAAGACAATTTTTATGCTGCCCAATTTCACGCCGAAATCAGCGGAAATGTGGGTCAGCGCGTATTAGAAAATTTCCTGAAATTACCCTAATGTACATCATTCCAGCCATTGACCTCATCGACGGTAAGGCCGTTCGGCTTACCCAGGGCGACTACAAGCAGAAGACAGAATACAACGCCCGCCCGCTCGAAGTGGCCCAGCAATTTGAAGATGCGGGCCTCACCCGGCTTCACCTTGTTGATCTCGACGGGGCCAAAGAAAAGCGCGTCATCAACTGGAAAGTGCTCGAACTGATTGCCACAAAAACCAAACTCCACATCGACTTTGGCGGGGGCGTTCAGTCCGACGACGATTTGCGGATGGTGTTTGAGTGTGGAGCCAAACAGGTGACGGGGGGTAGCATCGCCGTGAAAAAGCCCGATGTTTTTGAGCGGTGGCTGTCGCAATTTGGCCCCGAAGCAATTATTTTGGGGGCCGATGCTAAAAACGAAAAAATCGCTGTGAGCGGTTGGGAGGAAGGCACCGATGTTTGGGTGTATGATTTTGTGGAAAAGTGGGTGGATAAGGGGATAAACTACGTGATCAGCACCGACGTGGCCAAGGATGGTCTGTTGCAAGGCCCCTCATTCGATCTGTACCGGAATTTGCAGGATCAAGCTCCCAAGCTCAACATCATTGCCAGCGGGGGAGTCTCGAATAGGAGCGACATCGAAATGCTGGCCGATATGGGGCTTTTTGGCGTAATTGTGGGAAAAGCAATTTACGAAGGACGAGTGACATTAAAAGAATTGATAGCCCTGAATTCGTAGAGATACAATCTTTCTCCGAAAATTCATTCAACTGAAAACGACCCTGCCGGCTACTAATTGATTGTTGTTATGAACCGATATCTCTTCATCGCGTGCTTGTGTTTTATGGGCTGGGTTGGGCGCGGTCAGGTTGCCAGAACTGATTCAATGGAAAATCAGGCGTTCTCGAAATTAGCCACGCAGATGCACATAAAAGCCCCCCGGTTGAAAGCGGGTGAATATCAGGTCAGGTTGTGGGTAAAGGTTTCGATAGCTTATGGCACCGCCCAGAAGTTGTTTTTACTGGATAAAAAACAGAACAGATTTTTAGTTTCCGAGTACCTGATCTGTTGGAACGAACATGCTTATCGAAAAACGAAACAAATTAAGAACAGAGCGGAAAGAGACACGGCATTATGGCAAAAGCTGCTTGCTGATGATCTGCTGACGCTCCCCAGTCAAGCGACCTTGCACGATCAGATTTCCCCTAAACCACGTCCGCCCGTTCCCCTTACGGCGGGTACCGTAAATGCTGATGGCGAATTTGTAGTTAAAGCACGGCGTACTGAATCGAGGGGTGTTATGATATCAGACGGCACTACGTACCGATTTGAAGTATTTAGCCAAAACTCAAGGCGTACATACAGTTATCATTCGCCCGGAATTTATGCCCGAGCAAGGCCAAAGATCATTGAACTGCAAAAAGCGACTTCGCTGTTAAAACAGGTTTATGCACTCTTTGGAGAGGAACCGGACGTGTTTCTGGGACGCCGTAAATACAAAAACTTTATTTTGTCATGACCAACCCCTACACCATCAGCACTGACAAAACCAGGCTCGACCTGATTATGATTCACCAGTTCCTGAGTCAGGAAGCCTATTGGTCACCAAATATTCCGCTAGAATTAGTGCAAAAAGCCATTGATAACTCCCTGTGTTTCGGTATATATGCTGATAACCAGCAGGTTGGATTTGCTCGCGTCATTAGCGACTATGCCACCTTTGGGTATCTGTCCGATGTATTTGTGTTGCCCGAACACCGTGGAAAGGGGCTTTCTAAGGAGTTAATGACCTACATCATGGCGTATCCAACCTTGCAGGGTTTGCGCCGGTGGATGCTTATTACCAGAGATGCCCACGGCTTGTATAGTCAATTTGGGTTTCAGCCAACCACCGAGAACCCTGAAAATACCATGTTTATCAAGCCGTTCACAACGTACTGACCATGCTCACTAAACGCATCATTCCCTGTCTCGATATCAAAGACGGGCGCACCGTGAAAGGCACCAACTTCGTGAACCTCCGCGATGCGGGCGACCCCGTCGAACTGGGAGCCATTTATGCCCGGCAAGGTGCCGACGAACTTGTCTTTCTGGATATTACGGCCACCGTCGATGAGCGCAAAACCCTGATCGAACTGGTGCGAAAGGTGGCCCACGCAGTCAATATTCCATTTACGGTCGGGGGCGGCATCTCGTCCATCGCCGATGTCTCGGCCCTGCTCAACGCCGGTGCCGACAAGGTCTCCATCAACTCCTCTGCCGTTCGCAACCCCGCACTAATCGACCAACTCGCCTTAGAATTTGGCTCTCAGTGCATTGTGGTGGCCATTGACACGCGGAAAATGAATGAAGATATCGTCCACACCCACGGGGGCCGCAAACCCACTGAACTCCGTACATTGGAATGGGCCAAAGAAGTCGAAAACCGGGGGGCAGGCGAAATTCTGCTGACTTCGATGGACACCGATGGCACCAAAGCGGGCTTCGCGCTTGAACTGACAGCGGCTGTGTCGGGGGCGGCCAACATTCCGGTGATTGCGTCGGGCGGGGCCGGAACAATGGATCATTTTGTGGATGTTTTCACCACCGGCAGAGCCGACGCGGGCCTTGCCGCCAGCATTTTCCACTTCAAAGAAATCGACATCCCCGACCTGAAACACTACCTTGCCCGCAAGGGGATTTCCATGCGACTGACAGATTAGGCATACTCATACAGAACAGACATAATGACCATTAATTTCGATAAATCCCCCGACGGGTTAATTCCCGTTGTTATTCAGGACGACCAAACCGGTAAGGTGCTGATGCTGGGCTATATGAACCAAGAAGCCTACCAGAAAACCGAGGCCGAAGGCGTGGTGACGTTCTTTAGCCGGAGCAAACAACGGCTCTGGACAAAGGGCGAAACGTCCAACAATTTCCTGCAAGTTCGTCAGATGCTCGTTGACTGCGACGCCGACACGTTACTCATCAAAGCCAGTCCCGCCGGGCCAACCTGCCATACTGGGGCCGACACCTGTTTCGAAGAAGTGAACCGGGGAAAAGGCCAGTTTCTGAACTATCTACAGGCCATTATCCACGACCGGAAAGTGAACCCTTCCGACGCTTCCTACACAACTTCCTTGTTCAACAAGGGCATAAACAAGATTGCCCAGAAAGTGGGCGAGGAAGCCGTTGAACTCGTGATTGAAGCAAAAGACACCAACGACGACCTCTTTCGGGGCGAAGCTGCCGATTTGCTATTCCACTTTTTGGTGCTTTTAGAGCAAAAAAATATGGATTTAGACGACATAATTGCCATTTTGCAAACTCGCCACGCCGGGAAATAGGTTTCGGTTTTCAAGTCTGGTATTTCAGTTGTTACTTTCCCGTGTGTTGTACAATTAAACTCCAAACTGAAAATGGGAATTATCGTTCGTATTCTGATTAGTGCTGTGGCAGTCTATATCGCCAGCCGGTTTATCCCCGGCATTCGAGTTTCTGGCTTCGAGTCGGCCCTGATCGTGGCCATTGTGCTGGGTCTGCTCAACGCTTTTGTAAAACCAATCCTGGTTATCCTGACCATCCCAATCACTATTGTAACCTTAGGATTATTCCTGCTGGTTATCAATGTGATTATGGTTTATCTGGCAGCTTACCTCGTGAGTGGCTTCTCGGTGAGCAACTTCGTGGCTGCTTTACTATTCAGTTTTGTGGTGTCTATTGTCACGTGGATTATCGACTCAATTGTGAGTTAACGAGTAGCTTATCCTAAACCGAATGACCACCGTAACAACTTCTTCTCACCACGACGTAATCATCGTGGGTGCGGGCTATGCTGGCCTCACGGCCGCCCGTAACCTGCAACGAGCGGGCAAATCAGTGGTGGTTCTCGAAGCCAGAGACCGTGTTGGGGGCCGTGTCTGGACTCGCCATTTCGACGATGGGTCGTATGCAGATGTGGGTGGTGCATGGGTTGGGCCAACGCAGGATCGTATCTATGCGCTGGCAAAGGAATACGGCGTTGAGACTTTCAAAACCTATGACACCGGCAAAAGCACCCAGTTTTTTCGGGGGAAGGTGAAACGCTATAAGGGCCTCATTCCGCCCCTCTCAATTCTGTCGTTGTTGAGCCTTGATCGGGCGATTAAAAAGCTCAATAAACTGTCCAAAAGCATTGATCTGGCGCAACCCTGGCTGTCACAGAACGCCTATTTGTATGACTCGATGACCTTGGAAGTCTGGATGGAACAGCACATGGGTTACGACACGGCCCGGCAGTTTTTCAAGATTGCTGCCGAAGCTATTTGGGCCGCAGACCCCGCTGATATTTCGCTGCTTCATGCTCTGTTCTACATCAAATCGGGGAGTGGCCTGGAATCGCTGATGAACGTGAAAAACGGAGCGCAGGAGGAACGTTTCGTGGGGGGAGCGCAATCGGTAGCCAACAAAATAGCGGCTGAACTTGAGGGAGTTATTCAACTAAACAGCCCCGTCCGACGCATCGAACAATCGGGTGATAAAGTGGTAGCGGTAGGGGATAACTACAGACTCGCCGCCGACCAAGTTATAGTAGCGATCCCGCCCATTTTGGCTTCCGAAATTACTTTTTCGCCCGCGCTGCCCCTGCAACGAGCCTCATTGCAAAAAAGCATTACAATGGGGGCCGTCTGGAAATGTTACGCTTTTTACGACCGACCCTTCTGGCGCGACCAAAATCTCAACGGCCTGGCTGCCACTCCCAATGGTCACGTAACTGTCACGTTTGACAATTCCCCTAAAGACGGGAGTCGGGGTATTCTGATGGGGTTTGTACTGGGAAATCAGGCGCGGGCTTTCTCGGAACTGAGTGAAGACGAACGGAAACAATCTGCTATACAGTCGTTTACGACGTTTTTTGGACCACAAGCCGCCCAGCCACAACGCTATTTAGACCACAGTTTTTTAAACGAAGAATGGAGCCGGGGATGCTACGCGGGCCTGTTTGAGCCGGGCATCTGGACTACTTTGGGAGCCGCCCTCCGCGAACCCGTAGGCCGCATCCATTGGGCTGGCACCGAAACATCCGACATCTGGAACGGCTATATCGACGGAGCCGTTCGGTCAGGGGAGCGGGTAGCGCGGGAGGTGCTATCAATTCAATGAAAACAACGGAATTCGGGCGGCCACCATGTTATGAAACATCAGTTCGTTGATGCTGGGTCGCATATACTTTATCAGTGGAAAATCCGCAATAACTTCCATCACTTCCAGTTCCGATTCTACTTTCAGAATACACCATAGCTTCTGACGGTCGGCCGAGAGCGAATACGACAGAATTTTGCCATTCTCCATCAACTCATTCACCTTCAGCCGCTGGGCGGGTATTTTTTGCATGAACTCCTGGTTCATTTCTACCGGAAGGTCAAATTCAACCATGAATTGGCTCATAAAAAAAACAGTCTTATCGCAAGCCGATCAGCGAGTTAACCATTTGTAACTCATCCTCGTTGATCGAATGCGGAAAATTGGGGTACAATGTAGCCGTTACGGTGGCCCCCATCCGGCTCAGAACGGCTTCGGTTTCGAAAACCCTTCCTTCCGGAATGTGAGGGTCCACATCGCTACAGCCTAAAAACACAGGCGTGCCGTTGAGCGTTCCCTCATAATCCCGTGGCGTATTGGGCGGGCCAATCAAGCCCCCGCTCAGGCCAAAAACACCCCCGTAGGTCTGCGGATTTCGGGCCACAAACTCGAGCATCAGGCACGCCCCCTGCGAAAACCCAAGCCAATAAATTTGGTTCGCGTTCAGGTTGAAATCTGCCTGCAACCGCGCCCGAAGCATCGTCAGCACCGTCAGAGCCGACGACAGATGTGGCTCGTTGCGCTCCATCGGTTCCAGAAACGAATACGGATACCAGGTATTGTTGGTTGCTTTGGGAGCCACAAACGCAAACTCGTCGCGCTGCTCGATGTGCTGACTCAGCGACAGAATATCCCGCGCCGACCCACCCCGGCCATGCACCATCACCATTACTTTAGTAGCTTCCTCCAGTGGCACTCCGGCTGTGATCAGGTTGTTTGGGTTATGAATCATGATTTTAGGATTTTGGATGCTCGTATATGGACGCTGGATTTTGCGCCCACTATCCAACTACGTCAATACAGGCAAACCGGCTTCAATTTGTGCCCGACGGGGTTCATACCATTCGGGTAATTTCAAGGCCTGTCCCAGCGTTTCAACTGGCTCATCAACCGAAAACCCCGGCGGGTTTGTGGCAATCTCGAACAGTATTCCACCCGGTTCGCGGTAATAAATGCTCTTGAAATACTGCCGATCCAGAATTTCGGTAGGCATGTAGCCGTCCTCAATCAGTTTTTCGCGGATCGTTAACTGTGTATCGTGATTGTCGGTCGAAAAAGCCACGTGATGCACTGAGCCGGCACCCTGATGTCCGCGCAACTCACCCGGCGAATGCTGCACATCTACAAAATTGCCGGGTACGGCATTAACAGCAGCGAATCGGAACCGTCCGGCTTCTTCGGCAATCAGGGTATGCTCCATACTCTGGGTGAGCAACTTAATGGTCGCATCGGGGTTGGCTTCGTTTAGGGTGACGGTGTGAAAACCGCGAATCGCAAACTCCGCTGAAACTGGCCCATTTGTCCAACCCGTTCGGCCGTCTTCATCAGTGGCAATTAGTTCAACGCCCATCCCGTCGAAGTCATCAAAGCGCACATAAGTCTCATTAAATCGTTTGTAGGGACCTGCAAAGGCAATGTGGTTGTCGTTGAGCCGATCGATCCAGAAACTGAGTGAGGCCGTTGGAATTGAAAAAGCGGTATAAGTCAACTGCCCGGTTCCCTTGCGTCCACGCGGAATTTTGCCGTGTGGGAACGATGTCATAATGGTTCCTGGCGAGCCGGTTTCGTCGCCATAGTAGAGGTGATACACGTTCGGTGCATCAAAGTTGATCGTTTTTTTGACCATTCGCAGGCCAAGAATATCCGTGTAAAAATCGACGTTGCGCTGGGCATCGCCCGCGATGGCTGTAATGTGGTGGAGTCCGTTTATGAGCGTTTGCATGGCCGTTAAACTGTTAAAAGTAAGCGATGTTTTTTAAATGTATCGACATTTAATGTTAATACATTTAAATTTAATGAATAGTTCAAATTGATTTCTTTTACCTTTGTGTCGCTAATCTTACCAGGGGTGCCCTATAACAACGGGCTGAGATTATACCCATTGAACCTGTACACGGATAATGCCGCAGCAGGGAACCAAAGCAACGCACGGGTGTGTCGTTGCCGCAATTTTATCATATTTTTCAACAAAAACGGTAGGTAACAGCCCCTTTACCTGTTCGTCAATTTTTCGTCTGCGATGAAAAAATGGACAACCTATCGCCTAGCCTACAGTCTTGCGCTGTGGCTGATCAATGTGGCCGCACAGGCCCAAACCAATACGCTTTCGGGCATGATCCGAGACACCGAAAGTCCCCTGCCCGGCGCGGCCATCACGCTTGAAGGAACATTCCGGGGTACATCCGCCGATGTTTTAGGCCGATACCAACTCACCAACTTGTTGGCTGGCACCTACACACTTCGGTTTTCGCTGCTGGGCTATGAACCCCAAACCAAAACAGTCACCATACCCGGCACTACCACGGTTGATGTGATGCTGGAGAAAACTGCAGTGGTGGTCGATGAGGTGGTCGTGAGTGCGACACGGGCCACCGACAAATCGGCAATAGCGTTCTCGACCGTTACGGCTCCCGAACTCCGAAAGCTGAACCTGGGGCAGGATTTACCGATGTTACTCAACTTTACACCCTCTGTTGTGACTACTTCGGATGCGGGTGGGGGCGTGGGCTACACGGGCATTCGTATTCGCGGGTCTGATGCAACGCGGGTGAACGTGACGCTCAACGGCATTCCCTACAACGATGCTGAATCACAGGGAACGTTTTGGGTGAACATGCCCGACTTTGCGTCATCGGTGAGCAGCGTACAGATTCAGCGGGGAGTTGGTACAAGCACCAATGGGGCCGGGGCTTTTGGGGCCACGCTCAACGTGCAAACAAATGCCCTACAACGTGAACCGTATGCCGAGGTGAACCTGTCGGGTGGGTCATTCAACACGCGCAAGGCCAATGTGCTGGCCGGAACGGGCCTTTTAAAAGATCACTGGGTCGTAGATGCCCGGCTATCAACCATCAAGTCGGATGGGTTCATTGACCGGGCTTTCTCGAACCTGAAATCGTTTTATGTATCGGGCGGGTATTATGGGACCAAAAGCTACGTCCGGCTCAACGTGTTTTCGGGGCAGGAGCAAACCTATCAGGCATGGAACGGGGTGCCGGAAAGCATACTGCCCACCAACCGAACCTACAACTCGCTGACCTACGACAACGAAACGGATAACTACCAACAGGATCAGTATCAGTTGGTTTCGTCGCACGAACTGAGCCGGAAATGGCGGCTGAATGCGTCGGCGTTCTACACCAAAGGCCGGGGGTATTACGAACAGTTCAGAGAAAATGACAAGCTAAGTAGGTATGGCTTGCCGAACGTCGTTATCAAAGATTCAATCATCAACAAGTCCGATATTATCCGCCGTCGGTGGCTCGACAATGACTTTTACGGCGGCATTTTTTCGCTCGACTACACCGGTTTTGACAAGCTGACCGGTAACATTGGCGGGGGCTGGAATCAATACAAAGGCAAGCACTACGGCGAAGTGATCTGGGCAAGGTTTGCCAGCAACAGTATTATTCGCCAACGATACTATGAGGACGATGCAACAAAAACCGACGTAAATGTCTATGCCAAAGCTTATTACCAGTTTTCGCCCCGCTTGACCGCCTTCGGTGATTTGCAGCTTCGCACGGTTAATTATTCGTTCTTAGGGTTTAACAACAATCTACAGAACGTGGAGCAGTCGGCGAGTTTGTCGTTTTTCAATCCTAAAGCAGGACTGACCTATGTGCTGAACGACCGCAACACCCTGTATGCCTCGTTTGGGGTGGGCAACAAAGAACCCAATCGCGATGATTACACCCAATCAACTCCCATGAGCCGCCCTAAGCCCGAACGTTTATATGACTGGGAGTTTGGCTACAAACTTCGCCAACAGCGGTTGTCGTTCACGGCCAACACCTATTACATGAACTACCGGGATCAGTTGGTGTTGTCGGGCAGAATCAACGATGTGGGAGCGTATAACCGGGTGAATGTAGCCCGCAGCTACCGGGCAGGCATCGAGCTGGAAGCTGGTTTGCAATTCAATAAAGTGCTTCGCTGGAATGTGAATGCCACGTTTAGCCGCAATGAGATTAAGGGCTTTTCGGAATATTTAGACAATTTCGATACCGGAAACCAGGATGTTCGGAAGTATGGCCGGACAGATATTTCGTTCTCGCCCAACCAGATTCTGGGGTCGCAACTGACCTACAAGCTTATGAAAAGGCTGGACTTGTCGCTACTCTCGAAATATGTTGGAAAGCAATATTTGGATAACACCTCGAACGAGAGCCGGAAATTGAACCCCTATTTTGTGAATGACATTCGGTTGGCCTATGTCTGGAAACCCGCTTTTGCCGACGAAATTGGTCTGACGTTGCTCCTCAACAACGCCTTTAACGAATTATACGAGTCGAACGGCTACACGTATGCCTACGTGTCGGAAGGGAAAGTGGCCGCCGACAATGCCTATTACCCACAAGCAGGCCGGAATGTGTTGGTAGGGTTGCGGGTACGGTTTTAAGTAAAAAGGCCCGGCGAATGCCGGGCCTATAACTCACGGCTATCACGAGCCTTTCTGATTGATTTTGTTAATCGCTTAGTGCTTTACAGCTGCAGGTTGCTGCTCGGCGGTTGGGTTGGGCAGTTTGGCCTGGTAATCTTTCACGTATGTACCGGCCTTAAACTTCTCAAAGTCTTCTTTGGTATTATGATTACCGGCAAAATAGGTCGTGATCTGGTGAAACGCGCGGGGTTCCTGATAGCCTGGTACCGGTTGAATCAGTTCCAGTTTTTCGTTCAGGTAAACTGTTGTTGGGTAGCTCATCTGCCCTTTGAGCAACGTAGCCGCCAATTCGTGGACATTGCCCATTGTTTTGTAGGTTCGGGCACCGAGCGTAATGTCTTCTTTTCCTTCGGCGTTTAACTTCACCGAATAATAGTTCTCGTTCATATACTCCACAATGGCGGGGTTTGTGAAGGTGTTGCGATCCATAACCTTGCACCAGCCGCACCAGTCGGTATAAACGTCAATGAAAATCTTCTTTGGCTTCTTCTGCGAAGCGGCAAAAGCCTCCTCGATAGTCATCCATTTAATTTTCTTGTCGGCCGGTTTGGGGTCGTCCAACCGGGTAGTGAAGCCGAAACCGGCAAGGCCGACGCAAACGGTCAGCAGGAGGATGGAAAATGCTTTCATGCTTTTGGTATCTTTGGCAGTTGGACTTATACAACAAATATAACAGACAAAATTCGGCAAAACGTATGCCAATCCCCTTCTTTTCTCCCCGCGACTTGTCGTTCCACCTGTACGAAGTGCTTCAGGCTGACCAATTAACCCGATTCACCCATTTTCAGGATCATGATCGTAGCTCATTCGACATGGTGCTCAACGCTGCCGCCCAAATCGGGGAGAACCTGCTGAGGCCCTTGCTGACGGTGATGGATCGCGATGAGCCACAACTTGTAGACGGAAAAATTCGTGTTCACCCCGACATGCGGGCCATTATCCGGCGGTTTGGCGACGATGGCTGGATCAATGCGCCCTTTACCTACGAGGAAGGTGGGCAACAACTCCCGGCCACGGTGATGAACGCGGCCACCTTCATTTTCGGAGCTGCCAATTATTCATCGAGCGTGTTTCCGTTTCTGACAACGGGCGCAGCCAACCTGATCCGCAGTTTTGGGAACTCAGATTTGATCAACCAGTTCACACCGAATATGTATGCCGGACGCTGGCAGGGCACAATGGCCCTCACCGAACCCGATGCCGGTTCGTCGCTGTCCGACATTACCACCTCGGCAGAACCCGTTGATAACGAGAGTGGTACCTATCGAATCCGGGGTCAGAAAATATATATCTCGGCGGGCGACCATGATGCTTGCGACAATGTGGTTCACCTGATGCTGGCCAAAATTAAAGGCGGCCCAACAGGAGCCAAAGGAATCTCGCTGTTTGTGGTTCCCCAAAAACGCCCTGCTGATGGGGGCGAGTTGCTTGATAATGATGTGCTTACGGCGGGCGTTTACCACAAAATGGGTTACAAAGGCGCGCCGATTGCTCACCTTATGGTTGGCTCAAATGAGGGAACTATCGGCTATTTGCTGGGAGAGCCGCATCAGGGCTTGCGCTATATGTTTCAGATGATGAATGAGGCCCGCCTGGGTGTGGGCATGAACGCTGTTTCCATTGGCACGGCTGCTTATTATGCCTCGCTTACTTATGCCCGCGAACGTCCGCAGGGGCGGCTCATCGCCAAGCGTGGCACCGCCGAAAAAGACCCCTCTAAACCCCAAATACCCATTATCCGCCATGCCGATGTGAAACGGATGTTGTTATTTCAGAAGGCTGTTCTGGAAGGGTCGCTAGGCTTGCTCCTTCAATGCAGCCAATATGCCGACATTGCTCATGCCGCCGAAGGCGAAGAGCGAGACCGGGCGGCCCTGTTGCTCGATCTGCTCACGCCCGTAGCCAAATCGTATCCTTCGGAGATGGGTTGCCTGACCACGAGTGCGGCCGTTCAGATTCTGGGTGGAGCGGGCTATACGACCGATTTTCCGGTGGAACAGTTTTACCGCGAAGCCCGGATTCACCCCATTCACGAAGGCACCACAGGGATCCATGGGCTTGATTTGCTGGGTCGAAAAGTGACCCTACAAGGCGGGAGGGCTGTGCAATACTGGGCTGAGGAGGTGCAGAAAACGATGGCCGAAGCAAACCAACACGAGACCCTGCAACCAATGGTCGATGAACTGGGAAAAGCACTCGGTTTGTTAGACACGGTAACGCGGCACCTGCTTGGTCTGATGCCCACAAATACCGAGGCAGCTCTGGCCGATGCCACCCTATATCTGGAGATGTTTGGGATCATAAACATAGGCTGGCAGTGGCTCCGGCAGGCAACGGTGGCAATTCATAAGTTGCCTGATGCGTTGTCGGATGATGACCGGAACTTTTACAACGGCAAACTGATGACAGCCCGGTATTTTATAGAATATGAATTGATAAAAGTCCGTAGTTTAGCCAAACGGCTCCAATCGCCTGACCGAGTGACGGTTGAGATGCGGTCGGAGTGGTTTTGACCTCCCCCTTATGCGTTTAATTCTGATTCACGGCTATCTTGAAGACCCCAGTATCTTCGACAATCTGGCCCCCTTGTTGCTCCCGGCCACGTTGCTGCCAATTGACCTGAAGGATGAGTTCGCCCGATGGAACCCTGTCGGGCCGCGTTCGGTCGGGCCGCGTTCGGTCGGGCCGCGTTCGGTCGGGCCGTCGCTCCGGCGCACCGGTTCGGTCGGGCGGGTCAATGCACGGCAACTTGCCCAATATCTAGCTGATTATTATGAGATTACCGCTGATGACGTGGTGATTGGTCACTCAATGGGTGGCTGGATCGCTATCAATATCAAAGAACTGACGGGGGCTACCACGATTCAGTTGGGGTCGTGGACTGATCAGAAGAAGGTCAATTTCCCGATCACAAATCTGACGGTGCTCAAATGGATGCTTAACACGGGTCTTACGCAGAGTACCTGGTTGCGCGATTTTTTCAAGAAGCAATACCCATTCCCTGAATCAAAGGAACTGTATGTCAAGTTGGTAGACGACGGTCGGCACCAGAGTCGGCACTACGTTTATCAACAGCAAATGACCTTATTCGCGTTGGTGCCACCCCTAACGGTGCAGCCCGACCTTCGTGTTCATGCCCGCCCAGACAGTGTGGTAAACATTCCCGACGAACCCTTCCACGAAGTCCCCGGTGATCATTTCAGTTTATATATCCATCCGGAACAGGTGGCTGAGCCAATTCGGCGTATTCTGGAAGGGGTTAGAGCGAGAACATAAAAAAAGAAGCCTCGGCGAAACGAGGCTTCTTTTTTGCATTCGATGACGTACTGATTTACTTCGCAGTAGTGTCAGTAGCCATAGTAGCGGCTGAGTCAGTGGCCATCGTAGCGGCAGAATCCGTTGACATGGCAGCCGAGTCAACTGACATGGTTGCTGTTGAATCAACAGCAGCTTCTTCAGTTTTTGGCTTGCTCTGACAAGCGGTAAACGTAATCATTGTTCCAACGAACAGTAAAGCGAAGACTTTTTTCATTGCCTTAATAGGTGGTTTTTTTAGGTTTCCGGTGCAAAGATTAAGATTAACCTGAAAAATACAATAAAGGCCCCCAATTATTTTGAATTGGGGGCCTTTGTATTAGAAAAATCCTGTTTCTTTATAGATATAGTCGGAAACTATATTCATACGGTAATTTCGTCAACGACCCCGTAGCCGATCATACATTCCGGTGCTTCGAAACGTGAGGAGTTTATGGCCAAAATAATTAGCCAGGAAGCTAAATCCCATTCCAACTACATGAGAGGTTTTCTCACGCCAGAACTCCTCGAAATCGGGAAAGAGTGGATTGGCGATCCAGCGAAGCGTACCAACGGAAACGAAATACTGAACGGCCCAGGCAATCAATGCGATAGCAACAAACTTGACGGCTTCGCGACTGGTATTACCCGTTTTTTTTGCTGAGAATGCGAAGATTTTTGTTGGAACAAAACTAACTACAGTAGCTGTCAGATACCCTAGTAGTACACTGGTAGAAAAACTATAATACTCCCGATAGGCTATCTGGCTGAAAAAATTGACCGAAGCCCCGAAAACAGCCGTTAGGAAGAACGTGAAGAAGTCCCTGTATTGACCTATTTTGTCTTTTTGTAATATCCCCACGTTCACTGTTTCAGGCCAATTAATGATTAACTATGTTTGATTAACTGTAAAAGTAAGAATAAGTTACTGGGGGTCAACCTAACTAGACCAACCCTTGAACCAATCCGGGCATTATGCCCAGCACAATGGTCAGAATAGTGGCAGCAATCAGCATGTACTTGTAAAATGGCGCAACTCGAATGGCTGAGGTCTGCCCGTCGCGCAGATACATGGCAATGATAACCCGAAAGTAATAATAAATTCCGACTGCCGACATCAGCACGGCCACAACCAGTAACCAGATAATGCCCTTATCGGCGGCAGTGGTGAACACCATAAACTTACCCCAGAAGCCAGCCGTAAGTGGAATACCCGCCAGCGACAGCATCGACACAGCCATGGTGAAACCCAGCACCGGATTTTGCCGTGCCAGTCCGTTGAAGGCATCGTAGCTTTCGTCGGTGGCCCGGCCCTCAGCGGTTTGGTGACGGTTCACAAGCAGCAAAACCCCAAAAGCGGCAATTGTTGCCACTGAATAGGCCAGCGAATAGAACACCAGTGCCTGCTTGCTCTGAGAGCCAATGGCAGTGAGGGCAATGAGTAAATAACCCGCGTGCGAAATGCTCGAATAGGCCATCATCCGCTTGAAACTGTTTTGATAGACCGCCGTCAGGTTGCTCACCAGCAATGTGATTACAGTAATACCCATCAAAATAACCCCCCAGAATGTGTAAATACCTCCAAACGAAACCGACAACAGGCGATAAAGCGCGGCAAAGCCAGCCGTTTTCACCACGGTTGACATAAAGGCCGTGAATAGGGTGGGGGCACCTTCATACACGTCGGGAGTCCAGAAGTGGAAAGGTGCCGCCGAGACTTTGAATAGCATCCCAATCAGCACCATCAACATACCTGTAAAAAGTAACAGGGGTGAAGTCAGGGAAGCTGCGTTAGTGGCGTAGGCCCGAATGTCGGAGATAACGAATGAACCCGTGGCACCATATAATAAAGCTATTCCGAAGAGCATGATGCCCGTGGCAAAGGCCCCCATCAGGAAATATTTCAGGGCGGCTTCGTTGGAACGAAGGTTGCGTTTGTCGCTGCCTGTCAGCACGTACATGGACACCGAAAGGATTTCCACGCCCACAAAGAGCATAATCAGATTCTCAAAGCTGATCATCATGATGGCTCCCACGAGCGAAAACAGCATGATGCCGTAATACTCTGCCGGTTGCGCCGACTCATCTTCGATAAAGCTGCTCGATAGCGAAACGACCATGAAGGCCGACACCAATACAATAGCGGTGAAGGCTATCGAGAGGTTGTTCGAGAGGAGCATTTCACTGAAATACAAATAGGTTTTGCCCCAGTCAATAAACGCAGAACCCAGTGCTATGGCGATGAACAGCAGCGTGGCAGGGAGCAAAATGGCCTTCGATTTAGCAAATCCCAGGAATAACAGGGCAATTCCGAAAACCGAGAGTAAAATGATTGGTAGCATGTTGTCTATTTAATATACTGCAACAGATTCGTAACGGCGGGTTCGGTAAGTTTCAGGAACGAGGCCGGATAGAGGCCCATCCAGAACACAAAAAACACCAAAGGAATCAATACCCACGCTTCGGAGCCGGTTAGGTCGCTGAAGGATTGGGTGTTGGTGGTGGGCGTTCCGAACATCGTTTTCTGGAACATACGGAGCATATAGACCGCGCCTAGAATGATGGTCAGCCCGGCAAACGCACCGAGGTAATTGTTATAATCGAATACGCCTTTCAACAGCAGAAACTCGCCCACAAAACCGTTAGTCAATGGTAACGCCACACTGCCAAGCATGATAATCATGAACAGAACGGTCAGTTTGGGTGTGTTGCGGGTGATGCCGCCCAACTGATCGAGTTGGCGGGTTTTGGCCCGGTCGAAAATCAGTTCGGCCACGAAGAACAGGCCAACCACGTTGATGCCGTGGGCCAACATCTGAATTAGGGCACCCTGCAGGCCATAGGCCGATTGCGAAAACACCCCGGCAGCCATCAGACCCACGTGCGCAAACGATGAATAGGCAATCAGGCGTTTCATGTCGCGTTGCCGGATGGCGATGACCGAGCCATACACAATACCAATTACCGACAGGATCGCGGCTGTCATGCCCCAAGTGTCAACACCCTCCGGAACAATGGGCAAAATGAACCGAATCACGCCATAAACGCCCATTTTGAGCATAATGCCGGCCAGCAACATGGTGGCGGGTGTTGGCGATTCCACGTAGGTATCGGGTTGCCACGTATGAAACGGGAACACTGGCATTTTGATAGCAAAAGCGATAAAGAACGCCCAGAAAATCCAGCCCTGCGCCGAAGGGGTCAGGTTCAGATTATAGAAATCGATAATGGCCGACGAGTGCGGAACAGGCGTTTGATAGTACAGATACACCAGCGCAACGAGCATGAACAAACTGCCGAAGATGGTGTAAATGAAGAACTTAAACGTAACCGGGATACGGTTCGCTCCGCCCCACATAGCCGCTAGGAAATAGACCGGAATTAGGGCAGCCTCGAAAAAGAGATAGAACAGAAATGCATCGCGGGCTGTGAAAACGCCCATCAAGGCGGCCTGCATAAACAAAATCAAGGCGTAGAACACCGATGGTCGGTCGTAGGTCTGCCGGAAAGCTGACAGAATAATGAGCGGAACAAGTAGGCCCGTGAGCAACACGAGCAAGATGCTGATCCCGTCGATGCCGCCACTGAACCGGATGCCGAGGGTGGAGATCCAGGAGTAATCGAACCCAAATTGGGACTGTGCATCGGGGGTGAACTGCCCGAACACATAAGCCGCCAACACCAGTTCGAGCATGGCCGCCGTGATGGCTATGCGCTTGGCACTATTGCCGTTCAGGAGTAACGTAACCGTGGCTGCTATGGCCGGAAATAAAATGAGAGCAAGCGTGAGCATAGATAGGTCGTTACGTTCAGAAATTTAGGTAGGCCAGAATGGTTGTCCAGTTAACAAAAAACCGGAGTGCGATAATCAGCGCAATGCTCAACACCATAGCAAACATATAGGAGCCGATGGAACCGTTTTGCACCAATCGCAACTGCCCGGCAATAGTTTTAACAAGCCAGCTTACGGCCCCCACTACCCCGTCGATCACAAACTCGCCAAAGCTGTAGAATCCATCGCCCAATGCTCGAACGGGACGAACGATAAGCCGCTCGTAGAATTCGTCGATATAGAATTTGTTGTAAACGACCTGCGCTGGAATTGAGCGTGGCACCGAGTCGGCAGCAGGAACAGTGGCACTGCGCACATACATTCCGTAGGCAACACCTGCCGCAAGCAGGGCTACCCCCGCCGAAATCGCCATCAGCATCAGTTCTTCGCTGCTGCCCATTGTTGGCCCTTCAAACGCCGAGGGGTTCACTTGCTGCGAACCCTCGTAAAGCGGAGCCATAAACTCGGCCAGCATCGAATGCCCGCCCAGCGCGTGAGGCACATTCAGGAAACCGCCAACCACCGACAACACAGCCAGTACCATCAATGGAATGGTCATGCTCAGGGGCGACTCGTGCAGGTGGTGTTTCTGCTCCGGCGTTCCCCGGAATTCGCCAAAGAAAGTCAGGAACAATAACCGGAACATATAGAACGAGGTCATGGCTGAACCCAAAATGCCCAACCCCCACAGGAGTTTGTTGTGTTCCCAAACGTGAGCCAGAATTTCATCTTTCGAGAAGAAACCCGCGAACGGAGGAATACCAGCAATGGCAATGGTGCCGATCAGGAACGTCCAGAATGTGATGGGCAAATACTTGCGAAGGCCACCCATGTTGCGGATGTCCTGCTCATTGCTCATCGCGTGAATCACGCTACCGGCTCCAAGGAATAGGAGTGCCTTGAAAAAAGCGTGGGTCAATACGTGGAACATACCGCCCGTGTAAGCAGCCACGCTCAGGCCCAGGAACATATAGCCCAATTGACTGACGGTGGAGTAAGCCAGTACTTTCTTGATGTCGTTCTGCATCAGGCCAATGGTTGCCCCCAGTAGAGCTGTGGCAATGGCAATGCCGCCCATAATTTCGAGAGCCTGCGGAGCCAGTGTGTATAATACGTTGGACCGGACCACCATGTAGATGCCCGCTGTGACCATCGTAGCCGCGTGAATCAGGGCCGAGACCGGGGTGGGGCCAGCCATTGCATCGGGGAGCCAGGTGAAGAGCGGAATCTGAGCTGATTTACCCATTGCGCCCACAAACAGCAGCAGGGCAATGGCCAACACTGTTTTATCGCCGACCGCGAAACCGGTTGCCGCTGAGAACACCTCCGTATATTCGACGGAGCCGAACGTGGTAAATATCAGGAAAATGCCTAACAGGAAGCCTAAATCCCCAATTCGGTTCATCACGAAGGCTTTGCGGGCGGCATTGTTATAGCTCGTGTTGGTGTTCCAAAAGCCAATGAGCAGGTACGAACACAGACCAACGCCCTCCCAGCCAATGAACATGATAACGAAGTTAGACCCCATCACCAGCAGCAGCATGAAGAACAAAAACAGGTTCAGGAAAGCCATGAACTTGCCGTAGCCTTCGTCGTGCTTCATGTAGCCGATGCTGTAGAGATGAATCAGCGAGCCAATACCCGTGACAATCAGCAGCATAATCAGCGACAATTGGTCGATCTGAAATGCGAAATTGATGTGCAGGTCGGCCACGCTGATCCAGTCGAACAGGGTGGCTTTGAGGGGTTGATTGCCCCCCGCCCGGAAATTGCTAAACAGCGACAGCACCGCCAGAAACGATAATACCGGCCCGGCAACAGCCAACGGCCCTACCAGTGACGCAGGCACCTTGCGGAACCCAAGGCCATTAATAATAAAGCCAAGAAGGGGCAACAGGGGAATGAGAATACAGAGTAGTTCAGGAGTCATACAGTCGAAAACAGCATACGTAGAGACGCAAATCGGCATACGTAGAGACGCAAAAATTTGCGATCTCTACATTACCATTTTAGTTTATTGAGGGCACCAATGTCAATGGAGCGGGTGTTGCGGTAGATCATTACGATGATTGCAAGGCCAACCGAGACTTCGGCGGCAGCCACAGCCATAATGAAAAAGACGAATACCTGCCCTGTCGAGTCGGATTTGTAGGACGAGAAGGCAACTAAGAGCATGTTGACGGCATTGAGCATTAGCTCAATCGACATGAAGATAATAATGGCATTTCGCCGGGTCAACACCCCGATAATACCAATCACAAATAACGCCGTACTGAAAATCAGGTAGTAATTGAGCGGTATTTGTTGGATGACATCCGGGATGGATACCTGCTGAGTGGGTTGCATAGTTATGCCGGTGTTGTAAAGTGGCGCAAAGGTAATAATAAAAGGAGTTGCAAGTCGAAAGTTACAGATTGAAAGTCGGATGGGGCAAAAGACCTAACCAGTATCAAAGGTAAGTTCCAACATGCTTACAAAACCGGCGCACGGCTGAGAATTGATCCTTCCGGCATAATCTACAAAAAAATGATCACTCCTGTAGGTTATGGCTACATACGACAATTGTCCGCAAATCCGCTAGTAGAAAATATCATATTATGCTGACTTTCTACTACTTTGTGTGCTCCAAAACCCTGTAGGTCAGTGGTAAAGGAGACACCCAACGTCGTAGCTTGTTCATGGATGTTCCTCTGATCTCAATTATTACCGCTACTTATAACCGGAGCAATGTGCTTCGGTTTACCATTGAGTGCGTGCGGCAACAAACGCTGACTGACTGGGAGTTGATTGTGGTGAGCGATGCCTCAACTGATGATACGGCCGATGTGGTGGCTTCGATTGATGACTCCCGAATTCGATTTGTTGAATTAGAACGCAACCATGGTGAACAGTCGGGTCCAAACAATATTGGGCTTGAACTGGCGCGGGGGCAATTCATTGCGTTTGTGAATCATGATGACCTCTGGATGCCTAACCATCTGGAAGCCAGCTATTCACGTATTCTCGAAACAGGTGTCGATGTAGTTTTTGGGGTAGGAGTTCACATGAGGTCAGCCACCGACATTAGCCTGATTGGGCAATTGCCACCGGAAGGTTTCAGACCCGTCAACTACATCCCGGCTTCGTGCTGGCTTTTTCGGCGCGAGTTGATTGAACGGGTTGGCAACTGGCGTTCGTACCGCGATTCGTGGCTCATTCCCTCTCTCGACTGGCTCATGCGTGCTTACCGGCTCAACGCAACGTTTGCGTCATCGAACCAGATTACCTGGATTTTTGTAACATCAACCATTCGGAAGGATTCGTACAAAAATCGCCTGGCCGATACGCAACAGGAACTGTTCGGGCAAATTCAGGGCAGCAATTCTTTTCGCGAACAACTTTTCGCCAACATACTGCTCAATCAATATCAACAGCAACTTCAATATCCGGTTCGGTCGTTGCTGGCGCAGGCAGGCCGACATGTGCTGTATCGTTTGCTGATTTTGTCTGATTACCGACTGATGCCCCTTTGGTTTATGCTGAAATTCCGGCGCAAAGGGGGCGTTATTGATTATCTCCGCAAAGAACGCGGCCTCAGCGCACTTAAAACCACCAAACATTCACAATCAATTCTTTATCATGAACGACTGGCTACTTAGTGGGACCATACAGGATGGACAAAGTATTACGGCCAACTGGCAACCCGCCCAACGTTCGCATATTGACGGCGTACAAGTCCGCGAGGTACAGAATGTCATTAAAAACAATGGATACCTGACCGAAATCTGCCGCACCGACTGGTTAGGTGAGAATACTCATGTCGACCAAGTGTTTCAGGTGGCTCTGTGGCCAGGTGGTTTGTCGGCGTGGCACACTCACGAACACACTACCGACCGGCTGTTTGTGACACTCGGCACCCTCAAAATTGTACTGTATGACCCCCGGCCCGAGTCGCCTACGTTCGGACAGGTGAACGAGTTTCGGGTGAGCTACATTCGCCCACAACTGATTATTGTGCCACCCAAAGTCTATCACGGCGTTCAGAATATCGGCCCCGATACATCACTGCTGCTCAATATGGTCGATAAAGGGTATCGATACGAACTACCCGACCATTTTCGATTAGATCCCGATACCAACCTGATTCCCTATCAGTTCTGAGCGCAATTCCTGTTAAAACGCTACCTCTTTTAACGCTAATGGCCAAATCATCGAAACGCCGGCCCAACCCGGCACCAGCCCATCCGGCCGCCACAGGCTCGGCAAACATTGCCCCAGCGGCAACCGGTGCTATCAAAAAACGCCCGACCTCACCGCCCACCCCAGCGCGGCAACCGGGCTTTACACTAATTCATTTTGATGCCCGCGCCAAGTGGTATCTAGGAATCGTGGTGGGTTTGTTTGTGCTGTTTACCCTGACAAAAATCCATACCATCTCCACGCCAATCTGGGATTTGGCACTGCCCGATGGCACCAATTCCCCTCAACGCGGTTTGCTGGCCGGCACACCCCGCGAGATTCGGGTCGATGAGTGGGGCGTGTCGTTGCCGTGGGAAATGTCGAACATTAGCCGGGGTTTTCCGCTTGAAAACGAGACGATTGGCGGCAAGCAAGTGGGGCTGCTCCTGATGCCAACCTACCATCTGTATAGTTTTTTTAGGCCCGCCAACTGGGGGTTTCTCCTGCTCGATGCCGAACGGGGGCTAGCTTGGAAGGGCAATATCGACTATCTATTGCTGTTGACGGGGGCGTTTCTGTTGCTCATGCTCTTGACACGAAACAACTTCGGGCTGTCGGTTTTTGGGAGTTTGTGGCTCCTGATGTCGTCGGGTATTCAGAACTGGAACGGGGGTATCTCGGTCGTTTTCGGGTTCTATTGCTACCTGTTTGTGGTAGGGGTTTATCTGCTCTTTTCCGAACAACGAAGCTGGCGATGGGTAGCTTGGAGTGTGTTGTTTGGCTGGTTGTTGTTCACCGAAGTTTTCCTGATTTATCCGCCTTACCAGGTGCCGTTAGGCTACACATTTCTGATTTTGTTTGCGGGCTATGTCTATACCAATCGCCATCAGGCAGGTTTGCGGTATCAGTTTCCGCAAAAGCTGGCTCTCGTGCTGGCAGGGGTAGCCTCTTTCGGACTGTTGTTCTATTCAATTTATGCAGATCTGAAACCTACGTTCGATGCCGTTTCGCAAACAGTTTATCCCGGCAAACGCTCCGAAACGGGCGGCACAGGTTTCAAAGCAAACTGGTTTTCGGAATATTACAGTTGGCTTGTCAACCCCGGCAGCTTTCCGAAATCCTGGGATAACATCTGCGAACTGGCCCACTTCGTCACCTTTGTTCCGGTGGTGATTCCAGCTATAATTGTCTGTTTCTACCGAAACCGAAAAATCGACTGGATGCTGGCAGGCTTATCAGGCTTTGTGGTAGTGATGCTTTTGTGGATGACATTCCACTGGCCAACGTGGTTAGCTGAAGGAACCCTGATGAGCATGAGTCCCACCCGACGGATGCAGATCCCGCTTGGCGTATCGAGCGTTTTGCTAACCGTTTTGTATCTTAACTACCTAAAAACAAACACGCTGACCATCAACAAACTGGTTCAGACGGGTTTGATCGGATCAGTGGGGTTGTTTATGGTTTATACGGCTTATGTGAACCTCAATGACTCTGAAGGTTTCTTCAAACCTTACCAGCTAATTATCCCGGTCATCGTGTTAACAGTCCTGAATGCCCTGTTGTTGCCGACCATTCGATGGCCATATCGTCAACTCGTTTTTACGGTGGGTTTGCTGCTGTTTTTGTTGCCAAATATGGGTTTCAATCCCTTGTCGCGGGGTTTGTCGCCCATCACCGATCATGCGTTGTATAAGGCCGTTAAGGCAATTCAGGCAACAGACCCCGATGCCCGATGGGTGGCTTATGATAACCGACGGGTGTCGGAACTGATCACAGCAACAGGAGTCAACATCATTAGCGGGGTGAAATATATACCCCCTATGAACATCTACAGTGTGCTGGACCCCGACAAAAAATTGGACTCGCTCTATAACCGCTACGCGCACACGATCTACAAACTCAACATTGACCAGAAAGATGGTATCATCATGCAAAATCTGTATGACGATGAGTTGATTGTGGCCATGGACCCCTGCTCGCCCCGGCTCCACAAATTGAATGTTCGGTATGTGGTGTTCGATGGAGAGCAAACTCCGTTGGCCACCCGGTGCATGACATTGGTGCAACAAGTAGGCACGATCAAGATATATCGGGTTGACAAACAAGTTAAGTTGGCTGGTCAATAGCTCATCGACACCAAGTTTTTAAGGCCTTTTCACTGTCTTTCCCGCTATCCTTCCGTTATTTGGAGGTAGAAACTTTAAATCGGACAACGTGAATTGGCTTATTGACAAACGAATTGTAGTGATTGGCGGAACCACAGGCATGGGCCTTTCAGCGGCTCAGGCGTTTGTGCGCGAGGGTGCCCGCGTAGTGGTGGTCGGTCGCAATCCCGATAGTTGCGCCACTGCCGAAGAACTGCTCGAAGGCAGCGGATTGGCTATGTCGGGCGATGCTTCAGACCCCAAAACGGCGACCAAAGCTATTGACCTCTGCCAGAATATTTTTGGTGGTTTCGATGGACTATATCATGTGGCTGGAGGCAGCGGTCGGCGATTTGGCGATGGGCCGCTCCACGAACTAACCCTCGACGGCTGGAACGCCACCATGAACCTGAATCTGACCTCGTTGATGCTCTCGAATCAGGCGGCCGTGCGGACGTTTAAGGAGCAGGGACAGGGCGGCACGATCCTGAATATGGGGTCGATTCTGAGCCATTCGCCTTCGCCCAAATATTTTGTTACCCACGCTTATGCAGCCGCAAAGTCTGCCGTGATTGGATTCACGCGCTCATTAGCAGCCTATTACGCCCCAGAAGACATTCGCGTGAACACCATTATGCCTGCCCTCGTTGAAACGCCAATGGCTCAACGGGCGGCCAACGACGAAGCGATTCAGGCATTCATAAAAACCAAACAACCCTTAGACGGGGGGCGCATCGGTCTCCCCGGTGACCTCGATGGTGCCGCCGTTTATTTCCTCTCCGATCAATCGCGCTTCACAACGGGTCAGATTCTGAGCGTCGATGGAGGATGGGATGTGAGTGAGGGGCAGTACTAATGACTGTTTTAGTGATTCAGACCGCCTTTATTGGCGATGTGATTTTGGCGACGGCCCTGTTGGAACAAATCCACCAACAGTGGCCCGATGCTCAAATCGACGTGCTGGTGCGAAAGGGCAATGAGAGTCTACTGGCCAACCACCCGTTTCTGAATCAAGTGCTGATCTGGGATAAAAAAGGGGCTAAGTACCAAGGCTTGTGGCAGTTACTGGTCGAAATTCGCCAAGCCCACTACGACATTGTGCTCAATCTCCAACGGTTTGGGGCTACGGGCTTGCTCACGGCTTTGTCGGGGGCGGAGCAAACGGTGGGCTTTGTCAAGAACCCGTTCAGCCGTTTTTTCACCCATCGGGTTCCGCACCGCCTGGAACCGGGCCTTCACGAAGTGGACCGAAATGCACAGTTACTGGCTTCGATCAACGTAAAAACCACAACCCGAATCAGGCCCAAACTCTACCCCAAGCCCACTGATTACGACGCTGTCCGCCCTTATCAATCAGTATCCTATTATTGTATTGCTCCCACGTCGGTCTGGTTCACGAAGCAGTTTCCGGCGCAGAAATGGATTGAGTTTATCAGAAAAGTCCCCACCGAAACAGTCGTTTACCTGCTCGGTGCTCCCTCCGATCTTGCAGCCTGCGAACACATCCGGCACGAGTCAGTGCGAGATACTATCATTAATCTGGCGGGGAAACTTTCGCTCCTGCAATCCGCAGCTTTGATGCAGGGTGCCGCCATGAACTATGTTAATGACTCGGCCCCGATGCACCTGTGCTCGGCGGTGAACGCGCCCACCACAGCCATTTTCTGTTCCACTGTTCCTGCTTTTGGCTTCGGCCCCCTCGCCGACAATGCCCGCGTTGTTGAAACGCCCGAACCCCTCAACTGCCGCCCCTGCGGATTGCACGGCCACCGCGCCTGCCCACTTGGCCATTTCCGCTGCGCGCTGACAATTGAGTTGTAGTAACATAAAATAGTACTCATCCAACAACTTTTGGCCATACACACGCTTGATAACCAGTCGTGTTATAAAATTTTATACTTTAGATTTTGAAATCAACCAAACATAAAAACGCGCTTTACCCCCATGACAAAACTATCTTCTCTAAATCGGCGCGATTGGTTACGTGCCAGTGGTTTACTGGCTACCGGATTGGCCGGGTTGAGCCGTTGGAATCCGACTATAGCCGCAACAGGCTCCTGCGCATCGGCATCGAACATTGCCTTTACCCGTGAGTTTTACCAGGCATCGCCCCCCGAAACAATGCCCAAACTGCGGGCGCGGCTGATGGCCAACGAGAACCCGTATGGTATTTCGCCCAAGGCCCGCGAGGCTCTGATTAAAGCCGTTGACATTAGCAATCGGTATGCCTGGATGGAGTTTGGCCAACTGGCAAAATTGATTGGTGACAAAGAAGGCGTTCAACGGAAGCACCTGATGTTCAGCCCCGGCTCGTCGGATATTCTGATGGCTGCGGCCGCGCTCTACGGAAAAGACGGCGGCACCATTCTGACCTGTCGCCCAACCTACGAAGACCTGCTCGAACGCTCCCAGAAATTTGGTGCCAAAATCGAAGCCGTTCCCCTCAACGCGGCTTACGAGTATGACCTCGACGCAATGAAGGCCAAGATTGGCCCCGACACTAAAATGGTCTATCTGGTAAACCCAAATAATCCAACCGGCACCATTTTGAATCCGCAAAAGCTGGAAGCGTTTATTCGGGAGGTGGCCCCCAAAGTGCCGGTGTTTCTGGATGAAGCCTACATTGATTTTCTGGCTCCCAACGAGCGGCCCAATACGGGCAAACTCGTGGCCGAAGGTTTGAACGTGATTGTAGCCCGGACATTCTCGAAAATTCACGCCTTTGCCGGACTTCGGTTAGGCTATGGCATGGGACAACCCGAAACTATAAAGGCTCTTGAGCAATATACCAACAACGATTTTGGGGTAAGCATCACGACGCTGATGGCGGGCATTGCCAGTTACCAGGATGAAGAGTGGCAAAATTATTGTCGCACCGAAAACGCCAAGGCCCGCGACTACACCGCCAAGGCACTCAAAGGGATGGGCTACGAGGTGATTCCGTCGTTTGCCAACTTCATGCTTTTTCCCATTAAAATGAAGACGAAAGCCTTTGAAGCTCAGATGTGGGCCAGTGGCATCGGTATTCAGACCCGCGATTTTAACGGCCAACCCTGGTGCCGTGTCAGCATCGGCACCCAGCCCGAAATGGAGATTTTTGTAGAGGGGTTCAAGAAAATAGTAGGGTGAAATGGTGAACTATGACTCGACGCGACTTTATAAATCAAACCTCGGCTGCTTATGCGGGCCTGACGGCCTGGGGTCTTTTGCAACCGGCTCCTGCTCAGGCTTTTGACTTGCCCCGGCACGATACGGGCGATGATCCCAAAAACCGGAAAGTGGTCATTCTGGGGGCGGGTTTAGCCGGGATGTCCGCTGCCTACGAACTCGGTAAATTGGGTTACGATTGCACGATTCTGGAAGCCCGCGCCCGCTCCGGTGGCCGCGTCTGGACCATTCGGGGGGGCACTTCAGAAACAGAAATGGGCGGACTGGCGCAGACCAGCAAATTCGAGAACGGATTATATTTCAACGGGGGGGCTGCCCGGATTCCGCACCATCACCAACTGACTCTGCAATATTGTCGGGAGTTGGGGGTGCCGCTCGAAATCTTCAACGGAGCCAATGAGGCTGCTTATCTCTACAATGACAAAGCCGAGGGGCCGTTGAGCAACAAGCGAATGCGAATCAAGGAATACCACAACGACATGCGCGGCTACTCGTCGGAGTTACTGGCGAAAGCTCTTGATCAATCAACTCTGGATCAGCAGCTTACCAAAGAGGATGTAGAAAAGCTGGTGGACTTTCTAAAAAACGAGGGCGACCTGAACACGGCGCATCTATACAAAGGCACTAACCGGCGTGGCTACAAAGTTGACCCCGGCAAACCTCTTTTTGCCGACGGTGGCCCCGGCGCGGGTGCCAACCCCGGCGACATGACCGACCCCTACGGCCTGACCGATTTGTTGCGTTCCGGCTTTATGCAACCCGTTTTCTACAATGTTGGCGACTACGTTTATGAGCAGCAAACCACGCTGATGCAGCCCGTCGGCGGCATGGACGCGATTCCAAAAGCACTCGAAAAGCGGTTGGCCAACAAGATCGTGTTCAACGCGCCGGTGAAGGAACTCCGCAAAACGGAAACGGGGGTGCGGGTGGTCTACGAACGCGAAGGCAAACCCCAGGAGATAACAGCCGAGTTTTGCATCTGCACGCTACCATTGCCCGTTTTGAAAAATATTGATTCCGACATTTCGGGGACGGTGAAGCGGGCGGCTGACTTTGTACCGTACATCAAAACCGGCAAAATCGGGTTACAGTTTAAACGGCGGTTTTGGGAAGAAGATGACGGAATTTACGGCGGCATTACGCGCACCAACATGGACATTAACCAGATTTGGTATCCGTCGTTTGGGTTTATGGGGCAAAAGGGCGTGCTGATTGGCTACTACAATTTCTACAGTCGGGCCGAGGCAGTGGGCAACCTGTCGCTACCCGACCGGCAGAAACTGGCTCTGGAAGAGGGCGTTAAAATTCACCCGCAATATCCCAACGAGTTCGACAATGCGTTTTCGCTGGCCTGGCACCGCATCCCCCACAGCGAGGGAGGTTGGGCCACCTATGACGACAACACACGCCGAAAGTTTTACCCCGCCCTGCTCGAACCTGACGGCAACATTTACTTTGCCGGAGAACACACAACGTACTTAACCGCCTGGATGGCAGGGGCTTTCACCTCCGCCCGCCGAACTGTGGAGGCAATTCACACGCGGGTCGGGCAATACACGAAGAAATAGTTTCAAGCTACGCTGTTTCAAGTTTCATGGCTTTCGCCGTTTCTCAGGCAGCATGTATATTGAAACGCAAAGCATTGAAACCTGAAACGCGAAGCAATTAAACGAGAAGCATTGAAACCTAAAATACAACCATGAAACGCCACATTTTCCCTTTTGTATTCGTCCTGGCTTCGGCCCTGTTGACCAACTTTTTTGCCCAGCGCGTTTGGGCGCAGGCTCCTGCTCCCGGTGTACTGACTGCCGAGGATGCTAAAGTTATTAAGGCTATCAAAATCGCCAACCTCGAAAAAGACACCTACTTCAAATCGGGCGGGTTTATTCTGGATCGGTATGAGGAACGCCCCGCCTATGTGTTTAACTACAGCGATGGGATTCAGCGTAAAATCTACCTGTATAAGATCTTTGCGGCTGCCGATACCAAAGAATTGGGCTTGCTGGCTATTTACCAGAACGGCAAAACCAATGAACTCAAATCCTTTGTGATTCCGGGCGCGGGTGCCGACCGCAAGGCGTGGGATCTGTATATCGACGACCTTAAATACGTAGGCGAAAAAGAGCAGGGTCTGATGTCGGCCCTGGGGTTTGTGATCTCCCGCGAAATGGCCGTGTTGCTGGCGGGTGGTGCCGGTGCCAAAACCGACGATGGTGGCAAAAAGAAAGAGGAATACAACTTCTGTTTCGCCCCCGACGCACCCGTTTCTCTGCCCGATGGCACAACCAAACCTATTTCGGACGTGAAAGCAGGTGACGTTGTCTTGGGCTATGACGCTGTCACTCACACGCTTGTGCCTACTCGCGTAACAGGCGTTCAAGCTCACGTGCCCGTTGCTCCGGCCACCGAAATTGCACTTGCTGGTGTTTGGATGACTCCTTCGGAAGGGCTAACCGCTGGTCGCAATCAAACTCCTCCGACACTGCTCGAAGCTACCGCAAACCACCCCGTGCTGACCGCAACTGGTCGTAAGCCATTAGGTCAAGTTCAAAAAGGTGAGACACTTTACCGTTATGAAGCTGGCCAACTGATTGCTTATCAGGTGGTTCGTCGTGTTGAGAAAAATCGTTCGGTAAAATCCGTTTATACCATCACCACCGAGCGCGGGGCTTTTGTGGTTGACGGAGCCGTGGTACTGGATAAGTAGGGTTTCATGAACGCTGATTACTGGAACGACCGCTATGAAACCGGACGCACGCCCTGGGATTTAGGGCAACTTTCGCCCCCGCTCAAAGCCATCATCGACGGAGTTGCCGATAAAAACGCGACTATCCTGATTCCCGGTGCGGGATCTGGTTATGAGGTTGACTACCTTTTAGAACAGGGGTTTCAATACGTAACGGTAATTGATCTGGCTCCGCTTGCCATTGAACGGCTCGATGAGCGCGTGGGAAATCCGTCCGCCCTCACAATCATCACGGGCGACTTTTTTGCCCACGAAGGCCAATATGACCTTATTCTGGAACAAACCTTCTTCTGCGCCCTCGACCCGACCCTTCGTCCCACCTATGTCCAACACATGCACGACTTGCTGAAACCCAACGGGCGGCTGGCGGGCATTTTGTTTGGCATTGTTTTCCCCTTTGCCGGGCCACCCTTCGGCGGGGCCGTTGAGGAATACAGAGCTTTATTCGAGACGGTTTTTAGCCACGTTCGGCTAGAGCTTTGTGAACTTTCGGTGAAGCCACGGCTAGGCAGCGAGTGGTGGGTTGAGTTAGGAAGATAACGGTACTGTTAGCTCCGAAGCCACTCAACCAGCAACCGGATCCCAAACCCGGTTCCGTTTTTCTGGCTTCCAAATTCAGTGTCTCCGTAGGCGGTTCCCGCAATGTCCAAATGCGCCCAGGCGGGGTGATTATCAGTGAATACCTCCAGAAATTTTCCGGCAGTGATGGCTCCGGCTAAGGGTTTACCGCTAAAGTTTTTCAGGTCGGCCACATCTGACTTGATATCTTCGGCATACACATCCCAGAGCGGAAGCCGCCAGAGTCGTTCGCCCGTTTGGTCGGCAGAGCGGGTGAGTTGGTTGGCCAAATCGTCGTTGTTAGTGAACAGACCGGCCGCGTGGTAGCCGAGGGTGGCAATCACACTTCCGGTTAGGGTGGCCAGGTCAATCAGCACGTCGGGTTGGAAGTTGCGAACCATGTAGCCCAGCCCGTCGGCCAGCACAATTCGCCCTTCCGCATCGGTGTCGATCACTTCAATCGTTTTGCCGAGGTAAGAGCCAATCACATCGCCGGGTTTAGTCGCGCTGCCATCAACCATGTTTTCGGTGGACGGAATAATGCCAATCAGGTGAACGGGCAATTGCAGTTTGGCAGCCACTTCGAGGGTGCCTAGAACGGCAGCCGCCCCGCCCATATCGCTTTTCATCAGGTGCATACTGGCCGATGGTTTTATTGAAATACCCCCCGTGTCGAAGGTAATGCCCTTACCAACCAAACCCACTTTTTTAGGGTTCTCGATGCCCGCCGGTTTGTATTCCATAATGATAAAAACCGGCTCATGATCGCTGCCCCGGTTCACCGATAACAAGGCCAGCAACCCCTCGGCTTCAATCTGCGCCTTGTTCAGCACCCGAACGCTGTAGCCGTGTTTTTCGCCCGACTGAGTGGCCCAATCGGCCAGGGTTTGGGGCGTTTTGCAATTGCCCGGCGCGTTCATCAGGTCGATCATTTCGCGCTGCGTCTGGGCAATGGCTTCCGCCCGGTTCAGTGTTTCCGCAGCCATTACTTCATCTGAAACAAGCAGGCTGATTTGCCCCTCCTGGCCATAAATTGCCGGGCCGTCGGGCTTGTCGGTCTGGTACAACTTTAAGTCATAGCCGCCCCCGCGAATACCCAGCACCGCGCCTTCAATAGCCGAACCCTCGGACCGCGAACAGTCGAACGCCCGAAGATCAACCGAAACAGTGAGCGGGAGCCGGGATTTCTGATCGAAAAAGAATTTGCGAAACACCCGAAACCAATCGTTAGTTTGCGGATTTTTGCCCATTCCCAACAGGTACGTTTTGCGTCCATCGGATTGGTAAACGGGTAATACTTCTTTGGTATCTGCTTTAAAATCAGCTTGTAAACGGGCTGACGGAATAGTTAATGAAGCAGCCAGATTTACCAATTGATCCCCCAGTTCATCGGTTTGAATCAGCGGAATGATGGTCGCTTCGGGCAGTGAAGTGAGGGAGAGAGTAATTGTCATTTCAGTGAGTTTTGTGCGTATATTTGATAAAACAAACGGCGTATTATGTCAGCGATTGAAACAAAATCTGCTACCAAACCTGATTTTTGGGACAAGCTAACTGAGTCACAACGAGTAGCCATAAAAAAAGGCATTACAGACGCTGACAATGGCCGGTCGAAGCCTTATCAACAGGTTTTAAGTAAGTACCATAACATATTTGTTTAAATCAAGGCAGCTTGCTCTTTTTGGCCGTCCCCGCCCCTAAATCCCCTGAAGGGGACTTTGTCCGACGTTGAAGTAAGTCTCCTTCAGGGGATTTAGGGGCAGAGCAGAACAGAAGAACACGCCGATTTAATTCGAATAATTGGATGCAAGTACTTGATTATCAATAGAGAGCCAAATCAATAAAACAACCACTCCAACGCAGCCGGGAACTCGCGGCCCCAGTGGGTTTCCTGGTGGGTGCCAGCCGGGTCAACAGAAAGCTGAATATCAATGGGTTGTCCGTTGTAACACTGCTTCAATAATGAATCCTGGAAGCGTTGCAGGTTGGGCACCATATAGCTCGATTCGGCCTCGCCCCCATACACGTACACCCGCATTGGAGCCGGGGTTTTGAACTGAATCGCATCGAAATAAATCTTGGGCGAAATCCAGAGTGAAGGCGAAAAAACCATCAGCCGCCCAAATACATCGGGCCTAAACAATCCCCCATAAACACTGATCAGGCCCCCCAGCGAACTGCCACCAATGCCCGTGTGCTCCGAGTCGGGGAGAGTGCGAACGTGCGCGTCGATGACGGGTTTGAGCGTATTGGCCACGAAGTTCAGGTATTGCCGCCCGCGCCCTTTGCCCATTCGGGTTTTGCCAATTGTGAACTCATTGATCCGGTTTTCGCGACCGTGGTCGATGCTTACCAGAATCACCTCGTGATGGTGCCGGGAGGCCAGCACCGCCATTTTCTGTTCGATGCCCCAGGAGCCATAGCCAACGCCTGCACCCACCAGATTCTGTCCATCGTTGAGATACAAAACCGGGTATCGCTTGTCAGGATTCCGATGATAATCATGGGGTAAAATGACTGTAACCCGTCGGCTTGTGCCGAGTTCGGGCGAGCCAAACTCCATGCTCAAAACCTCTTCGGTTGGCAGGTATTCGGGGTTGAATGGGTTGCCAAACCAACGCCAGTGGGGCACGTAATCCTGCTGAAAATCAGTACCTGTCAGGATAATTCGGTTGGTTGATGCCTCACCCGCGCTGCTCAGTTCAACATGGTCCCAGCCGCCCCGCGTATACTTGTATTCGATTACGTCGGGCAGGCTGAAGTGGGCGGGAAACTCGATGGTGTAGTGGCCCGGTTCAGTGGCCTGTAGCTGCAAAAAATCAATGGTAGGGTTCCAGTCGCAAAAATTCCCCGTCACAAAAACGGGTCGGTCATCAATAACAGGTGTGATCAGTTCTAAACGCAATGACATACTATGGGTTGATTGGTAATTGGGGTAATTGGAATATGCCCCTGCTAATAACCAACACCGGATAATACCCAATGGTTGCCACAAATTAGCCGCTGTTGCGGCTGAACGGGTTGGAAACCCATTCTACAGAAACGCCTTGTAAACTTGAAAACCGCTCCGTAACGCTCATGGCGGCAGTTTTTCGTACCTCAATGTTCAGAATGCACTGCGTATCAAACGACTGATTCAGGACGTTGATACCGCTTTCTTTCACAATCCGCATTACGGCGTTCATCTGTTCAAAACCAAAACTAATTCGGTATTGCTCGTTTACCGTGCGCATTTCCAGTTGGGCGTTGGCGAGGGCATCGGCAGTGGCCATTTTGTAGGCATTAATCAGGCCCGGAACGCCCAGCAGCGTGCCGCCGAAGTATCGAACTACCACCACCAGCACATTGGTGAACGGCTTTCCGGGTTGATCCCGCCCATAAATCGTGTTCAGGATGGGCCGCCCTGCCGAGCCGTTGGGTTCGCCGTCGTCGCTGACCCGGTATTGGGTTTTGTCTAAACCCAGGCGATAGGCATAGCAATGATGGTTCGCTTTGGGGTGTTCGTGGCGAAGCGCGTCGAGCAGTTTTTTTGCCTCTGTTTCGGTGCGAATCGGGTAGGCGAAGGCCAGAAACCGGCTTCCCCGGTCGCGAAACTGGCCTTCAGTGGCTTGAGTAAGGGTTTGAAACGTATCGTCGAAAAGCATGAAAAGAAGACTGTGAGCGGCCTGTTTACCTAATAAATGACAAAAATACCCTTTATACCGTATAATGCGTTTTGACCGCTAGTTTGTATTGTCTGTCTGATTCGTATATTTGAGACCGTTCCCTAAGAAACCTACCCACAAGTTAGTTAATTAGATAGCTTTGGAGTTGGGTTGGTTTGTCTTTTTATTCCGTGCTATAGTCTCATGAAAGTTTCGCCCGAAGAACCTTTTCAGATCGTTTATTCCCTCTTGGAACACGAGTTTCTGGGGTATCTTATTGAAGCATTCGTGGTGCAGCGAAATGCGAAAGGCGAGCTTACCCTGCTCAATCAAACTCTGTCGCCCCAAAATGCTGAAGAGTTTTCGGAAGGTCTCGACGCGCTCGACTTTGAACTGATTCAACTCATCGAAGGCATTCAGCAGGACACCATTCTGAAGCGGTTCAACACCCGAAAGCTCCCCGCCATTGATTTCTTCCTGAAAATATACGACTCCCAAAAGGGCGATAAACTGCTTCAGGAGGCCATTTGTGCCTATTTAGAGAACATCAAGCCGCGCATTCTCGAACGATTGGGCCACAAGCCGCTGTACATAATGGGCAAGGACGGTAACCCAGCCTGGATGCCTATTACCTGGATAACTGAACCAGCGCGGGTGCATTTTCACTTCGTTCGCAATGCCGATTCCACGCACTATTTCCCCATTATCCGGCACAATAACGAGCGTGTTGAGTTTCAGTTTAAGAACGCGCTCTTGCTTTGCGACGAACCCGCCTGGCTGCTCATTGGTCAATGTCTGTATCACTTTGTGAGCAATGCCGTTAACGTGACGGTAGACGGCAAAAAACTTCGGCCTTTTCTCAATAAAAATCACATTGTAGTCCCCCGAAAGGTAGAGGATGAATACTACCGGCGGTTTGTGGTGCCGCTCATTGCCAGCTATGAAGTGTTTGCTAAAGGTTTCGAGATTAGAGCAGAATCGCTGGCTCCCGTGCCGGTGCTGACTCTGTCAGAACACCGGGTTGGTCAGCAAATGATGACGGCTTCGGGCTTTCGAGAAAACACGTCCATGGCACATCAAACGGACGATGATAGCCGAATTGCGGTTGATTTGTCGTTCCAGTATGGCTCGTTTTCGTTCCGGTTCGATAGCTTCACCAATCAGGCTAATGTCAGTTTAGAGAAGAAAGGCGACGACTATATTTTCCACAAAATAAAGCGGGACCTCCGGTTTGAGCGCGGCAAGCTTACATTTTTGCGCGAACATGGCCTCGACTTGCGGCAGGGCCGGCTGTCGTTGCCCAAAGCCGAACTGTTCGACTGGCTGGCCGACGCGGGAGCCACCCTGCAGGACGCGGGCTTCACCGTTAAACAGGCCGTTTCTGACACCAAACGGTATTTTCTGGGCCATTCATCCATCAATATCACTATTCGCGAAGGCAACGACTGGTTCGATATTCACGCCAATGTGGCCTTCGGGCCGTATGAGATCCCGTTCATTAAACTCCGGTCGATGATTCTGGCGGGAAAACGTGAGTTTTTGTTGCCCAATGGCCAAACGGCAGTGATTCCCGATGCCTGGTTTACGCGCTATTCCGAACTGTTTTCGTTTGTGGAACATCCCGATGGTATTGATGCTGACTCGTTTGGCAACGATCTGTTGGTACTCCGAAAGCACCATTTGGCTCTTGTGCAGCAGTTGGAAGCCGACAGTCTGGCCCAAACGCTCATCAGCCGTCGGCTCGAAAACCTGCAATCGTTCGAGGGAATCGAGCAGTATCCGTTGCCCAAACACTTCAAAGGTGTGCTGCGTCCGTATCAGCAGGCTGGCTACGACTGGATGAACTTTCTGCGGCAGTTTCGGTTTGGCGGATGCCTCGCCGATGACATGGGCCTGGGCAAAACCGTGATGACGCTGGCGATGCTTCAGGCCCAGAAAGAATCGGCCAGTGTGGGTAAAGATGGCCGCGATGATGCCGCCCGGCCAACCTTGCTCGTGATGCCGACATCGCTACTGTATAACTGGGAACTGGAAGCCCGCAAATTCACGCCTAACCTCCGGGTGATGTCATACACGGGTACGTACCGCGACAAAAATACGGCCCAATTTGATGGTTACGACCTGATTTTGACCTCTTACGGTATTGTCCGGATCGACATTGACCTGTTGCGAACATACCGGTTCAACTACGTGATTCTGGATGAGTCGCAGGCCATCAAGAACCCATCCTCGCACATTACAAAGGCCGTTATGCACCTTAGTTCGGCCAATCGCCTGATTTTGACCGGAACGCCTTTAGAGAACAGCACGATGGATTTGTGGAGTCAAATGACGTTCATAAACCCCGGATTGTTGGGGAGTCAGTCGTTTTTCCGGAACGAGTTTCAGGTGCCCATCGAGAAGCGAAACGACGAGCAAAAAACACAGCGGCTCTATGGCCTGATCAAGCCGTTTATGCTTCGGCGCAACAAATCGCAGGTGGCCACCGACCTGCCCGCCAAGGTCGAAAGTATATTGTTTTGCGAGATGACCACCGATCAGGAGCAACAGTATGAGGAAGCCAAATCGTATTACCGTAACCTGATTCTGGAACGTATCGAAGAAGAGGGCATGGCTAAATCACAGATGGTGGTGTTGCAGGGCCTGACCAAACTGCGTCAGATTGCCAACCACCCCCGCATGATCGACGAGACTTACGAGGGCGATTCGGGCAAGCTGGACGATGTGCTGATGCGGCTCGGAATTGCAATGGCCGAGGGGCACAAAATTCTGGTATTCAGTCAGTTTGTGAAGCACCTGAGCGTGATTCGGGAATACTTGAAAGAGAAACAGATTCAGTATGCTTATCTGGATGGCTCCACCTCCGACCGTCAACAACAGGTTGAATTGTTCCAGACCGACGATTCGGTGAAGCTCTTTTTGATTTCGCTCAAGGCGGGCGGGCAGGGACACAACCTCACTGCAGCCGATTATGTGTTTATTCTGGACCCCTGGTGGAACCCCGCCAGCGAGGCTCAGGCGGTGGATCGCGCCCACCGGATTGGCCAGCAAAAGCCGGTGTTTACCTACAAGTTTATCTCGAAAAACACCGTTGAAGAGAAAATTCTGGCCCTGCAACGCTCCAAGCAAAAATTGGCCAGCGATCTCATCACCACCGAAGACGGGTTTGTGAAATCGCTGACCAAAGAAGACGTGCTGGCTCTGCTGGAATAAGCCTGTTTTGTCTATGCTTCCACCAGTTCCGGTTGATCGCGGTTAGCCGATGCTTTAGTCTCGTGGCTCCGGTAGAACACGTAGAAAATCAGAGAAAGTCTTCTACAATTTTTCGACAATAAAATCCGTCATCATCTGGTATAAATGCTGACGGGTGTTGCCACCGTATATGCCGTGGTTGCGGTTGGGGTAATAGAACGAACGGAAAGGCCGCCCGGCTGCCACCAGCGCGTTCACAAACTCAACGGAGTTCTGAAAATGCACGTTGTCGTCGCCCGTGCCGTGAATGAGCAGAAAATCGCCCCGCAGTTTGTCGGCATGGGTCACGGGCGAGTTATCATCATAGCCGCCAGGGTTATCCTGCGGGCGTTTCAGGTAGCGTTCGGTGTAGATCGTGTCGTAGAAACGCCAGTTCGTGACGGGTGATACCGAGATGCCCGTTTTGAACACGTCGGCACCGAGGGTCATGCACAGGGCGGTCATGTAGCCACCGTAGCTCCACCCCCAGATGCCCACACGACCGGGGTCAACATAGGGCAGGGTTTTCAGGTATTTGGCTGCGTCGATCTGATCCTGCGTTTCGAGTTTACCCAACTGCCCATAGGTGACTGTTCGGAAGGCATTGCCCCGCGCGCCTGTCCCCCGGTTATCCACCGACACAATTACGTAGCCTTTCTGAGCCAACAACTGATACCAGAAATAATCGCGGCTATCCCATTCATTCTTAACCGTTTGTGAACCCGGTCCGCCATACACGAACATCAATACGGGGTGTCGCTTCGTGCTGTCGAAGTTAGCCGGGCGAATCATCCAGGCATTGAGCCGCTCGCCAGAAGGGGTTGGCACTGTGAAAAACCGCTTGGGCGAAATCTGGTAAAGATTCAGTCGCCGACGCAGATTCTCATTGGTTTCCAGTGTTCTGACAGGTTTCAGATCGGCGTTGGCAGCCCGGAACAAACTCACCGTCAGGGGCGAGTTGGCCGACGTGTGTGAGAGCAGATAATAGGCAAAATCGGGGCTGAAATTGGCCGAATAGGTTCCCTTTCCCAAACTCAGCCGCTGCTTGTTGCGCCCATCCAAACCAATGCGGAACAGGTGTTTTTCAACAGGCGATATTTCTGCCGAGAGGTAATAAGCCGTTTGGCTTTTCTCGTCCACACCCAGCAGGTTCAGAATTTCGTAGTTACCACTTGTGATCGGGCCAAGCAACGTGCCGTTCATGTCGTAGCGATACACATGCTTGAAACCACTGCGTTCGCTTGTCCAGATAAACGTCTTACCATCAGCCAAATAAGTCAGGTCATCCGTAAATTCCAGATCAACGTAACTGGGTTGCCCACCCAGCACATTGTTGGCGGTTTCGGTCAAAACAACCGTTGATTTGCCGGTTGTAGCATCGGCATGGAGCAAATCGAGTTGGGTTTGCAGCCGGTTCAACCGCCGAACCGACAGCAGGTTCGGGTTTTGGGTCCACTGAATCCGGGGCAGGTAAATGTCTGTGTCCGTTCCGGTATCGACTTTTACTTTCTGGCCCGTTACGGCATCGGCCACCCACACGCTCACCGTCGAGTTGTCTTCGCCCGCTTTGGGGTATTTGAATTTGTAATCGGCAGGATATAACTCTCCCCAGGTCTGTATGTTATACTCCGGCACCAGAGTCTCATCGAACCGAATAAACGCCACTCGTCGACTATCCGGCGACCATTCAAACGCCCGCGCCATGCTGAATTCTTCTTCATACACCCAGTCGGCCCCGCCGTTGATAATAGCGTTTTGTTTCCCATCGGTGGTCAATTGTTTCTCGGCCATTGTCCCCAAATCGACCGTAAACAGGTTGTTGTCGCGCACAAACGCTACCCGTTTGCCATCGGGCGAGAAGGTAGCATACTGTTGTTTTTCGCCCCGGCTCAAAAGTCGTAATTGGCTCGTAGCCAGCTCATACACATAAAACGTGGCCCGGCTCGACCGGCGGTAAATGGGTTCTTCGGCGGTGGCCAACAGCAGTTTCTGCTCCGCCCCGGCGTACCGGTCGGCACTGAGTTGATAATCCTCAATGCTAATGGGTTGCCCGGCGGGGCGGGAGGTTCGTTCGTCAAATAGCGTGTCAATGGCCCGGCCATCGGTAATGGAGAACTTCACGACGCGCCCATCGGCAAGGGTCGTATAAAACCCACCCGATTTCATCCAGTTGACACCCTGCACGGTTCGGGGCGCAAACGTGCCCGCATTGCGACCCCAAATGTCGTCTAAAGTAATTTGTTTGGGTGGCGCAATCTGGGCCTGACCAGCCAAAGCGGGCAACAGCAGCAACAGGCCAACCCGCAAACGAAACGAACGAAGCATACGTGGAAACGTCTAAAAAAACCAGCCCCGCTAGTGGAGTTGGACAGATGGTAAAAGTACAAAAAAAGCCCGGCCTTTCTCAAGCCGGGCCATATACTATCATGTCTCCTGTCTTACTTCGTCGCGGCCGCTTCTATCAGCAGGCTCTTGCGTTTAAGAATTGTCTCCATAAACCGGATGTCGTGGTCGCTGGTGAAAATGCTAAAGGGCAGGTATAGAAATTGCGCTTTGGCCAGGCCCCGCGTCACGAACTTGGCGAACCAATTGGCCTTCACATTTTTCAGGGCCGCTTCGTTGTCGAGGTAGAAAATGTAAGCGGTTTTGCCTTTTTCAACAGCCTTGATCTGATCCCATTTCAGCAAACCGCCTTCTTTGGCGTTGATGCGCATCAGAATCTGGCGGCTGTCGATTTCATACACATACTTCTCGAACAGTGGCTTGCTCTGCTCCATCTGCGAGATGCCCGTGATCTGAATGGCCCAAAACAGTACATACAGAATAGTGAGTACAAAAATCACCACGTAAATCCAGATGTTGGGATAAACACCCGTGATGCCCAGAATGGCATTAATGAAAATGAAAGCGATGGGAATGAAAATGTACTTCCAGTTGTCGCGGAGCCATTGCTTCAACGCGACGTTGATGTACGTTTTCTGGTCAATAGCGTATCGTTTGGTCTTAACAATCATGTTGCCTAAAAATGAAGGCACAAAGATAAGCGGTGAAACCGTTCCATCACCGTTTTGCCCGTTGGTATTGCACCGGCCACACAATGTCGTCGCCGAGTTCGCGGGCGGCATGGAGTGGGAAATAGGGGTCGCGGAGGAGTTCGCGGGCTAACAAAATCAGGTCGGCTTGCCCGGCGGTCAAGATGGTCTCGGCTTGTTGGGCGGTGGTGATCAGGCCCACAGCTCCGGTTGGAAGGCCGGTTTCGCGTTTAATCTGTTCGGCAAAAGGCACCTGATAGCCGGGAACGAGCGGAATTGTGGCTTTCTGCACATTGCCACCCGATGAGCAGTCGATCAGGTCAACGCCATCTTGTTTCAACAAAGCCGAAAAGCGCACCGAGTCCTCGATTGTCCAGCCACCTTCTGTCCAGTCGGAGGCCGAAATCCGCACAAAAACGGGCAGATCATCAGGCCAGATGCCCCGCACATCCTGCACAATTTCGCGGGCAAACCGAACCCGGTTCTCAAAGGAGCCACCGTATTCGTCGGTGCGATGGTTGCTGATAGGCGACAAAAACTCGTGGAGCAAATAGCCGTGGGCCGTGTGAACCTCAATCACTTTGAAACCGGCGGCCAACGCCCGAACGGCTGCGGATTTGAAGTCGGCGCGGATTTTAGCCATACCCTCCGCATCTAATTCGGTAGGCAGCAGGCCATCCTCGGCAAACGGAATGGCACTGGGGCCAACTGTTTGCCAGCCATCGGGTTCGTCTGTAAAAACGGGTTTGCCCCCTTCCCAGGGGCGGGTGTGGCTGGCTTTTCGGCCTGCGTGCGCCAACTGAATACCGGCAACAGACCCGTTTTCGGTCAGGAAATCGACAATGCGTTTCAGCCCGGTAATATGCCCATCGTCCCACAAACCGAGGTCGTGCGCCGTGATGCGGCCTTCGGGCGAAACGGCGGCTGCTTCGGTAATTACCAGACCCGCACCCCCGACGGCCCTGCTCCCCAAATGCACCAGATGCCAGTCGCTACTGAACCCGTCGAGGCTCGAATACTGGCACATGGGTGAAACAGCAATTCGGTTCCTGATGGTAACTCCTCGCAGCGAAAGCGGAGAAAAAAGCATTGACATGGTTTCGTTGTTGGTTCATTAATCAACACGGCCTGTCTGCCTGTTCGTTCACCCTTTTCGCAAATGCAGCGTGTTAATCAAAAGCCGGTTGTGTGAGTCCTGCTTCATGAGCATATAGACCGAAAATCGTTGACCACCTGTCTGATAGAGGCCCGTCACGTAGCGCAATCGAGCCGAACCACCCTGATATACATACTGAAAATTTTGGGGCGGGTGTTTTTTGAAAAACGTACTTAAAATCAGTTCAGCATGTTTGGCCCGGACTTCTGAGAAATCAACTGCTTCGGTGTCGATAAATAACTCCAGTTGATCATCAAAATATTCTGCCAAATTTTGGGCGCTACCCGAACGAAAAGAAGACTTAATTTCCTCATTTACTGACTTGTCGGTACTGCCCGCAGTCAGGTTTGATGTCCATATCGGTACGGCCTCAAGTGGAGCTGCAAGGCCTGCGCTCAGACACTGGCAACACATGATCATCAGAAATATTTTACTTGTTTTCATACGGATTGACTATTTATAGTTACTTTCTAGTTGGCGAAAATTGTGCCAAACCCTGTGCCAATCAATCAGAAAAGTCGCGAATTTTGTATTTCGATTTATACACCCCCCTATGTCATCGCAACCAATTCTTTCCGCCGAACAACTTCGCCAGAAGATTCGGCGTATTGCCTTCCAGATTTATGAGAACAATTTTGACGAGCAAGCTGTGGTTCTGGCGGGCATTGCGGGTGAGGGTTATGTGTTTGCCGAACGCCTTCACGACGAACTGAGACAGATTGCTCCCTTCACGATAACCCTGCTGAAAATTAGCCTGGATAAGTCGAAGACTATCCAGTCGCCCATTCAACTGGATGTGTCGGCTACAGAACTGACTGATAAGGTAGTAGTGGTTTTAGACGACGTACTGTATACGGGCCGGACACTCGCTTTTTGCCTTCAGCCTTTTTTGAATGTGCTGGTCCGAAAATTGCAGGTGGCAGTGCTCGTTGATCGCAACCACCCCCGCTACCCCGTTGCTGCCGATTATAAAGGCTACGAACTGTCGACCACCCTCACCGAACATGTCGACGTGGTGTTGAGCGACCCAGAACGAGAAGGAATTTATTTGCGGTAAACGTTTATTCATGTAGAGACGCAAAATTTTGCGGCTCATATGCGTCAGCAAAATTTCAATAAAATGCCGGTCATGAGACGCAAAATCTGCCGGTCATCAGACGCAAAATTTTGCGTCTCTACAACAAAACCTCCGGCACCGGAAATGCCATGGTGAAATCCTCCACAGCTATGGTGCTTAGAATGGTGCCTTGCCGCAGGTCGGGGAAATAGGCAGGGTCAATAACTACCTCGCTAAGAGAGGCTAAACGTCCTTTTCCGGTGGCTTCGGGTTTAGTTAGCAGCAGGTTGCCCCGGCTTTGCTGCATCACTTTGAAAGCAGGCAGCAGCTTGGTGGAGACCGGAAATCGGAAACTCCAGGGCTTCACCCGCGCCGAAAAAAATTGCCGACCTCCATGGCTTACCTCGAACACCCGCGTTCCATTGGGCAAGGTGGTGATGTTGAAATCAGCGAGTTCTTTCGGGATTCCCCAATTTTCGATGCCGTTCCAGACGCTGTCATTACTGGATACGTATATTTTCGAGATCGAGAAGGTGTTTTGTCCGCCGAGCTTAAACACGCCCGGAATAAACAGCAACTCCCGGTATGGCCCCACCCCCGATGTGTGATAATCGACCAGCATAACCGTGCCAACATAACCCCGATAACCATCGCATTGAAAATCGGCCAGAAAACCATGTTTGCGCACAAACGCTTCGGAGAAATGCACAATCATAACCACTCCATCGCCATGCAGTGTCCAGGGAGCGGGGGCTATTTGGGTTTCAGGTTGCATCGCTTTAGAATTGGTGGTTTCGTTCGCTGAAACCTATTGCGTCATAATGAGTTATAACAAGATTACTCAACACACGATATGCGGGCTTTGCTTTTGTTCTTCCTGGGGGCCACTATTGGCTTATCCGGTCGTGGGCAGTCTCTTCCAACTGCCGGAGCCGACACCTTGAAGCCCGGTGAGAATGAACACCCCAATAAAGCCAAATTTATTCCCGAAACCGATCAGCGGTTCTTCTTTTTTAAGAACCCAGCTACCAACGAACGGGCGCGTACCAATGTTTGGGGCGCACGAGTTGGTTTTTTATTGCCCAGTAATGTGAAAGTAGGCGTTGGGTATTACTTCACCAATCAGCGGTCGGGTGGGCAGTGGGATGGCCTGAACATTCGTACCCGACGATTAGCCTACGGTACTGCTTATGTGGAACCCTATTTCTTTCGGCGAAAATACTGGGAACTAAGCACCCCTTTCGAATTTGGTTTCGGCACGGCCCGCTATGAACTGGAAGAGAGCCAGGAAAAAGAATGGGAAACTCGCCGGGTTTGGGCCATGCCGATGGGAGCAGGGGTGTCGTTTTCCGTTAAATTCCCGCCCATTGCTCACTTCAAACCAACCCGCTGGTTTGGCCTTAATTTAATGACGGGCTATCGACTAACAATTCAGGGCCGGGTGCCGAGCAACCCAGGCACATTCAATGGATTGTATTATTCGTTAAGCCCTATCATTTTTCTGGATCGCTTCTACGAGGATTTCAGAACCTGGCGGAAACGGAAAACCGCTACCACCACTTCTCATATCCAGCCACTGGTTTCCAGCCCGATTTTGGTTCGAAGTGTTTCCACAACAAGGCTCCCACGTTGCGAAGCAGGGTGAACCCTTCGTTGTGGCGTTCCCAGGTTTCGTCGACCTGATTTTTGGTCATCAGACAATACACATACTCGCCGTGGGGCGCGTGAACCAGCACCACCTCGGAGCGTGAACGGTTTACCGCTCCGTTTTTGCAGGCCACTTTCACGTCGGGCGGCAGTTGCGACAGCCCATCACCATCCCAATATTGGCCGCACAAGTTGCGATACATCCGGTCGCTGGCATCGGCCGAAACTGCTTTACCCGCCCGAATGTAAGCCAGCAACTCGGCCAGTTCGCGGGGAGTGGTTTGTCCCCACCCATATTGTTTCTGAAAATCTTTGCGCCCCGGCGTGCGCGAGTTAACCCTCGTTTGGGTGAATCCATTCTGATCCAGCCAGTTATTGATCGCAGTTCCGCCACCGGCCATTGCCTGGCACCACAAACTACCGGTATTGTCGGAGGTGGTTTCCATGAGCATAACCACTTCCGATAAAGGAATTTTAGCCCCGTCGCGCAGTTGCCCCACTATGCCATCATCGTAGTGCAGCGAATCTTTATAGATCAGTTCCTGCCCGTATTTCAGTTCGCCCCGGCTGATTTTGTCGAACAGCCCGCATTGAATTGGAACCTTGACGGTGCTGGCCGTGGGGAATAGCGTGTCGGCGTTGATGGCTACGGTTTGGCCTGTGCGGAGGTTACGGACATACACGCCGACCTCGCCCCGGAATCCCGCCAGCAAAGCACGAAGATCACGTTCGAGGTTCTTATCGGGCCGGGGAGCGCGTTGGGCCGGGGCCAGATTGGGCAGCAACAGGATAAAACAAAGGGTAATGGCTTTTCTCATAGATTTGTGTTACTTGCCCGAAAGATACTCGTTCTCATGTTTCAGCCCATTTCCCCGCGCCTGATTTTTCGCTGTTTTGCCCATCTTGTGCTGGCTTCATTGCTGTTTGTTGCCTGTCAGCCGAACAAGAAAAAAGAACAGGCCGATGAGTCATCCTTGCCCAATGCGCCAATTCCTTACGATTTAGCCAATCCGACCGAACGATTCAGTCTGCCAAAAGACCTCCGCGAAGTGTCGGGATTGAGTTATTACAAACCCGGTCGGCTGGCGATGGTGCAGGACGAACTGGCTGTGGTGTTTATCTACGATCTGAAAACCAAAACTGTGGTCGATGAGCACGTTTTTGGCCGAAAGGGAGATTATGAGGGCGTTGAGTTCGTGAATGGCGAGTTATATATGCTCCGCTCCGATGGCGAACTGTATCATTTTCAGCCAACTGATGGCATTGAAATAATGAGTGGTGGCGGACCAGAAATCCACCACACTAAAATTGAATTGCCCGGCAAAAACGATGTGGAAGGTCTTGGCTATGATCCCAAGCTGAACGCGCTTCTGTTAGCCACCAAAGACCCGGCCACGGGAAACCCTCAAAAGCCAATTTATTTCTACGACCTCAAACGGTCGGTTCTTTGGCGGGGTCCAGTGTTGACGCAGGCTGTTTTGGCGGACATGGCAGGCGACAAACCCACCGGAGAGGTGAAGCCCTCCGGCCTGGCTGTTCACCCCAAAACCGGCGATTATTATGTGCTGTCGGCTAACGCTCACCGGCTTGTAGTAATGACCCGAAATGGTAAAATGCTTTCATCAGTGGCTCTCGATCCCAAATTGCTCCGACAACCTGAAGGCATCTGTTTTGCCCCCGACGGAACCCTGTTCATTGCCAGCGAAGGCGACGGTAAAAAGGGATACTTGCTGCAGTTTGATGAGAAATGAATGAAGCAAAAACGCCTTGCCTGAAGCAAGCATTATCCATACCTATTCCAATGTTTTAACCAGTTTCCGGTGCGACAGCCGGAACCCAGTTTGCTCATAAAACCGGATGGTGTCGGTTCGGCGTTGGTTGGTTGTTACTTCGAGGTTCACGAAACCCTCGCGCCGGGCCATCTCTTCCAGATGTGCAACTAGTTGATGGCCAATGTGTTGATTGCGGTTCTCAGGTCGAACATATAATTCCTGAATCTCGCCAACGCGGCCCGTGTGGTGTAATAGATATTGGATGTGGCAACTGACAAAGCCAACCACTTCGCCATTTTGCTCGGCCACGCGGTACCGAACGCCGGAGTCGGTCAGGTTGCGCCGGAATATGGCCCGGAAGGCGGTGCTGTCTAATGTCATTTCTTCCAGATCGCACAGAAAGTTGTAGATCGTATGGCAGTCGTCGGCAGTGGCAGGTCGGATGTTGAGCAAGTCAGTCGGTTGCATGGAGTGAAGACAATGGTTTACACTCAATTAAAATGTACTAAAATAGTTAAATTATATGTTCTATAAATACAATAGATTACGTTGGGTTCGTACATTTGTGTGTATCCTATTTACCGTAATCATCACCGTCGTCATGACCATTACCGATAGCCTGGCTCAATCTGTAACGGAGCCTGCTAAACTCAGTCAAACGCCAACGCTCAATCCCCCGGCGGTTCCCCTCATCACCATTGATCCCTACACCAGCATCTGGTCGTTCGGGGGTACGCTCAACAACGATCCCACCCGCCATTGGACGGGACGGGCGCACCAGCTCAATGGCCTGATGCGTGTGGACGGGCGGGTGTTCCGGTTTATGGGCAAACCCACTTTCACGGGCGATACGTTGGTCGCATCGGGTTTGAAAAACACCTATCAGGCCCCCTACACCACCGAAAAGCCTGCCGAAGCCTGGTTTTCGCCCGGTTTCGACGATAGCCAATGGGCCACCGGCGAGGGCACCTTCGGTAGCCGCACCACCGACCGGACTCCCTGGAAAACGCCCGATATTTGGGTGCGCCGGGTGGTCGATGTCCAGTCTATTCCCGAAGGTCGGCTGTTGGTTAGTGCAATTTACAACGATAACTACGAACTGTTTATAAATGGTCAGCGTATAGCGGGTGTTGGGGGCGTTTCGCCAAATTATGAACTCACGGCTACGCAAAAAAAAATCGGCGAGGTGTTGAAACCGGGTCGTAATGTGCTGGCTTTTCACAGTCAGAATTTCAGCGGGCCGGGCTACGTAGATTTGGGCCTGATTGCCGAACGCGAACTGAGCATTGAGCCAGCCAAACAAACCAGTCAGCATATGACGGCCACCCAATCGGCGTTTACGTTTGCTGCCGGTGGGGTCGAATTAACCGTTACGTTCATGGCACCGTTGCTGATGAATAACCTCGATGTGTTGTCGCGACCAGTGCAATACGTCACCTACAGTGTGCGGGCTACTGACGGAAAAGCGCATTCGGTGCAACTCTACAGTGATGCCTCGTCGGATATTGCGGTGAACTCCCCCGATCAGCCGGTGGTTTGGCGACGGGGTCGGACCAGCCAAAAAGGCCCCGCCCTGAACTGGATGCGCGTGGGCACTGCCGAACAAAAGATATTGGGTCGAAAAGGCGACAATGTCCGCATCGACTGGGGGCATCTGTATGTGGCTACGGTTGCCCATGAGCGCACGGGCCAACGAATTGGCTCACTGTCTGGTGCGCTAAATCAGTTTGAACGCGAAGGCCGGGTGACTGACCTACCCGACGAAGGCCGCCCAATCATTGCTTTAGATAACCCAACCGTGCTTTCCACCACCTTCGATTTGGGGCCGGTGACCGGCAAAACCGTGGAACGGCACTGGCTCGTGGGCTACGACGACTTGAAAGCGGTGGAATATTTTGGCAAGCCATTGCAGGCCTGGTGGCGACGATATAGCAACGATTCCGACGTACCCGAAGCCGCCATTGAGCATGCTCTGCAAGCTGCCGAAGCCGACTACGCTCAACTTCGTAAGCAATGCGATGCCTTCGATACGAAACTCTATGCCGATGCCAAACAGGCTGGAGGAGTCGCCTATGCCCAGTTATGCGTGCTGGCCTATCGACAGGCGATTGCTGCCCATAAACTGGTGGCCCGGCAAGACGGAACGCCCTTGTTTTTGTCTAAAGAGAACTTCTCCAATGGGTCCATTGGTACTGTTGATGTTACGTATCCGTCGGCCCCGTTGTTTTTGTTGTATAATCCCACCTTGTTGAAAGGCATGATGGAACCCATTTTCGAGTACTCGGAAAGTGGCCGCTGGACCAAGCCGTTTGCCGCCCATGACGTGGGTACGTATCCGCTGGCCAATGGACAAACCTACGGCGAGGATATGCCGGTGGAAGAATGCGGTAATATGCTGATTCTGACGGCGGCCATTGCGGCTGTTGATGGTAATGCAGCGTATGCCCGCACCCATTGGACCGTGCTGACAACCTGGGTAGAATACCTGAAAGAACACGGCTTCGACCCCGAAAACCAGCTCTGCACCGACGATTTTGCCGGACACCTTGCCCGCAACACCAACCTGTCTGTGAAAGCCATTATGGGAATCGCCAGCTATGGTTATTTAGCCGGGCAACTGGGCGACCGCAAAACCGAAACTGAATACCTGGCACTGGCCCGCGAACTGGCCCAAAAGTGGATGGTAATGGCTAATAAAGGCGATCATTACGCGCTCACATTCAACCAGAACGACGGCAATACGTGGAGCCAGAAATATAACTTAGTTTGGGATAAACTTCTGAAACTCGACGGCTCCGGCGAACCCATTTTTCCACCCGAAGTGGCCCGGCGCGAGGTTGCCTATTATCTCACCAAACAACTGCCTTTTGGCCTGCCCCTGGACAGTCGCCGTACCTATACCAAATCGGACTGGATCATCTGGACAGCTACCCTTGCCGATCGGCCTTCGCAGTTCGATGCATTTGTGGAGCCGATTCTGAAATTCGTTAACGAAAGCCCCGACCGTATTCCCCTCTCTGACTGGCACGAAACTACCGATGGTCGGCATGTCGGGTTCCGCGCGCGTTCGGTGGTTGGGGGGTATTTTATTAAAATGCTGGAGAAGAAGCTAAAATAAGCCACTCTTCAAACGCCAGAAAACTACTCCTCAAACGCCAGACTTTTCAACGCAACGAGTTCAACATATTGCAAGGCCCGCTCGTGCGTACAAGAGAGTAATACGGGTGGAGCCATGCCAGCGTTATAGGCTTCCTGCCAACGGAGAGCACACAAACACCAGCGGTCGCCGGGTTTGAGTCCGGGGAACTGATACTCAGGCCGGGGGGTAGACAGATCGTTGCCTTGTGAGCGGGTAAATGTCAGAAACGATTCGGTCATGATGGCGCACACCACATGCCGACCCAGATCCTGATTGTCGGTGCGGCAGAAACCATCGCGGTAAAATCCCGTCATGGGGCTGGTGCAACAACAGGTAAGCGAACCGCCAAGCACATTTTTAGCCATAGTAAAAGCTGGTTAGTTACGCAAAAAACAGCCCCGAATCGTAAAAAGCAACGATTCGGGGCTGTTTTTATAAACGTATAAGTCGCGTTGACGTTTAGTGTACTCGGATTATCGCTTCTTTTTCCAGTCGATCTGATAGAGTAACCGCGCACTGGCACCAGCCGTTCTGTTATTTAATCTACTTGGTGTGTTGCTGAGTGGGGTAGAGGCATAAGGGCCGAGTTGTAATGCCCAGTCGCCCCAGTTTTTCTCCAGATAAATGGCCGCCGAACCAGCATGAAGCATTTGTTGAGCTGGTTTCATAACGATGGTTACAGCCTCGATTTTGCCCGGCCCCCGTAAATAGGCAAACCCGATTTCCTCACGGTTGCTTAGGCTCAGGTTTACGCCTGCCGATGGCACTAACGACCAACCGCTGCCTAAACCAAATCGGTAACTGACGCTAATGGGAACCTGCCATGATGAACCCGTCGGCGTAATATTAATAATGTCATGCTTGGAGTCGATACCGGATGCGAAATTGCGCCGGAAATTTTGTTTTGTCCGTTGGTCGTAGGCTATTTCGGTCAGAAAAGCCTCGCCTTTTAGGTGCATCGACGTTAGACCCAAACCAAGCCGCCAATGGCTATTCAGCCGGATTTCTCCAAAAAGCCCCGCCCCCCATTGCTGCACTCCTAAATTGGCCCCGGGACCAATTCGGGCTTTCCAGCCAGGTTCGCTCCGGTTTATGTCAACTTTAGCGAGGGCCGCACCCGATGGCGAAGCCGTACTCAGCAACCGGCGCATCCGGCGGGCATTGCGCTCCATGCCTTCAGCATAATAAACCGTGTCGCGAACAAAGGGCCGACTTGTCAACAGCGACAGTTGAACAGCATTATTGTTGTTCGTCTCGGTGGTTCCAGGTGTCGATTCGGAGCCAGTGGTTCCGGCGTTTTCGGGGACAATGTTGCCGTTTCGATCAGCAATTCCATTGCTGTTTGTTCCGTTGATACCGGGACTATTGCTCTGGTTATTGCCTCGGTTTCTATCAACTATTCCGTTGGTATTCCCCCGGTCTTTTCCCGTAGTTTCGTTGGTACGGACTCCGGTTTCCGAAGAACCTTGCCCCCCATCTGAGGTTGCTGAAAGCTGATTACGGCCTGATGAATGGATACCAGCCGATGGAGTATTGTTGACAGTAGAGGGTGTTTCGGTAGCGTAAGGAGTTGATGGTGAGTTTATTTCAGTTAGTTCATTGTTCCGTTTTCGGTCAACGGGCACCGCCACATACCGAACCACATCGCGGGTTAAGAAAACCGTGTCGGGTGGAACAGCCGTTGGGTTGGCCGGGCTTGGGTTTGCTGACTGACGGAGTGTTGTAACGGTCTTATTCAACGTGCGAACCTGTTCGTGTAATTGTCGATTGGTCTGGTATTGCTGGTAGGCTACTCCGCCAAACGCCATCACAGCCGCAATGCTGGCAGCAGCCATAAGGCCGGCTTTAGTGCCGATAGCAAACACGGGTGTCGAGTGGCCCAATGCCTGTTGCATCCGGGTCCAGTCTTTTTCGCGAAATTCAGGCTCGACGCTTTCTAATTTCCGCCTGATCTGATCGGAGAAATCATCGGGTTTCATAGTAGCCAATATTAGTCGATGTAATGTGTGGGTAATGTTGTTTTATGAGTTGTTGTAATCGCTGCCGGCCTCGCAAAAAGTGCGACCGGATGGTGGCTTCATTCGCTTCGAGCATTTCGGCAATTTCGCGCAGGCTATACCCATCCACCACATGCAGGTTAAACGTTGTTCGCCAGGCCGGGGGGAGTTGCTGCACGATAGCCAGAATTTCGTCTGCCGTTATCCGATCTACCACCTGATCGTCGAAGGCCGGTTCGGGTGCGTCTTCCAGCGAAAAATTAGCGGCATGTTTATGGTACTTGCGGTAGTTGCTGATGGCTGTGTTGACCATAATAGTCCGCAACCAGGCTTTGAATGGCAACGTTACATCGTACTGATGGAGGTGTTGGAACACTTTCAGGAACCCCTCGTTAAGCACCTCTTCGGCTTCCTCCGAGGTGGCGGAATAGCGAAGGCAAATACTTTTAGAGTAACCGAAAAATTGTTTGAACAACACCCGTTGCGCCTGTGGATTCTGCATCCGGCAGGCTTCAATGACACTGAGCAGGTCATCGTCCGTGAATAATCGCTTCCGGAATAGCAACAGTCTGACGTTTAAGTGTGTAGAGTTTATTCTACTACATATACGCAGCCTGTGGGATCATTGTTGCAAACCAACAAAATTTTTAAATAATGCTACCGAACAAACCATTTATGACTCTTTTGCAACGATGAGAAATCGACTGACGTATTGACTTGGTAACGGGGCCGATTACTGTGTTGGTATGCCCGGTTTATATGACATCAAAAGTACTTTCGATATTGATTGTGGGGGGCGAAAACTCGGCTGAAGCCTTCTCGGGCCATTCAACGGGTAGTGCGAGTCGTGGCTATGTACCGCAACTTGTTCGGCAACTACAGCACGTAGGGTGGCAAGTGCAGGTTGAGTGCCACACACCTGTCGATATTCATGTGGCTCTGCCTTTGTTACAGCGGTTGAATCTGAACCGTTTCGACCTGATTCTGCTCGAATTGGGGCATACCCAATTACAAGAGTCGACCATTTTCAGCGATCTGTTGCGCTCATCCACGTACGATTCGTTTAATCCAAACGTGAAGGCCATGAGCATGCAGGAGATTGCTACTCAATGCAGTCATCGCCGGACAGGGTCTCAACCGCAGGGAAGCAGGTTGTTGAACAAGGTTCAAGCGGGGCTGAAATTGATAGCGCTGCGATCATTGGCAGCCATTCGCCGGGTTGGCCGACTGCGCGAGATTGAAGCCCAGCTAACCGATCTGCTTTATTACCTGCAACCCTACCGTCGGCGGCTTGTCATGCTAACTCCGCTGCCTCACCCGCAGTCTGTGAACAACTGGCTACGGCAAAAAGGGCAAGATTTATTTGGGCAATACGGTCGGCGGCACATGATTCCCGTTTTCGAGACGGCCTTGATTATTGGCAGAGGGGAGGAGTTTTTCGCCCACCCGGAGCAAGGGCAACTAAGCCCCGTTGCCGGCGACTTGCTTGGCCAAACCTTATTCGATTATATTCAGATTAATGCTCTCTTGCCCGCCCGACCCGAATTGCGGCAGCGACGCAGATAAAATGACCACTTGACTAATGAATCGGCTTGATTTTCTAAAATCGATGGGCTTGTCGGGGGCCGCGCTGATGGCCGTGCTAACTTCCTGCCAACGCAGGGAGGATATTATGCCCTTTGGCCCAGTCGATTTCAATATCGACCTAGACGATGGGGTTAACTTACCCCTGTCCCGACCCGGTGGTTATATTGTTCGTAACGGGGTGGTAGTGGCTCGTTTGAATTTCACCAAATTTGTAGCCGTAACCAACACCTGTAGTCACGAACAACTACAACAGATTACATTTCAACGAGGTGAATTTTACTGCACGGCCCACGGTGCCCGCTTCGATGTGTCAGGTAAGGGGCTTAATGATGCCGGTAAAAGCGGTCTGAGAACCTACCGGATTGAACAGACGGGAACCACTTTGCGGGTGTTTTCTTAGTGCGCGTGGCGCATCCGGCAATACCAGATATTATAGAGGTGTGAGCCAACCAGCCCCAACGACGCAACATAAGCCGCATATTCAAACACCGGGCTAACATCTTCCAGGATAATGCAAACGGCAAACAGCGTCAGAAAACCCCACAATGAGGTACGGATGCCTGCAGGCGCGTGTCGGGTAGCCGTATAAACCGCTACTATATTGACGGCGATGAAAACATAGTCTAAGCTGAGGTAGCTTGTCCGTACAAATTCATCTTTCAGCAAAGTCGATGTCACCAGCAGAACGGGAGTTATGAGGCAATGAATAAGGCATAATATAGACCCGGTGATGCCTATATAATCGGCTTTGTGTGAAGTTAGACCACTTTTCATAAAACAACCGTTGCTATATCGGATTTGTTGAACACGTAAATCCCCAACATTCCTATTTGCAGCAAAGTTGCAAAAACTTTTAAAAAGATCAATAGACCTTAGTCAACACGGTGTATCCCATTAGTTTGCCGCTTTTGTTGTAGGTCTCCGTCCGCACATCAAAAATTGTGTTAGCTGCCCGGTAGCTAACACTCTTCATACTCATTGGAATGCCAATGCCCATCACCCGGTTTTTCATGTCCATATCAGCCGATACTTTGTTCACCTCAAAGGTGCCGGCTGGTGTAGTCATTGATTCTTTGGGGCCAACCAGCCGATTGGCAATCTGCATGGTCATTTCAACCATTACCGAACCATTCTTATAAAAATCGGCTTCCATTTGACCGTCGGGCAGTTTTTGGCCATCCGTCAGGGTGCGGGGATAAGCCAATTTGTTGACCTTCATTTTCATTTCCGTGTCTTTTGGTGTCTGACCACCCCCCATTGCCATGCCCGACAAGTCGGCTACCAGCTCGTCGCCGGTGCAGGAGTACTGGATTTTAGAGGGTGCCTGACGCGCTTTGTTTTGCTCATCGAACGCCTGAAACTCAATCTCGATCAGAGTGGCTCCGCCCTCTTTGCGTACATTCCGAACCAGATAGGTCATGCGCCCGTTGGGTTTGTCTTTGGCTGAGAAACTTTGCATTTCGTAGCCCATACCGGGTTTGAACGTCATGCCGAGGCAATCTTGCGCCAACAGGCGGGCGGGAGACAAGAAAATAAGGAGAAGCAGGAGATTTTTCACGACGTAAAAGAAAGATTAAGTAAATTAGTTGATCCACAAAAATAACCCATACCCCGCCAATATCAAACCAGCAGTTCAGTTGAGTTTCCAACCTCACTCACACTTGTTGCAGGGTACTGAGCCGCCGGTAAAAACCTTCGTCGAGGGTGAGCAGATCCCGGTGATTGCCCCGCTCCACAATGCGGCCCTGATGCACCACCAGAATCTCGTCGGCATGTTGAATGGTGCTTAGGCGGTGGGCAATTACCAGCGTGGTGCGGTGGGCCATCAGGCGCGTCAGGGCTTCCTGCACCAGCTTTTCTGACTCGGTGTCTAAGGCCGACGTGGCTTCATCCAAAATTAGAATAGGGGGATTTTTCAGCACGGCGCGGGCAATGCTGATGCGTTGCCGCTGCCCCCCCGACAACCGGCTGCCCCGGTCGCCAATGGTGGTTTGATAGCCGTTTGGTTGCTGCATTATAAAATCATGGGCGTTGGCAATCCGGGCGGCCCGTTCCACCTGTTCGGGCGTGGCCTCGTTGCCAAAAGCGATGTTGTTGAAAATGGTGTCGTTAAACAGAATGCTTTCCTGCGTAACAATCCCCATCAGATCGCGTAACGAAGCCACCGTTACATCGCGCAGGTCCTGCCCATCGATCAGGATGCCCCCGTCAACAGGATCGTAGAAACGCGGAATCAAGTCGGCAATGGTCGATTTGCCCCCGCCGGAAGAGCCAACAAGTGCAATGGTTTTGCCTTTCTGAAGCGTAAAATTGATGTCTTTTAAAACGGGCGTACCGGGTTCGTAAGCAAACGACACGTTTCGGACCTCGATTTCGTGGTCGAAGCTGCTGATCGGTTTGGCATTAGGCCGGTCGGCCACAGCCTGCTCCGTATCAATGAGTTGCAATACACGTTCGCCGGAAGCAATGCCCCGCTGCGAACCACTGAACGCATTGGAAATCTCTTTGGCCGGGCGCGTCACCTGCGAAAACAGGGCGATATACCCGATAAACTCGGCTGCCGACAACTCCGATTGCCCCGACAGTACCAATGAGCCGCCATACAACAAAATACTGGCTACCACGGCCACGCCCATTGTTTCGGAAAAGGGCGAGGCCAGTTCGCGCCGGTTGGCAAGGGAGCGCACGGCCCTTCGATAACCGTTGTTTTCGGTACGAAACTTATCCAGCACAAAATTTTCGGCATTGAAGCCTTTCACCACACGCATCCCACCAAAGGTTTCGTCGAGAATGCTTAAAATACTGGCCAACCGTTGCTGTCCATCTTGGGCATCGCGTTTCATCCGGCGCACCAGCATCGAGATAAAAACGCCTGAGACCGGAATCACTAACAGGGCGAAAAACGTCAGTTTGGCGGAGATAAAGAACAATCCACCAATGTAGGCCACCAACAGGAAAAACTCTTTGGAGGCCGCCGAGAGTGTATTGGCAATGGAACCTTCTACCTCCTGCACATCGGTCATGATGCGAGCAATGAGGTTGCCTTTACGCTCATTGGAAAAATAACCTAAATGCAGGCGCACCGCCCGGTCGAAAACAGCCTCACGCAGTCGGGCCACCATGCGGGCCTTAAAGCTCTCTAACTGCCTAACTGACAAATACTTGAAGAGGTTATTGAGCAGCACAGACACCACAATAATGCCACACACAAACTGGAGTGCTCCAATCTGCCCATATTGCCTGAAAATTTGGGCGAAGTAATACTGGAATAGATCGGCCACAGAGGTGTCATATGACAATTTTGGTGCGGGCTTGTCCAGGATTTGGGTAACTTTGGCGTTGCTCACCTGATTAAATAACACGTTGAGCAATGGAATAAGCAGCGTAAAATTCAATACGCCAAACACGCTGGCCAACAGAGAGGTCGTCAGGAACGGCCCTAGAAAGCGACCCAGTGGGCGGGCATAGGAGAGGATACGAAAATAGGTTTTCATGGCCTGCAAAAGTACGGCCTTCGTAGTGAGTTTACTATTTTCGTTACCTATGCAACCCTTATGAGCATGCTGGTTGTCTTCATCAATAGCTTAAATATCGATTTTATGTTATTGCGCTCACGTCTTTTGCTTTTAGGTCTGTTGGCAGGTAGCCTTGCCTGCGATCAGATTGGCCAGGATGTGCAGCCGGCAAAAGAGGAAGAAATTGTTGCTTCTGATAATGAACTCCTGACTCTACCAGATGCTCCGTTGGCTGTCAATCTGAAATCGTTAGCCGATTCTAAAACGACAACTACGTTTCGGTTGAGCCGATTACCCAAATCTGGTGAGGTATCGTTCACGCCTAAAGGATTATTGCTTTACACGCCCGACCCGTCTTTTGTGGCCGGAGCCGATGGCTTTTCGATTTTGAGCGATGCCCCCGTTTCGGGTAAGACTCCCCCGCCAGTGGAATTTGCCGTAACAATGGCTTCAGACGCTGACCAACTTCCTTGTGGATTAGGAGTAGCGGTCGACCAATCTGAAACCACGGCCAACACACCCGTCACTATCGACGTGTTACGAAACGATATGTTCTGTGAGGGCAAACCCAATCCGGCCTCGCTTCAGATCGAAACCCCGCCCCAACAAGGAACAGTACGGATTCAGAATGGACAAGTCGTCTATACGCCTGCCAAGAATTTTACGGGACGCGAGCGATTCATTTACCGGTCTTGTCCGTTGGGTGGCACCGACTCAGATTGCCTGTTGTCGGTGGCTACTGTAACGGTTAATGAGCCGGTTACTAACTGCCGGTTAAAGCTCCAGAATGATCTGGTGTCGTTCAAACAGCGTTTCGCTACTGATTCCTTGGTTATTCCGGTGCTGGCAAACGATCAATTGTGCAAAGGAAGCCGGTTACTTCCACTGACCATGACCGTCAAACCCGCAGGTGGCTCGGCTTACTTTAACGCAAAAAACGCTATTGTTTATAAGCCTCAAACCAGTACATCCACCGATAAAATTCACTATCGGCGATGCGACGGGGCTGATTGCCTGGATGCCACCGTGGCCATCACTATTGTTCAACCCGATGCTGGTTGTGTTCTGAAAGCCAATAATAACTCCATACAGTTGGTCCTGAGTCAGCCAACCGCCAACATGCGCCGGGGCGTTATACCGATTAGTGTGTTAAGTAATGATAAGTTGTGTGCCCCCCTCCGGTCAGTAACCATCAAACAATACCCGGCAGGTGTAAGCCTGCAGGTGTTGCCAAGCGGAATTATTAATTACACGATGGATGCTAACCCAAAGGTAAAAGACATTACATTTACGTATGAGATTGCTGACATACAAGGAAGGACCAGTTCAGCCTCTGTAAAAATTAGTATTAAACCATAATCTGAGCTGTTGGATAATAGATAGTGTTATTTCAACAGCAGGTGCTGGATTACAGTATCCCAATTTTGACACTTTACGTCTAAATACCAACAACTGCCATTCATGACCGAATCTGACTTGTTGCAGGCGTGTCAGCGACATGACGTGCGGGCACAAACGGCCTTGTATAACACATACAAGAGTCGTTTGATGGGCCTGTGTCGTCGCTATGCCCGTAGTCAGCCCGAAGCAGAAGATATGTTTCATGAAGGCTTCATTCGTATTTTTCATCAGTTACATACCCTCGAACAAGCCGATAAGTTGGTGCCCTGGATGAAACGTGTCATGGTAAACACAGCCATTAACGTATACCACAGAAACCATAAGCAACAGGCTGAAACCGAACTCGATGATGCCTGGGAACGTGTCTCTCCCGATCATATGGATACGCTCTCCCGCCTGGGTACGGAAGAACTTTTAAAGTTGATCGAACAATTGCCCGATGGCTATCGGATGGTGTTTAACCTGTATGTCATCGACGGATATAACCACAATGAGATTGCCGGGCTGATGGGCATTGCCGAGGGAACCTCGAAATCGCAACTCGCCCGCGCCAAAAACCTCCTCAAAACCAAGCTCAAAATACTGGGCATTGTCAATTATGAAGAATCCTGACTCCGACCGACTCCATTCCGACGATTGGGACGATCATTTTCGGCAGCGATTCGCCGATTTCCAGTCCGAACCCCCTGCCGATTCGCTGAAGCGAATTTTGGCCGATCTCCCAACCCCTGCTCCTGCCATCAGCGGGCGCAATACCTGGTTGTTTGGGGGTCTGGGGGCAATTCTGTTGTTGATTGGCTCCTGGTTCGTAAGCCATCGGTCGTCGCCGGTTGCTGCCCGGTTTAGGGTCACATCCGAATCGGAGCAACAACAGTCGAACAAAAAAATAAAGCATTCATCCACATTGCCTTCGCTCCCAATAGCTGATAAAGACGCGCCACCAGTACCAGTAATTAATTCTCTGGCCCAGACTACGGCTAAGGTCAATAGCAAGTCGAACATACCTTCAGAAGGCGTAAACGAAGAAAAGCAAGCAGTTGCTTCCAATGACAATGCCGGGGGAATATTGGCCTCCATAGAAACACCCTATAAAACCAACAAACAGAAAGAACCCGCCATATCCCGATCTAAACAGGTCGAACTTGTGGATGGCTCAGAATCTGGTTCTGTCGAAAAAAACGCACTTGGTCTTAGTCAGCGAGTACCTAAACCAGATAAGATTTACAGCGCAAACAGAGTGGTGACTGCTCCATTGGATGTAGTAAAACCAGCAGTTACTGAAACGCAACCTACAGTTGGTTCCGAAGCGACAACGAACAACGGGCAACGAATGTCGCTTGCCTTTTTGCCTAATCAACCGTTGCGGCCTATTCGTTTAAGTTTGGCACTTCCCGAAATTAACCTGTCGGCACTACCACTGTCAGCACCAAAAGAACCCACCGAAAGTCGGAAACGGCCCACGATTTTCATTGGTGTGATGCCGCTCTTTACCTATCAGCGGATTGATCCGGTACAAACGGATGGAACTTGGATAAAGGAGGTGAAAACCCAAAGTGCCTTTTCCACACAGCGGGCTGGCATACGATTTCAGGCTGGCATTGAATGGCCCATCAGCCGGCGAGTTTCGCTCCGAACTAGCTTGATTTACAGCCAGTTGAATCAGCAAGTCAGTTATTATACACCCACAGACCGGCCCGATTCTGTTCGGGTTGAGCGCGTGGATGAGAAAACCGTTCGATTAATTCCCTACTACAGCGACAAGAAGGTAACGCAACAAACCAACTGGCATTATGTGGGCGCTGGAGCCGATTTTGTCTTTCACCTTGGGCAACTTGGTGCCTGGCGGCATTATGCCAGTGCAGGTGCAACGGTAGGCACCTACGTGGGACAGGGTGCCGGTCAGGCTACCCAACCCTTGTCAGGATTCATACAGGGATCATACGGAATCGAACGCCAGTTAACCCCCTCTCTTTGGCTGCGACTGGCTCCAACCGTACAATATGGCCTCACCACCGTCAGCGATGCTGACGGGCTTTTTCGCGTTCGGCCCTATACGTATGGGTTGACGATTGGATTGAGGAAATAATAGATAATGCGGAATGATGAATGCGTAGTACTAGATGCGTCAGCAGATTCATCATTCCGCATTATCCATTACACATTACTTTACACCAAATTCCTTCACCGCTTCAATAAAACACCGGGCTTTGTCGGGGTCAGTATCGGGATAAACGCCGTGGCCGAGGTTGGCAATGTAGCGTTGATTGCCAAATGATTCGATCATTTGCTTCACTTCGGCGCGGATCTGGGCGAAATTGGTGTAAAGAACGCACGGGTCCATGTTGCCCTGTAGCGTTTTGCCCGGTATCAATACTCTTGACTCACGAGGGTCCATGTTCCAGTCGAGGCCAACCACGGAACAGTTCAGTTGGCCAATCTCCTGTCGGGCAAAAAACGCACCTTTAGCAAAGACCGTAACGGGGACGATTTCGCCCCCAGTCGGATCGTTCAGGGCATCACAAATCTGTTTAATGTAGGGCAACGAGAACGTCCGATACTGCTCTGGCGACAAAATCCCCGCCCACGAATCGAAAATCTGTAACAAATTAGCTCCTGCCCACACCTGAGCGCGGAGGTAGGCAATCGTGCTATCGGTGATGCGTTGCAGGAGTGCATGAGCGAAAACCGGGTCTGTATAAAGCAGTTTTTTGGCGATGGAGAAGGTCTTGGAGCCTTTCCCTTCAGTCATGTAGCAAAAAATGGTGAACGGTGCCCCGGCGAACCCAATCAGCGGAACGCGATTATTCAACGCTGATTTGGCGAGTCGGATAGCTTCTAACACATAGCCGAGGTCGGCTTCGGCATCGGCCACGCGGAGTTGATCGAGGTCGGCCATAGTGCGAACGGTTGTTGGGAACACTGGCCCCCGTGCCTCGACCATTTCGTAGGGCAGGCCCATTGCTTCGGGCACCACCAGGATATCGGAGAAGATAATAGCCGCATCAACACCCAGTAAATCGACGGGTTGAATGGTTACTTCGGCGGCTAATTCGGGCGTTTTGGCGAGGGTGATAAAGTCACCGGCCCGTTGGCGAACGGCGCGGTATTCGGCCAGCATCCGGCCGGCCTGCCGCATCATCCAGACCGGCACCCGCTCCACGGCCTCGCCCCGGGCAGCCCGGAGCAACAAATCGTTTTGCAAATTCATGCCGCAAAGATACGATGAAGCGCAAAGACTAAAGGGCCGCAAGAAGAAAGAGGCTGACAATGGTGTTTGTAGTCCTTCTTCTTGTGGCCCTTTAGTCTTTATTCCTGTTTCTACGCCAGCATTTGCTTAAACGTGGCCGTTCGATTGCGAAAGAAGCCGACGGACTTCTCACTAAACCGACTTCGGTCGCTGCTCAGGTCATAAGCGGCAAGATGGTCGGTGATGGTTGCATACCGTTCGATGAGTTTGTCCCAGCAAGCCGGTTGTCGGCAACGGGACAGTACCAAACGGGCGCGGTTCAGATACTTGTGTTGTTTAGCTGTCCAGGCAGCGCGCTCCAGGCAGGGAGCGTCGGAGCTGTTCAGAAGGGCAGGCAAAGCAGCGGGTGAGGCTGTTGGCGTTAATTGCGAAAGCAAAAACAAGCCTAATTCCACCTCAGATAGTTGGCGGGCCGTAAGCGAAGCAGGCCGAACCGTTGTCTGAGCACCCCTGGCGAATGAAACGGAGGCAGATTGTGCGTTCATGAGTGATAAATTTTACTGTACGCCACAAATCTGACCCCCCTAAAACGTAATCTTCTTCCGTTGTTCTTTATTTTTGTAAAAAACCTTCCTATGCCAATAACCCGTTCTGCCTTCCAGCGGTATCGCCTGATCGACGAAGTCATTAGCCGATATCCTCGCCGTTACTCCAAACAACGCCTGTTTGAGCTGTGTCAGGATAAGTGTGGTATCCGGTCAATTTCGTCGCTCGAAAAAGACATTCAGCGAATGCGCGAAGATCACGAAGCACCCATTGCCTACGACAAACGTACCAACGGTTATTACTACACCGATCCGCAGTTTCGACTTCTGCAACTGATGCTCAACCCCGACGATATGGAGGCCCTCGACTATGCCCGCGAGGTGCTGGCAGCCACACAGGGGGCCTCCGTGGCTGACGAACTAAGCAACGCCCTTCAGAAAGTGCGGCAGAGCCTGGATATTATTCGCGAAGTGAAAACCGATATGCCCACGCGCCGGGTGATCTATGTGGAAGAGCGGGTGTTGGGCCGTAACAGGCAATATGTCCCTATTTTGGTGCGGGCCGTAAACCAGAACAAGCAGATTACGTTCCGCTACAGCAAGCACAACAGCGACCAACCTGTGCCGTTGAGTAAAGAGGTTTTGCCCATTCGCACGCTCCACCCGATTTTGCTTCGTGAAGTAAGCGATAGTTGGTATGTGATTGGCTATGACGAGAAAACCGGCAAGGAACGCACCTTCGCCCTTGACCGCATGAGCGACCTCGAAATCTCCGACGATCTCTGCGATGTTCCACCCGCCGTTGTGACCAGCGTGAGCGAATTATTTGAACACATTTTTGGGATCACGGACAGTAGCGGGCCGGTTGAGGAAGTTATCCTGTCGTTTACACCTTTGCGCGGGCGTTACGTGAAAGCAAAGCCTATTCACCAAACTCAGGAGATTTTGCTGGATACCGATACCGAATGCCGTGTCAGGCTTCGTTTGGCCCCTAACCCCGACCTGATGATGCACCTCCGCAGTTACGGCGAGGACCTGACTGTGATTCAGCCCGCTAGTTTGGTGCAGGCTATGCAGGATTCTCTGCGGGCTGCCCTGGCGAAGTATAACTGAGACGCTCAAAACACCACCGTCCGGTTGTTATGAATGAACACCCGATCGTTGAAGACCAGCTTGAGTGCTTTGGAAAGCACTAATTTCTCCACATCGCGGCCCATTGTTGCCATGTCGTTGGCCGTGTGCCGATGATCCACTTCTTTCACGTCCTGCGTAATGATTGGCCCTTCGTCCAAGTCGTTGTTGACAAAGTGGGCCGTAGCCCCAATAATTTTTACGCCCCGTTCGTGCGCCTGCCGATAGGGGCTTGCTCCTACAAAAGCGGGTAAAAACGAGTGGTGAATGTTGATAATCCGGTTAGAGAAATGGCGCACGAAACCGGGGGTCAGTACTCGCATATACTTTGCCAGCACCAGATATTCGGGGTCGTAGATGGCCAACGTTCGTAGAATGGCTTCCTCGTGTTCGTCGCGGGTTTTGTGTTCGTGCGAAATATAATGAAACGGAATCCCGAACTTGCTCACTAATGGTTGCAAATGATTGTAGTTGCTCACCACGGCCAGAATATCGGCATCCAATTCATCGAACGCATACCGAATCAGTAACTCGCCGAGACAATGGTGCTCTTTTGTGACCAATAACACCACATTTTTCTTCTTTTTAGGATTGAGCCGGAGGTTAATATCGGGCGACAGGCCTTCGCTTAACTGAGCCAGCAGAGTTGGGCCATCGAGTTGATTGGTCGCGCTTTCAAACTCGGTACGCATGAAAAACTGCCCGTCGGGGCTAACATATTCATCGTTGCGAATGATGTTAAGACCCTGCCGGAACAAAACGCCCGTAACATGGTAGATAAGGCCCGTTTGATCGGGGCCATCCATCAGCAGAATGTGTTTGGTTAGTTCAGTCATCAGTAATTTTTAAGCAGACAAAGGTAGGCAGGAGCGCGATTCTGTCTAATTTACATTTTTTTAACAATACGTGCAACGCTGCTTCGTTTGTTATGTCTTTGTTATGAATACGCCCGGCTCGGCGACCCGACGCTAAGGCGATCCAACACCAACCGACCCGGACCGATTGCTTGGAAACGAAACTGTACATAGACCGAACCGTTGACCTTGTCGAACGCTGCAAACTTGGCGAACGCAAGGCTCAATATGACCTGTATCGGCAATATTCAAAGGCGATGTACAACGTCAGTTTGCGCATTCTGAACCATGCGGCCGAGGCCGAAGATTCGTTGCAGGAGGCTTTTTTAGACGCATTCAACCATATTCAGTCGTTCCGGGGGCAGAGTACGTTTGGGGCGTGGCTAAAGCAGATTGTGGTGAACCGGGCCATCAACCATCTGCGAAGTCGACGGGTTGAGTTTGTTGAGTTGGACACCACCCGAAACGCTGATGATGGCGGGCCGGATTGGGCCGACTCAGAACCCTACGACGAAACCGGTATAGCGTTCGATGTAGAGCGAATTCGATTGGCCATGCAACAACTGTCGGAAGGGTATAGGGTGGTGCTGTCTCTGTATTTATTTGAAGGCTACGACCATGAAGAGATTGGTCAGATTTTGAGTATCAGCGAAACGACCTCCAGAACCCAGTTCATGCGGGGCAGAAAACGATTATTACAAGTTTTAACAGAGTAAGTGGCTTATAAAAAGATGAAACATAACCTTGAACGATTCATCCGCGACAATCGCGAGGCATTCGATGCCGACGAACCGCCGATGGACTTGTGGGCGCGTATCGAGCCGGGGATCACCCAGCCCGAACCCGCAACAGGTGCTGACCCGTTGGCGGATCAGGTCAAACTTGGTTTTATTGGCCAAACAGAAGCAGAACCCATTCGTAAACCCCTCAATGGCAAACCGTTTGGCAGCAACCAACGGGGGTGGAAGTTCAACTGGTGGGCAGCCGCATCGGTGGCACTTCTGTTGCTAACGGGGGGCTTCTGGTTCCTCAACCACCAATATGGCGTTACCGAGCAGCCCGAAGTGGTGGCTGTTAGTCCGACCTATGCCAAAGAGTTTGTGCAGTATGCCCGTTTGGTGGATGCAAAACAGGCCGAACTGAAAACGATGACTGCCAGCAACCCGGCACTTTATAAAGCTTTTGCCAACGATCTGGAGCGTCTGGAGCGAAGCTATCAGACACTCAAAGCTGACCTGCCCGAAAATCCTAATCAGGAAACCCTCGTGCAGGCTATGATTCAAAATCTGCAGTTGCAGATTAACCTCCTGAATGAACAGTTGCGCGTGATTCAGCGCATGAAAGAACAAAACAACAACACCAATGAACACCTTATTTAAAGCAGCGTTCCTGCTACTCGTGCCGCTTTCACTGACAGCGGCCAACGGCCCCGGCGACGATGGGCTGGGTGCCATCGAGAAAAAGCGTACCATTATTAAAATGTATGACGTTGACCAGAAAGACAAACTGCAAATCGACAATCAGTTTGGACAGGTAAACGTGGTGCTTTGGGATAAAAGCGAAATCCGGGTACAGATCATCGTAACGGCCAACGCCAGCACCGACGACCGGGCGCAGGAGTATCTTAACTCCGTTGAAATCACCGACAAACGCGAAGGCGACCAGATCATTTTGCGTACTGAGATGCAGAAGAAATCGTCAACCTGGGGCAACTGGAATGGCAACGGTAACGGCGAAAAACAATACGTCCGCATCGACTATACCGTTCAAATGCCCCGCAACAACGCTTTGTCAGTACGCAATAGATTTGGCAACACCAATGTGGCCTCATTCCGTGCTCCGCTCAACATCTATACCCGCTATGGCAACTTCACCGCCGATCAGCTTACGGGCAGTCTGAACGACATCGACGTGGCCTATGGCAATGCCGACATCCGCAACATGGAAGGAGGTAAATTAGCTATCGCCTATTCTAACCTCGACCTCGATAAGGCGAATGTGATTGTGCTGACGAACCGATTTGGCAAACTCAAAATCGGGGAAGTGAACAAACTCGATGCGAACATTAGCTATTCGGGGGCCAGCATCGGCACTCTTGGGAGTTCTTGTAAGATGCAACTTAATTATTCAGGTGGTTTTAAAATCGGGCAGCTCAAATCGGCTGATAATGTGGATATTGAGGCCAATTATTCCTCGGTTGCCCTACCGCTCAACGCCGAGACCGGGTATGATTTCAATGTGTCAGTGACCTACGGCGGGTTCAACTACCCCAATGGCCAGTCTATGCTGTTCACCACACAACCTGCCACCAATGCCAGCCCCGGTAAAATCAAACAATATACGGGTAAAATTGGCACCGGTTCCGGCCCCCGCATTCGGGTGGTATCGCGGTTCGGCGATGTGAGTTTCCGGTAAGGTGAAAGAGTGAAAGAGCGTTTCGGCTGAATCTGCTCTTTCACTCATTTACTCAATAATTCTATCACCTCCCTCCACTTCGGAAACTGCTCTAGCATGGCTACCCGGTCGGCAAGTTCGAAGTCGGCAAAGTCGAAACCGGGTGCCACCGTGCAGCCTACGAGCGAGAAATCCACCCCATTGGCGGGCTTCGACCCAAACCAACAGCCAGCGGGAACCACTGCCTGAAAAACCTCTCCTACCTCTGGATTATTACCCAGTCGAATTACCGACAGTTCGCCAGCGGGCGTAATTACATAAATAGTCAGGGGGCCACCGGCATAGAAATGCCAGACTTCGTCGGACTGAATCCGGTGGAGCATGGACCGGTGATGCCCTTCGAGCAGAAAATAGATGGCTGTGCTGAACGAACGGGAACCCGCAAACCGGGCTGGCAAAGCCGACTGAGCAATTTGCTCTGCCGCTCGATATGTTTCGGCATAAAAGCCCCCTTCCGGGTGAGGTTGCATCTGGTAAGCCCGAACGTAATCAGCAGCCGTCATCCCCTATTTATTAGCTTTTACTACCGTCGTAAAATCGCGTGATTTGAGTGAGGCACCACCAATCAGACCCCCGTCAACGTCGGGTTGGGCAAAGAGTTCTGCCGCGTTTTGGGCGTTGGCACTGCCACCGTACAGAATAGGGGTGTTTTGAGCTACTGCGTCGCCGTAATGACTGGCTAGATGTTGCCGGAGAGCCAGGTGCATATCCTGCGCCTGCTGCGACGAAGCCGTTAAACCAGTACCAATAGCCCAAATCGGTTCGTAGGCAATCACGATAGAAGCAAACTGCTCGGGCGACAAATGGAATAGACTTTGGGTCAGTTGTTCTTTCACAAACCCGACATAATCGCCCCCTTCGCGCATTTCGAGCGATTCGCCACAGCAAAAAATGGGGATTAACTTATTGGCCAGGGCTGCATCAACTTTCTCGGCTAACTGGGTATTAGTTTCGCTGAAATACTGCCGACGCTCGCTATGGCCCAAAATAACGTATTGAACACCAATGGATTGAAGCATAGCTGCCGATATTTCACCCGTGTAGGCACCTGATGCTTTTTCATGGCAATTTTGCGCTCCCAGCGCAATACGGCCACCAGCAGGAACATATTGTTTCAGGCTCGTCAGGAACACCGATGGCGGGCAAAGCACCACCTCAGTTTCTCCCACTACCTCATCTTTCACCATGTTGACTACCTCAGAAACCAGGGCAATGGCTTCTTCGTAAGTCTTGTTCATTTTCCAGTTACCAGCAACTATTCGCTTGCGCATATCTTATTTAAGGATTGAAATTCGCTGCAAAATTAGTGTATTTGTGGTAACTGATAGACGCTGAACTAAATTGCTGACAATCAATATAGTTTTACTGGGATAGCTGATGACCACTTATCAAAAAATTCAGTATTAACAGTGGATTTTTTAGTAAATTTCCGATGTTCTACCCACAACTATGAAAGCGGTTTTATTCATCATCGGTTTTTTATGGTTCCTGAGTACCCCCACTCAGGCTCGCCCGGGCAAACCCACGCCCGACAAGGACCGGTTTGGGTTTTTTTTGGCGGGCAATCGAAGCTGGACCCGCATTCCGTTTCAACTTCATTCTAACCTGATTATCATTCCAATACGAATTAATAATTCGGACACCCTGCGGTTTATTTTAGATACCGGGGTCAGCAGTACCATTGTGACTGACCCGGCGGCCATCAGCAAACAAAAGCTTAAGTATACCCGCAAAGTTAAACTGACCGGCGCGGGCGAAGGGGGTAACCTGACGGCTTCCGTAGCGATTGACAATCACCTGAGTGTTGGCGCACTTCGTGCCAATCATCATAATATTGTTGTTCTCGATGATGACGTTCTTAAACTGTCTGAATACGTTGGGGTGCCAATTCACGGCATATTTGGTTATGACCTCTTCAACAGTTTCGTGGTCACCATCGACTTTCAGTTACGTGAAATTATCCTTACCCGACCAGCCAAGTTCAAATATCGCAAACAAATGGGCGAGCAGTATCCCATTGTGATTCAGGATACAAAACCTTATACCGATGCTATGGTGCTTGTGGAGGGCGAAAAAACAACACCGCTCCGTGTGATTCTGGACACCGGAGCCGGTCACGCACTCCTCCTCGACCGCACCCGCCATCCCGAAGCCCTGCCCTTGCCCGACCGAATCATTCGGGCGCAATTAGGGAGGGGTTTGAGTGGGGTGATTAATGGCAGCATGGGCCGCCTACAGAAAATTAGGTTTGGGCGGTTCGAAATGAACAATATTCTGGCTTCCTTTCCTGACAGTCTGGCATTTGGAACCAAACTGATCAATGCTCCGCAACGCATTGGTAATGTGGGCTGTGAATTACTCCGTCGGTTCCGGGTGACGTTTAATTACCAGGAGAAATACATTATTGTAAAACCCATCAAAAAGATAATGAAGGAGTCGTTTGAACACGACATGAGTGGGGTTGAACTAAAGGCGAAAGGGGCGCAATTCAAAAACTATTACATCGGGCGCATCATCGAAGGCTCTCCGGCTGACCTGGCGGGGCTGGTGGAAGGCGATGAACTGATGTTTATCAATAATACGGCCGTGGTCGAGATGACCATCAGCGACATTTATAAACTCCTGCAGCGGGGCGAAGGCAAGGAGGTGACAATGGTGGTTAAGCGCAATGGCCAAATGGCCCTCGCTCAGTTTATGCTCAAGCGAATTATTTAAAAAAAATTCGGAACGGTCCGCCGTCGCGGTTGGGATTGCTGATTTGCGTCATCTAAAAATCCCAAATCAGCGATCCCAACCGCGACGGCGGACCGTTCCGAAATTCAGTTATCTTGGCGAAATAACGATACGACCTGACAAGAGGCCGCGCTCGGCTGATTTCAGCAACGTAGCTTCGATACCGTTTTTGTTGATCGTCTTGATAGCAGACGTGGCCACTTTCATCGTGATCCACTCGCCTGTTGATTCCAGGAAGAAACGCTTCTTCTGGAGATTCGGGTAAAATTTACGCTTCGTTTTATTGTTAGCGTGCGAGACGTTATTTCCCGAGCGCGTCCGCTTTCCTGTTAATTGACAAACTCTGGCCATGACCGTGCGATTTTCCTTTTGAGGGCGCAAAATTGGTGAATTATCTGGTAATCTGCAACCTACTTCTCCACTTTTTTATAGCCGAAGGGGCAATGTCGACAACCATTCTTGCAACAATAGCCCCTTTTTAGATGATACGAGGCCGTGAACACCAAAAAACCGTCAGGGGTATAATAGTAATCCTCGTCATCAAGGCCACTTACTTTTTGCTTCTTAGGGGTGGGCATCCTGTATAAATTGCTGGTTGCTAAAATTGGTGGTAATTTTGAAAGCAACTTACCGTGCGGCCTGATAGTTGCCTGAACACAGTGATTAGTCGCTTTTTGGCATTATTTTAATCTTGATCTATGGAAATGACTCTATATACCTCCCTCGCACAACAGGCTATTGATCTTGAGGATCGCTATGGTGCTCATAATTACCATCCGCTGCCGGTTGTGTTGACACGTGGGGAAGGCACCTTCGTTTGGGATGTAGAGGGCAAGCGTTATTTTGATTTCCTGTCGGCCTACAGTGCTGTGAGCCAGGGGCATTGCCATCCGCGCATTGTTGGAGCCATGATTGAGCAGGCCCAGCGGCTCACGCTTACGTCCAGGGCATTCTACAACGATCAGTTGGGTGTGTGCGAAAAATTCCTGTGCGAGTTTTTCGGCTACGACAAAGTGTTGATGATGAACGCAGGCGTTGAGGGTGGCGAAACTGCACTGAAATTGGCTCGCAAGTGGGCTTATACAGTAAAAGGAATTCCGCAGAATCAGGCCAAAATGGTGTTTGCTGAAGGTAATTTCTGGGGTCGGACCATCGCAGCCATTTCCTCATCAAACGATGCCAGCAGCACCAACGATTTTGGCCCGCTGTTGCCCGGCTACCTGCAAGTGCCTTACAACGATCTCCCGGCTTTAGAAACCCTGTTCAAAGCCGACCCGACCATTGCGGGCTTCATGGTTGAACCCATTCAGGGCGAAGCAGGTGTGGTTGTCCCTGACGAGGGCTACTTGCGGGGCGTTCGCGACCTCTGCACTCAATACAACGTCCTGTTCATTGCCGATGAAGTGCAAACGGGCATTGGCCGCACTGGTCGTCGACTTGCCTGCGACCATGAAAATGTAAAACCCGATTTGCTCGTATTGGGTAAAGCCCTCTCTGGAGGCACCATGCCCGTGTCGGCGGTGTTGGCCAACAACGAGATCATGTTGACACTGAAACCCGGCGAACATGGCTCTACTTATGGTGGCAATCCCTTGGCCTGCGCTGTTACGGTGGCTGCTCTGCAAGTAGTTAACGATGAGCGTTTAGCTGAAAATGCCGAAGCAATGGGCCAAATCTTCCGCGACCGGATGAACGCTCTCCGTGCCAAGTCTGATTTGATTACGCTGGTACGGGGTAAGGGTTTGCTCAACGCCATCGAGATTGCCTCGCGTCCGGCCTTCGGCGACCAAACAGCCTGGGAGTTATGTCTTCGTTTCCGCGATAACGGACTGCTCTGCAAACCCACTCACGGCGACAAAATCCGGTTTGCGCCCCCGCTCGTGATCACGGAAGATCAAATGCACGAAGCCTGCGACATAATTGAGCGAACGGTGCTGGCTTTTTAAGCGGTTGAGCTTGACATTACCAGAAACAGATTGCAGATTTGCAATCTCAAGCGGGAGTAGCTCAGTCGGTAGAGCGGCAGCTTCCCAAGCTGCAGGCCGTGGGTTCGAGACCCATTTCCCGCTCATTCATAATCAGGCACTTAACAGCAATGTTAGGTGCTTTTTTAATTATGTATTGACCTCATAAACGGCCCTGCTCCGGTTTATTGGGTGTATCCCAGCCATTTGCCCCGTGGGTGTTTAGCTTGCGCCGGTACACTTTCCCCTCGCAACTTACGTACAGCATATCGAAATTGGGGCCGCCAAAGCAAAGATTCGAGGAGATGCCACTGGGAACGGGGATAATGGCATTTACCCGGCCCAACTGATCCATCACCTGAATGCCCAGCCGGGTAGTCACATAAATGTTCCCTGCCTGATCGCATTTGAGGCCATCGCCCCAAGCGTTGTCGTCGGTGTCGGCTACGTGTAGCCAACCAAACCGCTGTTTGGCCGCAAGGGTGCCATCGGGCAGAATCTGATAGACCCACACCCAATGCGAAGCCGACTCGGTTACGTAAAGCTGGGTTTGATCGGGAGAGAGGCACAGCCCATTGGCAAATTTCAGGGCCGCGTCCACTTCCACAGGGGTGTTGGTGTTAGCCCGAATCAGGTAGAGTTTGCTGGGTTTCTGTTGGCCGTCGGGTGCGGTGATATAGGCGTTGCCGTTGTGAGCCACCACAATGTCGTTGCCGGGTAGGTTGTCAGCCAGCACGGTTTCGGTGCCGGTGGGCGTGTAGGCCAGCACCTGTTTAGACCCGATGATGGCAACATATCGCCTGTTATCCGGCCCAAAGGCTGTTCCCGCAGCTTTTTTGCTATCGAGCGGCAGGGCCACGGGCTTGCCGGCGGGATCAATTTTGTAGGTTTTGGCGTTCGCAACATCCTGAAAAAACACCTCACCCTGCTGGTTCACGGCGGTGCCCTCCGTGAAGGCATAGCCCTCGCCCACGAGTTGCCAGCCCTCTCCGGGAATCAGTCGGCTGGCCAGCAGTGCATTTTTGGGGGTGCTGTTCTGCACGGGTTTGGGCCATCCCTGCCACAAAAAACGCATGGCCTCGGCAAAAACCGCCGTGCCGTGTTTACCATTATGCGCCCCCTCACCCCAAACGTGTTTCACCTCGTAGCCGTTGAAGGTTAAGGCACGTTCGAGGGTTTGGTTGGCCATCCACCAATCGCCCCCATAGATGTTGAGGTCGTTGGCACCGTCCTGCAAAAACACCCGAATGGGTTTGGGTTCATACTTGCGCACGAGAGTGCTATAACGGTCGCCCCCGCGTAGACCCACGTAGGTGCCGATGGCCGAAAACACTCTTGAAAATGCCATTGGTCGCTCCCAGGCTGCCGTAAATGCACAAACGGCCCCGCTGCTGGCCCCGCCAATGGCCCGGTCGTTACCTGATTTGGAGAGCCTGATGACCCGTCCATCGCTCGTTTTTTGGGTTTCGGCATCGGGTAATAGCTCCTCAAGCAAAAACCGGACGTAGGCATCACCCAGCCCATCGTATTCAAAGCTGCGGTTAGCCCGGTCGAGGGCGGTTTCTTTGTTGGCGGCCCGCACCCAGCCGGGGTTCACAAACACACCGATGGTCACCGGCATCTGACCGCTGGCAATGAGGTTGTCGAACACCGTGGTTGCTCTCCACTGCACTCCATCCTGATTCACATAGACGCAGGCGGGCTGATCGGGTTTGTACTGAGCTGGCACATAGATCCAGTAGTCGCGTTGCGTGCCGGGGAAGGTTTTCGAGTTGGTGAACGAGAATTTGAGCAGTTCGCCTTTGGGTATACCCGGCTGCTCCACGGACGCTGGATCATCGGGGTAAGTTTCGGCTGGGGTTTGCCCCAGAGTCGGGTAAATCAGAATGGCAAGGAAGAGGGCGGTCAGGAACGGTTTCATCGGGTAGCGGAGCGGTTTTGCTGGAAAAACCATGCCGCTCTCCCGACCTACCCATCGACTGGGAATCGAAACGCAACCAAACAAAAAAGGCCACTGATTTCTCAGTGACCTTTCGCTTTGTAGGGGAGGAGAGAGGGACGGGGCTTGAGTCAGTAACGTTTGGCTTTCTGGGTTGATCCTACATGCAACTCCTGGATTGAGATGAAAATTAAGGTTGATCTGTAGAAATAAAGCAAACAGGCTCTGGATCACTGCTTGTTATCAAATGCCAGGCTTCCCGGTAAGCGGCTGATTTCGGAAGACGTTGTCGTTTTTCGGCTTCAACTAAATGAATTTCAGAACCATAGCTAATAAAACAGTCAACGGGGATGATATAAAAAATGCCTAGCACTTCAATGAAGGCAATGGCAAAATCGAAATCAACGGAGGAATAAGTCGAACGAAGCATATGCCGTCGGTTCGTTTTTGTTCGGCGCGTATCAACTACATAGTTTCCCCGGCTTTCATCGAACCACGCGCTTTTAACCTGAATCTTGACTAACTGCCCGTCAATGTCAAAAACTAAATCATAAGGCATTCGGTCGCCAATGGGCTTGCAAACACCGAACCCTAATTGAAGTGCCTTAAGTATGACAGCTTGCTCGGCGATATCGCCTTTCTGTTTGGTTATCACGGACTTGGGTTTATGAATCGAAACCCAAAGAAACAAAAAAGGCTACTGGTTTCTCAGTGGCCTTTCGCTTTGTAGCGGGAGCTGGGATGTTATCTTGTCTCAAAAACATCAAATACCGGCGCAGGCAGACAAAAACCTGCAGCTGTTTAGGATTTCAAGAGAGTTTACTTCCAATACTTTGTAGTTGAGCAGCTAACTGATTCCTGGCAGCCTCTTCATCCTTTTTGCTTTTAATGTCTGTCAGAGCATATTCAATGACGCTTCTGAGTACAGGGAAATAAGTCACGCACTCCTTCTCCGTCAATTCATGGATGCCCTTACTGATAATAGAATAAACAACTGGGTTGGAAACCAAGTAAGGGGGCAAATAGGCTGTAAGGAGCTGCATCTTTTCCTTCATCCTTGCTTTGCCATAAGCTACCTCATCCCAACCTGATTGTGTTTTGATAGCTTCTTGGTGAGCAGGCTCAATCATGAACTGTTCAATAATTCTTCGTAGATAAACCATTGACCCAGCCCCTACGCCGTGTGCAAATAACCCGATTGCTTTTTTATACTCAGAGAATAATTCCTTGGGCAATACGGATTTGAAATTATCAACATTACTAAGATGTAAGTCTGCGTGTGATGGGTATTGTCCAATCTTGGTTATAGTATTACTCCTACAGTAGACACTGAAAACTAAGAGATGTTTGTTGTTTCTTGAGCATCGAAACTCTTTGGGAAATACTTGGTGATTTGCTACTGCCCATTTGATGACCTCATCGTCTGGACTATTGTAAATAGGATTATTCGAACGTGTTAGGGGCAAAAACACAGACTGGCTTCCGCATTGTGCACAATAGGCATCAAGGTGTTCTTGTCCATAAATCAGGTTGACCACCTTATCAATTTCTGTCGAATCGGTCGTACACTGGTAATCTTCGTATAAAACCGTTTTTAATGAAGAAGTCTTGATTGGTAACCTCCGATATTGAAGTGATGGGCTTTGTCATTGTTATATCAAGGTATTTGCTTGACAATGCTAGGTTAGAAGAAGAGTGAAGAGGTTCATGTCAAACCAGTACTCAGCAGCCGTATTATTGAGATGACAATTTTTGTACGCGATATGGTACGTATTTGAAGTATTGTTGCCTATTACGTACACCGTTCCATATACTGACCAAATGCAAAAACGCCTAACATTCTGATTAACAGTTTGTTAGGCGGTTTCTTAGTAGCGGGAGCTGGACTCGAACCAGCGACCTTTGGGTTATGCTTACTACTACAACTTTCGTTGCTTACTGCCTTGATGCAGTAATTTGTAGTCTGGACTGTCTCTTCACCCGTTTCAGTTACCTGACGTTAGGGTGCCTACCATTCAGTCTCTACACCTTCCGCAGCTTTCGCTTTGGCTTGGCTCGGGATTACCGCACAACCGGCTTCCCCGAATTTGGCAAGATACACGTAATCATTCCTGACTACGTTGCCCGTCACATTAGCGTCTGAATCTTTCGATTCGCGACTCAGAAACAGTGCGTTTTCTGAGTCTTCAACTGATGTGGCATTGCTGAGCCCAACGAGCTACCAACTGCTCCATCCCGCGTTGTTGGGAGTGCAAAAGTAGTAGGGTTTTTCGGATATTCAAACTACCTTTGTGAAATAATTAACAGTCCCCTCCGAAAAATGTTCTGTCGGAGGGGCATTTTTTTCTGTAGCCACTGGTTATCAATGCCATATGGGATCACCTGAGTACGAAAATAATTTGCCGGACGAAACGTCGCCCGGTCTTAATTTGCCAGAAACTGACCTTCCCGGCCCCAATTCGCCGGAGAATGACCTCTCAGACGATGAGATGGCCCCCGATGTAGCGGCCATTGCTGCCGCCCAGTATCCGGGTCGGGCGGGGTTTGTTAGCATTGTAGGCAAACCAAATGTGGGCAAGTCAACGCTGATGAATCAGTTGGTGGGCGAACGCCTGTCCATTATCACCTCGAAGGCGCAAACAACGCGGCACCGCATCATGGGTATCCTCAACGGAACTCACGAGGGCGAAGATTTTCAACTGATTTATTCCGACACACCCGGCATTATCGTACCCCGCTACAAGCTGCATGAGTCGATGATGAGTTTTGTGCGCGGCTCGCTCGAAGATGCCGATGTGATTCTGTTTGTGACGGATATCTATGAGCAGCACGACGAAGATGATGTGTTGCAGCGGTTGCAAAAGACCGATGTGCCGGTGATTTTGTTGATTAACAAGATCGACCTGGCAAGCGAGCAGGATGTGGAAGACAAAATCGCGTATTGGCAGGAACACTTCCAGGCCGCGCAGATCCTGCCCATTTCGGCCCTTAATGACATCAACATCGATCGCCTGTTCGATGGCATCATTACACGACTGCCGCATCACCCGCCATTCTTCCCCAAAGATGAACTAACCGACAAGCCCGAACGGTTCTTTGCTTCGGAGATCATCCGCGAAAAAATCTTTCTGAATTATAAAAAGGAAGTTCCCTATAGTTCGGAAGTGATTATCACGGGCTTCAAAGAGCGCGACGACATGATTATCATTTCGTCGGAGATTCTGGTGGAGCGGCCCACTCAACGGGCTATTCTGCTGGGCGAAGGTGGTAAAATGATTAAGAAAACGGGCATTATGGCCCGTGAAGAACTCGAACGCTTCTTCAACAAAAAAGTATTCCTCGAAACATTCGTTAAAGTAGAACCTGACTGGCGCAACAAAGAGCGCGCCCTGAAGCGGTTTGGATACGACGAATAGTAGCTGGTTATCGGTGGCTGGTTGGCTGACGCGAAGTTGTGATTCGCCAGCCAACCAGCCACAAACTACTAACCACGAACCACAAGAAAATGTCAAACATCGTTGCAATAGTTGGTCGGCCCAATGTGGGGAAATCAACGTTTTTTAACCGCCTGATCGAACAACGACAGGCTATTATGGATAACCAGTCGGGCGTGACCCGCGACCGGCACTATGGCTATGCCGAGTGGACTGATAAGCGGTTCACGGTTATCGACACGGGTGGCTACGTGGTGGGTTCCGAAGATACCTTCGAGGGAGCCATCCGCGATCAGGTCGAAATTGCCATTGAAGAAGCCAACGTGGTGCTGTTCATGGTCGATACGATGGTTGGTTTAACCGGTATGGATCAGGACTTTGCCAATATTCTCCGGCGGTCGAAAAAGCCGGTTCTGGTGGTGGCCAACAAAGCCGAAACCGGCGAACGTCATCAGGCCGCTGCTGAATTCTACGCCCTCGGCCTGGGTGATCCCTTCCCGATTTCGTCGCAAACGGGCAGTGGTACCGGCGATTTGCTCGATGAGGTGATCAAGCATTTCCCAAATGCCGACATGGAAGACCCCGATGCGGGCATTCCCCGGATTGCCATTATTGGTCGGCCAAATGTGGGTAAATCGTCGTTTTTGAACGTGTTGTTGGGCAAAGACCGCACCATTGTTACCGACATTGCCGGCACCACCCGCGACTCCATTGACACGCGCTACAAGGCCTATGGCAAAGACTTTATTCTAACTGATACAGCGGGTCTACGCCGGAAAGCAAAGGTGAACGACAACATCGAATTCTATTCGATTCTGCGTACGCTGAAGGCAATGGAAGCCTCTGATGTGTGTATTGTGATGCTTGATGCCACCCGTGGCCTGGAGTCACAGGACATGAACATCATTGGACAAGCCGTGAAAGCTAAGAAAGGCGTGGTGCTGATGATCAATAAGTGGGATGCTATCGAGAAAGACCAAAAAACCGCTGATATCTGGAAAAAGGAGATCAACCGGCGCATGGCCCCCATCGACTACCTGCCCATTATTTTCGCGTCGGTTCACGAGAAGCAACGCATTTTCCAGGTGATGGAAAAAGCAACGGAGGTCTATGAGAACAAGCACAAGAAAATCACGACCTCGAAACTGAATGAAGTGATGCAGCCCGAAATCGAGCGGCATCCGCCACCAGCCATGAAGGGGAAGCACATCAAAATCAAGTATATGCTTCAGGTGCCAACGCCGTCACCAACGTTCATTTTCTTCTGCAACTTGCCGCAATACATCCGGGAACCCTACGAGCGTTTCCTCGAAAACCGACTCCGCGAACACTTCGGCTTCGATGGGGTGCCAATCACGGTTTTCTTCCGGCAGAAATAATTAGAAAGGAGGAAGGGGAGTAATAAAAGGAGGAGGGGGAAGAAAGGGAGGATGACATGGCCAGTTTTGCGTCAGCTTCCCTTTCTTCCCCCTCCTTCCTTTACTCCCTTCTAATTATTTATAAAGCTCCTTTCCCGCTGCTTCGTATTTGTCGCCTGCAATCCACATGGGGCGGGTTGGGCGGTCGGCAATCAGGCGGGCGGTGTGGGTGTAGGCCTGGCAGAATCGGTGTAAGTAACTGAAATTCAGCGATTCGGGGTTGTCGATTGCCTGATGGTAATACTTGGCAATTTCCTGATCAAAGGATTTGAAACCCGGCGAAAACGTGGGAGCGGGGACACCTTTAGCCGCAAAACTAACATTGTCGGAGCGGTCGAAAAGGCCCTGTTCGGGGGCAGGTTCGGCAAAAACGCTCAAGCCAAACGCTTTGGCTCCGGCTTCGATTTCGGCTTTGGCACCCGTGCGTTCCAGCCCAATCACCGACACAAGCGTCGTGTCGCTATAGCCTGCTCCGTCGATGTTCAAATCGAAAATGCTTTGTTTGAGAGGAATCAGCGGGTTTTCGGCGTAGTAGCGGCTTCCCAGCAATCCTACCTCTTCGCCCGTGAGGGCCAACACCAACACCGACCGTTTGGGCCGTTGCTCGCTTAAGGCTTTGGCGGCTATAAGCAAGCCCACCGTCCCGAAAGCATTATCGCGTGCGCCGTTGAAAATGCTGTCGGTAGGCGGGTAGTTGGGGCCACCCTGTTTGCCCACGCCCACATGATCGAAGTGTGCGGAGAGAATAATGTACTCATCTTTCAGTTTCGGGTCCGTTCCTTCGATTACGCCCGCCACATTCACCGAAGGGGCAGGCATTTTGGGTCGCCCCGATGTGCGGAACGTAACGGTTTGACCAGCTTCTTTCAGCCGGCCAAACTGGTTATTGGTGTTGTTGATCCAAGCGTGCGTCAGGGGGCTGTTTGTTGCACCGGCCACGGGCAGGGCAATTTGTTCGCGGTTGAAATATTGCCCAACCATGCCCCACGGAATCGACTCGCTGTAGAGTTCGATAAGAGCGATGGCCCCTTTCTCGGCAGCTAATTTGCGCTTTTGGTTCGAGGCCCGGAAAATCTCCTGTGGCCCTTTAGCTTCCGGCGAACCGCCCTGCACAACCACAATCCGGCCTTTCACATCGCGGCCATTGTAGCCATCTTCGGCTTCGGTAAGACCATAGCCCGCATAAACCACTTCGCCGGTTTTGTCGATTGCTCCCCCGGCCATAATTACGAGGTCTTTGCCCAATTTCAGGGAGTCTTTCCCCGTTACAAACACGCCCGAACTGGCTGCCATAACGCGCTCAAAACCAATGTTTTGGTAGAAATCGGTTTGCCCTGAAACGGGTTTCAGGCCCAGCATCCGGTATTGTTCGGCAATGTAGCGGGCAGCAATCATGTTGCCCATCGACCCCGTTCGGCGGCCCTGCAACTCGTCGGAAGCCAAAAACCGCATATGGGTTTCGGACTCAGCTTGAGGTATGCGGTTTTCGGGCAGGGTAGCTATGGCTTTTCTGGGTTGGGCCATCGTCAGGGTGGCACTCAACAGCAGCAGGGAAGTGATGGTTAGTTTTGGAGTCATTGTGATGGTTCGGAATGGCTTTCGTCAGGCAGTTACTGAGGAGCAACTGCATCGGTCAATTTGGTAAAGATAGACAAGAAAAAAACAGCATCACTTACACTCATAGACCACCGAATGCTGATTTTTTCGTTGGCTGGTTTGGCCGCTACCCGACGTGCTAACCGTGTTCTGCTCCTGCCCCGACAGGCGGCCATTTGCGTCGGTTTTCAGAGTGAACGTGGCCGACTCGCGGAGGGTGCTACGGGTGCCGTTTTTAGCGTTGTAGATTTTGTAGTCCTGAATGACCCGCTGTTGCCAGAACCGCCCCGGCATGGTTTCAACCAACTGACTCAAAGCCATTACCGTTAGCAAGCCCGGTTGTGAAAAATTAGTCATCGGATTAACCAAGGTGCCATAGGTGAAGTCGGCTTCCTGCTCCACGGTGGTTCGGTCAGTAAGCGTTGAGGTCAGTTTCTCGGTTTTGAGAATGCCATCTGAGTCATATACAAAGGTGTAATCGCGGGAGCGGACGAATGAGTTGGTGGGGATAACTTGCCGGGTTTCCAGCACACGGGTTAGCTTGTTGGCCGGGTTGTAGGTCAATTCGTAAATCGCCTGAACGGCTCCGTTTCGGGTAGCGGTCGCGCTAACGGGCTGGGTGGTGGCTGCCGCACTGCCGAACGTTAACACAAAAGCCCCATCGGAAGCTTTTGACACTCCACCTGTCGGGCCGTATTCAATCGTCAGATTAACTTGTCGGTCTGTATTACGCTCACTCAGTTGGGTTAGCTGACTTTCTGTATAGGTGAACGTGCGCTGTATCTGATCGGTCAGCCGGCCGCTAACATCCAACTGATCGGTGAGGGTGACAACCTTGCACAAAACGGCTTTTGGCGTGTTGTCTTTGTTACATCCTGAAAAAAAGGCAGTTAGCAGAGTGGCTGCTAATAGTACACGAAATGTCATGGTAAGTATCTATTACAAGGGTAAATCTACGGCGTTCTGGTAGGGTAATCAACGAAAATCGGGTAAAAAGTGGTATTTTAGCCTTTCTCTCTTGCATAAGCCTGCCTACATGATTGCCGAAGATCACCAGCAACTCCTTACCGACCGTATCCGAACCATTGGCCACCCTGAAGCCGTTCGGCGGTTTTTTGGCTTGCTGAAAGAACTCATCGACGTGGTAAACTTGCCCAATGGCGATGCCCGGTTGGCATTTGTGGTTCGGCGCGACAAGGTGGCAATTTCGGCCAATATCAACTTTTTTCTGGCTCTCCGGCTGCATCGGCCCCGCTTCGGCGAGCAGGAATACTGGCTCACCGTTAAGCGTAACTCTCTGGAGCGCCTTGTTGATCTGGATGTTATGGATACGGTGCCATTGTCCGAGAAATCGGACTATGTCTCGGTCGTTATCGGGCAAGCCAACGCCCATTTGCTGCACCATCCGGTTTTGCGAACCTGTTGGGAGGATTGCCTGCTCGAATTGGTTGAAAGCAGCCGACGGGGACCGCACACCGCCCGGCACAATCCCGACGTTTATCGGGCCGCCGAAGACGAAGCGTATCTTTCGGAGTTAATCCGGCTGGCCGACAACCCAGCTCTGGGCGAACGATTCGAGGGCGTTTCGGAGCCCGAAGCCGAGTATGAAATAACCTCACCCAACCTTATTAATCAGCCGCGAAACCTGATTCTGTATGGCCCGCCAGGGACGGGAAAAACGTTCTCGCTGCAACATAACTGGCTTAATATCAGCCAGTCAGAGGGTGAAAAAGCCAGCACGCCGGCTGATTTCGTCACCTTTCATGCGTCGTATAGTTACGAAGAATTTGTGGAGGGAATCCGGCCCGAAACATTGGGTGGTCAAATTAGCTACCGGGTGCGGAAGGGCATTTTTCACCGGGCCTGTCTCACGGCTCTGCAACAGGCAGGCTATCCCACCATGGCCGATTGCCTAAATGACTCGCCTGCCAACCGGCAACGACGATTCCGGCTGGCTCCTCCCCATTTTTTGCTCATCGACGAGATCAACCGGGCCAACATCGCCAGCGTTTTGGGTGAACTTATTACCCTGCTCGAAGACAGCAAACGCCTGGGCCGCGACCACGAACTTTGGCTTACCCTTCCCTACTCGCAGGAGCGATTTGGTGTACCGGCCAACCTGTATATTGTCGGCTCCATGAACACCGCCGACCGCTCCATTGCGCTGCTCGATCTGGCTCTGCGTCGGCGGTTTAGCTTCCGCGAAGTGTTGCCCAACCCCGCTCTTTTGGGCGTGGTAGATGGCGTTGATCTGGCGGCCCTCCTCCGAACCATCAACGAGCGTATCGAATATCTTTATGACCGCGATCATCAGATTGGCCATGCTTATTTGATGGGTGTTCAGTCGCTGCCTGAGTTGGGCGCCGTGTTCCGAGATGCCCTGATTCCGCTCTTACAGGAGTATTTTTATGGCGATTGGCACAAGATCCAACTTGTTTTGGGCGACCACAAGGCATGGGGCAAAACTCCTGACCAACGCCTGATCTGGGTAAAGAAACAATATACCCCCGCTTTATCCCGTGAACTGTTCGGGGAAAATCCGAACGACATGGACGACGTTGTTACCTACGAAATAAACCCTCACCTGCTGGCGGGGGAGTTTGATCAGATTCCAAAAGAGGCTTTTGTGTTGGTCTATCAGAAGCCGTAATGTTCAAAACCATGAAAGCACTCGTTCTCAACCAGTACAAACAACTTGATTTTCAGGAGATGCCCGTGCCCAAACCCGGCCCCAATGAGGTGCTGATTCGGGTGCAGGCCGTGGGTATTTGCGGCTCCGACGTGCATGGCATGGACGGCAGCAGTGGCCGTCGGGTTCCGCCCATCATTATGGGTCACGAAGCGTCGGGTATCATTGCCGAAGTGGGCAGCGATGTTCACGACTGGGCCACCGGCGACCGCGTCACGTTCGATTCAACGGTCTATGCTTTAGATGATTGGTACAGCCGTCGGGGAATGTATAACCTCAGCGATGGCCGCGAAGTGGTGGGCGTTTCGACTCCTAATTTCCGTAGGCACGGGGCTTTTGCCGAATTCGTTACGGTACCCCAACACATCATGTACCGCATTCCCGACAATGTTTCGTTTACGCAGGCCGCCATGGTCGAGCCGGTAGCCGTGGCTCTTCATGCCGTTAGCTTAACGCCCATTCAGATCAACGATTCGGCGGTGGTGGTGGGCGCAGGCATGATTGGCTTATTCGTGATTCAGGCTCTGAAACTGGCCGGATGCAGCCCCATTATTGCCATCGACCTCGACGACGACCGGCTGGCTCTTGCCAAAAAACTGGGGGCAACTCACACGCTCAACGCCCGCACCGATGCCGATGTCCCGGCCCAGGTGAAATTCCTCACGCACGGGCGAGGGGCCGACGTTGCCTTTGAAGTAGTCGGAGCCAACGCGACTATCAACACCGCCATTTCGTGCGTGCGAAAAGGAGCTACGATCACGCTCGTTGGCAATCTGACCCCAACGGTCGAAATTCCGATGCAAAAAATCGTGACCGAACAACTCCGTTTGCAGGGGTCGTGCGCGATCAATGGTGAATACGAAGCATCGTTGGCCCTGATTTCGTCCGGCAAAATCGACGTAGGAGCCATTTTGAGTGCCGAAGTCCCCCTCAGTGAAGGTGCCGCCTGGTTCGACCGGCTCTATAACCACGAAAAAGGGCTAATGAAAGTTGTGCTGAAACCGTAACCTGAACACTGACCCCAAACCCACCCTCACATGGCAAAAAGTACTACCCTATTTAAACTTCTCGGTGTTGGATTCGGGATTGCCGTGACCATCGGCGGCACAGTCGGCACGGGCATTCTGAGGAAACCCGGCCCTATTGCCCAACAACTTGGCGATCCCACACTGATTATCGCCGTTTGGCTTCTGGTAGGGGTTTACGCGCTTGTGGGGTCACTGTCAGTGATTGAGTTGGGCACCATGATTCCCAAAGTAGGGGCCTGGTATGTGTATGCCCGGCGGGCCTTCGGCGATTATGTCGGTTTTGTGATTGGTATCAGTAGCTGGTTGGGCAGCATTTCGGCGATGGCGTTCGGGGCCTCGGTCATGAGCGAATACATTGGCTTATTGGTGCCGGGCCTGGCCGATTCTCTCAAGGTGGTGGCCATTGGCATTTTGGTGTTGTTTGTGGGTTTTCACTGGATTGGGGTGGGCGTGGCAAGCCGGGCGCAGGAGGTCATGAGTTTCTTCAAAGCGGTGGGTCTATTACTGTTTGTGGGAGCCTGTTTCCTGTTCACACCCGACCAACCAGCGGCCACCGTCTCAACACAAACCCTGCAACCACTGGCTACGGGTGGTCTTTGGGTAGGGCTTTTAGCCGCGCTACAGGCTGTTTTCTATACTTACGACGGCTGGCATACAGCGGCCTATTTTGCTGAAGAAGACGTTGACCCCAACAAAAACCTGCCCCGTTCCATGATTATCGGGGTTTTGCTCATTATCGGGATTTATATCCTGGTGAATCTAGCCCTGCTTTATGTATTGCCGGTGGAGCAGTTGGCCAACTCAAAACTGCCCGCTGCCGATGCCATTCAACTGCTGTTTGGGCCAGGGAGTGCCAAAGTTGTAACGTTTTTGCTGATGATTTCGATCATGGGCATCATCAATGCCCAAATTATGTTCAACCCCCGCGTGATCTACGCAATGGCTCGCGACGGGCTGTTTTTCAAGCAATTCACGGCTATCAACGCGGGTGGCACACCCGGCGTAGCCATGATTTTCACGGCGGCCATGTCGATCCTGATGATCCTGACCAACACCTACGCCAAACTGTCGGATATTGCCACTTTTTTCTTTGTAACCTGCTATGCGTCAGGCTTTGCCGCGCTCATTCGTCTCCGCCAAACCGAACCTGACTTAGCCCGGCCCGTGCGGGCATGGGGTTATCCGTTCAGTACCTGGACGTTACTCATTGCGTCCATCCTGTTCTTGGTGGGAGCCATTTTCGGAGACCCAATGGGCAGTTTGTACGCACTGATTTTCGTAGCCGTGAGCTACCCGGTCTATCGGATGATTCGTAGAGATTTATAGACCTTTCACAACCGGTAACGCCTTTTCGGCCCATTGCTTCATTTGCTTGCCTGAGTAGTGCAGACCATCGTCGGCAAATTGGCTGGTATCGCCTTCGGCAGTACGGGTGAATGGGGTGATGTCGATAAAAACGATCCCGGCTTTTTTACATTCTTCCTGTGCTATGGCATTAAACGTGTCAATGTCTTTAGCGATCTGCTCTTTATCACGTCCTTTGGCAAAAGGCGAACGGCCCCAATCGGGAATCGACAGCACGAACACGCGGGTGGGCTTGCCATTGGCAAAGTCTGTTGCGGTTTGGAGTAGTTGCCGAAATTCAGTCCGGTATTTTTCGGTGCCCTGCCCCCGGTATTGATTGTTCACGCCAATTAGCAGCGAGACATAATCGTATTTTTTGGTATTGTCGGCCCTGCGAATGGCGGCCTGAAGCTCGTCAGTTGTCCAGCCCGTGCGGGCAATAATGTCGGGGTCGCCCACATCGAGGCCATTAGCACGGAGCATCCCGGCCAATTGCATACTCCAACGGTCTCCTTCGGGAACGCTCTCGCCAATTGTGTAGGAATCGCCGAGGGAGAGGAAGGAGAATTGGTGGGGAGGGGTTGTCACAGTGGTGCAGGAGAGAAAAAAGATTGGCAAATAAAGACGCAAAGACATTATCATGCCCATTCGCAGGACCACATTGGCCCACAACAAGTAACCGCAAGGGCGGTTTGATTCGGCAATACATTTGAGCGGCCAAATGCTTTTTCGTTGGACGTAAATGAGCTTTTCAATGGAATATGATTGTTGCATACAACATAACCTTGTTTGGCAGCTTTCTAGTTTCAGGCCAGATTTAACTCAAACAGCTTCTAAAGAATTTAAGTTACCGCTTAAAACCGTTGAATTGTACATCGCTACGGTCTAGCAGAAGTGAGTTCATTTCATAAATTTGCTTAAAAAGTCGCTGCTTTTGGGTAGCGGCTTTTGTTTTTGAGCGGGGGTAAGCGTCCTTGTCCTGCATGAAACGAATAGCCATTTTGCTGAGTATGGTAGTGTGGGCGCAGATAGCTCTTGCACAGAGAGTAAACTCTCCTTCCGGCGAATTACGAGATGCTTTTATGCCATTTAATTATGAGCAATTAACGGATACTGCGGAGTTTCGTATCGTCCGTAAACTTATTGCTGGTAAGTCGATTGTGGCCGTGGGAGAGGTGACTCACGGAACTAGGCAAGTGGATCAATTGCAAGCAAAGATAGCGAGAGACTTATGTGGTAATCACGGTTTCAGGGTGATTGTTTTAGGAGAGATCTACACGGCCACAACTATAGCTCTTAACCGATATGTGCTGTTTAATGAAGGCACGCTGGCAGACGCTCTTGAACCAATAGCTACTAATCAGGGCGTGGTTACTGCGGAATTGATCGAGCTTACCAAGTGGGTTAACAAAGAAAATCAACGTCGTTCGCTGGCGAACAGAATTTGGTTGGTTGGCACCGAAGTAGCACCTCCCAAGCTGTTAGAGGACGTGGCCATGCATCTGAAGAAACCCTCGAAAGCGAATGACAATCAGATTACTGCGGATACGAATTCATTGTCTCGTGCCCTGATAGATCAATGGGTACAACAACTTGCAGAACAACATTCGTTTGCCATTGACATCTTTCAGAATAATAAAGAAGCCCTGCGCGAAGTGGGTATTTTTCAAAATATTCAGTGGCTCAAAAAAAACTTGCAAAACCCGAAGGTTATTATCATTGATGCTCACAACGGTCACGTTGAAAAACAGCCCTGTTATTATTCCGACATGCCTTCATTTATAGCCATAAAGCGAGTAGGACATTTTCTGTATGAGACTTACCCGGACCAATACGTCGTAATCGGCACTGAGCTACAACGTGGTTATTTTGACCGGGGCGAAGGAGGACCTGTCAACCGAGTTCCTGAACACAAACGGAAACTGGGAACAATACTTGGCAAGCTAACCAATAGCCCGTATGGTCTATTAGAGCTGCGAAAGTGTAAGGAAAACAATTTATTACCGGGCAACAACTACAGAATGAGTTTCGGCACATCCAATCAAACCGTGGGATCTGTGGCCAAATGTAACAAGATAGCGGATGCCTTCGATGGACTCATTTTCATTCGCGAATCAGTACCCGATACCCTTATTTATTCGTTGTTTCCCGCTCAGGCATTCTCCGTTTATTTCAATCTGAACAAACGCACGGTGAGGGCAATTGTAGCAGCTCAACAACTAAAAGTGAAACTGCTTAACACTCATTTTGAGCTTACGCCTGATAAGGAATCTAAGTACTATATTAGGGTGTATATGCACGATATAGCAAAAAAAATGCTTAGAAAGGTAGATACCCCACTTACCACCGACTCGACTGCTTTATGCCTTAACGTTCCTGCCTCAACTGTGTACATCAGTATGCATATTGTTGGAAACTTTAGTCAAGGATGCCGGGTTGGTGAAGCGGTTGTGAATAATCACACCATGAAATCGGCAGAGTGGTTGCTCATAGATGTACAAAAGCACTATAAATTAATCACTAATACCAAAGTCAAAGCTGGTTTTGAGGTCATAACCCGTTAATAATCAATTTATTTAGTATCAAATGCTCGACTCCATCAGCATTATCGGACTCGGCTGGCTGGGCCTCCCGTTGGCTCAGGAACTCACACGTCGGGGCCACCCGGTGAAGGGTAGCACCACGTCTGCCGACAGACAAGCGCAACTGGTGGCCGATGGCATTGACACTTATTTGTTAAGCCTTGCCCCCAAACCCGAAGGCGATTTGGATGCCCTATTGAACGCCGATATTCTGGTGGTAAACGTGCCACCTAAAGCCGGGAAGTTTGGCGAAGACTTCCACCCGGCTCAAATGCAGGCTTTGGCCGAAGCCGTGCAGAAATCAGCCGTGCATTGGGTAATTTATGTTAGCTCCACCTCCGTTTACCCCGAACTGAACCGGACTATGACGGAAGCCGATGTACAAACTCCAGACCAATCGGCGGCACCCGCACTGGTTCGGGCCGAGCAAACGTGGTTGGGGTTGAAAACCGATGGGTTCCGGGTAACGATTTTGCGTTGCGGGGGGCTGATGGGTTACGAGCGACAGGCGGGTAAATATGTGGCAGGCCGGACGGTTGACAGCGGGGCAGTGCTGGTCAATTATATTCATCGCGACGATGCTGTTGGGTTGATCTGCGCCGTGATCGAGAAAGGTCTGACAGGCGTTTACAATGTGGTATCTCCCGAACATCCGAGTCGGGCCGAGGTCTATCGGGAAAGTTGCAAAAAACATGGTTATGAACTGCCTATTTTCGTTGAACCTGCCGAGCTGATGCCGTTCAAGCAAGTCAGTTCATCTAAATTGAGCGAGCAAACAGGCTACCTATTCGTACATCCCGATCCAATCGACTTTCCATAAAAAATCCCCAAAACCGGCACGGATGCCTGGTTTTGGGGATTTCCGCATCGGGGGTTAATAAACTACCGGCGAGGGTTTACCGGCAGTTTACGCTCTCCCGGCTGGTAGTTGCGGCCAATTCCGAAGTTATAGCCTAAACCAACCGTAATGGTTTGATTGCGGATATTGCCTGGCGCGATGGAAATATCGCTCAGACCCTGCGTAAAACGAAGATCAACTAAGAACCGCTCACGATTCCGAACCCGAAAGTTCAGTTGTAGACCGCCCGTAATGCCCACATCAGCAGGCCGAAAGTTGACAGAGTTGTCGAAACGATCACTGGGTGTGCCTTGTGTCGGATCGAACTTAGCTCCTGTTTTCAGGGCTACCGATGGTCCAACGAATAGGTTTGGCCGGAAGTTACCTCCGTTGTTCAGAAAATACCGCAACGTGATAGGCACCTCAATGTAGTTTATCCGCTGACGCGAGTTGCCGTTCGTGAACTGTGCCCCCCGCTGTGAATAGAGAATATCAAAAGCAAACCCAAAATGGCTGATGTCGCTGTACATGAAGCCAATACCCGCTGATGCGCCGGGTATATATTTATTATCCGGAATATCTCCGATGAGTTTCGACATGTTCAGTCCCAGCCGGGGACCAGCACTCCAGCGTTGGCGAGATTGGGCATTTGCTGCGGTTAAACCAATGGTAATCAGGGAGAACGTAAGTAACGTGAGTCGAAAAAAAGCAGTCTTTTGCATAGTGAATTAATTAATTTGATACTGCCACCTAAACGTCCTCTCAAACCGATTGTTTCATTTCTTTTAATCTCTTTCGTGAACGGTCCAACTATCGTACTTTTGAGTTGATGAAACGCCCCTCCCTATATTTTACCGAAGACCATGAGTTATTCCGGCAGAGCGTCCGGCAGTTTATTCAGAAAGAAGTCATCCCGCATACGGAAGAATGGGAAACTGCCCGCCGGATTCCGCTATCTGCTTTCCAGCGCATGGGCAAATTGGGCTTTCTGGGTCTCCCTTATTCCGAAGAATATGGCGGCACCAACGCTGATTTCTGGTTTTCGGTAGTTTTTCTGGAAGAATTGGCCCGTTGCGGCATGGGTGGATTTGCTACGGCGGTCAGCGTTCACCAGTTTATGGCCATTAACCATATTGCCAAAGTGGGTAGCCCGGCTCTCAAAGAGCAATTTTTGATACCTGCCATTGCGGGCGAAAAAGTGGCGGCACTCGCCATTTCTGAACCCGATGCCGGTTCCGATGTGTCAGCTATTCGGACGGTGGCCCGGCGCGAAACCAACCCCGAAACGGGGCAGGAAGAGTATGTTATCACCGGAGCCAAAACCTTCATCAGCAATGGCACCTACGGCGATTTTGTGACCCTCACCGCAAAGACAAAACCAGAGGCTGGTGCCAACGGAATCAGCCTGATTGTGGTGGATCTGAACAGTCCCGGAGTAACCCGAACCAAGCTGAACAAGATGGGTTGGCACTCCTCCGATACCGCCGAAATCCGGTTCGATGAGGTGCGGGTTCCGGTTACAAACCTCATCGGAATGGAGAATATGGGCTTTTATTACCTCATGGAAAGCCTGCAACTCGAACGTTTGGTCGCTTCGGTTATGGCCGTTTCCGGAGCCGAAATAGCCATCGAATGGACCTTGCAGTACCTCCAGGAGCGCGAGGCTTTCGGCAAAAAGATTGGCAAGTTTCAGGCCATTCGCCACAAAATCGCCGACGTTGCCACCGAGGTTGAAATGGCTAAACAGTTTGTTTATCACACCTGTTGGCTGTTCACGCAGGGCGAGGTGGTCGTGAAAGAGTGTTCTATGGCCAAGCTCTACACCTCCGAAATGCAGAAGCGGGTGGTCGATACGTGTCTGCAGTTTTTCGGGGGCTACGGCTTCATGGAAGACTACCCAATTTGCCGGGCCTACCGCGATGCGCGGGCAGGCACCATTGCGGGTGGCTCGTCGGAAATTTTGCGCGAGATCATTGCCAAAATTGTGGTCGATGCCGTGGCGTATAAAGCGGTATATTAGTTACTTCTTCACAATTAAAAACTCTACCCGCCGGTTTTGCTGGCGACCATCGTCGGTATCGTTAGTAGCAACGGGTTTGGTTTCGCCGAAGCCTTTGCTGGCTACCCGGTCAGGTTCGATGCCTTTGCTCACGAAGTACTCGCGCACCGAATCGGCCCGATCCTGAGATAGTTTCTGATTCAATTCGTTGCCGCCCACGTTGTCGGTGTGGCCGCCCAATTCAATTACGAGTTTGGGGTTTTCATTCATAGTCGTGATCATCCTATCGAGTTCGGGGGACGATTCGGGACGCAGTTCGGCCTTACCCGTATCAAAGAAAATGTTGTTCAGGCGAACAATAGCCCCAGCTTCAATGGGGATCAACTTCAGTTCTTTGCCTTTGATTTCCTGAAACCCTTTGGGCGTGTTGGTCAGGTCGATGTTATCGCCTTCGCCAATGAAATTGGGCGATATAACGCGCATACTGTACTTTTTGCCAAGAGGTAGAACAATCTTATACTCGCCCGTGAGGGGGTCGGAGGTAGCCTCGCCCACTTCCTCGCCATCGGGCAGGGTTTGGTAAGTGATCCGGGCCTGAACGGGGCGGCCCGTGCGTTGGTCAATCACTTTGCCGGTTAACAGGGCCACTGGGTCGGGGCGGGTAACGTCGGTGGCGGTGTTCGACTGGCCGGAGCCAACCTGAGCCGGATTTCCGTTTCCCGCCAACGTTGGATCGCTGGGGGTGTCGTCGATAAGTTTCACCCGCACCACATCACCTTTACCGAGGGTGCTTTTGAACGTGGTCAAATAAGCATAATCGCCTGCTGCTGAGAGGGTATAATAGGCATCGTAGCCGTCGGTATTGAACTTGGGGCCAATGTTGACTGGCTTCGACCAGCGTTTCCATGTTTTGTCCACCCGCTTGCACACGTAGATATCGTTGCTGCCCTGCCCACCCTCGCGGTCGCTCGAAAAGTAGAGTGTGACCCCGTCGGGAGCCAAAAACGGGGTAGTCTCGGTGAAGTTTGAGTTTATGTCAGCACCAAGGTTCATGGGCTTGCTCCACGAGCCGTCTTTCTGCCGGAAACTCACATACACATCGTCTTCTTTGCTGTTTTTCTTTTCGCTGAAGGCCATCAGAAGTGTCTTTCCATCCGACGACAGAAACCCGCAATCAAACTGCCCTTTGCTCATGCCTTCGTAGCCGGGCAGATTAATTTTCTTGGGAACATCCCAGCCATTGACGGTTCGCTTACTCAACGAAAAACCCCGTGTTTCGTAGTTTCCGCTCACGTAGGCTCCTTTCACCAGCATGGTGCTGCCATCGGGCGTGATGCTATACAGGCAGTTATAGTCTTCTTTGTTCAGCGGAAACGCCATCCGGCGACCCGGCCCCCATTGTCCGCCAGGGTCTTTTTCGGAGTACCAAATATCCTGACTGCCTTTGTCGCCGTGGGTATTTTGAGGGTGGCTAATCCGGGCATAATACAATGTCTTACCATCCGGCGAAATCACCGGATTGATCTCGTTATACTCAGAATTAACCTGTGGGCCAAGGTTTTCGGCTTTCGATTGGGCGTATAGATTGGGAGTGAAGAAGCCGAAAACGCAACCGGCCAGAAGAATACCTTTGGTAATCATTGGACTATAAAGAACAGAAAGAAATGGTCTGATACAGCAACGATAAATGTATAGTGGTTATTCTACAGCGGTTCGTCTGTACACTGCTACACCGAAAACTCGGCCAGAACCGTAACGCCCCCCTTCATTTTATCGCCTATCTTCACCTTGACTTCGGCATCGAGCGGTATATACACGTCAACCCGCGACCCAAACTTGATGAAGCCCATTTCGCTACCCTGCTCAACTGGCTGATTCTCTTTCACATACCACACAATGCGCCGGGCAACAGCCCCTGCAATTTGCCGGAACAGCACCTGAACACCCGATTTCATTTCTAAAACCACGGTGGTTCGTTCATTCTCTGTGCTCGATTTGGGGTGCCAGGCCACGAGGTATTTGCCGGGGTAATACCGAAAATACTTCACAATGCCCGAAACGGGGTTGCGGTTGACGTGAACGTTGAGGGGCGACATAAAAATGGAAATCTGCCGCCGACGATCTTTAAAATACTCCGCTTCGTCAGTCTCCTCGATCACCACCACCGTACCATCAGCGGGGGCAACCACCTGCCGGTCGTGGAGGGTGAGCGGGCGGTTTGGGATTCGGAAAAACTGAACGACCAAGCCAAAAAAAATAAGGCTGATCACGGCCATCAGAACGATAGCCGTGGTATTTCCAGCAAACAAAAAATAATAGGCAAGGCCATTAATCACCAGCAACGTCAAAGCGGTGGTGAGCATAATGATGGTGCCTTCGCGATGCAAACGCATAGGAATTTCGGGTTTCGGATTGGGAATTTCGGATTTGATTCCGTACAAGGCGCCTGTGAGGACACAGGCCGAGGATACAAAGGTAAGGCAATCCCCTGTCAGATTGCCGAAATCCCAAATCCGAAATCCCAAATTCCTTAGTAGCCGCCCCGGAATTTATAGGTGCTGGCTACTTTCTCGATGGCGACCACATAAGCCGCTAACCGAAGGGGGACTTTGTGTTTTTGCGACATTTCGAACACCCGGTCGAAGGCATCTTTCATAGCGCGGTCGGCCCGGCGGTTGATCCGGTCGAGGGTCCATTTGTAACCAATGCGGTTTTGTACCCACTCGAAATAGGACACCGTTACGCCCCCGGCGTTAGCCAGAATATCGGGCACCACCATAATGCCTTTGCTGTTAATGATGTCATCGGCACTGGCCGAAGTGGGGCCGTTGGCACCTTCCACAATCATTTTGGCCTGAATTTGTCCGGCGTTTTCGTCGGTGATCACATCTTCTTTAGCGGCCGGAACCAACAAATCGACGGGCAGGGTAAGCAGTTCTTCGTTCGAGATTTTCTCGGCTCCGTTAAAGCCTTCGAGTGTGCCTTTGTTGGCATTACGATAGGCCAGCGCAGCGGCAATATCAATGCCTTTTTCGTTGTAATACCCACCAGATATATCACTGACAGCCACCACCGTAACTCCCCGCTCATGTAGGAGTTCGGCGGCAAACGAACCCACATTACCAAAGCCCTGAATGGCGGCCGTGGCCCGGTAAGGGTTCAGCCGGAGTTTGTCCATCGCAGCCAAAGCAGCCACCGTTACACCCCGACCTGTGGCTTCGGTGCGGCCCAATGAGCCACCCAAAACGAGCGGTTTACCCGTCACCACGCCGTTCACGGTCATGCCGCGAGCTTTGGAATACTCGTCCACAATCCACGCCATTTCGCGGGGGCCGGTGCCCATGTCGGGAGCCGGAATGTCGCGGTCGGGGCCAAACACATCGAGCATTTGCACGGTATAAGCCCGAATGAGCCGTTCAATTTCGCCCGCCGACATTTCGCGGGGGTTGCAGGCGATTCCTCCTTTAGCACCGCCGTAGGGAATGTCAACAACGGCGCATTTCCAGGTCATCCAGGCAGCCAATGCCCTAACCTCGTCGAGGTGAACGCCGGGATCGAGCCGGATGCCGCCTTTTGAGGGGCCAAGAATGTTGGAGTGAATAACGCGGTAGCCTTCAAATACTTTGATGCTTCCATTATCCATCGTGACCGGCAGACCAACAATGACTTGCCGGGCCGGCACTTTCAGGATGTCATACATCTCGTCGGAAATACCCACGATTTGGGCAGCCGCGTCAAAACGCGACATCATCGACGCAAGTGGATTCTCTTTATCTTTTATCGGTGCTGGTTCAATATATCCCATGACCATGATGTTGTTTCAATTTGTGGATGCTGAATACTGGATGTTGGATACTGTTCTTTGGACACTGGATATTAAGTCATCCAACGTCCAATATCCAACATCCAGTATTCAACCTCTCTATTTAACAGTATTGTTGATGAAGTGTCTGTTGCAAACTTACCAAAAGAAAAACGATAATGCCTAAACGATATTTTTTCCCGAACAAATCCTATTAACGGAGCATAAAATATTAGTTGCCTGCACAGCAAAGACCCAAAATCAGATTAGGACATACGTCTTAAAGTCAAAATATTCGTTGGTAAATTGACGTAGGTGCGGTTAACTAAATTTTTCAAAAAAATTGGTTAACACCGGGCACTTATTGAAAAGCCCATTGTTCGTGCGTAGCTTTGTATTGGCAAACGTACTTACACAGTTTATCGAGTCCATTATGGTTCAGGAAGAAAAGAAGCGCTATTCGGAGGAGGATTTGAAGGAATTTGAAGTCCTGATTAGCCAGAAACTCGAAGCCACCCGTAACGAGCTTAACTACATTAAAGAAACGCTGAGTAAGCGTAATGACAGCGGCACCGACAACACGTCGGGCAACTCGAAGGCCCTTGAAGATGGTGCCGACACCAGCGAACGCGAAAACCTGAGTCAGTTAGCCGTTCGTTTGCAAAAATTCATTCAGCAATTGGAAGCTGCCATGGTTCGCATCAAGAATGGCACCTACGGCATCTGCAAAGACACTGGCCGCTTAATTCCCAAAGAGCGGCTCCGCGCCGTTCCGCATACCCAACAAACTATTGAAGCAAAGCTACGGCAGGCAAATTAAGCAGCTATGAGTCATCCTAAATTTTGATTGCTAGCGAAAGTCACCGTTGCAAAAAGACAGGCACCTGACCTGATCAATTGCGTAATAGCGTCAACAGAAAATCGTACACTAACGCCACCATGCCTGACAGGTTGAGCCGGTTCTCACAGAACCACAACCGGGGCGACTCCATACCTTACTCGGTTTTTGGTATAGCATCGATCCTGCACAGGAAAGACCGAAGCAGGCAGGTTTGCCTGTAATTGGTTAAGCGTGCGCAGCATGATGTTATTGCCCACTTCCTTCTGCTTGCCCCGTAGAGTCCACCAACTCATCTGACATATCCTTGGCAGCTTCTCCCAAGGCGACTAAACGCACCCCTTTACAGTGGAATCCCGGCACGCCGATACGGGCTGAGGAGGGCTTGTAAAGTTTCAGTCAGCCCCTAAAACTCGACATAAATCATGTTTTTTTATTCGCTGATATACAGTGTGTTGCTTTGTTTTGGCATTTTAGCAATATAAAATTTAAATAAGATTATCAAATAAGTAGTTTAATTGTATAAAGACATTTCTATATTGCATTAATAATGTAATTCCATAGTGCAAATCCACTTAGTTCAGTAAAAATCAACCAACCTTTATGAAAGCAAGATTTTATATCTTACACCGATCCATATTGTGGATCGTGCTGCTGTTGAGCAGTTTGGCCACCTACGCACAAACCAACCGAGTGACAGGTACGGTGACAAGTGCAGATGGTGCCGTTCCAGGTGCCAATGTTGTATTGAAAGGTACACAAACAGGTACATCTACTGATGCCGATGGTAAGTTTTCGATTACTATCCAAGGTAGCAACCCTACGCTTGTTATTTCGGCCATTGGTCTGAAAACGCAGGAGGTTGCTGTAGGCAATCAGTCGACAATCACGGTGAATCTGACCGACGATGCCACGGCACTCGATGAAGTAATTGTAACGGGTTACTCGACCGATAGTCGGCGAGAGACCAGCGGGGCCGTCTCGACGGTGAAAGCGCAGGAACTGAAAACGGTGCCATCGGGCAACGTGGAGCAACAGTTGCAGGGTCGTGTGTCGGGGGTGACGGTGATCACCAACGGGCAGCCGGGCACCAGCAGTCAGATTCGGGTGCGGGGTTTTGGGGCTTTCGGTGGTAATCAGCCGCTTTATGTGGTAGATGGGGTGCCAACGCAGAACATCAACTTTCTGAACCCCGACGACATCGAGACCACAACGGTTCTGAAAGATGCCGCAGCCGCATCCATCTATGGAGCACGGGCTGCCAACGGCGTAATTGTTTATACCACAAAAAAAGGCCAACGCCGGGCGCAGAAATTGAGCGTTTCCTACGATGGTTTGTTTGGGTCTACAGATCCAGGCAGGGGACAGGGTATTCTGAATCCACAAGAGCAGGCCGACTGGACCTGGCAGGCTAAACGCAACGATCTTTTTCAGGAGGGAAAATCGGTAGCTCCCGATAGCTTCACGGGTTTGGCCGGTGGTCAGTATGGTACCGGACAAACACCCGTATTGCCTGACTATCTGTTAATTGGTACTCGCGCAGGTGTAAACGGCAACGTTGACCTGGCGGCTGAAAGGCTTAAGTATAACACCAACCCGGCCAATGGTCCTGTTTACCTGGTCATTCCATCCAACAAAGAAGGAACAGACTGGTATAAAGCCATTACGCGGACGGCTCCGCTGATCCGGCAATCTCTTGGTTTTTCGGGAGGCAGTGAATATAGCCGATATTTTATTAGTCTCGGTATGCAGAATCAGGGTGGTATCGTTAAATACAATGATTTTAAGCGATACACCGTACGAGCCAACACGGAGTTTGACATCACGAAAAAACTTCGCTTTGGCGAGAACATCCAGTTCACCTACGTGTCGATTAAAGGGCAACAGGGAGGCAGCAACGGCCAAAACGTGGCGGCTGAGGAAAACGACGTACTGTCAGCTTTTCGGATGCCCCCCGTCATTCCAATCTATAACTCGTTTGGTGGCTATGCCGGTACGGCGGCTCCGGGTTTCAATAACCCGCGTAACCCCGTTGCCTCACGCGATGCACAGCAGAATAACCTGAACACGAACTACTTAGGCTTTGGAAATGCCTACCTGGAGTATGACGTTATCCCGGCCTTAACGGTGCGTAGTAGCATTGGCGGAACGCTGTATAGCTATTACTACAATTACTACAACCGGGCGCAGTATGAGAACTCCGAGAATAACACCAACTTCACCTACGGCGAAGGGGCGGGAACGGGTTTAGCCTGGACGTTCACGAACACAGCTCAGTATAAGCAGAAGTTTGGCCTTCATGGTATTGATATACTGGGTGGTATCGAAGCCCTGAACACAGGCAATGGTCGCAACCTCGATGGCTCTGGTCTGAATCCATTCACGACTGACCCTAACTACGTGACGATCAGCACCACAACCGCCGGGGCAACCCGTCAGGTGAACAGTGGCTACGGTCGTGGCGTAAACTTTTATTCGCAGTTTGCCCGCGTCAACTACATCTACAACGATAAATATATCGTGACGGGAGTTGTTCGTCGGGATGGTTCCTCGCAGTTTGGAGCCAACAATCGCTACGGTGTATTCCCGGCTGCGTCGGTGGCGTGGCGGCTTTCGTCGGAACCGTTTGTCAAAAACCTGCCCTGGATCACCGATCTGAAAGTGCGGGGTGGTTATGGTACAATGGGTAACTCGAACAACGTGAACCCTAACAACCAGTATAACCTGTTTGCGTCGAACCCCGGCAACGGCTACGACATCAACGGAGCCAACACCTCGATCAGCCCCGGTTTTTTCCGTAGCCAGATTGGTAACCCCGATGCCAAGTGGGAAACCTCTGTAACCACCAACTTCGGTATCGACGGATCGTTCTTTAATAACCGTCTGGAAGTTATTTTCGACCTCTGGCGGAAAGATACCAAAGACCTGTTGTTCCAGTTGGGATTGCCGGGTGTGGTGGGTGTTCGGGCCAACGCGCCCTCGGTGAACATTGCCAGTATGCGCAATCAGGGTATTGATATTCAGGTAATTGGTCGTGGTAATGTTACGGGTGAGTTAACCTACGAAGCCAACCTCACGGGTAGTTTCCTGCAAAACCGAATCACGGCTCTGGCTCCTGGAACGCCTTATTTCACCGGTGGTGGCACGCGAATCGGTACGCCTGTTGTGCGTAATGAGCCGGGTCACGCCATTTCGTCGTTTTACGGCTATAAAGTGGTTGGCCTGTTTCAGAGCAAAGAAGACGTTTCGGCAGCACCCACGCAGGATGGAGCCGCTCCGGGCCGTTTCCGCTATGCCGACCTGAATGGCGATGGCAGGATCAACGACGATGACCGGACGTATTTGGGTAGTCCGGTTCCGAAATTCACAGGTGGAGCTACGTTTACGCTCAAGTATAAGAACTTCGACCTGGTCACGTACCTATATACTTCGCTGGGCAACCAGATTTTCAACAACTCAAAATGGTTCACTGACTTCTATCCCTCATTTTCGGGAGCGGCCATTAGTGCGCGGGTGAAAGATTCGTGGTTACCCACGAACACTAACACCGACGTGCCCATTTTTGAGTCGGCCTCGAACTTCAGCACTAACACACAAGCCAACTCCTATTATGTGGAGAACGGCTCGTATTTGCGGATGCAGAACCTCACGCTGGGCTACACGCTCCCGGCAAATCTGCTGTCGCGAGTGGGTCTGAATCGGGTGCGGGTTGCCATTGCAGCAAATAACCTGTTCACTGTAACAAAATATTCCGGGCTTGACCCAGCGGTGGGTGGTGCCGCCGATACCAACTTCGGTATCGATATTGGCAACTATCCGCTTACCCGCAGCTACAACGCCGTTTTGAGTTTTGGCTTCTAATCAACCAACCAACCATGAACACGTATTTTTTAAGAAAAACGGGGGCTACAGCCATGATTTTGCTGACGACCCTATCTTGTAACGATAAGTTTTTGCAGATTCCGGCTACTGGCCAGTTATCGAATGATCAGATAACCTCACGCGCCGGTATTGATGGCGTATTGATTTCGGCTTACTCGCAATTGAACGCGCGGGGGTTTTCGCAATCAGCCAGTTCAAATAACTGGGTTCGGGGGAGCATTTCGGGGGGAGAGGCTAACAAAGGCTCCAACTCCGGTGACTTCAACGCCCTTACTCCCTTTGAAACCTATCAATTGCTGCCTTCCAGCGGTGAGGTAAACGCGAAGTGGAACGCTATGTATGAGGGCGTTAGCCGCAGCAATGCTGTACTTCGTGCGCTAACCAATGCGGCTTCTGATGTATCGGAAGATGACAAGAAGCGGATTTCGGGTGAGGCCCGTTTCCTGCGTGCTCACTACTATTTCGAGTTGAAGAGAGCGTTCAATATGATTCCTTACGTCGATGAAAGCGTTGACTATGGAACGGGTATCGAAAAAGTACCCAACAACGTTGATATCTGGCCAAAGATCGAAGCAGATTTCAAATATGCTTACGATAACCTGACCGAGACCCAAATAGCGGCCGGACGGGCAAACAAGTGGGCGGCTGCGTCGTATCTGGCCAAAACCTACATGTACCAGAAAAAGTACACTGAAGCAAAAGCACTGTACGATCTGATTATTCCGAACGGAAAAACGGCCAACGGTAAAAAATACGCGCTCGTTGCCAACTTTGCCGACATATTCAATGCCGAGAAAGACAACAACGAGGAGTCGGTTTTCGCGATTCAGGCAGCCGCCAACACTGGCAGTGCCGACAATGCCAACCCCGACCTGGTGCTGAATTTTCCCTACAACACTGGCTCAAATGGCCCGGCGGGTTGCTGCGGATTTTTCGCACCCAGTTTCGAACTGGCAAACTCGTTCCGTGTCGATGCAAAGGGATTGCCCCTGTTAGATGGTTCGTACAATACGGGAGCCAATGCGTTGAAAAACGATCAGGGAATTGACTCAAAAACTGCTTTCACACCCGACGCAGGTCCGGTTGACCCACGCCTTGACTGGTCAGTTGGTCGCCGGGGAATCCCGTATCTCGACTGGCAGGTTCACCCCGGCCTCGACTGGATTCGTGATCAGGGTTTTGCCGGCCCTTATTCACCCAAAAAGTTTGTGTTTTATCGCACACAGAGCAAAGTCCTGACCGATGGTAGCTCGTGGACAGACGGTTACTCAGCCATCAACTACAACATTATCCGGTTTGCCGATGTGTTGCTGATGGCTGCCGAAGCCGAAATTGAAGTGGGCAGTTTAGCTAAGGCTGTAGAATACACAAACTTAGTTCGGACGCGGGCGGCCAATCCGGCTGGTTTCGTAACGAACGCGGGCAAACCGGCGGCTAACTACCTGATCAGCAATTACACAACGTTTGCCAGTAAAGAAGCTGCGCGGACAGCCGTTCAGTTTGAGCGCAAGTTGGAATTGTCGGGTGAGGGCCATCGTTTTTATGATCTGGTTCGCTGGGGCATTGCGGCACCAACGCTTAATGCCTTCATTGCCTATGAAGGAGCAAGACTCTCAACGGCCTACAGTGGGGCGAAGTTTACGGCTGGCAAGGACGAATATATGCCAATTCCGCTCACGCAAATTGACTATCAGGGCCGTGAAGTACTGAAGCAGAATCCAGGGTATTAGGAGTGAAAGAGTGAAAGAGTGAAAGAGCGAAAGAGCGTAAGAGCGAAAGAGTGAAAGAGTGGCTGACGCATAACCTAAATATGCGT
>JANOCD010000134.1:0-77615 GCA_031411995.1 Cytophagales bacterium
CGGCTCATCTTGTCGGCAAGGGCGTGGGCTTCTTTGCCGCCCCCGGTCATTTCTTCGCAACGGCTGATGTTATCGAACACAAACGGCAGTTCCATGCAGTGCATCGACTTATACATACCATCGTTCACGGGCGAACTCCAGGCGAAGATATACGTGTAAACGGGAGCCGCACCTGGCACCGCTTTGGCGTTGGCCTGCCGGATAGTACCCGCCCGAAAGCCAATGTCAACCGTCAGATAATCAGATGGATTTGCTGTTTCAGGGTAGGCTTTTTTTACTGCGGCCATATAGGCATCAGCTTTGTCACCATACTGTTTTTTCAGGCTGGCTTTGGCTTTTTCCATATCGGTTTCGCGGGTAGCCGGGTTAAACGGGCCAAACTCGGTTTTGGTTGAGCCAACCAGCAACGGAATGCTTTTCGACAGCTCCATTGCGACTGCCTCCGAAGGCTGATAGGGCAGGAACGTGCCATCGTGAATTGGCCCCCACCCTAAACCAAACGCAGGTACACCATTCCCTTTCATACTGTCGGCCACTTTACGCAGGGCTTTTTTTCCGGCCGCGTTCAGTCGTTCGTAGGGCATTTTTTGCAACGAGTCGGCCTGATTCGGGGCCAGTTTCAGCTCTTCGAGCAGGGCCGCGCTCACTTTTTGGGCTACCTCTTTTTCAGTGAACGCTGTCACGTAGCTGCCACTTTGCACAATTGCTTTGTGGAAAAGCCCTTTAGCTGAGGGTGCGGCCATCAGCGAACTCACTTTACCACCCCCACCCGACTGCCCGAAGATCGTGACATTTTCAGGGTCGCCACCAAACTGGGCAATGTTGTTTTTGACCCACTGCAACGAGGCTACCAGATCGAGCAAACCCGCGTTGGCCGAGTTTTTGTATTTCTCCCCATACGCCGACATATCCATGAACCCGAGAATATTCAGCCGGTGATTCACGGAAACAACCACCACGTCACCCTTTTCCGTCAGGTTTTCACCGTCATACGAAGGCAGCTCCACCGATGAACCCGCCGTGAAACCTCCACCATGAAACCACACTAAGACCGGCAGGCGATCCTGTGGGCGTTTTTTGGCGTTCGTCAATTGCGGAGTCCAGACGTTCAGGTTCAGGCAGTTTTCGTTGGTATAGCCCCAATCGTGGTGAAACGGAAACTCAAATTCGTCATTCGTACTGGTTGTGGCATCCATCGGGCAAACCGGTCCGTAGGTCATCGAACTGCGAACACCTGTCCACGAATCGGGTTTCGACGGCCCCATAAACCGCTCGGCCTTCGCATAAGGAATTCCCTTGAACGTGAATGTTCCATTGTGAATGTACCCCCGAACCATCCCCGATTCTGTTGAAACGGTGGCAATGGATTTACCCGCTACAATGGGCGCAGTCTCTTTTTTGGCTTGTCCATCGGCCAAAAACGGTAAGGCAAAGGTGGTTACGGCAAGTAAGATTATGTTTGTTTTCATGTATGTAGTCAAGTTTAGTGGTCGAATAATAGCCTTACTTCTTACTCATTGCCGCCAGCAGAAAGTCGAGGGCGGCACCGTCGGGGAGGGGGGCTGCCTTTGTTTGGGTGCCAAGCACTATCGTTTGCTTATAGGTGGCGGCATAAACGGGCCAATTGGGTAGGCCACTGCCATTGGGATTACCCGTTTTGATGAAGTTTGCCCAGTAGGCCGACATGATTCGGGCGAGTTCATCATCGGCGGGTTCAAGGGGGCGAAGCTGGCGATCAATGACTTTCAGATTGTCGTAGGCATAGGCTACCTCGCCGGTGTGAAACGCTCCGTATTTGGCGTAGTCGCCCGTTGCGGGTATTTTCCGGGTGAAGCGATAGACATACACTTTTTTGCCCTGATTGCTTTGGATGTTGGCCCAAGCATAATTCTGCGCCCCGAAAATCATATCCCGCGACATTCTCATTTGCGAGTTGGCAGCTTCGGCGTCGGTCGTGCCGGGGTAGTGTTTCAGGAGTTCGGGTGCTTTCTCACCATACTGCTGCTCCATCTGTTTGCGGTAGGCTTCAGCGTTTTTCGGCGGCCCCGAAGCCATGCCTTCGTCTTCGTTCCAACCCGTCAGCAAGGTCACGTCGTTTTGTTCGCGGGCCGCAAAAATCTGGGCCACGGATTTAGGCAACACATAGCCGTCCGTGATGGGGCCGCGCATTCCGCTTTGGGCTTTTTTCAGAATTTGCTCGGCAGAAATAGCTCGCATCTCGGCCAACGACGAAGCTCCTAAGGTCTGCATTGTTTTCATCCCGCTTTCTTCGGCTTGTTGCAGCGTTGGTTGCGGATTGGCAAAACTGGCTCCACTTTCGGCAATGGCTTTGTTAAATAACCCTTTGGCTACCGGGCTGGCTACCAGACAATTCACACTCATCGAACCCGCCGATTGCCCCGCAATGGTCACGTTATTGGGATCACCTCCGAATGCGGCAATATTCTGCTTCACCCATTTCAACCCTTCAATCTGATCCATCAGCCCATAGTTTCCTGATGCGCCTTTACCCGATTCGCTCGTCAGCTCGGGGTGGGCAAGGAACCCAAACGGGCCAACGCGGTAGTTGATACTCACGAAAATAACGCCCTTTTTGGCGGTTGCTTCCCCGTCATAAATGGCACACCCGGCTCCGCCACTACCGAAACCTCCACCATAAATCCAAACCAATACCGGCAGGCGATCCTGGGGACGTTTTTCTTTGGCCGTTTTGGCTCCTGACCAAACATTCAGATACAGACAATCTTCGCTGATCGGCTCTTTCGGAATCAGGAATTCGGCACTCCACGGCCCAAACGGATTCGGAACTCCCTGCACCGGACTCGCCCCGAACGCATCGCATTTCCGAACGCCCGACCAGGGGACAACGGCTTGTGGTGCTTTCCAGCGTAGGTTGCCCACGGGTGGGGCCGCAAAGGGAATGCCCCGGTATATACGAATAGAACCATCGTTGCCCAAGGTTCCCGAAACAAGCCCGCCCGTGACGGGGATGGGCTTTTCGTCGGCCCGCCATTTGGTGAAGGCAGTTATACCCGTCGCAACGAACAGGGCTATCAGCACAATGAGGTGCGTGCGTGTTTTCATACAATTGGTTAAGTGGGGTTCGTCTTAATTTTTCCTAAATCCCGACCCGTATTCTAATTCAGCAGGGTCCTTTGGTCGGAAAACTCTATTTTTGTAACAGTTCGGTTGTCCGGCTGCTTAAGTAAAGCTGGTCAGCATTATTCTGTTACCCGTTTCATGGCTCGTAGAAAGAAAAAAGTTGGTCGATACCCCGGTGGGCTAATCCTGTTTAGCATGACGGTGGCCCTGTTTCTGATTGGTTTTTGTGGATTACTGGCTCTTCAGTCCAAGCGGTTAGTAACCTACATCCGCGAGAATTACGAAATGCGGGTGTTCCTCGACCGCGACCTCGATTCGACCAAAGCCGAACCAGTTTATAAAAAAATTGCCGCCCGGCCCTATGTACTGACTGCCGAGGGCAAACCACAAGTTAGTTTTATTAGTCGGGATGCTGCCGCCCGCGAGTTTATTGCTGAAACGAAAGAGGATTTCAAAACGTTTTTAGCCGATAACCCCCTGCACGACAGCTACCGGATCCGGCTCAACGAGGCCTACTTTGAAGAGACAAAGCTACAGGCAGTTAAACGTGATCTGGAAGAAATTGACGGCGTTTCGGAGGCTGTGTATCAGGAAAATCTGGTGGATACGATCAACCGGAACATTAACAAAATTTACGTGATAATGACTGCCTTCGCGGTCATCTTGCTGCTGATTATTGTGCTGCTAATGAACAACACGATTCGGCTGGCGTTGTATTCGCAACGGATGCTGATTCGGAGTATGCAGTTGGTGGGAGCCACCAACGGTTTCATCACGAGGCCTTTTCTGTTACGTGGGTTGTGGCAGGGTTTGCTGGCGGGCGTGCTGGCATCGGGCTTGTTGATTGCCCTGCAACAGGCAGCCATTTACAACATTCCCGAATTGGCCGTTTTGCAGGAACCTGTGAAAATGGCAATGGTCTTGGGCGGCTTAATTGTGCTGGGAATGCTCATTGGCCTGTTGAGTACCTACCAGGCCGTGAACCGGTATCTGGGCGTTTCGCTGGATGAATTGTATTAAGACTTTAGACAAAAGACCTATTATGGCAAAAGATAAAACACTCATGACTCCGGTTCCGAGCCGTGCCGAAAAGGCCGCCAACCGGACTGTTTCGGCAACCAACGCATCGGTGGTCGAAGCCCCCGTTCAGGAGCGGGTAGCACCCGTTACCCCATTGACTCCAACCAAATCGGCGGTGAGTGCCATGCCATTTGGGGCCGAAAATTACCGGCTCATGATCATCGGTGTGGCCGTGATCCTGATTGGTTTTTTCATTATGACCCTCGATAAAGAGGAATTCGGATTTGGCTTTCTTGGTCTCACCCTCGGGCCACTGGTGGTGCTCAGTGGCTTCATCGTGGAGTTCTTCGCGATTCTGAAAAAGCCAGCAAAGTAGTGATAAACCGGTCCGTCGGCGTGGATGAGTGATGAATTAGTTTACACAAACTTATTTATCATTCATCGCTTATCCGCGTCGGCGGGCCGATTCATCACTATTTTTGCGTCATGAATCTATTACATGCCATCATTCTGGCCATTATCGAAGGATTGACGGAGTTTTTGCCGGTGTCGTCAACCGGCCACATGATTATATACTCCTCGCTGGCGGGCATTGCGGGCGACGAATTCACTAAACTCTACACAGTCAATATTCAGTTTGGTTGTATTCTGTCGGTGATGGTTTTGTATAGTCGCCGGTTTCTGCAAACGACCGACTTTTACGCCAAACTCTTTGTGGCGTTTCTGCCCGCTGCCGTTATCGGTTTTCTCCTCAACGATTTCATTGATTCGCTGCTCGAAAACGTCACCGTCGTAGCCATTTCGCTCGTGGTTGGCGGGATTATTCTCGTGTACATCGACCGCATCATGCGCGAAATACCCCGCGACTTTGACGTGACGTTCCCCGAAGCCCTCAAAATTGGTTTCTTTCAGTGCATCGCTATGATTCCCGGCGTGTCGCGGTCAGCGGCAACCATCATTGGCGGTATGACGCAGGGACTCACCCGCACCCAGGCGGCCGAGTTTTCATTTTTCCTGGCCGTACCAACAATGGCTGCTGCTTCAGGATACAAGCTCCTTAAAACCTATAAAATGCTTGAACCGGCTGATTATCAGACGCTCTTGATTGGCAACGGCATCGCATTTGTAGTGGGGTTATTAGCCATTCGGGGGTTTATCGGCTTTCTGACTCGCTACGGCTTCAAATACTTTGGGTATTACCGGATTGCACTAGGGCTATTGCTGCTGGGCCTGATGGCGGCTGGGGTTAAGCTGGAAATTGTGTAAATTCGTGGCATAAAACCTGATTTTATCAACGCACATTAGCTTAATCACTTGCCCATCCAACCGCAACCAACGCTCGATCCCGCGCTCGTCATCCTGATTGACAAACCCATCGAATGGACTTCATTCGATGTGGTGAATAAACTACGCCGGGGCTGCCGGATCAAAAAATTGGGTCATGCCGGCACCCTCGACCCGCTGGCAACGGGCCTTCTGATTTTGTGTTCCGGTAAGAAAACTAAAGAGATCGACCAGTATCAGGCGCAGGAAAAAGAATATACCGGCACCCTCGTTTTGGGCCGCACAACCCCGTCCGTTGACCTCGAAACCGAGTTCGATGCAGAGTTCGATACCACCGGCATCATCCCCGAACAAGTGCAGGAAGCGGTGAAGCAACTCACGGGCGAGATTCAGCAGATTCCCCCCATTTATTCCGCTGTTCGCGTGAATGGCGAGCGACTATATGAAAAAGCCCGACGGGGCGAAACCACCGAGATTAAAAGCCGTGTGGTAACGGTCTCCGAGTTTGAGGTGAATGCCAGTCGGGTTGGCACCGAACTGTTCCCCGAAATCACGTTTCGCATTGTCTGCTCCAAAGGCACGTATATTCGCAGTTTGGTGCGCGATTTGGGACTTCTACTAGGCAATGGGGCTTACATGAGTAGCCTCTGCCGAACCCGAATTGGTGAATTTCGTATCGAAAATGCCCAAACTGTTGAAGGCTTTATAACCCACTTCCGAACCGAATACGGTCTTAATCAACCCGCATGAACGTACACCACGGCATCGACAACCTGACTCCCCTTCCCCACGCCGTTGTCACAAGTGGCACCTTTGATGGCGTTCACCGGGGCCACCAGAAAATTCTGACCCGCCTAACCGAAGTGGCTCACAACAACGGGGGCCAATCCGTTGTCCTTACCTATTGGCCCCACCCCCGCACGGTGGTCTCCAATGACAGTCAGAATCTCCGCCTGCTCTCTACTTTAGACGAAAAAATCGAACTACTTGCCCAGGCGGGAGTCGATCATTTAGTGGTGATCCCCTTCACGCGTTCGTTCTCGCAACTTACCTCAGAGGAGTTTATCCAGCGAATATTAATTGAAAAAATCGGCACCAAAAAGCTGGTTATTGGCTATGATCACCGCTTTGGCCGCGACCGCGAAGGCGGGTTCGACTACATTCAGGCGCATCAGGCTGAGTATGGTTTCGAAGTAGAAGAAATTCCGCGTCAGGACATTGAGGCTGTGGGTGTTAGTTCATCTAAAATCCGAACTGCTCTTGCTGAGGGAAACGTCCGGGCGGCCAACCTGTTTTTGGGTCGCTCCTATAATCTCACGGGAACGGTGGTGAAAGGGCGACAATTGGGCCGTACTATTGGTTTCCCAACAGCCAACCTGCAAGTTGACGATCCGGTTAAACTGATACCGGCCAACGGAGTCTATGCCGTTGATGTTCAGTATAAAGGGCAGCAGTTGGGCGCATCCACGCCGGGTGCATCCACGCCGGGCGCATCCACGCTGGGCGGCATGACTAATATCGGATTTCGGCCCACCGTGGCTGGCGAAAACCAGACCGTCGAAACGTATATTTTCGATTTCGACAACGACATCTACGGCGAACACATCACGCTCCGGTTCCGCGAGTTTATCCGCCCTGAACAGAAATTCAGCGGTCTTCCGGCATTGATCGAGCAGTTGAAAAAGGATGACGAGACAGCACGGGCATTGCTGGCCTGAACGAAAACCGGACAAATTTGTAATCTAATTGCAAATTTGTCCGGTTTTCGAGGTAGATAACGTCTTACACCACAGCCTTCCTCGGCTTGGTGGTCATGAATTCTTTGAGATAAAACGGCTCAAACGTAGCCACATCGTCAAACTGCCCGGCCCGGAAACGGTCAGCGGCTAACTTCCCAATTGTGCGGGCCGAGGGGCGAATCAGCTCATCTAAGAACAGGGCATTCGCGTGTTGACCCAATACGGCTTGACACTTGGCGGCACCATCGCCGAAAAACACGATTTGGTGTTCGGCAAGCCAATCTTCGAATGATTTTTCGTCGATAATTTCGGCGGCTGTCGGTTTCACTTCCGCGCCCGTTTGATCGTACAACGCGCAATAAACTTCCATCCGCCGTGCGTCGATCATGGGGCAAAAAAGAGTTGACAGAAAAAACTGGCGAACTTGCTCAGTCATGGCCTGCAGCGTGTTGACAGAAAGCAGCGGTTTATCCAGCGCAAAACAAAGCCCTTTGGCCGTGGATACCCCAATCCGCAGCCCCGTGTAGGAACCCGGCCCTTTTGCCACAGCGACCGCGTCCAGATCACTCAACTGAAATCCCGCGTGCCGTACTACATCGCCCATGAGCGTAGTGAGCATCGACGATGACGTTCGTTCAGTAAACAGTTCGTAACAACCCAGCAAACCACTGTCGTTGTGCAGCGCAACCGAGCATACCGTAGTGGATGTGTCGAGTGACAGGAGGAGCATTATTTTTTCAAAATTCCTTCATACTTCTTCATGTCTTTGAAGAGATCGAGGGCAGCTTTCATTTCGGGGTCGGTGCTAAACGAGGATTCCTTGATACCTTTTTGCAGGTAGTAGTGTCCGGCAATTTCGTTTTCAAGCATTCCCTTTAGTTCCTCTTTAAAGGTAACGAGGTCAGCATCTTTGCTGTGTCCCATACGGGTTTTCAACGCTTTCAACTGATCCTGAATCTGATCAAAAAACTTTTCTTTCTTAGCTGAAGCCTCCAGTGTTCCAAGGTCTTTTTCAACCTGCGTGGTGTAGTCATACTCCTTGTCTTTCAGCCACGAAGCAAATTCCTGGTATTCGGCCTCGGTCAGGTGAAACTCGCGGGCGGGTTTGATTGTCGGGTGATCGTTCCGGTATTTCACGGCGTAGTCGAATATCAAGCCCTTGTTCGTCAGGGTTATAGCCACCGGAGTCGGGTTGGGTGCCTCAGTCACAATGTCGGGCAACACACCTCCGCCATCATAAACCACGCGGCCCGCCTTAGTTTTGAACGCCGTGCGGAGAGAGTCAGCAATTTTACCCACGCTGCCGTCGGTGTTGCGATGACTGTAGTCGATCGCCTGAATACAGCGGCCACTCGGAATATAGTATTTGGCCGTGGTGATTTTCATTTTGGTATTGAACGACAGATCGCGGGTAGTTTGCACCAGGCCCTTACCGTAGGTTCGCTGTCCAATCAACACGCCCCGGTCGTAGTCCTGAATCACGCCAGCCACAATCTCTGCCGCCGACGCGCTCCGGCTGTTGGCCAGCACAATAATCGGAATGTCGAGGTCGAGCGGGGGGGCCAAAGCAGTGTATGTTTTGTTCCACTCCTGCACCTTTCCTTTGGTCGTCACCACTTCCGAATCTTTCGGAACAAACAAATTGGAGATGTCGATGGCCATGTTGAGCAAGCCGCCGGGGTTCTCCCGAACGTCTAAGATCAACTTTTTCATGCCCTTACCTTTTAACTCTATTACTGCCTGCCGAACCTCGCGGGAAGCAGTTCCCGTAAAATCTTTCAGGTCAACGTAGCCAACTTCGTCGGTAATCATGCCGTAGTAAGGCACGTTGGTCATTTTCACCACATCGCGCGAAACGGTCAGGTCGAGCGGGTCTTTTTGCCCGTATCGCTTCACCGACAGTTTCACGTTGGTGTTGGTTTGCCCGCGCAGCAACTTACCCGCATCGGCATCTTTGCGGTCTTTCACGTTCACGCCATCCACCTTCACAATCTCGTCGCCAATGCGAAGTCCCGACTTTTCGGCGGGTGTTCCCTCATAAATCATCAGCACAATGCTCTTGCCCTGCCGCTGACCCACCAAAGCCCCGATGCCATTGTAGCGGCCCGTGGTCATGGTCATATAGTCTTCAATTTCGTCTTCGGCGTAGAAATTGGTATAGGGGTCAAGCGTTTTCAGCATCGCTTCGATGCTGGTTCTAACCATCCGGTTGGGGTTCACCTCATCCACATAATACATGTTCAGTTCTTTGAACATGGTGGCATAGATGTCGAGATTCCGGGCGATCTCAAAAAAGCGATCTTCCTGGTTGAAGGCTGTCAGGCTACCGGCCACCAGCAGGGCCGAAGCTCCCGTAAGTAGTTTTTTGCGGAAAGTCATAAGATGTCGGATTGGGGATTTCAGATGTCGGTATGGCCGCTATCCACTTTCTTGAGGGTGCGCTTCATTCCTTTCTCTATCTCTTGAAACGTTGCTTTTGTCTTTGCAATATACAAAAAAGCAATTTCTGTTGGCGGACTGTTTTCGACACCCAACAATTGTTTGTTTAACCGGTAGGCCTCGCGGATGCGCCGACGAATCAAATTGCGATCAACGGCATGTTTAAACTGTCGTTTCGAGACATTAATCAGTACGGCAGCAGTGGGTTGCCCCGCTCCGGCGTACCCGTCGCGCTCACCCGCTTCGTTGACAGCGTGGTGGTAGATGACCCGAAACGGAAAAAGGTAGAACGACCGGAGGTCAGTTCTACCTTTTTGAAATAACACTCCGATCTTCTTTTTGCCCGACAGGCGTTCTGATTTGGGGAACGTGGGGCGCATAATCTGTAAGACGCGAATACGCGTCTCTACAACAACCTACAATTTGAACCGATCACCTTTCTTCTCGTCGGAAACGGTCAGCTTGTGGCGACCTTTTGCCCGACGACGGGCTAATACTTGCCGACCGTTAGGGGTTGACATCCGCTCGCGGAAGCCGTGCTTGTTTTTCCGCTTACGGTTGGAGGGTTGGTACGTTCTTTTCATCGATGTATAAATTCAATAGCCTGAAGCCTGTTTCCAAAATGAGACCGCAAAATTACAATATTGATTCTGTTATTGCAAGGGGCAGCTTTGAAAAAGTTACTCCATTTTGGCAGCCCGAAACCAATTACGCACTTTCCCGGTATTTGATTTATATCCTTAGTTTTCCTGTATGCACTACCGACTGTCTGCCGACCCGCTCCTGCCCCACTACATCGCCGTTGAAGCCCGGCTAACTGACGTTACAACAGACACGATTGAGTTGCAGCTACCCGCCTGGCGACCGGGCCGCTACGAGTTACAGAACTTTGCCAAAAACATTCAGCGATTCGTCATTACCGATGCTTCAGGAAAGCACCTCCCCTTCCGTAAAATAACCAAAGACCGCTGGCTGGTGCAAACCGACGGGGTAACAGAGATTGTGGCTCAGTATAATTATTACGCTAACATCATCAACGCCGGCAGTAGCTATATCAGCGATGATACCGACGTTAGTCCCTGGCTTTATGTCAACCCTGTTAACCTGTGCCTCTATGCCGAAGGACGAATCAATGACCCCTGCAGCCTTGAACTAGACATTCCGGCAGACTGGACCATTGCCTGTGGCCTGACTAAAACTGGCCCTCAAACGCTCTCTGCTAAAGATTTCTACGAATTAGTGGACTGTCCGCTTATTGCTGCCCCTGCTTTGCATCGCATTCAGTACGAAGCGCGGGGCGTAGCCTTCTCGGTTTGGGTGGCCGGGCGGATGGTGTTTAACCAGGCGCGGGTTGTTCGCGATTTTCAGCGATTCTCGGAAGCCCAAATCGACATTTTTGGCGAATTCCCCGAAACCGAATACCATTTCCTGACCATTTTGCTGCCTGTTGCTCACTACCACGGCGTTGAACACCGAAACAGCACGGTGCTGGTATTGGGGCCTGCCGATGAGGGTGAAGGTTTGTATGTTGACTTGCTGGGCATTGCCTCGCACGAGTTGTTTCATGCCTGGAACATTATCCGAATCAGGCCGCAGGAGTTATTACCGTATGATTTCACCCGCGAAAACTATTTCCAGACTTGCTTCGTAGCCGAAGGCGTTACCACCTATTATGGCGATCACATGCTGCGCCGGTCGGAGGTATTTAATGAAGCCGCTTATTTGAAAGAGTTGCACGTAACACTCAAACGGCATTTTGAAAATAACGGGCGGGCGTTTCAGTCGTTGCTGGAGTCGTCGTGGGATTTGTGGCTGGACGGTTATGACAAGGGCGTTCCCGACCGTAAAGTATCAGTCTATCATAAGGGAGCTATTGCCGCCATGATTCTGGATTTACACATTCGGCAGACAAGCGGGCAAACCCGGTCACTGGATGATGTGATGCGGCTAATGTGGGAACGGTTTGGCAAGCCACAGGTAGGCTACACTTATGCTGATTATCGAGGTATCACGGAAGAGGTTGCCGGGGAGTCGCTGGATTGGTATTATAAGACCTGTATTGAAGGAAATAGATCGTTGTTGCCTTTATTAAACAGATACCTAAAATTAATTGATTTATCAATACTTTTCACTGATACAAATGGACTTATTTTGGAAAAATTATGAATAAGAAATGTATTACAATTATATGATCTATCTTGTGACTGTTCTTCGTCGATCTTTAACAAATTCTATTAGTTATATCGACATAGTATTGCATTAAAAATACTTAAACCCTGATACTGAGGTTCTATAGATTAACCGTTTTTTCATGCTCTTTTCGTTATATATGACCTAAAATAAATTTGCACGGCCATACATTACCCGTATTTTTACCGCGACAGTCTCAAACCAAGTCAACCCATTATAAATGTATGAATAAACATTTACTCCGTAGTTACGTCGTAGCTGCACTACTACTTCCTGCCGTAACGTTTGGCCAGGGTAATCCCACGGCCGCCGATTATTTCAATGAGGGTATTCAGAAAAGCAACGCCAAAGATTACACGGGCGCACTTCAAGCGTTCACGACCGCCATTATCCTGAACCCGGAAAATGCTCCGAGTTACTACAACCGCTCTTTAGCCAAAATTAGCCTGAACGACATTCAGGGCGCAATTCTGGACCTCGACCAAGCCATTGAACTCAACCCGCAAGATGCGAATGCATTTCTGTATCGGGGAATAAACCGCACAAAAATTGATGATTTCCGGGGAGCTGTGCAAGACTTTAACCGGGCCATCGAACTCAATCCGAACGATGCAATCCTGTATTACCACCGTGGTTTGAGCCGTGCTCAGGTCAACTATCTAGCTACGGCTCTGGCCGACTTCAATAAAGCGGCTGGTTTAGCCCCCAGCGACGTGAACATTCTGACGGCACGGGGTAACTGCAAAAACCAGATGAGCGATTTCAAAGGTGCCCTCGCCGACTTTAGTACAGCCCTCGAAAAGGCCCCCAACAAATCGCAGGCGTTATCCGGTCGGGGTTATGCCCGTTTCCGGCTCGACGACCCCAAAGGTGCACTAGCTGATTTCGGAAGATCCATTGAGATTAGCCCAAACGACGCTGATTTATTCTACAAGCGGGGTCTGGTGAAAACCCGTATGGCCGACTTCGCGGGGGCCACGGCCGACTTCGACAAAACGCTCCAGATTGACCCCACGCACTTTAAAGCACATTTTAGCCGGGGTTATTGCAAAAGCCGCACCGGAAGTCAGAAACAGGCCATTCAGGATATTGACCGTTCCATTGAAATGGGAAATAATACCTTGCAAACAAAGGCTTATTACAGCGATTTTATCACCCAAAACCTGTTACCATTGCTTAGTACGGTGCTTCAGGAGCGGTATAGAATCAGTGAATTGGCCGACGACCGTTCTGATGCATTCCTGCTGCGGGGGTTGCTTAAAAATGCATCGGGCGAAAGCAAAGCAGCTTTGGCAGACCTGAACCGGGCCATCGAACTAAGCCCTACCAGTTCAGAATCGTATTTTGTTCGGAGCATTATCCGTTCGTCGCTGGGCGATCAAAAAGGCTCCCTAATTGACTGCAACAGTGCCGTTAAACTTAATCCGCGCCACGCCGAAGCCTATTATCTGCGGGGAATTGTCCGCTATGATACAGGCGATGAGCAAGCGGGTTGTGTCGACCTCAGCCGGGCGGGTGAATTGGGCTATGTTCAGGCTTACAAAATCATTGGCGAAAAGTGCAACCGAGCTACCGCGCAGCGGTAAACGTGATAAAATGAAAAAAAGTCGGGTGTTCAAGTGGTGTCAGGATGAGGAACTGACACCACTTGAACACCCGACTTTTTTCATTCAGTACTTCCCGAAAAACTTGTTGAGGGCTTCCACTTTGTTGTCGACGTGGAGTTTTTCGTAGATATTATAAATATGTTTTTTCAGCGTTTTCACGCTGATGAACAAGCCATCGGCCACTTCGCTATATGTCAAACCCTTTGAGAGCATGGTCAATACTTCGACTTCGCGGGGGGTGATGTGGTAATCGGTGCGAGTTTGACCGTTGCGCTGCATCCGGGCCACAATCTTGCGGGCAATGTCGCTGCTCATGGGTGAGCCGCCTTCAAACACCTCCCGGATGGCACTCAGCAGAAGTTCGGGCTTGCTTTTTTTGAGAATATACGAGTTAGCCCCGGCTTCGAGCGACTGAAACACCTTCTCGTCTTCGTCATAGACCGTACACATAATGAACTCGACATTGGGACAAACGGGCTTCAGCTTCTTCACGCAGTCGATGCCACTAATGTCGGGCAACCCAATATCCATCAGCACCACATCGGGCAACAGTTCGGGAATTCGGCGGAGGGCTTCGGTGCCGGTTGGAGCCACGCCTACGCACGAGTATTCATCGTCGCGGCTGACAATGGTTTGCAGCAACAACTGAATATCGGGGTTGTCTTCGACAATAAAAACGGAGATCATAGTTGTTATGCGGTCATGGGAGCCTCAATACTGACCTCGGTGCCGTTGTCGGTGAGCCAGGTGATGCGGCCTTTGATGGCTTCGATATTTTTTCGCATGTTTCGTAAGCCATTGCTCCACAGCTTAGTAGGCTCTCCATCCATCCCTTTTCCGTTGTCGCGGATCAGGATGTGCAGTTCGTTTTCGACGGTGGCAATGGCCAGTTCGACCTGTGAGGCTTCGGCGTGTTTTACCACGTTATGCACGGCCTCTTTCACCGATTGATACACGTTCCGACGGACAATCCCTTTGAGTTCGCGTTGCGGGTCGGTGATGGTTTCGGTAAAAATCATTTTGATGCCTGCCTCGCCCAGAAACTCCGAACAGAACTTGCGAATATAGGCCACTAAGCTTTGCAGATTGTCGTTGTTGACGTTCAGGCTCCACACAATTTCGTTCATCCGGGTGGTCATCTCCGACGAGGCTTTGGCAATGATTTGCACCTCAGCCGTGTTCGTTTCGGACTGTTGCTTGAGCAATTCACTGGCCAGCGAGATCGAGGTCAGGGCCGCGCCCAGCTCGTCGTGGAGTTCCTGCGAAATGCGTCCCCGCTCTTCCTGTTGGGCTTCAATTCGGCTTTTCAGGCTGGTCCACTCGGTTTCCAATTGCAGTTTGGCCAGTTTTTCGGACTCCAGCATTTTGCGCTTCCGCCAATACAACACCAACAAGGCAGCCACCACTGCCAACAACAAACAGCCGATCAAGAGAGCCACAATCAGGCTGTTTTTTCGGTTCATAGCATACTGTTGGTCAGCCAGTTGCTTCTCGTGAGTCAGTTGCCGAACCCGCTCGTTATAATTGATTAACTGGCGGTTTTTCTCGCCCCGGTCAAAAGCCAGCACAGCCTCATTATAGTTCTCCAACGCATTCAGAGCGGGAACCGGGCGATTTGCCTTTTTCAGCACAGCATACTGCGTCTGGTAAAACGCCTGCCGTTCGAGCATGGGCAGCGAGTCGGGTTTAGTTAGGAGGCTGGCTTCGAGCAGTTTCCGTTCGGTAGCGGCCGCATCGCCCGATTGCCAGTCGGTGCGGGCCAGCGCAATGAGCGGCATGGCGAGGTAGGCTGGCGGATACAGCTTTTTGATCAGGTCGTAGTAGCGCGTAAAGTACTGCCGGGCCGAATCGGTCTGGTTTTTGGCTAAACAGTAGTCGCCCGCATTTTTATACAATTCTGTTTCGTCGTTCCAGACTTTGGCGGGCCGGGCCATTACCAACCCTTTTTCAAGATAGGCGAATGCTGTTGCGGTGTCGCGCCGGGCCACTTCAAAGCCATAAAGGTTCACGTAGTTGCCGATGATCTGGCTCGTATCGCGTTTGTGGAGGGCATTTCGGAGCGATTTTAACTGGTATTCGACGGCCAGATCGTCGCGCTGCTGAAAATGAAACAGAATGGCTAAGTTATTCTGAATCATGGGAATACGAGAAGTGTCTTTGGTGAACGGCTGGTTATCTAAGGCCCGCAGGTAATAAACAATGGCCGAATCATTTTCTTCCTGAATCTGGTGGGTGATGGCCCGCGAGAAATTCATCAGCATCCTGAATCGCTTCTGGTCGGGGTTTGCGGTGAGGGCCAAGGCCGTATCGCCCAGGCGTTTAGCCAGCGCGAAATCGCCCCGAAAAGCTGCCCTGTTATACATGGCCTGGTTGTAATAATTGAACAACCCCTGCGCAAAACCATGCCGACGCGACAACTCGCCCGCCTGCCGAATGAGCATGTAGGCACTGTCGGGGTTTGTGTTCTGCACGTCGTAAGCCTGATCGAACAAGGTAAACACCCGCGCCGAATCCTGCCGCGAAATGCCGGCAACAGGATGGTCGTCCTGCTTTTGCTGGCAGGCTTCACCAATCACCAGCGACCCAATAAAAAGAAGTATATAAAAAATGGTGCGCATACAGTCGAAAATAAGAACGCTGACTTCCGTAAAACTACGACTTCGCAACCCGATTTGACTATCCCGAGGGACGATATACTACAAAGGTAGTATCCCTAAAACCCGGCTAAGTCTCAATATACTACTTTGGTAGTATGGTAACTCAATAGGGCAAGGTTGACCTTTGTGCCGAACTAATTAATCAACTCATGAAAAAATCACTTTGCCTTTTCGCGATGGCACTCGCCATTGGTACGTCCACGTTGTTTGCCCAGGACAACAAAGAACAATTGGTTGACAAAATCGAGCAAAGCAACGTCTGGATGACGGGCTACATGGTCGAGAAACTCTTCACCATCAACCTTTCGCCCACCATGTGGGAGACAGTGTTGGCCGCGCCAAGCCAACCCCGTGGCCGCGACAGCTTCAAACGGATGGCCCAGTCGCTGGTCGATTTTTCGGATAAAGCAGGCTACACCGCCCTCGAAGGAAAGTGCGGTTATGGTGTGCAATCCGACAAAGCCAAAGAGTACAAATCGGACTGTCAGACCCAAATTGACGGGTTGGCCAGCAAAATCACGTTCAAACTCGACGCACCCGCCCTGGCCAAAACGCCTGACTCGTTCAACCTGACAATGGGCTACATGACGACCATCGCTGATTTTTTTGGCTCGCGCAGCAAATACATTGCTGACGGATGGCGGCCCAAAGGCGAGAAACTGGCCATCATTCTTAGTCCATCGGCTACGGCCACCGGTATCAAAGTAGCCTGGAGTCCCGATGGCCAAACCGTTACGGTGAGCGGCCCGGCCAACAAGGAAGTTGCCGGTTGGAACGACTCTATTTTGGCTGGTTTGGCAAAGGGAGGGAAGAAATAAACCAACTCATACCATGTCTCTGTTTTCAATGATTCTCATCGCCGGGGTTGGCGGGTATCTCTACTATTTTTTCTACATCAAAAAGCGTGAAGCCGATAATCCCGTCATGCGTAATTTTTACGGCTATACGGAAGGCGAAACGCTTGCCAAAATGTGGCCCAACGGCCTGCTCTGGCTTCGTAAAATCAGCGAGGAGGAGAAAATGACCCGCCGAGTCGGCAACGTGGCTGGCATGTTGCTGGGGTTCCAGGTTATTTCGGTGTATGACATTTTCGCCCTCTCGCTAACCAACGATGGTGTTTTTATTCTGAAAGACCGGCGCGAGGAAGGCAACATCGGAACGATTCGGTTTCGGAAGTCCGACATTGTGGCCGTAACCCGGCTCCATCAGGAAAACAATCTGTCGGCATCTGGAGTAGGCCAAATGGAGGCCGCTTTCGACGTGGAACTTCACCTGAAAAACGGCGAACGCTACTGGATTCAGATTCCGCAAAGTGCTTATGACGCGCTCATTTCGTAAACACCAAAAACAGCTATGACTCTAAATCAGTCAATTATTACCCTCAGCATCAGCCTGATACTAACCTCCTGCGGCAGCGATAAGCCAACTACCGAAACGGCAAGTTCCATTAGTCAATCGGAGCCGGAGACGGTGAAGGAGACTTCGGAGAACAACGGGGTGGTGATGCACCAAATGCCCACTGGCGACCAGATCGAAGAAGGTTACGAGGCTATTCTGGACAAAGCCGATGTGGACGACCCCGAACTGATGGAAGTTTATATCAGCTTCTCCAAAAGCATCGCCAGCCCCGAAAGCGAGCGGTCGCATATGTCAGTACAGATGGTATCGCCCCAAAACAAGAACAAGTTGGTGCAGTATCAGTATGATTTTGGCAAAAAGGAAATCGAAGGCCCGCAGGAAATGACGCTTTCGAGCGGTTTGGGAGCCAAAGAAGAGTTTATCGACACCTACGATGGTTTCAAAGATGGGCTGTTCAAAAAGTCCGAAATCACGGATTTCGACGAAGCAGACGATATTTATGAGAAAGCCATTGCCAAATCAGGGTACGAACCCAAAGATTGCTACGTGGATAACTTGCAGTTTAAGTATTCTCCGAGAATTGGTCTGAAAGGTCAAGTCGGTGTGCAAAGTACCCGGAGTACTTCAGCTCATAAAAACTATTCGGTCGATAAGGGAGGCACTGTTATAGACGAATAAAACCCATTACCCAACCCATAAATGATTATTCGATTGATTATTCTCAGCGTTTTTGCCGGACTCTTGTCAGTATCGGCCCTTGCTCAGGCGGGTAAGGTTGAAGCTACCCGTCCTGAAATTGGCCGGTACTGCAAGGTGTATCGGGCGGGCGAGGGCTTGAAAGTGCTACTGTTGCGGGTTGGCCCCGAAAGCAAAAACGAATCCATTGTGGCCCTCGACGGGTTCGACCATCCGTGGGATGGTAAGTTGTTCAAAGCCAGCGTGGTGAAAGCCGATGGGCGGCAGGAGTTCACGATTCAGAACAACGGGCGGCCCTTTGTGATCCTGGTGTTCCGTGAACGCTACGGACAATCCACGCTCTTTGTCCCGAAATATGGCACCGAAGAAACCGAACGGCCTCTTTCCTACTCTGAAGACCTGTCGGCGGAGTGCAAACCCGACATTCTGCTATCGCAGTATCTGAATCAGGAGTCAGGTAAAAAATAGTCAACGTGGGCATTCGTCGTAAGCATAATAAAACAAGAACAACTTCCCATCTCAAGCCAATTCAGTATGAGACTGCTACCCAACGTAGTGTGGAATTTTACGGGCGAATCTTATGAAACGCCAGAAGCCTTCAACGAGGCTGTTACCCGATATCAACAGGAAATCGTTGGTGAAGGAGCGAATTGGAACCCCAGGGAGGTGTTGATTGAACACCCGCAAGTTGACATTATCTATGAATGCTGGCCGGAGAAAACGGAACCATTATCGGCAAATGAAACCCTAATAGAAGCCTACGACGATGGTGATTACGAAGAACGCGAAGTGTCCGTTCGGTTTGTGGCCGACGACGATCGAGCGTTTACGGCTCTGGAGTTGCTCTACAAACTACACCAGCATCTGCGAAACAAAGCCCTGGTTGACCACTCCTTTTTTGAAGGGCTGTCTCCCGCCGACGAACAACAGCAATCGCCCTTGTTTCACCTGTATTGTGGCAGTTGAACCGTTGCGGCAGTCATATAAGCCATGAGATATAGGATAACCACTCCTAACCAACATAGTACACCATGAATCAGAAAATACTATTCAGAATCAAGCAATTAGGTGGAAACATTGATAATATAAGGGGGAATTCTTTGCAGGAAGATGTACAGGCCATACGTTTCGATACTGTACTGTACCAACGACCAGAAGACACGCCGTGGCAAACAGCTGAACAAGCTGAACCTATTGTTGGTATCGAAAAATTTCTCAGTGAGAATAAAGAACTGATTCATGAAAATGAAGAGGCTTTTTACAACAAGCTAATCAACCAGTATTATCGAATTACAGAAGAAGGTTATGGGCAACTGTTTTTCACCAACAAACTATTCACGCCATTTAGAGAAGGAACGGCGGATTTCGACGAATGGAATACTGATTTTGCAGAAGATGATTTGGTGGATCTGAATGAGGTTTATGAGTTGACAAATGACCCAACTCCTGATTTCATCCAGATTTTTTACAGTTATGGCTTCCCAGATCACTACTATGTTTGCCTGTCAGATCCCAATCCTGAAAATCCTACATTATTTGGAACAGATCACGAAGTTTTCTTTGGCGAGGTTACCAATGAGGGAAGTTTAGAAGATTTTTTGAATACGTTTATGACAAAAGAAGAGTTGATCGCCCTCGTAAGAAAACGAGTTGGAAACTAATAATCATGATCATTCTGTTCATAAAATCTGATTTGATCCGGCATCAATCATTGCCGGGTCACACCTGCCCCAACTGCCACAAAACCGATGGTATGGATATGGAATTGCGGCAGCGATACGCCGATTTTGCCGAGGGTAAAGTGTATCCAAAAGGCGTTTTCGGGCTGGTAAACTGCCTGCACTGTGGCTATACTCTGCCTGCCAGTCGGTGGGATGAGCGGTTGCACCGGGTCTATAAAACCCTGAAAACGAGCTATAAAACACCCGTCAGTTATTGGAAAGGGGCAATTATTGCGGTGGTTGGTTTAGTTGTTGGCACCCTGTTAATTGTTGGAACACTATCGTTTATGGGGCAATCGCAACGGGCTGATATTGACCGACAACGGACTGCTTTTACCACTGCATTAACGACCCCAACGCCGGGCGTTACGCTGGCCAGTATTGCCAATGGACAACCCACCTACGATGTCTGGCGCGTCAGCCATGTGAATGGCGAAACGGTCTGGCTCAAAAAATACACAGGCAACCGAACCCTGACCGATTTTTACTCCGAAACTGGCTGGGCAACAGTTCCCGACAGTGACTTTTCGATCGAAACCATTGGATACTCACGAACTAAACTGGCCGAAAAAGGGCTGAAACGCACAGCAGATATGGCCAATAAAAACAAGCCTTACGACGGCGTAATTATTGCTGTACTGGATAAATGATGCGACCATGAACGAACCAGACGATTATGAATACAGTGGTCGGCGATCAAAATACCCGCCCATGTTGCAACTGCTGGGGTATTTCGGGCTGGGCATTGGTGGTATTTTTATGAGTTTCGACCGGCTGAAGGAGTTAACTGCTTTTGAACAGCCCATTGTGATGAACAGGCTTCAACCGATGTTGCGTGTTCACTGGGTCGAAAAGTTTCTGTATGAACTGGGTGGAAAATACCTCGTTTTTGGCTTTTTCATGGCGTTTAGCCTTGCCTTTGTCGGGTTTGGTGTTTGGCGACTGAGTAGCTGGCTCCAGCTGCGAAACAGTGGCTATTAACAGCAGGATGAACAAATTTGTACACAAGATACACTTGAACACTTTTTCTGTAATCGTGGGACTACTCGCTTTGCTGGGACTAACCGGCTGTCGGACTGAAACTGTCATGTATAGCGGGGCATTCGACAGTGAACCGTATGAACTGGTATCAGTGGAAACCAAAGGCTTCAGCACTAATTCCATTCATTACGTAATTAAATCCGAGCGGATGAAATCGCTGGAAATCGATGCGGTCACCACTGATTGGGGACCGCCCTACGCCGATGATCTGTATGGCAACGCCCCCCGAACGTACCTGACGGATAAACCAGCCGGATACCGGAACGAACCCGATAATGCAGTACAGCACCCCAGTACAATGGTCTATCTATCGCCATCGCGGTTTAGCCGGGCTACTTTTGAACTATATGTCCGGTTTATGAAGAGCGAATGGCCCAAAATCGACCGTCAGTTTGGCAACGAGGAATACAGCAGGTTTCCGCACATAATCGGGCTGGTTTATGGGAAACAGAAAGACTTTGCCCGAATCTTTCGGGGCAAAAAAGACGGTCAGAACTACTACATAGCCGTGGAACCCGATGGCCGCATTCGCTTTCAACAAGACAGCCAATCGGGGGCGGTAGAATACAGTGGCCTTTCAGAAAAAGTGCAGATGCCGGGAAAGGTAATTAATGTGGCAACCGGGAAAGAGGCAGGCCTTTCGCTGGCGGAGGTACAGACGTTTAAAGACGCGGGCGGAAAAACCCTTAGTGACTATTTTGCCTTGCACTAATCAGGTTTAAAACCCGGCCGGAAAAACCCGCCGAGCGAGCAATGCCAACCCTACGCCCAGAACAACGCCAACGGCATCGGCCAGTCCGTCGTACCAGTCGAATGAGCGGCCAATGGGCATGATCCCCTGCCAGATTTCAATAAGCATTCCGTAGGCAACACCCGCACCGATCACCCAGCCGGGTTTGCGGTCCGACCACACCCACAAAACTCCGAATACCAGAAACACGAACGCATGACCCCATTTGTCGTTGTTCGACAGGTTGGGGACTCCATTGCCGGGCCATGAGCAGGCCACGAAAATGGCGACTGTCCAGCCAATGGCAAGCCAGAAAAAAACAGTTTGACGCGAGATTGTCATCGAAGCCTTCGTGTGGTAAGGAAAAGGAAAAAACCAGTCAGGCTGGCAAAATAAATAACGTTGCGCGAGTCGATGAGACCCCGACCGAGGGCGCGATACTGCTCATCGAAAGCAATGTAGGACAGATAATACCCCACGCTGCCCAAGGCACCCAGCCCTGCCAGCGAACTCAGGCCGACATAGAATAGGAAGCAAACAAAAACGCCCAGCACAAAAGCGACCACCTGATTATCGTTGAGCGACGATGTCCACAAACCAATAGCCACAAACACGGCGGCCAGCAACAGCAGTCCAATATAAGACCCAAAAACTGCCGCCGAGTCAATGTTGCCGGGTGGATTTCCTAATTGATATAAAGTAAAGTAATAGATAATGGTTGGTAACAGCGTAAGAGCAACCAGCAACCAACAGGCCAGAAACTTGCCGCCCACAATGGCCCAGCGGCTCACCGGTTTGGTCAACAGCCATTCGAGCGTACCCGTGCGAACTTCGTCGGCAATGGAGCGCATGGTGATGGCTGGCACCAGGAAAAGCATGACATAGGGCGCGAGGTTGAAAAACGTACCCATGTCGGCATAGCCATACTCAAGCAGGCTTGTGTCGGGGAATACCCAGAGCATCAGGCTGGTAGCCGTCAGAAACACCGCCATAATGATGTAGGCGATGGGCGAACTGAAGAACTGATTTATTTCTTTGCGAAAGATGGGGAACATGATGGTTGCGTGCAGAGACGCAAAATTTTGCGTCTCTGCGTTAGTCAAACGGGTTCGATTTTTTGCGGCTCATGAACCCGCTAACGATTAACGACAGAATGAAGCCCCAGAATATCTGCCCGAAGATGCCGGCAATGAAAGTCAGCCCGCTAACCCCCTTTTGTTTTTTATCAGCGGCTTCTTCCATAGCCTCGTCCATCTTTTCGGCGAAACTATCGGGAAGGTTCGCTTTCTCTAATTGTTCGCGTGCCTGCTCCAGAACTTTGGCATTCATATCAGGGTCGATCAGCGTCTGGTAAACCATCACATAGGTGGTGTCGAGCAAGCCGATTACGGCAAACATCAGCACGCCCAGACCCAAGCCCTCAGCATAGGTCATGTAGCTTCCGTTTTGGGTACGAAATTCCCGCATAGCCAACACCAGGCCCGTAACAGAAACACCAATCCCCAGTATTGAATAAGCGGGATTGGTGTACGCTTCCTGGGCATACTGGATTGATTTAAGCAGGATACCAACAAGGGCAGTCAGAAGGCCCCATTTCAGAGCAACACGGGCAGATGATGATTCCATTAATTACGGATTGATAACGCTATAATCTTGTTTGCGGAAAATCAGGGAGATAATCAGGGCCGGGAAAACCGTCAGTAAAGTTCTCTTGAGCAGCTCGTCCCAGATCAGGTCACCCGGTTGGGTGGCTTCGGTTTTAGCGATCTGCTTCAGAAAAGCTTCTTCGCCAAACTGCTTGATGAAAGCAGCTTTGTCATTCACCTGAAACTGCCGCAAGTCGGCCAGATAGTGCGTAAAAACGCCGGGGTCGATCTGGGTAATAAACAAATAAATGAACCAAGCCGTGAGCAAAGCCGCCACCGTGTTAATGACATAACAAATGGTGAGGCCCTCCCACAAATGCAGCATTCCCCGGCCGGCATATTTCCGGTAATACCAGGTGGTGGCGACCATCGCAATCAGATAAAACCCGAAATCGAGTGGCCGCAACGACCGGACATATAACACGGCCTCAACACCAAACGTGTAGAGAGCCAGAAAATAAAGAATAGCCAGACCACCCGTGATGGCACCCGCAATGAGCGGAATACGGAGCAGGGGTTGGGAGAAGAAATTGTTCATAATTTAAAAGCCGTTCAGTCGTCCGGCGCGGATCGTGCCAAGCACTTGCCCGGTTAGCGTTTGACCAAGAAACGGTGAATTTTTTGATTTAGATACCGAACGAGCAAACGTCCACTGAGCTGCCGGGTCAAACAACGTCAGGGTGGCGGGTTGGCCTTCGGCGATGGTCAGGGCAGATAAACGCAAAATCCGGCGGGGGTTAATGGCCAACGCATTCACCAACTGACTCACCGACAAACCCGGATTGTGCGACATAATGGCCCCAAAAACGGTTTCAAGGCCGGTTATGCCAAATTCGGCCTGATCAAACTCGATTTGTTTGCTCTCGTCGTCCTGCGGACTATGATCCGAAGCAATAGCGTCGATAGTGCCATCGGACAGACCCGCCCACAAAGCCGCCACATCGGTGCGGGACCGAAACGGTGGGTTCACTTTCAGGTTTGTGTCGAAACCAGCCATCGCCGAATCATCGAATACCAACTGATGAGCCGCCACATCACAACTCACCGGCAACCCCATTTCTTTGGCCGCCCGAATTAACGCCACAGAATGCCCCGATGACAGGCAGGAGAAGTGAAGAGCGGAGGGTGAAGGCGGTCCGACGGGTCGGTGAAGGGCGAAGTCGGCCCCAAGCACATAGGCCAACAGGCGCAAATCGCGCTCGATTATGATTTCCTCAGCCATTGAGGGCATTCCTTTCAGGCCCAGCAAGGTGCTTTGAACGCCCTCGTGCATTTGACCAAAGCGCGTCAGGCCCGCTTCTTCAGGGCGGTTCATGAGCAAACCCCCAAACGGACGAAGATATTGCAGTGTTTTGAGCAGTAAATCAGCGTTTTGCAGCGGGTGTTCTCCATCCGAAAAGGCCACCGCCCCGGCATGATGCAGGTCGATCATGTCGGTGAAGTCTTCGCCTTTGGTGCCTTTGGTAATCGCTGCAATGGGATGAACCCCCACCGGTTGTCCCTCGGCCATCCGCCGAACATAGCCCAGCGTATCTTTTGAATCCACCACGGGCTGCGTATTGGGCAACACGGCAATATCGGTGAAGCCCCCGGCCACGGCAGCCCGGCAAACACTGGTGAGGTCTTCTTTGTGCTCGAATCCGGGATCACCCGCCGACACGCGCATATCGACCCAACCCGGCGACACATGCAGGTTAGGCCGCTCAACAACCTGGCAACCGTCGGGAGCCTCAATAGAATCGGCAATTTGGCTCACCAACCCATTGTCGATCAGCACATCGCGAATCAGCCCGTTAAAAGCCGATTGGGGGTCGATGATGTGCGCAGAACGAAGGAGAATTTGCATGGTTATACGTAGAGACGCAAATTATTGCCGCACCGGCGGACCGGTCTCTACAAAAAAGGCCCCTATTGGAGCCTTTCAACAATCAAATTAATAGTTCTATTGCCCGATTAATTCAGTATAGGCTTCCATACTGAGCAGATCATCGTTGGTGTCGGCATCAGCAGGTTTTACCTTCACAATCCAGCCTTTTTCGTAGGGGTCGGTATTGACTAATTCAGGCGATTTTTCGATCTCGGTGTTTACTTCCAATACCTCACCGTCGATGGGCATAAACAGATCTGAAACCGTTTTAACAGCCTCTACCGAGCCGAACACCTCGCCTTTGCTCAATGTTTGACCAACGGTGTTGATGTCTACGTAAACAATGTCGCCGAGTTCGTGCTGGGCGAAATCAGTAATACCAATAATGGCCGTACCATCGGCTTCAATTTTGATCCACTCGTGATCGGGCGTGTATTTGAGTTCCTGCGGGAAGTTCATTGATCGGTCGATATTTGACCTGCAAAATACGGCAGTGCAGGCGTGAATTGCAAACGGATGGGGGTATGGGTTTGTTCCTCGTTGCCGATGATGTACTTTCGTACAAAATCGCCTTCGCCTTTCCTACCAATTTCACTACGACAAAAAATGACCAAGCCAGACGTTGACGTTGCCATTATCGGAGCCGGGTTCGGCGGGTTGGGAGCGGCCATTAAGTTGCTACAAACCGGACGCAATTCGTTTGTGGTGTTCGAGCGAGCCAACGAAGTGGGCGGCACCTGGCGCGAAAACACCTATCCCGGTTGCGCCTGCGATGTTGCCTCACACCTGTATTCGTTCTCGTTCGCGCCTAACCCCCGCTGGTCGCGGAAGTTCTCGCCCCAACCCGAAATTCTGGCGTATCTCAAAAACTGCGTCGAACAATATGGTCTGAAGCCCTACATCCGCTACAATACCGAAATCATCCACACCGAGTTTCTGGAAGATCAGGCCATCTGGCAACTCACCGACCGGGCCGGAAACAGGCTGACAGCGCGGGTTGTTGTTGGGGCTACCGGGCCGCTCAACCGCCCCAGCATACCGAAATTAAAAGGGAGTGATTTATTTACTGGCAAGATGTTTCACTCGGCCAACTGGGATCATACCGTTGATTTGGCAGGCAAACGGGTGGCGGTGATCGGAACCGGAGCCAGTGCCATTCAGATTGTGCCGGCACTGGCCAAAACCGTCAGCCAACTCCATGTGTTTCAGCGCACGGCTCCTTACGTGGCTCCCCGCATGGATCAGGGTTATTCGCCATTCTGGCAGGGCGTGTATCGGCGTTTCCCAACGGTGCAGAAAGCCCACCGGAGCATGGTGTATTGGCTCAATGAGTTCTTTGGTCTGTCGTTTTTGGGCAACAACACCATCAATAAACTCGGAACAGCCAGAACCCGCCAACACCTCGAAGCCGCCATTTCCGACCCCGAACTCCGCCAAAAAGTCACGCCTGACTATAAAATGGGCTGCAAGCGCGTGCTGGTCTCCGACGATTATTACCCGGCCCTCACCCGCCCCAATGTGGAGTTGGTCACCGACCGAATTGACAAACTGTCGGCAACGGGCATCATCACCACCGATGGCAAAGAAAGGCCTGTCGATGTGGTTATTTACAGTACGGGCTTCGTGGCTGCCGACATCATCAGCGACCTCCACATTACGGGCCTCAACGGACGCAACCTAATGGGTGAATGGCTCAAAACAGGCCCTGAAGCCTACATGGGCATGACCGCTTCGGGTTTCCCCAATCTGGTTTTCTTAGTGGGGCCAAACACCGGGCTGGGTCATAATTCCATCATCCACATGATCGAATCACAGGTGGCCTACCTGCTCGACTATCTCGGGCTGCTCGACAAAGCGGGCGAGGGTGCTTATTTAGACGTGAAACCCGACGTTCAACGGGCTTATAACGACAGAATTCAGGAGCAGTTACAGGGAACGGTTTGGGCTTCGGGTTGCGCGAGTTGGTATCACAACGAAGCCGGGCGAAACACCACCATTTGGCCAGCCCTCACTGTCACCTACCGAAAACTGACCCGCCGGGTGAAACCGGAGGCTTATTCAGTGAAGAAAGGAACCACTTACTCACCCGTTTTCACCCCGGCCTGAACGCCAAATTTCAACGTTCCACCCAACTCAAACCGAAACGATTTGGCGGCTCCGCTGAATAGGCCCGGCACCTGCACCGAATGTAGTAGCCGTACCGAATCTGCGGAGGTTGGTAACCGATTGCACGACCAAACGCGGGGGTCGGCCCAAGAACCGGGCTGTACGGTGTAGAGCGACGAGCAATCAGGAAAGGTACGAGTAGGCATAAAAACCCAATAATCGGATCGAACCCCGGCCTCACACACAAGCTGTAAATCAACTTCATAGACCGTATTGCCTTTTAACCCTGTTATCGCGAACGGCACGGTGTTCATACTGGCACTTTGCTGCCAGGCTGGACTGCCCGACGCACGGTAACGAGCAGCATATTGCACGCCCGGCAAACTAGCTACCGTAAGTGTCACGGATGTTGCCCCCACTAACCGTGTCGGGTAGGGATTCATCGTCGAAGGCCACTGGCATTCAGCTTTAAACGGGGTCCCATCGACCCAGTTTGATCCCTGATTTGTGCCACAGTTCCTCCGAACCTGCCATTGGTAGGTAGTCTGATTGGTCAGTCCCGTGAGCGAAAAGGGAGGCTGCACACCCAGAATAAACACCCAATTACTGGTTCCGATGGGCCGATACGTTACGTCAAACAGGCTGCCCGGCAGTTCGTTGGCCCAACTGATGGTTGCTGTTGCTGCTGTTTTGCCCATCAGCATTAGGGAAGTCGGCTCAGTGCAGCCCGTCAGAAACGGCATTACCGCCGAGAACGCGCTACCCGTATTACCGCAGATTGAACGGACGCGCCATTCGTGGAGCGTGTTGGACGTGAGGCCACCGAGCAGATAGGTCTCGGAGGTTACGTTGCTGATGGTTGTCCAGGTTTCGGTGCCACCGGGTCGGGTAGGCGATTGCCGCCATTGGAGTTCGTGAGTGCGGCCTGTGATGCCGGTCCCCCACCACAATTGGGCAGAAGTTGGCCCCGTTCGGGCAATGGGCGTGTTGTATAGTCCGCTATTGGGGCAAAAGGTCGTGAACTGGTACTGCTCGGAAGTGGCCGGAACCGTCGTGTTAGGACAAATGGCTTGCACCTGGTATTCATACGCGGTCTGATCGGTCAGCCCCGTGAGCGTAACGGCATCGTTGGCCGTGCGAATGGCTTGCCAATCGGTTGCACCAGCTACCCGCCACTGGAAATCAACCGACCCAGGAGCTGCATACATTGACCGCACAAACCGAATACGGGCAGTGGTTGTCTGAAGATCTTCAAGGCTGGTATAGAACCCTTGCGGCAAGGTGCAGCGAGTGGTGAAGGTGCTGCCCCCGACATAGCCCGGCTGGAGAGCCGGGCTTGCTGCCAGGCAATTTGGCTGGACATAGTAGTGATAGGTCGTCCGAGGCATTAAACCGCTCAACACCAAGCTGGTACTGGTTATTCCTGTGATCTGTTGCCAGGAAGTGGCTGTTGAAGCCCGCCAGAAAACCGTGTACGACGGAGCCGCCACCGACGGAGTCCAACTTAGGTAAGCAGTTGTTTCGCCCACATCCACTGTCGTGTTGGTCAAATTTATCAGACAGTCAGACAGCGTTTTAAACGAGCTGCCTTGTGAGCTTAGATACTGGCCGTTGGTGCAGAGTGTCCGCACCTCCCAAACATAACCTGTGCTGTGTATCAGCCCGGACAGACTATAGGTGGTCGAAACCAGATTGGGTACGGTTGTCCATTCGGTGGTAGTGGTCGGTCGCCAGCGAAGTTCATAGATTCCGTTGTCGCTTGAGGAGTAATTCCACGAAAGTTCCGCCGTCGTGGGCTTCACCGACGACCGCAGCACGGCCGGTGCCGAACAACCCGTTGCGAACGTATTCGTATTCTGATAACCACTGTAAATACCCGGCGAACACCGATACCGAATGCGCCATTCGTAGCTACTGCCCGTCTGGAGATCCGTCAACAAATAGCCATTGCTGGTCAGGTCCGAAACGGTTATCCAGTCCTGCGCCGGTGTTGTTGTAAGCCGCCATTGAAGGTCAAACTGCGTGATGTCGGGGCGGTTATACGACGACCACCGCAACCGGGCTGAGTTGGCTGTGACATCGGTGGTTTCAGTCGATATACTTACCCCACAATGCGTCTGCCAGCTTGCCGCATAAGTCGAGGCCACCGGGTTGGGCGTATCGTTTGTGGGACAATTAGTCAGCACCTGAAACTGGTAGGAGGTCTGGTTGGTCAGCCCCGTGAGGAGCAGCGTAGATTCGGTCAGGTTCGGAACGGAATTCCAGACCGACGCTCCCTGTTGCCGCCATTGCACCGTGTACCGAACGCCCTCATACACAATGGAATTCCAGTTGAGTTTCGCGGTGGCATCGGTTATGTCCGATATCCAAAGCGTAGTCACGGCTGGGCATTCGGCACGGAACACCGGACCACTCACATAGCCCGATTCCAGGCCATTACCACAAATGGTCTTTACTTGCCACTCGTATTCCCGGCCAACGGTCATGCCTGCTTTGGTCACGGGGCTTTTCGTCAGGCCCGTATCCTCGCCCCAGTTGCCCACATTGCGCTCCCGAAACCGCACCGAATAGGTCACGGTGGGGTCGTCGGCGGTCCAATTCAGGTTAATCAGGGTAAACGTTGTGGATTTAATAAACAGGCCGGTTGGCTCTTTGCAATTTGTATTGAACGTACTCGAACTCGAATAGCCCGACCACACCGTTGCCGAACAACGTGCCCGAATGCGGGTCTCATAGGTGTTGCCGGGAGCCAGATTTTCCAGAATCCAGTTGTTTCCGCTAATGTCGCCAATAATGGTCCAGTTGGCTTGTCCGGCCAGTCGCCATTCCAGGTCATATCGCCCAATGCCAGACGAATTCCAGCTCAGTCGGGCCGACGTGCGCGTTAAGGCAAATCCATAAATACTCCAGGGCGCATTGCAGGGAAGCAGGAACGAAGACCCGCTGGCATAGGCCGACGTGATGCCGTCGCCACACAGGAGCCGGACGCGCCATTCGTAGGTAAGGCCAGGGGTTAGGTTCCCCAGGGCCACCGTTGTTTCGTTGGCCTGCACTGTTGTCCAGTCGGGAAAACCCGTTGGGCGATACTGCACTTCATACGAACTCGTTGGCCCGCTCCAACTCAGCACCGCCCCGGTAGCTCTGGTGGTGTTTACCTGCAAACTGTTTGGGTTCGCACAGGTTAGCTGCACACTTTGCGACGATCCGTAGCCTGAAGTTGGCGTTGTGCTGCTCAAACTACACACCCGCTGAAGTTGCCATTCATAAATAAGCCCGTTGGTCAGGCCGGTGAGCGTATGAACAGTGTTGGTCAGACCAGGAACCACCGTCCAGTTAGCACCGCCAACGGACCGCCAGCGCAGATCATACCGAACATTATCTTCGTCGCCTGTCCACCGAATAGTTGCGGCTGTTCCTTTTAACTCGGAGGCATAGCCAATGGGAGCGGCATTGCAGCGCGTGAGGAACGAACTGCCCGATACAAACGACGACCTTGCCGCAGGCGTACAAACGGCCTGCACTTGCCAGTCATAATTGGTATCAACAGTCAGGTTACGCAGTCGGTAGATACCCAGTTCCAGATTGGCGAGCGTGTTCCAGTTGGTTTGGTTGCTGGGTTTCCAGTGTAACGTAAAACTGGCCAGCGGTTCCGTGCTGCTCCAGGTTAGTAAGATAGACGAGGCATCGACCGACCCCGCATTCAGGGTAGGCGCAGGGCAGTTTGTCCCAAACGATTGCACAGCCGAATAATCCGACTGCACCAACGCCGAGCAAACCGCCCGCACGCGCCATTCATACCGGGTGTTGTTGGTCAGATCAATGAGGTTTGTGTTGCCGCTGGTAGTAGTCAGGCTATTCCAGGTAGTTGCGCCTTGTGGTCGCCACTGGACCTCATGCGGCAGGTTGGATTGGCTGCTATTCCAGTTGAGTCGTGCCCGATTGTAGGAGATTCCCGATGCGTTAAGAGCTGTAGGCATTGGGCATTCCGGTCTGAACACGGGGCCAGCCAAAAAGTTCGATGTGGCCGATGCCGAGCATACCGTTCTGGCCTGCCATTCATACAGGGTTCCCATGGTCAAACCCGTCAATGAGTAAGTCGATGTGATTAGGCCGTCCACGGAGTTCCAGGTGCTGGTGTTAACGGGTCGCCATTGCAGTTCGGTGGGTGCATTATAAACCGAAGCCGACCAAGAAAGAGAAGCTCCATTGTAGTTTATGGAGTTGACATAGGTAGAATATAACGCGCTACAAACCGTCCGGAACACCTGCGTGGCGGCAAACGCCGACGTATCGCCAGGAACGCAAACACTACGCACCCGCCATTCGTAGGTAGTATTGTTTGTTAAGCCCGAAAAACTGTATTGGGTCGTGGTGAGACTGGCTGGCACAGTCCAGGTGGCGGCTCCTGCAACCCGCCATTGCACCTGATACTGACTTGCGGCAGTGCCAGAAAACCAGTATGCCAAAGCTGACTGGTGCGTGATATTTTGGGTGTAGAGACTCGAAGGGGTCTGACAAGTCGTTTGGGCATAAAGCCCACAAGTGAGGCATACCAACAAAAATGTCAGTAGAAGTGTTTTCATCAAGAAAGGAAGTAGAGCTTAAGCACAATTCGGCACCATCATTAGGCTACAAATTGATTAATGCAAAGATGCAAAATAGGTGCTACATTCTACGGCCCAAATTAACTGACAAGCATGGAATTGTGCTAAAAAACAGAGTTTTCACTTCCGCCACTTCAGGGTTTGGAGCATGTGCTGCACGTCCTGCCGGATGTATTGAATCACGGGGGCCAGCGAATCGTTGGCGGTGGCGGTGTTGAAATAGAGTGCTCCCCGCAAAAAGTGGGTCGTCGTATCGGTTGTGATGAACTGCACCTGACTGGGCACCTCGCCCTGTAACTCGATCACGTTAGCCCATAAACCCGACGGTAATTTCTGCACCTGCTCCTTAATCTCGGTGGCCTTGATCTTGTGTTTCCCCACCAGTTTATACGAATCCTGCAACATGGCCCTGAGCCGTGCCGGGTCGTTCAAAACGGGCTTGTAGGTCAGTTGAATGGTGGCGTGAAAGGCCGGATAATCCACAAAAATCCAGTGCGGTTCGGCACGGGCGAATGTATCGGGCAACACGCGGGCCAACCTGTTCACCTCAAACTGATAAGGGTGCGTTGGCTCAATAGCCACATACCGATGGGGCGGCAGGTCGATGCGGGGATAGCCTTTGGGCTTGGGAATATAGTCAGCGTCGGCGTTGGACGTGGACGAACTACAGGCAGTTAGGCCAAACAGGGCCACCAAAAGCAACAATTTTAACACAGGTAGAGGGAATGATTAACGTGCCTAACAGAAACGAAAAACCCGGCTGTTTCATTGCCGGGCTTTCCTTACACCTTCACGTCTTCCAGTTGCTCTTCTTTCACCGGCTGCCCCATGAGCGTGGCAAAGCGGTTGATATTGAACGTTGGCTCAAACCAGATTTCGCCCAGCACCGGATGCTTCACGGGGACCTCGGGGTTTTTGAGTTCGTTGAGCAACACGCCCGTTTCGCCGTGCGTGTGCCGCTTCACCATTCTGATGGTATAAAGCTGATCTTTCTTGGGCGGATTGACCCCGAACTCAGCGTAAAAAGCCAGCACCGGGGCCGGAAATTTATCGTTAATGCAAATTACTTCCATATATCTGAACCAAGATTTTTAATCCAGCAAACCGCCGAGTTGCCCCAGTACGGAACCGCTTTCTTTACCGCCCTGACCACCGCCAATCGACAACCGCTGCACTAATTTCGAGATTGGCATCGACTGCATCCAAACCCGGCCTGTGCCGCTAAGTGTAGCCAGAAACAGGCCCTCACCGCCAAAAACCATGCTTTTCAGTCCACCCGACCTCTGAATATCGAAGTGCATCTGGGGTTCGTAGGCCACCACGCAACCCGTGTCGATACGGAGGGTTTCGTTGTTCAGTTGCCGCTCGATCACCACGCCACCCGCATGAACAAAGGCCATGCCGTCGCCCTGGATTTTTTGCATGATGAAACCTTCTCCACCAAAGAAACCCGCGCCCAGCTTCTGATTGAAATGGATGCTGATTTTTGTCCCCATAGCAGCACAGAGGAACCCGTCTTTCTGCACAATCAGCGAATTTCCGTAGATGTTAGCCAGGTTAATGGGCATCACTGTTCCCGGATAGGGGGCGGCAAACGCCAATTTGCGCTTGATGCCCGCCCGGTTGGTGAAGTGCGTCATAAACAGCGACTCGCCCGTGATCAGGCGTGACCCGGCTTGCATCAACTTGCCCATAAACCCCTGATTGGGTTGAGAGCCGTCGCCCATTTTGGTTTCAAACTGGATGCCATCTTCCATATACAGCATCGACCCGGCTTCGGCAATCACCGTCTCGTTGGGGTCCAGTTCAATCTCGACGATCTGAATATCTTCGCCGATAATCTTGTAATCAATTTCGTGAGAGTACATTATGGTTGGAGGTTATTTGAGTGGTCTGGTTCATTATCGTTTAGTCGGTTCGTCGTCAAAATCAGACTCTTCGTCTAAGTCTAACTCATCCTCTTCGGGCGTTTTTTCGTCTGATGGGGCTTCTCCGCGCAGGGTTTTGAGGTCGTCGCGGTGGCGAAGTTTTTTGTCATCGACGGTCTTGTTCAGAAACTGGTTGATCTTGTCAATGTCGTAACTGGTTGTTATCTCGCCAAACGAATTGATCTGAATATCAAAGCCTTCGAGGTCTTTGTGGACACGCGGCTTGTCGTTTTCGTCGGAATTGGGTTTCTTCTTTGACATGGTTGGTTATCGGTTTATGCGTTGGTCTGATACCTTAACTACGAAGAACGCAAAAAGTCCGACCTTCTCAAGGGTTCCTTTCAAAAGTAGGAGTCTCTGAAACGTCGGACAATAGGAGTTGTGTAGACGGTTAATTTAATCGCTCCAAGGCCCTCTCCAGCCGGACAAGTGTTTCGGGGCGGCCAATAATTTCCATCGTCAGCATCAGGTCGGGGCCGGTGCCGGAACCAGTGAGAGCAAGGCGCATGGCCTGCATAATTTTGCCCTGTTTGATACCCGCCCGTTGCATAGCTTCCGAAAGGGTATGCTTGATGTGTTCAGCTACAAACTCGCCTTCGTCGGCTTGCAGGGCATCGCGGAAGGCGGCAACGGCGGCTTTGGCATCGGCATTCCACTTGGCCCCTGCAATGGTCTCGTCGTAGGTTTCTGGCGTGTAGAAAATCGTGCGGGCTTCGGGGAAAATCTCACTGGCAAAATGAATGCGCTCCTTCAGCAAAGCCACAATTTTGGTTGCTTTTTCGATAGAACAATCAAAACCGGCAACCTCCGCATCGTGCTGAACCGTTGGGGCCAAGTCAGCATTGGCTTGCTGACGAATATATTGATGGTTGAACCATTTGGCCTTCTCAATATCGAACCGCGCCCCTCCTTTGTGAACCTGCTCAATGGAAAACGCTGCAATCAGTTCGTCCATCGAAAACAACTCTTGCTCGGTGCCGGGGTTCCAACCCAGAAACGCCAGGAAGTTAATCAGGGCTTCGGGCAGGTAGCCATCTTCGCGGAAACCCCGTGCCACAATGCCACTGAACGGGTCGGTCCATTCGAGGGGGAAAATCGGGAAACCACCCAAATCGGCATCGCGCTTGCTCAGTTTGCCGTTGCCTTCGGGCTTCAGCAACAGAGGCAGGTGCGCAAACTGAGGCATGGTGTCGGCCCAACCCAAGTAGCGGTACAGCAGCACATGCAAGGGTGCCGAGGGCAACCATTCTTCGCCCCGGATCACATGGGTAATCTTCATCAAATGGTCGTCAACCACATTGGCGAGGTGGTAGGTCGGCAAGCCGTCGGATTTGAGCAGCACCTTGTCGTCGATAGCCGACGAATGCACCGTGACCCACCCCCGAATTAGGTCGTTCAGCCGAACTTCTTCTTTGCGGGGCGTTTTGAGCCGAATTACGTAGGATTCACCCGCGTCCAAACGCGCTTTCAGATCAGCGGCTGGTAACGTTAGCGAGTTTTTCATCTGCATCCGCGTGATGGCGTTGTACTGAGCCGCCGGTGCATTAGCCGCTTCGAGCCGGGCGCGCATCGCATCCAATTCGTCGGCAGTATCAAACGCATAATAGGCTTTACCCTCCTCCACGAGTCGGAAAGCCTCTTTTTGGTAAATTTCCCGACGCTCCGACTGCCGATACGGCGCATCGGGGCCACCGATGCTTTGGCCTTCGTCAATCTCAATACCAACCCATTTCAGAGATTCGATAATATAAGCCTCGGCACCGGGTACAAACCGATTCTGGTCGGTATCCTCGATACGAAGCAGCATTTTGCCGCCCATTTTCCGGGCGAACAGGTAATTATACAAGGCCGTTCTTACTCCCCCAATGTGCAGCGGCCCTGTGGGGCTGGGGGCAAAACGGACGCGGACGTTTGTTTGCATGAATTTTAAAGAGCGAAAGAGTGAAAGAGTGAAAGAGTGATTGTCAGACGGTCGCACTGGCGAGTCGCTCTTTCACTCTTTCACTCTTTCACCTTTAAACAGCTATCACCGAAATTTCAACATTGACATCTTTGGGCAAGCGGGCAACTTCGACAGTTTCGCGGGCGGGATAGTCAGCCGTAAAAAACGAGCCATATACTTCGTTGATGGCCCCGAAGTTTTCGAGGTCTTTCACAAAAATGGTTGCTTTCACCACGTTGTCGTAGTCTTTACCCGCGGTTTTCAGAATGGCTCCGATGTTTTCCATTACCTTGAGGGTCTCCGCCCGAATATCGCCCTGTGGGGCCAAATCGAGGGCAATCTGGCCGGAAACAAACAAAAAACCACCCGCCTGCACAGCCTGACTATAAGGCCCGATGGCTGCGGGAGCCTGATCGGTATAAACAATTTGCTTGGACATTGCTTTGTAAATAAGGCGCAAAGTTACGACTGAAACCACCTCATGCCCGACTATCACCTACTGATCTTCGTGAAAAATCCGGTTCCCGGAACCGTCAAAACCCGAATTGCCCGCACTGTTGGCAACGAACGGGCCACCGAAGTTTATCGGCACCTCCTGGCTCATACCCAACAAATTACCCAAACGCTACCGCCCGACGGCCCGGCCTGGGGCGGCCCCGCCTGGAAACGAGTCGTTTACTACAGTGATTTCATCAACCCAACCGACATCTGGAATGGGTACGAAAAACGGCAACAAACCGGGGCCGATCTCGGCGAACGAATGTTAAACGCTTTTGCCGATGAGTTTGCAGCCGGGGCAAGCCGCGTGGTGATCATTGGCAGCGACTGTCTCGCCATCCAACCCGATCATCTGAGACAAGCCTTCCAGGCTTTGGACACCCACGATGTGGTAATTGGCCCGGCCACCGACGGTGGTTATTACTTACTGGGAATGAATCAGTTGCACTCATTTCTATTTCAGAAAAAACCCTGGAGTCAGCCGGAGTTACTGGACCAAACCCTCGCTGATCTGACACAACATAGCCTTACTTACACATTATTGGAACCACTAACCGATATCGACGAGTGGGACGATTATGTTCGGCAAAGTGGTGAATCGTGAATCGTTCACCCTTCACCATACCGCCGGGCGGCCCGCGTCAATCGTTCGGCAAGGCGTTGGCGGAGCGATTCGGGAGTCAGCACTTCGATGCCATCCCCAAAAGATAATAAGTCTTTTTCGAGTTCATAGTTGTGCTGAACCTTGAGGCACAGTTCAATATCGCCATTGTCGTGCCGCCGTTCCACCTGCTGGGAGTGATGAAATGGTTTGGTTTCAATATAGGGAGCTTGTTGGGCCTGCACCCACAGCCGCACCGTGCGAGGGCGCATGTTGGTGCTGACCGTTACGCCAATGGCATCCCGATAATAGGTTTCGGGGTCGTTGCCAGGGTTAGGGCGGTAAACCAGATCGGGGGCAGGGATCAGGTCGAGCATCCGGTCAAGGGCAAGGTGGGTGATGGAGTCGCGCTGCCCCTGAACGCCCACCGCAAACCAGCGATTCCTAAACTCTTTGAGCCACCAGACATGAAACGGGATCACCTGTTTCTCCTTCGCCGTAAATGACTGATAGGTGATCCAAACCACCTGTTGTTTCACTACCGCCCGGTAAAGTGGGTCCAGAAAGGCCAGGCCGCGCAGGTTCTCGTTTTTCTCAAAGTCGATCACGGCCATGCCCTTACCCGATGCCGAAAAAACGTGGGCTTCCAGTTTCTGCACCACACCCGATAGATTTTGGAAGTGCGAAAACCCTTTGAACTGCTTCAACACGTCAACAGCCTCGCTGATTTGGCTCAGGTCGTGGCCCGAAAGTGGCCCGTTGGTGATGCTGTAGGTCGGGTCGTCGTAACTATAAAACTTCTTTTCGACCACCACAATGGGAGCGTTGTAGCCCAGCTTATCGCTCCGCATCATCTGAATATCGGCCTGAATGGTTCGGCGGCTGATTTGGGCAATGCCCTCGTACTCAAACAAAGCTTCGGTCACCTTCTCAATAAGCGAGTCGAGCGTCCATTTCCGAAACCGATTGGTCAGGCAGGTGTCAATGGCGCGGTAACGAATGAGTGCGTTTCGGTTAGCAGGCATGGTATCTCAAAAAATAATTTTGAAAATTTCTGAAAATAATTTCAACTACGCAAATACGCTGCGCAGTTGAGCAAAACCTTTGCATTGTCGGAAGGGGAAACAACCTCGACAACTACCACAATGCGATTCAACTCATTCAGCAAGACAGCAACTCTCGAAACTCAGACAGTGAATCATGCCGGTGCCAAAGCATACGTGCTTTCGCCCGAAATGGAACTGTACTCAGCGGTGGTTACGACCATGCTGGCCGATTCGTTCTACGAAAAAACTGATGCCCGGCTGACGCGGATTCAGGAATTGGTGAGTCAGGCAAACCCGTTGTTTGTAGCTCAGTTGGCGGTCTATGCCCGTGAGCAAATGTACCTCCGCACCGCCCCTATTGTGCTGATTGGCGAGTTGGCCAAAATCCACAATGGCGACGATCTGGTAAGCCGGACTATTGCCCGCGTGGTGCAACGCCCCGACGAAATCACGGAGTTGCTGGCCTATTACCAGAAAACAAACGCCCGCACCGAGGCTAAAAAACTGAACCGGCTTTCGAAGCAGGTGCAACGCGGCTTAGCCCTGTCGTTCAATCGGTTCGATGCCTACCAGTTTGCCAAGTATGACAGAGCCACGGCAGTTCGGTTGCGCGATGCCTTGTTTTTGGTTCACCCCAAAGCAAAAGACGAAGCCCAACAGCTTGTTTTTGATCAGATTACGAGCCGGACGCTAACCACACCGTACACCTGGGAAACCGAGTTGAGCGCGTTGGGGCAACAGGCTTTTGAAACCGAAGCCGCCAAAAAAGTGGCCGCCCAGGCGAAATGGCACGAACTGATCGACAGCGGCAAAATGGGTTATATGGCTACCCTACGAAACCTGCGGAATATGCTCGAAGCCGACATCGACATGGCACACCTGAAAACGGTTACCACCTTGCTGGCTAATGAGCGGGCCGTGAGCAAAGCCAAGCAATTTCCGTTTCGGTTTTTGGCCGCCTACCGCGAAATGAATGCTCTTGCCACGCAGTACAAACGGCAATTTGCGCTTATCAACCATGCGTTGGAAGAGGCCATTCAGGTCAGCACGGCCAACCTGCGCGGGTTTGATGCAGACACCCGAGTGGTGGTTGCCTGCGACGTGTCGAGGTCGATGCAAACGCCAGTCTCGGCCAAGAGCAAGGTACTGTTATACGACATCGGTTTACTGTTGGGTATGTTGTTGAAAACCCGCAGCAAAAACGTGGTGAGCGGTATGTTTGGTGATCGCTGGAAAATTGTTGAGTTGCCCGGGCCGCGTTCGGTTGAGAAGGGTGTATTGGCCAACGTCGATGCGTTCTATCAGCGCGAGGGCGAGGTAGGGTATTCAACCAACGGCTACCTAGTTTTAGACGACCTCATCAAGCGCCGATACGCGGCTGACAAAGTCATGTTTTTCACCGACGTTCAGTTGTGGGATTCCACAACCAACAACCGATCTAACCAGAATACGGTGCAGGCGAAGTGGCTGCAATACAAGCAGTTATTTCCAAAAGCAAAACTGTATCTGTTCGATTTGGCGGGTCATGGCAAAACGCCTATTCATCAGGAATCGAACGATGTGTTCCTGATTGCGGGCTGGTCCGACAAAGTATTCGATGTGTTACAAGCCATCGAAAACGGCGAGGACTCGCTGGTGGGAGTTCAGGAGATTGTGATTTGAACGTGCTGGCAGGTCCCCCGACCTGTCAACAAACGGTTCCCCAGAACCATAATTGAAAAGTTGCCAAACAATATAATCGGATGGGTCGGGGACCCTGATGTGGTCAGGTCGGGGGACCTGACCACACGGTAAAAGTCCCTTTTCGTTTGTTGCCCTGCTTCTTAGTTTATATTTCATTGTACAGGTGCCGTAGTACAGCGATACTTCGATGGCGTCGCGGGTTCGAATCCCGCCATCAGAATAGGTTTTTATGATTCTGGTGTAGCTCAGTTGGTAGAGCACAAAAACACGCTGAACGTTTGTTGCCCTGTTTTTTTATTACTGTTTCGGGATGCCGTAGGAAGGAGTTACTTCGTCACCAATGAAGGGGGAGGACCAGTGTAGTTCACGAAAATTGAACAAGGCTGCGCCGTTCGAGTCGGCAAGACAAAGCCCCCATCTCCAATCCGTTTGTTGCTCCCAATTTTGTTATTTTACAGGTGCCGTAGAAAAGAGATACTCCGTCTGGTCGTGTGGATACCGCTTGTCGGTCCGTGCTGGTTCGAACCCAGCCATCGGGAAATCCGGTGTGGTGAAATTGGAGACACGCACGAATAAAACTCTTCTCGTTCGTTGCCCTGTTTTTTTAGTCAATATTTCGTTTTGCAGGTGCCGTAGTACAGCGATACTTCGATGCAGTCGCGGGTTCGAAGCCCGCCACCAGAATGAGTTTGTATGATTCTGGTGTAGCTCAGTTGGTTAGAGCACAAAAAATGCGCTATACGTTTGTTGCCCTGTTTTTTTATTACCACAATGACCGCTTTCATCAACACCCTTCACCCTACCCTTCGTCAGCATATTGCCGATGGGTTTGTGATCGTTCGTCAGCACCCGACTGCCGATCTGTATATTCTGAATTATGCGGCCAAAACCCAATTCGAACGGGCTTGGGACGAGCATACGCTGGCTTGTCGCGGTCTGATTATGAACGGATTAGGCGAGGTGGTGGCGCGGCCTTTCCCCAAGTTTTTCAACCTCGACGAAGTAGTGATGACGGGTCAAATTCCAACCCTGCCCGACGAGCCGTTTGTGGCCTACGAAAAACTCGATGGCTCACTCGGGATTCTATACTGGATTGGCGACACCCCATTTATTGCCACTCGTGGCTCGTTTATGAGTGAACAGGCGCAGTGGGCCACTAACCTGCTCCACACGCGCTACGCGGCCATTTGGCCCCTGCTTGACCGCGCAAAAACGTATTTATTCGAGATCATTTACCCCGAAAACCGCATTGTTGTCCATTACGGCGACCGACAGGATTTGGTGCTGTTGGCCGTGATCGACACCGCAACCGGAGCCGAAACCAACGACCTGCCCGACATTAGTTTTCCAATCGTGCGCCTGTTCGATGGCTACACCGACATGGCCGCAATTCGGGCGGTGCAGATTGATAATGAGGAAGGGTTTGTGCTTCGGTTTGCGTCGGGTTTGCGCGTAAAAGTTAAGTTTGCCGAATATGTGCGGCTTCACCGGATTCTGACGCAGGTTTCGTCGCGCAATATCTGGGAATACTTAGCTACGAATCAGCCGTTTAACGAGATTCTGGAGCGGGTTCCCGATGAGTTTTACGACTGGGTTAAAAAAACCTCCGATAAGTTCACGGCTCAATATCAGGCCATTGAAACGGAGTGTAAGGCTGTTTTTCGGGTGTTAGATTCGCGAAAAGAAACGGCTATGTATTTCCAGACCCAACGGTATCCGGCCATTTTGTTCCTGATGCTCGACAACCGCCCGTATTCGGCAACCATCTGGAAACTGTTGCGCCCTGTGTATGAACGGCCTTTCAAACAAACCGACAATTAATGCAACACCTCCTCATTCTTATTGGCATCAGCGGCAGCGGCAAATCGACGTTTGCGAAACAGTTTGTGCAGGACAACCCCACGTATCTCCGCCTGAACCGCGACGATTTGCGCCGGAGCATTGTGCCGGTGCCACTGGGTGAATTCTGGAAATGGGACGATAAACGCAAAAATCGCATTGAGCGGTTAGTGTCCGAGTTGGAGAAATCGGCCCTGTTGTCGGCCCTGGAAAGCGGCTGGAACGTGGTGATGGACAACACCCATTTGCGGCAGCGATACATTACCGAGCTACTAAAACTAATTGATAAACAGGCGACTACCAAAAATCCTATCGAGGTCACGTTTCAGGTTATAGATGTCCCGCTGAACACGGCTATTGAGCGTGACCGGCTCCGGCCCGACGTGGTGGGCGAAGCCGTTATCCGCGAGCAGCACAGCCGCCTGAACACGCTCAAAAAGATTTTCGACGTAAATCAGAAACTCCAGTCCCCAACCATCCATACCCGCGTTGACCCGATGGTTCAGGACGATTCATTACCCAAATGTATCCTCGTGGACATCGACGGAACGGCGGCCAAAATTCACGACCGCTCCCCTTTCGACTGGAGCAACGTGGGCCGCGACTTGCCCAACACGCCCGTTTTGAACGTGGTACGGGCCATGCGGACTGCCGGTTATGCAGTGGTGTTCTTGTCGGGCCGCGACAGTGCCGCCCGCACCGAAACAGTGAGTTGGCTGCACCAACATCTTGGCTGGTCGGAAGGGCCGGACTATGCCCTATTCATGCGCGCCCGCAACGATATGCGGAAGGATTCGATCATCAAACGCGAACTATTCGATGCCCACATCCGGGGTCGTTATTTCGTTGAACTCGTGCTTGACGACCGCGATCAGGTCGTGTCTCTCTGGCGACGCGACCTCGGTCTGACGTGTTTGCAGGTAGATTACGGGGATTTTTGACTACCTCCCCTTCAACACAACATCATTATCTCCCGCCCATTGGGTCAGATCCTGTTTGTTGATTGCCGAGGCCATCAGGTCGGGGAAGAGGTTGGGCGTGCAGGCGAAAACGGGTACGCCGAGGTTTGCCAAAAACCGGGCGTTTTGGTTGTCGAACGAGGGGGCACCGCTGTCGTCTAAGGCCAGCAGGGTGACGAGTTGCACGCCTGAAGCCACAAGTTCGGTCATGCGTTGGCGCATCTGTTCGGCGTTGCCGCCTTCGTAGAGGTCGGTGATGAGAACGAGAATCGTGTCGTCGGGTTTGGTGATGATTTGCTGGCAGTAGGTCAGGGCGCGGTTGATGTCGGTACCACCACCGAGTTGCACGCCAAACAGCAGATCGACGGGGTCTTTGAGGTCGTCGGTGAGGTCGGCCACTTCGGTATCGAACACCACCATGCGCGTGTTGACGGTGGGAATGCTGGCCATCACCGCCCCAAAAATCCCCGAATACACCACCGACTGCCCCATCGACCCACTTTGGTCTAAACACAACACAATATCCTTCAGCGATCGGCGCGATTTGCGTCCGTATCCGATCTTTATTTCCGGGATAATCGTTTTATAATCAGCCTGATAATGTTTCAGGTTCTTGCGGATGGTGCTGTTCCAGTCCATCTCGTTGTGCCGGGGCCGGTTGTTGCGAGCCGCCCGGTTTATAGCTCCCGTGATGGCCTGAATGGTCTTTTGTTCCACCTTTTGCATCAGTTCGTCCACCACTTTCTGTACCACCCGCCGGGCCGTGTCTTTAGTTTTCGATGGAATCAGTTTGCCTAATTCCATGAGCGTGGCAACCAATTGCACATCGGGCGTGGCCTGTTCCAGAATGTCGGGTTCGGTCAGGAGTTTCTGGCGGAGTTCGGGGTTTTTGAGGGCATCGCTCTGCATTACCTGCACCACCGATTGCGGGAAAAACGTGCTGATGTCGCCCAACCACCGCGCCACGTTGGGTTGCGAAGGCCCCCGCCCGCCCTGCCGACTGTCGGCCTCGCCATACTGGAACGCCCCCCGGCGGTCAAATTCGTACAGAGCCGCCAAAGCCGCGTCGATTTGGGCCTCCTGTTCGGCGAGGGCTGCGCCGGTGCCATCGGCTTCATTGCCGCCCAAAATGAGCCGCCAGCGGGTTAAAAGGTCAGTTTTATCCATCATTTTTATAGTCATTCATCATACCCCCAACAACTCCCGCACCACGCTTAACACTCGCCCGGCCCGCTCCGAATGGAACGTTTTTGGTCCGGTTTCGGCCACTCGCTTGCCCCCGTCGATCACCGCGCCCTGCCGGGCTTTTTGGCCCAACTGCCGACGGTCGGCGGGGTCGAAACGGGAGAATGTTCGGCGCAAAATGGGCAACAGTTCGCTGAATTGGGGGTTTGGCAAGTCGGCTACCCATTTGTAAAGCAGGTTCCAGAGCGTGTGGTCATAGAGCAAAATCAGGCCACTTCCCGTCAGGAATCCTTCAAGCCAGGCCGCCGAATAAGCCGGGTCGTGCCCCACCGACAGAGCCAGCCCAAAAGCCCGCGCCGTGTCGGGTTCGTCCAGCACCTGCCCATCGAAAAGCAGCCGACACAGGCCACCCGCAATGAGCGCGTGAATGCCCGGCATAGTTCCATCGGGTTTCATGGTTTCGGCTTTGACCAGCAATTTCTGGAGCGTGTCGAGCCAGCCCGTGCGGAGGGCTTCCGATTCGTGCAGGCGCGTGGCCTCATTCACGAACCGAATTTGGGTCAGCATGGTGGCTGCACTGTCGTTATCGAGACCATAACAGGCGTTGGGCAGACCGATGCAGACCCGCGTAATCAAACCCTCCACCAACTGGTTAATCACGGTCAGGTCGGTCTTGCGCACGTTTCCGTAGCGGCTGATTTCGACCAAAGGTGTGAACGCCTGCATCAGCTCCAGTACGTCGGCGGAAAGGGTTGCCAACTCGCCCACGCGGGTCAGCAATTGCTCGATGGCTCCGAACAACTCCGCCGGAATGGCCTGTTGCACCAGCCCTGCCAACTCGTTGATCCGGGCTGATTGTCGGCTTTTTTCGAGCAGAAACGCCGTGGCTGCATCCACCACGCTGTTGCCATAAATGGCCTTTCCGACCAACTGAAGCACCATTTCTGGTTCCCACCGGAGCCGCCACACCTCTTTGAACGTGCCTTTGGTTTTGGCTCCCACCTGTTGACCCCAGCCAACTTCCAGCACCAGCAAACGGTGCAGAAACCGGCTTCGGTTCAGGTCAAGTTCTTTGCGCAAATCCAGTTCGAGGTCTTTGCGTTCTGCCGTTTGAGCAAGCCGGAGTTTGCGGGCTTGTGTCTCAAAATCGGCTTGCAGAGGCAATTTGGGTGTGTCGTCGGGGACACGACCCATCTTTTTGCCCACAATCAACTCGTCCTCCACTAATTTCAACAGAATTCCTTCGCCAAAACACAGCACCGTTTGGGTGGCTTCGTTGAGTTCGGCCAAACCGGGGCGGGGCATCCCGCGCAGAGCCGCCAAGGACTCCGCCAGTCGGTAGGCTTCGATGACGTGAGCCGTGGACGTATCCATTTTGTTTTTCCGAAACAGCCTCGCTACATGGGTCAGCCAGCGGATGCCCGTGTCGTCGGGATGGTGCTGGGCGGCACACCGCCAGTTGTGGTCGTACCAACCCGGCGAGGTGATGCCCGCGCCATAGCCACTGCGCCAGCCGAGCCGGTCATACGTCCACGGAATCCAGGTGACAGAAACGGGCGTTTTTGGCAAGCCTTTCAGTTGTTTGGTATCCTCTTTCTTTGTTGATTCCCAGTCGACTAAAGCCGGTCCGTGCCAGGCACCGCACACCACCACCACGTTCTGAAATCGGTCGCTCTGCGCCTGCCGGATCAGGGTTCGCATAGAGGCTTCGCGCCGTTCGTTTTCGTTGTCTACGGGCGCGTGTTCGCGGAGGGCGGTCATGGCGTGTTGCACAGCCTCAAAATGTTCCAGCGCGTGACCGGCCACATAACGTTGCTCCACGTGCTGCTCCCACCACGTCTCGCTATCCGTAAAACCATCTGCCTGAGCCAGCGGAAAAAGGGAGTCCTTGGGCGAAGGGTGGGGGGCGAGGGGTGAAGGGTGGAGTGGTGAGTCTTCAGGGCTGGGAGTTTCGGGATTTGACGGTTCACTGAAAAGCGGTAAGTCGATCATGCGGGTGGGAACGCCCGCCCGGACGGCCCACTGCATGGCCTGCCATTCGGGAGAGAACTCCGCAAACGGATAAAAAACGGCCTGTTTCGGATTGTCGGGGTTATAGGCCAATATGGCAACCGGCGGCTGCAAGTCGCTGCTGGTCAGATGTTTCAATACAACGTCGAGTTGGGGGGCACCTTCCACCAGCAACAAATCGGGCTGAAGCACCGCCAGCGCATCGGCCACATACCGCGCCGACCCCACCCCATGATGGCGAATACCGAGGATTGACAGGATCATAGCCCAATTTCCTTACAGGCCCGGTACATGTCGCGCCATTCTTCGCGGGGTTTCAGAACAGTTTCGAGGTATTCATTCCAGACAACTTTGTCCTGAACGGGGTCTTTCACTACGGCTCCAATCAGCCCGGCTGCTACGTCGTGCGCCCGCAGTTGCCCATCGCCAAAGTGAGCCGCCAAGGCCAGCCCGCTGTTTACTACCGAGATGGCTTCGGCGGTACTCATGGAGCCGGATGGTGTTTTGAGTTTGGTTTTTCCATCGTCGGTGAGGCCCGCCCGAAGTTCGCGGAACACCGTCACCACGCGCCGGAGTTCGTGCATGGAGGGGGCTTCCACGGGCAGTTCGAGGGTGCGGGCCATGCTCGCCACGCGCCGTTGGACAATGTCGATTTCCTCGTCCATGTTGGTCGGGACGGGCAGAATAACCGTGTTGAACCGGCGTTTCAATGCGCCCGACAGTTCGTTTACGCCCTTGTCGCGGTTGTTGGCGGTGGCGATCACGTTGAACCCTTTGATGGCCTGAATCTCGATGTTCAACTCAGGAACGGGCAGCATTTTCTCCGACAAAATGGTGATGAGCGTGTCCTGCACATCGGCCGAAATCCGCGTCAGTTCCTCAATTCGGGCGATTTTGCCTTCGCGCATAGCCGTCATCATCGGTGTTGTGACCAAGGCCCGTTCGGTTGGGCCTTCGGAGAGCAGCCGGGCGTAGTTCCAGCCGTAGCGGATGGATTCTTCGCTTGTTCCGGCGGTGCCCTGAATCAGCAAGGTCGAGTTCCCCGACACGGCAGCCGCGAGGTGTTCGGCCACCCACGATTTGGCGGTTCCGGGCAGGCCATAGAGTAGCAAGGCCCGGTCGGTGGTGAGGGTGGCCACGGCAATTTCCATCAGTCTGCGTTGCCCAATGTATTTTGGTGAGATTTCGTACCCGTTTTTGAGTTTGCCACCCAGCAGATACGTGACCACGGCCATAGGCGACAGTTTCCAGTTGGGGGGCCGCCCGGCGGTGTCTTGCTTGGCGAGTTCGGCCAGTTCTTCGGCAAATTGGTCTTCGGCGTGTTGGCGGAGCAGGTTCATGCGATTTGTGTTTACAGATTGTCTATAGCCTGACGCATAGCCAAGCCGGTTTTCAATGGATGCAGCAGGTGCAGATGGGCTGTGTGTTGTTGCAGCTCAGGAATAAACTGATTCAGGATACTACCCGCTGTTACCAGAATAGCCGGATGAATGACCGTAAGCGCGTCCCGGAAAAACTGCCGTTCGGCACCCTCAATACGAGGCCGTTTCTCCCAAGTTTTCAGCATTGCCGTCCAAACATATTCGCTAAAAGGGAGAGACCAGGGAGCCACTGATTCAGCGCGCGTTAAAAACTGATAGTTTCCATACATTTCAGTCAGGTCGAAGTGGTTTTGGATCATCACCTGTTGTTCATCAGGTGGGATTAATTCGAGAAGTTTAGGCCAATCACTCACGAGCGTTCGGTAGGGTAGCAGATCGGCTACCCACTCGGCTCGCCTGAATTTTTCTATCATCATCCCTAAGGTGTGAACCATCCCATCTTCCTCGTCTTTAATCCAGGATTGGCTCATGAAGAAGTGAACGGGGTTCAAGCTGTCATTTTCCAAAATAAGATTCCAGCAGGTAGGGTGAATACGGATGATGATGTTCATCAGCCAGGCGACGTTTTGTAAGGGTGCGGTCAGTTCGCTACTGCTGATAATACCGAGACTTTGCATCGTTTGCTGGTTAAAAAAGCCATCGGGTTTATCGGGCAATTGGAGGCTCTTTGCTGTTTTACCCGTCATAGACTCAATGATTCCGCTCCGTTTCGATACGTATTTTTTTAGTTGAGCCGTAACCTCATCAAATAACGCACTGCCGGGAACTGCCAGCAACATCTGTGTAACCTGCTCATAGAGATCGGTTTGCACTGGTTTGGGCTTCTTAACTTTCGCTAATTCAGCCCTGAATTTTTCCAGCAAAGGCACATCGGCCAAACTCAACCGATTATGAATCGAGAGAGCGGATAAAAACCATTTCCGCTCCGAAAGTGGTTCTTGCGGCCAGGCTTCTTCTACCAGCACCCTTGCCCGATCAGGATCAGTTGACCCTATGTCTATAATGGCAAACGCCCGACTAATACCAGCACTGTTTTGGTAGGTTTGTTCGGGAGATCGAGGGGATTCATACACCCAATCGGGGTTAAACTGCCCAAGCCAGATACCACGATTGCCCAGCAAGTCATAAACAAGATCAGAATCAACTTCAAATTCTCCTTTATTCTGTCGAGACATTACCTGAACGAGCCTGTTGGCCGGCAACACCCAATCTCGTTCCCGGCACTTATTCACCCATTTCTCCAACAACCGCCGGTTAGGCATCTGCTCGTCTAGCATTTCGTCCAGCAACCGCATGGCTTCTTTCGGGGCATAGGCCTTAGTTTCGGGTGGGCAAACCGGCAAATCGGGCAACGCAACCGACAGGGGTTCGGCCCCGGCCCGGAGATAATTTCCGGCCAAAGCCGACGTTCTCAGCAACGTTTTTTCGGCAGATAAACCCGCGTCTATCGAGCGCAGTTCAGCGGGGAGTTGCGTCAGGTCGGGTTGTCGTCGGTCGGTGCCAAGCAGAGCGGTCTCCACGATGGTTAGCCACCAGGATTGGTTGTTGGTCATTTACAGACTAAAATACTCCTCCCCAACCCACAGGCCGAGGGGTTGAACATGGGTTTGGTGGCGAAGCAAAAACACGGTTGCGGGGTGACCGCCTGTCAGGGCAAGCCAGCGATAAAAAACATCGTCGGGCCACTGTGAATCAATGGGTTGACTTTGGCCGTTCTGGTCGCGGAGGTACTGCTTGCCCGCATCGGTGGCCAGCGAAAGCGGCCCCGCAAGTTGCGGTACGGCTTCCGCCCAGGGCGATAGATTCAGCACATCGGCCAATGCTTGTTGCGCGGCTTGCCAGTTGGCCTGTACAATTGTTTCGGAAGGGGGCAAAGACCCGTCTGAATGAGCCAGTTTCTGGATTTTCACCACCGCCCGATACGGCCACCGGCCCGGATAAAAAACCAGCGTGGCCATGATCCGGCTGCCGGGCATCAGGCTCGTATCGATAGGCATCTTTTTATAGGCAAAGTTGAGTACCAGCGCGAACCGCCCCGACTTTTCTCCATACAGATAATTCCGTTGAACGGTCAGGTCGTCTTCCTGCGTGGTTTGGCGCGACAACACCAGAAACGTGTCAGTTAGGTTTTCGGCATCGGGCAGTTCAACCAGGTCTTTCTGATTGATCGTCAGGCCAAGTTGGGTGCGTACATCAGCCTGTAAATCAGGCGATAAATACCCCATTCGATTAAACGCGGACGTGATCAGATGCAGTTGACCGAGTTGCCGGAGGGCTTCACCTTGCCAGGCTGTCCCATCGAAAAAGGGCAGGTTGCCAAGCTGTTTCACCCGCGTGGCCAGTCCGGGGGCTTTCGCATCGACCATGCGCGAGGCCATTTTTTCCCAGAAAGCCGCTCCCTTTTCGGGCATCGACAGCAGTCCTGTTCGGACAAGGTCTTCCATCCAGCGGTCGAGTTCGACAACGCCCGCCCGCACACTATCGAGCCGTTGGGAAGCCCTTTTTTGATTGTCGGTGGTTTTGCGGTCGGGGGCAGGATTCGGGACTTCGGGGACTGGTGTTTTGGTGGCTTTGCTCCCGCGCTTATCCATCCATTCGCTCACCCAGGCGGGTTCGGGGGCGGAGCTGAATGAGGCTGGTTCGTGCCCATACAACAGCAACAAACCAATGCCGTGTTTGCAGGGGAATTTCCGGCTGGGGCAGGAGCATTTAAAGGCCACATCGAGCAAGTCAACCGAACTGCGGTAGGGGTCTTTGCCGCTGCCCTGCACTTCGCCCCAAACAACGCGCTCATTGTGATTCAGCGTGGGCCATTTGGGTAATCGGGCGAGATCTTTTCCGGCTTTGAGTGAGGCCGAATCGGGCGCAAGCGCGTAGATTTGTTCGTCAGAAAAAAGGGGCACAGGAACGAAAAGAAGGGGCGTACCAGCGGATTGCTGTATGCTCAAATATACGCATAACGGCCCGAATCGCCAATTGATTTTGGCAACAATAACTCCATGTTTCGTTTCAAACAATTCACCATTCACCAAGACCAGACCGCTATGAAAGTCTGCACCGATGCCTGTGTGCTGGGTGCATGGACTTCGGCCGACCGTTTGATGCTGCCCGGTTCGGCCCCGGCCATTCTCGACATTGGCACCGGCACGGGTTTGCTGGCTTTGATGGCGGCTCAGAATCACCCAACTGCCCTGGTCGATGCCGTTGAGATCGACCAAGATGCGTTTCGCCAAGCCACCGAAAATGCAAAAAACAGCCCCTTCTCTAACCGGATTCAGGTGCATCAACTCGCCATTCAGGATTACCAACCCGGCCACTCATACGACCTGATTCTGACCAATCCACCATTTTTCACCAACCACCTGCGCTCACCCGATGCAGCCACCAACCGCGCCCTCCACACCGACACGCTTCCTTTTGTCGACTTAGTTACGGCTGTTGATCGGCTCCTGAAACCCGACGGCCAATGGTGGGTGTTGTTGCCGCCTTACGAAGCAGGGCAGTTAGATCAATTGGCCACAACCGTCGGTTTGCATCCGTTTGAGCGGCTCCGGCTCCGGCACAACGCCATCAAAGCTCCCTTTCGGCATATTACGGGCTATAGCCACCAATCCAAACCCCTCCACATCCAGACGCTCACGATCCACGAACCCGACAGTAACAACCGGATCGCCGGACCGCCCAACCGCGAGCAATACACCAATGCGTTCCGGCAACTTCTCCGGCCTTTTTACCTGATTTTTTAAGAACTTTGCAGTATGTCCGATTTGCAACTTACCATTCTGATACCACTTTACAACGAAGACGAGTCGTTGCCCGAACTGCACGACTGGATCGTTCGGGTGGTAACGGAACACCACTATACCTACGAAATTCTGTTTGTTGATGATGGCTCCACCGACCGTTCCTGGGCCGTAATCGGGGAGTTGTCGGCCCGCAACCCCAACCACGTTCGGGGCATTCGGTTTGGGCGCAACTATGGCAAAACAGCCGCTCTCCAGGTGGGTTTCAAGGCCAGTCGGGGCAAAGTGGTCATTACAATGGATGCCGACTTGCAGGACAGTCCCGACGAGATCCCCGAACTCTACCGGATGATTACGGAGGAGGGCTATGACCTCGTGTCGGGCTGGAAAAAGAAACGCTTCGATCCCCTCACTAAAACACTCCCCACTAAACTATTCAACGGCGTGTCGCGCTGGGTGTCGGGGGTCAATCTGCACGACTTCAATTGTGGCTTGAAAGCCTACCGTCAGCCCGTGGTGAAATCGTTCGATTTGTATGGCGAGATGCACCGAAACCTGCCTATTGTGGCCAAATGGAACGGTTTTGGGCGTATTGGCGAGAAAGTGGTGCAGCACCGCGCCCGGCAATACGGCGTAACTAAGTTTGGCCTGAGCCGCTTCATCAACGGGTTTCTCGATCTGTTGGTGATCGCTTTCATGCACCGATTTGGCAAGCGGCCTATGCACGCTTTTGGAGGCTTTGGAACACTCTCGTTTTTCGTTGGAACGGTGATGGCGTTTTATTTGATCAGTCAGAAACTCTATAACATCTCGCAGGGTCTCCGTTTCCGAAATGTTACGGATAATCCATTGTTTTTCTTTGGATTAGTCGCCATAATTCTGGGCGTTCAGCTATTTTTGGCTGGTTTTCTGGGCGAACTCCTCATCCGACAAAACCACTCCCGCAGCGAAGATTATTTAATTGCAGAAACTACGCCCTAAACCATGATTCAAATTCGCCCGGCTACAGAAGCCGATATTCCACAAGCATTCGGTTTGGTGACCGAATTAGCCGTTTATGAACTCGCTGCCGATCAGGTAAGCAACACCGCCGAGCAAATGCTCGAAGATGGTTTTGGCCCAAATCCACTCTTTGGCCTGATTGTGGCCGAAGACGACGAAACCGACAAAATGGTTGGAATTGCCCTGTACTATTTCCGGTACTCGACCTGGAAAGGCAAGCGGCTCTATTTGGAAGACATTATCGTAACAGAAAGTTACCGGGGAATGGGTATCGGCAAACTCCTTTTAGACGAAACTATCGAAACAGCCCACCAAAAAGGCTGCACCGGCATGATGTGGCAGGTTTTAGACTGGAATAAACCCGCTCTCGGCTTCTACCAGCAGTTCGGCACCCGCTTCGACGATGGCTGGACGAATTGCCATCTGGATTTTTGAGGATGCTGGAAACTGGATGTTGGATATTGGAGTCTTACGTCCAACATCCAACATCCCACTACTGCAAATTCGCGTCTTCTTTACTGTTAAACGTGTCGCCCTGGTTGATGTCGCCGGTTTTATAGCCCTTTTTGAACCAGTAAACCCGTTGCGCCGAGGTGCCATGCGTGAAGCCATCCGGCACCACATAACCCTGCGTTTCTTTCTGAATCCGGTCGTCGCCAATGGAGTTGGCCGCGTTCAGGGCCTCTTCAATATCCCCTTCTTCAATCATACCATTGTTGCGCGCCCACACGCCCGCCAGAAAATCGGCCTGCAACTCTAAGCGCACCGATAAACGGTTCGATTCGCGTTCGCCCATACGCTGTTGCGCCGAGTGAACTTTGTCCATAATGCCCAATTGATCCTGCAAATAATGGCCCACCTCATGCGCCACCACGTAGGCCATCGCAAAATCGCCGGGAGCCTGGAAACGGTCGCGCAGTTCGTCGTAAAACGACAGGTCGATATACAGTTTTTTATCGCCGGGGCAATAAAATGGTCCCGAAGCCGCCGTTGCCGTGCCGCATCCCGACTGTGTCCGTCCCCGAAACAGGACCAGCGTAGGTGGCCGATATTGCTGCCCGTTTTCGGCCAGAATCTTTGTCCAGACATCTTCGGTTGACCCCAGCACAACCCGCGTGAACTTGGCCGCTTCGTCGTCGGGTTGTGGCCCGTTTGCCTGTGCACCCGGCATAGTCTGGCTTTCATCAGGCCCGGCCTGATTCAGCACCTGCGAGGGATCACCTCCCAGAAGAAACACAATTACGGCGATAACGACGGAACCAATGCCCCCGCCAATGGCCAATCCGCGTCCTCCACCACCTCCCCGGCGGTCTTCTACATTTTCGCTTTCGCGACCTCCCAGCCAACGCATAATTTTATCAGTTAACGATTTAGTGATTGTTCAACCAGCAATACTACCCAGAATCACATAACAACAAAAATGCCGCCCCTGTTGGAACGGCATTTCTTTATTGATCTACGCGTACGGTTTTATCCTTTTGTCCGGTACAAGGTCCCGTCTTCAACAACGTACAACATACCGTCCATGGCCACAATCATGGTTACGTCTTTCAGCAAACCACGTTCGCCAACCTGCTCGTAATGACCGTCCATGTCGGTTTTATAGAGGGTTCCGTCTTTTTCAACGCTCCACAAAAAACCATTGTCGCCTGCCATTGCCACTGTGTTTTCCCAGTCGCCCTTTTTGCCAACCTGCTCCCAGCGCATGGCGCGGATGTTGGTCCGAAAAAGGGTTCCACCCTCAACTGTCCAGAGGTAGCCCCCCATCGACTCCAACATATCGGCATCGCCAAACTCGCCATTGCCGCCAATTTGCTCCCAAGAGCCGTTTTTAGCGGTTTGGTAGAGCGTTCCGTTGGTCTCGATGCTGTAGAGTTTGCTATTCATGGGCACCATTGCCACGGTGTTTTTCCAGTCGCCGGTTTTGCCCACCTGCTTCCAGGCCACAGTTTCGGGGTCAGTGCGGTAGAGTGAGCCATCTTCAACCGTCCATATTTCGTCATCCAGGGCAAGCAACACATCGGCATTATCGAACTCTCCTTTTTTGCCTAACTGCTGGTAATTGCCCTGTTTATCGGTCTGAAACAGGGTTCCGTTGGCTTCGATACTGTAGAGATGGCTGTTCAGGGCAACCACGTCGACGGTGTTTTCCCAATCGCCTTTTTTTCCAACTTGCTCCCATCGCTGGGCCTTAACTACTTGGCTAGAAGCTCCCGTCAGGAGGATCAGAATGCCAACTAAAATTCTTTTCATTAGGTAAAGTAAGTACAACACGAGAAACAGGCAACCCCTTTGTGAGACTACCCGGTGTTTTTACGGGTTGAAATATAAGTAGAAATCGCTCACCAGATTCAAGATTACTTTCAGGCCAAATATGAATTCGCCTTCGCTGAAGACAGCGTTGTGTGTGCCAACTAATCTCAGGCCGGGTACAACACGCACGCCGGTTCATTTAGCTCATAAGAAGTGGCTGCATATCGGGCCAGGTGTATCGCAACACGAACCCGTTGTCGCCCTGGATTCTCTCCTGATTGGTGGCTCCGAGGGTGTCGTAGAAGGCCCGCGCCGGGTGATTTTGTTCGTACACCCACAAATAAAATGGCGAACCGGCCTGCTGGTTTTGCACCCATTGGGCGGCTTGTTTCATCAGGCTTCGCCCAATGCCCTGCCCTTTATAAGCACTGGAAACGTGGAGGTTGTCGAGCAAGGCACCATAAATGGGATCGTCTCCGACCACCACGCAGGCAAAACCCGCGAGTTGGGTTCCGGCTTCGGCCAGAATGATTTGTCGGTTGGGCACCTGCTCCACAAAGCGTTCCTGCCAAACTTCCAGTCGTTCGTCTTCGACTTCTTCGTCCAGGAACTCGTCGGGCATGATGCCCCGGTAGGTTTCCTGCCACGAGCGGGCGTGGAGGGCCGCAATCCGGGCCACATCGGCATCGGTTGCGGTTCGGTAGGTAATTGGTTCCATTAAGGATTGGTGCATGACATAGGCGTTCACATACCCCAGCGTGGCGTGTTTAAAGGCATCGGGCAACTCGGCGATTATTTTAAAACCCAATGATTGCCAGATCTTTACGGCTCGTTCGTTCGTTTTCACCACGATATTAAACTGCATAGCCCGGTAGCCCAATCGTCGGGCTTCGTCCATCGAAAACAGGCCCATTTGCTGGCCAATGCCCTTGCCCGCGTGGTTCGGGTGAACCATGTATCCCGCGTTGGCTACGTGCGATCCCAAACCGGGCTGGTTGTTTTTCAGGAAAAACGTACCCACAATTTCCCCTTGCTGCTCGGCCAAGTAAGAGATTACGCCCGGCCCCAACCAGAAATCTAGCATCTCCTCTTTGGGGGTATCGGGAGCAAACGCCCAGGTATCACCGGGGGCCAAAATAGGTTCGATAATAGCCCACAAGGGTTCGCAGTCGGCTTCGGTGGCACGTCGAATGGTAATCATTAGAGGGGTATTTCGGCGGGGAATAGCTTCTTCAAAATAGAAAATCATTCAACGAACAACCAATGGTTTTACAATAAGCCGACGAGTGATCGACATCTAGATTGTGGAGTTCGTAGCGGTGCCAAAGGTTCAGTTTGTAATCATACACGAAGCCCTCCGGTACGTCATACTCCGTCATCAATTCCTTCAGTTTAACCGTGTCTTTTTTCACGCCCTGTGTGTGCGTAATCTCAATCAGAACAGCGGTCAATTCCGTTTCAGGGTCAGCCAACAAAATATCAGGAACAGGACTTGTCCGGCTTTGATCGATCATGGCTTCGGGATAAGCCATGAGGGTAGTTTTACGACTGCTGTATAAATTAATGAGACCCGTAACCAACTGACCAATAATGGCTTGATGAATCCTCGGCGAAGCGTCGCCCGGCACCTTGACACCCATGTAAATGATGTTATCGTTCATGACCGTTTGATGTTGAGTGAGTTCCTAGTTGTCTGCTAAATTAGCACCGTTTCCCGACTTCCGCCATTCACTGTCAACCATTTATTATGCACCACCAGCGTAATCTGTTGCCCCGAAAAGTTCTCCACGGTCACATCTTTTTGGGTCGTTGTCACCTGAATCAAGGCACCCCGAAAACGAATTTTGAACGCCAGCGATTGCCATCCTTCGGGGCAATACGGCTTTAGCGAAAGCTGATAATCAAACGTTGAAAGTGGTGGATAAACAACCCATTTCTCGCCCTCTTTTGGCTCTTTCCGGTATTCTTCTGGTATCGCCCGTTCAACCCGCATTCCGCCAAAACCCTTCACCACGGCTAACCACGTACCCGCCATAGAGGTGATGTGGCAACCGTCTTCGGTGTCGTTGTTGTAGTCGTCGAGGTCAAGGCGGGCCGTGCGGAGATACATCTCGTAAGCTTTTTCTTTCATGCCCAGCACCGAGGCCTGAATGGAATGCACGCAGGGTGACAGTGACGATTCATGCACGGTCATCGGCTCATAGAAATCGAAATTGCGTTTGAGGGTGTCCGTATCGAACTCATCTTCAAAGAAATAAATGCCCTGCAACACGTCGGCCTGTTTGATGAAACACGACCGCAAAATCCGATCCCACGACCAGTTTTGGTTCAGGGGGCGTTGGCCCTTCGGAATGTCGGAAACCGGCATCAGGTCTTTGTCGAGGAAATCGCTTTGCTGCAAAAACACCTGCCGCTCTTCGTCATAGGGAAAGTGCATATTATCGACGATGTGCGTGGCTTTTTCGATTTCCTTCTTTTCCTGAAAACGGATTCGCTCGCAGAGGTCGGCGTAGCGTTCAGGGTCGAGTGCCTTCACTTTACCAACGGCTTCAATGGTGTAGCGGAGTGTCCAGGCGGCAATATAGTTGGTGTACCAGTTGTTGTTGACGTTGTTTTCATATTCGTTCGGCCCCGTCACGCCCAGCATCACATACTGCTTTTTGGCCTCCGACCAATTCACCCGCTGACTCCAGAAACGGCTAATCGCAATCAGTACTTCCAGACCATATTCGGCCAGGTATTGCTCATCGCCCGTGTAGCGGACGTAGTCGTAAATGGCGTAGGCAATGGCCCCATTCCGGTGAATTTCCTCGAAGGTAATTTCCCATTCGTTGTGGCATTCCTCGCCGTTCATGGTCACCATCGGATAGAGTGCGGCCCCCGCCTTAAAACCAAGCTTTTTTGCGTTCTCGATGGCTTTTTGCAGGTGTTTATACCGGTAAACCAGCAGATTACGGGCCACTTTCTGGTCGGCAGTGGCGAGGTAAAACGGCAGGCAGTAGGCTTCGGTATCCCAGTAGGTGCTGCCTCCGTATTTCTCGCCCGTGAACCCTTTGGGGCCAATGTTGAGCCGCTCGTCTTCCCCGGTGTAGGTTTGGTTCAGTTGGAAAATATTGAACCGGATTCCCTGTTGCGCTGAGTCGTCACCCTCAATCAGAATATCGTTCGTTTTCCACTTGTCGGCCCAGGCTTGCTTCTGTTCAAAAAGCATTTTCTCGAACCCCTTCCGCGACACCCGCTGAATATACTGCCGGGCTTCTTTGACGAGCATATCGCTGTCATAATTCAGCGACGACAGGTTCACGGCGTACTTAATAATGGCGGTTTCCTGCCCCTGCCGACAGTCGAGCGTCATGCGGTTGGCCACATATTTCTCGTACTTGATCGGCTGCGACTGGTAATCGACTTTCACGCCGTCCTGCTCAATCTCCACGCACATGCCCGTGGCCACATGGAAGCCCGTTTTGCGGGTTCGCAACTCAATATATGCTTCGCCGTAGCCGGTTTCCTTGCGGACTTCGTCCCAGAATGTCTCGTCGTAGTTCGCGTCTTTGTTGCGAATAGCCCCGTCGAGGTAAGGCGTGATAGTGATTTTGGCCTCGAAGTTGAGGGGCGTTAGGGCATACCGAATGGCACCGGCCTCATCATCGACAATGGAGCAAAACCGCTTGCTGACAATTTGGAGTTCTTTGCCGCTTTTCAGCACCGCCACACACGAGCGTTCGAGGTAGCCGGCCTGCATGTTAAGCACCCGCCGAAAATCACGCACCTCGCAATGGTTCAGGTCGAGTGTTTCATACTTGATGTCGATGTCGATCCCAATCCAGTTGGTGGCATTGAGCACTTTAGCGAAGTAGTCGGGGTAGCCATTTTTCCACCAGCCCACTCGGGTTTTGTCGGGGTAATACACCCCGGCCACGTAGTTACCGGGCAGGGTTTTACCCGAAAATTTCTCCTCGAAATTGCCTCTGCCGCCCATCCGACCATTGCCGAGGCTCATCAGGCTTTCCGTAATCTCATTGTGATCGCGGTGGAACCCCTCCTCCACAATATTCCAGGGGTCTTTAGAAATGTATTGTTTCATGAATAAAAGAGCGAAAGAGTGAAAGAGTGAAAGAGCGGCTGCCTGATGGTTTTCGCTCTTTCACTCTTTCACTCTTTCACAGGTTGTAAATGCGTTTGCAGGTTTCCAGCACGTAGGTTAATGCGCTGAACAGTTCGTCTAATTTGTTGATGTCGAAACGTTCGCGGTATTGATGGAATTCGTTTGCTTCCAATGTACCGATCTCCCATATTTCGCCATTGGAAACGATGCCAAACACAGGTCTGAGGTCGTTATTTAATTGTTGAATCGTGTACATTTCTAAAGCACACTGCGCCCATCCCATCGTAAAATCATCCCGTTTGGCTTCAATAACGGCCACGTAAGGAACATCAAAAACTACTTTACCCAGCACTGATTTTTTGGCGATAATATAGTCTGGAATACCATTCAGTTCCTCATTCAATTCAATAGGCTGATGGCTCCAAATAGCCAACACGCCTGCAAATTGCTTCCAGGCTTCTCGTAGTATTGGGTAAATAATATTCTCACAGATAGCGGCTTCTGACACATCATAGGGAATTTCACGACGTGTAAACTCAAGCTCTTCTCTCAGCCTGATTGGAGTGGCAGTCAACTCTGGAGGAACCGGAAACGAATCCTCTTTATAGGTGATTTGATATTTTTTCAATACCTCCCCCAACGTCTTATAGGTTCTAAAAGCCATAACCTTTTCTTTTTCTACAAAGATAAGCCTTCTTTCACCCGCATGGCTTGCGCCATGTGTCGCTCGGTGTGAGCCACGAGCATCACCAGCATATCGCCCACGTTGATTTTGATCCAACTGCCAAAAAGCGTCGCAGTTTTGTCGCTGTTCCAGTCTAAATAAACGGCCTTGTCGAGCAGGGAGCGCAACAGGGTTTGGAGTTCCTGAAACTGCGCCATCACGTCGGCAGGGTCAAGGTCTGAAGCCGTGCGGGGTCGCACCACACCCGGAGCCGGAAATTTCCGCTTCGATTTGGGATCAACAATGCCCAGCAACAACCGCCCTACCCATCCCGACTCCAGTTGCTGATCGGTGGCCGTGTGCTGCACCAAACCCAGCTTGTCAACCTTGTGTTGCAACTGCCGGATATAGTACCGCTCGGCCAGGTTCAGGTGTTGCAGGCACTCCACAATGCTCCAGCCGCCATTGGCGGGTTTAGTGCGGAGTTGCTCGTTGGTCAGCGGGCGAAACTCGCGGTCAACCGTGTCGAGAATGTGCGTCAGACGCTGTTGGAGTTCGGTAGTGGTAGTGAGTTTTTGCATAGTTGTCAGTACCCCATTCCCTGCGCCCGTTCGATAGCCGCAAGCAACTCAGTTACAGTTAAATGATCAAAAGAAGGAATCACTAAATCGGCCTGGGTCAGCACATCGGGCGAGCCGATGCCCACGGCAAACATGCCCCCGCGTTTGGCGGCTTCAATACCGGCCACAGCATCTTCAAACACCACACATTCAGCCGGTTGAAGCCCCAGTTCGGCAGCTCCCTTCAAAAAAACTTCGGGATCGGGTTTGCTGTGAGTAATCTTGTTGCCATCAATAATCGCGTCGAAATCGTCGACCATCCCGATGCGTTCCAGAATCAACCCGGCGTTTTTGCTGACCGAGCCGAGGGCACAGCGAATCGGTTCCGCCCCGGCGTACCGGTCGCCATGGCCAGCCTGCTTCATTTGATGGAAAAATCCCGTTACTCCCGGTAATATAGCGTCGGGGGTCATTTGGCTGACCAACTCAAGATACCACTCATTTTTTTGGGTAGCCAGTTCGAGTTTGCGTTCCTCGGAAAGCGTCACGCCCCCGTGAGCCAAAATCAGATTCATCGAATCCATCCGGCTTATACCCTTGAGCGTCTCGTTAAACTCGTGCGAAATATCGAACCCTAATTCGTTAGCCATCCGTCGCCAGGCCTGATAATGAAACACGGCCGTATCGACAATGACTCCGTCTAAATCGAATAAAAATCCTTTGATGGACATGAATTTTCAGGTTGTATGAGGGTGCAAAATAAAGGAACTTAATATAGGTATTCCGGTTTATGCAGTTGAATTAGTCAAAAACAATACTAAAACAAAATTGTCATGGCAGCAGGATCAAGTGCCTTTGAAGCAACTGACGCGAACTTTAACGAACTGATTAACTCCGATAAGCCCGTATTGGTGGACTTTTGGGCCGAATGGTGTGGCCCGTGTAAGATGATCGGTCCCGTTGTGGAGCAACTCGCCAATGAATACGATGGCAAAGCTATTATTGCTAAAATGGACGTTGACCAAAACGCCCAGGTTCCAATGCAGTTCGGTATTCGCAGCATTCCAACCCTGATGGTCTTTAAAAACGGTCAGATGATTGATAAAGTAATCGGTGCCGTTCCAAAAGCGGTTCTGGAGCAGAAATTAGAGGCCGCTATGTAATCCATAGCTATTCTTATACTGACAAGCCCTGCCCGGTAATCCGAGCAGGGCTTGTTCATTTCAGGCATTATATAAGTTGGACAAGTTTTTGTTTTGCCTAAACTGGCAAAGGCCTGATTATCTTCACGTTCCAGCCATTTTTGGCCGTTTCCACAAACGTGCTGTCCACAACCGCAAAAACCTTTTCGATTTGCTCCCATTTCGCATCACTTTCAGCATGGCGGCCTGTGTTCATCGTAACTATAAGCAAGCCATTGGGCTTGAGCATGGGAGCATATTGAAACATGAGTTTGTCGAGCATTGGCTTCAGGTAATAAATGGCTTCGTTAAAAATAATAACGTCAAACTGCTCGTCTGCCCGAAAGTCATTCATGTCCACGGCTTCAAACCGAGTTTTTGAGTCGCCAAATCGGGTATTGGCTCGTGCAATGGCCGCATCGGCCACATCAGTGCCCAAAAACGAACCGTAGTACTGCCGCCCAATGCGCTGTGCCAAAACCCCCTCACCACAACCAATTTCCAGAATCGATGGGTTGTCGGGTTTCAGAAAATGTACGTAGCCTGCCAGCACACTAAACCGGGCCAGCTCGTCCATGTTTTCGAGGCCGTCCCAAAGACCTCTGTCATACTGATAATTCCACCTCGACCGGTCAGTACGCAGAATTTTTCGATTGAGAAATGATGTCAGGCCTTCTAAAAGCTTTTTGGGTTTGGTAGGTGATAAAGTGTCACTCATCGTGCGCTCCTAAAAAATTATGAAGTTGTTTAATCACAGGTAGCATAACGATGAGCTTTGGGGTAGTCTCTGCGTACACAGTTTAAGAAAAGCTGGCAGAGATCTACGTGCAAAAATAAAACAGCGTTGCAGTCAGAAGATTATAATTATATTAAGATAAAATTCGACACAGTTTGGCTAATAGCCATCCCTAATTCGGTTTACCGGGCGTTATCCTTATTTTTGTGGTCTGATTAACCCCGGTATAACCAACACCAAACTTGGTGGCTTCTTTTCACCGCTACTTATCAACTAGTCAATGTCGCAAAACGTTAAAATCGGTCTGTTCATCGCTGTATCGGTTATCACCACCACGTTCTCCTTCTATTTCTGGCAGGTTTTTCGTACTCCCAATATTAATCTCAAGGGCGAGAAATCGTTTGCCCTGCTCATTCCCAAAGGCACCACGTTTACGGGCGTGCTCGATTCGCTCAAAACGCATAACATGCTTAATGATGAACAGTCGTTTCGGTTCCTATCCAGACTCATGAAATATAATGAGAACGTGAAAATGGGCCGCTACGAACTCAAGCCCGACATGGGGAACTACGAAACCATCAAAAAACTTAGAAGCGGCAGTCAGGACCCGCTCACGATCACCTTCAACAGCATCCGGCTTCGGCAGGATTTAGCCCAGAAAGTGGGAGCCAAGTTTGCCTTTGGTCCCGACTCACTTGGCAAGTATTTAGATGACCCCGCCGTTTGCCGCGAATATGGCTTCGACACCACCACCATCGTTTGTTTGTTCATTCCGAATAGCTACGAGATGTTCTGGACCATTAAACCTAAAGCATTGATTGACCGGATGGCTGCCGAATACAAAAAATTCTGGACTCCCGACCGTCAGCAGAAAGCGAAGGCCCTGAATATGAGCCAATCTGAAGTGCAAACGCTGGCCTCAATAGTGCAGGGCGAAACCAACAAAACCGACGAGCAACCCCGCGTGGCCGGCGTTTATCTGAACCGCCTGGAGCGCGGCATCAAACTCGAAGCCGACCCAACCGTTATTTTCGCCCTTCGCGACTTCGGCATCCGGCGGCTTCTCACCCGTCAACTCGCCGTCGATTCGCCCTATAACACCTACCGCAACCGGGGACTTCCGCCGGGGCCAATCAACCTGCCATCGATCACGGCCATCGATGCCGTGCTGAACGCCGAAAAGCACGATTACCTGTTCTTCGTGGTCGATGCCCGTTTCAACGGCTACCACACCTTCTCCAAAACCCTCTCCGAACACATGGCCAACGCCCACCTGTATCAGCGCGCCCTGACCGAACGGAAAATAATGAAGTAGCCTCTATGTTCTCTTTCCTCGCCCCTGATATTCGTGTGCGGTATGCCGATACCGACCAAATGGGTTATGTGTATTACGGAAACTACGCCCGGTTCTACGAAATTGGGCGCGTGGAGGCACTGCGGAGCATTGGGTTTCATTATAAAGAGATGGAAGCATCGGGCGTGATGATGCCCGTTTACGAAAATCACTCGCGCTACCTGCAACCCGCCCGCTACGACGATTTGCTCACTATCACGATCACAATTCCGGCTTTGCCAAAAGCACGAATTATTTTTCAGGCGGCTATTCGTAATGAAGCCGGGATATTACTGCACACCGGCGAAACCACCCTGGTGTTCCAGCGCCGGGATACGGGACGGCTTTGTGCCGCCCCAGAACCACTCCTACAAGCCCTCAAACCTTTTTTTGACGAGGTAGTTTGATTGAGGACGTTGGATGCCGGACTGACCAAAATCCAGCTTCTAACATCCGGTATCCAACATCCAGTATCCAACGTCCAATCATTATGTTTGAGAAACTCATGAGTTTGCCCGCTCTTTCGGGCGCACAGGTCTGGATGCGGGAGCACAAGCCATTCGATTCGAAGGTGATCACCTGGTATGAGTTCATTAACAAAATGATTGATAAGGTGGCGGGCAAAGACCTCAGCGAACGGGCCGCTGCTGTATCCTTCAACCTGATCCTGGCCGTGTTTCCGGCCGTCATTTTTCTGTTTACGCTGATCCCGTTCATCCCGATCAATGACCTGGAAGGCCAACTAATGGCTTTACTGCGACAGGCCATTCCCGCCGGCACTTACGACGCTGTCGACAACACCATTCGCGACATCATTAGCCAACAGCGAAGTGGTGTTTTATCCTTTGGTTTTCTGGCCACTATTTATGCAGCCACGAACGGTATGGTGGCCCTCATGCATGCGTTCCATAGCTCGAATGAAACGCCCGATAAGCGAGGATTTTTAAAGATTCGGCTTGTGGCACTCGGGTTAACATTTTCGTTTAGCCTGGCGGTTATTCTGGCTATTGTTGTGTTGTTGGTGGGCGGCATTGCAACCGATTATCTGCTCCGTTTCGGTGCATTTAATAATGTGGTTTTTGTGTACTTGTTAAGCTTTGCCCGCTATCTCCTCGTTTTTGCCGTGTTTGTGGGAGTAGTTTCAGTTATATACAAATATGGACCAGATGTAAATATGAAGTGGGCTTTCGTAACACCCGGAGCCATCACAGCCTCCGTTTTAATTGTGCTCACAACACTCATATTTTCTTATTATCTTTCTAAATTTGGGTCGTATAACAAGGTGTACGGATCAATTGGCACGCTGATTGCGCTGATGGTTTGGATCAATTTAATAGCCCTGTTGATCGTACTTGGCTTTGAAATGAACGTATCTTTATATAATCTTGAAGGCGAGAGGAATCCGAGAGAATCCGCCAAAATAGAAAAATAAATACGGAAGTAATTATTCGAAAAACCCCCTTTAGATGGCTAAAAAACGACAAACGCCATTCTAATCGTGTAGAATGGCGTTTGCAAACCCTAACCCATAAAATGTGATTGATTGATTTTCCCAAGCGACTTTGCAATCGATTCAGGAAGCAATCTTACTTTATACCTGTAAAAATCGTGCCAGAAATTATCGGATTTAAGAAAAATAAATTTTTACTCCGTTTCCTAAATAATTTAGATCCGATTTTGACCTGACTCGTAATTTTGCGTCAAACACCAACTCTGCTAACCGCTCGCTACCATTCCTTGTCTTTATGACGACTAAAGGCTTGTCTATTAATTTACTATGCTTTCGGTTACCAATCAACAATCAACTCTGCCAATGGGGCCTTATCTCAATCAGATAAAGCCTTGGGTGACGGTTGTCTGCACTTGTTATAACCACGAATTTTATGTTGAAAATGCGCTGCTTTCGGTCGTGGAACAACGGTATCCGAACGTCCAGTTGATTGTGATTGACAATGCCAGCACCGACCAGAGTGCCGAACGAATTCGGGCGTTTGTTCAGATGCATCCGAACAGCCTGTTTATCCAGAATTCCCAGAATATCGGGCTATGCCGCGCCTTCAATCAGGGCCTCAAACAGGCCAAAGGCGAGTTCATTATCGACCTTTCTGCCGACGATATTCTCCTGCCCGACCGCCTGCTGCATCAGGTCAGGTGCTTTGAAAAACTCTCTCCCGACTATGCCGTGGTGTTCAGTAATGCTGCTTACATTGATAGTCGGGGTGAGTTTTTAGCCAATCATTATCCCATCAACGAACACGGTCAGTCGCTCGAACCCGTACCGTCGGGTTATGTGTTCCGAACAATTTTAGAAAAGTACTATATCTGTACGCCGACTATGATGATGCGCCGGTCGGTGCTCGACGAACTGGGCGGCTATGATGAATCGCTTGAATACGAAGATTTTGATTTCTGGGTGCGTTCTGCCCGGCACTACGCCTATGCCTATGTTGACGAAGTGCTAACTCAGAAACGCCGATTACCTAACTCCCTGTCGATGCAGGTTATTGAACCGCACAATCGCCTGCTCTCCTCAACGCTCAACGTTTGTTACAAAGCCTTCGACCGGTGCCAAACTCCCGACGAATACCATGCATTGGCCGGGCGGGTACGGCAGTTTATCCGAAAATCATTTTATGCCGAACAATTTGAGCTGACCCGCAAGTTTGGCGATCTCCTGAATCACATTGAAAGCCCCGGCCTGCTGACATCGGGCGTGTTAATGCTTAACCGGCTTCACTTGCCGGTTAACCGGCTCTATCAACGCTACATCCGGCTCTATCACAAACGGTGGAACCCGATCTAAGATGTTGGACGTTGGATATTGGATGATGGACTACTACTACAACCAATATCCAGCATCTAAAATCCAACATCTGAAATCATGCCCGCTGAATACATTCATATTCACCCCGAAAACCCCGAAGAACGCAAGATTCTGCACGTGGTGTCTGCCCTGCGCGAGGGGGCCGTGGTTATTTATCCCACTGATACTATTTATGGAATGGGTTGCGACATTCACAACGCCCGCGCCGTGGAACGAGTGGCTCGAATTAAGGGGATTAAGCCCCAGAAAAACGACTTTTCGTTTATTTGCTACGACCTGAGCCATATTGCCGATTATGCCCGCGTGGATACCGCTACGTTCAAGATCATGAAGCGCGTTTTGCCGGGTCCTTACACATTCATTTTAGATGCCAATAACCGCGTTCCCAAACTGCTCAACACCAACAAAAAAACGGTTGGTATCCGGGTACCAAATCATGAAATTCCGCGCCGATTAGTGCTGGAACTGGGCAACCCCATTATCACGACTTCTATTAAAGATGACGATGAGATTGTGGAATACCCGACTGATCCGGAAATTATTTTTGAACGCTTTCAGCATCTGGTCGATATTGTGATCGACGGAGGCTACGGTGGCAACGTGCCATCGACCATTGTGCGGGCTGTTGGCAGCGAGGTCGAGCTGATTCGGGAGGGGTTGGGCGAGGTTGATTTTTGAGTTAATCCAATTTAATCTACCTGCCCGTTAGAAAAGCTTGCCGAAGGTTCGTATTTTTCGGCATTATGTTGAAGATTTCCATCGCTGCATCCCTGCTCACAACCTTGTTTTTAGCCGGATGCCAATCAAGTTCCAAACCGACCGAGGCCAGCACTGCCAGCCCGGATTCTGCTCAAAAGCCGGTTTCTACCACCACTGCCAGCGTTTCTGCTTCGTCTGACACGGCTCAGGCCAGCACCGCCGAACCGCTCTCTCCACTTGATTCGCTGGGTTTGATTGGCCCAAAAATTACCGGAGCTATTTTGCCTGGTAAGCGAATTGTAGCGTATTATGGCAACCCGCACTCAAAAAAAATGGGGGCATTGGGTGAATATCCCAGGGAGGACATGCTGCGCCGGTTAGACAACCAGGCGAAGGAATGGGCCAAAGCTGATTCGATCCCCATTCAAACAGCGTTGCACCTCGTGGCAACCTCGGCACAGGGTGCACCGGGCAAAGATGGCTACTACCGGATGCGGATGAGCGACAAGACCATTCGGAAAGTGATCCGGTGGGCAGGGGAGCATAACTCTATTTGTTTTCTGGATATCCAGGTGGGTTTGGCCCCGCTCGGCCCCGAACTCGAATACATGCGCAAATACCTGGAACTACCCTACGTTCACCTTGGTATCGACCCGGAGTTTTCGATGAAAACGGGAGCAAGACCGGGCACAAAAATTGGTAGTTATGATGCCGCCGACGTGAATAAGGCTGTAGAGTTTTTGAGCGATGTAGCCAAGAGCAAGAACCTGCCGCCCAAAATTCTGGTGGTTCACCGCTTCACACAGGGCATGATTAAAAACTACAAGAACATTAAACTGAACCCAAATGTGCAGATTGTGATGCACATGGACGGTTGGGGACCACCGTCGCTCAAAATGGATTCGTACCGCGACTATATCGTGAAAGAACCCGTTCAGTACACGGGGTTCAAGTTGTTCTACAAAAACGACCTGAAAAAGGTGGATATGAACTCCAAACACAAATCGCCCCACCTGATGACTCCCGACGAAGTGCTGTCGTTAACGCCAAAAGTATTATACGTGCAGTATCAATAGGTGGTGATTGAGGTAAGTATTTGATTAATAAAGGTAAAAGGGGCTGACGCACGAATGGTGATGTCAGCCCCTTTTACCTTTATTTCTTTTTAGGTTTCTTCTTCCCCGAATTGATCATCCAGCCGATTTTAACGCCACCCGACACACTGGGTTTGCGGAGGGTGCCGTCCAAGGGTTCAAAGCGGGTAAAACTCCAGGCATCGAAGGCCCTTCCCTGCAAAGCAGCACCGCCTGTTTGCCGAACGCTGATAATGCGAAAACCCACACCCATATATACATCGACCACGAATTGGGGCGTTTTCCCTGCCCGGCTCACCACGGCCTGATACCCGATTTTAGCGTGCATTCCGTAAATCTGCCGGGTAATACGGGTTGTGGGTTGCGGAAACAACACGCCATTGGCTGTTAAGGATTGCGTTGTGGAGCGGGCATGGTTCAGTTGTTTGTAGAGGGCTTCACCAGCCATGTAAAACCCGGCTGGCCCCGATTTCAAGCCAACCTGATGGCGGTAGCCGGGACTGAAATAATAGCGAATTTCGGTGCGGGCGCGGAAGGTAGATTTTGATTTGGGTGCCAAATCCGGCTGATAGTTGAATAAACCCAGCTTCGGCCAGCCATACCCAACTTCCTGTTGGATAGACCAGTTGGGCCGCAACGGAATTTCAACGGCGACTTGCAAAGTTGGGTCAAGATCAATCAGACTCAGGGGGGCCAGTTTCAAAACCACGTTCTGATCCACCACTACCGGCCGGGGCGTTGTGGTCAGGGGGGCATAGCTGATCGAATCCTGCCCAAAAACCAGCGCAGGGAGTATTATCAGTAAGAATAGAAACAGATTTTTCATAGCTCATTGCCTACTTAGAACGCATAACCAACCTGAATGCCTAATGCGAAACTTGGAAACCGGCCCGCCTGCAGGCCCCAATCGGAGGTCGGGTCTCTTTGGCGAAAGACGGTCAACGCCCCTGCATCTTCGCGGGGAGGGATACCGCGTTGCTCAAACCAACGCCAGCGCATTCCAAAGCCCATGTAATAGTCGATCAGGAGACGGTTGTTATCTTCCGAAAGCCGGATGGCATATTGCCGCCCTGCCTTGAGATGAAAACCCGTTACAAAGCGAATGGCGCGGGCCGAATATTGCTCAAAAAACTGGCACGTACCCGTTTCACAACCCCGCTGCAGCGTTCCCGTGATTTGGGCGTTCACCTGCTTATAAAAACTTTCAATAGCAAAGTAGTTGCCTAACGGAGGACGGCTGGTGATTAACCGATAGGGTCGCCAGCGGGTAGGCCCACGTTCGCGTTTAGTATAGACCCGCCACTCGGCCTGTGCCCGCCAGGTTTCGCGGTCATTATTATTTGTATTACCATTAACACGCCATGGCTGCGTAAATTGATTACCATACCCTAGCCCACCCTGAATGCTAAACCGATTTCCCACGAGCCGCTCTACGTCAGCCCGCCAGATTCCTTCAACGTCGATAAGAGCCAGCGGACTTACTTTTACCACCCACTGAGGGGGGCGGTTGGTGCCAATGATCTGAAGGGTGTCTGGATGGCCAACGGGGTCAGCAGCCAGTCGTTGTGCTACACTTTCGGAACCCAAAAACAGAGTACACATCAGAGACAGCAACCTGAAAGTAAGTTTCATATAATTGGCTCTATAGTAAGTTTGCTCAGGAGTTTCAGCTCTTTTCGGTTGGCATAACTATACTGATAGATCCCGTCTTTGCCCGTCACAATCAGCACATCGCGGCTGGGAATCACATCGTAGGACCGAACATCGGTGATATGCTGCAATAGTTTGGGGTCGGTCGGATTGTTGAGGTCGAACATCTTAAGGCCAAAATCGCCCTCGCACACAAACAGCACGTTACCATCTACACCAAGCCCGTGGGGGTTCTGCATCGGAAACGATTTGAGCAATCGTGGTGCTTTCAGATCGCTGACATCAATAATTTCGAGCACGTTAGCTCCTGCCCGGCAAGGTGTTCCGTTGCGCAGCGTGACATAGGCCAGTGTTCCCTGTGCCACCACCGGGTCGCAACTCATGATGTGAGCATAGGTGGAAAGGTGGCGCGGTTCGCCTTCGCGGGAGGCATCATAAATCTGCATGCCCGTTTGGGTGCCAATAAACAGGTTACCCCGATACGGAAATATGGTTTCGACACCAAAGCCCAGTTTGGTTTCTTTGCCGGGCGTGGGGTTCTTGCTATTGCTCACGTCGTAGGCCCGGAGTGTAGTGTTGCTGACCAAATAGAGGGTGTTTCCCAAAACGGTAAAGCGGGCCGTGGAGCCACCTGTGCCCGCCCCCGCCGATGCACTGGCATCGTTGCTGCTTTTAAAGCCAAGACCGCCATCCGTACAGCCGTAGCCTGCCAGCAGAAGCACAATAAACCAAATAGATAGATTTTTCATAAGATATGTCGTTTACCGCCAGCAGTTTACGTTTTTGTCATCACTTTTTTGCCACCCCACCACCAGGCCTTTGTCAGACTCAGGACACTCGAACCGGATGCCCCGCATGGGCGGGTAAGACGTTATGGGATAAGCATTTTCGATGCGTTTCATCAGCCGCACGTTCGTTGGGTCGGCGATGTTCAGGGCCACCAGATCAACGGCGTTGTCGGCGTAGAGAATACTGTCTTTAACGGCTAGTTCGCGGGAGGCCGGAATACTGATAAACGACAGTTTCACTGGTTTTTCGGGATTGCGGTTGTCCACAATGTGAATGCCGGATCCAATCTCATTGACGAACAGAAATCCGTCTTTGATGTAGATTTTGCCCGCCTGCCGAATGCTCCGGGGAGCCAGCGTCTGAATGTTACGCACAGCCTCATACGAGCTGTAGATGGGCCGATAAACCTCCCGGGTATCAGACACGTCAGTAGGACTAACGCGGTTATTGTTGCAGCTATCCAGCAACAACACGGCCACCAACAGCAGGCCGGGAAGTTTGGTTTGTAGAGAAGGCATCATTGTTGGCAAGGAGTGTTTAATGTCAGGATACAAAAAATTAATGAAAGGTTGGAATCGGCTCATAAAATTTATCTTTGCCTATCTCAAACATCCCCACATGGATACCATCAATAAACCAACCAAAGTAGAAACACTCGACCGCAAAAATGCTGAAGCCCTGTTGGGTGGGGGGCAGAAACGCATCGACGCACAACATAAAAAAGGCAAACTCACTGCCCGCGAACGGATTGCCCTCCTGGTGGACGAAGGTTCGTTTGAGGAGATGGGCAAGTTTGTGATGCACCGAACCAAAGATTTTGGCCTCGACAAAGAATATTACCTCGGCGACGGCGTAGTAACGGGCTACGGCACCGTTGACGGTCGATTAGTGTATGTGTATGCCCAGGATTTTACGGTTTTTGGAGGTGCTTTGTCGGAGACCCACGCCGAAAAAATATGCAAGCTCATGGATCTCGCCATGCAAAACGGTGCCCCCATCATTGGCCTGAACGATTCGGGTGGTGCCCGGATTCAGGAGGGGGTATTGTCGTTGGCGGGCTATGCCGATATTTTTTACCGCAACACACGGGCATCGGGTGTGGTGCCGCAAATTTCGGCTATCATGGGACCCTGTGCAGGTGGAGCCGTATATTCCCCCGCCATTACCGACTTTATTCTGATGGTCGAAAACACAAGCTATATGTTTGTGACGGGGCCAAACGTGGTGAAAACCGTGACCCACGAGACCGTAACATCCGAGGAGTTGGGTGGAGCCAGTACCCACAGCACCAAGTCGGGGGTAACGCATTTTGCCTGCCCTAACGAACTGGCTTGTATTCAGCACATTAAGCAGTTACTGAGCTATATACCCCAAAACTGCGAAGACGACCCGGCTCTATTGCCCTACGAGCCGGGACAAAACGAAATGCGCCCAACGCTGGACACCATCATCCCCGATAACCCCAACCAGCCCTACGATATGCGTGAGGTGATTGAGGAATTGGTCGATGCGGGCAGTTTCATGGAAGTTCACAAGAATTTTGCCGACAACATTGTGGTGGGTTTCGCCCGGATGGGTGGCCGCAGTATTGGTGTGGTGGGCAACCAACCGGCAGTGCTGGCGGGCGTTCTCGACATTAACGCCAGCACCAAAGCCGCCCGGTTTGTCCGCTTCTGCGACTGCTTTAATATTCCGCTACTGGTTTTGGAAGATGTGCCCGGCTTTTTGCCCGGCACCGACCAGGAGTGGAACGGCATCATTACCAACGGGGCCAAACTGCTCTATGCGTTTTGCGAGGCCACTGTTCCGCGCATCACCGTGATCACCCGCAAAGCCTACGGTGGTGCCTACGATGTAATGAACTCCAAACACATTGGGGCCGATCTGAATTATGCCTGGCCAACTGCAGAGATTGCCGTGATGGGCGCAGGCGGGGCCGCCGAGATCATTTTCAAGCGCGAAATCGCCGAAGCCGACGACCCACAGGCCAAGCTTCAGGAAAAAGTACTGGAATACACCACCAAGTTTGCCAACCCCTACCGGGCCGCTCACCGGGGCTACATCGACGAGGTGATCTACCCCCAAGAGACTCGGCACAAATTGATTCGGGCCTTCAAAATGCTCGAAAACAAAGTGGCGACGCTACCCAAAAAGAAGCACGGGAATATTCCGTTGTAGATGGGGGGTTGACCAATCACAAGCGACTTCCCCCCTTTAAAACCCAACTTTCCCTGCATCGCCCCGGTCGCCGGAAACGGTTTGGTCTTCAAGGTTAAAAATATCGGCGAGGGTCATGGGCACGGTGGTGCGGTGTTCGTGGCCCAGGGTTTCGAGCAGGAGGTTTGCTTTGTGGCTGGCCAATTTTCCAAACGCATAATCGACCATCAGGCGGCCTTTTCGGAGAAGAGCCTTGTCTAACAGGCTTTTGCTGGCGTTGAACGTGGCAATCACCTGAATGTGCATACAGTCGGCCAGCAGACCATCCGTCAGGTTCAGAATGTTCGATACACTGTTGGTGTCTCCCCCGGCCTCACGCGATTGCAGAATCCGCTCGGCATCCTCAATTATCAGCACCGATTCGCGGTGGTCGAGCAGGAAGGGGATGAACTCGGGGGCTGTCAGGAAATTGGTCATGTAGGGCGGCAAAATCAGCATGTCCTTTTTCACCAGCGAACTCAGCAACTTGATGTAGGTTGTTTTGCCCGTGCCCGGCTCCCCGTGGAGCAGCACAAGACCTTTGGATTTGGGGGCTTGCAAGAGGCTTACCAGGCGTTCGTGGACAGCCGGAAAATCGTCGTTGTAATGCAGGTCAACGTCGATATTGGGTGGAGTGATCTCTACTCGTTCCGTATGAAGCCCGCCCAATCCACTCTGAATCAGGTAGATATGCGTCTGATTATCTTCGTGAACATATTTGTGGTCGTAGATTCCGTCGAGCAATGTCCGCATCAGGGTTTCATCGCGATAGAGACCCTGCATTCGGCAAAACCGATCACCCAGGATTTCTATTTTGAGTACTATTCCATCGGCGTGATGATAGATTTGCTCGGCTTTGTGCCACCCGGCTTCATTCAAACGAAACGAGGTGTTAACGGGCATAAATGCACGGGCTTCGAGCAATTCCCGGATAGTAGGCCGAAAATCGTCACTGAAGTAAATGTAATTGGGATACACCCCATAGGTCTGTACGAAGAATGGGGCCAACGGAAACTCCCGTTCCAGATCATTTGGTATATACAAATTCTGAATCATTGTGGAAGAAGCCGTAGCATTGTCGTTCATCCAGTTGAAAGAGTGATGCGATTTCAAAACGTAAACCCTTCTAAATTTGGAGTGTAACGAAACAACAGCTCGATTACACCTTTTTGATACGTATTAACGGGGGCCTCAGCAGTCTGGGTATTATACGTGAGGCCAACCCGAATTGGATTGGATAGCTGATACTCCGCCGAAACCTGAAAATAACTCAACGGCGTATACCCCAAACTGTTGCGTCGGTATGACAAGCCAATTCCATATTTTTCCTGATACCACGCCTTGGCATTGACATCAGTGCCGAGTGGTCTGCCCTTGGCCTGCGTAATGAGAATAGACGGATACAACAGCAGATCGTCGGCGGGTTCGAGTTTGGTGCCAACCTGAACAAACAATGGCCGCACCGATTGAAAAACAATCCGACCAGCCAATTCATACTGTTTGCTGAGATAGTCGGGCATCGACACCCCGCCAAAAAAGGTATCGGACTGGTAATAAACCCCAAAGCCAACGCTTGGGAAAGCTTTGTTAACAACCGTTAAGAGGTCACCGACGGGTAAAAAACTAACCCCGCCTGTTGCGCCAACTGACACGCTTGCCTCGTTGGGTAAGTCCATCCAATAGGCTGCGCTGGCATAAATACCGGTTGTATTAAACGCGCCCATACGGTCGTTGAGAGCTTGCAAACCCAAACCAATTTTGGCGTTGGCAACGGCTCCGTCGATCGCTAAACTCTGCGTTACGGGCGACCCTCCCCCACCGCTCAATGCTCGTCCCTGCCCCAGGTTGAACATCTTCCGCCGAAAAATGGCAGCCAGGTGCATGGTTTCCCGATTACCCGTATAGGCCGGATTAATGGCCATTGGGTTCATCTGGTACTGGTAGTAAAGAACCTCCTTCTGGGCCTGAACCTCCGACATAAAAGCGAACAGCCCAAGGAAAAGCAAAGTAAACTGACGATATAACTTGTACATGCAAAGTCGCTAAATATGTCCGAAAATTCGCTGTTTGTAGCCAATTTTCCTATTTATCAACGCGAAAGAGTGAAAGAGCGGCTGACACATAAGCAAAACATGCGTCAGTCATTCTTTCACTCTTTCGCTCTCCAATACGTCGGACTGTCACCCTCTACTCAATTGTCAGAATCTTGATTTCTGTCCGGCGGTTTTGCTGGTGTTCTTCTTCGGAGCAGTTCACGCCGTCTTTACATTGATTCACCAATTCGCTTTCGCCATATCCTTTTGCCACTAAACGAGTTGCTTTAACACCTTTCTTTTTAAGGTAAGCCGTGGCCGCTTTTGCCCGATTACTCGACAATGTTTTGTTGTAAGTGGCACTCGAGCGGCTGTCGGTATGGGAGCGCAGTTCGATTTTCATGGCCGGATATTTCTTCATCAACTCCACCAACTTGTCCATCTCGGTAGCGGCATCAGTACGAATCGCGAATTTGTTCAGGTCATAATAAATATTATCGACTTTGATCACATCACCCTTTTTAAACATCACCAGATCGGGGGTGCCGGTGCCTTCTTTTTTGATTTTACTGCCCACTGTGCCCATGTTATCTTTCATGGCTTCGAGGGTATAGTCGCAGCCGGGGGTTGTAGCAAAACTATAGTAACCATCTTCGCCTGTGGTCACCTCCTGCGTTGTGCCATCGCATTCGTTCCGCAACACCACCTTTACCCCCGCAATGGGCAGTTTATCGGTTTGCGTTGTTACCCGACCCCGAAGCTGATTGTTAACAATGGGCGGTGCCACTCCCACACTCACCACGCGGGGTTTATCAAGCGGAATTTCCAGGCGGGTGGGTTGGTCGTCCTGCAAGTCGCGGGTCGAGAATCCTATTTTGTTGTCGGTGTAGCCTTCGGTGCTGGCCCGGAAACGGAATTCATTATCGGCATCCAGACACATTCGAACGTTGCCAAGTGAATCAGTTTTCAGGTCGCGCTGATCGGTAGCATTATCAGCGTTCTCAACGGCCAACTGGGCATTAGCAAGGGGCATTTTCGACTGGGCATCCACTACCACAACCACCAATTCGCGGCAGGGATAGAGGGGACCTTCGCGCTTGAAACGGTAGATGTCATCGTCGGCACCGCCGTTTTTGCGGTTGCTGCTGAAGTAACCACCCTTCCGTTCGCCATCTGTCACGATTCCAAAGTCGTCTTTATTCGAGTTGATGGGTTCGCCCAGGTTCTGCACAGATTTTGCCGACTGACCATCGTCGTTCATGGGGGCATAAAACATGTCCAGATCACCCAGGCCCGCGTGGCCATCCGATGCGAAATAGAGGTTGTCTTTCTCATCCACGAACGGAAACAACTCATTGCCTTTGGTGTTCACCGTGGGGCCAAGATTTACCGGTTTACCCCAGCGGTCTTTCTCCCAGCGGGCTACATAAAGGTCGGTTCCTCCGAAACCGCCGGGCATATCCGACACAAAATAGAGCAACTGATCGACGCGCCCCAGAGCGGGGTGTCCGGTCGAATATTCGTTGCTGTTAAAGGCCATTTCTTCCGGCTCTTTCCAGGTGCCATTGATCTGTTGCGCCGTATATAACTTCAGTTTATTGATTCCATCCGACGATTCGCGATACTTGCCATCGGTATAGTTATTGCGTGTAAAAATCACCTTCGACCCATCTTTCGTAAACGTAGCCGGGCCTTCGTGGTATTTGGTGTTCAGGGATTCACTGAACCGCGCCGACTCCGTAATTGGTTTGTCTTCGTAGCCCAGCCCTTCGGTCACGTTAGTGCCTCCAAAATATCCCACAGTCCGCGAGTCGTTCGAGGTTGGGGGAGTATAGTCGTCCCGCCCCAGCGCCCGGCCAGCCCGTTTATCTTTAGGGTCTTTTGTTGGTTTTGAACCACCAAGGGTGGCCGTTTTTATAGCTTTCACGCTCTTGCGCTCCGGCATGTAATACAAATCCAGAAAAGGCGTGTTGTTCCAGTTAAACACCCGCTTGGTACCGCTGCCTTCGTTGCGTTGTGCCGACACAAAAACCAGCCCGTCTTTGTAGAGCATGGGGCTAAATTCGGCTTTGCTGGAATTGATATTCAGAAAGTCAACTTTGTAACTGCCCGCATTGCGCGACAGCACACTCACGTCGCGGTAGAGTTTGGAGAACATTGGCCCGCGCGGATCTTCCTTTTGTACGTTATTATATTTTTCGTAGGCTTCCTGAGCTTCCTGGTATTTACCGTTGCTGGCCAACGCCTGGGCGTAATAGAGATAACACTGCGCGTATTCGGGAGGCAGTTCACCGTCGGCAATCAGTTCGCGATAGACTCGTTCGGCCCCCTGCATATCGCGCACCTGCCGGTAGCTGTAACCCAGTTTGGCACGGGCAGACCGCACGTCGGCTTTCGAGACCACCGTGTTGTTTTGTAAGGCCTGCTCATAGAGGTCAGCCGCTTTTGAGTAAGCCAACAGGTCGAACTGGCGGTCGGCCTGTTTCACAATTGACTGCGAGAACGCCGGAAAAACCAGCAGACAGAGCCAAAGGCAAACTATGTGAGTAGGAGTACGTGACATGCGATGTTGGTATTATAGGCTTACTGGTTGAACCATCGAAATTGTTGGGCAACAAAAAAGGTATATTCTTAACGGAGAGTTTAACATCTCAGTAAAGAATATACCTGTTATAAAGCAAAAAGTAGGCCGGAAATTGGCTTGTTGATTCTCATAGACTATTTGAGTACTATATTCAAGATTGACCGTCTTAAACTGGAACTTAAAAATATACATATTTTGATAATATTTATACAGATTCCACATTACAATAATAGTCAGCAAAAACTTAAACATAATTTTTTCAGATTTAGTACATTAATAAATTATTAAAAATCAGTCATTTGCTTTTAAACAAGGCTACAAAGAATACAGAATAACCTACCGTTAAATAATTCAGCTATTGACAATTATATAACATAAAATACATTTGCATCAAACAAATAACCTCAACTATGTTTAATTTTTTCACCAGACAGTTCTTAACTACTGTTACCGTTGGTCTTTTCAGTGCCATCCTGTTGTCGTGCGAGCCACAACTCAATGACCTCCAACCTGATGCACCACCCGCCATGGCGAGAGTGGCGACTAACCCCGCGCTTAGGCAATCAGCCAGCCTTATAGCCCAGGCACTCGAAGACCCCATGATACCCCGTGAGGTCTATGAGCGCATCCTGCTCGGCTACGAAGGACACGCTGCCTTGCCCGTTACCTTTCTGATGGGCGGCACCATGCCCGATGCCAAACCCGGCAAGTTCAAGGATAAACTCAAAGCTGACCACTTTGAGCAGACCCTCAAAAAGAAAAACCAGACGGGCGAGTTAGTAGCGTTCCTGACCGCCAACAATATCGAAATCTATTGGCCCTACTGGCAACAGTGGGACGGGCGCGAGCTGCCTACCATCAGCTTCACCCCCGAAAACAGCACGACCGAAGGGATTGGCTATCGACTGATCCAGAAAAACAACAAGTTTAAGTTGGAGCAGGTGCGGGTTAACGATGACTATGCCTATTTGCATCCGGTATGGATTCTTCAACAACATAGCCCTGCTACGGCTGAAAGTCGTTGGCAGGGTCGGTTTCTGCCCAACTTCATGCAGGGGCCAAAACTCTCCTTTGCCAGCACCAACACAGCAGGCGCACGCCTGGCTTACGAGGAACCTGTTGATGAACAATTTCCCCCAGACGATCCCGGTTACTACTACGGGGCTGGGCCGACGGATTTAGGCCCCGGCTTCGTACCTGGCCCAACGAACGGAACGGCGGACGTGAACCAGGTGCTCATTGAACACATTCGTACTGATGGCCGAAACTTTCGTGACATATTTGGCGG
>JANOCD010000135.1:0-5602 GCA_031411995.1 Cytophagales bacterium
CTGTTGCATGAGTGTTGCTTTCGCGACAGCCACTCTTTCGCTCTTTCACTCTCTCACTCTTTTTTTATTTGGTGACTTTTTAGTAATTTTCGGGGTAACTTTATAACACTCTCTATGAGTACAATTCTCCGCACTTTGCAACGGCTGGCCCTTATGGTCAGCTTTTATTGTTTGCATGCTATCAATGCACTGGCACAGAGCCAAAACCCCACCGCTCCGGTAGTCAAGTTTGGCAAAATCACAGCCGCCGACTTCGCGCCCTCACCTGCCATGACCGACTCCACCGCCGAAGCCGAAGTGCTTTATGATTTTGGGGAAGTTCGCTTCGAATCGAGTCCCACCGACATCTGGATGGAGTATTCGGGCCATCGGCGGGTGCGGATTCTGAAAAAATCGGCTACCAGCCGGGGAACCATCGAGGTGCCTACGTTTAAAGGATCAGGGTCGGAGCGGGAATATCTGGCTTCGGTCGATGGGTTTACGTACAACCTGAACGGGGCCGAAGTGAGCATCGACAAACTGACCAGAGAAGGCAGGGCTTCCGAGAAATTGAGTGATAAAGTGACGATCGAAAAGTTTACGATGCCCAACGTGCGCGAAGGGTCGATCATTGAGTATAAGTACGTGATTCGAACTCCGTTCAGTACCGCCCATAACCCCCGCACCTGGACGTTTCAGGAGACTATCCCCGTGCGGTGGAGTGAGTACAAAATAACCATTCCAAGCTATTTCTACTACAAAATTACGATGGGGGGCTACCTCGGCCTTGCTATGCAGGATGAGAAACCCACCAGCGTTCAGTTGTTTCGGGGTGAGCCAGATGCACCCGCAACAGCCTATCGGTTTGCCGTGGCCAACGCACCCGCTTTTCGCAACGAAAAATACATCACGACCAAAAGCGATTATCTCTCAAAAATCGACTTTGAGCTGGCCAGCGTAACCATTCCTGGCGGCACCATCCGCAACTATTCGGAGGGTTGGGAAGCAATGGACAAAACACTGCTCCTGAGCGACTGGTTTGGCGGGCAGATCAAACGTGCCCCCTTTTTGCGGGATGTGGCTACCCTGATCCGTACCCAAAACCCCACCGATTCGCTGGCCCGGCTGTCGGCGGCTTATGACTTTGTGCGGAAGTCGATCAAATGGGACGAAACCAACAGTTATGGCTCTACCAGTATCAAAAAAGTGTTTGAAGCCAAAAAAGGCGATGCGGGCGACATTAACCTGTTGCTGATTGCCCTGTTGCAGGAGCTGGATTTCGAGGTGTACCCGGTCATTCTCAGCACCCGGTCGCACGGGCGGGTTTCGCAGGAGTTTGCCCTCATGAAGCAGTTCGATTATGTGGTGGCGCAGGTCAGCACCAACGGGCAAACCATTTTGCTCGATGCCACCGATCCGATCATCAAGCCGGGAATGTTGCCCACGCGCTGCCTGAATATGTCCGGTCGGCTGATTGCTCCTGATAATCAGAGCCAGTTTGTGTCGCTGATCCCCACCGAGCGCGATGCCGAAATGCTGACGGGTACGTTTACGCTTGCCGAAGATGGCGAAGCAAAAGGAACCCTGAAACATTCACGCGGGGGCTACAGTGGCTGGGCGGCCCGAACGCAGTATCAGCAGGAGGGAGAGGCTAAATACATTGAAGCAGCCCGCAAAAAACGCCCGAACTGGCAGGTCACAAAATCAGAAATAAGCGGGGTCGACAAACTCAATGACTCCTTTGAAATAATCCATACGCTGGTGGTGCCCGAGGCCTATTCTGAAGCTGCCGACCGGATGTATTTGTGGCCCATGCTAACCGAAGCCCGCACCGAAAACCCCTTCAAAGAAGCCGAACGACGGTATCCCGTCGATTTTGGCACGTCCATTGACGAACTCTACATGACCACCTTCACCCTGCCCGAAGGCTACACCGTGGAAGAAATGCCCAAAGCGGCTGTGTTGGCCCTGCCCGACAAAGGCGGTCGATTCACGTATCAGGTGACGCAGTCGGGCAATACGTTGCAGGTGATGAGCCGCCTGACCCTGCGCAAGACTGTTTATTTTGCGGAAGAATATGGTGCCCTGCGGGAGTTGTTTGCCTTGGTGGTGGCTAAACACGCCGAGCGGGTGGTGCTGAAACGGGGGGAGGTGGCCAAGAAGTAATTTGGCTTTTGCTGGTCTGCGCCGTATATTGTTCCGTTAACGTCTACTTCTCCATGCAGTTTCAATCGCAAAAACTCGGCTCCATGAGCCAAACTCAATCCCAGGGACAGTCGTCCATGTTCTCCTTTTCGGAGTATGCACTGGAGAATTTCTACGACGAAATGTTCACCGCCGAAGGGCAGGTTCGGCCTGGTTATGAGGTTTTTAGGCGAAAAGTAGAGCAAATCAGCCGGGAGGATCTGGTGAGCCGCCAACTCGCTGCCGAACGGGCCTTGATGGCGATGGGAATCACCTTCAACGTGTATTCTGAAGGCGAAGGAACCGAGCGAATTATGCCCATCGACATCATCCCGCGCATTATCGAAGCCGCCGAATGGTCGCGCTTGGAGCAAGGTTTGGTGCAGCGAATCAAAGCACTGAACCTGTTTATTCACGATGTTTATAATTCGCAGCATGTGCTGAACGATGGCGTGGTACCCCGCGAACTGATTGAGTCGAGCAAGTGCTTTTTGGAACCCTGTATGGGGCTTCGGCCCCCTAAAGACATCTGGTGCCACATCACCGGCACCGACCTGATTCGGGGCGATGATGGACAGTATATGGTACTGGAGGACAACCTGCGCTGCCCGTCGGGGGTGTCGTATATGCTCGAAAACCGCGAATTGCTCAAGCAGACCTTCCCGGAGGTGGTGGCCCGCACGGGGGTCCGGCCCGTTTCGGATTACCCAACCCGCCTGCTTCAGATGTTACAGCACATTGCCGACCGCCCCAACCCAACGGTGGTGGTGCTGACACCGGGCATCTATAACTCAGCCTATTTTGAACATTCGTATCTGGCCCAGCAAATGGGGGTTGAACTGGTTGATGCACGGGATTTGGTGGTGTCGGGTGGGTACATAAAAATGCGTACCACGAAGGGTTTCCAGATCGTGGATGTAATTTATCGGCGCATCGACGATACCTTTCTAGACCCCAAAGCCTTCAACGCCACCTCCATGATTGGGGTGCCGGGTCTGTTCGAGGTCTACAAAAAAGGCCGCGTTGCTCTGGCCAATGCACCCGGCACGGGCGTTGCCGACGACAAGGTGATTTATGCCTATGTGCCTCGTATTGTGAAGTATTACCTCGGCGAAGACCCGATTATTCCCAACGTCAAAACATACATCTGTGGCGAAACTGAAGACTGCGAATACGTGCTCGACAACATTGCCCAGTTGGTGGTGAAAGAAGCCAACGAAGCAGGTGGTTATGGCATGTTGATTGGTCCCAAAGCCACGCCAGAAGAGCACGATTTGTTCCGTCAGAAAATCCGGGATAACCCCCGTAACTACATCGCCCAACCCACCATTTCGCTCTCGCGGGTGCCGTGTTTAGTAGGCAATCAGGCAGAGGGGCGGCACGTCGATTTGCGCCCCTATATTTTGTTTGGGGAAGAGGTTAACGTGATTCCGGGCGGTCTCACCCGCGTGGCCCTTCGCAAGGGGTCGCTGGTCGTGAACTCCTCGCAGGGTGGGGGCGGCAAGGACACCTGGGTGCTGTATTGACCTTTTCCCTATCTTTGCGGCCACTTCAACCGCGCTGATTTGATCGACGTAAGCATCATTATTGTAAATTATAAAACCCCACAACTCATCCTGGATTGTCTGCAATCGGTGTATGCCTACACGAAAGGGATTGGCTTTGAGGTGATTGTGGTCGATAATGAATCGCAGGATAACAGCCGTGCCCTGGTACTGGCCCAATACCCGGACGTGCGCTGGTTCGACATGGGATATAATGCGGGGTTCTCGCGGGCCAACAACCTCGGCATCGATCAGGCAACAGGCCGAAACGTTTTGTTACTGAATTCCGACACCCTGCTGATTGATGACCTGCTTACCCGGCTGGCGGGGGTGCTCGATAGTCAAGCCGACGTAGCCGCCGTGGGTGCCATGCAGATTAACCGGGAAGGGGACATTCACTACCAGATTTTTGACACCTTCGGTAAGATTCGGCGGCATTTTTACATTGTTCCCCAGTCCGATTTTTTTCGTAAACTCCTCTACAAAGCCATTCCCGACACTCACTATGATGACCCCAATGAGGTAGACTGGCTATCGGGAGCCTGCATCATGACCCGCCCGTCGGTGATTGAAAAAGCGGGGAAACTGGACGATAGTTTCTTCATGTATGGCGAAGATGTGGAGTGGGGCCATCGACTGGGCAAACAGGGACGGATGCTGATGCTGCGCGATGCGTTTGTGGTTCATCTGGAATTTGGCAGCAGCGACACCTACCAACAGCATATTCCCACGCACATCAACCGATTTAAAACCCAGGCCCAGGTCTCTAACCTGCTCTGGATCAGGAAGCAATATGGCGTTGGAGCTTACCTGTTTCTGATTTTTCATTACCTCATGCTCGTGCCGATTATTTTTCTCTGGAAAATCAGCGTTAACCTCCGCAACCGCCAACCCCTGCTCGGTGGTCTGGACACCCAGAAACTTTTCGCCCGTCAGGTTCGCACCTACCTCCGTTTCCTGCCCGACACTCTGTTGAACCGGAAGGGGTTTTATAAGGTGTAATCTTGCTGACGCACCCTGAGACCGCACCGGCGGATCGGCAAAATCTTGCGTCTCTACAATAGGAAAAAATACACTTTCCGGGTTAGAATCGTTGATAGAAATGTTAGGCAACTCCTTCTATGCGCACACGATTTACTTACTGGCTAGCCCTCATTCTGATGCTGGGTATGCTGGCCCCTACCCTCACTTATGCCACCCACGTTCGGGCGGGAGAAATCACCACTCGGCGTTTACCCGGTGATCGGCTCACTTACGAAATTACCTTGACGGCTTATTACGACGAATCTACTTCTGGTAGACAGGCGGCAGATTTGGCCGAAGAAGTTCCTTTTTGTCTTGGCGATGGAACAACAATTGCAGTACGCAGGACTTCCCGTGTTTATATCAACAACCGGACAAGTTCGGTCAATACCTACCGGTTTACCTATACGTATCAGGGACCGGGGGTGTATCAAATCTCGACATTGTTAGTAAACCGGAATCAGAATACGATCAACCTTCGGCAACCATCGGACCAAATTTCGTTCTGGATCAGAACCACCATTCAGGTGAATGCGAATCTGGGCCTCAACGCCACCCCCGTGTTGCTCAACCCACCCCTCGACTCAGCTCGTGTGGGTCAGAAATTCTGCCACAACCCCGTCGCTTTCGACATTGACGGGGACTCACTCGCCTATCGGATGGCAATTCCGCAGGAAGCTTTTGGTTCAGGTATATGCCGTGGTTTCGATGTGAACGGCTACCGGGATCCTGCCCGTGGGCTGGACCCCAACGCTCAGAACGAAACCAGAAACGGTCCCGCTACGCTCACCATCAATCCCCTAACCGGCGACCTCTGCTGGGATTCGCCCGCCGTGGCCGGTCAGTACAATATTGCCTTCATTATTGAGGAA
>JANOCD010000136.1:0-21348 GCA_031411995.1 Cytophagales bacterium
CTAAATCCCCTGAAGGGGACTTACTATACATGTATAGTAAGTCCCCTTCAGGGGATTTAGGGGCAGAACCAACTCAAAGAACAAGTTTATCTTATTCAAATGATTGTTTGTGAGCACTTTATGTGGGTAAACTTTACTTCAAAATAGGTTCGAGGGCAACCCGGTTTTCGTTGAGCCAGGCGTGAATGTCGGTCACGATTTCGCGGATGCCTTTTTCGGGTTTCCAACCGGTCATCTGCGTCACTTTAGTGTTGTCGGTGATGTAGAGCCGGATGTCGGCGGCCCGGTTTTCGGTCACGGATTTGATCGGGATGGTTTTACCCGTTACCTCCTGGCAAATCTGGGTTAGTTCCTGCAACGACGCGCTGCTTTCGTTGCTGCCGCCCGCGTTCAGAATTTCGCCGTTCACGGCATCGAGGTTGTGTAACTGCCAGTCGATCAGGCGATAGAGGTCGTCGATATGGAGCATGTCGCGGGTTTGTTTGCCCGTGCCGCCGTAGCCGATGTACGACAGTTGCTGCTCAAAATAGTGTTTGGCAATCCAAAGCACCATCACCCCCTGATCGACTTTGCCCATTTGCCACGGACCGGTAATTACCCCACAGCGGTTAATGACGGTTTTCAGGCCATAAAACTCGTTGTATTCCTGAATGAGCAGTTCCGAAGCCAGTTTGGTGGTGCCATACAGCGACCGCGCCCCCGTCAGCGGAAAATCCTCAGCAATACCCCGGCTCGACACGCCTGGCACCGGCTGATCGTCGGTCAAAACAAAGCGGGTTTCGGCCTCGGCAAAGTTCAGGGTTTCGATTGTCTTGATCGGGTAAACCCGGCTTGTGGACAGAAACACGAAGTTTGCCTTGTGTTTGAGAGCGTAGTTCAGGCAGTTGACCGTGCCAAACAGGTTGGTGTTGATCAGGTAGTCGGGCGTACCATCCAGTCCGGCCAGCACCGAAGGTTCGGCGGAGGCTTCGATCACCGTATCGACGGCGGGCAGGCCATCGAAATCTTCTTTATTGCGAATATCCCCGTGAACAAACTCGATGCCAGCCGCTTTCAAGCGCGACAGGCTCAGTTCGGACCCGCGCCGTTTGAGGTTATCAAGGGCGTAGATCGTGTAATCGGGGTAGTTTTTCTTTAACGCGATGGCCAGCGAGGCCCCAACAAAGCCGGCACCGCCGGTAATTAATAGTTTCATAATTCGAGTATTTGTAGATACCGCACCGGCGGACCGGCAATATTTTGCGTTTCTACGACGATTGTATTCGTTTCAATTTAACATTCTCTACTGGTCGGATCACCAGCGGTACTTTTTCGATTTTAACGGAACTGCTGTCGAGGCCGAACCAGCGATCTTCGGGCGTAGTAAAGCCTTTGACACTGAAATAGAGGTTCATAATCACCTGCTCGCGGAAGGGCAGATCATTCTCGAACGACAGAAATTTTTCGAGTACGACAAACCGGAAATCTCCAATCACGTTTTGCCGGTTCAGCGATTCGTAGCGGCTCGTAATGTCCACTTCTTTGTTGCGTACCATGTCTTCGATCACTTTGCGGAAAAACAAATTGATGCGCTGCTCGACCCGGAAGCCAAGCCGGAAGGTCACTTTGTAGGCATCGTCGGGAGCAATGGTGTTCACTTTATATTCCATCGTGTAGGGGTCATCGGTCGTATCGACGTGGACAAACCAATAGATATCAGCACGTTTGGGCCGTTTCTGAAAGATCGAATAAATAATTTTCGACTCGATCTCCGACTGCCGGGCTGCGTTGCTCATAAATACGATATGCGTGGCATATTTGGGAATGCTGATATCGCGGCTGAGTTCTTTGATGGCTTGTAAATAGGTGTCGATTCGGACGTATTCGGTCAGGCGTAGTTTGATCTTGAATGCCTCAAGCCAGATGTACATGACGGTGGCAATGGCTGCTCCAATGGCCAGCGATACCCAGCCGCCATGAGCGAATTTAATCAGGTTAGCCACCAGAAATGACCCTTCGATGGCCAGATAAACCGTCAGAAACAGCACTACGCCCCAGGCCTGGTATTTTTTTACGTACAGGTAATACGAAAATAGCATGGTGGTCATCAGCATGGTCAGCGTGATGGCAAGACCATAAGCGGCTTCCATGTTGCTCGACTCGCGGAAATACAGCACAATGCCCACGCAACCCATCCAGAGCAACAAATTCACGCTAGGCACATACAGTTGCCCCTTCTGAACACTGGGGTATCGAAGCCGTACTTTGGGCCAGAAATTGAGCCGGATGGCCTCGCTGATCAGCGTAAACGAACCGCTGATGAGTGCCTGCGACGCAATGACGGTGGCGGCTGTGGCAATCACGATGCCAACGGTCAGGAACCATTCGGGCATCAGTTGGTAGAACGGAATCCGGTTGTTGAGGTTTTCGTTGGCGTGGGCAATGAGCCAGGCACCCTGCCCAAAGTAGTTGAGAAGCAGGGTAACTTTAACAAAAGCCCAGCTAAACCGGATGTTAGACCGGCCACAATGCCCCATATCGGAATAAAGAGCCTCGGCACCTGTCGTACATAAAAACACGGAGCCTAACAGCCAGAAACCACCCGGATATTCCGACAATAGCCACCAGGCGTAGTAGGGGTTGATGGCCGCAAAAATGCCAGGGTCACTGGCCACATTGGCAATGCCTAACACGCCAAGCATGGTAAACCAGACAAGCATGATAGGGCCGAAAGCCGTACCGACAACACTGGTGCCCAACGCCTGAATCAGAAAAAGACCCGTGAGAATGCCAATCACGATGGTCACGATTTCGGTCTCCGTAATGGCCGGATAGAGCAATCGAAGCCCTTCTACAGCTGATGTTACGGAAATGGGCGGGGTAATGATCCCATCGGCCAACAGGGCCGCCCCACCGATGATGGCCGGGACGGTGAGCCAGCGGGCGTGCCGCCGAACAAGGGCATAGAGGGCGAAAATTCCCCCTTCGCCCCGGTTGTCGGCTCTAAGAATGAGGATTACGTACTTAACGGTAGTTTGAAGGGTAAGTGTCCAGAAGATACAGGACAACGCGCCCCGCACTACATCGGCATTAATTACTTTTTCGGCTCCAACAATAGCCCGCAGGGTGTAAAGGGGCGAAGTGCCGATGTCGCCAAAGATAATACCGAGGGCCACCAGCAATCCGGCAGCCGAGACGGTATCCATGTGTTTTTTATCTTCCATAAGGGGGCGAATACCCGGTAGGAGTAAGAGTGGGCGGCATTCGCAAAACGGGGCAAAGATAGCCCTTGTTTGTTTTGGTTGGTATTCGGTACTACCGAAACTTGCAGCCGTACCGGTTGGTCGGTTGGCGTTGATTTCACTGGCCGGTGTCAACCTTTACATATGGCATTGATTCTCATGTGTTCGAGCCTTGAGTTATGAATGCACCGATTAGTACGAGGAACGTCAGTAGCCTGTGTTTCATCATTCGAGCGTTAGTTCATTGTGTACAAAATCAGAACGGTGTCGCCATGATTTTACCAGCGTCCTCATCGCGATACCGTGCAATTTCGGACTGCATCTGCTTTTTCAACGCAGCCGTTATCGTTGCATAAGCCGGTTGGCCATACACATTGCTGAGTTGCTGCGGGTCTTTTTTGAGGTCATACAATTCCCAGAAGTTGTCGGGGCCATAAAACCGCGCCATCGTATAGCGGTCGGTGCGAAGACCGAAATGCGGAGAAACATTGTGAGGCTGGGGATACTCATAATAATGATAATAAACGGCTTTCCGTCCGGCTGCTTTTGCATTTTTCAACACTGGCAAAAACGACTGCCCCTGCACCTGCGCCGGAATGGACATTTGGCCGATGTCCATTAGGGTAGGTGCCCAGTCGATGTTCGACACCAACTGTGTTCGCTCGGTGCCGGGCTTAACCACCCCCGGATACCGGATGATAAACGGCGTTTTCAGCGATTCTTCATAAATAAACCGCTTGTCGAACCAGCCGTGTTCGCCCAGATAAAACCCCTGATCGGAGGTGTAAATGACCACTGTATTTTTGCTCAGACCCGACTGGTCGAGGTAGTCGAGTACCCGGCCCACGTTGCGGTCGAGCGATTGGGCGGTAGCCATATAATCGCGCAGATAGCGTTGGTATTTCCACTCGGTCAGCGCGTCGCCAGACAGTTTCAGGCTGTCGAATTCCCGGCTGACTTTACCTTCATAATAGTTCTGCAAGGTTTGCCGCTGTTCAGGAGTCATCTGCCTGAAAACGGGTTGGTTATAATTCAGATGCACCTTTAAATCGCTACTAAGCACCATCGTTTTTTCGATGCTCATATCTTGTTGTTGAGCCGCTTTCCGACCCGCATAGGTATCGCGGAAGGTGGCTGGCAGCGGAAACGTTGTTTTGTCGAACGCGCCGAGGTCGGGCAGGTCGGGGAACCAGTTCCGGTGGGTGGCTTTGTGGCCCACCACCAGCATAAACGGCTTGTTGGAGTCGCGGTTTTTGAGCCAGTCGAGGGCATAATCGCTGATGACGTTGGTTACGTAACCCTTGCTCCGAACGGTGTCTTTGGGGCTAACAAACCGCGAGTTGTAATAATCGCCGTGACCGGGCAACACATTGATGTAGTCGAAGCCCTTCGGGAAACTGCCTAAATGAAGTTTGCCTACCCAGGCTGTCTGATAGCCGTTCTTCTGCATATCTTCAGTGAAAACCCACTGCCGGTTATCAAAGACTTTCTCGTTAAACTTATAGCCGTTGATGTGGCTATAGGCACCCGTCAGCAGGGTAGCGCGGCTGGGGCCACAGATGGAGTTGGTCACTAAGCAGTTGCGAAAAATGGCCCCTTCGCGGGCAAGCCGGTCGATGTTAGGGGTCTTCATATACCGGCCTCCGTAACTGCTGATGGCCTGCCACGTATGGTCGTCAGTAATGATAAAGACGATATTGGGTCGGTCTGCCGGGCCGCTGGTACGGTTCGACTTGCCAGCCTTGGTCCATCCGGTCGCCAAAAGCCCGGCGACGAGACTGGCTGTTATCAAGGCGACGAGGCCCACAAAAGTTGATTTGGGTTTCATTCGATTACTAATCAGAGTGGCAAGAAGTAGGTGAAGGGGTAACTTGTAGAACAACCATTTCCTGGTAATGGATGGCTCAGAACCTATTTTCACAAAGCCTTTGTACTGACTTTATTACTTGATCGACGGCTATAGGCTATCGTGCCTGCCCGGAAGTTTTTCAGGCAATCTGAACGTATATTTTCACTCTTTCGCTCTTTATTTTTAAGTAACTTGACCGCTCCAATTTACCCCTGCCCCATACTATGACTACCCCAGCACTCAGCCACGTTGAAGGCCCGACGGATGTTCCCCTGATCGACCAAACCATCGGCACCTATTTTGATGAAATGGTTCACCGCTACACCGACCGTGAAGCCTTGGTGGTCACGCATCAGAACGTGCGCTGGACCTATCAGGGCTTACGGCAACGGGTTGATAATCTGGCGGTTTCGTTGCTCCGGCTGGGCTTGGAAACGGGCGATAGGGTGGGCATTTGGTCGCCCAATAATTCGGAGTGGGTGCTGGCGCAGTTTGCCACCGCCAAAGCCGGGCTGATTCTGGTGAATATTAACCCCGCCTATCGGTTTGTCGAACTTGAATATGCTCTCACGAAAGTGAATTGCCGGGCGTTGATCCTGGCCCCTGGCTTCAAAACGAGCGATTATCTGGAGATGGTCAACACGCTGGCTCCCGAACTGGCTACCTCGGAGCCGGGCCAACTTCGCGCCGAACGCCTGCCCGACCTCCGATGGCTCATTCGCCTGGGCGACGAGAAAACGCCGGGAATGCTCAACCTCGGCGACCTGCTCTCGCCCGCAACTGCCGACGAATTGGCTCATCTGCAACAACTTGGCACCACGCTCCATGCAGACGACCCCGTGAACATTCAGTTTACATCGGGCACCACCGGCTCGCCCAAAGGGGCCTCGCTCTCGCACCGCAACATTCTGAACAACGGCTTTTTTGTGGGCGAAGCCATGCAACTCACCCCAGCCGACCGGATTTGCATTCCGGTGCCGCTCTACCACTGTTTCGGTATGGTAATTGGCAATTTGGCCTGCGTAACCCACGGGGCAGCCATGATTTATCCGAGCGAAGGCTTCGACCCCGCAGCCACGCTTGCCGCCGTTGCCGCCGAACGCTGCACGGGGTTGCACGGCGTACCCACCATGTTTATTGCCTGTATCGAACTCTTGCAAACCACACCTTTCGATCTTAGTTCGCTGCGAACGGGGGTGATGGCCGGGTCGCCCTGCCCCATCGAGGTGATGCGCCGGGTAATCGACAAAATGGGCATGAGCGAGGTCACCATCTGCTACGGCATGACTGAAACCTCGCCCGTCAGTTTCCAGAGTGCCACCAACGATCCCCTCGAACGGCGGGTTAGCACCGTGGGCCGGGTGCATCCGCATTTGGCCGTAAAAATTGTGAACGATGCAGGCGAAACCGTCCCCTGCGGCACCGTGGGCGAACTCTGTACCAAAGGCTACGCCGTGATGGCGGGTTACTGGAACGACGATGAAAAGACCCGCGCCGTACTCATCGACGGATGGATGCACACCGGCGACTTGGCCACCATCGACGAAGCGGGCTACGGCAACATCACGGGACGCTCCAAGGATTTGGTGATTCGCGGGGGCGAAAACATTTCCCCACGCGAGGTGGAGGAGTTTCTGTATCGCCATCCCAAAGTCCGCGACGTGCAGTGCATCGGCCTCCCCGACCCCAAATATGGCGAGCAACTCTGCGCCTGCATCATTCTGCACGAAGGCGAAACCGCCACCCCCGACGAGTTCCAAGCGTTTTGCCGGGGGCAGATTGCCCACTTCAAAATTCCGCATTATGTCCGCTTTGTTTCGTCGTTTCCGATGACCGTAACGGGCAAAATCCAGAAATACCTGCTCCGGCAAGCGGTGGCAGAGGAGTTGGGATTAGTGGCAGATAAAACGGCCTGAAGGGTCTGATTTACAGCATACTAATCAACTCCTTCACTTCGGTAATCGTGTGTGTATCATCTAATCGGTGCGTCTCGAAAACCATAAAGTAGCGGTACTGTTTCCCGGCTTGTTCGGCCCACTTTTGCCCCAGGCGGTTCTTGGCCGCACTGTCGGAATTATCGCGGTCGTCGCCCTTTGTTTCAACCAGAATAAGGTTGCCCTTTTTGGTGTACAGGATGAAATCGGGGTAATGGTTGGATTTGAACCCGTTGATGGCGAACCCTTTGCCCCGGCCCAAATTGCGGTGCCAGAATTCCACCGTTGGCAACGCAGCCAGTTCGCTGATAATCCGTTCCTCGAAACCGTTCATGCTTCCTTCGCGCTCATACAAGGATCTGCCTATCGACTTGCCCAACGCACCCGGCACAATTGTTTTCCTGAACGTAAAGCCTTGAGCAACCGTAATTTTGCCAACCAGCAATAATTTCTTGAACTGTTCTTCGGCGTGTTTGTCGGACAAGGCTTTGATTTTCTTGCGAATTTTATCGCGGTAACTGTATTCGCGGGCCAGCAAATCCTTGATGCGTTCGGCATCGAAACTGCCGATGATCCGTTCGAGATAACGCTTGATTTGCCCGTCGGGAATGGGGTACATATCCCCGATTTGTTGGAGCATCCGCTGGGCCAGGTCTTTTACCTGACCTGCCTTTGGCTTGGCTAAAATATAGTTTGTGAAAATGTCCCGTACCTGAATTTTGTCTATTTGCAGGTAAACTGGCTGGTATTGATTGTCCGAAGTGTGCTCTATATCAACGCTGTACAGCTCGCTATCGACAGAATCCCAGTCGATCTTAATGTCTTCGTCGGCCAACCGGAAATCGCTCAGTAGGGCTTCCTGGTTGAGCAAAACCGGCTCGTCGGAGCTAAACAAACCCATGCTGGGAACATCCAAATAAAACTGCGGCAGGCGCAAGTTCTGGGCAATGGCCGCATAATCGTCTTTCAATTGAACCTTTTTCACCTTGTCGCCGAGTTCCAGTACAATCGAGTTGGGTTCTTCCTTTTCCTGAGCACGGATTTCCTGCTCAAATGCCTGATTCTTCTCCATAGCTATCTGCGTAATTGCGGCTACGGTTGCCGGTAGGATAGCATTTTCAGTGCCTTCCGGGTCGAACTGAATGCGGTCGGGGTCAATCTCATCAGTCGTAAAAATACCGTCAACCAGGCGTTCTGTGCCAGCTGGTGCTGCTTCCGGGAACAGAAAACCCGACAATACTTGGGCGGTGGTTGGAGGGTTCAGATCGGTTGGTTGATCATCGACAGCCCGGTAATCGTTTTTGCTGAAACCGGCTGATTCCAGACCCCGAATGATGCTTTGCAGTGTCTCGGTGAATTTGGCCGAAGCCGTCAGTACATACGAAACATTCAGCAAATCGTTGGTGTGCCGCATCACGTAAGGTTGCCGCAATACCCGCCCCAGAATCTGCTCAATATCCACCGCCGACGAACGGTCGGCTAAGGAAGCCAGAATATAAGCAAAGGGACAATCCCAGCCCTCTTTCAGGGCATTGACGGTGATAATGAAGCGCACCGGGCATTTTGGACTCATCAAATTGATGCCGTTCAACTCGTTAATATCGGCGGTTTTGATCTTGATTTGTTCTTCGGGGATCTTCAGTTTCAGTAGTTGGTCTTTCAGCTTCTGGAAGGTGGTATTCTCGCCCATGCGCGGTTGAGCCTGAAACAAAACAATAGGCCGGATATATCGCCCTCCTGCTTTTTGCTCGGCTTTGGCCAACAGTTCCAGTTGGCGTTGCAAATTCAGCGCACTCTCCACCACCTGCGATTTTTCCCGGTGGTTATAGGCAATCACGGGCAGCTTCACCATGTGTTCCTTCTTTAGTTCAATGGCCGGCACGAAACTAACGATGTTGGCATTTTTTCGGGGCGTTGCCGTAAGATCCAGGATAAACGAAGGGTTCAGGTTGCGGAGCATGTCAACGCTCAGATCGCTTTCGGCATTATGGCTTTCATCGACCACCACCACCGGGGTCAGACTGCGAATCACATTAATCAGGGCTGTTTCGTCGGTGTCGGCCAGCACATGATCGGCGGGTTGTCCATCGCTCAATTGGGTCTGCCGGGCGAAGGTTGCCAACGCACCGTTCTCCTCGAAAATCTTGCGGTCTTCTTTTTTGGTGGCCCTCAAACTCCCGAAACTCAGCACAAATACGCTCAGTTGGGCCTGCACCACAGCCGGGTTGAAATTGGCCCCCTGCAACAGGTCTTTTTTCTGGTAAATAGCCACCCGGTGATTAAACAGGCTATTTAGTTTCTGCCGATACGGGTGCGCCGGGTCCGACAGGTTTCGCACGGTCTGATCTAGCAGGTTGCTCCAGGGAACTAACCATACCACGGCCTTGGGGCGGTCGGTGGCGAAGGCATCGAACAGGGTTCGGAGGGCGTTCACGGCAATAAACGTTTTGCCACCCGCCGTCGGTACTTTCACGCATACGTGTGGCACTCCCGGCACATTGTTTTGGTAGGGACGCATACCCGTTCCATTGAGCGGGTCATAATCACCCACTGCCTCCTGCCAAAACTGGTTATAGGCCGTGTCGTAGCGTTTTTGCTGCTGTATGTACTGCAAATAGAGGTCGAGGTCGCGAATGACACCGGCCTGATAGGGTTTCAGTTCCATTTATAACCGGCTTATGTCTCTGGGGATTTTCTTGAAAATAATCCGGCGTTCCTGCAGCCACTCGCGGGCAATCAGGCAGTTGTCGGCATAGATAACGTATTGCCCGGCGAGCATCCGCACGGTGGTCAAAAACTCGTAATCCAGGGTTGTCAGCGCGTTTGGTTCGTAGTAGAAATAGTAGGCGGTATCGTCCAGCTTACCCAGAAAGTGCGGGGTTTCTTCTGCGGCCTGTAACCCCTTCTCCCCGGTCTGTATCGTCAGAGAACGGGGTAGTGCTGTTCGGGTTTCCGAATACCAGACATACTCTCGGATACGGTCAATGGGGAGGTTTTCGTTGAGCAGACCATCTTCGGTAAACACGGTTTCGCCCAGTTCGTAATACGTGAAGCTACCCCCGGTGCCGGGTTTGTCGGAGTAGCCGTTTATTACGCGCCGAACCCGCTCGGCAGTGATGGTTTCGGCGTAATCTTCCATCTCGACGAGGATAAATTTTCGGTTGCCACCGTCCAGTTTATTTAGATTCAAAACCGCATGGGCCGTAGTGCCGGAACCGGCAAAGGAATCAAGAATGATGTCGTTTTCTGAAGTGATGAAACTTAATAGTTCTTCCAGTAATGAGTAAGGTTTGGGGTAGTCAAATGGTCTTTTACTTTCTGGAAATATTTCCTTTATGCTATTTGTCCCCATTCTGCCATCTAACTCAATGAGACTTGATAGTTTAGCCCGATAATCTTTCACGTAGAGCTTGATTTCGACTATTTTATTCTCATCATCGCCAAAAATTATGCGTTTATTATTAAGTAAGCCTTGCATAGTTTCGGGTGGAAATCGATAACCCATCATAGGCTGTTGACATGGTTTGCCAGTTGTTGGGTGGAGGACATCATATCTATATCCTTCTTTACCAGGGTTGTGTACGCTGCGACTTCCAGTATATATTCCTTCCTGATCTATGAACTTATAATCTTGGAAAGGCCAGATATAGGGTTTGTTCTCTTTGAACCATCGACTGTATGCCTTTTGGAGTTTTGTCTCATTATCAAAAGCCTCAACAAGGTTATCCCCCAAATCAATAAGTTTCTGTTTAATCTCAATATCTGTTGATTTCCATATGGGTGAAATCAGCTTTTTATCCTTGGCGTACACAAGAATATATTCGTGTTCAGTTACAATATTAGTTGGATTATTATCATTGGCATTTTTCCACACGACAGTTCCTATCAAATTACTTACAGCAAAAATTTCATCAAAAATTAGCTTCAAGCTGGCATACTCATTCTCATCAATCGACACAACAATTACTCCATCTTTAGCCAGTAGTTTGTGTAACAAAACCAACCTCGGATACATCATACACAGCCACTTATCGTGGCGGCTGAGGTCTTCGGATTCTTTGCCAACCACCTTGCCGAGCCATCGTTTTAGTTTTGGGTCGCTGACGTTGTCGTTGTAAATCCAGCCTTCGTTGCCCGTATTGTAGGGAGGGTCAATGTAAATGCACTTCACCCGGCCCTCGTAATGGGGAAGCAGGGCTTTGAGGGCTTCGAGGTTGTCACCGTGAATGATACGCGATCCGTCGTCACGCGGTCCGTCGTCACGGTTGCCCCCATCGTCGGGTGGGGTGCCAACAGTGTATTGGGGTTCGAGAACCCGAAACGGTACGTCGAGGTGGTGATTGAGTATTTTATCTTTTCCCTGCCAGATAAGTGTAGGCATTGTGAGCGTCAGGTAATTAGGGTGAATCCCCTGAGGCTCAAGAGGGTAAAAAAAGGGTACGCTGGCCTCCGCTGCCATACATCTTTTCTCAGGAAGGTACCGCCAAGCACCCAGCGAGGATTTGATGTAGAGGGACAGCAGAAGGAGCGCACCCTTGCGGGCGCGTCCTGCTCCACTGCTTCCTCTCCTCGCTTAAAATTTTGGCGGTTTTTCCTGAGGGGGAAACTGTTAGCAACGCTATATCTTTATGTCAGAACGAGTTGTCTTTTCTGGTCGTTTTTAGGTTTGTTCCGGCGTGCAAGATACGCTGATGGGTTAAGTTCGGCAAATAAAAGGCTCTGTGGATGCGGGTAATTGATAACCCGTAGGTTGGGTTTTGGCAATTTTGTAGCTTGCAGAATACAAACCACCGTTTATGAATCAGCCGCGTTATCCGGTTCAGGCTTCAAGCAACCAATTGCATTACGAGTTTACCAGTGTGGGTCATAAAGGAAACATTTTGAAAGCAGTTGAATATACGTACATTGAAGACCTCGATGTATGGAATCTGGGCTTTGGAGATTACGATGCTGACACACAGAGAATTGATGATACTGTTATCTCAAATAATGGGGATGGCCGTAAGGTGTTGGCAACCGTAGCATCAACAATAATCGACTTTTTTGTTGAACATCCGGGAGAGACAGTATTGTTTATGGGAAGTACGGACAGGCGAACTCAGGTATATAATCGGGCTATTGAGCATTATTGGCAAGATTTTTCGGATGATTTTGTTGTTATGGGTATAGATCAAATGGGCAATCTCAGGGCCTTTACTGCCAAACTTGATTTTGAGGCTTTTATGATCAAGCAAAAATGACTTACTTTCTAAAAAAACAGAACAGATATGTCCGCTATAACAGAACAGAAAACGGCAGTGCGTCCCGACAATATCGTGACTGACCCAAGTCTGGATAAGAAATATGCTAACCGGCAACCCCTGTTTCCTCACAAAATCGAAAAGGCCAAAGCCATCATGGAGAAAATGCGGCAGCGGGAAGCCGAGATGAAGAAGTGAGAGTATCCATTGCAGACAATAGACTTTTCCAGTCAGAAAGGCAGTAGCACGTTTGCTGCTCTTCAGGAAATGTACTATTCGTCTAACTACCAGCATGTTAAAAATTAACATCTCCTTCCTGCTAACATTGCTTTTCCTGATCTGGAACGGCGGAGAACAAAACCAGACCAAAAAATCGCAGTCTTATTCTGCTCTGAAGCAAGCCGATTCGCTGCGAAACGCCAACAAATGGCCCGGCGAATTCACCATCACCAACTTTGCCAGTGCCGACTTAACGCCCAGTCCTGCCTGTTTGGCGGTGGCTCCCACGGGCGAGGTCTTTGTGGGTGTGGATATGATTGGCTCGCTGGGTAAAAAACCCGGCAACGGACGCATCGTTAAACTCGTCGATGCGGACAACGATGGCAAGGTGGACACGCACACGACCTTCGCGGTGGTCGATAATCCGCGCGGAATTCTGCCCATTGGTGATCAGGTTTTTGTGTTGCATACCGTTTTTTCCCAAGAAAAAGGCATTGCCACGGGCATGGACTTAGTCGTTTTTGAGGATACCAACCACGATGGCGTTGCCGATGGCCCGTCAAAACCGCTTATTCAACATATCAGTAACCCCAAATTTCTGCAAAGCCGGGGAACGGATCACTCCACAAATGGTATCCGCATGGGTATCGACGGCTGGATTTATATTGCCGTGGGCGATTTCGGTTTTCATAATGCCGAAGACCGAACGGGTAAAAAGCTAACCATGTTGGGCGGAGGCATTGTGCGGGTGCGGCCCGATGGCACCGAAATGGAGGTCTATACCCACGGAATGCGGAACATATACGACGTGGCCATCGACCCCTACATGAATATTTTTTGTCGGGGCAATACCAACGACGGGGGTGGGTGGAACATCCGATTCAGCAACCAGATTCAAACGGGTGAGTATGGCTATCCCGTTCTGTTCAAGCATTTTACGGATGAAATCATCCCGGCTCTCGTGGACGTTGGGGGTGGTTCCGGTACGGGTTCACTGTTTTTGGACGATGATACCTGGCCCGAAAAATACAACCAGGTGCCGATGATGGCCGACTGGGGCCGGAGTCAGCTCTACATTCACCGGGTTACGCCCAGCGGCCCCAGCTTTACTCAAAAAGAAGAGGAGTTTGTGAAACTGGCCCAGATCACTGATTTGGACATTGATGCGTCGGGCCGGGCCTATTTGTCGGCCTGGGACGGTGCGGGGTACTCGGGGAATGCCAAAAAAGGATTTGTGGTGCGGATGGTGCCGAGAAACTGGACGTACAAGCCGTTTATGGATCTCAAAAAAGCATCTGTAAAAAAGCTGGCAGAGGTGCTCAAATCGGGGAGTGGGGTGGCCCGGTTGGCGGCCCAGCAGGAATTGCTGACCCGGTCGGGTGCGGATGCCGCCAAAGCCGCCTGGAAAATTGCGACGGATACAAAGCTGCCCCTCCAAAACCGAGTGGCAGGTATCTACACCTACGCGCAGGCAGCCGGTGCCGGTGGACTCGACAATCTCGTGAAACTAAGCCAGGAAGAAGCGGTCCGGGAGTTTGCCCTCCGCGCTTTGGCCGACCGCAAACCGCTACTCAGCAACGTCCCCATTGAACCCTTCATGCAGGGCCTTGCCGATGCGTCGGTGCGGGTGCAAACGGCGGCCACCATTGGCTTGGGGCGATTAGGTCGCCCGGAAGCGGCATCGGCTCTGTTGCAGGCAAAAGTACCTGCTTCGTTTGCGGCCCCAGCCCTCGGCACCGAAGGCCCTCATGCCACGCCCAACTCGGCCATTGTTCCGGCTCACCTCGCCATGCGTGCGCTGGTCAGCCTGAATGCGGTGGATGCCTGCGTCAAAGCGATTGACTCCCCCAACGCAACGCTGGCCCTCTGGACATTGCGCTACATGCACGATCCCAAAGCGGTGAACGGCCTGATGGCCGCGTATAAAAATACCAGCGATGCCGCCCTGAAAAACCAAATCTTGACTACCATATCCCGCCTATACAAAAAAGAAGCCGACTACGATGGCTCATGGTGGTGGAGCACCCGCCCCGACACGCACGGCCCTTATTACAAGGGCATTGAGTGGGAATCGTCGGCGGCTATCAAGGACTTTCTGGTGGGCGAATGGGCCAAGACGGACAACAAGAAATTCTTTATTGACTTAAATAGTCGGCACCGGATGGACATTGTTGAATTCGGTAAAGAAGAAGTGGCGGTTGCCAAAGAAGAACCGAAAGTGGATCTGGACAAGATCAGGAACAAAAAAGGGCAGATTGGCGAATCGTCCATTGAAGACGTGATGCTGGCAATGGGTAAAATACAGGGGAGCCCAGACTTAGGAAAAGCTCTGTTTGCCCAACAGGGCTGCGTGGCTTGCCACAGTATCAGCAAAAGCGAAACCATGAAAGGCCCGTTCATGGGGCAGATTGGCTCGATCATGAATCGGGAGCAAATTGCCGAGTCGATTCTGAAACCCAATGCGTCAATCTCGCAGGGCTTTGCCACGGTGATGGTTTCGGCCAAAGGCAACAAAAGCTACACGGGATTCATTACGGAAGAAACGGCCACGAAAGTTGTGCTGCGCGATGTTACCGGGCAGGTTTATACCGTAAAAGTATCGGATATTTTGTCGCGCAAAGAGATGGACACGTCCATGATGCCCGCCGGTCTGGTGAATGCGTTATCTTACGAGGAATTTGCTTCCTTGCTTACGTTTCTTTCCAATCAGAAAAAGTAAATTATAAACCCCAATGAAAACAATCCTGATTACCCTTTTCGTTCTCCTCACGAACCTGGCCTTCGCCCAGAACAACGCGGCCAAAGAAGACTGGAAACAACTGTTTAACGGGAAAAACCTGGAGGGCTGGGACGTGAAAATCAGGGGTAACGACTTGAACGACAACTTCGGCAATACGTTCCGCGTTGAAGATGGCAAGATGGTGGTTCGGTATGATAAATATGACGACTTTGCCCGCAAATACGGCCACATCTTCTACAAAGGCGATTTTTCATATTACCGGATTGCCGTTGAATATCGATTTGTGGGCGATCAGGCTCCGAAAGGGGAGGGCTGGGCCTTTCGCAACAGCGGAATCATGATTCATGGGCAACCTGCCGCCACAATGGGTAAAGAGCAGGATTTTCCGGCCTCCATCGAAGTGCAGTTGCTGGGCGGAAGCGGCAAAAAACGAACTACCTGCAACCTCTGTACACCCGGCACCAATGTGGTTATCGACGGGAAGTTGGTGACCCAACACTGCGTAAACTCGACTTCGCAAACCTACGATGGCGACCAATGGGTGAAGGCCGAAGTGCTGGTGTTGGGCGATTCGCTTGTTCAGCATTTTGCCAACGGCGAAAAGGTGTTGGAGTATAACAAACCCCAGATTGGCGGGGGCAACGTGAGCGGCCACGACCCGGCCTTGCTGGTGAACGGCAAGCTATTGGATCATGGCTCCATCTCGCTGCAAAGCGAAAGCCACCCCATTGAATTCCGAAAAGTGCAACTGCTGAATCTAAAAGGGTGCATGGATCCCAAAGCGAGAAACTACAAATCGTACTATGTAAAGGCTGACAATACCAGTTGCGATTACGGGAAGAAGAAATAGAAATCACCTTTTCCACCCTTCATTTCCCCATTCCTCCCAGGCCATGTAGTATCCATTTGTACAGATCCTTTTTTTAAGTGACTGACAGAGTTTGATATTTGAGGACAATTTTGCAATTACGCAGTGTAATTGCCTAAGTCTTACCCTCAAAAAAACAAACGATGAATCGACTAACGCTACCGGGCCGAATTTTTGTAACTGCTTTAATCCTCGCAGGTTTGTGGGGGCTGAAATGGCTGATTGTCGATAGTGGCTATGTGCTGAAGAAAACTGTAACCGAGTCGCAGGCTGTTAACCGAATTGACCTGCCCGACGCACCCAAAAATGCAGCGACGGCAGTAGCACAAATGGCCATGCCGTCGGACAAAGAAGCGGCTATGGACACCCCCGAAATTCGCTGGCAATTGTGGGCCTGGAACGCCCAAATGGGCCTTTTGTTTGCCAATGGTGGCCCCAAAACCACCGAAGGCTCCTTGATGGCACAGAACAAAATTAATTTGAACCTGACCCGGCAAGACGACGTGCCGCAGATGCAGGCTTCGCTCATTAAGTTTGCTAACGAATATAAAAAAGACCCCAAAACAACCGAGGGCATCCATTTTGTGTCGATCATGGGCGATGGTGCTCCCTCGTTTCTGGCGGGTCTGAACCCCGAACTCGAAAAGTTGGGTCCGGAATATAAAGCCCAGATTGTTTATACCTGCGGAAAATCCTTAGGTGAAGACAAACTGATGGGACCAACCGCCTGGCGCGACAATCCGCAAACGGCTAAAGGAGGTATGTGTGCCGCGTATCTGCGTGATGGCGACTGGAATATTGTGGTGAAATGGTGCAGCGACAACGGCATCAAAGTCAATCCCGACGAGAAAACTTACGACCCTGATGCCATGAACTTCGTGGCGGCTGATTCCTACATTGATGCAGCTCAAAAATACATTTCCGACTATGCCGAAGACCGCCCGGTGGTGGTGAATGGCAAGGCAACCGGCGAAAACCGGCGTGTGAAAGTGAACGCGGTAGCCACCTGGACCCCCGGCGATGTGATGGTGGCTGAGAAAAAAGGTGGTCTCGTGTCTATTGTTTCGACCAAAGAATACCGTTCGCAAATGCCCTGCGTGGTGATCGGTATTAAGAAATGGATGGAAGAAAACCGCTCGACAGTCGAAAATCTGATTGATGCCATTGCGAAAGGGGGCGATCAGGTGAAGTCGTATTCGGCGGCTCTCACCAAAGCGGGCGACATTTCGGCGAAGGTGTATAAAGAAGAAACCGGCCCCTACTGGGTGAAATATTACAACGGCGTAACCGAAGCCGACAAGCAGGGGCAGGTGGTTGAACTGGGTGGCTCGCGGGTGCACAACCTCGGCGACAACCTCGAACTGTTCGGGATGGGGCAGGGGAGCACCAACGTCTATAAAATCGTTTATACACTCTTCGGCGACGTGACCAAGCAATTGTATCCAAAACTGATGCCGACCTATCCCCCCGCCGACGATGTAATTGACCTGAGCTATCTGAAAGCCGTGGCTGGTCGCACAACGACCATTGCCGCAGCCGACAAACTGACGTTCAACGACGATGATGCCATCCGGCAGAAAGTGTCTGAGAAATCGTGGAATATTGCGTTCCAGTCGGGCAGTAACAAGCTGACACCGGCCGCCGAAAAAGAACTCCAATCGCTGTTCAACGACCTCGTAGTGGCCTCGAATCTGCGCGTTGAACTCCACGGCCACACCGACAACCTCGGCGACCCGGCCAAAAACCGCCAACTGTCTGAGGATCGGGCTTTTGCCGTGAAGCAGTGGCTCGAAGCCAAGTCGAAAAGCAATTTCCCCGACGGTCGTCTGAGTGTGATTCCGCACGGCTCGGACGCGCCACTCGTGTCGAACGGTTCGCCCGATGGTCGGGCTAAAAACCGCCGGGTAACGGTGGTCATGGGGAAATAATCTGATGGAGAAATATCTCGAATTGATCCGGCCCAATGGCAAGCCCGACCGCTCTACGTTTTTGGTGATGGTGGTGGCTCAGGTGCTGATTGCTGCCCTGATCTGGTTTCTGTCGCAATCGCCTTTGCTACCCACGCCCGTCGAAATTGTACGGGCGTTGGGCAGGCTCACCCAGGAAGAAAACCTGATTCAGGAACTCTGGACGAGTATGTCGCTGAGCCTGACTTCGATGGCCCTGGCTACCCTGTTTTCGCTCGTAATTGCCTATGCTACAGTCATTCCGTTCTTCAGGCCTTTGGCGTTTTTAGTATCGAAGTTCCGGTTTCTGACGTTGGTGGGGCTTTCGTTTGTGTTCACCTTAATGACCCACAGCGGGCACAGCCTGAAAGTGTGGTTGCTGGTTTTCGGGATCACAGTTTTCTTCGTGACCAACATGGTGGCCGTGGTGCAAAGCGTGACCCGCAACGAACTGAACCACGCCCGCACGCTCCGAATGTCGGAGTGGCAAGTGGTGTGGGAAGTCGTGATCCTGGGCCGCATTGACGTGGTATTCGAGTTGATTCGGCAAAATTTTGCCATTGCCTGGATGATGCTGACCCTGGTAGAGGGCATTTCGCGGGCTGAGGGAGGCATTGGAACCATGCTCCTGAATCAGAACAAACATTTCCGGCTCGATGCCGTGTTTGCCATTCAGGTGCTGATTTTGCTGGTCGGCGTGTTTCTCGACTACGGCATTGGGTTCTTGAAACGCCTGTTTTGCCCCTACGCATCGCTCACCCTCGACCAACGCTAAGTATGGCTAAAGCACAGCGTACCAACATAATTTTGAAAGCCGACAACGTGAACCTGACGCTGGGTGGCTTCCCCATTCTCCGCGATCTGTCGGTAGAAATTTCCGATGTAGTTCGGCCCGGTGTGTCAACCGGGCAGGTGGTGGGTTTTTTGGGACCGTCGGGGGTTGGCAAAACCAAGTTTTTCGAGATACTGGCGGGCTTGCTTTCCCCCGATACCGGGCAGGTAAGCTTGGGGCATCCGCTGCAACCCGTTCGGGCGGGCATGGTGGGGGTGGTTCAGCAAAATTACCCCCTGTTTCATCACCGAACGGTGGGGAGTAACCTGCTGCTGGCAGCCCGCAAACGCTACCCAAATGGCAACGAAGCCACTGACCGGATGCGCGACCTGATGGGTCGTTTTGGGATGGCCGACAAACTGGAACTGTACCCGGCGCAACTCTCCGGTGGGCAACGGCAACGGGTCGCCATTGCCCAGCAACTGCTTTGCTCTGAGCATTTTCTGCTGCTCGACGAACCATTCAGCGGGCTTGATATTCTGATGATCGAGGAGGTATCCGAAATGATCCAGGAGATTGCTCACGCTCACGAACTGAACACGATCATCATTGTGTCGCACGACATTGTGGCCACGGCTTCAGTCTCGGACACGGTTTGGCTTATGGGCCGCGACCGCGATGCCAACGGCCACGCAATTCCCGGTGCGCGAATCAAACACACTTACGACCTCGCCGAAATGGACCTCTGTTGGGATAAAAATATCCTCGGCAAACCAGCCTTTCAAACGCTGGTAAACGACATTCGGGCGCGGTTTCATAGCCTATAAATCCGTAAGTTTGCAGTGTTGGTGATCTGCCAACACTGCACATCTTATGACAACTCTAACCGGAGAAAGCCTGATAGGCTCACAAACGTTGTTGGGCGAAGGCAACGAATTTACGGCTACGGCACCTGCCCGCAGCGAAACCCTGTCTGGCACGTTCCGCAATCTCAATCTGGCGCAGGCAAGTCGGGCGGTGGAGAAAGCAGCCGCTGCTTTTGGGCCTTATTCTCAACTGCACCCCCACAAACGGGCCGATTTTTTAGCCGCCATCGCCGACCAGATCGAGGCCATCGGCGATCCCCTCCTCGAGCGGGCTAGTGCCGAAAGTGGCCTGCCAATGGCCCGGCTCACCGGCGAACGAGGCCGCACCTGTGGTCAACTCCGTCTGTTTGCCAACCTCGTTCGCGAAGGCTCGTGGGTGGATGCCCGCATCAATCCCGCTCTGCCCGACCGTCAGCCACTGCCTCGTCCCGACATTCGGCGGATACTGGTGCCGCTTGGTCCCGTCGTGATTTTTGGAGCCAGTAATTTCCCGCTTGCCTTCTCAGTGGCTGGGGGCGACACCGCTTCGGCCCTCGCTGCCGGTTGCCCGGTGGTGGTGAAAGCCCATCCTGCCCACCCCGGCACCAGCGAACTGGTTGGCCGGGCAATTCAGGAAGCGGCTACCCAAACGGGAATGCCCGAAGGCACCTTTTCACTGGTTCATTCCGACAACAAAGTGGCTCAGGCAATGGTGGCACACCCGGCAATCAAAGCCGTTGGTTTCACGGGGTCGCGGGCGGGTGGATTAGCCCTGTTGCGTGTGGCACAGGCCCGCCCTGAACCGATTCCGGTCTATGCCGAAATGAGTTCAGTGAATCCAACTGTTATTTTGTCGGGAGTCATGCAGGAGCGCGGCACAACCATTGCCGAGGGTTTGGCAGCCTCCGTAACGCTGGGGGTGGGGCAGTTCTGCACTAATCCGGGCATTGTGTTTGTGTTGCAATCCGACAAACTGCCCGATTTTCTGGGGACGCTTGGGTCTAAAATTCGGGCCTCCGTTCCAGCAACCATGCTCACACCCGGTATCCGCGACAACTACAGCCGGGGAATCGGCACGCTGACTCACTCGCCCGATGTGACGTTGCTGGCCCAGGCCGAAACAGACGCACGAGCCACCAACACCGAAGGGCGACCGGTTATTTTGACGACCACCGGTGCGGCTTTCAGACAGGATCCAACGCTGAGCCACGAGGTATTTGGGCCGAGTTCGCTGGTGGTTGTTTGTGCGGATGAAGCAGAACTGGCAGCTTGCCTGCATACAATGGAAGGCCAATTAACGGCTACGCTCTTTGCCACCGATGCTGACCTGAAAGCCAGTTCTCATAACTGGGTGGCGTTGTTGCAGGAAAAAGCGGGGCGGGTGTTGTTCGGAGGTTACCCAACGGGCGTAGAAGTCTGTGAAGCCATGACCCACGGTGGCCCGTTCCCCGCCACCTCCGACTCCCGCACCACTTCGGTTGGCACGGCGGCCATCGAACGATTCGTGCGGCCCGTCAGCTACCAAAGCTTCCCCGACGCACTGCTTCCACTGGCCCTGCAAGAGGCCAACCCGCTGGGAATTAGGCGGATGGTGGATGGGGAGTAGTCAACAAATAGCGAAAAAGTTAAATAGCGAAAGAGTGTAAGGGCGGAAATTTGGGTGAAGCCGAAGCAAAACATGTGCGGCACCCCCACATTAAAAAATTAAAACTAT
>JANOCD010000137.1:0-3170 GCA_031411995.1 Cytophagales bacterium
AAGCAGCCCGGGCAACGCGGAGGGTTTGCCGAGGAATACTAGGGATGAGTTGGGGCTGCAACGACATAGAGACAGGGGCTTAGATGAACTTGAAAATAGTCTTTTTAGACCTCACAAGCTGAATTCGCCAACAGTATCCAAGGTGGTTACTGACCCATTTTTTATGCTACTTCTACTCCTACAGAATATTCACTTCGGGCCTGATCTCGATGCCAAACGTCTCCCCTACTGATTGTTGTACGTCATGGGCAAGGGTTAGAATCTCGTCGCCCACAGCATTGCCATAGTTCACCAATACCAAAGCCTGTTTGGCGTGAACACCCGCATCTCCGCGCCGATACCCTTTCCAGCCACATTGCTCAATGAGCCACCCTGCCGGCACTTTCACTCGCTCAGTAGCCGCCAGCGGATAACCGGGTAAGTTTGGGTAACGTTGTTTCAATTGCTGAAACTGAGTCAAACTGATTTCAGGGTTTTTGAAAAAACTACCTGCATTTCCAATCACAGCCGGGTCAGGAAGTTTACTCCGCCTGATACGGATGACCGCGTCAGAAATGGCTTTAATAGATAGCGATTCGTCAGTTATTCCCATCTCCTGAAGTGTTTCCTGAATAGCTCCATAGCTGGTATGAAAAACAGGGGATTTATCTAACCGAAACGTAACACTCGTGATAACATACTGCCCTCTCAATTCATGCTTGAAAACGCTTTCCCGATACCCGAACCGACAATCGGCCCTGGTGAACGTTTGCACTTCTCCAGTCTGTCTATTCATGGCTTCGAGCGAGTCAAATACCTGTTCAATCTCGACACCATATGCCCCGATGTTTTGCATGGGAGCGGCTCCAACCGTTCCCGGAATAAGCGACAAATTCTCGACACCGGCATAGCCCCGCTTCACACAATGAAGCACAAATTCGTGCCAGTTAACCCCCGCACCCGCTTTAACCCACCAGTGCTGTTCATCATCGCGGACCAATTCGATGCCCTGAATATTCATCCGAATAACCAAACCCTCTAAATCCCCCGTCAGCAAAAGGTTACTTCCACCGCCCAGTATCGTCTTATGAACATCGTCATACCCACTAAACTGAAGCAGGGTTTGTAGATCATTCAGCGTTTGTACGTCGGCCCAATGCCGGGCAGTGGCCTGAATGCCAAACGTGTTATAGGGTTTCAGCGATACGTTACTTTGAACGTTCAACATACAGAAGTAATAAATGAAGCCCAAAATTAACCAAAATCGGTTCGTAAATTTGTGTTTGACTTATTCAGTCCTATGAGAGCAATCTGGTTTCTTATTTTTAGCCTTCTACTCTGGTCAACAGCCTGTTCCCGAAAAACAGTGCCCACATCCGGGCGTAGTACTGATTATAATGACTATACTGAAGATTTGTCGGTTGCACGACCAGCCTACACACTGGGTGGCCCTAAAACGACAACAACAGGCCGACCAACCTCTACACCTGCCAACACGCCTGCCCCAACACCTGAACCCCGGAAAATTACTACCGTTGGTTCGGCAGAGGCTATGCACATAAACCGTAAAGTAGACGATCAATTGAGCGTCATCGGCGACAAAAACCGTTCCATTCGATATGCGCCGGGGTTCCGAATTCAGATCTATGTGGGTAATGAACGGGTGCAGGCCGAAAATGCAAAAATGCAGATCAATCAGAATTTTCCGGAATTAGCTCCTTATTTGACTTATAATCAGCCTACTTATAAATTGAAAGTTGGCGACTTTATGCGCCGAATTGATGCCGAACGATATTTCGGTCAAATCAAGCAATTGATTGGTTCGGCCATGCTTCTACCAGACAAAATAGACGTTCATCGAAGCCTGTCAATAAAATAAGTGTAAACTGATTAGGTTTTAAGCGTAATTTTGGCTCAGTGTTCTTGAATAAATACTAAATTAAGTTTTCTGTTTTCCCATTAGATGTATGAAGAAAGCACTTATCACAGGCATTACCGGGCAAGACGGGGCTTACCTGGCCGAACTACTGCTGGAAAAAGGCTACGAGGTGCATGGCATTAAACGCCGGAGTTCGATGTTCAACACCCAGCGTATTGACCATATTTATGAAGATCCACACGAAACCAATGTTCGGTTTCATCTTCACTACGGCGACCTGGCCGATTCGACCAACGTAATTCGGATTATTCAGGAGGTTCAACCCGACGAAATATATAACCTCGGTGCTATGTCGCATGTGCGGGTGAGTTTCGACGAACCAGAGTATACTGCTCAGGTTGACGGAATCGGTACGCTTCGCGTTCTGGAAGCAGTTCGTCTGTTGGGATTGTCGGAGAAAACCCGCGTTTATCAGGCATCAACGTCCGAACTTTATGGCGGTGTGCAGGGCCATGCTCAATCGGAGTTGACTCCGTTTTATCCGCGTTCGCCTTATGCTGTAGCTAAACTTTATGGCTATTGGATAACCGTAAATTACCGGGAGGCCTACAACATGTATGCTTGCAACGGTATTTTGTTTAATCATGAGTCGCCGTTGCGGGGTGAAACGTTCGTTACCCGCAAAATCACCCGCGCAGTAGCCCGCATTGGCCTTGGCTTGCAGGATAAAGTGTTCTTGGGTAACCTTGATGCACAACGCGACTGGGGCCACGCCAAAGATTATGTGGAGGCCATGTGGTTGATGTTGCAACAGGATAAGCCAGAAGACTTTGTGATTGCTACCGGAAAAACCACCCACATCCGCGATTTTGTAAAGTTTGCTTTTGCCGAAATCGGCGTGGAAGTTGCTTTCCAGGGCGAGGGAATCAATGAAAAAGGTGTCGTTGTCAGTTCGGCCAATCCAGAGTTCCCCGTTGCTGTGGGTCAGGAAGTGGTCGCTATCGACGAGCGTTATTTCCGCCCAACCGAAGTTGATCTGCTCCTGGGAGATCCAACCAAAGCCATGACTCAACTGGGCTGGAAGCCTAAATACGATCTGAAGGCTCTGATCAAAGACATGGTTGAGGCCGACATTGCCCTGTTCCGCAAAGATCAATTGCTGGAACAAAGCGGCCATCGGGTGTTGAATTATTTTGAGTAATTAATTTTTGTGGGGGGAGGGGGGGGGGCGGGAAGGCCAAAAAATAATTAATAAAATGCAAAGAAAGACCAGCCAAGGGCCGGGTGGGGGGCAGACGGACAGAGTTTTTTG
>JANOCD010000138.1:0-4403 GCA_031411995.1 Cytophagales bacterium
TATAGAAATATAGTTAGTCACTACAACCGATTCCGGAGTTAAAGCGGGAGAAGCCGTCAACTCATCTCGACCCTCACGGTTTTGAGCTGGATTAGTCTACTTTTGCTACCGATGTCAGTTGACCACCTTCGTCTTCAACCCATATCTTTCAGCCCTATGAATTTAGATACCCCCACAACCAGCCCTGTTTCAGACGAAGACATGGACGATCCATACATCCATACTGTTTCGACCGAGGAATTTGTCGAATCCGTCGAACGAGATAGTCATCAAGAGAACCATGAGGAGTTGGATTCGAACGAAGATTAATTATGACTTACTATGCATACCATCTGCTTGGTGATCGAGTCCGCTGTAACCGATGTTTCAAGCATCAAACGACCTATAATAAACGTAAAATCCGGTTTACCCAGGCCAGCTTACTCCTAAACCAAAAGAACAGGCTGTCAAAGCCTGTTCTCCCTGTGGTACTGGTGGACCGACCCGATGGCTTTACGTCCGTTTGACGTTAACAGCAGTCAAGCCCTTCTTGCCCTGCTCGACATTGTACGTTACTTTGTCATTTTCCCGGAGTTCTTCGCTCGTTGCTGAAATGTGTACAAACACATCTTCGCTGCCATCATCGGGTTTGATAAAGCCGAAGCCTTTACTCTCATTAAAAAATTTGACGCTTCCTGTAGGCATGGTGATCAGGTTAAAGTTTGGCTCAAGAACGCCATAAGTAGTCACATTACCAAACAAGGTTATCGACTGGTACGCTCCTGATTGGATGGTTGGCTAATTAGGTTGGCTCTTTAGTGGACGTTAGGACTTACCGTTCCGGGTAAAACGTCGTTTAGGTAAGCTTTGTAGCAGAGTGGTTATGGGATGGTAAATTGTATTATTCTCAGTCAGGTTGCCTAAACAGCAATTTTGTTATGAAAATAGTCTAAGATCACACTTCGCATGCAAGGCCTGGAGACCAGACGGCTTCTCAACCGTAAACGTGCTGACGGGTGCCACTGCTCTTGCGCATCCGGACTCCGGTGTCAACGCGGTCAAACCCACTACGATCCCTTTACTTGATTCATAATCAACTTTTTGGCAACTTACATTCATGAACCGACTCCATTTCCTGAAGAACCTGCTGGGCACTAGTCTGCTGCCAGCGTCAGCACTGGCCCGCCCCACCACCAGCGACCTCGACTCAGAAGCCCAACGCGTGCGCCGGGAGTTGCTCGAAGCCTGGGCCAGGTCCGAACAGCTTACCCTGATCACGGCCACCCAGATGCCCGCTGAAGCCTACGACTTTAAATATACGCCCGAAGCCATGAGCTTTGCCGGGCAGTGGCGGCATTGCTGCGAGTTCACCACAACGCTGCTCGCCGAACGGCTGGGCATTGAGAATCCCTACAAAAACGGCCGTGACCTGTCGAAGGCCGTGACGAAACAGCAGGTAATCGATGAAGTGAAAGCACTCTATGCCTTTATGCGGCAAACCATCACGACGATACCCAACGCGAAACTTTTCGAGCAGGCAGAGTTTGTGGGGGGGCAAATTCCCAACTGGCGGTATCTGTATGCGATGGACAATCACATCATCCACCATCGGGGGCAGTGCATGGTCTACCTTCGGCTGAAGGGCATAACGCCCGAAGGCTACCTAGGCTGGTAGTCAATCGGTCCGTGTCCGTGTCGATTCAGGGAAGCCTGTCATTGACCAGCCACAATGTGTCGAAAAGGCTTGCTTCCGGCCATGAACCGCCAACCATACGTAGTCTAGTATTCTAATGCGTATACGATGGGTGGCTTAGCAGGCTCCTCTCATGACCTACACGGGCTGGTTGGTCGAGTAACCGCTCCGAACAAGCTGGCCACGGAACGCGTCAACGATTCTTCCCTTTCACTTTTGCAACAGTAGAACAAATCAATTATTCTATTGCCTTTTTGGGTTATGATGCGCTAAATGTGCACCTATTTGGGCGAAATCTGCACATAGGTCTAACTGACTGTGGCTAAATTTGCGCAGGCATTCGGGACCCAAAAGCCCCCATTTCTCATCCTCCGATTATGAGTTATAAGTCGGCGACAAATACAGTGGGATCTTCCTCTTTTTTTACCTGTCCACCTCGCTCCTGAATCAACGTTCTTTTCTGACATACCCATCCCACCAATTACCTTATGACGCATTCATTGCGTTCCTTTACCCGCTTCCTGATACGTGCCCTCGGCCTGCTGCTACTCAGCGCTAGCCTGCAGACCCTAACTCAATCACCCACCACCCCCTACGTCTCTACTACAGGGACTGCGGCAGGCGGGGGCACCTACCGCTTCGGTGCGGGGGCTAGCTAGATTAGTAGCACCTGCGAGGCCGGGGTGAACATAGCCGGTTGCCTGCGCTAGGCCCAGCTGCCGGTACTGGCGCAGCTACCTCTCGCTGCTTACACGAGCTTCTGTTCTATTTTCTGTTTCACTAACTTTTCCCCCTTATGAATCTATTACTACGACCGCGTACACATAGGCCTGTTTCCGTGTTGGGGCTGACCCCAACCAGCCCGCCCACCCGTTGGTGGCTGACCGGACTAGTAGTAATCTTGCTGACCAGCGGTGCCTGGGCACAGTGTTTTCAGACTGCCACCAGCTTTGGGGTAGGCAGTAGCCCCGGTTCGGTGGCGGTGGGGGACTTCAACGGGGATGGCAAGCCCGACCTGGCTACCGCCAATGCCGGCAACGGAAGCGTCTCGGTGCTGCTGGGTGATGGCATTGGGGGCTTTGGATGTTAAATGCCACCAAAAGTGGCTCTTCGTCACTTTTGATACTGTTGGCGAATTCAGCTTGTGTGCTCTAAAAAGACTATTTTCAGGTTCATCTAAGCCCCTGTCGCTATGTCGCTGCAGCCCCAACTCATTCCTAGTATTCCCCGGCAAACCCTCCGCGTTGCTCGGGCTGCTTTTCCGCAAGGCAATCGCTACATGTTGTTACGGGATAAGCTAGGAACCATTTACGATGATCAGCTTTTCGCTGGTCTCTTCCCTAAGCGGGGCCAGCCAGCCCAAGCCCCTTGGCAACTGGCCTTAGTGACGCTTATGCAGTTCATGGAGAACCTTTCTGATCGGCAAGCTGCCGATGCGGTCCGCAGTCGTATCGATTGGAAATACGTGTTAAGTTTGGAGTTAACTGATCCCGGATTTGACTTTAGTTTATTGTCCGAATTTAGGCAACGGCTTCTGGCTGGCAATGCGGAAGAATTACTTTTAGATCGCCTGCTTGAGTGCTGTAAACAGCAACAATGGCTCAAAGCACAAGGTACGCAACGGACCGATGCCACGGCAGCGGCCGACCGCCCATGTATTAGCCCGTATACGAGCCATGAATCGGCTGGAGTGCGTCATCGAAATAATGCGCCATGCACTTAATAGCCTGGCTTTAATAGTGCCTGACTGGCTAAGCAGTCAGGCCTCGCCAGATTGGGTCGCCCGGTATGGCCCTCGTGCGGAAGACATTCGTCTACCCAAAACCGTCGATGAGCGAATCAAGTATGCCAAGCAAGTCGGTCAGGATGGTCACTCACTACTGGCCAGTCTGGATACCGTTCTTGATCCAACTTTGCTCAGGCAATTACCTGCGGTGGATACACTTCGTAGGGTTTGGCTTCAGCAATTTCAACTCGTTGACGATCAGATTCTTTGGCGAACCGAAAAAGAAGGCGGTCTACCTCCCTCGGCCCGCTTTGTGAGTTCGCCTTATGACCTGGAAGCCCATTATAGCCGAAAAAATACAACTTCGTGGGTGGGTTATAAAGTCCATCTAACCGAGACTTGCGAAGATGAACAGCCTCATCTGATTACGCAAGTTGTTACAACGAGTGGAACCGTTTCTGATCTGTCAGCCCTACCGCTTATTCACCAGGGCTTACAATCCAACGAGTTGCTACCGGCTACTAATCTGGTAGACACGGGCTATATAGATGCTAGCTCCCTGGTGGATAGTCGCCAACTCTATAAAGTTGATTTGCTGGGTCCTGCCCGACTGGATGTTAAGTGGCAGGCCCAGGCAAAAGAAGATTTTGCTGCTGCTGATTTTAAGCTGAACTGGACCACAAAGCAAGCCATCTGTCCCCAGGGCCAGTCTAGTAAATCCTGGTCAGAAACGATTGAGAAGGGCCTTCATCGAGTCGTTATTAAATTTTCTCAAAAGCAGTGCACGGCCTGCGCCTTTCGGGATAAATGCACTACGGGTAAGCGCCGGACGGTTCACCTGCGATCTGGCCAGCACTATCAGGCATTAGTAACTGCTCGGGAAAGAGAGCAATCGGCCGTTTATAGAGGGGCTTATGCTAGTCGAGCGGGTATCGAAGGGACTATTTCACAGGGAGTTCGTGCGTTTGGTTTAAGGCGTTCCCGATACATTGGTTTAGCCAAAAC
>JANOCD010000139.1:0-114986 GCA_031411995.1 Cytophagales bacterium
ACTGCATCCGACCAATGGAAGGCAGTCGAGTCGGTAACGGCATAGCCGCCAGACGACGAGGAGCCGTGTGAGGTGAAAGTCTCACGCACGGTTCTGAAGACCAGCCGCCGGGGTGACTCGGCGGCTGAGTTTAATTATTTCGATACGAGCCTTTGTACCCGACTGATTTTTTCCCCACGTCCGGAAGCAACACTTGAACTGGCGGGTAATTCGCCCATTTCCGAACGGGGGCGATTTAGTGGCTGATTTCCCACCAGAAAAAGGGCAACTCGATTTCCCCTTTCAGAACGCGACGGGAACCAGCATTTACCTACGACATACCTTGGGGCCGGGAATTGTACAAGCTTCCATCGTTAATTCGCAACCTAATTATACGGCTTATGACTTGACCTACGTGTATTCGATTCGCCAACGTCGCAGACGGTTGGCGCGTGGATTGATTTTTACAATTATGGGCGGTCTGAGAAAGATGCATCTCCCCCGGCCGGGCAGTGGGATTAAAAAGGCAGTAAGCCCTGGGTAAATGACCGCGAAATTCAGTATCCGGTATGGAGAACGCCGGGTTTACAGTTGGTCAACGCACAGAATTCAGAAAACCATACACCCCATTGCTCTGTTTCCTGTCATAAGTAGTGCCCCATTTGTGTCGCGAGCGGTTCTGAAACCTCACAATTCTTATACTGTTACAGTCCCAAAGCGCTTCAAACTTCTTATTCACTTGTTGGCTCCCATAGGTAAGATCTCCACGTCGATCAACGGACTGATGTCAAAACGTTTTTTTTTAATCTCCCTTTGTCTGCTTTCGCTCACTGGATTTGGTCAGCCTTACCGTACCGAAATTCGCCATCGACCTGTGTTCTGGTCAGAGTTAAATTTAGTATATCGAACCAAAGGCAAGTGGAGTTTTCAACTGGATCATCAGTACAGACGAGCCGCGACTGATAATAATGGTCGCGACTTAAACATTTTCCGCTATCCGCTTCAGCAGGTCTTCCGGCCATGGATCAGTTATCAGGTTTCTGAACCCGTCCGCGCATCCCTTTCACCCCTTGGCCTATGGTGGACTTGGAGTCGTCCCAACCGCTTTCAACCAACTACGTTTTTTCAGGAAGTGCGAGTGATTCCACAACTGCAAATTACCCGGCCCCTTAGCGATGGCGAATTGATTCTGCGGCTTCGATCTGAGTTACGCTGGTCTTCTGGCACCGACACTTTAGCCAAGGCATACGTGTTTTTATCCGATGGCGAATCACGTCAGGTACTGGCCGACCGTTTCAACGTCCGCTTACGCCTGATGGGCCGTTGGATCAATCCTATTTTTCAACAAGGCAAAACTAAATTCTGGTATTCGCACCTGAGTGTAGAACCTATGGCCGTTTTATCCAGCTCCGTGACCCGCTTTGATCAGAATAGAACTTATCTGGGCTTAGGAAGGCGGCTTCAGGAAAATATCCGGTTTGAAGTCGGCTATCTCAATCAATTTTCACTTCAGACCAATCAGGCCGTGCGGCTGAAAACCATTAGACTGAACCATGCTCTTCAGGTTTATCTATATATAGAAACTCGTAGTCGCTCCAAGGCAGGGTCTGACTCAGGGCCCGAATGACGAATCTACATGAGTGTAGCCTCCACCTGGACTCGCCGACAGTTACTTTTTTTCAGAAACGGTGCCAGAATAAACTCAACCCAATCATCAGTACCAAACCTATCTGCAACCCTGTCAGCACGTAGATGTAATTGGTTTGGCTTCTGGACTCCTTCAGTAGTTCCTCCCCTACAGTAAGTTGTAAGGAAGCCAGTTCGTCAAGCGTTTGGGCCACCTGTACAAACGCCGTGCTACCGGTCCCTGCAAACAGCACCCGTTGCGCTTGCGGAAGATCAGACAACTTGGTCGTAAGTTCGCCTTCCAATTGGTTATAAACGGCCAGCCTCTGTTTAAGAAGTTGTAGTCGGTCGGCTTCCTTTACCGTTAGTTTAGTTTGTTCAAATTCGGTCAACAGGGAGTCTATGCGCCGGTTGAGCCGGTTAAGCGTTGATGTCATCAGGCCCGTATCTTGTTTTTGGTTTACAAGCACGTAAGTTTCCAGTAACAGCCTTTTTCTATAAACGGTTGCTGTCAGTTTGACAATCATGCCCGTCGGAACGAGTCGATCTTCATAGATTGAAGCGGAGGTCTCCTGGATGTCGTGAACACTGCGACGATTTAGAAAAATGCTGGTTAGTACTAAACCCAGCAGACCAATCACCAATAGGATAGTGCGAAAGGTCGAACGAGTATTGAGTGATTGCGTCATGGTGTAACGTAGTTTAGACTGCTTTCAACCTCCAGTAAATTCACTTAAATCCGGCGGCTTTCGGTACGGTCTTCATTTGGATCAGGTCAACCAGAAAAGCGAACGCCATAGCAAAGTAGATGTAGCCTTTGGGTATCTCGACATGCAGCCCTTCAGCCACTAAAGACATGCCGATGATGAGTAAAAAACACAAGGCCAGAATCTTGAACGACGGGTGCCGTGCAATGAATTCACTAATGGGTTTGGCCGCCACCAGCATGATCCCCACGTTACTATCAATATCAAAGCCAGTACGAACCCAACCGGCACAGGCCTTCACGTGTTTTTTCGGGCCAGGCAACAAAACCATCTATTGATGGCTGGCTCAGTACGATTGCAGCTCCCGCCAAAACTGCCGGATAAAGGCTCTTTCTTCCCGGGATATCCCTTCGTGTGCCCGCGCTACGCGAAGCAGAATTCTGACGAACCGTTTCTTCGTTTCTTTCGAGAGTTCGACCCGCTTTTCAGCCATCCGCCGAAGGCCAAACGCACAAGCTTCCTCGGCCGGTTCGCCCACATTATCCCGCAAAAACAGGGCGCAGATTGCTACATCACTGTACGGCCCCTGGGCCAGGAGTTCACGGGCCACCGTTGCTTCTGTCTGGTGGAGTTGACCGTCCAATTTACCGAGGGCATAGACGATACTGCCTAACCCCATCGCTACATCAGGTGAATACATACTTCCTTCGATTTATTGGGTTACTATCGATACAGATTCATGGCTGGCGGTGGAGAGCCACCAAAGGCTCAGGCGTAAGCCTGAGCGGCTAGGTGATGAAAAACGCGCTCGTCCAGGCGATATCGGTCATTAAGGGTCAGGCTGCTGCGGGCGGTAAACAGGGCGTAATTAACAGCATTGTACAACAGCCAGCAGGAAGCGGAAGACTGGAGCATGCGCTCCTCTAGCCGCAGCCGTTCGCGGGCCTGCTTGATCAATTGAACAGGTACAGGCAGTTTTTGAAGGATATTCTCATGAACACCCGCCATATCGGTCCGTTGGAAATGGTCATACACAGTGGCCGTTAACGTTGTCCCGGTAGTCAGGTGGTCCAACAGCAGTTCGTGCAATTGCTGTTGAAACAGCGGAATGGTGAGCGTACTTTGATGGAGTTTACGGATGTCTGGGGCAGACCGCTGCGGGCGAGACTGAGCCAACGGGATTTTCTCGGACGGTGTTTTTTGAGACCCTTTTGCCCAATGTTCCAGCCAAGTCTTATAGGTGGCCAGATCCGTGAAGGAATCGGCCCAGCCCAACAGCCCATTCTGACAAACATTGCGGTACACACTGCTACCCAGGTGGGTCGATGGATCTAGGAGGGCTGTCAGGGATTGCCCCTGAATACTGAAGGGGGTCTTGCCATTATAACTATTGGTAATCGTCAGACTCCGCTGTAGTTGTTCACTCCCCACCGACAGCGAGGTGGGCAGGATGATACTGATGCTAAACTCGCCAGTGTTGGTGTGTTTAATCAGGAGTTGATAATCAGGTATCAACTCATCAACCACCTCGCGAATGGCACTGTTTGGAATAATGGTGTAGTCGGCACTCTGAATGCCGAACAGGGTTTTACGCCCGCCTGCCAGTTGCCCCACAATTAGTTTTTGTCGGTCCGTGGCGATGATGTCATAATCGGGTAACAGATCGCTCAATAACAGCGGTTCGATGGGAAAGCAGATGTCCTCCCAGGAGGTTGTCATCTCAGGTTGTGCACTAATATAGGTCATAAAATTTGCGTCTGTATTTTTACAGTTGTAAATTTACACCCATAAACCGAGAAAACAAAACACCACAGTTATGGAAATTCGCATTGCAAGGTTAGAAATAGACAATAAGAGGTTGTTAATCAGCCTATTGTTTAGTATCGGAGTCATTTTTAGCTATACGTACTTCAGTTTACATCCGCTCCTAAAAGTACAAAGCGTAAACCATGCGAATGAGTACCCCGTCGATTGGCTGGGTATATAGTGGTCAGAATGGGTCAAGGCCCGGTACGCTTTTACCAATTTTAATTGTGTGTTGTCTAACGCGAAGTTGTGCTAAGAAAATAAACAGAAAAAGTCATGCAAACACCTGACATAGTACCAGCGAAGGAGGCAACGCCCGTTTATCCCTGGCTACCCATAGCTTATCTGCTGCTCTTCGGAGGTACGCTGCTGCTTTGCCTGTGGGCTGAAGCGGGTAGGCAATAAACCATGAATAGTGGCAGAACGATCTGTCTAAACCCTTGAATTCAACTGATATGTCCTGGTTTGATTATAGTCAATGCATTCTACAGAAAGTAAGCTTTGACAAAACCCTCTTTCGGAAAGAACTCCGTAAGCTGCTCGCCTACCTGTCGGTGGGAGAACGCATTCAACTCCTGCGCTGGTGTCGTCGGCAAAAACCCTGGATACGGGCGGAACCCGTTCTCGTGCCAGGTTGAGAAAGTAGGCAATAACTAACGGTAAACGACAGACGAGCCATTGGCCGTGAAGGAAAATGAAGGCTGACACAAAATCCCCCCCAATCCTATGAAATGGTCATTCATTAGTCAACAAAAGCTTAAAGCAGCCGGGCTACTGGTAGGCCTCATGCTGGTTATTCTCTTCACGGCTTCAAGCCTGAAAAATGAAGTGCAGGATATGGACCAGACGATACGCTCCCTGTACACGGATCGCTTGCAGCCCGCCGTCGATCTGGTCTATATCAGTGAAAGTTTACACGCCAAACGGCTGCTGCTGGAAAATCAGTTCGTGACCGCATCGCCCTTGTCATCCGTTGCGCTGTCCGGCCAACTGGAGCAGCTTGACCAACAAATCCATAACCGGATTGGCCAATATGAAAAGACGAAATTAACAGCCAGTGAGACCACCTGGCTAAAGGCATTCAAGAAAAAATGGGAGCATGGCCAAAGCCTCGAGCGGACTATACAGGTCTTATTGGTTAATGGACAATCGTCCGAAGCTCGTCAGGTCTTTTATGGACCAGGAACACTGGTGTTCAAACACAGCGTGCAGGCACTCCATAACCTAGCTCAAATTCAGGCCGAAACGGGGCAAAAAGCCGTGAAGGAGGCTCATCAGATGGCCGCTGGCGGATCACTGGACGTGACCTTATTAATGGCCATTTCACTTATCGTTAGCCTGGTGATACTGAGTCTCGTCCATAATGCGAAGTTACTGAACCAAGAATCACAGTCGTACCATCTCAATTAAGAGAGACTGCTTTAACAGATATATGTTAGAAAGCAGCTCGTTAAACACAACAAACTCATGACAAACCTAATTATCAGCAAGCTTGACTTCCGACGCTTAAAGGAGCGCATTGGTCAAGGCAAAGCCGACTCTAAGCTATCTCCTGTTCAACTCATGAAGTTGCTTCAGACGGTTGATGGGGCCACCCTACTGGAGCCAACCAACATACCGGACGATGTGGTTACGATGAACTCGGTGGTAAGCCTGGAGTATGTCGACACGGGCCGGAAACTGGATATCTGCCTTGTTTATCCGGAAGAGGCCGACAGCGTACAGAATCGAGTGTCCATTTTCGCCCCGATAGCAACGGCCATATTGGGCCTTAAGCGAGGAACCCTGGCCAGCCTGCCCACTCCCTTTGGTTCGGTAAACGTCCAGATCACCCAGATTCTCTACCAGCCGGAGGCCGCCGGTGACTTTGCCCGTTAAGCGGGTCAGTGACCCTCTACCAGAACTGTATCGCTATGAATATTACAACAAGCCTGAATACCCTGTTTTTATGTGTGTTGCTGGTTAGCTGCACCCAGCAACAGGATACTAATAAAGAAATCGATAAGCCAAGTATACCGGTTATTCAGTTAACCCGGCAGGATGCCGAGATTGATCACGACTACGCAGGCCATATCGAAGCCGTACAGAACGTGGAGCTTCGAGCCCGGGTAGCCGGGTACTTAGATAAAATCTTGGTCGATGAAGGACACCCCGTTCGGCGGGGACAGGTGCTGTTTCAGCTCAACCCGGTCGAATACCAGGTTAAAGTGGCCGAAGCACAGGCCAATCTGGAAAGTGCTTCAGCTCAGCAGCAATCGGTGGCCGTAGAGATGGATCGGGTAAAGCTGCTGGTGGACAAGGACGTAATCTCATCCACCGAACTCAAGCTCGCCCAGGCCAAAGTGGCTATCGCACGGGCTACTATCGACCAGGCAAAAGCTGCGTTGGCCAACGCCCAGCTGCTGGTGTCGCTGACGAGCATCCGTGCGCCTTTCGATGGGGTCATTAACCGGATTCCCTTCAAGCGGGGCAGTTTGATTGACCAAGGGGCTCTCCTGACAACTATTTCTGACCTGAGCCGAATGTACGTCTATGTAAACATTTCGGAGAAGGAATACCTGACGTTCGCTAAAAAACGGCGCGACCCCCATCAGGTAACGGTCCGGGAAGTGGACTTGCTGCTGGCCGATGGATTACCCTATCCCCACAAAGGTAAAATTGAAGCTACCGAGACCATCTTTGAAGGTAACTCCGGCACGATTGCCTTCCGGGCCACTTTCCCCAACCCGAACCGCTTGCTGCGCCACGGGGCCACCGGAAAAATCCGGCTGACGACCGACGTGGATGATGCTGTACTGGTGCCCCAAAAGGCCGTTTTTGAGGTGCAGGACAAGAATTTTGTCTATGTCGTGGATGGTGGTAACAAGGTACGTGCCCGCCCCTTTGTGCCCCAAAGTCGGATTAATCAACTCTACGTTGTTAAATCGGGGTTGCACGTCGGTGACCGGGTGGTGTATGAAGGGATTCAGCAACTTCGCGATGGCATGGCCATTACGCCCCGCCCCATGCGCGCCGACAGTGTGCGGGCCTTGTTTGCTGCTGCCCAATAACAAAGAAGACCACCACCTACCCAAACATTATGCTTAAACTATTTATTCAGCGGCCACTGCTCTCAACGGCCATCTCAGTGCTGATCGTGCTGATGGGCATACTGGCCCTGATGCAGTTGCCCGTCACGCAATTTCCTGACATTGTGCCACCTTCGGTGACGGTGACTACCCGCTACACCGGTGCTTCCGCCGACGTAAGCGTAAAGGCCGTGGCCACTCCTCTCGAACGGGCCATCAATGGGGTGCCGGGGATGACCTATATGACTTCCATTTCGGGCAACGATGGCACCACGATCATTACAGTCGTTTTTAAAGTCGGCACCGATCCCGACCTGGCGGCCGTGAACGTGCAGAACCGTGTTACGACCGTACTGGATGAACTGCCCACCGAAGTGATCAAGGCGGGTGTCGTCACCGAAAAAGAGGTCAACAGTATGCTGCTGTACCTCAACGTGTTCAGTGAGGATCCCACCGTGGACGAAAAATTCATCTACAACTTCGCCGACATCAACATCCTGGCCGAACTCAAGCGGATCGACGGGGTGGGTTTTGCCGCCATCATGGGTAGCCGGGATTACGCTATGCGGGTTTGGCTCAAACCCGATCGCATGACCGTTTACGCGGTGTCAGCGGCCGAGGTAGTCGAAGCCATTCGGCAGCAGAACGTAGAAGCCGCGCCCGGCAAAGCGGGCGAAAGTGCCGACCGTGACCCCCAAACACTCCAGTATGTGTTGCGCTATACGGGAAAGTTTTTTGACCCGAAGCAATACGAAAACCTGGTACTCCGCAAGAATCCCGATGGGTCACTGCTGCGCTTGAAAGACGTGGCCGACGTGGAATTTGGCTCGCAGGATTACGGCATTCTCTCGAAAACCGACGGGCGACCCTCGGCGGCCATCATGCTCAAGCAACGGCCCGGTTCCAACGCCAGCGATGTTATTGCTAACGTGAAAACGCGCATGGCTGAACTCAAAAAAAGTTCGTTTCCGCCCCGCATGACCTACAACTACGCCTATGATGTGTCGCGGTTTCTGGATGCGTCGATTGAGGCCGTACTCCATACGCTGTTCGAGGCTTTTGTGTTAGTGTTCATCATCGTGTTTTTGTTTTTGCAGGACTGGCGCTCCACACTGATCTGTGCATTGGCCGTGCCAGTTGCGCTGGTGGGTACGTTCGCGTTCATGAGTATGATTGGTTTTTCAATTAACCTGCTCACCCTCTTTGCCTTGGTGCTGGCCATCGGGATTGTGGTCGATAACGCCATCGTAGTGGTCGAGGCTGTTCATGCTAAAATGGCCGAAACCCACTTGCCGCCCTTAGCCGCCACAGTGGCCACCATGGGCGATATTGCCGGAGCCATCGTGTCGATTACGCTGGTGATGTCGGCGGTATTCATCCCCGTAGCGTTTATGTCGGGACCAGCGGGCATTTTTTACCGGCAGTTTTCGCTCACGCTGGCCATCGCCATTGTCATATCGGGGGTCAATGCCCTGACGCTTACCCCAGCCCTGTGCGCCCTGCTGCTTCGTTCCACGCACGGCGAAAAGAAGGGGCTGATGGGGCGGTTTTTTGCCCGTTTCAACCGGGGCTATGAGTCGCTGGCGGGTGGTTATCAGAGGTTGCTAAGTCGGATCGTCAGCCGGAAGGCTGTTACGTGGGGGTTGCTGGCACTGTTTGTATTAGGTACGTGGGGGCTGGCCACCATTCTGCCGGGGGGCTTCATTCCGACCGAAGACCAGGGTATGATCTATGTCAATGTAACCACCCCGCCGGGGGCCACCGTGGCCCGCACCGAGCTGGTGCTGGACGCCATTGAAGCGGTGGCATCGGAAGAAAAATCGGTTGAAAACGTCTCCACCTTGGCGGGTTTTAGTTTATTAACCGACGGTGCGGGTGCTTCCTACGGTATGGGTATGATTAACCTCAAACCCTGGGACTTGCGGAACGAGTCGATTCAGGCCCTGATGGATCGGCTGACCGAGAAGACCAAACACATTACCGACGCGACCATTCAGTTCTTTCCGCCCCCCACCGTGCCGGGCTTCGGTAATGCCAGTGGCTTTGAACTGAGACTACTCGACCGGGGTAAAAGTGGTGATTTGAACCAGACGGCCCAGGCCGCTGATCGTTTTATCGCGGCCCTGAAGAAACGCCCCGAAATTGGGGATGCTTTCACCAGTTTCGACCCCAGCTTTCCGCAGTACCTGTTGCACATTGACCAGGAGAAAGCCGCCCAGCAGGGCATTTCGGTCGATAACGCCATGGGTGGTCTGCAAACGCTGATGGGCAGTTTTTATGCCTCCAACTTCATTCGCTTCGGGCAGATGTACAAGGTGATGGTGCAGGCCGACCCCGCCTATCGCACTAAACCCGACGACTTACTGAATATGCGGGTCAAAAACGAGCAGGGAGAGATGGTGCCCTACGCTAATTTCGTGCGGCTGGAGCGGGTCTATGGTCCTGAGCAGCTCACCCGCTACAACATGTACACCTCGGCCATGGTCAACGGAGATGCCGCGCCCGGCTACAGCAGTGGCGATGCCATCAGGGCCATTCAGGAAGTGGCCCAAAAAGAACTGCCCAAAGGGTTCAGCTACGAATGGTCGGGCATCACGCGGGAGGAGATCATTTCGGGTGACCAAGCCATCTACATCTTTGCGATCTGTTTAGTGTTCGTATATATCCTGCTGATGGCGCAGTATGAGAGTATATTTCTGCCTTTGCCTGTACTGTTGTCGCTACCAACGGGCATCTTCGGTGCCTTTGGACTACTGTACCTGATGGGCCTGCAAAACAATATTTACGCGCAGGTGGCTTTAGTGATGCTCATTGGTTTACTGGGCAAAAACGCCATTTTGATTGTGGAGTTTGCTAATCAGCGCTATAAAGAAGGGTTGACGGTGGTAGAGGCCATTATTGAGGGGTCGGTGGGGCGGTTGCGGCCCATTCTGATGACCTCGTTTGCCTTCATTGCCGGGCTGATCCCACTCTGCCTAGCATCTGGGGCGGGCGCACTGGGCAACCGGTCTATTGGTGCCGCTGCGGCCGGGGGTATGTTCGTAGGTACACTGTTTGGCCTGATTATCGTACCCGGCCTTTTTGTGTTCTTCACTAATTTTAGCGAACGCTTTCGTCCGAAGCCAACCGCCAACAATGGCCCATCTGATGCCGACCTACCGGCACAGGCAACAGAAACAACTCCTTCATTTACTCAACAAATTACCCGTGAAAGTCCAGTTCATTCCTAAGTTCATACACAAAATAGCCCCACTGGGGATGGTTGGTTTAATGTTGCTGGGTGGTTGTCAGTTGCCCAGAACGCTGCTACCACCAGTTGCTCAGCCTGTACCGGCTACGTTTGCCGGGCACACTGATTCGGTTGGCATTGGGGGCCAGCACTGGCGCACGTTTTTTGGTGATGAGCAGCTGGTCGCTCTCATTGACACGGTACTGGCCCAGAATTTTGACCTCCAGATTGCTACGCAGCGCATTGAGCAGGCACGGGCTACCCTAACGTATAGCCAGGGGTTTCTTATGCCGCAGGTAAGTACGGTAGCCTCAGCGGGTCTGGAACGCTACGGTCGCAATACGATCAATGGCGTGGGTAACTTTGATACCAATCTCTCACCCAATGTCGATGGCAATCTGGTGATTCCCAACCCCACGCCCGACTTCTTTTTGGGTGTCCGTAGCACCTGGGAAGCGGATATCTGGGGAAAACTCCGCAATCGGCGTAAATCTGCTTACCTTCGGCTATTGGGGTCGGAAAAGGGTCGCCACGCCGTGGTAACGGGGTTGGTGGCTGAGGTTGCGCGGTATTACTACAGCCTGCTGGCCTTAGATGGTGAACTGGAAATCATTCAGAAAAATATTGACTACCAGAAAAACGCTCTCGAACTGGTTCGGATTCAGAAGCAGGCAGGGCGCGTGACAGAACTGGCCGTGCAACAGTTTTCCGCTCAACTGCTCAATACCCGGAGTCGGCAGGGACAAGTCCGTCAGCAAATCATCGAATTAGAAAACCAGTTGAACCGCCTGCTTGGACGCTACCCTCAGCCCATTGAACGGGGCAACTCTCTGCAAGCCCGCGAGCTGCCTGGTACGGTACTGACGGGCCTGCCCGCGCAGATGCTTTTCCGACGACCCGACATTCGGCAGGCCGAACTGGGGTTGCAGGCGGCTAACATTGATGTGGAGGTGGCGCGGGCGGAGTTTTTGCCCACACTCACCCTCACAGGCTTTGTAGGGCTGAACTCGTTCCGAGTCGGTACGCTACTGAATCCGGCTTCTGTCGCTGCAGGCTTGCTGGGTGGGTTGTCGGCTCCGGTATTAAACCGGCAGTTTGTACGGGCCAATTACCAGGGGTCGGTAGCGCAGAGCCGCGAATCGCTCTACCGCTATGAGCAAACTATTGTCAACGGTTTTGCCGAAGTAACCACAAGTCTGCGGGGTGTGGAGAACTACCGACAGGTAGCCGAGTTACAGGCCGACGAAGTTAAGACGCTGCAACAAGCCGTTATAGCCGCCAACGACTTGTTTCGGAGTGGTTACGCTACGTACTTAGAAGTGATTACGGCCCAACGGAGCGTACTGGAAGCCGAACTGGCCCTGATCAATACGAAACGGGCACAATTCCTGTCTTTAACGAACCTGTACCGGGATTTGGGGGGTGGCTGGGAGTAGCGGTCGTAGTTGGGTGTGTGAACTCTCATCAAAACGCCACCCGATAACTCAATACCGGAATCAGGCCGGTTTGGTAGCTGGTTCGGACGGTGCCGGTGGTTGCGTCGAAATAGCGGCCAAAAATGTTCTGGCGGTTGGTGGCATTCTGCAAATCGAGCGAGAGCGTGCGGGTGGAACGGGGACGGTTGCGTTTCCAGCTAAACCGAACGTCGGTGCGGAAATAGTCGGGAAGTTTTTGGGTGAACGCCTGCTCCGTGATATAAACGGTTTCACCCTGGGTCTGCGAAGCTGTTAGGTTGATGGGTGTGTCACGATAACCGCCATTGTAGGTTAGCTTGATATTCAGACCCAACACTTTGCTTTCGCCGAACAGGAACTCCTTTCCCGCCAGAAAACTCGTGGCAAATCGCCCGTCCCAGCGGGTGCTTCGCCAAATGGCATCCGACCCCTGATACTCCGACCAATACAGCGATGACGACCATAGGAAATACGTATTTCGGTACATGAACTGCTCCAGCGTTAACTCGGCCCCATAGTTGCGGCCCTTGCCCGCGTTTCGTAAAGCCTCGGTAGCCTGACCGCTATACGAGTTAATAATGGCGAACGAATTTCGTTCCGTCGCGCTCACCGGAATGCCAAACAGCGACTGGTAATAGGTTTCGGCTTTCAGGCGGAGCGGTCGGAGTGCCGCATCACTTCTGTCGGGGCCATTACCAAACGAATAATCGTAGGCCAGCACCACCTGATGCGAACGAGTGAAACCAAGGTTCCGGTTGGGTGAGGTTGTGGTGCCGCTCGGTTGCCCCGTTACCACAAAATACGTAGCCGGATTCTGCACCTGACTGTGCAAGCCATAGCCCACACTCACCGACTGATTTGACCGGAACGCCCACCGGATGCTGCCTCGTGGTTCGAGCGCGTCGGAGCCGTTGAGGGCCAGTCGAAGGTAGTGAAGTCCGGCGTTCAGCGTCAGTTGATTGTTTAGCCGGTAGTTCCACTGACCGAAAGCCTGGAGGGTTTGAGTGGTTCGGTTGGCAATATCGACCACTGTTTTGAGGGTCCGCAACGAATCGTCATAGTCGCGCCGGTTGAGGTTATAGCCAATCACGGTGCCGATTATTCCTGCCCGAAGCGTGTGTTGTGCCGAGAATTTGTAGGTAAGGGTGGAGGAGGCTATCGTTTTATTAATGCCATAATACTCACGGTTTCTTGGTTGAGCCTCCATGCTGTTAGTCAGGTAGTTACCGTCGAATCCCGTCCGAAATGCTGATGACGAAACCACCGTTTTTATATACGCATGTTTGCCTGAATTGATCGAATGCGTGAGGCCAACCGCCCCGGTATTGGCGTAAAATCGCTGGTCATAACGGTCAAATTCGCCCTGCCAGCGGGTAGAGTCGCGCTGGGCATCAATGGTTTGGCTGCTCAGTCCACCGAAGCCAAACAGCGTAACAGTGCCGAACTTTTGGGTAGGCAAAAACACATTGAACGAGAAGTCCTGAAACGTGGTCACGCCCGACCCCACATTCACGCCCACCCGCGACAGTAAGCCCAGCGTCGAATAGCGGTAATTAAACAGGTAGGAGCCTTTGTAGCGTTTGGAAAAAGGCCCTTCGCTCGACACATCCACTCCCAAAACACCCAACTGAATCGTGTTTTCGCGTTTGGTGTTGTTGCCCCGGCGCAGTTTCAGATCAAAAACACCCGATAGCGCATTACCATATTCGGCAGGGAAAGCCCCGGTCAGAAAATCAGAATTGGCCAGCAACTGCGCACTCAAAATTGAAATACCGCCCGATGCCGCGCCCACGTTGGCAAAGTGGTTGGGATTTGGAATCTCAACACCCTCCATTCGCCAAAGCAACCCAGTGGGCGTGTTTCCCCGAATCACAATGGTATTGTTGCCATCGTCAGCACCCACCACCCCGGCATAGGCCGTTGCCATTCGGGCGGGGTCGTTCACGGCGGCTGCAAACCGCTGTGTTTCCTCCACCGAGAATGTCCGGGCCGAGACGGTAGCCATTTCATTAATTGGTTTGTTTTTTTCAACGGTTGGTTTCACGGTTACCTCTGAGAGTTGCGCCACCAATTCGTCAAGCCCTACCGTCAACACCAGTTCCTTACCGGCATCCAGCACAACATTGGTAAGCAGGGTCTCTTTGTAGCCCACTAACGAAACCCTGATGGTTTGGCGACCTACCGGCACATTGGTCAGCCGAAAACTGCCGTCTGTTTCGGTAAGCGTTCCCTTGATGGGTGGCTGATCGGGGGCAGCGGCATTCAAAAGAGTGATAGTAGCCCCCGGAAGTGGGGTTTGCAGACTTTGGTCGATAACGATACCGCGAATGGTCTGCGTGAGTGACCGTTGGGCCAATGTGGTCAGCGACAGGAGCGTGCTAACAAAGAGGAATAGCAATAGCCTAAGAACAAACATAGCGTGTTGAACCGGATGGTGAATCGGAATGACGACCATCGAAACGCTACTTACCCCCACACAATGGCATCTTTTGCTGGTCCTTGTCAGGACACGGCAGAGCCTTGCTGGTTAATGAGTTTGGCTAACTGAGGGCTTACAACGAACTCTTCGCCACGCAACCGCAGGAGTGCCAATTCTTTCATTTTCGATTCAAAAACAATGTCCACTTCCTTGCCGTAGGTATTCGCGGCCGAGTAGAGCCAGTCGGCATGGGCTTCGCGCCTTGCTCTGGGATCTTCGCGATCCTGCCGCGAGTCGGAATAGTGAAACACCGGGCGAACATCCCACGTATTGTAGGCTATTAGGAAAGCTTCTTCCTGGGTAAGTCCGTCGGGGTGAAGCGAGTGGTGAAAATAATCGAAAACAATGGGTGTACCGATCTTTTCGTGGAGATATAGCAGGTCAGAAACGGAGTATAACGACGGGCGGTCGTCGTTTTCGACGGTCAGGCGGGCGCGTAGATTTTCGGACAGTTTACTAAAATTCCCGGCAAATCGGGCGAGGGTAGCCTGTTTATCGCCGTAGGTGCCGCCGGCATGAATGTTGATTTTGTTCCAGTGGGAGGGAGGTAATGCCATCAGATCGAACACCGCCGATTGATACTCCAGATCAGTGATTGTGTTGTCGAGAACCTTTCCCTGCCCGGCCAAGTGATTAAACGGTCCAGGGTGCATTGTCAGCCGAATGGGTCGGCTGCCAACTTCTTCCAGCATGGCACGAATTTCGCTGTAATCGGGCAATTGATTGAGTGCGTACTCTGAGGCCCAGGGAAATAAATCGGAGGTGATACGAAACAGCCGAAAGCCGTTTTTTAGATTCCAATCCACTATTATTAATAGATCCTGTACGTTTTGCAGGGCTAATTGAGAGGCATATTGAACCCCTTTTTCGGTGAATGTCTTCTTGATCATTCCCCGCGTGGTCGTAATTTTTTCGGCCTGAAGACTCAGATTTATGCAGGCGTAACCAACGTTGAGTGGAGCGGTTATCATACTAAATGAACAGGTTTTGGGCCTTTGTGGTTTTGATTGATTACCGTTCCGTCAAAACTTGTTGACTCCGCTTGATCGTTGGTACATAGTTGATTATATTGCTGTCCTTGTCTGTATATAAATTAAATGGGCGAACTTACTCGCATACAACTTTCTCAAATGGCCCAGGTATGGCGCGAGATGGCTCGTAACCTCAATGCCTATCAGGGTTTGCATTGGCACGACCTGACAACCGTGCAACACTTAGACCTGAACGCCTACCAGAACAGCCTGCTCACGCGGGCACAGGACATGGACGAGCGGGCCTATTTATTGCTTACGGAGCCTACAGAACCAACGTTTATGATGGCATTGCGCCAAATCAGACGGGCAACCCAAACCCTGCAGGACTCGCCTGAACAAATAGTTGCTCTGAACTTAGGGGCGTTGACCGTTGCCCTTGCCGCCGGCATAGCCCGGAACAACACCCGTACTATTCAACTTTCGCTGTCAGAATTGAGTGTATTAACCGAAGATGTTGCGATTGAGAAATAAATTAGCCGAGGGCTACCCGTTAATATTCGTAGGCCTGACGGGGTAGGGTAACGGTTTCCCACCAATACTGCCGCAACGTCTGGAAATAAGTCAGCCATTGTTCAAAATCCAGTGGCTTGGCAATGTATGAGTTTGCACCTAATTGGTAGGAGCGGTGGATGTCGTCTTCGGCGTTCGACACACTCAGCACAACCACCGGCATCGACCGGCGCGAAGGATACGCTTTAAGCCGTTGGAGTAGTTGCCAGCCATCTTCAGCTTCGGGTAAGTAGAGATCTAAAAGCACCAGACGGGGCAGATCGCGTTGCTGATTAACACACTCGTCTAAGTAAGCAATGGCTTCGTCGCCATTAAAAACACTAACCGACTCAATGGTGGGCATAGCCTGTTGCAAAGCGTAGCGAATCAGCACTTGCTGATCTCGGTTATCTTCAATTACTAATATATTGGGTTGACGATCACGGGTGTACGACTGCACAATATGCTCAGATATAAACTGGTGAAAAATTTTGTACTCGCTGCATAACGTTATAAACGCCTTTAGCCCCCAAATTTACAATAAAAATGCGGTCAAAATCGTAGATGACACCCTTTTAAGTAGTACTATTGACACAATGGTCAGAATAAAAATGAGTAATTTGACCACCAGTAAATAATAATCCATATACCCTGCCATTAACTAATTGAATCACGATGGTAAAACCTCCTCTACCTCAACAGCCATTGGCTGAATTGGGGGCCTACTTGCTGGCACAACAGAATACAATTCTTGAAAACTGGCGGCAAACCTGTGAACAAGACCCTACGCTGCCAACAACACCAACCCTGACAAGGAACGAATTTACGGATCGGATGCCTGATCTGCTAACCGTTTTGTCGCAACGCCTGAATGCACAGGCTGTATTGGTCCTACCCAATAAAACAATTCCCGACGTACTTCAAGACGCCATACCTGACCCCATTCTGCTGGCTCGTGAACATGGACTTTTTCGCTGGCAAAAGGGATACACACTTCAGGAATTAATGAGCGAGATAGCTCACCTTCATCAGTGTATTATTCATCAGACTAAAGATTTCTGGGCTAAATTCCCCACACCCGATTCAGAAGTACTGCTCGAAGCAGACCAAATCAGTACACGACTTATTCATGAGGCAATTAGCGGTAGTGTGATTCAATACCATGATCTACAGAAAATTGGAGCAGCCGAGCGAGCCGCTGATCTTCAACAAACGCTCAGTGAGCTAAACGAGTTGATGCGGCAGCGTAGTCATTTGCTCCGCATGGCTTCGCACGACCTCAAAGGCAGTTTTGGCGTGATGCGCGGAGCCGCCTATATTCTTGATCAGCCCGATAATACCGAAGAAGAACGCACCGAAATGGTGCAGATGCTGCAACGAAATCTTTCGAAAGTGACCACCATGCTCACGCAGCTAATGGACCTCGCCCGTTTGGAAGCTGGTCAGGAAACAGTCTACACAGAAACCTTCGACGTGGCCCGACTGCTCATTCGGGTGGCCGAAACAACGCAACCTCTTGCCGATGAACGCAATCTGTCGATTGATTTGATTGGCCCCGATTCGCTAATGGTTCAGAGCGATGGTGTGAAAGTGCAGCGAATTGTACAGAATCTGCTGATTAACGCGCTCAGGTACACCTCGGAAGGGGGAGTGACGCTGAGTTGGATGGCCGAAAATGATCAGTGGTGGCAATTTACGGTGCAGGATACTGGCCCCGGTCTGCCTGCACCGTCTAATTCACCCCTTGGCATCCCGGTTCGCCTATCCACAAACCCCGTTCAGGGCGAAGGCATCGGGTTGCACATTGTGAAGCGGTTGTGTGGTCTGCTCAATGGTAAGATGGACGTAGACAGTCAACCCGGCATTGGCACCACCTTCCGGCTAACGCTGCCGAGGAGTTATAAGAAGTGAAGGGTGAATGTGTAATGATGAATGCGTAATAGGCTGACGCGAATGCCATTAATCATTATACATTCACCATTACACATTTTCACACTTCCCCCTTCTTTATTGCTTTCACGGCATAATCAACCGAGCGGGCGGTCATGGCCATGTAGGTGAGCGAGGGGTTTTGAGTTGAGGTTGAGGTCATGCAGGCTCCGTCGGTCACGAACACGTTTTTGCAGGCGTGCAGTTGATTCCACTTGTTGAGCATCGACGTTTTGGGATCTTTGCCCATTCTGGCACCACCCATTTCGTGGATGTCGAGGCCAGGGTTGCGGTGGTCGTCGCGGAGACGGATGTTTTTGAAACCAGCTTCGGTAAACATCTCGCTCATTTGCTCCTGATAGTCCTTCACCATTTTTTCGTCGTTGTCGTCGTAGGCGATGGCGATTTTCAGTTGCGGAATGCCAAACGGGTCTTTCAAGGCCGAGTCGAGAGCCACATAGTTGGTTTCTTTCGGGATCGTTTCGCCCATCATGTGCGAGCCAACATACCAGCCTCCCAGTTTTGGGTTCAGCAGGTTTTGTTTGAGGTCGGCCCCCAACCCGCTTTGGTCAGCCCGCGAATTTCGGCCTGCTGAGAAACCAGCCGCGTAGCCCCGCAAGAAGCCCATTTCCTGCTTCAGCAAATTACGGAAACGTGGAATATACGGGCTATTAGGCCGCCGACCGTCGGTGGTGCTGTCGAGCATGCCATCGAACTCCGCCGAAACGCCCGCCCGGTAGTTATGAAACGCCACATATTTCCCCAATACCCCGCTGTCGTTGCCCAGTCCATTGGGAAAACGGTTGGAGGTGGAGTTGAGCAGCACCAGGTTTGAGTTCAGCGCGGCTGCGTTCAGGAAGATAATGCGGGCATAAAACTCCTGCATCTGCTTGGTTTGTGCGTCGATCACGCGCACACCTACAGCTCGTTTTTTCCCTTCGTCATAAATAATAGAATGCACCACCGAATGAGGCCGAAGCGTCATTTTTCCAGTGCGCATGGCCCAGGGTATGGTGCTTGAGTTGCTGCTGAAATAGCCACCATACGGGCAACCGCGCTCGCAAATGGTGCGGTGCTGGCACTGCGCCCGACCCTGCTCCAGGTGAATCGGTTTGGGTTGCGTAATGTGTGCCGCCCGACCCATAATCACATGCCGGTCAGGATATTTACCCGCTATTTTTTGCTGAAAATGTTTCTCTACACAGTTCCATTCGTGGGGAGGTAGAAACTCGCCATCGGGCAGGCTGGCAAGGCCATCTTTGTTGCCCGAAATGCCCGCAAACTTCTCCACATAGCTGTACCAAGGGGCCAAATCAGCGTAGCGAATAGGCCAGTCAACGGCGAACCCATCGCGCGCAGGACCCTCAAAATCGAAGTTGCTCCACCGTTGTGTTTGCCGTGCCCACATTAGCGATTTTCCACCTACCTGGTAGCCCCGGATCCAGTCGAAGGGCTTCTCCTGTACATAGGGGTGCTCGGCATCTTTCACGAAAAACTGCTCGGTGCCTTCATAAAACGCATAGCACTTGCTGATGATCGGGTTGGCTTCGCGCACTTCCCGCGTGAGTTGGCCCCGGTGTTCAAATTCCCAGGGCTGCTTCATGGTGGTGGGGTAATCGGTCACGTGCTGCACGTCGCGGCCACGTTCGAGAACGAGGGTTTTCAAGCCCTTGCCCGTTAATTCTTTGGCGGCCCACCCCCCGCTGATGCCGGAGCCAATTACAATGGCATCATACTGGTTCGGAGGGGTCGCGTCTATATTGAAGTAGGCCATGCTATTTTTTTACAGGCACGCACCCTTTATACCGGGCGGGGGCCATTTCGTAATGAGTTAAATTAGTCATGACGTATTCAGAGTTCATATAGCCCCTGATTGTCAGTCCTTTGACGAGTTGCATAAATGCCTTTTGAGTAGCATCAGTCGATTGGCTCATCAGCTTTAGAATGTCAAGCCGTTGCTCGATAGTGCCTTCAAGAAACGGCATCCCGATAGCCGCCTGAGCCGCATCATCAACACCGTTCAGACCTTTGCGGAACAGGGCCTGGGTCTCTTTGTCGTAGCAATCTGTCACCATTTTCTCGATAAACTGATGCACGTTCAGCCCCCTCGCACCCGGAATGGTTGTTTGGCCTTCGTTGGTGACCGGAATAATGATGTCGGTGAGTTCGGCCAGCAGGTCAACCTCGGTGGTTGACAGGAATTTGGTGGACGTTTCCGCTGTTCGGAGCGAGTCGGGAGTCCAGTTGGTGGCCCATCCGGGCAGTGCCATCAGCCCGCCGACTGTGGTAGCCACCATTTTTAAAGCATTTCGTCGTTTCACTATGTAGTTTAGTGTTCAGAATTAGGGTCAAAAGCAGAAAGTAAGCGTCAAACTACCGATTGGGCAAGTAGGTGATTGATACAGGCCTCTCTATAAACGACTTAAAATAGACTATATTTTAGGGAAAAACCCTGATGAATAGGTCAATTCAGGCTAAGTTATTAGGCTTGCATAGTATCTTTGGGGGTTCAACCACCACAAGAAAATCCGGAATAAACAAGCCTGATTCTATTGCTTATGCCTGCTGACGCTGAGAAACTACGCATATATGACCGGCCCGATAATAAAGGCTGGAAAAAATGGGGACCATACCTTACCGACCGTGCCTGGGGAACTGTCCGTGAGGATTATAGCCCATATGGCGATGCCTGGAACAACGTCACCCACGATATGGCCCGCTCCCGTGCCTACCGTTGGGGTGAGGAGGGCATCGGCGGTATCTCCGACAATAAAGGCCATGTTTGTTTTGCCCTGTCGCTCTGGAATCATCGGGATGGTATTCTGAAAGAGCGTTTTTTTGGCCTCGCCGGACCTGAAGGTAACCACGGCGAAGACGTGAAAGAGCTGTACTATTATCTAGACAGCACCCCCACGCACTCCTACATGAAGATGCTCTACAAGTATCCGCAGCAGGAGTTTCCCTACAATCGGCTGGTGATCGAAACCATGCGCCGATCACGACAAGACCCTGAGTTTGAGATAATTGATACAGGGATCTTCGAGAACGACGATTATTTCGATGTGTTTATTGAGTATGCCAAAGCCGATCAGAACGACTGGCTGGTGAAGATTACGGTCCACAATCGCGGATCGTTAGCCGCCCCCATCACGCTCCTGCCAACCATCTGGTTTCGTAATACCTGGTCGTGGGGCTACGACCAATATAATGTCCGGCCCATGCTCACGGGCATCGCCAACAGTCAGATTGAAGTGAATCACAAGCAGTTAGGTAAATACAAATTCTACTGCGATAATGCCGACGATCTGCTGTTCTGCGAAAACGAAACCAATACGGAGCGGCTGTATGGCCGACCAAATGCGTCGCCTTTTTGTAAAGATGGTATCAACGATTATGTGGTTGCCGGGAAAACCAAAGCTATTAATCCAAACCGCATTGGCACCAAAGCATCGGCCCAATATGCCCGTGTTGTGGAGCCGGGAAAATCAGTAAGTGTTCGCGTGCGGTTCAGCCAGAATACGCTGCTGAGTCGCCCATTTGATGATTTCGACTCTATTTTTGCGGCTCGTCAGGAAGAAGCCGATGCTTTTTATACGGGTCTGCAAAAGAATGTCGAGAGCACCGAATTGCTAAACATTCAGCGGCAGGCTTATGCCGGGATGCTCTGGAACAAACAGTTTTATTACTACAACATTAACGAGTGGCTCAAGGGCGATCCCAAAATGCCGGTGCCGTTTCAGGGGCGGGTTTATCCCCGCAATGAGACCTGGCGGCATATGTACACGGCCAACATCCTGAGCATGCCCGACAAGTGGGAGTATCCCTGGTTTGCCGCCTGGGATCTGGCTTTCCACACGCTCACCCTCGCCCGGCTCGACCCGCATTTTGCCAAACGCCAACTCGCGGTTGTACTTCGGGAGTATTACATGCACCCCAATGGGCAGATTCCGGCCTACGAGTGGAATTTCTCCGACGTGAACCCACCCGTTCATGCGTGGGCCACCTGGAAAGTGTATGAGATTGATAAACAGGCAAATGGCGTGGGCGACGTGAATTTCCTGGAGCGCGTTTTTCACAAACTCCTGCTCAATTTCACGTGGTGGGTGAATCGTAAAGACGTGGCCGGGAACAATATTTTCGGCGGGGGATTTCTTGGTCTCGACAACATTGGGGTGTTCGACCGTTCGCAACCGCTGCCAATGGGGGGGCGCATCGAACAGGCCGACGGTACGGGCTGGATGGCCATGTATACCCTGAACATGCTCCGAATTTCGTGCGAGATAGCCATTACCCGGCCTTCATATCAGGACATGGCGAGCAAGTTTTTCGAGCACTTCCTGCACATTGCCTCGGCCATGAACAACCTCGGTAAAGAACACATCAGCCTGTGGGACGAGGTCGATCAGTTTTATTATGATGTGCTGCATACCCCCGATAACAACGCCCGGTTGCTCAAAATCAGGTCGATGGTGGGTTTGATTCCGCTGTTTGCGGTGGAGGTGTTAGATGAGGAACTGCTGAACAAACTCCCCGATTTCAAGCGTCGTCTGGAGTGGGTGTTGAAAAATCGGCCCGATTTGGCCTCGCTGGTGTCGCGCTGGCACGAGCCGGGCAAGGGCGAAACGCACCTGCTGTCGTTGTTGCGGGGCCACCGGATGAAAATGCTGCTGAAACGGATGTTCGACGAGACGGAGTTTTTGTCAGATTACGGCATCCGCGCCCTGTCGAAATTCCACGAGAAACAGCCCTATCAGTTTGCGCTCAACGGCGAAGTTTTCCAGGTGAAATATGTCCCGGCAGAATCGGAAACGAGTGTGTTTGGTGGCAATTCCAACTGGCGCGGACCAATTTGGTTTCCGGTAAACTTCCTGCTAATCGACTCGCTCTTAAAATTTTACCAATACTACGGCGACGATTTCGAGATTGAATACCCGACCAATTCAGGCCATGTGATGAGCATTAAGGAAGCCGCTATGCAGGTATCCGAGCGACTCATCAACATTTTCCGGCGCGACGAGAAAACGGGCCTTATCCCAGCCTTTGGTAATGAAATGAAGTTCCAGAAAGACCCGCATTTCCAAAACCTCTACCTGTTTTTCGAGTATTTCCACGGCGACGTTGGTGCTGGTCTCGGTGCCGCCCACCAAACCGGCTGGACGGGTTTAGTGGCCGATCTGATCGAGTACCTGTATGCGTTTCAGACGGAGAAAGTGGAAGTGAAGTAGAAGCACCATAATCTATCCCGTCAAAAACGGCACTCATCCCAAAATTTGGGGCATTTATCCTAAAGAACAAGCAGCAGCAGGAATTGACTGTATCTTTGAGTGACCTGATAAACCTGATAAAAGAGCCGCAACATATTGCGTCTCTACATGACGTAACAAATGACTATCCTGGAAACCCGTAACATCGTTAAGCAATATGCCCAGCACCGGGCGTTGGACGATGTCAGCCTGAGTGTGCCGAAAGGCAGTATTTTTGGTTTACTTGGCCCCAACGGAGCAGGTAAAACTTCGCTAATCCGTATTATTAATCAGATCACCGGCCCCGATTCGGGCGAGGTGTTTCTGTCGGGCGAACCCCTCAACCCGGAGCATATCAAGCGCATTGGCTACCTGCCCGAAGAGCGTGGTCTCTACAAAAAAATGAAAGTAGGGGAGCAACTGCTCTATCTCGCCCAACTCAAGGGTTTGTCGGAGCGGCAAGCAATGGACAAGCTCAAAATCTGGTTCACTAAGTTCGACATTAAGCCCTGGTGGGAGAAAACGGTTGAAGATCTCTCGAAAGGAATGCAACAGAAAGTACAGTTTGTGGCTACGGTGATGCACGAACCCGAACTGATTATTCTGGATGAACCCTTTTCGGGATTCGACCCCATCAACGCGAACCTCATTAAAGACGAGATTCTGGAACTTCGCAACAACGGCTCCACCATCATTTTCTCGACCCACCGCATGGAATCCGTTGAGGAATTATGCGACCACATTGCCCTGATTGACCGCTCGCACAAGATTCTGGACGGGCCCAAAAGAGCGATCAAAGAGCAGTTTAAAACACACACCTACCATGTTGAATATCAGGGTGATATAGGTGACCTACCCGCTGCTTTCGAGGTTGTCAACAGCCAACCCGCCGACGATGGCTTCACCCGCTCCGACATTCGGATTCCGCCCGATGCCTCAGTCAACGACCTTGTTCGAGTTCTTTTAGACCGCGTTGCCGTGCGCAGCTTTGGCGAAAATATCCCCAGCATGAACGACATTTTTATTAAAGCCGTAGGCAAATGAAAACCATTATCCTGATCCTCAAACGCGAATACCTGGTGCGCGTCAAAAAGAAGTCATTCATCGTGATGACGATTTTGACTCCCATTCTAATGTCGGCAATCTGGATATTGCCGGTTTATCTGGCAACCAAAAACACCGACCAGAAAAAAGTGCAGGTGATTGACGACAGCGAACGCTTTGGCAATGTGTTCAAATCGACCGATGAACTGGCTTTTTCGGTGACTGACCAACCCATTGAAACAGCCAAGAAAAATTTCCCAAAAAGCGGATATGATGTACTGGTGTACATTCCGGCCAACATTATTGATGATCCAAAGTCGCTGAAACTCTATGCCGAGAAAAACGTGAGTTTGGGGGTGCAGAACGGTATTGAAGATGCGGTGGAGCAGGAAATTGAGAACCAGAAACTGATTTCAGCCGGTATTGACCGCAAAGTGTTGGAAAGCACCAAAGTAAAGGTTTCGGCCAATACCTATAATCTCAGCGACGAAGGCGAAAAAGACAGCAGTTCGGGAGCTGCCACCGTGTTGGGGTATCTATTTGCAGCCGCTATTTACTTCACCATTTTTCTATATGGTGCTCAGGTGATGCGGGGTGTTCTGGAAGAGAAAACCAACCGCATTGTCGAGGTCATTATCTCGTCGGTGAAACCGTTTCAACTGATGGCCGGTAAGATCCTGGGCGTTGGGCTGGTGGGTCTGACACAGTTTCTATTGTGGATTTTGCTCACTATCGGCTTATCAACGGCTTTGTCGGCAGTGATGGGCGGGGAGAATCTGGCTCAGAAGCGTGTGGAGCAAGCAGCAGTCGATAGGACGGTAGCCCCCGGTGCATCGACTATGACACCCGTTTCGCCCGCCGAAGCGAAAGCAAAAAAGGCCAGTCAGGCCGATATGCTGACTAAAATAAAAACCGCAGTGGGCACCCTCGACTGGACCCTGTTGCTGGTTTGTTTTGGCATCTACTTCGTGGGTGGCTACCTGCTTTACAGTGCTTTGTTTGCCGCCGTTGGTGCCGCCGTCGATAACGAAACGGACGTGCAGCAATTCATGCTCCCGATCACGATTCCCCTCATTTTAGGGTTTATTATCGCCCAGTTCGTAGTCCGCGAACCCGACGGCCCTATTGCGTTCTGGTTCTCGATGATTCCGTTGACCTCGCCCATTGTAATGATGGTTCGGGTGCCGTTTGGGGTTCCAATCTGGGAGATCGCCCTGTCGGTGGTTTTGTTGATTGGCGGTTTCATTGGCATTGCCTGGATTGCCGCCCGGATCTACCGCGTGGGTATTCTGATGTACGGAAAAAAACCAAGCTACGCGGAGTTGGCGAAGTGGATTTTTTATAAAGCGTAGACGAATTATCGTTTAGTTGAAATGCCTTCCGGGCATTGGGTCAATTGGCCCAATGTCCAGAAGGCATTTCTGTTTTCGGGTTAGTATGGCTTCGCCGATTATGAATTGAATGCCACCGCTTTCGGGAGAAAAGCCACCACATATAAAGTTGTTCAGGATATATTAGGTTGATTATCATAGTTTTAACTTTTGCATAAGAACACAAAACTATTATTCATCTCTCAATAACCCCCTGACTATGTCTCACCGATTTTTACGTTTATTTGCTGTGGCTGTTTCGTTACCGGGCTTGCTGACTAACCCCCTTCTGGCCCAGACCACCCGCTATGTCTCCACCACTGGCACCAACAACAACCCCGCCACGGCTACAAGCTGGGCCACGAGCACTACTAATTTGCAGGGAGCCATTGATGCTAGCACCGCCAACGATCAGGTTTGGGTAGCCACTGGACTGTATAAACCCACCACTAACCCTGCTAACAGGGACGCAAGTTTTTCCCTGAAAACCGGAGTGGCTGTTTATGGGGGCTTCCTGGGCACCGAAGGCTCGCTGGGAATGCGCCCCAGTATCGACCCCATTGCGAACCAGCCCAGCATCGGAACGCCGACCGGCAGCACGCTGAGTGGTGATATCGACAACAACGGCATGTTGAGTGGCAACAGCTACCATGTGGTCAGCAACACAACCGGCCAAACGGCAACGGCTCTGCTGAATGGTTTTGTTATTGCAGCCGGAAATGCCACCTCCTTCACCTCATTCACCGATATGAAAAACTTTGGGGGAGGGATGTATAACGAGGGCAGTAGCCCAACAATTACAAACTGCGTGTTTACCAGCAATACAGCCGATTATGGCGGTGGTATGTGTAATACCAACAGCAGCCCAACCATTACAAACTGCGTTTTTACCAGCAATACAGCGGCCAGTGGTGGTGGAGGTTCCTACAATGCTCAGGACAGCAGCCCCGTTCTGACCCGGTGCCTGATGCTGAACAACCTGGCTGAAGGAAATGGTAGTGGAGGGGGATTTTCCAGCAATCGGAGTCATCCGGTTCTGACAAGCTGCACGGCGGTCAATAACACGGCAGGGTACGGTGGCGGGGGTATCGATATTTACGGCAACAGCTTCCGGGTAGAAAACTGCCTGATCGCCAACAACGTATCCAGCGACGGAGGTGGCGTGAATACGTCTAATAACATTGGTCAGGCTAGTACAATCTCGCCTGTTTTAACGAGTTGTACTGTTGTGGGGAATACGGCTTCCCGAAGGGGCGGAGGTATATTTTTTGGACTTGGTGTTACCCCTACCCTGACTGATTGCTTCATTACCAGCAACACAGCTACGAGTAGCGGGGGAGGGTACGATGGGAATGGAGGGGGAGGGTTCGCTTTTCAGAGTCGTCCCAACCTAACCAACTGTATTCTACGAAATAATACAGCCAGTGGAAGTGGTGGTGGACTGTTTTACGAAACGGTCAGAAGCTCACTTTTAACTAATTGTACGTTCGATGGCAATACGACTACGCAGGACGGGGGAGGAGTATACATGTACCAAAGTACCCCCACGTTATTGGGGTGTTCCTTTGTGAAAAACGTTGCTGCTGATGGCGGAGGTATGTATAATGAACGATCCACAGTGCCAACCCTAACCAACTGCGTGTTTCAGAGTAATTCGGCCACTACCAGGGGTGGAGGAATACATAACGAGGGCGATGCTTATACCCAGATCATTGTAACCCTGAATAACTGTGACTTTCTGAGCAATTCATCTCAGTCGTTGGGAGGGGCCATCAGCAGCCTGAGCAGCACAGTAGGCCTGACCAACTGTAAACTGCACGGCAACTCGGCTTTTTCGGGGGGGGGTATATACTCCATTAGCGATATACTGACACTCATTCAATGCTCCTTCCAGGGCAACTCGGCTACCAACGGTGGAGGAATAGTGGCCGATCAAGCGAATCTGCACGCAACAAACTGCTCGTTTCAGGGAAATTCAGGACCCATTGGCGGAGCCATATTGGCTAATAATGCCCAGGCTACCCAGCTAACCAACTGTGTTTTTTTTGGGAATGGAGGCACCAGTACGTTTGCGGGTGCGGGCGGAGCCACTATTATAGCCACCTACAGCCTGTTCGAGAATACTGCAACAAACTATACTGGCACCAACAATGTCATAACAGCCACCAACCCCTTTGCCAGTGCTACCGACACCCCCCTGAGACCCGGCTCGCCCGCCATTGACGCAGGCCTCGACTCGGCCCCCGGTCTGTCGGGTATAAAAACTGATTTGGCAGGCAACCCCCGCTTTGTGGGAGTCAACTGCCGGGTTGATATGGGGGCCTATGAATTTCAGCAACCCAACAGTCTGGGCAATCTCGTGGCAGTGGTCAGCAGCGGCACCTTGTCATGTGCCTCGCCCACGGTTTCGCTTACAGCCATTGGCGGCACGGTTTATGGGTTCAGTGGTCCGGCCGCCAGTCCGACCGGTGTGGTGAGTCAGTTCGACGGGTCGGAGCGGGTGTATGTGAATGGGTATCTCATCACCCGTACACCGTTTCCAATCACTGGCACAGCGGTAGTAAACAAGCCGGGTGTTTACACGATCATACTCACGGGCAATAACGGTTGTTCAACAACGGCAACTTTCACGGTTAGCGGTGTGGCCTGCCCGTGAGGAGAACAATGTCTACGGTCAAAAAAAAAGCACCCGCTTATGTTGGCGGGTGCCCTTTTTATAGATCTATCCGTTGTGTATTAGGCCTCAATCGGCACAACTCGATTGGGGTCATATTCGCCTTCCCATTTGGCTACCACCGCTGTTGCTACGGCATTACCCGCCACGCTTGTGGCCGAGCGGCCCATATCCAAGAACGGGTCGATGCCCAAAATCAGGGCCAGACCTTCGAGAGGAAGATTGAATGAAGCCATTGTCCCGGCAATCACCACGAGCGAGGCACGGGGAACACCCGCAATGCCTTTGGATGTAATCATCAACTGTAGCAGCATCAGCACCTGTTGTTCCAGCGTCAGCGTGATGCCATATGCCTGGGCAATGAAACCCGTAGCAAAGGTCATGTACATCATCGACCCGTCAAGGTTGAACGAATAACCAAGCGGCAATACAAAGCCAATGATGCGCGGTGAAATCCCGAATTTCTCCAGTGCCTTGATCTGTTGCGGGAGCGATGCTTCCGAACTCGCCGTGCTAAACGACAGCAAAAGCGCGTCCTTAATATGGGCCATGAGCTTGAAGAACGGTATTCGCATGACGGCGCAAATGGCGAACAACACCACGAAAATAAAGAACAGCAGGCCCCCAAAGAAACAGACGAGCAGGTAGGCATACGATACCAGAATGCTCAGGCCTTTGGCTGATACTACGGCGGTCATGGCTCCAAAAACGGCAAATGGAGCCATCTGCATCACATACCCCACCATCTTGAATACCACATCGCTCAACGATTCGAGGGCTTTGATGAGGCCCTTTCCCTTGTCGCCGATGGCACCGAGAGCCACCCCAAAAAACAGGGCAAAAATCACGATTTGCAGAATCTCATTGTCGGCCAGCGCTTTGAAGGCACTGTCGGGGAAAATGTGCAGAATAAACTCTTCCAAGGTATTCAGTTTTTTGCCTTCCACACCCGTTGGGGTTCCTACATCCGGGCGTGGCCATTCCTGAATTGAACCGGGTTTGGTAATGTTCACCACCACCAAACCGATGGTGAGCGAGAGGATGGTGGCAAAGTAAAAGTAGCCGAGGGTTTTGATACCGATACGTCCAACCGCCTTGAAATCACCGAGCTTGGCAATGCCCACCACGAGCGTGGCAAACACCAGCGGCCCGACGATCATTTTGATGAGTTTGAGGAAGATACGGCTCAGGAGCTGGAATTTATCCGCGATGGCTTTGGCCGTTTCAGCGTCGGTTGAACTGTAGAGGATTTGACCAATCACAACGCCCAGCACGAAGCCGATAACGATTTTGGTCGTAATGTTTAGTTTCATCCAGTTTGTTAGTAGAAAGGAGAGTTCACAAAAATAGCAGAATTTCTGAGGAATGAATTTTGAATAGCACGCGAATGACGCAGATAACACAGATTTTCGCTGATTTTTAAAAATCCGTGTCAATCCGCCAAATCGGTGTCATCCGCTTGCTATTTCCCGAAAACTCGTTTGTAAATCGGTTTCCGATACGCAAACTGAAGCCACATAAGCGGATAAAACAGGTAATCGGTCAGGAGAGTAGGGGTGCGGAATGTGATGTCATCGATGACGAGGGTGCCGCCTGTTTGGGTATCGCGAACCAGCCGGTGCCGGTGGTGCCAATAACGCAGAAAGAAGGGTAGTTTGGTGCCCTGATCAACGAAAAAGATCTCGTCGGGGTGGTCTGGCATTCCGTGGTTCAGCATCCCGATGGTTTGCTGGTCAATAATATCGCTGATCCAGTCCTGCTTGAAAAAGATAAAATTCAGCCGAAGGTGAACCACATCCCCTTTCAGACATCCATCGAACCGAATCACCTCGACGGGCGGAAACGGAGGGGCTAACTGATTGAAAAGGGCGCGGTCGAAGCCCGCCCAAACTTTGGCCAAGGGTTGCCGAACGGGGGTTTGTAGAAGTAGTTTCATTGGGGGGATAACTGCACTGGTTTAAAAACAAGAGATGACATCTCGTTTGGGAGATGTCATCTCTAAAAGTCTAGGTGGTCGTGTTGGCTTGAAACTACAACATCTCCAAAATCCGCTCTACCGATACCGCGTGGCCAATTTTGGCTTTTAGCTCGCTGATGTGAACGCGTTCCTGTTCGGTTGTGTCGCGGTGACGGATTGTAACCGTGTCATCTTCCATAGTCTGGTAATCAACGGCGATGCAGAACGGTGTTCCAATCAAATCTTGGCGGGTATAGCGTTTGCCGATGGCATCGCGCTCCTCCGTAATCACCCGAAACTCTGACCGTAACGATTTCATGATCTGCTCGGCTTTTTCGGGCAAGCCGTCCTTCCGCACGAGGGGGAACACAGCCGCTTTTACAGGGGCCAAAGCGGGGTGCAGTTTCAAATATGTCCTTTCTTTCTGCTGATCGCCTTCCCCAACCACTTCTTTCGTAAATGCATTGCAGAACACGGCCAGGAACAAACGGTCGGCTCCAACAGAGGTTTCGACAACATAGGGAATGTAGTTACCGTAGGGCTTGCCCGTTGCCGGGTCGATGTCGTTGTCGAAATACTGCTGTTTTTTGCGGCTCAGTTCCTGGTGGGCTTTCAGGTCGAAATCGGTTCGGGAGTGGATACCCTCCATTTCGCGGAAACCAAACGGAAATTTGTACTCGATGTCCACGGCGGCATTGGCATAGTGGGCGAGTTTCTCGTGGTCGTGGAATTTCAGGCTCTCGGCGGGTAAGCCCACCGCCTTGTGGAAGGCAAGCCGGGTATTTTTCCAGTTATTATACCACTCCATTTCTGTGCCGGGGCGCACAAAATACTGCATTTCCATTTGCTCGAACTCGCGCATACGGAACGTGAACTGCCGGGCCACAATCTCGTTGCGGAACGCCTTCCCGATTTGGGCAATGCCAAACGGAATCTTCATCCGGCCCGTTTTCTGCACGTTCAGGAAGTTCACAAAAATGCCCTGCGCTGTTTCGGGGCGGAGGTAAATGGTGGTGGTGTCTTCGGCCACGGAGCCAACCTGCGTGGAGAACATCAGGTTAAACTGCCGGACTTCGGTCCAGTTATCGGTATTGGAAACGGCGCATTTGATGCCTTCGGCAATGATCAGGTTCCGAACACCGTCGAGGTCGTTGTCGCCCAATAAGCGGCCCATTTCGTTGAGCAAAGCTTGTGCCTTGCTCTCATCGCCTGCGTTGGCATATTGTTCGGCTTTCCCTTCGAGAAGTTGATCGGCGCGGTAGCGTTTTTTGGAGTCGCGGTTGTCGATCATCGGATCGCTAAACGAGTCGATGTGGCCGGATGCTTTCCAGGTGAGTGGGTGCATGAAAATGGCCGCGTCGATGCCCACCACTTCATCGTGAAGTTGGGTCATAGCCTTCCACCACACCGATTTGAGGTTATTTTTCAGTTCGACGCCGTTCTGCCCATAGTCATACACGGCCTGTAGTCCGTCGTAGATTTCGGAGGAAGGGAAAACGAATCCATATTCTTTCGCGTGGGCGATAATGTCCTGGAGTGAGGTAGCGGGAGCCGCCACGGGTGGTACTTGTTGGTCTGCCATAATGAGTTACTGAATCCGCAAAGATAGGATTTAGGCGGCTAATCGCCGAAGATAGCTATATTTACCCATTCGCTTTTCGCAGACAAAAACATGCAACAGCTCACTCGAATCACGCTTAACTCCGACGTAATGGGTGCAAAACCCTGTATACGCTCCATGCGTTTAACGGTCGGAACCATTGTCGGCCTTGTTTGGATATAATCCTAAAGCATTGAAATCATGGTGAGCGTTTATATTGATGCGTCTTGGATCACAGATCGTGCCAGCTTTCATGCTGTGTTTAAAGAAGTGTTTGGCTTTCCAGATTTTTATGGAGCTAATATGGAGCATGGATTGATTGCATGGATTATCTTGATGATCCGTCTTCAGAAATGACAAAAATTGTCGTGAAGCCGAACCAATTGGTGGTACTTGAATTGGCTGAAACACTGGAATTTGCCCATAAATGCCCTGACCTTTATCAAGACTTAATTGAATGTTCTGTATTCTTGAATCAGCGTCGTGTGCAGTCTGGAAGGGACCCGATTTTGGCCTTGCTTCTGCGATAAGAGGGTACAAACGATTAGTGAAAAATTGACTTATCTTGAAAGAATACCTCAGTGTCTTCGTCGTGTAGCGACCTAATGTTTGTAGAAAGACGAGATGGGCAATTGTATTTCCGTCGCGTAGCGACCTAATAAAGGGTATCCTATTAGTTAGGTCGCTACGCGACGGAAAAATGGCTACGGAATGTAATAAATCTACAAACATTAGGTCGCTACGCGACGAAAGGATTGAGCAAATGGCTGCTTATAAGCGGCTGATTGACAACTATAAACGACTTGAAAAGGTAATATGCTGATTAACTCGCTCGGCCTTAAAAACTTCAAATGCTTCGAGGAACTCGATGTGAAATTTGCGCCGATCACTCTGCTGACGGGGGCTAACAGCAGCGGTAAGAGTTCACTTATTAACGCGATTTTGGCGGTGTTGCAGACGGAGAAGTTTCCACATTATTTATCGCCAAATGGTAAATATGTGAACATGGGAAGTTTTGACGAGATTGTTTTTCAGAATCGCCCGGACTCGGATTTTGCTATTTTTATTGAGTTTGAAGACAGCGAAACAGCCTTTGACACCCGTTGGGAGAGAAACTCAAATGGCTTGCCAAGACAATTCTACGAAACCGACTTGTCATTTGAAGCTGATGACTTTGACAAGGACTTTAATTATATCGGCTCATTCCGGCGACCTCCTGAGCGAACCTATTACCAAAAAGCTAAAGCGCAACAAAAAGTAGATATTGACGGAGAAAGCTATATTGACCAAATCATCGAATGGGAGGAGACAAACCCTGCAAAATTGACTGAGTTAAACGAAGTAATGCAGCAAACAGAACTCTTTGACCAGATTCAATCAAACAAACTAAAGGGCGGTCGCTTTGAACTGATGGTGAAGACAAAAGCAAACGCTCGCTTTGCCGCTCTAACTGATGTGGGCTTCGGAATCAGCCAATTTCTCCCCATCATTGTTGCTGATCTTCAGCTATCTGACCAATCCTGCCTCGCCGTTTCGCAGCCCGAAATTCATTTGCATCCCAAAATTCAGGCTACGTTTGGTAACTATCTGGCGAATCAGATCAAGCGCACTCAGAAACAGTACATTATCGAAACGCATAGCGAATACCTGCTCAATCGGATTCGGTTGTTGCTGGTTACCGGTGAGCTGAAGCCGGAAGATGTGCGGGTACTCTATTTTGAAAATGACGGAGTCAAAAGCACCGTGCATGATGTGGAATTTACAACAAAAGGGGCTGTTAAAGGGGCACCCGATAGCTTTTTTGATACCTATGCTATTGATATTATGGACATTGCAATGAATGCTATCGGATGATAAAGGATTTGTTTGTTGATAATAACATCGCCAAAAACTTCAAGAACCCCGCTGATCCCGAGTACGAACGATTGATCAAGTGGCTGTTTGAAAAAGGGCATCTGGTGTTAACCCAAAAGCTCCTGAAAGAATATCACGACAGTAATAGGGGGAATTACGGACAAAGCATCTTGAGCATTATTGCGCGGTTAACAAAAGAAGAGCGCATTGTAATGATCTCAAATGAGCAATTGGAGGGGCTACGATTCTCCAAAACAATCGACAAAAAATGCCTGAAACTCAACAAAGATTACTGGCACCTGAAAGCCATTTTGCTCTCGAACCGGAAAATGGCGGTCATCATCGACAAGGCATTTCGGGATGCCGTCAATAGCCACCCCAAACAGGAGGGAGTCCAAGCCTGCGCTGTTGCCCGGCCCGAAGAGATTGATTACGAAAATTAAACCCGCTGGAGAGGCTATTGCGCTTTTCGTCGCATAGCGACCCAAGGTTTGTAGAAACTACATCGTCCCAACACGCTTCTCCGTCGCGTAGCGACCCAACAATAGCGAAAATAGGTTCGGTCGCTAAGCGACGGGGACAACGTGTGGATGCATTCTTTTCTATAAACATCAGATCGCTACGCGATAATAATTCCGCTCGCTTTTTCACTCATAATCCTGAAACCTTAACCCTTACAATTGAGTATGTATAGTGTATTATTTTTCAGCACTTCATGCATTACTCCATTCACGTTACCCGATTTCTAGTTTTTGTCTTGATCTCTCTCGTCAGCAACGTGGTTTACGCCAGTAAACGCACTAAAAACATAGCCTACATCCCGTCTACCTCGCCCGCCGACACCGACCCGGAGCGACACCTGCTCGATGTATATGCACCCAAAAAAAAACCTAAATCGCCACTCCCCGTGGTGGTGTTTATTCATGGGGGCAATTGGGACAGCGGAAGCAAAAACATCTACTGGTTTATTGGTCGCCGGTTGGCGAAACAGGGAGTCATAGCGGTAGTTATCAACTACCGGCTATCGCCCGGCGTGATGGTGCCTGCCATGGCCGACGACTGCGCCCGCGCCGTGCAGTGGGCCACCCAACACATTGGCGAATACGGGGGCGACCCTAACCGGATTTATGTAATGGGGCACTCAGCGGGAGGGGGGCTGGCGGCTTTGTTAGCTACTGATAATGAGTTATTTAGTAAGATCGGAATGGCCAAAAATCCGGTCAGAGGGGCCATTCTCGATGATCCGGCGGGCATCAACATGTATGATTACCTCCTCGAAATGAAGTATCCCGACGATAAAAAGTACCTGTTGCCGTTTGGAAAAGACCCGGCGGGGTGGAAAGCTGCATCGCCCCTGTTCAAGGTGCAGGCGGGTCTGCCTCCCATGCTTTTATACATGGGAGAGCGGACCTATCCAAGCATTATTGATGGCACCAAAGCCTTCCGCGACAAGTTGCAGTTGGCGGGCGTAAAACACCAACTTCGGGAGTTGTCCGGTAAAAAACACGTGCCGATGGTGACGCAACTCTTCTGGAAACGCAACATCATTTATCGCGATTTGCTGGCTCTGGTAAACGGGATTCTGTAATCAAAATAGTCCTAATTAATAGTCGTTGCTCATTCCCGTTCCTTTCAGTTCGGTGATGGCCTGGTACACCATCACCCGAAATTTGTCGTTCAGGTCGCCAAAGGAGTTGGGTACTTTTTGGGTGTATACCAACGCCACAATGCCTTCTTTGGGGTCTACCCAATAGTTGGTTCCGAAATAACCGCCCCATTCAAAAGCTCCTTCTGACACTGGCAGGCGGGCTGCACTTTTGGCTGTATTAAGGCTGAAACCAAGCCCGAATTTGTTGTTGCCCACGTTTAAATCGCCAATCTGGTTCATCAGGGCCAGTCTGACAGTCGTCGGGCTAAGAAGCCGTTTGCCGTTGTATTCGCCCCCGTTTAGCACCATTTGCAGAAAAATGGCGTAGTCGAGCAGGGTAGAGTTTAAGCCTGCTCCGCCCGCGTAGAACGTACCGGCTTGGTTGGGGTAATTGGGATCAAGTCCGCCCTGAGCCGTGTAAGGGATTGTTTTCTTGCTGGCATCCTCGGTGTAAAGCGTCGTCAGGCGGTTGTGTTTGGGTCCGGGCAGATAAAAAAACGTATCGTTCATGCCAAGGGGGTCAAAAAGCCGCGTCCGCAAAAATTTGTCGAGCGTTTGCCCCGACACCACCTCGATTAGCCGACCCAGCACGTCGATGCTTACACTATACATCCAACGCTCTCCGGGTTGGCTCAGGAGCGGGAGTTTGGCCAGCCCGTTGATCGCATCAGCGAGGTTGGCGTTGGGCGTGCCGATACCACTCGGAATTTTGTACTTGGCATAAATCGAATTCGCTTCCTTGCTGCCAATGCCGGGATAACCAATCCCCGATGTATGCGTGAGCAACTGCCGGATGGTGATTTCGCGTTTGGCCGGTAGGGTGGTGTAGGAGGTATCTTTCTCGTTGAATTTATCGAGCACCGTCATCGTCTTGAAAGCGGGCAGGTATTTCGAGATGGGGTCATCGAGCAGAAATTTTCCTTCTTCATACAACATCAGCACACCCATGCTGGTGATGGCCTTGGTTTGGGAGGCAATTCGGAAGATGCCATCACGTTTGAGTGGCGTTTTCTGTGCCATGTTGTCGTATCCATAGGCTTTGTGTTGAACAATTTTACCATTGCGGGCAATCAACACGGCGACCCCCGCCTGCCTGCCACTGTCAACATACATTTGCATGATCCGGTCGAGCCGCTGGAGTCGCTCGCTGCTCATGCCGACTGTTTCGGGCTTTGCCTCCTGCAATACAGGCTGGTTAGATTTCTGAGCCTGTGTTGCCAATGCAATAAACAGGAAAAAAAAGGAGATATACTGGCGCATAAGGAATAGGTTTACTAGAAATATTAATACTGGTTTAACTACTTATTATGAATCAATCAGGGGTGATATCGGTTATTTAGCCGTACTAAATAACCCCCATGAATTCTTCCCTGATCTATTTGGTCGATGATGACGAGGACGACCGGTTTTTTGCAAAGTTGACGTTTCAACAGCATTTTTCCGATTCAAAATTGATTTGTTTTGAGGGTGGTGATGAATTGTTGGATCTCATTGAGCAACCATCCCCAATAGATGGCTTTCCTGACCTGATTTTGCTGGATTTAAACATGCCGCGTATCAATGGTTTCGATACGTTGCGGGCCATTAAACAGCACGAGGTCTGGAAGCAGGTTCCCGTAGCGATTCTGACTACCTCATGCGAACCTGTGGATAAAGCCCGAAGTGAAAAACTGGGAGCCTGTGCCTTTCTGACCAAACCCGCTACCTACGAAATGCTGGCGGCTACTATTAGATCAGGCCAATTTACTTGTATACCAGAGAGGACTGATAATTAAAAAAGCTGTATTTGTTACCCTCAACGAAAAAGCCCCGCCTGATCTCAGGCGGGGCTTTTTCGTTGAGGGTATTCGGTCTGAATGACGATTATTTTTTCTCCCCAGTTATACCAGCGACTTTCTTGAGAATAGTGCCGCCCCGTTCGATTTCTGCACTCGTTGTCATAGCTATCTTGCTTGTCTCGGTAAACTCGCCCGTGGCCGTGTATGGCAATTCGTAAGTCGTTGGACCAACCGTTACTATTTCGGTACGCTTGTCGATGATGGTGAACTTCCGGTCGGTTAATTCAGCCGTCAGCTTTTCGGTATTCTCGAATGCCTGTCCCTTGTTATAAACAAACGTCAGGGTTACTTCTTTAGGAGCAGCCGCTTTTTCTACCGTGATAAGGGCAGGCCCTGAGAAAATTGACAAGGGGAAGGGGCCGCTCGTCGTTTGACCAGTATAGCCCCCCTGATACGTGCCAACATATTGATCGCGTGGATCAATGAGAACGTCATCTGCGCCACCCGACTGTTTGCAGGAGGCCAATACACCAAGAAGTAATGCGATGTAAAGAAAATTAAGTTTCATGATTGTATTTGGAATGATGCTGAATGTTAAATGAGGCTGACCGGATAAACAACGTAAATCGGGTCTCAAACGTATGTATGTCAATTATTATGCCAAAAAAAGGCCTCCCGTTTGGGAGGCCTTTAGAGTATGATGGACGGTCCCGTCCACTATACTTCGTTAGTTTCGTTTGCTGATTTCGTCGCGAATTTTGGCGGCTCGTTCATATTCTTCGTTACCCAGGGCTTCTTCGAGCATTTTTTGTAGCTCGTCGGCGGTCATATCTTTTAGTTGCTCTCCAAAAGCACGGGGTTGCCGGGTGGTTTTTTCCACCAGCTCCTGCTGATCTTCGTCTTCATCGGTAGGGTTGGTAGTGATTCCAGCTTCCGACAATACGGCCTCGTAGGTAAAAATGGGCACGTTAAACCGAATCCCAATGGCAATGGCATCCGACGGGCGGGCATCTACCACCGTTTCCCGAACACCGTCAAAACAAACAACCCGGGCGAAAAAGATACCTTCGCGCAAGTCAGAAATCACGATCTCACGAACAGTAAACTTAAACTTCTCGGCAAATTGCTTGAAGAGATCATGGGTCATGGGCCGGTTGGGCACAATCTTCTCAATTTCGATAGCAATTGCCTGTGCTTCGAACATACCAATAATGATGGGTAACCGACGGTTCCCGTATTCCTCGCCCAATACCAGCGCGAACGAACCCGACTGCGACTGGCTGGGTGATAATCCCAATATCTCTAACTTGATTTTTTCCACGGCGCGAAAATAGCAAAACTGTTTCCGTTTGCAGTCGTCTGGTTTCAGTAAATATCAATTACCATAAGCAGATAACTGAAAACCAGCCCCCAACACTTGATAATGTCGCTGAGTCTTTATGGTTAACTACAATAAAGGAGGAGGAGTTCACAGAAATAGTACAGACTGAACGTGTCTGTAGATCTGCCGGATGTCTGACACGTTCAATCTGTGCTATTTAACCTTTACCAACAGGGTAAGAATGTTCGCCGTCATGCCGGTGCTGCGCACATAATGGCCATAGCGAAGCTCCAGCGAGTTCCAGTGCCGCAGGCCCATGATGCCGCCGGGCGGGGCTATACGAACGCCAGCCCCCACAAAATGGGTGGTGATGGCCCCAATGTCGTAATCGCTTGTATGGTATAAAAGAGTAGGATTATGTTGCCCGTAAGCCCGGAAATATTGCACCGCCGTTTGGGTATGGAACCGGTAAAACGGGCTGACCGACAGGAAAGGGGTGATTTTCACAGGCACTTCGAGGTTGGCCGTGTGCGCTACCATCCGCCAGTCGTCGGCGTAGAACCGGTAAAAGGCCCTGACAATCATACGGTCACCATAGAAATAATTAGCCCGAACGCCAATCGGGAGTTTAAGGCGGGTGCCGGGGAGCCGCTCTGTTGTTAACGATCCATCGGTAAAGTAAACCCGGTGATAGGGCGTACTCAACAACCCCTGCTGAAAGGAAGGTTCAGCAATCACCATTAAATGCAATCGCTTGTTGACCACCTGCGAAAGCGACACAGCCAGATTATAGGAGTTACGGGGTTTTTCGTCCACTCTAACTCGGTCATTTTCAGCCCCTGAGCCATAATTGGATGGGCGAAGTTCGGCGGGTAAAATAGCTTGCCAGGTATCCAGAAAAATGCTCGCCCGTAGACTCAACTCCCGGTTATTATCCACTGAATTTTTGGCCCACTGCGCCGTAAATCCATTCGATGTGTAATCATATTCCGTTGAAAAGGAGTACCCAATGCCCATTGTCGTGCGGGTGCGGGGATTGCGAACCCGCCATGATAGGGACGGATAAACGTGGACATCGCTTTTGGAGGCCGACGAAATTGTGAGCGGGTCAATTTTGTCCGACGAGGCCGAGGTATAATAGTCGATGTTGAAATCGGCGGTGAACGTATGTTGCCGATTTTTACGGTCAAGTTTGCTCAATACCAAGTCGAAGGAGTTGGCATAGTCGGTGAGTTTTTCGGTGCCAATGCCCCCCGTCACGGCGGAGTTGTTTCCCTCCTGATGGTAATAGCTCGACACGATATTGACTTCCTCAACTTTTAGCTGACGAGCTTCGTAGGACGGTTCTTCTTCATTTTTGGTTTGCGCCCAGCCCAACCCACAGGTCAGCATTAGGGCAACCGTTACGGTAAGTTTTTTCATTTTGGTCTAATTGCAGCCGCAGCCTCCACTGCTTTTGCCACCGTTTGCGCCCGACGCACCCTCGCGGTAGAGATAAAAACTGGTCTCGAATTTCTCAGCTTTGCGGCCCGCCAGTTCCATTTCGGAGTCGTTGATCCGGCTTTTCTGGTATTCCTTGACAGACGCACAGCCCGGTAAACTGAGCGCAACTATGAGCAGCGATAGCCCATATAAAAATCGTTTTGTGTTCATCTTCATTGGGTTACACGAATGTTTTTAGATGTAAAAAGTCGATTTTTGTCGTCTACCACAATGCAGCCAATGTGCGCCATCTGGTTAATCAGGTGCAGCCCTACCTTGTGGCCCATCACCATTACGGGGGTAGCCAGCGCGTCGGCGATTTCGGCGTTGGGAGCCAGAATCGTGACGCTTTTGAGGCCGCTGACGGGGTAGCCCGTGCGGGGGTTTATGGTATGGCTGTAGCGTTTGCCGCCAATGATCGCGTATTTCTCGTAATTCCCCGACGTAGCCACAGCCATGTTGCTGATGGTGAGTTTGGAGAACGCCGTAGCGCGGGTGTCGGGGTCGGCAATGCCAATGGTCCAGGGTTGACCGTTTGGTTGGTTGCCCCAGGTGGTGAGGTCGCCGGCCGCGTTCACCACCCCGGCCTCCACGCCCCGGCTCATCAGCAGTTGTTTGGCGCGTTCGGCAGCATAGCCCTTGCCAATGCCGCCAAAGCCGATGCGCATCCCCCGTTCGCGGAGGAACACGCTTCTGTCGGCCTCGTTAAGCACTACGTTTTTATAGTTGATGAGCCGCACCGATTGCCGGGCTGTTTCTGGGTCGGGCAGGGCGGTCATGGTTGTGTCGAAATTCCAGAGCCGCTTGTCGATGGAGCCGTATGTAATATCAAAAGCACCCTGGGTCAAGTCCGAAACCCGAACCGATCGGGCAATCAGGTCGAACACTTCTCGGTCAACCACCACCGGGCCAATGCCCGCCTGCGCGTTGATTTGGTTAGTTTGGCTGTCGGGGCTGAAAGTCGTCAGCAGGCTTTCGATCCGGCTGATTTCGGCGATGGCGGCTTCCAGATAGGTTTCGGCCTCGGTTGTATCGTTCAGTACCACGCTGATGTCAAAGCGATTGCCCATCAGCCGAAGCACTTTTTTGTGCAACAAGCCAGTATTATCAGTGAGCAGCGGGGAGTTGGGCATCAAGGTCGTGCAGGAGCGTTTGCAGCGTCATGGTGGCGGGATATCCTTTCCAGCTTTTCAGCACCTTTCCGTCGGCATCGAGCAGCACCGTGAGCGGAAACAAGCCGTCGGGATTGTAGCGTTCGGCCAGCGATTCGTTGTGGGTTGTCTGCGCTTTGCTCAACTGATTTTTGGCCGCCCGTGGAAAATCGGCCCGCACCAGTACTAACCGCGTATCGGCATACTGCAAAAACCCCTCCGAATCCAGCACTTCTTTTTTGAGTTTGATACATGGCCCACACCAATCTGAGCCACTGAAGTTCAGCAGAATATGCTTGTGATTGGCCTTTGCTTCGGTCTTGGCCTGATCAAAATTGAGTTGCCATTGCGGGGCCGAAAGCAGGGTAGAAGCGAGAAGGAAAACTGTCAGAAGTTTCATTATTTTTACGAATAAACCACCAGCGTTTTGCCGTCGGTAATGACCTTATAAAGTGTAATTCCCCGGTTGCCGAGGCTGTTTTTGCCTTTACCGTTCAGGTCGAAGCGGGCACCGTGGGCGGTGCAATAGAACTCGCTTCCGTTCAGGATGATCTGTTTTTTTGGTTCGTGACTACACGTTTGGGTAACAGCCACATAGACTCCCTCACTTACCTGAGCCACCACAATGCCGCTTTTCGCTGTATAACCTCCTACCGTTTTGAGCGCGGTCGTCGTCGTTAAATCGAGGGTAAGCAAGGGGTTTTTGATGCCGAGAAGATCAGTCGTAGAACTCGTAGTGGTGGCGGGAGCGGTCACTACCGTTGTTGCCGAACCGGGCGTGGTCGATTGCCCGTTGGCATTCAGTTTCAGGGCATCCACATAGGTGTCTTCTTCCTTCACGCACCCCGTCATTACGGCCATAAGTGCGGCCCCTTGAAGACCCAGATTTTTTAGGAAAGTGTAACGGTTCACGGCAGATGTTTTGTTCTGCTAGTAATACGTGGTGAGGGAGAGTATTGTTGCTACTTAGCCCGAAAATCTTGTTGAGTAGATATACGAAACCCTGCCAGTGGATAATCCGGTCATCCGGTTTATCACACTGGCAGGGTCTCAAGAAAAAAGATACTGTATTACAACGCTTGAACCGCTTTCGTCAATCGGGGCAATACGTCGAATACATCGCCGACAATGCCATAGTCGGCTGATTTAAAGAACGGGGCCTCCGGGTCTTTATTGATCACCACAATCACTTTGGAGGAGTTGACTCCTGCCAGATGCTGAATGGCTCCCGAAATGCCAGCCGCGATATACAGGTTCGGGCTTACTTTGATACCGGTTTGACCCACGTGTTCGTGGTGAGGTCGCCAATCCAGATCCGACACGGGCTTTGAGCAAGCGGTGGCCGCGTGCAATGCCTTCGCCAAATCTTCCACGATGCCCCAGTTTTCCGGCCCTTTCAAGCCGCGCCCTGCCGATACCACTAGATCAGCTTCGGGCAACAGCACGTCGCCGGTGGCTTTTTCGGTGTTGGTTATTTTCAGGCCAAAATCACCGTCGTTGAGAGCCGGGCTGAACGCTTCGACCGTAGCCGTGGCATCCGTTTCCTGTGTCTCGATGGTATTCTTTTTGATCGCCAGAATTTTGGTGTCGGCGGTCAGGCTCGTATAGGCAAACGCCTTTCCAGTATAGATGCTCGTTTTTACCTGAAAACCGTTGGATAGGTCGGGCAGTTCGATAGCGTTGGCCGCTAAACCTGCTTTGAGTTTACCCGCCAGGCGAGCCGCCATGGCATCGGCCAACGACGATTTTGCCAACACCACCACCGATGCACCCTCCTGTTGGGCGGCAGCGGCCACCACCGACGCATAGGCCATACCGTTGGGTTCGTTTAGCTTCGAGTCGGTGGCATGAAGCACTTTGGTAGCCCCGAAACGCCCGGCCGTAGCCAGTTCGCTTTGGTCAGCTTGTCCGGCAACCACAGCGGTTGCCGACGTACCCATCATCCCGGCGACTTTTGCACCGTAGAAAATGGCCTCCTGTGAGGATTTCTTGATTTTACCTTCGTCTAATTCGACAAAAATGAGGACAGACATAATTCAGTGACTAGTTTAGATGACTTTCGCTTCCGTGCGGAGCAGTTGAATAAGCGTTTCGGCCTGATCGGCGGGGATCATTTTGACCGCACCGCGTGGGGCTGGCATTTCGTAGTTAGCCACTTTGGTGAGCGTGTCGGTGCCGGTTGGCTGCACCACCTTGAGAGGCTTGGTCCGGGCCGACATAATGCCGCGCATGTTCGGGATTTTCCACTCGGCAATCGGCTCCTGGCAACCCAGCACCAGGGGTAAGTTAGCTTCGAGGTCTTCTTTGCCGCCTTCGATCTCGCGGGTCATTCGGGCCGTGTTTCCCGAAATGTCGAGTTTCATCACCGGCGAAATCGACGGAATACCCAGCATTTCGGCGACGATGCCGTGAACCTGACCGCCGTTGTAATCAATCGACTCGCGGCCCATCAGGATCAGGTCGTACTTGTTTTCTTTGGCGATGGCGGCAATTTGCTCGGCCACGAAATACGCATCCGCAGGGTCGGCATTGACCCGGATGGCATCGTCGGCACCAATGGCCAGACACTTACGGATCACCGGCTCGGCATCAACCTCGCCCACTGTCAACACGGTAACGGTTGCTCCCGATTGCTCCTTCAATTCAACGGCCCGCGCCAAGGCGTAGTCGTCGTAGGGTCCGGTAATAAACTGAACACCCGCTTTGTTAAGCTTGGTGTTGTTATCGGTGAAGGTAATCTTGGTCGTTGTGTCGGGCACGCTCGTCACGCACACTAAGATTTTCATAATTTTTAAGTGGTATATGGTTAGTGATATTTTCGGCTAAATTACAACCGATTTTAAAAACAGTATGCACGCATACTAATTTTTTACGCGCTATGAATAACGAACGAGTCCAACAATTGCTTCAATTCGTACAGGATGAACCCGGTGAGCCTTTTAATGTTTACGCGCTGGCAATGGAATACCTGACAGAGAACCCAGGACAGGCGCAGCATTATTTCGAGAAACTTCTCGTTGAGCATCCGCAATACTTGCCAACCTATTACCATGTCGCTCAACTATATGCCGACCTCGGCGATCGGGGCAAAGCCGCTATGTATTATGATTTTGGCCTGCAATTGGCCCATGAGCAGGGCAACCAAAAAACGTTCGATGAGTTGCAGCGGGCTTATCGGGCATTTCAGGATGATGAAGAATAAGGGCTGTCCCGCACGATTTGTTTTATAACCATACCGGGCTGATTTATAGTTGTTTTTCCGGTAGACGACGTATTGAGTTTATAGAAAAACAATCCGTGAATGAGCGGGATGCGTATTTATAATTCAGGACGCTGTCTCAGACAAAAGCGTACGGGTTCATTCACAACTATTATGTTCAGCAAAAACGGTATGGAAAACACCACAAAAGACCGACCTGTTCAGTCGGCAGACCGGCGATTATTTCTGCGCTATGCAGGAATCGCCACGGGGGCAATCCTCATTCAATCGTGTGTCGATAAGGACTCAATGACTACCCCATTGCCCATTCCAGGTGCCACAACAGTGGATCTGGGAACAGGTGATCCCGGCATTCTGAACTATGCCTACGCCTTGGAGCAATTAGAAGCGGCTTTTTACACGCAGGTCATTGCCACTCCCTACACAGGCATGACGGATGCCGAAAAAACACTGCTCACCGAAATTCGCGATCACGAAATCATTCACCGCGACTTTTTCAAAGCTGCCCTTGGCACGGCTGCCATTGCGGGGCTGGAGGTGAACTTCTCGGCCATCAACTTCAGCGACCGGGCCAGTGTGCTGGGTGCGGCCAAAACGTTTGAAGACCTCGGTGTTGCTGCCTACAACGGGGCCGGCAAGTTGATCAAAGACGTGAATTATTTGGCGTTGGCCGGTAAAATTGTGTCTGTAGAGGCTCGTCATGCGGCTGCAATCCGCTCGTTGTTGAGTCCAAAAACAGCCAGTTTCGCTGGCGACGATGTGGTTGCTGTAGCCACGGGACTCGACCCGGCAATGACTCCATTATCCGTACTGACTGCAGCGCAGCCATTTGTAAAAACGACCATCACCGCGGCCAACCTGCCCAAGTAAACCAACTCGACTCCATGAATCTATTCAAAATATTTCAGGACATTGAAGCCATTGATGGCGATGCCACCGAGCGGCTTGCTTATTATTCGCGCCGGAGCCTGCTTGGCTTAGGCAAAAAAGCGTTGACGGTTTCGGCCCCGGTTGTGATGGCCAGTGTGCTAAACGAAGCCTACGCTCAATCGACATCGGTGCAGGATGTGCTGAACTTTGCCCTGACGCTTGAGTACCTCGAAGATGATTATTACCAGAAAGGCAACGCGGCTGCCAACCTGATTCCGGCGGCTGACAAAGCTATTTTTACCCAGATCGGCAAGCACGAAACCGCCCACGTTGCCTTGCTGAGAGGTGCATTGGGTGCGGCTGCCGTGGCGAAGCCAACGTTCAAATACGCGGCCACTACGTTTACCGATTACCCAACGTTTTTGCTTCTGGCTCAAGCATTCGAAGATACGGGGGTACGGGCCTACAAAGGTCAGGCCGGTAACTTGTTGGGTATGGATGTGCTGACAACCGCTTTGCAGATTCACTCGGTGGAGGCTCGCCATGCCTCGGAAGTGCGCCGGTTGCGGGGCTTGCGTGGTTGGGTATCCGCCACCGACGAGATGCCAGCCGCCGTTTATGCGGGTGAGGGTTTAACTACCCAGGCTACGGTTGATCTGGTTGCCCTGACGGGTAAAAGTGCCGACCGTGTTCGGGAAGCCTTCGATGAGCCACTGACAAGAGAAGCGGTTCTGGCTATTGCTACGCCGTATTTATAGGAATTAGGGAATTAGCGTAACTGGGTAAAAGGGTAAGTTGGTAACCGGGCGATAAGTCTGCTTGCCGATTTACCCTTTTACCATAATTACCCATTAACCCATCTCCCCGTTCCCCCGAACCTTGTATATTTGATGCTTTGTTTGATACCCACTAACTCATTTACTGTTTTACATGCCTGCTTCTCAGTTGCCGTCGGCGTTTCGCCATCCGTACTCATTCGCTTCCAGTTATAAAAAATCAGTGGCTTATTTTTCGATGGAGTTTGCCATTGACCAGTCTCTTAAGACCTATTCCGGGGGCTTGGGCTTTTTGGCCGGGTCGCACATGAAAAGTGCCTTCGATGAACGGCAAAACCTGATTGGCATTGGAATTCTCTGGAAATATGGGTATTACGACCAAACCCGCCATGCCGATAATTCGATGGCCGTGCAGTTTCGGGAGAAGATGTACAGCTTTTTGCAGGATACGGGCGTTCGGTTCGTGATCAACGTTGGCGGGAGGCCCGTTTGGGTGCAGGCCTATTACCTTGATCCAAAGCACTTCAATACAGTGCCGATGTTTTTCCTGACCACCGATGTGAACGGAAACGATACCGAAGCCCGCTCCATTTCGTACCGACTCTACGATGCCGATTCGAGCCTGAAAGTGTCGCAGTGTATGCTGCTGGGTCTGGGTGGGGCCACGTTTCTGGATCAGATCAACTACCAGCCCGAAGTCTATCACCTCAACGAAGCTCACGCGGTGTCGGCGGCTTTTCACCTCTATCAAACCCTCGGTAGTGCCGAAGCTGTTCGCCAGCGGATGGTGTTTACTACGCACACGCCCGAAGAAGCAGGCAATGACAAACACGACATCGGCTTTCTGAACAAACTCGGCTTTTTCGGGGGGCTGTCGCTCGACAAAGTGAGTGAGATTACGGGTATCAAAGATTCCATATTCAACCATTCTTTAGCTGCCCTTCGTTTGAGCCGGAAGGCCAACGGTGTCTCGAAACTGCATGGCGAGGTCTCGCGAAAAATGTGGGGTAATTACCCGGATATCTGTGAAATTACCCATGTGACGAACGCCCAAAACAGCCGATATTGGGCTGATAGTCAGTTGGAGGCTGCCCGGCAGGCGGGTGACATAACCACGATTGCAGCCCGTAAAAAAGCATTGAAACAGCCTCTGTTCAATATCGTGGCCGATCAGGTGGGCAAACTCTTCGACCCGAATGTGCTGACCATGGTATGGGCACGTCGGTTTGCGGCCTACAAACGCCCCGACCTGCTCACGCACGATGGCGAACGGTTCCGGCGGCTGATGCAAAACCGCGATTATCCCCTCCAAATGGTGTGGGCCGGTAAGCCTTACCCGTTTGATGAAGGAGCCGTTCGGACGTTCAATCACCTTTATTACCTAAGCCACCTATACCCGCGTATGGCCGTGCTGACGGGGCACGAACTCGCCCTCTCGAAAGCCCTCAAAGACGGGGCTGACCTTTGGCTGAACACTCCCATTGTACCCCGCGAAGCATCGGGCACGAGTGGCATGACAGCGGCTATGAATGGGTCCATCAATGTGTCGACTAACGACGGCTGGATTTGCGAATTTGAGAAAGCCAGTGGCCTGGAGCAAAACTCATTCATTGTTCCCCAGGCCGGAACGCCGGACCGTCCAGAGGGCAACCCTGATGCGCACGACCGCGAACACCTGTTCCAACTCCTTGAAGAGGCCATTTTACCGATGTATTACGACCGCCCCGCCGACTGGCAGGCTCTTCAACTCCGCAGTATGAACGACGTGAATGCCTATTTTACCTCGGCCCGAATGGTGCGGGAGTATTACGAGAAAGTGTATTAGCGTATCCCGATCTGGTATTTCGCTATAAAAGGACCGTAACGATTTTCTGTGAATGAGTCTAATACAACGTGAACTTGTTCTATCTTTGTCCATCGCTATAGAACACTGCTGAAAAAAAGCACCATTTTACAAAACAATAACCGGATCGCTACTCAATATACTCGATCTCGTACCAGTAAAAAAAGTTTAATTAAAAGATAGATTAACTCCTAATTAGTAACAAAATGCCCCAAAATCGTAGCACTTTGACACGCATTGGCGTGTTTTACGACGGTAATTATTTCCTACACGTAAGCAATTATTACAACTACTCACACGAACGTCGTAGTCGTATCAGTATCTCAGGTCTGCACGAGTTTGTTCGGCGGCAGGTGGCCGAAGAAGAGGACACCGACGTTCGGTTATGCCAAATTGTGGATGCCCACTATTTCCGGGGTCGGCTTAATGCCCACGAAGCGCATCAGCGTGGTAATCAGTTGTTCTATGACCGCCTTTTCGACGATATTCTGATGTCGGAGGGGGTGGTGACGCACTACCTGCCCGTGAAAACTTACCAGGGCTTTCGGCAGGAGAAAGGCATCGACGTTTGGCTGGCTCTCGAAGCCTACGAACTGGCCGTACACAAGAAATTCGACGTGGTCGTACTGATTACGGCCGATGGTGATTTCGTGTCGCTCGTGCGCAAACTGAACACGCTCGGTTCGCGGGTGATGGTGTTGAGCTGGGACTTTGAGTTTTTAAACGACGAGGGCGAACGCATCGTGACCCGCACCTCGCAGGATTTGCTCGAAGAGGTGTCGTATCCCGTTTCGATGCACCAGGAAATTGACAATCGCATCCGCAAAAACGACCCGATTGTCCAGAATTTGTTTGTGAAGCAGCAACCCCGCGTAAATTTCACATCGGGCAGCGCGGCCACGGCTTATCCCAACAGCCCCGTTAACGGCACCAACAACCCAATGGGCAACGGTGCTGCCAACGGAATAGGGAACGGTATGAATGGCGGTAACGGTATGAATGGAGGTTTCCCAACGGGCAATGAGCCGAACTACAATATCATTGACTCAGAAGATGGTGAGGAGCGGAAAGTAAGCACGATTCGGAGCCTGAAAACCGGTTACGGGTTCATCAATTTTCCACCCAACAACCTGTTTTTTCACTACACCAGCCTGCTCGATTCTGACTTCAATGAGTTGCAGGTTGACGACGAAGTGGCTTTCAAACTCGGCAAAAACGCCGAGGGCAAAGACATTGCCGTTGATGTGCAGTTGCTGGGTATTTAGTCTAGTTTTCTCTATAAAAAAAGGCTCCTGAGCAGATGTTCGGGAGCCTTTTTTGTAATTTACATTAGCCTGAATGCCAACCACGTAAAAAAGTTTGAATTATTTCCCCTTCCGCTGTCCGGTTTTGTTCTCCTCGTTAGTCTTTAGGTCGAAATCAGTTAATTTACACACAAAACCCGTTTACAGTCATGGAAAAATTCATGCTTATTTTTCACAACACATCAAATACCGAGATGGCGTTTCAGGATCAGTCGCCCGAAGAGTTACAGGCCGAAATCCAGAAGTGGAATGTCTGGATTGGGGGGCTTGCTGCACAGGGCAAAATGCTGGTAACAGAAGGTTTGCTACCCACTGGCAAAGTGTTGAGCGGGTCAGCAAAAACCGTAACGGATGGCCCTTACACCGAAGGCAAAGAAATGGTCGGCGGCTTCATGCTGTTGCAGGCCGATAGCTACGACGAAGCCGTTGAACATGCCCAAGGTTGCCCCGTTTTTGGCACACAAGGCACCGTAGAGATTCGGCAGGTGCAGAATTTCGGATAACCCTGCCCCATGCAACCGATACCATCCGAACCTACGCAATTAGTGGCGCATCTGTTCCGGCATGAAGCGGGTCGGATGGTATCGGTATTGACTTGTATGCTGGGGTTCGACAAACTCGAACTGGCCGAAGACATTGTGCAGGACACCATGATAACGGCCCTGAAAAGCTGGCCCTTCAACGGCATTCCCGACAATCCATCGGCATGGCTCCATCGGGTGGCCAAAAACCGCGCCCTCGACCTTGTCCGGCGCGAAGCTACCCGCCATAAAATCAATACGGAACTGGCCCGCGATGCCGGGTTAACGGGTATGGACGAGCCAATTTTTCACGAGGATGCCTTCACCGACAGTCAGTTACGGATGTTGTTTGCCTGTTGCCATCCGTCGGTTTCCTTCGATGCTCAAGTGATGCTCTGCCTGAAAATTCTGGGTGGTTTGAGCGTTCGCGAAATTGCCAACGCCTTTCTGACCACCGAAGAAACCATTACCAAACGACTCTATCGGGCCAAAGAAAAACTGCGAAGCGAAGTGTCAGTACTGGCTGTGCCAACGGGCTTGCAACTGACCCACCGGCTCGATGCTGTTTTGCAGAGCATTTATTTGCTGTTTAATGAGGGATACACCTCCTCGCACCCTGATCTGCTCATTCGGCGCGATTTGAGCGCGGAGGCCATGCGCCTTTGCCTATTACTCACCGATTATCCGCTCACGTCTCAACCCCAAACCTATGCGTTGCTGGCCCTGTTCTGTTTTCAGGCCGCCCGCTTCGATGCCCGCCTTGACAACGCAGGAGCCATTGTACTGTTGCCCGATCAGGATCGCACCCAATGGGATCAGCCTCTGATTCGGCGGGGCCGACAGTATCTGAGTTTGTCGGCGCGGGGCGATGTGTTGAGCGGGTATCATCTGGAAGCAGGCATCGCTTTGTTGCACAGTCTTTCGCCCTCGTTTGAGCAAACCAACTGGCCTGCCATTTTGCAGTATTATGATTTGCTCTATGCCCAAAAGCCCTCGCCCGTGGTGGCTCTGAACCGGGCGGTGGCATTGGCGCAGGTCGGGCAAGTTTATGAAGCGTTGCGGGCCGTATTATCGCTTAACACCCTCACTAACAGCCAGTATTACCACGCCATTCTGGGCGATTTATACCAAAAAACGGGTCAACATGAGTTGGCCAAACGTCATTATAACGAGGCCATTTCGTTGACAAGCTCGCGGGCTGAACAGGCATTGTTGAGGAAGAAGTTGGAGGGAGTGTAAAAAGTCCATACCAGAATAATACAAAATTAATTAAACTCTATTTGTTTTTTCAAGATTTTTCCTTACTTTTGTGCAAGTTTTCAAGCGACACTCGTCGTTTTGCTTTGTCTCTCCTTTTAAAAACTGTGCGTAGGTAGGTCTGACAGAGCCATCCGAGTGTTTATTGGTGGGTCATCTGTGTGGACGCTTCTTGGATAGAAGCAATGCGCGTGGGCTAATTCGTTCGTCTTTTTGTTGTCTGCTGGCTTCCGCGTGTGTCGGAGCATTGGGTCTTGGGACTTGTCAGGGTAAATAGGGCAACCGCAGGGGCGGTATTTTAGGTCAATCTCGCAACATCGCGCCGTTCACCGGCACTCACTTCGCCTGAATAATTTTTCATCTTTATTCAGTTATTATTCATGGAAGTGAATCAAACTCAGGAGGTAGAATCTCCAGAAATCTCTGCGGTCCAGACGGACGTGTCAATTAAGAAGGCCGCTCCAAAAAAATCAAAAGCTAAAAAAGCAGACGTTGAAACTCCCGTGGCCGAAACAGCCCCGGAAGCAACACCCGTTGCCGAAGAAGCACCCGTTGTTGAGGCTGTTGTCGAAACTCCTCCCGCTGTGGAAACAGTACCAGACATCGAAACTATCACGGTTCAGCCCACTGCCAGTGCAGGACCTGTTACCGTTGAGGCTCTGTTGGTTGATCCAAATCAGCGCACATTTGCCCAACTCGACCTGTCCGACGACATCCTCCAGGCTGTTACGGATATGGGCTTCACCTCGCCCTCACCCATTCAGGCGGAAGCAATTCCGGCCATTATGTCGGGCCGCGACGTGATTGGTCAGGCACAGACCGGAACGGGCAAAACAGCCGCGTTTGGCATTCCTGCCCTCGAAATTATAGACACTAACGACCGTCATGTGCAGGTTTTGGTGCTGTGTCCAACCCGCGAGCTGGCCATCCAGGTAACCGACGAAATTCGCAAACTGTCGAAGCACAAGCGCGGTGTTCGGGTTGAAACTATCTACGGTGGTGACTCGATTGAGCGGCAAATTCGCTCGCTCAAAACCGGCGCACACATTGTGGTGGGAACGCCGGGCCGTGTCATGGACCACATGGAGCGGAACACGCTCAAGTTGGGCCAGGTGAAAATGATGATTCTTGATGAGGCCGACGAAATGCTCGATATGGGCTTCCGCGAAGACATCGAGAGCATTCTGGAAGACATGCCCGAAGAGCGGCAAACCGTGCTGTTTTCGGCCACCATGTCGAAGCCAATTTTGGGCATCACCCAGCGGTTCCTTAAAAACCCGATTCTGGTAAAGGTTGTCAAGAAAGAGCTGACCAACACGAACATCGAGCAGGTTTTCTTCGAAGTAAAGCCAAAAGCGAAAGTGGAAGTAATGTGCCGGTTGATCGACACGTATGACCTGAAATTGTTGCTGGTTTTTGCCAACACGAAGCGCAAGGTTGACGAGATCGTTGAAGAAATGCAGGCAAGGGGCTACATGGCTGAAGGTCTGCACGGCGATTTGCGCCAGGCCCAGCGGAATAACGTGATGTCGAAGTTCCGGGGTGGCACCACGAGCATTTTGGTGGCTACCGACGTGGCTGCCCGTGGTATCGACGTGGACGACGTGGACGCGGTGATCAACTTTGATATTCCGCTCGACGAAGAATATTATGTACACCGGATTGGTCGGACGGGCCGTGCCGGTAAGTCGGGTCGGGCGTTCTCATTTGTGAGCCGCGACGAGAAATACCGTTTCCGTGAGATCCAGAACTACACCAAAGTTCGGGTTGAAAAGGGTGTTATTCCTTCGTTTGAAGACATTGTGGGCATTCGTAAGGCTCGTTTCATCGAGCAATTGGGCGAAACCATCAGCAGCACAACGTCTGATCTGAAATTATATGACGACGTACTGACGCAACTGCATCACGCTGGTTACACAACCGAGCAGATTGTGGCCGCCTTAGTGAAGCAGAGCATGGGCGTTGAGAAAAACGAATTCTCGGACCAGAACCTCGGCCTCGACGACGACCGTCGTGAACGCCGGGGCGATGATCGCTTCAATCGTAATGACGGCCCAGGCCGGGGTAAAGAAGATCGCTACGCAGATCGTCGGCCAAGTGGTACGGATCGTTTCGGCAGCCGCAACGATGCGCCAGGTGGCCGTAGCGACGGACCGTCTCGTTTTGGTAACGACCGCGACCGCCGTAACGACGGACCGTCCCGTTTTGGAAATGACCGTGATCGTGGGGACCGCTTCGGTGGTGGCCGCGATAGCGCACCGCGCTTTGGCGGGGACAAGCGCGAAGGTGGTCGGCCTGAAGGCCCGGCACGTCAGCCACGTGAGCGCGAGGCTAACATGACCCGCTTGTTTGTGAGCATTGGTCGCCGTGACTTCGTCCGTCCGGGCGATATTGTCGGTGCCATTGCAGGCGAAGCCAAGATTTCGGGTGGTGCCATCGGCTCCATCGACATCTACGACAACCACACTTTTGTTGACGTACCAAACGACATGGCCAATAAGGTTGTGGAGATCATGGACGGCAACTCGATCAAAGGTCGTCGGGTGGGCGTTGAAGTAGCCCGGTAAACGATAGTGAAGTTATAAAAAAAGGGCAACTGCAAAACAGTTGCCCTTTTTCTTTGCCCATTTGGGTGTTAATTCGCTGAAGAATCTGTTTCTAAATGATTAACTCTTATGCCCTTTGCCTCGATTAACGGCCATTCCTCCCACTATCAATACGACGATTTTGGCCACAACGAAACCATCGTTTTTGCGAACTCCCTCGGCACCAACCTTTCCATGTGGGAAGCCCAGGCCAATTTTCTGAGCCATCACCTTAACATCCTGCGCTACGACATGCGGGGACATGGCCAAAGCGAAGTGGGCGACAAGCCGACCCTCGACATTGCTACACTTGGCAACGACGTGCTGGCCCTGCTCGACGCGCTTAAACCTACAGGTGCGACTGCCCGGAAAGTCCATTTCTGCGGCCTGTCGATTGGGGGGCTGGTTGGGCAATGGCTGGGTATCAATGCGCCTGACCGTTTCGACCGCATTAGTATCAGCAATACGGCCGCAAAAATTGGTAATCTGGAGGGTTGGAACAGCCGGATCGAACAAGTTCAGGCCAACGGATTAAAAAGCATTGTGACGGGTACGGGCGAACGCTGGTTTACGCCGACTTTCCGCGAACAACAGCCCGAAGTCGTAAATCAGATCCTGGCCAACTTCGTAAAAACAAGCTTGTCGGGCTATTTGGCCTGTTGTGCGGCTGTACGCGATGCCGATTTCAGAACGCAGTTGCACGAATTAACCGTGCCGACATTGGTGATCAGCGGTGCCAAAGATCCCGTTACCACGGTTGACGATGCCGAATTTCTGGCCAGACACATTCCTGTTTGCAGCCACGTAACGCTCGATGCCGCCCACCTGTCGAACGTGGAGCATCCCGAAGCGTTTTCAAAACATATTCTGGATTTTATACAATCTTGATAACCCATGAAATCAGCTTATTTAACGTCGCCCAAACAAATTCAACTTCGGGATGAAGCCACGCCTGAACCGGGTGTTGGTGAGGTGCGGGTGAAGTTGAAACTGATTGGCGTGTGCGGCTCCGACGTGCATCTGTTTCTGGGGCATCGGCGTTTAGAGAGGCCAACCATTATTGGCCACGAAGGACTTGGGTACGTTGACAAACTGGGTTCTGGTGTACAGAATCGGGTTGTGGGTGAACGGGTTATCATTGAGCCAAATATTCCGTGTGGGCGGTGTCGGCAATGCTGGGCGGGTAAAGGAAATACGTGTGGGAACAAACGTACCATTGGCCTGAACGAACCCGGCTGCTTTGCCGAATACGTGGTGGTGCCCGCCGATTTCTGCTGGCCGGTTCCCAACTCCATTTCCGATGAGGATGCCGTAACTGTGGAGCCAACGGCCGTGGCCTTACACGCTTTGCTGGCATCGAGTGCCAAACCCGGCGATACCATTGCCGTAATTGGGCTGGGAGCTATCGGCCTGTTAGTCACACACATTGCGCTGGCATTGGGGTATCGGGTGCTGGTTACGGAGATTAGCTCAGCCAAAGTAGCCCTGGCCAAAAGCCTTGGTGCAGTGCCGCTTTGCTCCACCGGAACACTGGCCGAACAAAGCAATATTCTGGCCGAAACCTGGTTGCAGGAAGATGTATCTGCCGTGTTTGAATGTGCCGGTGCAGCCGCAACGGCATCACTGGCAACGGCAGCAGCCCCACGCGGCTCTGAGATCGTGCTGGTTGGGTTATCAGAAAAAGCGGCCACCTTTATGCCCCTGAAAATTGCCCGCGAAGGCATCACCATCGTTCCGTCGATTATCTATGATCACCCGACCGATTTCAGGCGGACGCTTCGCCTGATCGAAAGCCGTGTGATTCGTCCCGGCTTCATTATATCGGGACAGGCTCACCTCGATGAACTTCAAACAGCCCTCGAAACGGCCGCTCTGGGCGAAAGCAGCAAAATTCTTATTACCGTTTAAACCGTAACTCCCCTAAAACCCGTATGACAACGTTGACCGCTGAGTCGGCCCCGGCCAACCTGAAAGCCCTGATCGACCAATCGCCCATGAGCCTGTTTCAGCAATTCATGGTGGCTATCTGCTTCATTCTCAACATGAACGATGGCATCGACGTATTAGTCGTTTCGTTCACCGGCTCCGAAATTGTCAGCGAGTGGGGTCTCTCGAAAAGTGAGTTGGGGTATATTTTTAGTGCCGGGCTGGCGGGTATGACAGTCGGGTGCCTGTTGCTGGCTCCGTTTGCCGATAAAGTCGGGCGACGAACGATGTTTATTGTTTCGCTGAGCCTAATTACGGGCGGTATGCTCCTTTCGTCGATGGTTACGGCCTATTACCAGTTGTTGGTGATGCGGCTTGTGACAGGACTCGGCATTGGTGGTATTCTGCCCACGCTGGCAGCCGTAGCAGCTGAATTTTCCAATAACAAACGGCGCGATTTCAGCGTCGGGCTGGTGCAGGCGGGTTGGCCAATCGGGGCTATTCTGGCTGGCTATTTCACGGCATGGGCTATTCCGGAATTTAGCTGGCGGTCGGCGTATCTGGCGGCAGGGGCTGTATCGGGTTTAATGCTGGTTTGCATTGTGTTGATAATGCCCGAATCGCTGGCTTTCCTGAGCGAACGGCAACCTAAAAACGCGCTGCGTCAAATCAATAAATTACTGAGCCGAATGGGTCATGAGGTTATACACGTGCTACCTCCCGCAGTCAAAGTCCGAAGAAAAACGCCTGTCAGTGAGCTATTTACGCCGAGATACCAAACCTCAACACTGCGACTATGGATCGGGATTTTCTTTGGCTTTATGACGCTTTACACGCTCATGAGCTGGGTTCCAACGTTGGCCAAAGATGCCGGTATGCCGTTCACGCTGGCGACCTACATCGGCACCGCCCTCAACATTGGAGCCTTTGCCGGTAGCCTGACATTGGGCTTACTGGTGGCCACGTTTGGTCTCCGCAAGCTGATTCTGGCCTTTATGAGCATCGCTTTTTGCATTATGATTCTCTACGGCAACCTCACCATGAGCTACGGACTTATGTTTCTGATGACGTTTCTGATCGGCTTTTTTGTGCAGGGCGGCTTCAACGGGTTCTACCCGACCGTGGCCCGCGTGTATCCGGCCACCATCCGAACCACTGGCGTTGGGCTGGCCATGGGTGTTGGTCGATTAGGTGCCATTATTGGCCCAGCCCTGTTTGGTGCCCTGTCCGACAGCAACCTGAGCAAACCGGTGTTATTCAGCCTGTTTTCGATTCCGCTGTTGGTAGCCGGTATTATGGCATTTTCGATTCCCTCGAAAGAATTGGATTAATGATATGGGCTACAAGCGAAGATTACTCGTAATAGTAACCGAAAATAATGTCCATTTCGTCCTCGCTGGTTAGGCCAAAGCTAACGTTGCGGCTGGTAGAGTTGTTGTAGGTCACTTCGGAGGTGAGTCCTTCGCCCGCTTTCAGCACGATGGGGACTTTGTAGTTAATAATTTCGGGACTTTCCCAGTCGGTGTTTGTATAAACAATCTCGCCGTTGCGGGTGCCGCCTTTTATCTTGATCACGAATTTAGTAGCCAGCTTGTGCGTGTGCGAAGTCAGAGCCAGAATCGTGCGCTGTTTGGCGTAAATGAAGTTAGTAACAATCGTCGTTGTCTTGCCAGCCGGTAGTGTGAAATTGCCGTTGGCTTCGTTGAGACTCTTCACCACGTTCACCACTTTCGCCTTATCCACGGTGTACATGTTCATCGACACCTCGCCCGGCATGGGCGCACTTGTTTTATTAACATAGTGGGTATTCAGGTCGAACGATGTGTTGGCCGGAATCAGCAAGGCCGTACCTTCTGGAAAGGTGTAATCGTGATTCGACGTTTGGGTGCCAGCCATAAAAATGTGGTTCTGCATCGACAGAAACGTGAGCAGGTTGGCCGACCCATCGGGGTTGCGCAAATCCCGAATTTGATCTAGAGCAGGCAATGAAGCCGGGTTTTTAAAACCGTAGGCAATGAAGTGATGGCTATTAGGCCGCATCTTTACCTGAACCCGGTTCACATAAATATCGCCCGTATTGCCCAGTTCCCGGCGCATGAAAAACTCCCGCTCAAAGTTGGGTGCCACCGAAAACTGGGGCAAATTCAACTGGTAGCCCTGGCTGGTGGTTGGTTTGGCCAATAATTCAAAGGGAGCATAGGTAACACTCGGGGTTTTATCGTCGAGCAGGGTGGCATCAACTACATTACCCGTGCGGGGAGCACCCGCTTCGATCCAACGCCGAACAAACTCAATTTGGCCAACACTCAGCGGATCTTTACCCAAGGGCATCGGGTTGCCATATTGTTTGCCCCCGTGGTGTGCCGCCGGATCAGCAAAAAACTTGTTATACAACACACTTAACACCGATGAATAAGGCTTTACCCGCAGGAGACCATCGGCAAGGGCAGCACTATTTTTGGGAGTCACATTCACTAAATTCTGATAGGCCATCTCTGCCGACAACACCAGGCCATGTTGCGCGAAAGACGGGTCGGTGGTGGCCGCATGGCAACCCACTGTGGCGCAGGTAGGAGTCAGAATCCGTTCCTGCATCAGCGTAAAACTGGACTTTTCCGTCGAAACGGGGGTATCCGTCCCTTCTTTGGGTTGGCAGGCATTCATGGCCAACAAGCCAGCGGCAACAGAAAAAAGTAGGGTATTCCGCATGATCTAAAATCGTAAAATGAAGTCTTGTTTGGGTTGTTCGCGCCGGAAAAACACCAGCCCGACATGAAACAAATCAACGGTGACGGTGACGGAGGGATGTGCTTTGATGGTTTCCCAGGCCCGTTCCATGTCCGTCGACCAGTGTATGTCGTCAAAGATAAAAACGGAATCGTTATGAATATGGTCTAGGCATACTGTAAAATACTGAATCGTAGGGGCATAACGGTGGTTGGCATCGAAAAAAACGAGATCGATTCGGTCCAGAGTAGCCAATGTCGGTGCCAGCGTTTCATCTAAATTCCCGACTACTTGCTGTACGTTTTGACACTCGAGCCGCTCAAATGTTTCACCTGCTACAGCCGCTGTTTGGGAGCAACCTTCAAACGTGATGACCCGCCCGCCATTTTCGTTGGCAGCTTTTGCCAGATAAGCCGTCGTGATACCAAGCGAGGTGCCGAGGTCAAGCACTGATTTTGCCCCAAACCGTTTCGTGAGTCTGTAGAGCAACCGACCAAATTTATCGGCTTTCAGCGATTTCCGGGCAATTGACCCCACTGACCGCGCATATTGCCCCGAGCCAGTTCCAAAATCAGTTACGTCGATAACCTGCTGACTGTTGCGGAGTTCGTGCCGGAGTAACTGAATAGGGTTGAAAACGGGGTTTTTACGGTCATTGACGCGAATCGTGCGCGTGTAGAGATCGTACAGAAAAGGCGAATGAAGGCCGTGTTCGTTGCGAGCCGCCAACAGGTAGCGGAGCAGGGATTCAACCAAGTTAGTTCAGCTTAAACGGAACAACCATTGTGAATTCGGGGATGGCAATCACGAGTTGTTTACCGTCGATGATGCGTTCGATAAGGTAGGTGCCCACCATCTTTCCCATGCTCGAATGGAGATTGCAGCCCGACACATATTCGTGTCGTTCGCCCGGCTCCAGCACGGGTTGCTGACCCACCACACCCGCGCCACCGGTTTCACGAACGGTGCCGATGGAGTCATAAATCACCCAATGCCGACGCAATAGATGAATGGTATGTTCACTATCGTTTTCGATGGTGATACGGTACGTAAATACATAATGCGCCTGTAGCGGGCTGGAGTAGTCCGATTGGTACTCCGTTTTTACCGTTACTTTGATGCCTTCCGTTACTGCCGTGGTCATAATGACGTGGTCATAATTTTTTGCACTTTTGACAACCTTAGAACGAAAATTAGGTTGTTAAGTTTACTTTCGCAAGTGGCCTTGTCTATTTTTTTTCAGGGCATCCATAACACCCTATATTTATGAAAGTTGTCATTGCCGAATCGTGGCAGCAACGGCTCCAACCCGAATTCGACAAACCGTACTTTGTCAAATTAGCCGAATTTCTTCGAGAAGAGTACAGTACCCAACGGATTTACCCACCGGGTAAGTTGATGTTCAATGCCTTCGACAAATGCTCTTTCGACGATACGCGGGTAATTATTTTGGGGCAAGACCCCTATCATGGCGAAGGACAAGCCAATGGGCTGGCGTTTTCCGTAGCCGACGGGATTACGAAACCGCCCTCGCTCATCAATATTTTCAAGGAGATTCAGGACGATCTTGGCAAACCCGTTCCCAAATCGGGCAACCTCGAACGCTGGGCCGAACAGGGTGTTATGTTACTCAACTCCACGCTCACCGTTCGGGCGGGCCAAGCCGGGTCGCACCAGGGGAAGGGTTGGGAAACGTTCACCGATGCCGTGATCAAGCTCATTTCGGAGGAAAAACAAAACGTTGTTTTCCTGCTTTGGGGAGCCTATGCTCAGAAAAAAGGGTCCGTTATCGACACCACCAAACACCTCGTTTTAACCAGCAAACACCCCTCGCCAATGGCTGCCCAATGGGGCGGCTGGTTTGGCAACAAACATTTTAGTCAGGCCAATGAGTATCTGAAAAGCAAGGGGTTGGCGGAAGTGGATTGGTAATGGTTTGGTAGAGATGCAAAATTTTGCGTCTCTACCAAATCCCTATCTAATAATACTAAACAACCGGCCCCAGCGGATTTTATTCCAGAACGATTCGGGGTTGGGGTCGATGGACATCCAGACAAATACGGCTTTACCAACGATGTGGTCGGCGGGGACGAAGCCCCAAAACCGCGAGTCATAGGAGTTGTGGCGGTTGTCGCCCATCATAAAATAATAGTCCTGCTTGAAGGTGTACGACGTGATCGCTTTACCGTTCACGGTGACGCTGTTGGCCGTTAACTCCACCTTGCCGTTGTCTTCATAGCGTTGAATAACAGGGCCGTAGAACGCAATGGTTTGGGGGTTAAGTTGAATCGTCTGCCCCTCTTTTGGTACCTGCAACGGCCCGAAGAAATCGCGGTTCCACTTGGTTTGATCGCCACCATACATACCCAAAGCAACGCCCTGCTGATCAACAAGTTTCGTCACGGATTTCACGCCGTCAACGGTTTTAAAACGCTCGGCGATTGCATCTGTGGCCGTTATCTTATAGCCAACAAACGCATTCTGCTTGGTCGAGTCGTTGAGCTGCATCCAGGGCTGAAAGTTATACGTCGGCTGGTTGGGGTCGCGGTAATCGTTTACCAAACCAAACTTACGGAAGTATTTATCATCCCAGTTCTGATCGCTCGTACCTACAATGTACTCATGCTCGGCTTCGGGTGGGGTTGGGAGGGCTTTTCCACTGATAAACACCTCCTGATTGCGAACCTCTACCACATCGCCGGGAATACCAATGCACCGCTTGATGTAGTTGGTACGAAGGTCAGCCGGATATTGATCTTCAATGGGGTAGTTAAACACAACTACATCCCCATTTTTCACGCTCGTGAAACCCGGTAGTCGGTAGGAGGGTAGTTGAATCGCATCGGTGTACGACGGAATATCGGTTCCCCAAATTTTCTGGTGCGTCAGTGGCACCTGCAAGGGCGTGCGGGGAGTCCGGGTGCCGTAGTGCAGTTTGCTCACAAACAGAAAATCACCCACCAACAGGCTATTTTCCATCGAGGGCGTGGGAATAGTGAAAGCCTCCATGAACAGCCACCGAATGAGGGTTGCTGCCACCACGGCGAACAAAACTGAGTCGAACCACTCGCGGAGAGCCGACTTTTTGGGGGTTACTTTTGTAGCGGGTTTTTGCTCCGTTATTGCCATTTTCTTATCCTAATAAATCATCCATACCAAATATGCCCTCTTTGCCAACGATCCACTCAGCAGCAATCACGGCTCCGAGCGCAAATCCCTGCCGACTGTGGGCCACATGGCTAATCTCAATCCGGTCCACGTCCGACTCATAGCGAACCGTGTGGGTGCCCGGCACTGTTCCTTCCCGCACCGACTCGATCATTACGGCATTGTCGGCAGCGGGTTCATTATCGGCGCGTTCCTGCCAGCGGGTTTTGCCGGGCAGATTGCCCATAATTCCCTCGGCAAGTGTGATGGCCGTGCCGCTGGGTGAATCCTTCTTTTGCGTGTGGTGAATCTCCGTCATCGACACATGATACGACGGATACTGATGCATAAACTGCGCCAGCGTCTTGTTCAGTTTAAAGAACAGGTTGACCCCGATACTGTAGTTCGAGGCATAGAAAAAGGCTCCTTTGCGCTCCAGATACAGTTTTTCGATATCCGGGCGATGGCTCAACCAGCCCGTTGTGCCACAAACCACCGGCCAGCCGTGTTCTAAACAATAGGTCAGATTTGGCACCACCGACTCAGGGGTGCTAAACTCGATCACCGCATCGACCGACCCTGATTCATCGGTCAATTGGTCGAGTTCGTGGCGGTTATTGACATCAATTCGGCCCACGATCTGATGACCCCGTTCCTCGGCAATTTGCTCGATGGTGCGGCCCATTTTCCCGTAACCGAGTAAGAGAATGTTCATTTTTTTAAATTAAACGTCAACCGCACGCCCGGCACAGAGGTTCCCGTGATGGTTGGGTGCAGGTTGGGTTGTACACGCAGACTTATGTCGTCGGACAGGTCGAAGGTTTTCAGGTGGGCGGCCACGTTGGCTTCCACAGCGTTGAGTGCCCAGATGGCCACGGTCAGAATCACATTTAGGTCGCGATAACCTCGAAACTGGCTTGTTGCCTGCTTCAGTTGTGCAATGCCAAGTTCCAGCGGGACTTCACTACTACGTACTTTGACAAATGCTGTGCCATTGCCCGTGCCTTTCGTGGTATCGTTATAGGCCACCCGATACGCATTTTCGTATTTGAGGTATTGCCGGTTATTGTCGATCAGGAAATAGATCGACACTCCCAAACCCGCATACACCAACGGGATTTTCCAGTAATCACCCACATAAGCCTGTCCTAAACCGGGTAAAATCAACGATTTTATGGTGGCTTTGCGGGGGATGATTATTCGGCGGGCGGCTTCGGCTTTTTTGGTCAGGGGCGTGGCTCCAAGGCTGTCGATAGCTGAATTGTCAATGGTCAGCACGGAACTGCCCACCCGGACACTATCCGCTGCGGGAGCCGAATTGACCGTTGGACGCAGGGTATCGGGAACAGCCGGGACTGTTTGACCCACCGCCAACTGACTGGACACAAATCCGCTTAGTAACACCAGCCATACCCACCGCTTCGTGCCTGCCCCTCTCATCGACTGCTGTTTATGATGCACTTGAGTTCAGAACGACCAATATTTTGTTTAGCTCCTCCTGTGAGGTAAACGGAATTTTGATCTCGCCCTTGTGTTTCTCATCGGCTTTGATCGACACTTTCGTACCAAACATAGACGACAGCTTGAACTGCAAACTCCGAATTTCCTGCTTTGGAATCGTCACCTTCCGGGCGGTCATCGACTCATCTTCGTCGCCGAGGTTCCGCACGGCTTCTTCCACCTTGCGCACCGACCAGTCTTCGTCCACGATCTTCTTAAACAGTTTGATCTGAACGTCGGGGTTGTCGATGTTGATAATGGCGCGGGCGTGACCCATCGAGATCACATTGTCGCGGAGCGATGCCTGGATCACTGGGGGGAGTTTCAGCAGCCGGATGTAGTTGTTCACCGTGGTCCGGTTTTTGCCAACCCGCTCACCTAATTCTTCCTGTTTAAGACTGCACTCGGTGATAAGCCGCTGATAGCTCAGGGCAATTTCCATCGAGTTCAGGTTTTCGCGCTGAATGTTCTCGATGAGGGCCATTTCCAGCATTTGCTGGTCGTTGGCCGTGCGGACATAGGCGGGAATATGGCTGAGACCGGCAATTTTGGAAGCTTGCAACCGGCGTTCACCCGCAATCAACTGGTATTGATCTTTCCCCATTTGCCGCACTGTAATGGGCTGAATAATGCCCTGGGTGCGAATAGAGTCGGCCAGTTCGTTCAGGGCTTCCTGGTCGAAACGGGTTCGGGGCTGAAAGGGGTTTGTTTCAATCTGACCGAGACTAATCTCGGTCATGGTACTGATAGATTCAAACGGCGAAGGTTTGGGATGGCGACCGCCACCGTCGCTGTCATGCAACAGGGCACCCAATCCGCGTCCCAGGCCCGTCATTCGTTTCGGTGCTTTGGCGTTCGATGTATCCATTTCTTTAAGGAGGTAGGAGTGAGGAGGTAGGAGTGAGGAGAAAAGAAACCGGATGGCCCCTCACTCCTCACTCCTACCTCCTCACTCCTTCGTTTATACCGCCATATCCTGGGGCATGATACCGTTTTTGACTAAGATTTCGCGGGCCAGATTCAGGTAGCTAATAGCCCCTTTGCTGTCGGCATCCTGAGCCAGGGCTGGCACGCCAAAACTGGGCGATTCGCTCAGGCGGATGTTACGGGGAATGATGGTATTGAACACCATCGACTGAAAATGAGCCGTGACTTCGCCCACCACCTGATTGGACAGGCGAACCCGTAAGTCGTACATCGTCAGCAGAATACCCTCGATAGCCAGTTCGGTGTTGAGCCGCGACTGGATAATCTTGATCGTATTCAGGAGTTTACCCAAACCTTCCAGTGCAAAGTACTCACACTGCACGGGGATGATAACGGAGTCGGCAGCCGTGAGGGCGTTGATGGTGATCAGACCCAGCGAAGGCGAACAGTCCACCACCACAAAATCGTAGTCGTGGCGAACATCTTCGAGGGCCTCTTTCATCCGTTCTTCGCGGCTTTTGAGGTTAATCATCTCGATTTCGGCCCCCACCAGGTCAATGTGAGAGGGCAGCAGATCGAGGTTTGGAAAATCGGTTTGCAGAATAGCGTCGCGCGTTCGAATATCTTCGATCATGCATTCGTAAATGCTATATTCGATTTCTTTCGGATTATAACCCAACCCGGAGGTCGAGTTCGCCTGAGGATCGGCATCGACGATCAGGGTTCGGTATTCAAGCGCGGCCAGACTGGCAGCGAGGTTGATTGTCGTGGTTGTTTTTCCGACGCCCCCTTTTTGGTTGGCGACAGCAATGACTTTGCCCATCGGTTTTGGTACGTTGCAGTGTCAAAGATGCCGGTTGGTTTCGGATATTCCAAGATGTTCCACGAAAACGTTCCACAATTTTTCTTAATGGGTTGGTAGTTTGGGAAGCTTTGCTCCTTATTATTTCAACAGGATTAAAGGATAAGAAGGATTTGTGTTCGTATAAAAAAACCTTGCTTTATCCTGTAATCCTGTCGGAAAACCTGTTGTGTATCTCCAACTCCCATTTATTATGCTCCGTTTTACCAATCTGATTATTTGCTTATCACTACTTATGGTGACTGTTGCAACCGCAAAATCAAAGCCCTCCGACCGCCTGTACGAGATTCGTATTTACCACCCCACGCCCGGCAAATATGCCGAGATTGTGGATCGGTTCCGGCAATACACCACCAAGCTGTTCGAGAAACACGGCATGGAGAATATTGGCTATTGGACTCCCACCGACACCAGCCGCAAAGAGTTGATTTATATACTGGCTTATCCCGACAAAGCCGCCCGCGATGCCTCGTGGAAAGCGTTTGGCAGCGACCCGGCCTGGAAAGAGGTGGTGGCCAAAACCGAAGCCAAGGGCAAACTGGTAGCCAAGGTCGATCAGATTTTTATGAAAGAATCCGACATTTCGCCCAAAATTCGGGTCAAAGCCAAGTCGCCTGCCCGCGTGTTCGAGATGCGTACCTACACAGCGGCTCCCGAAAAATTGCCCAACCTGCTCACCCGTTTCCGCGATCATACCATCAAACTATTCAGCAAGCACGGCATGACGCACATTGGCTATTTCCTGACAAACGAACCCACGGCTCCCGATGCCAGCGGCCAAGCACGTTTGGTGTATTTCCTGGCGCATGAAAGCGAAGCCGCCGGTAAAGCTTCATTCGATGCATTTCGCAAAGACCCCAAATGGATTAAAGCCAAAGAAGAATCGGAAAAAGGCGGGCCAATCACCACCAAAGTAGAGTCGGTCTATATGGTGCCGACGGATTATTCACCGATGAAGTAACCTACTTAATAATCGAACCAGGCATCGACTTCTTTTCCGCTTTCCAGTTTCTGTTCCAGATCGTCGGGAATGAGGGGAAAGAAGTCGATGCCGGTAAGTCGCTCAATTTGATCGACGGGCACCACAAACGACCGAAGGGGTTTGTTGGACGGTTCGTTCGGTAAGAGAAAACCGATTAAACGTATTTCGGGCGCGTTACAGTAGAGAATGACCTTGTAATATTGCTCCGGTACGGCCACTTCGTTCTGTTTGCCGATGGTGGGTAAACCCGGCTTCAGCACCGGCCCCGTTACCACATAGAGACCTCGGTCGCGCCTGGCCCAGGCCCGCACCTGCTCTTCCAGTTCTTTCCAGATGCCCCGATTGAACTGGGGAGCCTGTGGGCTTATGTTACTCATATAGAACGACTGTTGGGTGAGCCGTTGCGAAAACTTAAAATCGCCGGCAGGAGCCAAATGCCCCCGGTCGTAGCCAGAACGGGTATAATCGGACGACAGGGCCGAGCCGGTTTCCACCAGCGGATCGGGCTGAAAACGTTCCTGACTACGCTCGGCATCGCCTACAATCTCAAAAGCCAGCAACGGATAGGCCACCCAATCGGCCTGTTCATAAATATCCCGGTACCGCAATACATACCCATCGTGCCGTACAACCTCATCCGACGGTTTATACGCCGGTAACAGGAAATCGGGTTTTTTCTCAAAATCAAATCGTTTGTTGCCCGACGAAGCGGCCCCGTTCGCTACGGTTGACTCGCGCCCGCCATTTTCGTCGGATGCCGCCGATTCGTCGTCGGGTTCGTCGGTTGCGTTGCCCGTTGGTTCTTTTTCGTCGGTGGCAACATCGGCCGATTCGTCGGACCGATTAGGTTCGGGGGCTTTGTAGGGATTATGGCCGTCATCGTCGCCTATCTTGTCGCGGCTGGCCGGGCCAATACCGACTAAGTTTTTGAGGTCGTTCCAGAACGCCACAATGGGTTTGGTTTTCCCGCCATAATGAAGAAACAGGCCAACCAGGAAAAAGAAAAACAGCACCACGAGTGTGTTTCCCCGAAGTCGGAAACCCCGCCGAAACGACTTATTTTTTGATGAAAACTGCATAGGGCAAAGGTAGAGGTTTCTATGGTTTCAATAGCTCCGCTGTTTCATTGGCTACGCCGTTTCATGCTGCGCGTTTCCGGTTTCAATAGAACGTTTGTGAAACTTGAAACAGCGGAGCTATTGAAACGCCAACGGCAATGAAACCATAGAAACGGCGCAGCCAATGAAACGCCAACGGCATTGAAACCTGAAACCCAAAACACCTGTTTGCCAACTATGTCATCGTTACGCATTGTGGTTATTGGCGGGGGGGCGGCCGGTTTCTTTGGCGCTATCACGGCCGCCGAAACGTTTCCTGCGGCAACCGTTATTATTCTGGAGAAAAACCGGCAAGTGCTGGGCAAAGTACGGGTGTCTGGTGGGGGCCGCTGCAACGTAACCCACGCCTGTTTTGATAACCGCCAACTGGTGAAACACTATCCCCGTGGCGAGCGGTGGCTCCGACCTCTGCTGAATCAGTTCGATGCACAGGCAACCGTGCGCTGGTTCGAGAGCCGGGGGGTGCCCCTCAAAACCGAACCCGACGGGCGTATGTTCCCCACCACCAACTCCTCCGAAACCATCATCGACTGCCTGTTGCGCACGGCAGACCGGCGGGGCGTTCAGGTGCGAACCAGTTGCGGGGTGACGGAACTCAGCCGAACAGAAAATGCCTGGAACCTAACTCTTTCAACGGGCGAAACCATTGTTGCCGACCGGGTGCTGATTGCTGTGGGTGGCTATCCGCAACGCCCTTCTTACGGCTGGCTTCCTCCGGCCAATGGTGCCGATGCGCTGGTGTCGCCGGTGCCATCGTTGTTCACGTTCAACGTGCCTGATAGCCCCCTGCTGGCTCTGGCAGGGGTTTCGGTACCCAATGCACAAGTCAGTATTCAGGGGACCAACCAGCGGCAAAACGGCCCGTTGCTGCTCACCCACTGGGGGTTCAGCGGCCCGGCGGTACTCCGGCTCTCGGCCTGGGCCGCCCGCGATCTGGCTAATGTCGATTATCGGTTCACGCTCCGCATTCAGTGGCTCGGCGACCTGAACGAGAACCAAATTCGTGAGGGATTCAACAATTTCCGGCAGCAACACCCCAAGAAACTAATCACCTCGCAAAATCCGTTTGGGTTGCCCGCCCGCCTGTGGGATGCCTTCACCATCGAAGCGGGCCTTACCGACGCTGCCCGCTGGGGCGAACTGCCCGGCAAAGCCCAAAATCGTCTGATCGAGAAGTTGACCAACAGCCAGTTTCAGGTGGTCGGAAAAAGCACGTTTAAAGAGGAGTTCGTCACTTGTGGGGGCATCGCGCTTGGCAGCCTGAACCCACAAACGCTGGAAAGCAATGACCACCCCGGCCTGTTTTTCGCGGGCGAAGTGATTGACGTGGATGGGATCACGGGTGGTTTCAACTTTCAGAACGCCTGGACAACGGGATTCGTGGCCGGGAAGAACCTGGGAGGGTAGGGGAGACGTTTTGTCCGTACCTTTGGGGTTTGTAACCGATTATTTCTCAACCGTTCATGCGAACTGTATTGTTTATCGACCGCGATGGTACGCTCATTGTGGAGCCACAACCCGACCAACAGGTCGATTCATTAGAAAAACTGACCTTTATCCCCGGTGTGCTGTCGGCCATGCGCCGGATTGCCACTGAAACCGATTTTGTGCTGGCCATGGTCACTAACCAGGATGGCCTCGGCACCGAATCGTTCCCCGAAGAAACGTTTTGGCCCGCTCACAACAAGATGCTCCAAACGCTCGAAGGCGAAAACATCCGTTTTGATAGCATCCACATCGACCGGCATTTCCCCCGCGATAATGCCCCCACCCGCAAACCCGGCACCGGCTTGCTGACCGATTACCTGACCAGCGACTATGACCTGGCCAATAGCTACGTGATTGGCGACCGCCTGACCGATGTGCAGTTAGCGGTGAACCTCGGAGCCAAAGCGATTTTGTTTCTGCCCAATGAGGGCGAGGCATCACCCGTGCAAAATGCTGATGTTGACGGGGTTTCGGAGGCCATGCGCAACGCCATTGCCCTCACCACCGGCGACTGGAACGCGATTTATGAGTTTTTGCGACTTCCCGCCCGCAGGGCCACGGTGGAACGCAGCACTAAAGAAACCTGGATTCAGATTGACCTCAACCTCGACGGAACGGGCCGCGCCGACATGAACACGGGCCTTGGTTTCTTCGACCATATGCTCGATCAGTTGGCCAAACATTCGGGTGCCGACATCAGTATTCGCGTGGAAGGTGACCTCCACATCGACGAACACCATACCATTGAAGACACGGCTTTGGCCCTTGGAGAAGCCTACCGGCGGGCATTGGGCGACAAACGGGGCATCAGCCGCTATGGGTTTCTGTTGCCCATGGACGAAGCCCTAGCCCAGGTTGCCATCGACTTTTCGGGGCGGCCGTGGCTGGTTTGGGATGCCGAGTTTACCCGCGAAAAAATTGGTGAGATGCCTACCGAGATGTTTTTCCACTTCTTCAAATCGTTCAGCGATGCGGCTTTGTGCAACCTGAACATAAAAGTGGAAGGCAACAACGAACATCACAAGATCGAAGCCATTTTCAAGGCATTCGCCAAAGCCATCAAAATGGCCGTTCGGCGCGATCTGAAAGAAATTGACAACCTTCCAAGCACAAAGGGGGTTTTGTAATAGTTCGGATGTTGGACGGCGGACCGTTCCAACATCCGAAATTCAATGTCTTCTGTTATCTTTGTCCCACATTAATACAACCTGTTTCAGACAATGGATTTATCAACTCCACTTACGCTCCTGTTCTACGCTGTACTGCTAACCGCTTCATTCATTGCGGGCCGCTGGTTAGAGAAAAACGAGCGGAAATATTAATTTTATGCTCGGTGCCATAACCCGTTGGTTATTCGTTGATGTTTATGGCTGGAAAATCGTCGGCCCGGTTCCGCACGAAATTCCCAAAGCAATTTGGGCGGTGGCTCCGCATTCTACAAACTGGGATTTTCCAATTGGTATTGGCATCCGCCCAACCATTCATATCTGGATAGAGTATCTGGCTAAAAGTCAGCTTTTTAAATGGTACTCAGCCTGGTTTTTTCGCCTGACGGGCGGAAGACCCGTCTATCGACACAAAGCCACCAACATGGTCGATGCGGTTGTCGATGTATTCAATAATACAGACAGACTTCACCTGTGTATCACACCCGAAGGCACTCGCAGCGATGTGGCCAAACTCAAAACGGGTTTCTATTACATCGCGCTCAAAGCCAACGTTCCACTCATCCTGACTGGCTTCGACTGGCCCAACCGGCGCGTTATTCTCAGCGAACCGCTCTATGTGACAGGGGATTACGAGCACGATATGATTCCGTTCTATGAGTTTTTTAGCCAAATTCCCGGCGTGAAAAAAACGTGGCTCAAGAACTGGGAACAATCGGGTGTGATTTCGGGGTAGACGTCGGTATAGGTTTGGGATAACCTATTAATTCTTCACCCGTTTCTGCTCATTTTCTGAGCCGCCCGTTTGCCGCACCCGCAGGTTTTGCCCCTTGCTGAACCGATAAGACAAGGCCAGCGTAACCACCCGGCTGTCTAGATAACTAAGCCAACTGGCCGACGAATTGGCCAAACTCTGAATATCACCACCGGGCTGATTCGTGTAGAAAATATCGGTCACGTTCAGTTTGAGGGAGCCTTTATCTTTCCAGATTTTTTTGGCAACTGCCATCCTCACGTGCCAAATCGGAATGGTGATAAACTGCCCGGCGTGTACCTTCGACTGGTATAGTCCCCCCAATTCGGCACTCCATTTGGCGTTGATAACAAACTGGTTAGTAGGGGCAACGTACCAGTATGTACCGGCATTGACCAGGTTTTGGTTATAGAGCGAAGCGGTAAACTTGTTATAGGTCAGTTCCGTATATAGTTGTAACGTCCACCATTTGGCCAATTGTTGGGAGACGTTTACCGAGGCTCCACAGCTAACATACTGGCCTAAATTTCCGGGCCGACTATAGAAAACAGTCGTGCTTTGCTCGACAGTCTCAAAAATCACGTCGCTCGACTGAGTGTACTGTAGGGTAGTGGTGATGGCGTTATTGAGCGTGTAGGACAGTTCATAATTGTCGGAGAAACTAGGGCGTAGAAACGGGTTGCCCCCATAAAACGAAAATCGGTCCAGCGGATAGGTGAACGGATTCATATCCTGGTAATTAGGTCGGCTGATCCGGCGACCATACGAAAATCCCAGCACATGTTTCCCGGCCGTATCCAGTTTGTAAGATGCGTAGAAAGTGGGGAACAGATTGTTGTAACGCCGGGTGAACGACGAATCCTTCACTATTTTGTTACCCAACTGATGCCCCCGAATATCCGTGTTTTCATAGCGCAGCCCTGCCTGAACCGATAGCCGTTTACCATCGACGCTATAATTCAGATAAGCTGCATTGATGGCTTCTTTGTATTGAAAATTATTGGAAAATAGGTAGTTAGGCACTCGCTCGCTATTGATAATATCAAAAAAATCGGCTACGTTTCCCGTTTCAATGTCACTTCGTTTCAGCCCTGACTCGAATTTACCGCCCCTTTTTAGGGGATGTACATAATCAATTTTTGCAGTTTTGATGTCGATTATCGAGGGCAGAGACGACTCCAAAACGGTGCGACTTGCAAATGTCCGGGTGGCACTTGCAGGCCGGGTAGTGCTGACAGGAAGAGTAGTTTCGTTAGTGAGCGACTGATTCAGGGTAGACCTGTAGGTGATATAGTCCAGATTGGCCGACAGCTCTCTACCGGATTTATCAATTTTGTAGGCATAATTCAGGTTGATGCTCCCGTTTTTCCAGAGCTTTTCGGCAGGACTTTCTCCCTCGTTGAACGCCGAGGTATTGTTGCTGGCATCAAGAACTCTCGCGTGGTTGGTAATCAGTGTACTGGATGGGTTTCGGAACCCGTTCAGCACCAGGCCCAGGGTTGTTTTTTTTGACACATACCAATCGACTCCCAGTTTCAGGTTCGCGCTGCTTTGTTCCCGCCTGATGTATGAGTTTTGGGTAAAGCCCGATTTGGGCGCACCCGATTCCGTAAAATACTGCCGCCGAATCGTTAGATCCTGGTAACTATCATTCACGTTCAGACTGGCGTTGCTGAAAAAATTGAACTTGTTAATTCGGTAGTTCAGGTTCAGGCTGTTGTTAGTTCGCAGGTAGCGGCCCCGTCCATAGCTAAGATTGAAACCGCCATTGAACCCCTTTGTCCTGGTTTTTTTGAGCCGGATATTAATAACACCCGCGCTGCCGGCCGCATCATATTTGGCGGGCGGGTTGGTCATGATCTCAATCGTTTCTAGCGACCCTGCCGGCAACGACCGCAAATAGTTGGCCAAGTCAGTTGCTGCCAGGTAGGTTGGTTTGTCGTCCACAAAAACGACTACCCCCGGTCGGCCTTTGAGGCTGATGGTGCCATTGGCATCAATCTGAATGCCGGGTGATTTTTCCAGAACATCGAGCGAGGTAGCCCCCGCATTACTAATCAGTGCGTCGGGACTAATGATGGTGCGGTCGATACGTCGCTCCACGAAGTTCTTTTTGGTGACTACGCTTACTTCCGTTAACTGCTTATCGGCGGGTTGCAGGAGTACTTTCTGAAGATCTATCGCAGGGTGTTGCTCATCCAGGGTCAGTGGCTCGCTTCGGAATTTTTGGTATCCAATATGACTCACTATTACCCAAAAGCTACCGTATTTGAGGCCCACGAAGACAAATGCTCCGTTGGCTTCGGTCAGTGCCACTTTCACTACCGATGAGTCTACCGCTTTCAATAAAGAAACCACCGCCCCTTCCATATCCTGCTGGTCACCACCAAATAGGGTGCCTGTAATTTGACCAGTTTGCCCATAGGATTGCGTCAGGAAAAAAACAAAAAAAACGGTTGTAAGTGTGAATGTAAACTTGTTCATGAAGTGCGTGAGTATGAACCAATTTACGAAAGTACCATTTGTTCACTTATCGACAAACCAGCTATACGAAACTGTGTCCATAATTTAACTTAGTACCGATCTACAATAAACTGGCGGGGTCAAGTAACCCGTTCTTAATGGCAAAAATCACCAGACCCGCTGTGTTTCTGGCCCCTGTTTTTTCAAGTAAATTGGCCCGGTGACCATCCACGGTGCGGATGCTCAGGCAAAGCTGATCGGCAATTTCGGGGGCGGTTCGTTGCTTGCAGATCAGGTCGAGCACTTCGGTTTCGCGGGCAGTGAGGGTAGTGGGGAGGGCCTCGGTGAGCAACCGGCGTGGTTTGCGCACCAGCATCCGGTTTTTCATGGCTGTCAGAAACGCTTCATTAAAATAAAATTCTTTCTCCACCACATCGCGAATGGCCCGCTCCACTTCCACGGGTTCCACATTTTTAAACAGGTAGGCATTCACGCCCAAATCCATCAGGTGCGTCACAAACCGGTCTTCGCCATACACCGACAGAATAATGATTTTCAGGTTGGGATAGAGTTTGTGAATCTGTTTGGTCGTTTCCACCCCATTCAGTTCGGGCATCGACAGGTCGAGCAGCACCACATTGGGTTGGGGGTCGGCTGTTTGGAGGGCATCGAGCAGCGCACGGCCATTGTCGGCTTCCAGCATTATCTGAATACCATGGAAGCCATCGACAATAGCCATCATTCCCTTGCGAAACAGCATTTGGTCGTCGGCAATAGCTACGTTAATCATGGCGGTTATAGTTTGTAGTTTTTACACCGGTATGCTAACGATCACCCGTAATCCTGCTCCCGGCTTTGTATCGAAGATGGCTGTTCCATGGAGCATGTGGGCGCGGGTTTCAATGTTTTTCAGACCGAGACTTCGTTTCTGGTATGCTTCCTCGAAGTCAAATCCTTTGCCATTATCGGCATATGTTAGCACAAGCCGGCTTTGATTCTTTTCAACAACCAACTGAATATCAGTAGCTTCTGCGTGTTTAATAGAATTATTGAGTAGTTCTTGCACCAGTCGATACACAATGAGGCTGGTTCGGGTGGGCAGCTTCAAGTCGGGGTCAACGGTGAGGTCAACCTCCACATCGGCGAGATCCATGGCATTTTCGCAGAGGCCTTCAAGGGCATAGGTGAGGCCGAGTTCGTCGAGACCCTGGGGCAGCAGGTCGTTGGAAATGCGCCGGACACTGTCGATGGTATTGTCGATCACCACTTTGAATCGGGCAGTTAGGCCGTTGGATTCAGGGGTGGGCGGGTCGGTTTGGGCGAGTTGCCCCACCAGCAGGCGCATGGCCGAGAGGGCGGCCCCCACCTCGTCGTGCAGGTCGCGGGCCACCCGCTTTCGCTCATCTTCCACGGCATCGAGGGTGCGATAAATCACATCCTGCTGATAGTTCAGTTCCATTTCTTTGACGCGCAGTTCTCCTTCGGACAGGCGTTTTTGGTATACAATTACGAAGCCCACCACCCCGGCCACCAACAGGAGCAGGGTAAGCGTACCCCCAAGAATTAACACATATAAGTCTATCGAAGCTTCGGGCTGAACCATAAACCAACGCCAATTAACAGGTGCATCAAGACCATCAACATCGCGTGAAGGCCAAAGACTGTCAAGATAAGCGTTCGATCTGACTTGACTAATAGAGCGTTACTCAAAATTAGAAAAAACAGGCTACCGGCAAAGTACAGCAGGAAACCCGTGTTGATCCAGAATATCGGATTTTTATCGAGTCGTTTGGTCGATAGTTCGGTAAGCATTTTATAATAACACAGCACGGCCAGGCCAATAATCAGTACTGCTTCAAGCCCACGGGCATACGTGTTATACCCGCTGAGAGGTTGCAGGAACAGACTGTTCAGAATGGCCAGAATTGTGAAACCGACCATTAATCCTGACACCAGAGAACGGGGATAGAAATAGCCGAAAAATGTAAAATAGAATAGAGCGATGATATTGAATTCCAGAATGGTGTAGACATGCAGAATGTGGAGGTTTCGCATGTGCAACACCCGTCCGGTTATGTAGGCAATGATTTCACCCAGCACGGCTAACCCAACAAAAAGCGCCACAAAGCGCAGAGAATCTGTCAGATAGCGTAAGCGTATCAGCGCTATTACTGCCGAAAACAGCAGGAAATAGGACCCGTACTTACCAATCCAAATAAAAAAATCCTGCATGAATGATGTGGCTTAAGCACTGGTGGAGACTGCCTGCGGCTGTTGTCTTCCAACAAACAGCCTCCATTCTATGGGTTAGGTAATACTGGTATGGATATAGCGGTCAGCTACAAACAACGCTCGTCGGCTTCGCCAATAAATAGCGGACTTGTAGTATCGCAATAGGGCGGGCAACCACTCGAAAAGTCAAACACATCGTAGTCTTCCACAATGGTTTGATCGCCGGTGCCAATCACTACTTCACCTACCAGGTCGATGATGCGGTCGGGGTCGGGTGCTTCGGGGTGCACATCGCCGTTGCGGGCGGCCGAAGCCAACACCAGGCAGGGATGCAATTCGCCGGTTTTTGGGTCTTCTTTGCGGCCCATATACATCCGAATGTACTCCGTATCGTCCTGAGCGAGCAGTTCAACAAAGTCGGCGCGATGCACCAGGAAGGCCCGCATGTCTTCGGGGTCGATAGGTTTGTCGCCGGGCTCGGCCTCTATCCAGTTGGTAATCCATTTTTGGGCCGTTTCCAGGGGGATGGAATACGGTTTCCAGTCGAGGTTTTCTGATTGAGTAGTCATTAAGTGATTTGGTTAATGCAAAACAACGCATTTCAGTAAGATCATACACCCGTAGAAATACCCGTTTTTGGAAAACAGCAGAAATGCCCGCTCACTAACAGCAGAACTACCCGTTTTCTGAAAACGGGTAGTTCTGCTGTTATACAGATCATTGGAACCCAGCACCTTTGCAGCGGTCTATATGATCATTTCTCTTTTTAAAAACTGCTCAGTTTTCTCCGCCTGTAGCCTGTGTTCTCGCAGGTTACAGGGACGGGGATCTGAAAATGTCCGATTTTGACTAGTATTTGTCTGATTTTGAATAGTCTGTCATGTGGTAATATATGAAGTTTGCATCAGTCTTTATCCTTCCTCTTTTTAAACTTTCCTTCCTTCCTGAACCATGAACACTTATGGCTGGGATAGTGTCTTTGTGCTGAGTGTTGCGGAGGCCAATAAGCAGTTGGCCGCCAACATGAGTCAGCTTATCGACACGTTCGATTTTGCCTATACGGCCGGTCTTGCCCCTACCACCATTCAGGGGACATTTGCACCCTGGCAAATCGTGCCGGGTGGCTCCAATACCATTATCCAGATGCAGTTCCCGATTCAAACCGGCACCATGTCGATTTCGGGAATTGGCGACTATTCGCTCAATGGGGTATCGGTGGAGTTGCAAATTTCGCTCGGTATTCTGCCCAGCACCGTTCAGGCGCAAACCGATACGCTGGCGTTTAATTTCAGTGGCAGCACCGTCAGCACGGCCACCGGCATTACGTATGTATGTACGCTGGACCCGAACCATCAGATTCCTGACACCTACGAAAGTCTGCTTGGCGATTCGCTCATTCAGTGTTTGCTGACCAACACGGCGGCCATCACCTACGTGTTTGCCACCATCGACCTGATGCCCAGCAGCGAAAGCTGGCTCACCCCTGCCGAATCGGTATTTTGTTATCAGCAACCCGTGGGCGGCACGGCGGCTTACCTCTCCATTCTGAGTATGACCACCGTGCAGAACGTGAGTGGGATGAGCCGCAACATCGACTCCGGCCTGCTCAACGCGGCCTACGACTGGTCGATGGCGATTTCGCCGGGGATGTTTCTGAAAGGGGTGATTCAGCCGACCCTGCCCACCGTGTTTGGCAACGGCACCACGGCCAGCACCTTTACCTACAATGCCTCGCAAACGGCCATCCAGAACACGCGGGCATTTGGCGTGGGCAAAGTAACATCGGGCCTGATCGACTACTACCCACAGATCACGAGCCTGTCGATGACCATCAGCAACAACGCGCTGCACTCCGTCACGAGCGGCAATTGCGACCTGTATGCGGGCATTTCAATGACGTTTACGATCACCTCTAACAACGTGATGGTGTTCAACACCGGCAACCAGACATTCACGTTTAACACTGACCCGAACCCCTCCGAAACCCACGACGATGACATTCCAACCTGGGAGGAGATCCTGTTTCTGGGCCTGGTGGATATTATTATGGATGTGGTTGTCAATTTCATTGCCAACGATATTGCCGATCAGCTCAATACCATCACCGGCACCCGCAGCTTCGCGGGGGTATCGCCCTACGTGGTGCAGTGGACCGGCATGAATTCCCTGAATGTGAAGGCCGGTGGCCTCAGCACCAGTTTTTATATGCAGGGGAGTATGTGAAAGAGTGAAAGAGCGAAAGAATGCCTACCTGCTGGATGCCCCCCTCTCTCTTTCGCTCTTTCACTCTTTCGCTCTTTCGCTCTTTCGCTCTTTCACTCTTTCACTCTTTCACTCTTTCACTCTTTCACTCTTTCACTCTTTCTACCATGCAAGCGATACTCGAACTCGCCACTACCTCCAACAATCCCATTTCGACAAACGATTGGGATACCGTTTCAGCCCTCACTTATGAGGCACTCAATTCGGCCATTGTAGCCGAGAAATCATCACCCGCTTCCTTCAGTCAGGGGGGCAGCAGCGGCCTGATTGGCCCCTACACGGTGTCGGCCAGTTTTGGCGACTGGCAGTTGGTGGAAGGGGGCGACGGACAAAATGTCTGGATGAACCTGCCGATGAGCGGGGGCAGCGCGGTGTTCAGTCAGTTGAACCAGACCTATGATTTTGAGGGCAGCGCAACCATCGAGGTCAAGATGAACTACATTCCGCAGCCCACCACCGGAAACGGCACTCCCCAGAATTTGCAGGTGCTAACGAGCAGTTCGGACCCCACTATCCCGGTGGTGTCGATGGAGATGGCTACCCTTACCAATCCCGATGCGCCCTCCGTTCCGCTCGATCCCACGGTGGTTGAGATTATCGAGGGAGCACTGATTGAGTGGCTGACAGCCAACCTACAGGATTTCAACCAGGTGTTTGCCGTGGCCGACCTGAACGTGGTGCTGGCTTCAACCGATCCCAGTTTGCAATGGCTCAAGCCCACCTATGTGAGCTATGCCGTGACCGACAAAGGCACTCTCGACACAAGCGTGTTTGGCGTGTTGGCCATGACCCGCCCGGACGTTGATGCGCCAACGTCGCACCAAATTTCGCCCGATGCCATTCCGGCGGGGTGCAACGGGGGCTTTTTGCTGTCGCAGGAGCTGTTTATGAACGAGATTATTCTACCCGGCATCTACCTGATGTTCCCCGGCTCAACGCCCAACGATTTTGTGGTTAATAATGATAACTCGCAGGTTACGAATACCGTACCGCTGAGTTTCCAGCTTACCGACGACGATAACAATGTCTATACGGCCAACGTGAACACCCAGGATTTCAAGATCACCCTGCTGGGTCAGCAACTCACGGTCATTTTTACGGATCTGAATTACGAGAGTGGCCTGGGCGTTTACACCCACCTGAACTACCAGGGTGTGTATCAGATGGACATGAACCCCCAGACCCATCAACTGGAAATGAATATGGTTGGAACGCCAACCATGTACACCTACATCACCCTCACCTCGGCCCGGCAATGGACCGACATTGGCATCAGCGTGGTGCTGTCGGTGGCGGGTGCCGTGGTAGGGGCTTTTCTGGGTGGTTTGGTGAGTGCAGGAATCACCGCCCTAACCGAAACAGCCGTGGATTCTACGGCGCAGGGGTTGACCGACGCGGTTACGCAGACGATTGCGGATGGTGGCACCTCGGCCGGCACCGATGTGGTATTGGAGGGCCTTGAAGATACTATGATTAACTCCGTTGAACAGATATCGACCGATGCAACCGAGGCCGCTCCCGAAGTGGCCGATGCCGCAGCCGATGGCACAAAACCAATGGAAGGCAAGGGGTGGCTCCGGCGCAACGGAGTCAAAATTTTAGGGTCGATGATTGGTGGGGCTGCGGGAGCCGGTGTAGGCAGTATTCCGTTGATTCTGACCAATATCGGCAACCAATCCGACGACTATCCCACGCTCGACACCTTCGCCGAGCAGGTGGTTAGCTCGGTCGAATGGCCCAACACCTCGGGCTACGAGATGGAATCAGCGCAGTTGAATAACTCCCTCCAGATCGGGTTCAATTTCACGATAGGATGAGCGACCAATTAGCCGATACCTACGGCTGGGACACAGCCTATGCCATTACCCTGCCCGACCTGAACGCTTCCATTGCCAAAAGCAAGTGTTCGCCCACGAACTACGCCTATGAACAGGATGGCATCAGCATCAGCGGCACCTTTGGCACCTGGCAGGTGTGCCGGGGGGGCGATGGCAAGTTGCTGCACATGACCATGCCCGTGCCAACCCTCACGGCAACCACCAGCACCACCCAACTAGACTACACCAACGGCACCTGCGTGATCGAGGTAAAACTCCAGTATGTGCCGCATACGGTGGCCGGTGCAGTGGCTTCGATGGGCACGTTTCACCGGCTGATGGTGCAAAACCAGCCCGACCCCAGCACGCCCGACAACCCGGCAGTGACGATTGTGAACCTGGTATTCGAGGGCATGGATTTCGTGACGCAGTCCATTGTGAGCGGGGTGTTTCAGGGCTGGTTCGATGCGCACATTGCCGACTTTGCCTACATTTTTGCCGAGGTGAACCTGAACCGCGAGGCCGATCAGGGGCAGTTTCAGTGGATTATGCCCACCTACACCGACTACGCCTACCTCGACGGCGACACCGACGACACCAGCGTAATGGGGATTCTGTGCATGACCTCCGACAACGGCACTGCCCGCTCGCCCAATGGGTTAGTGGAGCAACTGTCGCCCAACGCCATTCCGGTAGGGTCTGCATCGGGGTTTTTGATTTCGGCGGAGCGGTTTCTAACGCAACTCATTTGGCCGCTGTTGCCCACCATGTTCCCGGGCACCAGCCAGAGCGACTATACGGTCTCGGTTGCGGCTCAAACCATCACCCTGAATTCGGGGGTGGAGTTGCAGGAGGTGGAGAGCGACGGCAGCACTTATACGCCTACGCTTACGGCTTTTACGCTCTCGCTGTTGGGGCAGCAAATCACGATGGATGCTACGACCAAAACAACCATTGTGTTGGGGATTGATGCCTACGCCGAAAGTGTTTATACCTACGAACTGGTGCTAACCAGCAACGGCAGCGGTGATCCGGCCCTGAACTTCCAGGCGATTGGCTCCCCCGTTACGAACCAATGGACGGAGCAATCGGAAGGGTCGAAGATTACGGATCTGATTGCCGCCGTGATCGTGGTGGTGATTGGCGTGGTGATTACGGTAATGACCGAGGGAGCCGACCTCGTGGTGGCCGGAATCATTATTGGCTTGTGTGTGGGCGTGGTCATGGTTACGCCCCAACTGATTGAGGCCATCGGCACGGATAATGCACCCTCGGTGAATGACTTTGTGCTGAACGCCACCGACCCGATTGTGTGGACCGACGAGGCCGATTTTGCCCTTAACTACGCCAGCCTGAATGGGTCGTTGCAGTTGGGGTCAATATAAAACCTACCAGTAATATGAAATTAGTTGACATTTAATTTAGGATGTCAGTCAGTTGCTTACATTGTATTCATTCTCTTTTTTCAAGCTTACAGTTTTTTCAGTTAACCATTAATTTCAATCAAATCATGGACGTTTATCTTGGAATGATTGGCCTCTTCGGCTTCAATTTCGCCCCACGCGGCTGGATGCTCTGCGAAGGGCAAATCCTGTCTATTGCGCAAAACACCGCCCTGTTTTCGCTCCTCGGCACCACCTATGGGGGCAACGGTGTTACCACGTTTGCCCTGCCCGATTTGCGGGGGCGCGTACCCAATGGACAAGGACAGGGGCCTGGCCTAAGCAGTTATCAGATGGGGCAGGCATCGGGTACGGAGCATGTGACGCTGATTCAAACCCAGATGCCCCAGCACAATCACTCGCTGAACGTGTCTAGTTCGCCAGCCACGTCCAACAACCCTGCCGGAAGTGTATTGGCCGTGTCGGCTGATGCCAACGAGGGGGTAGTTAACACGTATGGCACCGTCATTAATGCCACGGCCAGTCCGCAGGCCATTGGGATTGCCGGAGGTAATCAGCCGCATGAGAACATGCAACCGTACCTGACCATGAACTACAGTATTGCGGTGCAGGGCATCTTCCCCAGCCGTAACTAAGTCCATCGCTCACCTCATGTTTCTCCCCGGCCTGTGTTCGCATGGGCCGGGTTCATGTGCTTTCGGGTAAAAGTCTTTATTTGTCAAATCAGCCTCTTATTTTACTTCTCTATTATGAAACATTCTACTTTTCATTGGAGCCAATTCGTCTTCAAACAGGTTTACTCTCCACATTCATTTGCCCATTTCCACAGCCGTTGGGCACTCCTGATCTGCTTGTTGCTGGGCGGGTTGCTGCCGGGGAAAGCACAGATCTATTATATTGAGAACGATAATTCTGCCACATTGCGGGGAGATCAGCTCTGGCGCGTCAATGTTGATGGAACAAATAAAGTACAAGTGGCTACTAATTTTGCGGATGTACCTGGTGTACTTGCTATTGACCGGGCAATGAACAAAGCCTACATCGCCGAAGCTCGAGCGACGACAGCAACGCATAAGGTCATCAGCGTCGATTTGACAAGCGGAACCAGTCAAACTATCACAACAGGTATAGCAGGTTCGATTTGCCGGGGCATTGCCGTTGATCCAAGAAATCAGTACATATATTATACATTGGACAATCAATCAGCCACCTCATCAGATGATCAACTTCGGCGGGTAGATTATAATGGGAACAACGATCAATTAGTGTTAACGAACTTTGTTAACATAGCAGGCCCACTCTCTATTGATCTTGCCAACAACCGTCTGTTTGCGATTGATGCCAGAACCACTGCTCCCAAAATTGTGTCGATCAACTTATCGAATAATACAGCAACAACTATTCTCACTTCTATCAGCGTTGTTACCGGCATCAGCTACGATTCACGGGTTGACAAAGTATATTACACTATTTCGGATGGGCAGGCCACTACTTCCGTTGATCAACTTCGGCGCATGAACCCAGATGGGTCGGGCGATGAATTGGTTCTGGGAAACTTTTCAGCAAACGTGCCGGGCAACATTGCTTTGGACAAGGCTAACAACCTGATGATTGTGGCTGATGTTCGTGGAACAGCCCCTGAAATACTAAAGGTTACCCTAACTAATCCAACCGCATCAACGGTCACAACGTTACCGAACAACTTTGCTTTGGTTGGCTTGGCCGTGCTTCCCACCTGCGCCACCTTCGTCACGACCCTAACGCCCAGCCCCTCCAGCACCCTTACCTGCTCTCAAACCACGCTGACCATCACCGCAACGGGCGGGAGCATCTATGCCTTCCGGGGGCCGTCGGGGGTGTTGGCGGGCAGTGGCAACACCCGCACCATCAGCGAACCGGGTACGTATTCGGTCACGGTAACGGACGTGGAAGGCTGCACAATGGTGAGCACAACCACTATTAGCCAGAATACTACACCCCCAACGGTCACCATTACCACACCCTCTAACCTGACTGTATTAGATTGTAACACCACCGTTCTCTCCCTCAGTGCGTCGGGTGGGGGAACGTATATGTGGGATAATGCCCAGGTTACGGCCACTCGGAATGTGGGTGCGGCCGGCATCTATCGGGTAACGGTGATGAGCACCAATGGCTGCACCACAGTAGCTTCCAAAACCATCAGTCAGAACATCACATCCCCAGATGTGAGCCTGACCGCCACTAACGTTTGTGCGGGGCAGTCGGTCACGCTCACGGCCACCAGCGGCATTGGCAATTACACCTTCGTGGGCGGAAACTGGGTGATCGGATCAGGTTTCCAAACCAGCACCACCACCGTGTCGGGCCTGTCGGCTGGGCCGTATAGTTTTACGGTACGGGTTCGGAGTTCGGTGAACAGTTGTACCAACACAGCCACAGCGAGTGCGTCAGTCTCGGCAGTCCCCACACCAACGCTCACGGTTAGCCCCAACGGCACGCTCACCTGCGCCCAAACCAACCTGACCCTGACGGCGGGAGGAGGCACCAGTTATACTTTTACGGGACCATCGGGCGGTATTACCATCCAGAACCAGACTAACGGCACGGCGGTGGTCAATGCCGCAGGCACCTACACCGTGACGGTGGGGAATGGCAGCGGGTGTACCAGCAGCACCAGCCTGACCGTTACCAGCACGGCCAATCCGCCCTCAATTCTGCTGCCCTTAACCAGCACGGCTACGGCGGGCGTGCTCATACCGGGGGGACTGGTATTCACGGCTTCGGGCGGAAACGGGACATATACGTTTGCGCTCCTTGCATTGCCTCCGGGCTTGAGCGTAGGGTTATCGACGGCCACGCAACGAAGGATCGACGGGGTACCAACGCAGTTAGGCGTTTATCCCATCAGTCTGACCGTGACCGATGGCGCGGGTTGTTCAACCGTGAGCGCGCCTTACAATTTATCGGTTAATTGCCCCACGCTCACCTTGACCACCCCCACCATTTCGACTGCAACGGTGGGGGTCACCATACCCAACACGATTAGTTGGTCAGTATCGGGCAGCTCGGGCATACACACATTCAATTTCAGCACATTACCCACGGCTCTTAGCGTTACGGCTTCCAGTGATATGTTCCGGGCATTGGGGGGCTCTATTAGTCAGGCGGGCACCTATCCCATCAGCCTTACCGTTACCGACCCCTACGGCTGCTCGGTGGTGGCTCCGCCTTACAACCTGACGGCCAGTTGCCGTTCGCTGTCGCTCACGACACCGGGCGTTTCAACAGCCCTTGTAGGCGTTGCTCTGCCAGCACCCCTCGCCTGGCAGGTATCGGGCGGGGCCAGTCCCTACTCGTTTAGTTTCAGCAGTTTCCCGCCGGGCTTGACGACAAATAATGTCTTTACGGATTATTACGATATAAGAGGCACCCCCACGCAACCCGGCACCTTCCCCATTAGCCTGACCGTTACCGATGCCAATGGCTGTTCGCTGGTCAGTAGTACGTATAGCCTGACCACTTCCTGCGCTACGTTGGCCCTGAGTACCACCACCAACCTTGCCAGTTGTGGCGGTACGGGCAGCATTGCCTTCACCACCAACCTGCCCAATGGCACCTATTCGCTCTCGTATGTGGGTGCGGGTAGCCCTCGTTCGGTAGCGGTGAGCAGCGGGGGATTCACGCTGACGGGGCTTTCGGCGGGCAGCTATGGGAGTTTCTCCATCAATTACGGAAGTTCGGCCTGTATCCTTACCATTGGCAGTACCGTGGTGTTGAGCAACCCGGCATCGCCCACCGTCGGCATTGTACCCACGAGCGGTACGCTCACCTGTTCAGTCACCAGCCTGACGCTCACCGCCAGCACATCGGGAACGGGGGTACTGTGGAGTACGGGAGCTACCACCAATAGCATCGTCGTGACTAACGCCAATACGTACACCGTTACGGCAACCGATGCCAACGGTTGCACCAGCACGACGACCACTACCGTTGTCAGCAATACGGCGGCTCCCAGCCTAAGCATAGCTCCCCCTTCGGCCACCCTCACCTGCGCGATAACCAGCCTCACACTGACTGCGTCGGGAACCGGCACGAGTTATGTTTGGACGGTCGGGGCCGGCCTTCCGGGCATAACAGGGGCAACCTTGCCCGTCAGTGTGTCAGGTACGTATTCCGTCACGGCAACGGGAGCCAATGGTTGCACCGCTACAACGAGTGTGGTGGTCAGCCAAAACGTGAATTTACCAATACCGGGGCTGGTGGCCAGCGGAACGCTGACCTGCTCTGTTACAGCCGTGACGTTGACGGCTTCGGGAGGAGACTCGTATGCCTTCGCCGGGCCGGTCGGCGGTCCGACGGGGGTGGTCGCTTCGGCGGGTAATTCGGCTACGGTCAATGCCGAAGGGGTGTATTCGGTCACTGTCACCAACACGGCCACGAGTTGTTCGAACGTGACCACCACGACGGTGCAAAGTAATACCATTGCGCCCACGCCGGGCTTGGTTAACTCCGGCACAATAACCTGCGCCAATCCAAGAGTCACGCTGACGGCTTCTGGTGGGGGCACCTACGTCTTTACCGGCACCGGCATTGTCGTTTCAGCGGGTAGTTCAGCAACGGTCAGTCAGGGAGGCACGTTCTCGGTCCTGGTGACGAGTAGCAACGGTTGCACGGCACTGGCCACCACCACTGTTAGCAGCAACAACACACCCCCCACCGCAGGACTGGTGTCCAGCGGAACCATCACCTGCTCCGTTCCAACGGTTGTGATCACCGCTTCGGGTGGCAACACCTATGCTTTTGGTGGCCCCAGCGTGGTAACGTCATCGGGCAGTTCGGCTACGGTGAACCTGGGCGGGGTGTATTCGGTAACGGTGACCAATACCATCACGGGCTGTTTCAACAGCACTACCGTGACCGTACCCAGCAACCTGACTTCGCAAGCCCCCACAGTCTCGATCAGCGGCAGCGGCACCACGATTTGCGAGGGTGGCAACCTTCGGGTAGCCGCCACCGTGGGCGGACCTATTACGGGCTATCAATGGCTCAAAGACGGCGTGATTGTGTCGGGCCAAACCTCGGCTACGCTCTCGTTGGGAAGTGTTGTTTCCTCTCAGGCAGGTAGTTACGTGCTGGTTATCAGCAGCAATTGCGGCAGCTTTACCTCCAACGCTTTTGCGCTGGCAGTCAATTCCTTACCTGTGGTTACGCTGACGTTCCCCAACGGCACAACCGTCGTTGGGCCGGGAACAGGGGTGGCCACCATCACCCTGCCTGCTCCGCTAACGGGAGTGGCCATGCAGGTTTTCGGCGGGGGACAGTATGAACGGCTTATTGTTATTGACCGGGTGAATGGGTTTGAGATTCGGCAGGTGGATAACAACGCAACCGGTATTTTCAATATAACCCGAACGGGGCCATTCCGCTTGACAGTGACAGGCCCGAATGGCTGCAAGCGCACCGTGGAGGGAGTTGTTCAGACGCAGTAGCGCGGGTTGGGAAGTTACGAACGCATTAGCAATGATTAATTGGTTATGTTTAGGCAAAAATCAATAATCCTTTCGCCTGAATGGTTCGTTTTCTTTGCCTTTGTTTTATCGCATGGCTGGGAGTCGGCGGGCTTGTTACCGCTGCTCCTGCCCATCCGATCTCCCACTCAACAGTCACCGACATCACCCCAACTGTGGGCCTGTTCAGCGACAAAACCCGGCAATTAACCCTCGCTGATAGTCAGCAAAAAACCTATAAACTTTCTAAGAAGGAGGTTATCAATCTGGGGTTCAGCCCCGATGCTGTCTGGCTGCGTTTTGTGCTGCAACAACCTGTTGATCAGTCTAATGACTATATTTTACAACTCACTAACTGGTATATCGACGAGGCTGATTTGTATAGTCCGAGACCCGATGGTACGTTCAGTCTGGAGCGGGCGGGCGATTTGTTGCCCCTGAGCAAGCGGACTATCAAGAGTCGTTACCCCACCTTTGCCATTCGCCTGAACAACCGCCAGCCACACACGTTTTACCTCCGCATCACCAACACCCAATACAACAATTTCGCCCTCAAACTCTGGCCCCGCGCTCTGTTCTACGACGTGAAACTGTCGGGCGATTCTGCCGATTTCGCGCTTGGATTGATGGCGATGCGCCTGGCTTTTCACATCGCTCTGCTGCTGTTTCTGTTTGGCGATCTGCGGTTTCGGGCTTATAGTTTTTTCGGTATTTCGGTTTGCCTGATCTATTTTTTTTCGGGCGGCAACGGGGTCATTATCTTTCCAAACTCGCCCACGTTGGCTAATGGCATGTTTTTCACGACTCTGTCGCTCATTCCGGCCACGCTCTCTTATTATGTCTTTGTGGTGGTTGAAGGCAAAAAATACCTGCCCAAAGCGCGGCCAATCCTGTGGGCATTCGGCGGAATCGGACTACTGAATTTACTGGCCAATTTGTTCATTCACCATGCTTATCTGAGCTGGGTATTCATCGGGTTTATGAGCCTGATGCTTTTCGGGCTGCTAGTGGTGATCGGGCTGGCATTCCGAAACGGTGCGAGACCAACCAGTTGGTACCTGATTCCGGCGCTGCTTTATATTCCGCCATTCTGTTTGTTCTACGCCCGCAATGCCGGGCTGCACAACCTGCCCTTTACCGAAACAGGTGTTCGTTTTATTTTCTTTATCGAGTTTCTTTTTGTGCCGGTAATCCTGACGGCTCTGCTCCGAACTATCTACCGCGAACGGTTTATCATCGCCAAAAATCTGTACCTGCGCGAAGCCGAAAGTGATAGTCTTCGTCAACTCGACCGGGCCAAAACCAATTTTTTCACCAACGTTTCGCACGAGTTTCGGACTCCGCTCACCCTGCTCATGGGTCCCCTGAACGACCTGCAACAGCAATTTCCGGCCAACGATCTGTACACCATTATGCACCGCAACGCCCGCCGGTTGCAAACCCTCACCAACCAACTGCTCGATCTGGCCAAAATGGATGCCGGGCAAATGCCGGTGGTGGCACAACCCGGCGACGTGGTAGCCGACCTCCGGCTGTGGGTAGCCTCCTTTGAATCGCTGGCCGAAAGCCGGGGTATTGCCTTGACGCTGAACCAAAACTGCCCCCAACAACCCGCCCTCTATGATGCCGATAAGCTGGAAAAAATCGTAACGAATCTGCTCTCCAACGCGCTTAAGTTTTCCGCGCACGGCGGGCAGGTGCAGGTCGAAGCACAGTATCAGACCACGCCCCTTGGCCTGACCCTCACCGTGACGGATTCGGGCGTGGGTATTCTGCCGGAGGCACTACCCCATATTTTCGACCGATTTTACAGGGGTCCGTCCGTACGGCGGTCTGCCGATGCCACCACCGAACGGCAACGACCCGATCAGGCTGGCACGGGTGTGGGACTGGCCCTGGTGCAGGAACTAACCCAACTATTGGGCGGCACCATTGACGTGGTCAGCACGGTGGGCGAGGGAACGACGTTTACGTTGAGGTTGCCGCTGGAAAACACGGACGAAGTAGTACTATCCCGCCCCGAAGCCATATTCCGACCCCACCCAATTCCGATGAGTGGCGCAGCGGAAACCAGCGAACTTAAGCCAGCCACCAGTCGCCTAACCGTGTTGGTGGTCGAAGACAACGACGATCTCCGGGCCTATATCCGGAAAATTCTGGCTACCGAATACACCATTCTGGAAGCCTCCGACGGGCAACAGGGCTTTGAAATGGCCCTCGACCAACTCCCCGACCTCGTGGTGTGTGATGTGATGATGCCCCGACTCGATGGCTTCGGGTTTTGCGCGGCCCTGCGCGATGATGTCCGAACCAGCCATATTCCGGTGGTGATGCTCACTGCTCTCGCCACCCAAACTGACCGACTGACCGGCCTGAAAACCGGGGCCGACGATTACCTTGTCAAACCCTTCGACACGGCCGAACTCCGCATTCGGGTGCAGAACCTGCTCACCCGGCAAGCGACCCTCCGCCAGTATTGGCACGGCCAACTGACCCAGCCTAATGCAACAAACCCGGCCAGCCCAACAGCGGCCATGGCAACCCTTGACCAGCCGTTTCTGAATACGCTCTACACCTTTGTGGAGCAACACCTCGACGACTCAGCTCTCGATGTGAATCAGTTGGCGCTCGTGGCGGCCATGAGCAGCCGGAACCTCAACCGCAAACTAACCACCCTGCTGGGCCTGACCGCCAACGACCTCATCCGCACGTATCGCCTGCGCCGGGCCGCCGACCTCCTCCGAACGGGTCTTTCGCCTACTGAAACGGCCTACCGTGTGGGCTTCGACAATCCGTCGTATTTCAGCCGCGTTTTCCGGGAACAACACGGCAAAACCCCCTCGGAGTACGCTGCAACGGGACGTTTGTCCGAAAATTAACAGGATTTGTCCGAAAAATAGCGGGTTGCCAACGAAGGTTCAGGGAGATTTGCCACACGCAAAATCCTCCAAAACTGCTTCGTTATGGTCTCTATACATGTACGCTTCTTTTCGGTTTCCTTCCTCTTTTTTACGCTGGTTTTGTTTGGGCTAACAACCCACGCGCAAACCGTTATCTCTGTTAGCAGTACCGCCGACAGCGGCCCCGGCACGCTGCGCGAAGCCATCACCACGGCCAACTTGAACACGGCCGTATCTTACCGGATTACGCTCCCCGCCAGCCAGACCATCAGTCTGACGGCGGCTCTGCCCGACATTCTGTTTAGTGGTACCATTGCCGGGGGCAGTACGCTTTGCCCGGCTACGGGTGTGGGGGGTAGTACCCTAACGCAAACAGGGGTATCGACACCACTTTTGCGATTCGGGAGCACCAGCCGGACACGTACCATTATCGGTATCGCCTTTGTGGGCGGGGCGGGAGCACTCGAATCAAGTGGTAATGCCAACGACCTGATCGTACAACAATGTCTATTCCAGGCCAACACGACTAACCCTGTTTTTTCCAGATCTAGTACCCGGAACCTGACAATTACGGATAGTTATTTTGATAATAATGCCATTTCAACATCAGTCAAAGCCATTTATTCTAACAATACAGGCACAACAATCATTAATCGCTGTAGCTTTCGGCAGCAAGGCACATCGGGTGTTGGGTCTGAAACGTCGGTTCTTTTGTATGGTGTTCAGATCGCGCAAATTAACAACTGTACGTTTGGCGGTACAGGTAACTTAGATGGCACCAGTGCCAGTCTTATTTCCGTCAACAGTTTGCCCAGCCGTCCTTCGTCGGTAACTTTTTCACACAATACACTGGGCTTGCGATCCCGTTATGCATTTGACATAAGTCAAGATACTAGCCCCGCAAATGTATCCCTGCAAAATAATATAGTCACAAGTTCTACGAACGGAACCTTTATCGCTTTAAGTGGCCCAGGTGCTACCATAACCTCGCTGGGTGGCAACGTGTTTGCCAATGACATTACCAGCAGCTTAACCCTGCTGGCATCGGACAAAGACAATGTCGGCCTGGCAGGGCTTGGCCTCAGTTCACTGACTACCGTTGCGGGCGAGTGCATCCCCACGATTCCGCTGACTTGTTTCAGTCAGGCGATTGATGCGGCTGTGAGTAGCACGCTCACTACCGATGCCCTGGGTATAGCACAGATTGGAACAGCGCGCGATGCGGGGGCCTACGAAAGCAGTAACGCAGCTTCGGTTACGTTTACGGTGGCCAGTTCGCCATCTGTTTGCGGATTCAATTCGGCTACGCTAACAGCCAGCGGTTGCACAGGTGGCACTGTCAACTGGCCGGGTGGCATCACCGGCAATATCTATTTGGCCACCATAAGCGGCACCTACACGGCTACCTGCACCGTAGGCTCATGTAGTACTACAGCCAACGTTACGGCAACCGTCAAACCAACGAGTTTCACCGTAACCAGCCTGACTAATACAGGGGCGGGTACGCTTCGGCAAGCCTTCGCCGACATTGGGGCCAGTTCGTGTACCGATCAGTTTACTATTACGTTTGGTGTGTCGGGAACGGTCAATCTGGCCAGTACCCTTACGGCTCCGGCTAAAAACATCCTGTTGCTGGGCTATTCAACAAACAGTACGGATGTGGCACTCCGGGGTGGAGGCTCCTCCAGCAACTACCGCCTTCTTACGGTGCCGGGTTCGGCTACCCTGGCCGTCCGCTACCTAAGTTTCACCAATGCACGAGTGGGTGCTGGCGAGAACGGAGGGGCCATTTCGCTCGATGGAGGAAGGCTGCAACTGGCCCATTGCTACCTGTATGGCAACACAGCCGGCAACTTCGGTGGTGCTATGTATGGCGGAGGCTCGTTTACCATCACCAACAGCACATTCGCCAGCAACACGGCCATCAGCAACAGCGGAGCCTTGCATAAAGGCACTACTAACCCCGGCCTGATCGACAACTGTACCTTTAGCGGCAATGTGGGCCGGTCGGGTGGGGCCATCGAAGCCTCGGTGGGTAGCCTGACCATTAGCAATAGTACCTTTACAGGGAACCGAGCCGTTGGGTCTCCAGTAAATAATGCCCCCAGTTCTGAGGGGGGAGGCATTTATGGCGGCAACGGAGCGAATGTTGTTACGATCAACAACTGCCTCATTGCCGGTAACACATCGGTAGGTGCGAGTCCTGATCTGGTGTCGGGTTTTAACTCAACTACAGGGTATAACCTCATTGGCAACACGAGTGGCGCAACGCTCAACCCCGATCTGACGGGGAATGTCACGGGCGTGTCAGCCGCCATTGTTCTGAATTCGACCCTGGCTACCAACGGCGGATCATCCCCAACCCACTCCCTGGTTGTGGGCGGCTCTGCTTACAATGCTGGGCCACCCACCAGCACCGACCCCGACCAGCGCGGGTTGGCCGTGTTTGGTGGTCGGCGCGACATTGGCGCGTTCGAGAGTCAAACCCCTGCTCTGTCGGCAACGGTGGGCAGCGTGTCGGCGGTTTGCGGAACAAACGGCGGTTTTTCATTGTCGGTTTCGGGTGGGTCGCTCAGTGGGTATTCGTACCGGCTCAGTAACGCGGGCAGTTTCACTTCCTTGCCTGCTAATCCCTATTCGGTGCTGGTTAGTTCGCCGGGTACTTACTCGGTTAGCGTGCGCGATGGAGCCGGTATTATTTCAGGACCGGTGCTGGTTACGGTTTTGGCTGGCGCATCGGCAAGTTCATTTACGGTCGAGTCGGTTGCTGTCTGTAGCGGGCAATTGGCCACACTCACGGCCGTGGGTTGTTCGGGGGGGACGGTGGCCTGGCCCGATGGCAGTACAGGCGACACCTTCTCATCCAGCGTAACCGGTCTGTATACCGCTACCTGCACCATCGACTGCAGCACCATGGCAACGGCCCGAATAGCCGCTATCAATGGCATTGTGTACGTAACCCAAACCGGAGCCGGATTTCGGGATGGCACCAGCTGGACAAACGCCCTGCCGGGTACGGCTCTGCAACAGGGCATTGATCTTGCCGGTAACTGTGGAGCACAAGTGTGGGTCGCTGCGGGTATCTACAAGCCAACCACGTCGACGGTTGCCGCCGACCGACAGATTAGTTTCACAATGCGCCCCAACGTGGCCATTTATGGTGGTTTTGCGGGCATCACCAGCGAAACATCCGTAAACGGCCGTTTGGTGAACCCGACCACAGGGCAACCCAGCAGTTCAACCCTGTCGGGCGATCTGGGCACACCCAATAACATGAGTGACAATAGTCTCCATGTCATTAAAAACATACTCGCCCTGACAAACACCGCCATTCTGGATGGCTTTGTGATTACGGGTGGAAACTCCCCTGCCGGTGGCCCCGTTGCCGATGGATTTCCGGGCGGGGGAATGGTCAACGTAGATTACTACGGTGAGTGTAGCCCCCTGATTCGCAACTGTTTGTTTCAGGGGAATTATGCCGCAGGTGGTGGTGGAATGGGCAACTCCGGCTCCACAAACGGGGTCAACCCACAACTCATAAACTGTGTTTTCCGGGCCAATACGGCAGGTGACGGGGGTGGTCTGTATAACGTAGATTATGCAAGCCCGACTATTACCAACACCTTGTTTGAAAACAATACCGCAACCCTCGGCGGGGCGGTCTATAATCGGATCTTAAACAGTGGCTTTACCAACAACGCCCGGTTTATAAACACCACATTCCGCACCAATACGGCCACCGACCCTGACAATGGCGGTGGTGCTCTGGTCAACATCAATCAGACGAGTAGTATTCTCAGGCCCCAACTGATTAACTGTGCGTTTTTGGGGAACACAGCCCCCAAAGGCGGGGCTATTTCCAGCATAGGATTGAGTGGGGGTGCTGCCCAGTATGAATTGACCAATTGTTCGTTCCAAAATAACAGGGCTGGTAGTGGCGAAGTCTTGTTTCATACCTTAATAAGCGGTGGCAGTAGTACAGCCGAACTGGTCAACTGTGTACTATTTGGTAATGGCAGTACGCCTTCGTTTGTCAGTGCCAATGGCGGTACAAAACCCGTCATCCGGTATTCGCTGCTACAAAATACGATTGCAGGAAGCAGCTATACCGACAATGGCAACAACCTGAATACCAGCACATCACCTTTCGTAAATACAACTAGCGTGGCCCTCAATAGCTGTGCGTCGGCCATCAATACCGGACAGAACTCGGCTACCGGCCTAAGTGGCATTACAACCGATTTGGCTAGCAACCCCCGTTTGTTCGGGGGGATAGTCGATATGGGGGCGGTTGAGTTCCAGTCCACCGCCAACGGGCAAACAGCCTTCACAACGCAGCCCGCTGCGGGCTCAGGCGTATGTCCGGGAGCGACGGTTACAGCCAGTGTCAGTGTATCGGGCACGGGGCCGTTCAGCTACCAGTGGTATCGCAATGGCGCGGCCCTGACGGGTATAACATCGGCTACCACTGCCAGCCTCGCCCTTAGCAACGTGACCTCGGCCAGCGCGGGCAGCTATTCGGTGGTGGTTACGGGTGCATGTAATAGCGTTACCAGCACTGCCTTTAGCCTAACGGTGAATCCTCTGCCAACAGCCGGATTAGTCAATAATGGGCCACTGACTTGTGCGCAAACGAGCGTTACCCTGACGGCTTCGGGCGGGGTCTCCTACACGTTTGCCAACGCAGGCGGCATTATTGGTACACCGGGAGCCAGCACAACCCAGACGGTAAGCAGCGCGGATACGTATTCGGTGATGGTCGCTAATGCCAATGGCTGCATCAGCAGCACCACCACCAGCGTTGGCAGCAATACCGCTGTACCATCCCTGACCCTCACGGCCAATAACGCCTGTCTGGGGCAGTCGGTTACGCTCACCGCCACGGGTGGCCTGAGTGCGTACACCTTCACCGGAGCCAGTGGCGTGGTGGGCACGGCGGGGCAAACGGCCCAAACCGCCATCGTTCCGGGTTTGTCGGCAGGGAGTTATGGGTTTACAGTTGTGGCGACCAACGCGACCGGGTGTAGCAACTCCGCTACGGCAACGGGAACTCTGATTACCAGCCTACTAACTGTGACCAGCACCGCAGACAGTGGCCCCGGCACCCTGCGCGAAGCCATCACCACGGCCAACGCTAACCCCACCTGCGGGCCGTTTCTGATTACGCTCCCCGACAGCCAGACCATTACGCTCACCGCTACCCTGCCAACGATAACCTTTAGCGGCAGCATTGTGGGCGGCAGCACCCTCTGCCCGGCAACGGGTGTGGGCGGCAGCACCCTAACCCGCGACCCAACGGCGGGGGAGTTTCGGTTGCTAAACCTCTTCAAAATCGGTACAAACAGCTTAGGGCTGTCGGACATCACGTTTCTGAACGGAAAGCTGACCGGGGCGGGAACGGCCGGAGGAGCGATTCTGGCAAACGGCTACGCACTGAGCATCGGGCGATGTGTGTTCAGGAATAATCAGGCGAGTGCTGGCGGAGCAATCTTAGCCAATCGGGCAGCGGAGATAAACGATAGTTTTTTTGATAACAATATCGCTATTCCGGCTTCAGCATTGGCCATCGAGAACACGGGCCAAGCCGTCCGTATTGAACGGACAAGTTTCCGGCAGACCACCGATGGGGGTTTTACAACGTCCTCCCTGCTCAACCTGGGAGTATCGAGCGGGGTAATTCGCAACTGCACCTTTGGCGGAGGAGGTTTATTCCCAGCCACTCAGGCAATTAGTCTGAACGCCGTAACGTCCATCCCGATGTCCGTAACCCTTGAACACAATACGTTTGCCCTCCGGGGGAATTACCTCATCTTTGCCAATGCTTTCAATGCCAACACATCGGTAACGTTGCAAAACAACGTGTTTACGGCCAGTTTTTCAACCGGCACAGCCTTAGGAACAAACAACGGCACCGGTACGGCAACCTTCACCTCGCTGGGCGGCAACGTGTTTGCCAATGACATTACCAGTAACCTCCCCCTGCTGGCTTCCGACCGCGATAACGTCGGTATGGCGGGGCTGGCCCTGGGATCGCTCACGGCCCTGTCGGGCGAGTGCATCCCCACCATTCCATTGGGTTGTTTCAGTCAGGCCATTGATGCGGCTGTAAGCAGCACCCTCACCACCGATGCGCGGGGCGTGGCTGAACTCGGAGCCGCCCGCGATGCGGGAGCTTTTGAAAGCAGCAACCCGGCATCGCTCACGTTTACCGTTGCCAGTTCGGCCTCGGTGTGTGCGGGTAATTCGGTCACGCTCACAGCGAGCGGCTGCACAAGTGGCACGGTCAACTGGCCGGGTGGGATCACGGGCAACACCTTCTCCACCAGCACGGCAGGAGTCTATACGGCTACCTGTACCGTTGGCGCGTGTTCGACAACGGCCAGCGGCACGGCCACAATTAGTGCCCAGCCTTCTATTCAGGTTTTTCCCGCCAGTGTTGCACTCACCTGTAGTGCGCCCGTTGTTAGTCTGACAGCAGGCGGAACCGGCACCTACCGATGGTCAACGAGTGAGACCACGCAGGTTATTTCGGTGAGTACAGCCGGCACCTATAGCGTAACCCTCACCGGCGTAAACGGCTGTACGGCGGCAGCATCGGGTGCTGTGAGTGACAATTTTACTTCGCCCAGTGCCAGCCTGTTGGCCAGTGGCCCCATTACCTGCTCAGCCACCCTCGTCACGCTGACGGCCACCTCGGGCATTGGCCAATCGTTTTCGTTTAGTTCCGGCGTAACGGGCATTGGTTCTACCGGCCCAACCAGCCGAACCGCCCTCGTTACGGTGGGTGGGCTGTACTCGGTTACCGTTGTCGGACTCAATGGCTGTACCAGCACCGCCAGTGTAAGCGTCAGTCAGAACACCGTCTTGCCGACCCTCACGCTCACCGCCAGCACTGTTTGTGCGGGGCAGTCGGTCACGCTCACCGCGACGAGCGGCCTCAATTCGTACACCTTTTCAGGAGATGGTAGTGTTGGTATTCAGATTGGTGGATCCAACACATTGAGTTTACTCCAGGGAGTAGGGAGCTTCAGTTTTAGTGTCACAGGGGTTAATGCGGGTGGCTGCACGGCTACCGCCAGTGCTACGGCAGTAGTCGTGACCAACAATCTTGTTGTGACCAGCACCGCCGACAGTGGCCCCGGCACCCTGCGCGAAGCCATCACCACGGCCAACGCTAACCCCGCCTGCGGGCCGTTTCTGATTACGCTCCCCGACAGCCAGACCATTACGCTCACCGCTACCCTGCCAACGATAACCTTTAGCGGCAGCATTGTGGGCGGCAGCACCCTCTGCCCGGCAACAGGCGTGGGCGGCAGCACCCTTGCCCGCACAGGGTCGGCGGAGTTTCGGCTACTGACCCAACCGAGTGGTAGTCTGTTGATTCGTGACCTCGTGTTGCAAAACGGCGATGCACCTTCCAGCGACGATGTGGGCGGGGCCATCAAAACCGAAAATGCCTCGCTCACGGTGCTGAACTGCACTTTTCCCCGGAATACGGCGGGGACGGGCGGGGCCATCGCCAACTTTACCAGCACCCTATTTATCGACCAAACCCTATTCGATGACAATGCCGGTTCCCTCGGTTCAGCACTGACGAACAGTTTTGCGGGCACTACTCACCTTAGTCGGAGTACCATCCAACAACAGACCGGCAACAGTACCAGTTTAGTCGATAACCTGGAGGGAACGGTGCGGATTGTGAATTGTACACTGGCCAGTTCGACGTTCAACACCGCACTTATTCGGTTGAATGGCTTTTACGGACCCAGTTCGCTGTCGGTGGTGCATACTACATTTCAGGCTCCCAATACAAATCACATGATTGGGGCGGCTCGCTATGCAACGGCTCAGTCGCTTTACCTCCAAAATACTATTTTTGGTCCAGCAGCCTTACAAACCCTATTGTTCGATGGCTCCGCAGGTTCACTGGCTGTAACGTCAGGCGGGGGCAACGTGTTTGCGGGTAATGCCACGGCGGGCAACAACGCCAACGGTACCTACACCCTGGACCCTACCGACAAAAACAACGTTGGCACGGCGGGGCTGGCTATCGGTTCGCTCATGGCTTTGTCGGGCGAGTGCATCCCCACCATTCCGCTGGCTTGTTTTAGTCAGGCCATTGATGCCGCCGTGAGCAGTGGGGTTACCGCCGACGCGCGGGGCATTGCCCAGCTTGGAGCCGCCCGCGATGCCGGTGCCTACGAGAGCAACAACCCGGCTTCGGTCACGTTTACGGTAGTTAGTTCAGCCTCGGCATGTGGGATAGAATCGGTTACATTGACGGCCAGTGGGTGCACGGGCGGCACCGTCAATTGGCCGGGTGGCATTACGGGAAACGTGTTCTCAACCAGCATTAGCGGCACCTACACGGCCACCTGCACTATTGGCACGTGTTCGACCACCGTAAGCAGTACAGTTGGGGCCAATCACCCTGATTATCAAGCACTGGTTGATTTGTATACCAGCACCAATGGCCCTAACTGGGGCAACAAAGATGGCTGGCTACAGGGTTGCGACCCCTGCACCGGTAACGCGGGCAACCCTTGGTATGGCCTGCTGTGTTCGGCTGGCCGGGTTAGATACATTGAGATGCCTGCCAACCAACTCAACGGCACTATTCCGGGCAGTTTGTCGGCCCTTACGATGCTGGACTTTCTTGATTTGAGAAGTAACCAGTTGAGCGGCAGTATTCCGGCGAGCTTGTCAACCCTAACCAGACTGACACACCTTATTCTCAACAATAACCAATTGAGCGGCTCTATTCCGGCCAGCCTATCGGCCCTCACGAGCCTGGAATTTCTTTATCTCTTCCGCAACCAGTTAACGGGCAGCATCCCGGCCAGCCTGTCGGCTCTGACTAATCTGCAAACGATTCGGCTCCAAAATAACCTGCTGACTGGCAGCATCCCGGCCAGCTTGTCAGCCATAACCAGTTTAATCGAAGTTGACCTCAGTTCTAACCAGTTGAGTGGCCCTATTCCGGTGGGTTTTTCGGCCCTTACGAGCCTGAAATTTCTTTATCTCCAGACCAATCAGTTGAGCGGCCCTATCCCGGCCAGCCTGTCGTCGCTCACCAGTTTGATAGAGTTTTATGCCTTCAATAACCAGTTGAGTGGCTGTTATCCGGCCAGCCTGACGGCATTTTGTGGAATTACCAGAAGCTTTGCCAATAACCCCGGTCTGCCGGGAGGGGGCAGCAATGCGGCTTTTGCGGCCTTCTGCTCCACGGGGGCTGGCAGCGATGCCTTTGTGGCCTCGGCTACGGCCAGTAGAAGCACTGCATTGGTAGGCAATGCGGTGAGCCTGAGTACATCGGGTGGGAGTTTTGGAACGCCTACCAGCTATAGCTGGACAGCTCCCCCCGGTGTCCTACTTAGTAGCCCCTCAACGACCTCGGTTGTTTCGGCTACGCTTACCTCGGCGGGCGAGCAAGTCTTTACAGTAGTTGTCGGTTTTGGCGGCTCCTGCACGCACACGGCTACTGTCAGCGTAACGGGCGTATTACCCGCCAGCATTGTGGGCTTCGCGGCTACCACCGGAGGGGTCTGCACGGGCAGTGTGGCTACGTTCACAGCCACAGTGGGCAACCTGACGGGAGCCTATGACTTTACACTCACCAACGGCATCAGCACCACCAACGGCACGGTCGGCAGCAGCGCGTTTAGTCAAACCTGGACAACAATCGGCTCTGGACTCCAAACCTTTACGCTGACGGTGGCACAAGGTGGCCTATCACAAACGGCAACAACCACCCTGACAGTCGGGGCTGCGATTACGGCCACGCTATCGGCTAACCCCGGTGACATCATCACCTGCGCCGTGCCTGCCGTGACACTGACGGCTTCGGGGGGCAATAGTTATGTATTTAGTGGTCTAACTGTGGTGGCTTCGTCGGGTAGTTCGGCCACGGTCAATGCTGACGGGATTTATTCGGTGACAGTTACCAACACGGCCACGGGCTGTTCAAGTGTGACTACTACAACGGTCAGCAGCAACACCACGGCCCCAACCCTGAGTTTTGCTGCCAGTAACAGTCTAAATTGCTCCATCACTTCGGCCACACTGACCGCCACCGCTACCGGCTTCGGAGCCTTGACCTATGCCTTCCGCAATATGAGCGGGTCGTTGGCGGGCAGTCCATCTTCCAATTCAATGGTTGTAGTCAGCACGGGGGGTAGCTATTCGGTGCTGGTCACAGCGGCCAACGGGTGTACAACCGGGCAAAGCACCTCCGTAGTGAGCGACACAGCCCTGCCAACGGTCAGTATTATGCCCACATCGGCCACGCTCACCTGCTCCCAACCTAGCCTGACACTCACGGCTACTTCCTCCGAAACAGTTCTGCGCTGGAGTACCGGAGCCACCAGCACGACTCTGCTGGTTAACACAGCGGGCAATTACTCGGTCACCGCCACGGCCCCCAACGGCTGTACGGTGGCCAGTAATACCGTTGTGGTTGTGAGCAACACGGCTCTGACGGGTTTTGCCGTCACGACTTCGGCCTCGTTGTGTGCAGGTGTCGGGTCAGTTACCCTCACGACCAGCGGCTGTACGAGCGGCACGGTAGCCTGGCCAGGTGGTATCACAGGCAATACTTACTCAACCAGTGTAGCAGGAGTGTACACCGCAACGTGCACCGTGGGTACGTGTTCGACAACGGCAAGCGGCACGGCCACGATTGGTGCCAGCCCCACGGCCACGCTTTCAGCCAACCTCAGCGGCACACTCACCTGCACCCAGACCTCCCTTACGCTCACGGCCACCGGCGGTATAAGCTATACGTTTGCCAGCGCGAGTGGTTCGGGAATCGTTAGCCAGAACATGACCGCGGGTACGGCGGTCATTAATCAGTCAGGAACTTATACCGTCACTGTGGGGAATGCCAACGGCTGCACCAGCACCACCAGCGTAGCGATTAGTCAAAGTGCCAGCCTGCCCACAGCCGGATTAGTGGTTTCAGGAACAATAACTTGTACTGTGACCGCCGTTACCCTGACCGCTTCGGGCGGCAATAGCTATGCTTTCGCCGGGCCGCTCGGCGGTCCGACGGGCGTGGTTGCTTCGTCGGGCAACTCGGCAACAGCTAACGTGGGTGGGGTGTATTCGGTCACGGTAACCAACACGGCCACGGGCTGTTCGAGTGTGACCACCACAACGATCAGCAGCAATACCACGGCCCCCACCGTGAGTATTAACCCAACCAGCGGCACCCTCACCTGCGCCGTAACGAGCCTCACGCTCACGGCCACCAGTTCAGGAATGGGCTTGTTGTGGAGCAACGCGGCCACTACCCAAAGCATCACGGTGAACAGCGGAGGAACGTATTCGGTCACGGCAACGGGCGGGGCCGGCCATCCGGGCAACGGTTGCACCAGCACAACGAGTGTGGTAGTCAGCCAAAGCGCGGGCGTACCAACGGCGGATTTAGTGGCATCGGGTACGCTAACCTGCTTTGTTACAGTCGTTACGCTGACCGCATCAGGCGGCAATAGTTACGCTTTCGGCGGGCCGGGCGTGGTTACGTCTTCGGGCAGTTCGGCTACGGTCAATGCCGAAGGGCTGTATTCGGTCACCGTGACCAACACCGCCACGGGTTGCTTCAGCACGACCAACGTCACTGTCTACGGAAACCTGGCTGGTGCTGCGCCTATCCCTACCCTGACCAGTAGTGGTTCAGCCGTTTGTCCGGGTGCCAACCTGTTCATCACCGCTACCGTCAGCGGCACGGCCTCGGCTTTCCAGTGGTTCCGCAATGGCATACTGGTGAGCAACAGCGGCCCTACCCTATCGCTCTTCAACGTTGATGTTGCACAAGGGGGCAGTTATGTGCTGGTAGTAACGGGAGGCTGTGGCTCGGCCACCTCAACCGCCTTTAGCCTGACGGTGAAGCCAGCGCCAGTGGTGACGCTCTCGCTACTCAACAGCGGAGCGGTGTTGCAGGCCACAGGGGGCATGTTGTACGAGCGAGTGATCGTGATCGACCGGATTAATGGCTACGAAATTCGGCAGACCGATAGCAGCAGCACGGGCTTTTTCACCATCACCCGGCCGGGTGCTTACCGGCTAGTTGTAACGGGGGCCAACGGTTGCAAAACCGAGGTGGAGAGTAGTATTACCAGCTTGCCGAGGTAACGAAACCTATGTACTAATTCGGTACGGGGCGAACCCACAACGGTCAGGACACTGGTTGAGCAGTGTCCTGACCGTTTTTTTGCGTTACCGATAAACACAGCCGATCAGGCTAACTTTTGGTGTGTCAAACAAATCGAAATATATCAATTTTACGTACTTTGACATGAAATAGTGTCACAATGCGTTTCCTGTACCTGCTCTTCATTATACTTCCAGTTGTACTGCTGGCTCAACCGACCCAGTGGGGGGGCGGTCGGGAGACTGCCAAAAACTGGCAAGAACTGACTATTTCCGACGGTCTCTCACAGGGCATGGTGTATGATCTCTGTCAGGATACACAGGGCTTCATCTGGGTCGCTACCAAAGGGGGGCTAAACCGGTATGATGGGTATAATTTCACCGTTTTCACCCACGACCCCTACAACCCCTACAGCCTTTCTGATGATAACTGCTCGGCCCTGCTGGTCGATCACCGGGGGCGGCTGTGGGCGGGTACGCTCAATCAGGGGCTGAACCTCTTCGATGCCCGGACTCAACGCTTTTACCACATCCGCATTAGCGACCGGGATGTTGCCAATGGGGGGAATTACGAAGTACGCCGGCTGTTTGAAGACCCGCAGGGCAACATTTGGGTCGGTACCGATAAGGCCAAGGTGTTTAAGATCACCCTGCCCTCCGCCCTGAAAACGGGCTACCCCGCCCGGCCTGATTTTACGGCACAGGTTCAGTTGTTTGAGCAGTCCTTTTTGCTGCCGGGGGGGAGCAACGATAGTGAAATTGGCTATATTGACTTTCTCCCCAATGGCCAGGCCATCGTGAGCGCACCGGGGCAGGTATGGTCTATCAACTGGCATCAACCCATTACCAGTACCCGGCTGGACTGGTTCGAAACGGGCTATACGCCGGTTCAGGCCCGGAAGCGAAGTACCCGACTCGACTACTGGTTCGACATAACCGTAAACAACCAACTGACCGGCTGGTACCAGGGGAAACGCAAACGTATAGCACTGGCAACCAATGTGGTCCAGATAACGATCATTGATGGGGGCACGGTAGCGGTAGCGACCAACGAATTGATTTGGCTGATGTCGCCCCGGCAACTCTATGCTCACGACAGCCTCTCGGCCCGGAATGCCTATGCAACGATCCCGCCCAACATACGTGCCGTGACCAAACTGATCAAAGACCGGACGGGAAATCTGTGGGTGGGTACAGCAGGCTATGGGTTGCGGATGTTCAGTCCCAAAATCAAACAGTTTGCCGCTTATCTGCCCAACACCTCCATCAACTACCTCTATCAGGACCGCCAGAAACGAACCTACGTTCAATATCTATGGCGGTATTACCAGTTAGACCGCTCCACCAATCGACTGCTTCCCTTTTTAAACCACGATGTGCTGTTTGTAATGCAGGACCGGCAGGGTTTTTTCTGGGTCTCCATGGGTATCAACCGAATGGGTCAACCGATACTGGGCCGGTATTCGACCGACTGGAAGCTACTGAACCAGTATGTACTGCCCCCCCAAACGGCTTTCGGTAGATACCTGAACCAGACCGTTGAGGATGCCCAGGGTAACCTCTGGATTGGGGCCATCAACGGCCAACTGCTGCGCTTCGACCCCAAAACCGGCACCTTCCGGGTGTTTAGCTACCGGCATCTGCTGCCCCCGAGTGGAGCCGATATAGAGACCAGTGCGTTGTATTTCGATCAGGCTGGTACGCTTTGGATCGGCACGATCAGGGGGCTGATTCGCGCCGACCATCCCCAGACCACCCCCGCTTTTACCCTGTATAAAAACAGCCTGACCAATCGGCAAAGTCTGAGCAACGATATTATATCCAGTATGGTGGATGACCCCATCCAACCCGCCAACTACCTGTGGGTGAGCACCAAAGGCGGGTGGCTGGAGCGACTCGATAAGGCTACGCGGCAGTTTACGCACTTTACCGACGCGCAGGGACTGCCCAATAAGGTGGTTTACGGGATTCTGACGGATGCCACGAACCATTTATGGCTGAGTACCAACCGGGGCTTGTCCCGTTTCGACCCCAAAACACAAACGTTTCGCAACTATACCAAAGCCGACGGGCTACAGGATGATGAGTTCAACACGGGGTCGTTTTTTAAGACTCCTTCGGGGGAGTTGCTGTTTGGGGGGGTCAATGGGCTGACAGCGTTTCGGCCGGAGGGGGTTGGGGAGGGAACTGGCCCGGCCCCGGAGGTTCATATCATTGGGCTGAAGGTAAACAATGAGCCGGTAACCGTGGGCGGAGCAGACAGCTTGCTTACCCAGAGCATCGGGTACACCCAGCGGCTGGACCTGTCGCACCGGCAAAACGGGCTGACGCTGGAGTTTGCCGTGATGGACTTTACCAACGCCCCCAAAAACCAGTACCGTTACTGGCTGGAGGGGGTTGATCAGGACTGGGTGCAGGGCGGCACCAACCGGTTTGCCAACTACGCCCAGTTGCCCAGTGGCCAGTACCGGTTTCACGTACTGGGTTCAGTAGATGGGCAACGTTGGAGTAAGCCGGTGGTTGTAGCGATTTGGGTGCATCCACCCTTCTACCGGACCTGGTGGGCGTACTTACTTTATGCAGGTCTGACGGTGGTTATCATCTGGCAGTTGTACCGGTTCCAGACGGATCGGTTGCTGCTGGAGCAGCGGGTGGCTTTCGAGCAGCAAGAAGCGGGTAGGCTGGCCGAACTCGACGCGCTGAAGACGCGGTTTTTTACCAACATCTCCCACGAGTTCCGTACGCCACTTACCCTCATTCTGGGGCCGCTGACTGACCTGAAACACCGCCTGAAAACCGAATCAGTCGTGACGCTGACCGCACCTGTAGTCGAGCGGATGGAGCGCAACAGCACCCGCCTGCTTACGCTCATCAATCAACTTCTTGACCTGAGCAAGCTCGAAGCAGGGCAACTCAAATCCGAGCAGGAACCGGGTAATCTACCCCTCTTTTTCCGAACCATCGGAGCCTCCTTTGAGTCGCTTGCCCAAAGCCGGCAGATTCGGTTCTCGGTAGAGCAACTCGAAACCGAGTGGTGGGGTCTGTTCGACCGGGACAAACTCGAAAAAATCGTGACTAACCTGCTATCGAATGCCTTCAAATTCACCCCGGCTGCGACGGCGGACCAAGGTCAGGAGATTCGGCTGAAGGTACAGTATCCAACGCACCCGGAAGGAGGTTCGATTCGGTTTAGCGTGACCGACACGGGCATTGGCATCGCTCCCGACCAGTTGGCCCACATTTTCGAGCGGTTCTACCAGCGGTCCGCCCATGCGGGGTACGTCCATACGGCAGACGGTAAGATTAACCGTAACGACGGTGATGCGGCAATCCGACCGCGTAAATACGAAGGCACAGGCATTGGACTGGCTCTGGTGCATGAACTGGTGCGGGTTCTGGGTGGCACCATCACCGTCAACAGTGCTGAGGGCGTGGGTACATCGTTTCGGGTGACACTCCCGGTGGTGGCAGTTCGAGAAACTGCCAATTTGGAGATGGCCGAGTCGGAAGTTCCCTTTGTGGGTAATCTGACGGGTCGATTGGGGGTAGAGACGCTGGAATCCGAGCCTACTTCCGAAAACCGGCTCCTTATCATCGACGATAACGCCGACATCCGAGCCTACGTCCGCTCGGTTTTCGAGGGCGACTACCACATTCTGGAAGCCACCGACGGGCAGGAAGGTCTCGAACTGGCGACTGCGGAATTACCCGACGTGGTGATCTGTGACCTGATGATGCCCCGCATGGATGGCTTCGCGTTTTGCCGAACCCTGAAAACCGGCGAAGCCACCAGCCATATTCCAGTGATCATGCTTACGGCCAAAGCTACCGTAGAAGACCGCATCGAAGGGTTTGAGTTGGGAGCCGACGACTACCTGACCAAACCCTTCAACCAGGCCGAACTTCGGGTTCGGGTGCAGAACCTGATCGAAGGGCGGCAGCGGTTATTCCGGCGGATGGCAACCGGCCAGCGTGACTTGACCCCTGCTGCCGACACGACCGATGCAACCGGGGGCGTTTTGCCGGTTCGTGAGCAGAAATTCCTCGACCAGCTATCGGCGGTCGTCTATCAGCACCTGAGCGATCCTGAGTTCACCGTCGAAAGGTTGGCCGAAGAAGTGGGCATGAGTCGCACCCAGATAAACCGCAAACTCAAAGCAGTTGCCAACCAAACCCCCACGTTCTATATCCGCGACATTCGGTTGGCGCGGGCGGCCGCGTTGTTGGGTGAGGGGGAAGACAACGTGACCCAGGTAGCCTTTGCGGTGGGGTTCAATCACCTTTCCTACTTTGCCCGGGTGTTTCAGGAACACTACGGCGTGTTACCCTCTCAGTATGGTAAGGCCGCTCCGGCGGCTAAAATCGTCCCCGACAGGGCTTGATTGGAGGGTTTTAAGGTCAAATTGGCACAGGAGTGCTAAAATTGGCACAGGAGTGTTAGCGGCTAACGAAGCGTTGGCGGTACTTGCAGGCGTAATTGATGACACTAAATTCATTCATCATGATGCCTGCTTCTCCTATGAAAAACCACTACATCTTTCGTCTTTTTTTGCTGTTGCTGCCTCTCCTGACCGGGCAGTTTAGCCAGGCCCAAACCACGTTTACGGTCACCAATACCAACAATACGGGATCGGGGAGTCTGCGGCAGGCCATGGACAACGTAATGGCCTTGGCTTCGCCAGGGCCGTTTACCATTACGGCAACGGCCAGCGGCACTATCAACTTAGCGGCTGTGCTGCCTGATATTACCAAAGACATCACGTTTATCGGGCCGGGGGCCAGTAACCTGACCGTGCGCCGGAATTCGGGCGGCAACTACCGTATTTTTAACATCCCCAATAATAATACCGTCAGCTTCAATGGGTTCACGATTGCCGATGGGTTTGCCGACCAGGATAATGGCGGGGGCATCCAAAACGAGGGGATTCTGACCCTGACTAACTGCGTTGTTCGGAATAATCGGGCTACGTTTGATGCCGGTGGGGTGCGTAATCGGAGCAGTTTGACGGTCAACAACTGCTTCTTTGAGGGAAATTCAACCGGCACATTTGGGGCAGGTCTATACCACCTCGGCTCGTCACTTAGTGTGATTAATAGCACTTTTAGAAGTAATACAACTAATCAGGGTGGTGGTGGTATAGGGATTGATGGGTCGAATGCAACGATAACGAGTTGTCTGTTTACGGGTAATACAGCAGGAGGTGGCGGGGGGATGTTAGCACGGGAAAACGCCCTGATTACCAACTGTACCTTTAGTGGCAATATAGGAAATGGGATTCGGAGTGATGGTAATAGCCTAACGGTGGTGAACAGCACCGTCACCGGCAACCGGAGTGGTGATGGTGCCATACTGATTAATGACAATGCCACCCTGCGGCTCCTCAACTGCATTGTGGCGGGTAATACGGATGCTGGAGGCACAACCGCCCTTAACATTATAACGGCAGGCGGAGGTACTGTTATGGCCGCATCATCTTTCAACCTCATTGGTACAGGCGGTTCCGGTGGCTTAACCAATGGGGCCAATAACAACATCGTGGGGGTCGATGCCCTGCTGGCTCCGTTGGGCAACTACGGCGGGCCTACGCAAACCCACGCCCTGCTGCCGGGTAGTCCGGCTATCAATGCAGGCACAAATTCAGGTGACCCTACAACCGATCAGCGTGGTTTTGCGCGGGTGGGAGCCACCGATATTGGTTCGTTCGAGTCGCGGGGCTTCACCCTGGCCCTCACCGGTGGCAGCAGCCAGTCGGCCATGGTCGGCACGGCTTTTACCAATCCGTTGCGGGTAACGGTGAGCAGTGCCAACAGCGAGCCGGTCAATGGCGGGGTAGTCACCTACACCGGGCCGGGTTCGGGAGCCAGCATTAATCCAGCATCGGTCACGGCCAGCATCGCCAGTGGTGTAGCCGGGGCCAGTGTCATGGCCAATACCACGGCGGGTGGGCCCTACAACGTAGCGGCTACGGCCAGTGGCGCGTCGCCCACGATCAACTTCAGCCTGACCAACACCCCGGCGGCATCAACCATCACGGGCTTTGCGGCTGTGGACAACACCGTTTGCGTGGGCAGTCCCATCACCTTCACCGCCACGGTGGGTAATGTATCAGGCAGTTACAACTTTACGGTGACGAATGGCAGCAACACAACCATGGGCAGTGCCAGTGGCAGTGGGTTCAGCCAGAGTCTGACGGCCGCCGGTAACGGCAGTCAGGCCTTCACCCTGACGGTGAATGACAACGGCCAATCAGCCAGCGCAAATACTAACGTCACCATCAACGCTCTACCTACAGCTATGTTGGTTAGCAGTGGAACGCTCACGTGCTCCCAGACCAGCGTAAGCCTGATGGCATCGGGGGGCAACTCCTATATGCTTATCAATCCCAGCGGGGTGGTGATTCTTACGGCGAACGGATTCGCCGTGTCTACGAATGTGAGTAGTCCGGGCAGCTACTCGGTTCGGGTGGGGGATGTAAATGGTTGTGTGAGCACCACCAGCACCAGTGTGATCAGCAACATAGCCACCATCACCACCAGCAACCCGGCCACCAACACAGTCAATATTAACGCGCCTTTCAGCCAGACCTTTACGGCCATGGGGGGCGTGAGTCCGTACAGTTTCAGCCTCAGTAGCGGCAGTCTGCCCACGGGCCTGAGTCTGTCCAGCAGTGGGGTACTGAGTGGCACGCCCACGCAGGGGGGGAGTTTCACGGTGGTGGTGCGGGGCCGTGATGCCAACGGCTGTTTTGATCTGGGCCCCAATTATGTGCTGACGGTGAATGCCACGCCGACCATCGCGGGGTTCAGTACGCTGGACAATACCGTCTGCGCAGGTAGCCCCAACACCTTTACGGCCACGGTGGGCAATGTCAATCCGCCCTACGCTTTCACGCTTTCCAACGGCACCATCGGAACGCCGACCGGCACCACGATGGGCAATGCGAGCAGCACGGCCTTCAGTCAGGTGCTGACGGCGGCAGGCAACGGCCCCCAGAGTTTCACCCTGACGGTGAGCGATGGCGGTCCATCGGCCACGGCTACCACCAACGTGACGGTCACGGCGGCCCCTTCGGCAACGATTGCCTATTCCGGTTCGCCTTTCATGACCAGTAATAGTCCCGTCAGCGTGAGCCAAACCGGCACGGCGGGTGGCACCTATAGCAGCAGCCCGGCGGGGTTGAGTCTGAATGCCGGTACGGGTCAGATCACCCCCGCCATCAGCAGTCCGGGCAGTTATATAGTCACCTATGCCATTGCGGTCAGCGGAGGCTGTGCGCCTTTCAGCATCACGGCCCCGGTGGGAATCCAGCAACCCCAGGCCGATCTGTCCATCACGAATACCGATGGGGTAAGTACAGTTGTACCCGGTGGCGCGGTCACCTACACCATTACCGTTCGCAATACCGGTCCTCAGGCCGTAACGGGTGCTCGGGTGCTGGATACATTCCCGGCTACACTCACCCCAACCTGGACAGCGGTCGGTGCGGGCGGGGGAATGGTAACCGCTGCGGGTTCGGGCAACATCGACGAATTGGTAAATCTGCCCGTTGGCGGCTCGGTAACCTTTACGGTGTCAGCTAACATCAGTGCCGGGGCCACGGGTACCCTGTCCAACACGGCTACGGTAACGGCCCCGGCCGGCGTTACTGACCCCAATCCGGGCAATAATTCAGCCACCGATACCGATACCATCACGCCGGCCTCGCCCACCGTCACGGGCTTAGCGGCCAGTCCATCGGCGGTGTGCGTGGGGAGTCCCATCACCTTTACCGCAACGGTGGGCAACGTATCGGGGAGTTATAACTTTACCCTTACCAACGGCACGGCTACCACCACCGGCGCGGGCAGCACCACTGCGTTCAATCAGGTCGTGACGGCCAGCGGCAATGGCTCCCAGAGCTTCACCCTGACGGTGAGTGCCAGCGGCCAGACCAACACCGCCACTACCAGCCTGACGGTGAACGCTCTGCCGGTGGCGGGTCTGACCAACAACGGCCCGCTGAGTTGCACCCAGACCAGCGTGACATTGACGGCTTCGGGAGGCACTTCGTACACCTTCACCAGCCTCGGTGGTGGGGTGCTGGGTACGTCGGGAGCTACCAGAACCCGAACGGTTACTACGTCGGGCGTTTATTCGGTGAGTGTGAGCGATGCCAACGGTTGCGTGAGCGCAACGAACACCACCGTGACGAGTACCACAGCCATGGTTACGGTCACTAATCCAACCGTCAACATGGTCAATATCAACCAGACCTTCAGCCAGATGTTTACCGCTTCGGGCGGGGCAACTCCCCACAGTTTCTCGCTGACGACTGGCACTCTGCCCACGGGTCTGAGTCTGGCCGCATCGGGTGTGTTGAGTGGGACACCCACCCAGACCGGCCAGTTCACCATCACGGTGCGGGCTACGGATGCCAACGGATGCGTAGGCACCGGGGCCGCCTACGTGCTGACCGTCAATACGCCACCTGCTTTGGGGGCACTCAGCGCGTCGCCCAGTACTGTTTGTGAAGGCAGTTTAGTGACGTTCACGGCGGCTATCAGCAACGGGGCCAACGGCTACAGCTTCACGCTGACCAACGGCACCAACCCCCTCACGGGCAACAGCAATCAGGCCACCTTTAGCCAGAATGTGCTGGCAACCGGGTCGGGAGGGTCCGGCCTTCCGGGTCAGACCTACACCCTGACGGTGAGCAACGGCGGAGCCACCACCACAGCCACTACCAACCTGACGGTCAACCCCTTGCCGGTGGTCTCGCTGACCTTCCCCGACGGCACCACTGTGATTGGCCCCAACACGGGAACGGCGACCGTGATTGTGTCGTCGTTCGAGAACTTATTTATGCAGGTAGGCACGGGCAGTGCCTATGATTTCGTACAGATTCTGGATCGCATCAACGGCTACGAGATTCGGCGGGCCGACAGCAACAGCAACGGGCGATTCCAAATCAGCCAGATAGGGCCATACCGGGTAACAGTAACCAATGGCAACGGGTGTAAGCGCACCGTTGCAGGGGTAGTACAAACCCGCTAACGACTACCAAACCAAGAGTACCAGGGCCGGGTGTTTCGGCAACGGGCACCCGGCCTTGTATTTTTAGTTCTATGTAACACTATCTACGTTCATTAAATCTTCCTCGCACATGAAAACAACTCTTTTGAGTTGCATTTGCCTATTAGCAAGTGTAACGCTGACTTTGGGTCAGCAAACAACCGATTCAACTACGATATCAGCTTCACAAATGCAGGTTACTACATTGGCTGCCGACTACGTGTCTGTCAACAACGAGCCTTTCTTTCCAGGCGGTATTACGGCCCTGCAGGGCTATCTGAAACAGGAGGCTTTGTATCCGCACCAGGCGCGGATGGCCCAGATAGAGGGGACGGTGTGGGTGCAATTTCGGGTACAACCTACGGGCTATCTGACCGATCTGAAGGTAGTTAAATCGGCTGGCCTGCTGTTGAATCGGGCTGCGCTGCAGGCCGTTGTCAATATGCCTCCCTGGTTTCCGGCCCATCGGCACGGAGAAGCAGTGGCCCGCACGGTGACTATGCCAATTACGTTCCAAATGCACTGACGTATAGTGTCATTTTGGCGTATTTGGACGCGGTTATCTCATGCAACTATTTATGAATTCATCGCTACGTTCTTCACTGATTAACCGGCGGAATAGCCCGATCAAGGGTAAGGCCGCTCCGGCGGCTAAAATCGTCCCGCACAGGGCTTGATTTTATGGTTTCATGGTGAAATTGGCACGTGAGTGCTAAAATTGGTACAGGAGTGTTAGCGGCTAACCAAGCGTTGGCGGTACTTGCGGGGGTAATTGATGATACTGAATTCATTCATCATCATGCCACTTCTCGTATGAAAAAACACTACTTTTTTCTTTGTCTGCTGCTGATGTCGGGGGGCTTTCTGGCCACTACTGTCCAGGCCCAGACCCCCGCCAGTGCCACCTACTGGGCCAATGAACTCGCCCGCCAGACCGACAGCACCCGCAAAGCGGAGGTGCTGCTACTGGTGGCCAAAGACCTCGAAACCGCTGACCCCACCGCTGCCATGACCTACGCCCAGCGGGCATTCGACCTGGGCGAGCGGCTCAAAGCATCCAAAGTGATCGGGCTGGCCGCCCTGCAACTCTCCCGGCTGCATACCGGGCTGGGCAACCGGGCCAAAGCCAGACGATTTCGCAAACGAGCCGAAGAAACCCTCCGGTCTGTGGACCTGATGGCCGAACTGAACCGACTCGAAACCGGGCGGGCGCGGGCCGAAGAAACGGCGCAGGCCAACGCCGAGGCAGCCGCTACCTCGCAGCAGGCCGTGGGGCAGTTGAGTACCGAAGTGGGGCAAAAGCAGGCCGTGCTGACCCGACAGGGCCGACAACTCCGGCAACAGGGCGAACTGATCGGCCAGAAAGAGCAACTCATTGGGCAGAAAAATCAGCTAATCGGGCAGAAAGATTCAGTGCTTACCCGGCGCGAACTGCTGCTTCGGTTTCAGCAAGACCAGATCAAACTCTTAGAGACTGAAAACGCCCTCAAAGCTGCCGAAGCCGAACAGGAGCGCACCATCAGAAATGCCCTGCTGGTGGGGGCAGGGTTGCTGCTGGCCCTGGCCGGGCTGCTCTGGCGGCTGATTACGAACAAGCAACGCGCCAACCGCGAACTGGCCCAGAAAAACGGGCAACTCGACCTGGCCCGCCGACGCTCCGACGAACTGCTGCTCAACATCCTGCCCGAAGAATTAGTGAACGAACTGAAGGTGCAGGGCATTACCCGCACACGCCACCACGAGAACGTGACAATCATGTTCACCGACTTCCGCGACTTCACCAAAATCAGCGAGCAGCTTTCGCCCACCGAACTGGTTGGGGAGATTGACCACTGCTTCCGACACTTCGACCGCATTATCGGCAAATACCCCAGCATCGAAAAAATCAAAACCATTGGCGATGCCTACCTGTGTGCGGGCGGGCTGCCAGTGGCTCACCCCGATCACGCACAGGAGGTGGTGATGGCGGCCCTGGAAATCCGGGATTTTATCGGCGAACTCGAACAACAACGCACCCGCGAAGGCAAAGTAGCTTTCCAGATTCGGATCGGGATCCATACCGGGCCGGTTGTGGCAGGCGTGGTGGGAGCCACCAAATTCGCTTACGACATCTGGGGCGATACGGTCAACACGGCGGCCCGGCTCGAATCGGCGGGCGAACCGGGACAGGTTAATATTTCGGCCATTACGTACCAGCAGGTACAGAGCCTGTTTTTGTGCCGACACCGGGGCAATATAGCCACCAAAAATAAAGCCGACATGAGCATGTACTTCGTTGATAAGCTCCACTATGCGGCTACCCAACTCCAAAACTAATTCTTCGGATCACCACTGCCTATGAAACTCACGGCTGAACCAATCGTCAATGCTTACCAGAAAGAACAGCTACTCACCAGCCTGCACCGCATTTTTGGGGAGTTCGATGCTACCATGCTCACCCTGCTCGAACCGATGCTGGAGTGGGTCGAAATAGGGGGCGGGGAGACCCTCTTACGCCAGCATGATACCGGCGATTGCCTGTATTTTGTGATCAGCGGACGGCTACAGGCGTATGTTACCGACAGCGCGGGCCAACGGCAGGTGATCGGTGAGATTATCCGGGGTGAGACCGTGGGCGAGATGGCCATTTTCACTGGCGACCCCCGCAGCGCGACCATCGTAGCCCTGCGCGACAGTGTGCTGGTGAAACTCTCGCAAACCGCCTTTGAGCAGGTCATTGCCGCCTACCCCGCCGTGTCGATGAACGTAACCAAACTCATTATCAATCGGTTGCGAACCTCGCAGGTGATCCGGCATTCCGGGCCGCGTTCGGCAAAGAAACCCGTAAATATCTGCGTGCTGGCCCTTCACGAAAATGGAGCCGAACCGATTTCCGTAGCAACCCGGTTTGCCGCCGAACTGTCTTCCCTGTTGCGCCGGAAGGGAACGACCTTCGTGGTATCGAGCGAAGAGGTGGACAATCAGTTCAACCAGCCCAACTTTGCTCAGGTAGATAAGTATAACCCCGCAGCCTACCGGCAGCTCACCCAATGGCTCGACGATCAGGAGTCGCAACACGAGTTTATGCTGTACGTTACAGACTCATTTCGGGGCGAACTATCGGAGTGGACGCGCCGGTGTCTGCGGCAGGCCGATGAAGTGCTGTTGCTGGCCGATGCCCCGCAGGCTTCCAACCTGACCCCCGTTGACGAACAGTACTGGATGAGTGAACAGCAAACGAGTGTTCCGCATACGCTGCTGTTGCTGCACCCGCCCGACACGGCGCATCCACAGCACACAGCCCAATGGCTCGCCCTGCGCCCCGCCGTAAAGCGTCATTACCACCTGCGGCCCGAATTACCCCGCGACATGGCCCGGCTGGCCCGTATCCTGAGTGGCACCTCGGTGGGGCTGGTGCTGGCCGGGGGCGGGGCCAAAGGATTTGCCCACATTGGCGTGCTGAGGGCGTTGCAGGAATGGAACATTCCGATTGATGTGGTAGGTGGCACGAGCGTGGGGGGGCTGGTAGCCGCTACATTCTCCTTCGACGAGGCCATTGAACCCACCACCCGGCATCTTCGCAAAGCGGCTCTGTTCAATCCCACCAAAGATTACAACGTGCTGCCGTTTATTTCGCTCGTCCGGGGTCGGCGCATGGAGCAGATGATTCAGACCTGCATCAGCGATTTTACGGGAAACCCAACCCCCCACCTTGAAGATAGCTGGCTGACTTTCTTTACCCTGTCGAGCAACTACACCCAGGCCCGCGAAGAGATTCATACGCGGGGAGCCATGCTCAAATACCTGCTGGCGACCTCGGCTATTCCGGGGGTGTTTCCGCCTGTGATCGATGGCGACGATTTGCTGGTGGACGGGGGTTCGTTCAACAATTTTCCCGCCGACGTGATGAGCCGGTTTGGCGTAGGTAAGGTCATTGGCGTGGACCTGAACATCGACAAACCCCGCAAGCTCACCATGGAGCAGATACCCAGCCCGAAGAGTCTGCTGCGGGATTGGTTCCGGCCCAAACGGCAACGGAAATACCGGCTCCCCTCGCTGATGTCGATTATGCTCAATACGACCCTGCTGTATAGCACTGCCCGGCGTACCGAAAATATCCGGCATACCGACCTGTATTTCAACCCCGACGTGAGCCGCTACGGCATGATGAACTGGGCCTCGTATGACAAAATTGTGCAGAAAGGCTACGAACACGCCGTGGAGATACTGACGAAATTACCGGCGGATGAACTGGCCCGGTTGCGAGGATGAACAGTCAGCTACTGATGAAAACCGAACGTGCCTGCGGGTTTATGCTGGAGTGGCTGACGGCCCTACTGCCCCCACAACTTATGTACCACTCGGCAGACCACACCCGCGACGTGATGGCCCAGGCCGGGCGCATTGCGCGGGCCGAGGGTGTGGCCGACCCGGAGCAATGCGCCCTGTTGCGCACGGCGGCCTGCTACCACGATGCGGGCTTTTTGGTGATGTATGACGAACACGAGGCCGAGAGCTGCCGACTGGCCCGCGAATACCTGCCCGCCTTTGACTACTCCCCCGCCCAAATTGAGCAGGTGTGCGAGCTGATTGGGGCCACGCGGCTTCCGCAAACGCCCACCACGCCCCTGGCGGCCATTCTGTGCGATGCCGATTTAGACTACCTCGGTCGGGTCGATTACGGGATCATCAGCGAGAGGTTGCGGGCCGAGTGGATAGCCCACGGGCGGCTTCCCGACCCCGACTGCTGGCCCGACCTGCAACGGAAGTTTCTGAGCAGTCACCAGTATTTCACGGCCACCAACCAAAAGCTCCGCGAAGCGGGCAAGCAACAGACATTGGCCGCTTTATGACCATGAACTATACCACACTTCCCTATAAATCCGGCTCAGGCCGGAGCAAGTGCTCTAACCCATATGATGGCCCTCTCTGTACCCCTCCCGCATCGGCTGGTGAGGGGTATGGTAGGGGCCGTTCTTAGACTGCATTTAAAGGCGAGTACTTCAAATTATTTCAACTATCTTTATGAACTCTTCTCTACGTTTCGCATTTCTCTCCCGCGCGGTTCAGGCCGCGCTGGTTAATTAGCCTGACGTTGTTCATGGCCACCACTACACAGGCCCAGACGACCTTTACCGTCACCAATACCGACGATTTGGGGGCGGGGAGGTCTACGCGGCGTGGGTGCAGTGCCTGCACCCCGAGGACAGCGCGCGCGTCAACGCCGAGATTGCAGACGCCGTGGCCGGCATCCGCGAGTACCGGACGCAGTTCCGCATCATCCGGCCGGACGGGCAAGTGCGCGACATCGAAGCCAACGGACTGGTGCAACGTGCCGCGGACG
>JANOCD010000140.1:0-17485 GCA_031411995.1 Cytophagales bacterium
GGCGGCTGCAATGGCTTTGGCAATGGCCTCGGTGGCATTGTCGCTTTTCTGGCCGGTGGCTCCGTAGTCACGAATGTTGTAAACGGGGGGCAAGCCAACGGCAACGGTGCCGACGCATAGCAGAAAAAGCAAGAGTAACAAATTGATTTTCATGGCATTACAAAAATATTTAACGTAGCTATTTCTTTATTTTCTCGGCTTCCTGCAACAGCAACACAATCGTTCGGTGACCGTTGTCACGGGCGCGGTCAATGGCGCGGAACCCGTCGCTGTCGCGGTAAAATACGTCGGCTTTTTGGACGAGTAATTCGGTCACGAGTTTCAGATTACCTGTTGAAGCCGCCCGGATTAATTCTTTACCCAAGTTGCCCGTTCCGGCCTCGATTGGCCCCTTTTGTGATTCTGCAACTGCCAATTTACCCATTTGCAAAACCGCCAACGTACCTGTCAATTGGCGGGCTTGAGCGAGTTCGGCGGGCGTTTTTCCGGCTTTGTCGCGGATAGTCTGGCTGGCTCCGGCCCGCACCAGAGCCGCCACAATCGGGTCATAGCCCATTTCGGCGGCCCAATGCAAGGGCGTTCGTCTGGTGTTGTCCACCGCGTTCAGGTTTGCTTTGGCATCAATCAGCACCTGTACCACCGCGTCCGACACGTTCAGCGCGTCGGTAAAGCGCGAGTAGCCTTGCCACGCGGCCCAATGCAGGGCTGTTCGTCCGTTTTGGTCAGTGGTTTCCAGGTTACATCCGGCCTTGAGTAAATCCCGGATGCGGTCGAGCGCGTGGTTTTCGGGTTGTCGCCAGGCCGAATGGGCGTTGGCAACTGCCGCGTGTAGCGGTGTCCAACCGTCGCGGGTGCGGGCGTTCACATCCGGTTTCTTTTCCATGATGAGCCGGAACAAGTCATATTTGGAGCGCGTAACGCCTTTGTTGGCATGGTCGATGTTACCGACAAACGTACCGGCAGCCATGTGCAGGGGTGTCCAGCCATCATTGGCGGGGCGGTTCACGTCAGCCCCGGCAGTGAGCAGCGTTTCTACGGCTTCATAATTGCCGCCGAGCAGGGCCGAGTGCAGGGCTGTCCAGCCGTTGGCGAGGGTTTTATTCAAATTCCCCTTGACGATTTCGGCCCGGAGCGCGGTCATATTGCGCCGTTCCGACACCACATTAATCCCGAATCCTTCGCCCATATCGGACTTTTCAAACGTCCCGATTTTGCCAGAAATGACTGACTTCCAGGCTTCCGGCCACTCATTCCGTTTCGCCGAAACATCAGGTTTCCCCTGCCCCAATAACGTTACGATACTTCGGGGCGGCAGCGTGAGCATTGGCCCATTCAGGCTGAACGTACTCACCGGGGCGCATCCTTCCGTTTCGCTCGACCGGAAAAGTTGGTACGTTGTTGGTTGATTTTTACCGTCAATAGCTACCTGCACCGTTTGCACGGCATCGCTCCGGTTAATAAAGACCATCGTTAGTGTTCCATCGGCATCGTGGCGAAAAGCGGAAGCTAACACATCGGCGTTTGTGGATTGACCTTCGACGCGCATTGCGCCGGGCCGGACGTATCGGTAAAACTGTTTCGCGGCAAAATATTTGGGCGACGTTCGGGTGCTGTCCATGAGGGCAAACACGCTGTGGGGTTCGGCAATTTGCCAGTAGAGCCACGCGCTCATGTTGCCGCCCACGAAGTAATCGTGCATATCGCTTGCCATTTTGAGCGCACCGGGCCATGTTTGGTCGTGGCCGGAGGTTTCGGTCATCCACGTTTGGCGGTTGTATTGTTTGGTGGCTTCGTGCCATTTCCGAACGCCCGCAAATTCTTCCTGCCGGTGGGTGGCAAAGTGGCCGGGGAAGTTTTGGGTTTCGGGGTCGGCCATTGTCGGGCGTATGTTGTTGAGCATCCTGCCCGAAAACATCATGTCTTCTGGCAGGTGTATTTGGGTGGTGATGCCTTCGCGTTTGAATTTCCGCATCAACGCCCGCACGGCCTCGCGCACCTGTTGCGGGTTATAAATGCATGATTTGTAGGGTTCGATAAACAGCAGTTCGTTTTGAATGCTGATGGAGCCGATATCAATGCCCCAGTTTTGTTTGGCCGCAATGATAAACGCGGCCATATTTTCGGCGTATTCGTCGTACATATCGGCCCGCAAATGCCCGCCCTGCACGGTGGCGCGGTGGGTTTTCATGAACTCCGGGGGCGACCACGTAGCGGCAATAAACCGCGTAACGCCCCGCTTTTTCAGAGCCTGAGCAAACCGCATCCGCCGTTCCATGAAGTGCATGTTGAAGTTTTTCCACTCAAAATGATTCGGGTCGTCGTCGTCATTGACCATTTCCAATTCCTGCGGAATCGACATTCGGAGCATCGTCAGGCCGAGATCGCCTACAATCCGGTCGTACATCGCCGAATCGGCATAAAACGCGGGTGCGTCGGTAAAATCAATGATGCACGAGCCGAAGCCTTCGATAATCTGGTGAGTTTGGGCAGGGTTAATCGTAACCCAAACGGGCGGCTTTTGGGCCAGACCGGGCATTCCCCCAAGCGCCATGTTTAAGGCCATTCCGAGTTGTAAAAGCCGATTGTTGAGCATATTCATAAACGGTTAAACGTGCTGCAAGAACCGGATTTGTGAGCAGTTATTCAGCCTTAACCCACCCAGACCCACCCAGATTCTCCACAATGACTACTGTTATTTATGGACAAAATTCCATGAAACACAACTTCTTATGACCTCAATTCGCTACTTGAATCGCCTTGTGCCGGTTATTATGCTTGCCCTGTTGGGGCTTGTTGGTATCGCTCAGGCTCAAAACCGCTCGCTGACGGGCCGCATTACCGATGCCGCCGACAATAAGGGGCTTCCCGGTGTGAACATCCTGATAAAAGGCAGCTCGACCGGCACGACAACCAATGCCGACGGTAACTTTCAACTGAACGTGCCAACCGGAGCCAACACCCTCGTCATTTCGTCGGTAGGCTACACTGCTCAGGAAACCGCGATTGGCAACCGCAACACCATCAACGTGTCGCTCCAGGCCGATACCCGCGCGCTGAACGAAGTAGTGGTGGTAGGCTACGGCCAGAAAGCGACCCGAAAACTGACCGAATCCATCGGCACGGTGCAGGCCCGCGACATCACGCGGCTTCCCGTTGCCAACGCCGAAGCCGCCATTCAAGGGCGGGTGTCGGGGGTGCAGATTACTAACGTAGATGGCACACCGGGTGGTCCCGTGTCGATCCGTATCCGGGGCGTTTCGACGGTAGGCAACAATCAGCCACTGTTTGTGGTGGATGGCGTACCAATCGGCGACGGCACGGGCAACCAGATCAACCCGGCCGATATTGAAACGATGTCGGTACTGAAAGATGCTTCCTCTTCGTCTATTTATGGTTTGCGGGCGGCCAACGGCGTGATTCTCATTACCACGAAGCGTGGCAAATCGGGCAAGCCCCGCGTCAACTTCGATATGTATTCGGGAGTGCAGAATTTTCCGAAATTCTACGAAATGAACAGCACGGCACAATACGTGGCTCTGGCGCAGGAGAGTTTCGACCGGGCTAATGTGCAGAGTGGGGCCAAGCCCGGCACCGGCGACTTTCTGATTTTGCCCCCCGATTTGCGGCCCGGCGGCAAACTCCTCACTATTGACAATCGCGAGGTATGGCGCGATGCTGTTGTGGAGCGTAATGCGCCCATCAGCAACTACAACCTGTCCATATCGGGCGGCAACGAGAGTTCCAACTATTTTATCTCGGCGGGGCTATTTCAGCAGAAATCAATGGTGAAAAAGTGGGACTTAACGCGCTATTCGTTCCGTATCAACAGCGACCATCGTGTGGGCAAACGCTTGAAAATCGGGCAGGCACTTACCATTGCCTACAACCAGACCGAACGGGGCAGCAACGCCGGGGGCGACGGATTTTTGTATTCAGCCTCGGCCACGATGCCGCCGTTTTTTAATTACCTGGATGTTGATAACTCCGTCCCGAACAATCGCTACGGCTATACGGGCAACCTGAACGTGGCCGGATTGACCATTCTCAACACGCCGGGCATCAATCAGGTCGTCAGTTCCACCGACCGTTCATTGCGGTTGCTGGGTAATATTTATGGCGAACTCGAACTAATCAGGGGCCTGAAATTCCGGTCGGTGGCCGCGCTGGATTTTGGCACCTCGCGCAACACAAGCTGGCAGCCAGGCTACACCGCCCGCGAACTGGGGCAGGAGCGGGATACTAACGGAGCCGGAGACGACCGGGGCGAGGGCGTGCAACAGGTGTTTACAAACACCCTCAACTACGACGGCGTGTTCGGCAAGCACACCGTAAACGCCATTGCCGGCACGGAATACCAGCAGATTCGGAACACCAATCTCAGTTATGGGGCCTCCAACTTCAGCAGTACCAACCCTAATTTTTACCGCAGCCTTCGCAATCAGCAAGGCTTGTCCGACGGCAAAGGCGGGTTCACATTCGCCAATGTAGGTTCCGGACTATCGGAGCGGGCCTATTTTGCGTACTTCGGACGGGTAAGTTACGATTATCAGGACAAGTACCTCGTTACGGCCACGGCCCGCTACGATATGTCGTCGAATTTTGCGCCTGAAAACCGCGCCAAGCTATTCCCGGCTATCTCGGCAGCCTGGCGCATCTCCAACGAAGAATTTTTCAAGAACAAACTGGCTTTCATCACCGACCTGAAACTGCGCGGTAGCTGGGGGCAATTGGGAAACGACCGCATCGGCAGCGATTTTCCGTATGTGGCCCGCGTGGTGCAACAACCCTGGTACACCATTGGCGCGGGGCAAACATCGCTGCGCGGCACGGGAATTCCGGTGCTGACCAACCGCAACCTGCGCTGGGAAGTCAACGAGAGCGTTGATGCGGGCTTCGACCTGACGCTGCTGGGGAAGCTGAACGTGCTGGCTACGTATTACAACCGCAACACGAAAGACTTTTTGTATAACCTGCCGGTAAACCTTACGTCTGGCTTTGGTAGTATTCCCGTCAACTTAGGGCAGGTCAACAACCGGGGTATTGAGTTGGAAACCAGCTACCGCACCAATCTCGGCAAGGGCGCGACCATTGAACTTTTCGGCAACATCACCACGGTGCGTAACCGTCTGGTGGCGTTGGCTCCAGGCGTTCAGGAGTTTGCCAGTGGCGACTACCGCACGGCGGTGGGCTTTCCCATCGGCTATTTCTACGGCTACAAAACAGGGGGAATTTACCAGAACACGGCTCAGGCTGATGCGGCCATTCTCGACATTGCCAACGGCAAAAACAAACCCCGGCCCGGTGATGTGATTTTTCAGGATAACAACGGCCCCGGCACCGACGGGCAGCAGTTCAGCGGCACGCCCGACGGCCAGATCAACGTGGAAGACCGGACGTACCTCGGCAAAACCATTCCCGATTTCTTCTACGGTTTCGGGGTCAATGCCAACTGGAAAGGGTTTGATTTAAACCTGCTGTTTCAGGGCGTTTCGGGGGTCAGTGTGTATAATCAGTTTCGGCGGGGTGGCGAAAACCTCGGTGGCGTAGGTCGCAACAGTCTGGCCAGCACCCAAAACCGCTGGACAGGCGAAGGCACGAGTAACACCATGCCCCGTGCTACAGCCAACGATCTCAACAACAACGGTCGTTTCTCAGATCGGTGGGTCGAAAATGCCAGTTTTCTGCGCTTCAAAAACGTACAGCTTGGCTACACAATCCCCCGCCTGCTGCTCGATAAAGTGAAGGTGTTTCAGGGTGCGCGCGTTTACGTAGCGGCTACCAATCTGTTTCGCATCACCAAATACACCGGTCTTGACCCGGAGGTAGTTACCTACGGTCAGCCATCGTCGCAATTATTTGCCGGTTCCGATCAGGGCAACATTCCGCAACCTGTTACAGTCCAAATCGGTGCCAACCTGACATTTTAACGCGCACAATCAACAGCAATTTCCCATGAAAAAACGACTTATAACCCACTCAGTTGCCCTGTTACTACTTTGCGGTATGTTTACCCGGTGCGAAAAAAAATTAGACCTGGCTCCGCTGGGGAAACTCGACGAGCAGACGTTCTTCCAAACCAATGATGATTTTAAAGGAGCCGTATTGCTGGCTTACTCATCGCTGCTCAATTACACCTACGAGCAGTTCGACGGCGGTGGCTGGTTTCAGACAACACTAGTGACCGACGACGACACGACCCCCGAAAATACAACCGTCAACAGCCAGGAAATTTTTAACTGGACTCCCACCGACGGGCCGTTCCGGGCAGTATGGCAAACAACCTACAAAGGCATTCAGCGGTCAAATGTGATCCTGGAAAAACTCCCCGAAGCCACGGCCCTGTCCGATTCATCGAAGAAGGCGTTTGAGGGCGAAGCGCGGTTTCTGCGGGCTTACTTCAATTTTGTGCTGGCCATTCATTTTGGGCAGGCTCCACTGATCGAAAAAACTCCCCGCGCCCTCGAAGAAACCCGCGCCGGCAATTCGTCGCCGGGGCAATTGTGGGATGCCGTCATTGCCGATCTGCGCATTGCCAAAGCCAACCTGCCCAAAAAATGGAACAATGAGAACCTGGGCCGCGCCACGAGCGGCTCCGCCCAGGCATTACTCGGCAAAGCCTTGTTGTTTCGGGCGCAGTGGGATGCCAAACCAGAGTTATATGCACAGGCTGCTGCTGAGTTTCAGGGGCTGGCGGGTACTTATTCGCTGGTCAAAAACTTCCAGGATAATTTCTCGTCAAAAACGGAGAACAACGCCGAGTCAATTTTTGAAGTTCAGATGGGCATTGGCGGCTTCAACCCCTGGCTCCCGGTCGATTTTAACTTCGACGGTAATGGCGAGGACATATCGGCTGGCACAGCTCGCCTGATCTACTTCCGGGCTTCCTGCGGATTATCCAACGTTTGCGCCCCCGGTGCCAATGCCCAGGGCTACGGCGAAGTGGTGGTGACCACCTCGTTGCAACGCGAATTTGAGAAGGGCGACCCACGTCGGGGGGCCACTATTTTTCTGGATGGCGATCCGTTCAACACGGGCGAAAACGCTGACGGGTCCAAAAAATGGATGTTCAAAGAAGCTTATTCGGCCACCGGTTCATCTATTGCCAAGTACGTTTTGGGCGACAACAACATTGACTTCCGGTCGCCCCTGAGCGTAAATAACGAGCGCGTAATTCGCTATGCCGATGTGCTGCTGATGCTGGCCGAGTGCAAAATTCTGGGGCCAACCAAAGATTTTGCCGGGGCCGCCACGCTCATCAACCAGATTCGTCGCCGGGCCGACCCAACCGCCACCGCCCTGCCCGATGTGAAGGTAGGTACTGAAGTCGAGTTGTTTACGGCTCTTCGCCACGAACGCCGGGTAGAGCTGGCCTTCGAGAGCCACCGTTACAACGACCTCGTGCGCTGGCAGCGGGCCGGAAAAATCGACATCAAACGCGACGTTGATTTTGGCCGGGCCGATCCTAACAAAAACTGGTCAGCTAAGAATTTGCTGAAACCCATTCCGCAAAGTGAGCGCGACCTGAACCCCGCGCTGGTTCAAAATCCAGGGTATTGAGTTGTTTTATAGGTTAGTAGTGCTCACCAAAAGGCCAGAATCTGGCCTTTTGGTGTATTAAGGGGTAATAAGGTCGGTTTTGTGCTGTTTTTTGGCGGATTTATCCAGCAGATGCAGCGGGGCGAACATCACATTTGTATCACTTTACCGGGAAAAATTTAAACATCATGAATGGTAGAGTACGCAGTTGGCTACGGTGGCTTGAAGCGTTGGCGTTGTTGCTATTGTTCGCGCTGTTGCTGTTCGGACTGTGGCTGGCATTGCCGGGTTGATGTGTGATTGCCGAACAAGACTATCCTTGATGTTCTATGAAAACCGAACTTTTGATGGACGACCGCGCCCGGTCGCCCAAGTATTTGCAGGTGGTGAATGCCATTGTCAGCGACATCGAAAAAGGGGTGCTGGCCCTCGGCGACCGGCTGCCCTCGCTCAACGAAGCCTGCGCCGAGTGGTATCTGTCGAAAGATTCGGTGAAGCGGGCCTACGAAACGCTCTACCAGATGGGGGTTATTACGTCCATTAACCGCAAAGGGTTTTTTATTGCCGGGCAAACCAGACGCAATGCCCTGCGCGTGCTGATTGTGACCGGGCAATTAACCGACAGCGTGAAGCAACTCCACGATGCCATTGCCGCCAACCTCAACCGCGAGCCGGGCCGACCTTCAGTAACGCTCGACATTTGCAGCTTTAACTATCAACGTCAATTGCTCTGCCAGTTGTTGGGCAAACACCTCGGGGATTATCATTATTTTGTCCTGATGCCGCACTTGATCGGGCAGGACGCGGCCACGCTCCAAAGCTTGCGGAATGTGCCGGGACATCAATTGATTTTAATTGGAAACCAATGGCCCGACGCACTGCAACACGGACACCAACTTCGGTACGGGGGCGAAACGGCGCTGTATGATGCCATGTTGAGCCAATTAACGACGTTGCGAAAATACAGAAGCTTGAACCTGATACTGCCCGAACAAGATTGTTTTGATGCCGACTCTATTCGGGCATTCCGACGGTTTTGTACTACCCATAGCTTTGACTTTCAGTTGATTGATGAATTGTCGGAGCGTGACATGCAGCCACACCAGGCGTATTTTGTGGCCGAAAGCCGCCACCTGATTGCACTGGTAGATTACAGCCAGCGGACGGGTTTTCGGTTGGGGCAGGAATTGGGTGTAGTGAGTTTTGTGGAAAATGACTACACGCGCTTGCTGGCCGGGGGCGTTTCGGTTATTGCCCATCCATCGGCGGAAGTTGGGCGACTTGCGGCACAAATCATAAGCGGACAAGCCCGTTCCTGCCCGGCTCCGCGTTCGCTGCCTCTGCAACTTCAATTCCGGGCTTCCTGCTAAAACCCAACGGCCATGAAAACGTATTTTTTGTGGGGATTGGGCGTGGTAACGCTCGGTCTGACGGGTTGGTTTCGTAGTCGCTCCGGGGATGATAAATTGTTCATCAAACTCCCATCGTCGCAAACGGGCATCACGTTTGCCAATACGCTCACCGAGACGGACTCGCTCAATGCGTTGACGTTTGACTATATGTATAACGGGGCGGGCGTTGGCGTAGGCGATTTCAACCGCGATGGTAAACAAGACCTCTATTTTGCCGGTAATCAGGTGTCGAGCCAACTTTATTTGAACCGGACCCGGACTGGAGGGTCCCGGACTGGAGGGTTGGAACTAAACGAAGCCATTCATTTTCAGGATATTACAACCCAATCGAAAACCGGTACGGATGCCTGGTGTACGGGTGTGAGCGTGGCCGATGTGAACGCCGATGGCTGGCCTGATATTTACGTTTGTGTGGCGGGCAAAACCCCAAAAACGCTACAACGGGCCAATAAACTGTTCATTAACAATGGACTATCCGGTGCCGACTCTATTCCGACCTTCACCGAACGAGCCGCCGAATACGGCCTGAACGATATGGGTTACAGCACGCAGGCCTCATTTTTCGACTACGACCGCGACGGAGACCTTGACTGCTACCTGTTAACCAACGCCCTCGAAACCACCAGCCGCAATAACCTTCGCCCTAAACAACTCGACAATCAGGCTCCGAGTACGGATCGCTTGTATGAAAATACAGGGGGGCGTTTCAAAAACGTATCTCGCGAGGCCGGGATTCTGGCCGAAGGCTACGGCCTAGGCCTGTGTGTGAGCGACTTAGACGACAACGGCTGGCCGGATGTGTATTGTGCCAACGATTTTTTGTCCAACGACCTCGTCTGGATGAACAGACCCGGTGCGTTGGATTTGGGCAGACCCGCATTCGCCAATGAAGCTGCCAAGTTGCTGAACCACCAGACCCACAACGGAATGGGCGTGGATATTGCCGACATCAACAACGATGCCCTGCCCGATATTGTGGTGCTGGATATGTTGCCTCCTGACAATTATCGCCAGAAGATGATGCTCCCCGGCTCCAACTTCAACCGGTTTCAGATGGAGAAACAGTTGGGCTACCAGCCTCAATTCATGCGGAATACGCTCCAACTAAATACTGGGATGGGGAATTTTTCGGAAATCGGGCAACTCGCGGGTATCGAAAAAACGGACTGGAGTTGGGCACCCTTGCTGGCCGATTTCGATAACGATGGCTGGAAAGACCTCTACATCACCAACGGCTACCGACGCGACGTGACCAACCTCGATTTTATTGCGGTCAACCGTGAACGGGCTTCGTTTGGTACGCCTGAAGCTCAATTCAAGCAAACGAAAGCCGATTTACACGCCCTGCCCGAACTGAAAATTCCGAAATACGCCTACCGCAATCGGGGTAATAGTCCCGAAGCAATACTGACCTTTGAGAACGTATCGGAAGCTTGGGGACTGAATCAAACGGGGTTCTCGAACGGGGCTGCTTATGCTGATCTCGACAACGACGGAGATTTGGATTTAGTCACGAACAACATTGATAGTGAGTCATTTGTGTTGGAAAATCGCCTGAACCAGCGCGAAAAGCACCCCAACTGGCTCCGGCTAACGATTGCTCCAAAGCCAGGTCTGCCCGTCGTTATCGGTACCAAAGTCTGGCTTCATGCGGGTGGTCAACAACAAATGCTTGAACTCGCGCCGGTTCGGGGCTTTGTTTCGACAGTTGAAAACGTGCTGCATTTTGGGTTGGGAGCCAGCCCCCGCTACGATTCGCTGGTGATTCGCTATCCGAACGGCAAAAAACAAGTTATTGGGTCGGGTGTAGCCAACCGGATGCTGACTGTAACCTATCGGCCCGGTGGCGATTGGTCAGCCAATGCGCTAACCGAACCGCCGTTGTTTACGGAACTGTCGCCCGAACAAAGCGGGCTGAACATTCGGCACGAGGAAAACCCGGTAGTTGACTTTAACCGAACGCCCTTACTGCCGCATCAGTATTCGCAAAATGGCCCGTATTTGGCCGTGGGCGATGTGAATGGCGACAAACTCGACGACTTTTTCGTGGGAACCGATTTTGGTCACTTGTCGAGCGTTTATGTGCAACAACGCAACCGGTCCGTCGGCGCGGGCTCATTCATCCCAAAACAGTTACCCGGCAGCGATCAGTACGAAGATATGGGCGCGGTCTTTTTCGATGCCGACGGGGATGGCGACTCCGATTTGTACGTCGTGAGTGGGGGCAGCAAAGACGAAGGTTTGTCAGAAGCGTATCAGGACCGGCTGTATTTAAATGACTCACGGGGTAATTTTCAGCCCGCGCCCAATGCGTTACCGCCAACCCGGTCGAGCGGGGCAATGGTGAGCGTGGCGGATTTTGACGGGGACGGTGATCTCGATATTTTTCGGGGTGGGCGCGTGGTGCCGGGGCAATATCCTAAACCCGCCGATAGTTATTTGCTCCGAAATGAGACCGGTTCGGGAGGCCGCCCCGCCCGTTTCACTGACGTAACCGACCAACTCGCGCCGGGCTTGCGGCACAATGGCATGGTGACAGCCGCGCTCTGGACCGATGCCGACAATGACCATAAACCCGACCTGATGCTGGTGGGCGAATGGATGGCCCCAACGTTGTTTCGGAACGAGGGCGGGCGATTGAATGAACAGAAAACCAACGGATTAGCTTCTGAAACGGGCTGGTGGTGTTCACTCGTAGCCGGAGATTTCGATGGCGATGGCGATACTGATTACGTGGCCGGAAACTTGGGCCTGAACAGCAAATTCCGGGCTTCGGCCACAGAGCCTGTGCGGGTTTTTGCCGATGATTTTGATAAGAATGGCCGACTTGACCCCATCCTAACGTTTTACCTGAACCACGAACACGTTCCTGTTGCCCAGCGCGACTTGCTGATGGCCCAGATTCCGAGCATCAAAAAACGCTTCCCAACTTACCACGACTATGCTAGTCACCCGTTTGAGGAGTTATTTACGGAGGCCGAACGGAAAGACGCGTTTGTGCGGGAGGCTCGGCAAATAGCGAGTTGCTATATTGAAAATCAAGGTAACTTCACCTTTGTGGTGCGCCCTTTGCCCGCAGAAGCTCAAATTTCGCCCATTAACGGGATGATAGTCAACGATTTTACTGGCGATGGGATTCTTGATTTACTGTTGGCCGGCAATTTCTACGCGACCGAAACCATTAGTGGCCAACTCGACGCGGGCAAAGGGTTGTTGCTGGCAGGAACCGGAAAAACGGGCAGCAACAAACCGTTCAGAACCGTGCCAAATACAGGTTTAAATATGGATGGTGATGTTAAAGCATTGGCTGCACTGAGCTGTACTAACGGCTTAATGTGGTACATGGCAGCAGCGAACAACGGCCCCCTACAGGTTTGGCAGTGGAAGATTTCCCCCGGTCGGCAGTCTGTTGGATATCCGGCGGCATCGATGCCTTTTCTGTATCGCAAACGTCAGCTCGCAAGTCGAAATTAGTAAATCACCTAAACTTTTTTGTACGTAATCACCATGAACCAACGTCTCCTTTTTATCCTGTTTGCCTTTTTGAGTTCGACGCAATTATTGGCCCAACAGCTTATTACGTACCCGGCTCCCGACTCAGCACGGCGGGCAACTGATTTTGCCGTGACTGTGAACGGCAAGGATGTGTTTGTCTATGACAATGCAGTGTCAGCCATGACCAACTTTAGTTTTGAGGGTAGCCTTACGGTTGAAATTACCTCGACGTACGATTTGCGGTGGGTGGATATTCGCCCAAAAAAAGCGGCTATTCCCCTGACGATTACGCCCACCAAAATCACGTTTAAACTTACCAAACCGGGGCAGTATTCCATCGAACGCAACGGCGAACACGGGCGAGCACTGTATGTTTTTGCGTCCCCATTAGAAACCAACGTTCCCGGCGTGGATTCGCCCAAGCCCGACGCGCCCAATGTGCGGTATTTTGCGCCGGGCAAAATCTATGATGTGGGCACGCTGACGCTCAAAAGCAACGAAACGATCTACATTGCCGGGGGAGCCATTGTGCGCGGTAACATTGTCGCCACCGACGCGCAAAACATTAGCATCCGGGGGCGCGGTGTTCTGGATGCCAGTCAGTTGAACAACGGTCGGTTGGTGCGGCTGTGGCGTTGCCAGAAAGTTGATATTGAGGGCATTACCATTGTAAACAGCCCCGGCTGGACGCTCGTTTTGCTCGATTGCGATGACGTAACCATCCGCAATCATCAACAGGTCTGCTGGCGCAACGGCTCTGATGGCATTGATCTAGTCGGCACGTCGCACGTCCGTATCCACGATTGTTTTCTGCGAAGCAACGATGATAACATCGTGGTCAAGAGTTTCAGTATCAACCCCGAAACGTATTACAGTCAGCCGGGCAAGGGCCGCGACGTGACCGATATTCTGGTTGAACGCTGCGTGATCTGGAATATGCCCTGGGGCAATGCCCTCGAAATTGGTTTTGAACTCCGCTGCAAAACCGTAAATAACATCACCTTTCGCGATTGCGATTTGATTCATGTGGATCGGGGCGCGGCCCTGAGCATCCATAATGGCGACGAAGCCACGGTCGAAAACATCACCTACGACAATATCCGGGTCGAAGACGCGCCCCACAAACTGATTGACCTGGCCGTTTTCTGGTCACAATATAGCACCGACCGCCCCGCTACTCAGGAAGACCGTATCCGCCAGTATAGGCAGGGCGCGTGGGACGGGGTGTTGCGCGTTCCGCCCGGTCAGCAGGCCACCCACGCGCCGTTCCGGGGCCGGATTCGGAACATCACTTTTCGCAACATCGCCGTAACCGACGGGCAGTTTCCGTACTCGATTCTGTACGGTTATGATGCCCGACATGCGGTTGAAAACGTGCGGTTTGAGGGCTTGACTATTCACGGCAAACCCATCCATTCGGCCAAAGACGGGCATTTTTCAGTCGAGCACGCGACAGGAATTAGTTGGAAGTAAAGCACGAACCTATTCACACCCCAACGCCCCTTTTACTCCACTCGCCGGGCGACATACCGAACTCTTTGCCAAATACCCGGATGAAATAATTTGGGTCGTTGAAACCGACCGCGTAGGCCACTTCGGCCACCTGCCGTCCGCCCGTTTGCAACAGTTGAGCGGCCCGTTGCAACCGCAAACTACGAATCAGGTCGTTGCCGCCTTTGCCCGTTAGTGCTTTTAATTTGCGGAATAACTGCGTGTTACTCAGGCCCAATTCTCGTTCGAGGAGTTGCACATCCAAGTCCGGGTCGGCGAGGTTGTTGTCGATAAGGGCGATCACTTTCTGCAAAAACACATCTTCTGCCGACTCCACACTTCTTTTGCCCGGTTTGAGTAGCAGGTTCTGACTGTATTTAGCCTGTAGGAGTTGGCGGTTTTGAATCAGGTTCCTAGCCCGGCTCAGTAATACCTCAAGGTTAAAAGGCTTGGTCACGTAGTCGTCGGCACCCGCGCCGAGGCCCTCCACTTTACTTTCGTTGCTGGATCGGGAGGTGAGTAAGATCAGCGGTACGTGGCTGGTGCGTTCGTCCGTTTTCAGGGTCTGGCACAACTGCACCCCGTCCATGTCGGGCATCAGCCAGTCGCTCACCACAAGGTCGGGTATTTCGGTTTGGGCCTTCGCCAAGGCTTCATGCCCGTTGGTGGCCGTCAGCACCCGGTAGTGCTGACCGAGACAACCCGCCAGGTAATTTCGTAAATCATCGTGGTCTTCCACCACCAACACCAAAGGTAAATCGACTCCGATGGGGCAGGGTGTGTGGGGCGTTTCATTGGGGGATAATGACCCTAAATCGGTTTCAGTCTGAACGAGGAGGGGCGCATCAGCGGGGTAATTGGAAAGCCAGGAAGCCGGAAATGCCGACTCATAAACGGGTAGCTTAACGACAAAAACCGTACCTACGCCCGGCTGACTTTCGACCCCGATCTCTCCCCGGTGTAGTTCGACCAGTTCGCGGGTAAGGGCCAGTCCGATGCCCGTACCAGCTTTTTTGGCTTGATTTTGTCCGTTGACTTGATAGAACCGCTCAAAAATATGAAGGGTGTGTTCTGCCGAAATGCCTACGCCTGTATCATCCACTTCCAGCAATAGTTCAGCCGTTGTTTCGGGGTTCAGGACTCGGCAGCGCACCGAAACCTCGCCACCTTTGGACGTGAATTGGAGCGCGTTGGCAATCAGATTATACAACACTTTCTCCACAATATCGGGATCGAACCAGGCGGTGCAGGTATCGGGTTCGGTCGTTATTTGCACCGTTACCCCTTGTTTTATGGCCTGGGCGGTAAACGAACCAACCACTCCGCGCACAAACGGGATGATGTCCTGTCGGCTAATATCGGGCCGGAGCGAATCGGATTCTAACTTCGATAAGTCCAGAAGTTGGTTGATAAGCCGGAGCAGCCGGTTGGCATTCTGGTGCATGGTTTTGAGCTGCGGTCGGCGGCTATCGGGGGTGCGGTCGGTCAGAAATTGTTCGAGCGGAGTCAAAATCAAGGTCAGAGGAGTGCGAAACTCGTGCGAAATATTGGTAAAAAAGCCGGAACGCAGCCGGTCGAGTTCGCGGGCCTTTTCAGTTTCCAGGTGTTCGGCCCGTAGTTCGGTTTTAAAGCCTTCCCGAATCTGAATGAGCCGACGCATCAGCAGCAGCAACCCTGCTACAAACGCAACATATAACCCATAGGCCCAGTCGGTTCGATACCAGGGCGGCAGAATGGTCAATTGCAGCACGGTTTCGGGCGCGTTCTGAAAATCATCGGTCAGCGAAGCTTTCACCCGAAAGTGGTAGATGCCCGGGTTTTGGTTGGTGTAGGTGGCCGAATGTTGCCCGCCCACATAATTCCAGGCATCCTCGAAACCTTCCAATCGGTAGGCATACCGCACGTTGCGGTGCGCCCTGAATAGCACAGCCGCATATTCAAACGTAATTACCGACTGATTATACCGCAGAGTCAGGGCTTTGGTGTCGGTTAGCGAACGGGTAAGGGGTGCGCCAATATTGCCCGGCAATGCAATCTGATTAAACAGCTTCAGGTCGGTCATGTAAACGGGTATAGGCGGCTCCGCCCCGTCGAGCTGATCGGGCCGGAACACCGTCAGGCCGTGTTTGCCACCCCAAAACAGGGTTCCATCGGGACTTTGGCTCATGGCGCGCTCCGTGAAATCGTTGCCCGCCAGTCCATCATTTCGGCGGTAAGTACGCACCACCCGCCCGGACTCGTCCAGGCGACAAAGGCCGTCATTAGTACCTACCCACAGATGGCCGGCCTTGTCCTGACCAATGCTCATAATGGCATCGTTGGGCAGTCCGTTATCGTCGGCAATCAGTCGAAACCGCTTCGAGCGCGGGTCATAGCAGTGGAGACCGTTCATGGTGCCTACCCAAAGGTAATGCCGCCGATCTTCAAATAAACAGGTTATATGGTTATCGTATAAGCCCCCGGGCTGCCGGTTGCCATTATGCTGACGATGGCTTGACTGTTGGGCCGCACCAGACTTATTCGGGGGTCGAAATTCAATCAGGCCATTGCCGAAGGTACCTCCCCACCAGGTGCCATCGGTGGTTTGAAGCAGCGACGTAAACGAATACGACTGCTGGGGTAGGCGGCCCATCGGCGTGAGTTGGCCGGTATAGCGGTCAATCAGCCATCGGTCACCCTGTTTGGTTGCCACCCAGACCAGGCGGCCATGAGCCGAGGCAAGGGTCTGAACCTGCCCCAATCCCAGCGGTTTCAAGTGATGGCATACCTGCCCGGTTTTTGGATCGACAAGCACGGTTCCCTGATTCCAGATCGTTACCAGCAACAGCTTTTCAGATAACAGACAAACAAAAGTTACGTCGTTGCCGGGCAACGAACGAACCTGGCCGGGTTGATGGAGAAAATGCCGGTATCGGTTTGTTTTCCGGTCTAAATGGGATAACCCCTGCGTACCACCGAGCCAGGCATTACCCGCCGAATCAGCCGATACGGTAGCCACCGTTTGTGCGGGCAGGCTATTGGTTTGACCAGGCTGATGGCGGTACACGGCAAACGGGTCGGGGTGGGCAAACAAGACATTCAGCCCGCCCTCCCAGGTTCCTACCCAGATGTTTCCCTGCCGGTCGCCCCGCACGCAAACGGTAGCATGGGTGCTGATGCTGCCCACTAGGGCGGGGTCGTGCCGCCAGTACCTTGTTTGGTAGAAATCGGCATCGTCGGACTCCACCAACCCGTCGTCGGTGCCGAGCCAGAACCGCCCGGCTTTATCTTCGTATAAACTGCGGGCGATATTTATTCCTTCAACTACTCCCGGTCGGTAGAACACAAGCCGAAAATCGGGTTGGTCGGGATTGCACCGATACAGTCCCTGCCCGTGTGTGCCGACCCATATCTGTCCCCGGCTATCACAGTAAATAGTCATAATGCTGCCTGGGGAAGTCGCAGCAGGAACAGACAACGGAATAATCTGAACCCTGGAATTTGTCAGGTTCAGCCGGGCTATCACATTGCCGGGACAACCCAGCCAGAGATTACCGGCCTTGTCGGGGCAA
>JANOCD010000141.1:0-8636 GCA_031411995.1 Cytophagales bacterium
TCGCCCGGTTGCGGTTTATAGCCCACGATGGTCGCACTGCTGGCCACCTCATCAGCAGACTGATACAGCCCCTCAGCGGTGTAGCCAAACCGTTGCCCCACATTCTGGCCGGTTCGCACCATCCACGGATATTGCCGGAAAACTTCGTCTGCAAACTGCACTTCAGAATCTTGGATGCCCCCATTAATGGCCACGTAATAGCCAAAATTGCCTTTTTGCTGTTGCCAGTTCAGTTGCAGATCGAGGCCGTTATACTGGTTGCGGCCAATGTTCTCGTTGGGCCAAGTGTTGCCCAGGATACCCGTGTTGCGGCCCCGTTGCATGATTAGATCCCGGTATTGGTGCTGAAAATACTCCAGCGTGAACCCAAGCTGATTGTCGAGAATGGCTCCCTGAATGCCGAGGTTAAGTTTGTTCGCCCGTTCGTAGGAAAGACCCTGCGTGGCCAAAGGCTGCTCGGTGATGCCGGTGTTGGCACCCGCGCCCGTCCCGAAAAAGGCCGATGGCCCGTCGAAGAAGCGTTGGATATACAAAAAGTAACCCGGCCGGTCGTTGCCCGTTTGTCCGAACGAACCAAACAGTTTCAGGTACGACAACCACGTCTGTGATTTCAAAAACGACTCCTCCGAGAGGTTCCAGGCCAGCCCCACTGCCGGGAAAAAAGCGTATTTGGTGCGGCCTCCTTCGGGATAGCGATTCGAGCCGTTCAGACCAAAAGCAGCTTCAACCACGTATTTTTCTTTGTAGTTGTACGAAAACCGCCCCGACCCGCCAGTGATCGTGTAAGGCAAATCGGAGTTGCTCACCGAGTTATCGCGGTTGCCAAGCAGAATGGCGTTCAGGCCGTGGGCACCCACCGTGCGGTCATAGCCAAGAGCCAGTTCGAGATAATCGGAACGGGTCTGGAAACTGATGTTGTTGCCGTTGGCCTGATCGCCGTTCACCCCAAACTGCTGATAGATGGTTTGGTTGGTAGGCGAGGTTGTTTGCTGGAATACCGCAAAGCTTTTATTGCGGACAATGTTCTCCGACAACGACGAATTGTAGGAACCCGTGGCCCGAATCCACAGGCCGGGGGTAAGTTCGTCCAGCGTGCGTTTCAGGTAGAAATCGGCAATCAGGTTCCGCTGGTAGTTTTGCTGATAGCCCGACCCCACGGTTTGCGCCCAAATGTTGTTCTGAAACTGCTGACTGCCACCATACCGCCCGTCGGTGTTGTAAACCGGGTAGGCGTTGGCGGGCGTGTTCAGAATGGCGTTCAAAATGGACCCCGTGCCCGACCCAGCATCGTTGGCATTCAAAATCCGCCCAAACAGCCGCACCCCGCCCGACAATTTCGGGTTCAGTTGCAGGTCCACGTTCGAGCGGAACGTGTAGCCCTTGAAATCGTTGTTGGTATTGTAGGCGTTGATGTCGCTCGTGCGGAGCAGGCCCGTCTGGTTGATGTGTTCGAGCGAGACAAAATATTTGGAAAACAGGTTGCCCCCGCTCGCACTGAACGTGTAGCGGTCGAATCGAGACGACGGTTTCAGGGCTTGCTCGCGCCAGTTCACATTGGGGTAGCGAACCGGGTCGGAGCCACTTTGGTAGCCCTGCAAAGCGGCATCCGTGTAGGCAGTGGGCAGGCCATCGTTTTTCAGGGCTTCATTATAAAGCGTCGCATAGTTGAACGCATCCAATGCCTTGGGCAACCGCAGGGGTTGCTGAATGGCACTTTGAGCCGTAAACGAAATCCGGGGCCTGGCGGGGCTTCCCTGCCGGGTTGTCACGAGCAGGGCACCGTTGGAACCGCGCACCCCCAGCATGGCGGTGGCAATGGCATCTTTTTGGAGCGTGATCGACTCGATTTCTTCCAAATCAAATACGGTCAGGTCGCGGGGGATCCCGTCGATGATAACCAGCGGCCCTGCCCCCCGCGAGGAGATGCCGGTGTTATCGGCACCGGGTTGCCCCGAAAACTGGTTGGTGATCAGGCCCGCCAACCGCCCCGGCAACGCATTGGTGAACGAGGCAACGGGGTTCTTTTTCAGATCGGCATTATACACGGCCTGGGTCGAAGCCGAAGTCAGACTGGGCAGAATGGTGCTGTAGTTGAGCAGCCGCACGGGTTTCAGCCGAAGCACGGCCGGGTGCTTGCTGTTGAGGAGAATGATCGGCGACCGATTATCGCCAACGCTATACTCGCGCAACAGCGACCCAAAGGCCATTAGCCGGACAACATCGCCTTTTTGGGCGGTCAGCGTGACCACCCCGTTGGCATTGGAAACCGCCGAGGCCCCGCCCCGCCCATTCACCACGGTTACCCCAACAATGGGTTCTTCGTTCTCGTCGAGCAATAAGGGTTGAAACTGCCCCACCACCACCGTGGTCGTTGTGTCCTGGGGTTGAACCTGCCCCGAACTGCCCACCACCCAAAGGCTATGAAGCAGCGCGAAGCAGATAAAGGGAAGACAAAGCAGATTTTTCCTGCGTATCGGTATTCTCATAGGAAGTATATTTGGAGGATAGACTTATTCGGTGATTCGTTTTCACTGCATCTCAATTCTGCTGCAAATAAAGATTTGAATCGTTCTACTGAGGGGTGCCAAATGTTGCCGAATAGGGGTTGATTTCGTTAAAACGAGCAAAAACGACTTCCCGAAGCGTAAAAAAACCACCGGATGCAACCCGTTATAGGCTGCTTCTGTCCGATGGTTCATGTAACTCATCTCATCAGGTTGATTGGGTAGCGGCACGCATTGGTAGTGAATGGGCTATCACGGTTGTAATCAACAAAGCAGATGGCTTACCAATGCCTCCATATTACAGATAATATGCGTAATCATTTACAAACCATGAGCCATTGAATAAATATTAATATAATTATAAATAGATTAACAATTTGATAAAGTAACGTATTGAATTATGCTTTATATTTGATTCTATAAGTCGAATAGATAAACGTAAGGTCATGCGGCATTTTTTCATGTTGGGTCTTTTGTGTTTATTTTCTTGTAAAAGCAAAAAGACAGTTGAACCCATTAATCAGATAAACCAAGCTCCCTGCGGGGCGGGTAAGATCATTAAGAGGGTCAACGGTGTAATTGCAACGCTGTGGTTTAACACAACTGAGAACCGTTACTATTTCCTTGTTGCCACTTCAACGATTGATTCTGGGGATTTGGGCTTCATATGTGATCTACCTCCGTCATACCGTACGACTGGCACCAAATACCAATTTAGTGGGGAGTATAGAAAATATGACAAGTCAATCAGCCCCATGGCGGCTGGAATTGATTATTACTACCTAACGCTTACGCAATTAAAACCTCTAAATCCCAATTAGCCTGAACACCTTCTACCAAATTATCCTAAGCACTTTACTTTTTACGTTCCCGTTTTCGGTTGAAGCTCAGGATAAGGATTGATTGAGGGAGATACCTGACTTAAATTCTAAAATATACTGATAATTAGGCGTTTGCGTCAAAACTACCCCCAATCAATAGTTAACAAACCTGACCGTTGCCCCCACCTTGCTCACAGGAGTTATGTAGTAATACAGAATTCCGGGAAATTTACAGGGCTTTCTCATCAGATCGTTGAAATATGTGCTGTTGTCGCTAAGACTTATTCTATACTCAGCACAGCTCACTTGCTGCTTATTGAAAATATCCGGATAAAATTCCAATTGTACGAATAGCTTTTCGTAAATCAGGTTCTTTCCGGGCGAGTAGTCTCCATTGGGTGGGGCCTCCAATTCGATGCGAACGGAATCTTTGCTTATCCTCTTTACGGTCAACGTCATGGTTTGGCCTTGTACCGGGTACGTAGCACCAACTCCTGATCTGTCAACATACGTTTCTGCTCTGTATGTACCCTCCAGTTCAGCAGAAGGGTCTGGAAGATCTAACTGTGGAGTAGGTTGCTCGCAGCTATGAAAAAGCACTAGAAAACACAACCACAGACAACTTCTTACAAAGGATGTTTTCATAACGAAGCAAGTTTAGATTTATAACCTAAACGAGTAAATAGAAACAATCTTTTCTCAGATACAAAATTGGCTAACCCTACGGGATTGCACTGTTACGCCGAAATCCCGTAGGGTCAGCCAATTTTTGTAGCCCCCGGTTTTCAACCGGGGGATGGCTATTCAAAACGGCGGTTATTTAATACAGATCCATAATTCCGGTGTAAACATATATTTGGTCGATTACTTTTGCCGTTAATGTTTAATCAATTTCAGTACTTGAACATCGCGCCCCGATTGCACCCGCAACAGATACAAACCCGGAGTCAGACTACTGCCAACCGTAGCCTGATCAACGCCCTCCCCGCTTTGCAACGACTTCCCCGACTGGTCGTTCAGATCGTAAGTAAACGTCCCGCTTTTTCGGACGGTGAAGGCGTTAGTCGACGGATTAGGATACACCTCGGCAGTTTCTTGGAGTGAAACGGGTTCAGACGTAGCCAGCCGGGCCGCGCTTAACAACTGAAACTGGAACTGCTGATTAGTGTTGCCGTTGCAGGTATATTGGTTAATGGCAGCACCGTCGGCAGTGGAGGTACCCACCACACCCACACATTTGTTGCTGTTCACCGAAACGATCCGGTAATAACCCGATCCCACACTTTCGATTTTCCATTTCTGGTTATTGCCACTCGAATAGGTCCACTGATTGATGTCGGCACCATCGGCCGTTGAAGACCCGGAAACATCGAGGGCTTTGCCACTATGCACCGCCCGGATGGAGTACTGTCCGCTGCCGAGCGAGGTCACCGTCCAGCGTTCGTTATCCCCGCCCGAATAGGTGTATTGTTGCACGTTGCCCCCGTCGGCCTGCGAGTAACTGGCCACATCCAGCGATTTACCACTGTGCCGCGCATTGATCCGGTATATTCCATTGCCCAGACCGGCGGGTGGTGGAACCAGGGGATTTTTGGCCCGCAATTCCGTTCGCACAATCTCGCCCGACTGCTTGATCTGAGCCAACGTCCAGCCGCCATCCACACTGGCGTTGGCTTCGAGCGCAGCCGACGCTTCGGGAATATCGGCCACCGACCAGTTGGCGTGGCTCACTTTGTTCTGGTCCAGAAACGCCCACCAGGTTTTCGACTCGGCCTCGTTCACGGTGCCTTTTCCGGTGGCATCGGTGGTGCCATATTCCGTCACGAACAGCGGAACACCGTTATTGAGGGCCGTTTGGGCCGTGCTACGCAGCCCGGCCTTGTGCGTATTGGCATAGTAATGAAGCGTATAGGCAATGTTCGTGCGGTTAATTCGGTTGGCGGCTGCTTCGTCCACGCGCTGCGAATAAAAGCCCGTTCCGCAAATGATGATGTTGTCGGGGTCATACTGCCGGATTGTGGTGATGATAGATTCGTGATAGGGCTTGATTACATTGGCCCACGACACATCCAGCGGCTCGTTCCAGGGTTCATACAGAATGTTGGGGGAGTTGCCGTATTTCTGTGCCACCGCCCGGAAAAACGTCTGCGCCTGCGACTGGTACAGGTTCGCTTCGTGAACGTGGAAATCGACCACCACATAAATACCAAGGCTGATAGCTGCGTCGATCACGGTGAACATTTTGGCTTGCTCTGCCGCCGGGTTGGTGGCATATCCACCCACATCGACCGCCATTGCTGCCCGGATCACGGTTATTTTCCAGTCGTCACGGAGCCATTTGATGGTATTGTAGTTCCAGTACTTAGGAACCCACTGACTCCAGTAGAGCGACATACCCCGCAACTGAATGGCTGTTCCGTTTTTATCAACAATTCGGTTGCCACTAACCCGCAACTGCCCATATTGTTGCACAATGGTCTGCCCCTGACTAAGGGTCAGACTGAAACAAATCAGCAAAATGGCAAACAAACCCCGGACACCATTCTGTTGTACACTACCTTCTTGCCCCGTTCTGCGGACAGGAAGTGCCTTTCGACGTAAGATTGACCCCATCACCCTGTTAGCATTTATAAGCAGTTTGTGATTACCAGCCTGGTTCCCCCGTGGAAAAAGCGGGTGTTTTTAACTGCCTGCAAATCAAGCCATAGTCCACAAATCCCAGGGGTCTCAAATGTGTTTATGTGGGGTATTAAATGTTGCTTTTTGCAGAATAAATTGTTTTCCTACTGTTAAGCATGTTAGAAAATGACTAGAAAATGATAAATAAAACAACTCAAGCAGTCTATCTTTATAGGCTGGCAACTGTTCACTGAGCCTGGCTTGTGAAAAAAAAGAACTATGCGGTTCATTCTATATATAGGTAGTCTGAGTTTTTTAGTAGTCTGGGGAGCCATAACCGGGGCCTTTGGGCAGGCAAATGGATATGCTTTCCGTCAGTTAACCACCAGCAACGGGTTGTCGAACAACCAGGTTAATTGCCTGATGCGCGATAGCCGGGGGTTTCTGTGGGTTGGCACCATGTCGGGCCTGAACCGCTATGACGGCTACTCGTTTCGGGTATTCCGGCATTCGCTGCGCGATTCGACCTCGATTCCCAATAATTATGTAAATCGGTTGTTTGAAGACCCGCTGGGCCGTATTTGGGTTAAAACCCGCACGGGCGATGCCGTTTATGACCCCGCCACCGAGCATTTCTACCGAAAAACACAGCCCTTGCTGGAGGCTATGGGTTTGCCCAATACCGCGATCAACGGCATCCAGAAAGACCGGCAGGCTAACTTCTGGTTCCTCACCCCGATGGGGGCCTATTATTACCGAACCAGTACGAAACGGGCCGAACCCGTTCGGCACCGAGCCAACGACCGAAACAGCCCCGCCGACGATAGCCTTGTTGCCTTGCACCAGGACCGGCAGGGAGCGGTCTGGTTTTTGCATCGGTCGGGTTTGCTGGAGAAACTGGATGGCCGAACGCACCGGGTTGTCTTTCGCACGGCTGTTTTTCAGGTGATGAATCGAAACGAACGGCGCGAATACCGGCTCTTTATCGACTCCGACAATGACCTCTGGCTCTTTGCCAACGACGATGCGCGGGGCGTTTTCTACCTTAATACCAAAACCAATCAGCTTACCCACCTGCAACAAAACCGCCCCGGACAAACCATCGGCTCGGGCGGGGCAATCACGCTCAACAATAACGTCATCCGCGACATCACGCAGGACGAACAGGGACTTATCTGGATCGGTACCGACCACGGCGGCATAAACCTGATCGACAAAAAGAAAGGCACCATCCGCTACCTGCTTCACACACCCACCGACGAAACAACCCTCGGCCAAAACAGCATCTACAATTTCTGCCGGGACACCGACGGTATTATCTGGGTGGGTACGTTTAAGCAGGGCATCAGCTATTACCACAAAAACAGCCTTCGGTTCCCCCTCTATCGACATCGCTTTTCGGATATCAATAGCCTGAATCACAATGACGTAAATCATTTTGTGGAAGACAAAAAAGGCAATCTCTGGATCGGTACCAATGGCGGGGGACTATGTTATTTCGACCGGGCCACCAACCGCTTTACCCCGTCGGACGCATTTGCCAAAGCCGCCGGGCCTAACAGCGTGGTCGTTTGTCTGTTGATCGACCATGAGCAAACGCTTTGGGTTGGCACCTACCTCGGCGGGTTGTATGCCATTCGGGGCAATCGGGTAACGGCCTACAAACACGACACCAACGACCGACCGTCGGCCAACGCAGGCAGCGTGGCAAACAACAACATCTGGGAGATTTTTGAGGACAGTCAGAACAACCTCTGGATTGGCACGTTGGGGGGCGGACTCGACCGTTTCGACCGAGCGCAACAGCGATTTTATCACCAATGGCGTGGCGATGACCGATTAAAATCATCCAACTTTATATCGTCCATTCTGGAAGATCGGTCGGGTAATTTGTGGGTCGGCACGTCGAGCGGTATCAACGTTATAAACAGTAAGACGGGCGAGACTCGGCGGCACTACAATTACACCAACGACCCTAAAGGCCTGAGTAACAATAACATCATTTCGCTGTTTGAAGACAGCCAGGGCATTATCTGGGTCGGCACATTTGAAGGCTTAAACCGTTTCGACCCCAAAACAAACACGTTTCAGGCCTTTCGACTGGAGGACGGATTACCCGATAATGCCATTCAAACCATTGTGGAAGATGCCAACCACGCCATTTGGCTCGGTACGCCCAGCGGCATTTCGCAGTTGATCATTGGCCGAAACGGAGCCAGAAAACCAACCTACACGTTCAAAAACTACGATGAATCGGATGGCTTACCGAGCCGGGCGTTCAACCAGAATGCCGCTTTCCGCACCAGCCGGGGCGAGTTGATTTTCGGAGGAGCCAACGGATTTACCCTTTTTCGTCCCGAAACCTTTAAACCGTCGATCGTCCGACCATCGGTGGTACTAACTGATTTTGAGGTCTTTAACAACTCGGTTCGGCCCGGGCAGGAAGTGGATGGCTCGGTGCCGCTGATCAAATCCATCACCGAAAGCAAAGCCATTACGCTCACGCACCGGCAAAATGTGTTCTCGATTGAGTTTGCTGCCCTCAATTTTCTGCACCCCGAAAAAGTGCGGTATCAGTACAAACTCAAAGGCTTCAACTCAAACTGGCTGACTGCCGATAGCCGGGTTCGGCGGGCAACGTTCACCAACCTCAACCCCGGCGACTATGTGTTCAAGGTGCGCATTGCCGACC
>JANOCD010000142.1:0-2333 GCA_031411995.1 Cytophagales bacterium
GCCCTCGGCGGCTAACTTTTCGCCGAAGTCAGCCGCAACGTCGCAGGCTTCGCGGAACGTTTGGGCAATGAGTTTGGTATTTCCCGCCGGGTCGACATCCCAGCTATGGGGCGAACTGGCCGAATCGACCCGCACGACCCCGCTGGGCCGAACGCCCAATTCGCGCAGCCGTTGCCCAACATGGCAGGCTTTACGGATCATTTCGACAAACTGAGCGCGTTCCTCCTTGCTGCCCATTGCCGGATTGCCCCAAATCGGTGCGACCATCGAACCGATGTTCAGATTATACCCGGACACCTTATCAGCCAGCCGTTTGATGTCGTCGTCCGACATGTCGATGTTGAGGTGCGGGTCCATCAGACCGATATCGACACCATCGAATTTGACACCGTCCACCTCGGCGGCAGCGGTCATTTCGAGCATGGTATCGAACGGGATGGGCGGCTCGGAATCAGGGCCTTTGCCCACGATACCCGGCCAGGTAGCGTTGTGGAGTTTAGGATAGTTATTCTCGTTCATGAGGGTTTACAGTTTGTGGTTTGTCGTTCGTAGTTTGTAGTTACACATGCGCCAGCAACCACAAACCACGAACGACAAACTGGTTATAAATTCAAATCTGGATTATTCGGGCCAAAGTGTTTCAAAATGACAATCGGGTCGGTGGTGGATGGGTTGACAATCGTTACGCCGTCCATAGCCGCTTTTTCGCTCACAAAAAACTCGTCATTCGTCAATTGCCCGTACCCAATCAGCGCGGGGGTTTCAATGTCCCAAACGCCAAGTTTGCCGATCCCTGCATCACAATCAGGCCATAAGCCGCACTGTCTTTGATGGTTACGGTCGTGCCCGGAAAAACGGTTAACTCTTTGGCGCTGAACGCATCGGATTTATAGCAAACCCAGTTTTCGACGTACCCTTCGGCCTGCATTCCGGTCAAATCCCTGACCGGTTTGGGAGCCATGAAGCGGTTCGCCATCATATTCGGGTCAACGTTCAGATCCCAGTCGATGGCTTCGAGCAACTGGTCGAAATCGCCGATGCGGTCTTTGGGCGTACCGTTCCAGAGCAGTTCTTCGGGAATAATCGCTTCGTTGACCAACGATTGGTACATGGCGAATACGTCGGATGCTTTTTGCGGCTCGTAGGTACACAGGCTTCCCGGCGCATGAAGCAGTCCGGGCGGTACGTCCCATCCGGTGCCGGGTTCGAGCCGGTAAGCCGCCGAAAAATTGGTGATTTTGTTGTCGCCTTTGGTGAAGTTGACCAAACACTCGCGGATTTGTTCTTTGGTTGTGCCCGGCGCAACTCCGATAAATGTGTACGGAAAATCGCCCCCGTGGTTGTTCAATTGTGGCGGGAAATAATACGCTTCCGGCTTGCCCAACTGACCAATGAGCGCGGCCTGTTCGTCGTTGTGGTGGAGGTGATGCGGCAATGGCCCCATGTTGTCGAAAAACTTGGAGTACATCGGCCAGCTACCGTACTCGTTCCACAGCCGGTCGCCAATCAATTCACCCTTAAGTTCGTCGATGGCGTCCTTCAGTAAGAACTGCGTTTCGTTGGCTCCGTCCTTAAACACAACGGCACTCAACCCCTCATTTTCGCCGGTTAACGGGCCATTTTTTGCGGGCGTAGTCGATGACAGCCAGCGTTCGTCAATGCCGCCCCGTTCACCGCCGAGTACTTTGTAATCGTCGGGGTGCAGCTTGATTCGCCGACCGGGTACGCAGAACGACCGGGGCACCCACGTAGGAGCCAGCCGCAAAACGCCCTTGCCCTGTTCCAATGCTTTTTCTGCTACGCTTACAGTTGGTGTTGTTTCCATTAACGTCTACTTTTTTGTTGGGTTGTTAGGTGTATGTTTTGAGTTTACACCGGGATTCAGCCCGGTGTAAGTAATTGACTATACATGGATGACTTGCACCGGGATTCAGCCCGGTGTATCCTGACACTATATTTTAAAAATTAACTGCTTTATGTTTTGTGAATTGACTGATCTGGGTCGAATTATGCAACACCTCGATCTCTACATCGTAGGTTCGGCTTTCGCCCGGTTCCAGGAGTACGAGCGTGCCCTGTTTTCTTGCTTGCGCCTGTCCAATGGGCGGGTGCGTTCCGGGTTCGATGCCCGTTACGTATTCACCTTTGCCCCAGTGCTGCCAGTTCGTTAGCCAGGGTAATTGAGCCTTCTGAAACCGCAGGGCCACAGCCAACCCGAGTTGCGGGTTATGCAGTCCGGCACTGCACCACCCAGTATCGTTGGGTGTAGCGTCAATAAACGCAACCGCTTCGCCCGTGCCGAGGTGCTCGTTCAACGGAGCGGGACAAGTGCG
>JANOCD010000143.1:0-164566 GCA_031411995.1 Cytophagales bacterium
GTAAATCAGCCCAATTCGCGTTGTCCCCGTGCTAAACTATTATTGAATTTTCTCCCAGATCAGCCGGGCGATTTCGGCCATACCCCGGTCGTTGGGGTGCATACCAACGCTTACGTCAGTATATTCATTGACTGCCCGGAACAGATCGCGGTCGGGCCGGTTATACAGGGCTGAGTAGAGATCGGCAACGGGGTAGCCCCGTTCGGCGGCCACTTCGCGAATCATGGTGCTGGCCTGTGGCTGATTCCAGAAACTGGTTGTACAAATTACTTTTGTCTGCCCCGAAAACTGGGTCAGTTTGTCGAGTAACTGCCGATAACGAGCCTTGAAATCTCGGGCAGGGTTGCCGGCTTCGGCATCGCTGATGTTTTCGCCAATGCGCACAATGATCAGGTCGGGGGCATAGCCGTTCAGGTGTTCATCCAGCGAGGCATTGTAATCGAACGTCCAGAAGGTGCGCTCAAAGCCACCGCCCGCAATCAATTTCATGTCAAACTGGGGGTTGAGAGCCAATAGGTTCCGTTGCAGGATATGTACAAAATCGTTTTGCAGCGACGAAGCGGCCATGCCGTTGTTATTATACCAGCCCAAACCCGGCACCGGCGAGTTGACCATAATGCTGTTTCCCAGCACAAACATTCGCCTAAAATAGATATCGAAAGTGGTTGATGAAATGGCCGACGTGCGGTTACCCTCGCGTGTTCGGGCCAGCATAACCCCTTGTTTCAACAGCGGAAACGAGGTGCCTGCAATCCAGTTCTGGCCATTGTCTGTCGAATATTCTACTATCCGGATAGCCGTAGTTTTATCCACAATCAACCCAATTTCTGTGCTAAACGGCAACCGGCCGCTTTCAGGCACAAACCGGGGTGCAGGCAATGGAATCAGATCATTAGATGGACTGGTAATCAGATTTTTTATGGATACCGATAAGCAACTGGCGGGCGGGCAGTCCCCTGAACCCGACTGACTATAAGCCGTTTGGTTTACCAACAGCACAGCCAGAATTAATGCGGCCCGATACCCTTTTCGAAGGCTCGCCAAGTGTCGGAGTGACAACATAGTGTACAGAAATGGTAAGTAAAAAATGAATGCATTACCGTTCTGACAAAAACTGCGCCAAACCTATATGTATAGAATCATGTAATCAGATCGTCGTGTCTGATTATTTACCTGTTTTATAGTCAACAAGTTGATTACAAGCCGTATAACATCAATTGAAGGAATCAACAATTCTTTATTAATAAATCAATAGCAGGTCCGAAACACCTTAGAAAAACGATACCGTTGCATACGTTGACCTGCTCAGAATGACCACCCATTAAACAAAATGCTACCTTTACTGTCCGTTGTTATTTCGCGCCTTTTCTATGCTGTTTAGTTCGCCCATCTTTCTTTTTTTATACTTACCCATCTTCCTTTTTATCTATTACCTGTTGCCCGCCCCCCAAACCAGCACGGGCCACCGGAGCATGACCTGGAAGAATGCGTTTCTGTTCGGAGCCAGTTTGATTTTCTATGCCTGGGGCGAGGGCTTCATTGTGGCGGTGTTGTTGCTCTCGGCAGGCATCAATTTCGTGGCAGGGCATCTCATCGAACGGGGGCAGCGACGGGCAGGGTTGTGGCTCTCGCTGCTGGGTAGTTTGTCGCTGTTGTTCTATTATAAGTACAGCAACTTTGCCGTCGATTCGGCGCGGGGATTTGCCGAAGCATTTAGTTTGCCCATCGCCGATTCGATGCAACTGGCGGCCATTGCGTTACCTATTGGCATTAGTTTCTACACGTTTCAGGGCATCTCCTACACCCTCGATATTTATTGGGGGCGCATTCGGGCCAACAAGAGTTTCATTAACTATGGCACCTACGTGGCCATGTTTCCGCACCAGATTGCCGGCCCAATCGTTCGCTACGCCGACATTGCCCCCGAACTAGCCGAACGACACGTTACGGTCGAAAAATTTGGCATTGGAGCCGAGCGGTTCATTATTGGATTGGCTAAGAAAGTGCTGTTGGCCAACACCTTTGCCTCCCTCGCCGACCAGATTTTCAATGCCCGTCTAACCGACATCAACACCCCAACGGCCTGGCTGGGGATTGTGGCCTACGCCCTCCAGATCTACTTCGACTTTTCGGGTTATTCCGACATGGCCATCGGCTTAGGCAAAATGGTTGGCTTCGATTTCAAGGAGAACTTCAATTACCCCTACGTTGCCCGTTCGGTGCAGGATTTCTGGCGACGGTGGCATATTTCGCTCTCAAGCTGGTTCCGCGACTATGTGTATATCCCGCTGGGCGGCAACCGGGGGAGCGAGTTCAAAACCTACCGCAACCTGCTGATCGTATTTTTTGTGACGGGTCTCTGGCACGGGGCGAGCCTGAATTTCATTGTCTGGGGCCTGTTTCACGGCGTTTTTCTGCTCATTGAACGGGCAGGCCTTGGCAAACGGCTCGACCGTGCTCCGGCTTTTGTAGGCCATGTTTATACGCTGTTGGTGGTACTGGTAGGCTGGGTGTTTTTCCGGGCTGTCGACCTAAATAGTGCGGTGGCGTATCTCGGCAAAATGATTGGTTTGGGTTCTCAGAGCACAGTGGTGGCCTATCCGCCTTCGTTTTTCCTGAGTGCCGAGGTGATTGTTTCGCTTGTTCTGGCCTTTATTTTGGCCACGCCGGTATATCATCGGTTTCAGCGGATCTGGAAAAACCTCCCGGCCCTCGGCCCCCGTGAGCTGGCTTACTCAGTTGCTTTATTTGGCCTGTTCGTAATGGCGGTCATGTACTTAGCCGCCGACACGTACAACCCGTTCATTTATTTTCGGTTTTAGTCTATGAATAACCCCCGTACTAAAATTCTCGCTGTTGGTTTCGCTCTCCTGCTTTTGCTTCCTACGCTCGACCAGGTCTTTGGGTTTTCGGATCGGTTTCAGAGTACCGAAAACAAGCAACAGAATAAACGGCCCGAACTGCATTTTCCGCATGTCAGGAGCTTTGTGAAGCAGTTTGACCCCTATTACAAAGAGAACTTTGGATTCCGCAATGCGCTGTTTTACGTGTATAGCCGCTGGCAATTGTGGGGACTAAAACAGTCGCCCCTGCCCGAAAAAGTGGTGGTCGGTAAACAGGGCTGGTTTTTCCTCGGCGATAGTTACAACAACGTCATCAAGCAGCACCGGGGACTGATGCCACTTTCGCCCGATTCGGCCCGGCTCATTGCCAACCACCTCACCCAACGGCAGGCCGAACTCGCCCGGCACGGCATTAAACTCTATGTGTTGATTGCCCCCGATTCGCACAGCATCTACCCCGAATTTCTGCCAGACCGCGTGGCCCATACGACCGCTGCGACCCGACTCGATGTGTTGCGGCAAACCGTAAGCACCCAAACCAACGTGCCGTTCATCGACCTGCGCGACACGCTGCGGGCCGCCAAAAAACGTGAAGTGATTTATTATCAGACCGATACGCACTGGAATGATTACGGCACCCTTGTTGGTTCAGCAGCTTTACTAAACCGAATTCGGCAAGATGTACCAACACTCCGGCCGGTTCAGAAAAGCGACTTTGCCATCACCAAAATGAACGGCGGCACCGGCGATTTAGTCCGCATGATGGCGTTGCAGGATGCCATCCGCGACCCGTTTTTCTACGAAATAAAACCAGCTGCTCCGGTCTTGGCCCGGCAGGTTGCCGAAATTCCCAACACCGAAACCGGCCCCAATTCCTCTGGTTTTCCGAGCACTCAGTTTAGCGGTCCCACCGGAACGCCGGATCGCCCCATGGCTCCCAAACTGCTGTTCATCGGCGACTCGTTCAGCCATAGCATGATGCCCTTTGTAGCAGGGTATTTTCGGGAGTCGTATTTTGCCCGGAGCCGGTTTCTCAACCTCACACTGGTGCAGCAGCAGAAACCCGATGTGGTTGTGGTTCAGATTGTTGAACGCAATTTGGGGTGGTTAGGGGGGATTTGATCAAACAACGGCCTGCTTCGCCCGTTTCTCTGCCTTAATTCCCAGCATCAAATCCGCGCCTTTTTCGCCAATCATGATGCAGGGCGCGTTGGTGTTGCCCGACACCACGGTCGGCATAATCGACCCGTCGATCACGCGCAAGCCTTCCACGCCCCGCACGCGGAGTTCGGGGTCAACCACGGCCATCTCGTCGGTGCCCATTTTGCAGGTGCCAACGGGGTGGTACACCGTTTCGATCTGGTTCAGAATGTGGTTCCACAGTCCATCGTCGGAGGTCCGGTTCGGGGGGGTCTGAATCCGCTGGCGGAACGGCCCGAACGCATCGGCATCCATCACCTCGCCCGCCCGGCGAAGGCCCTGAATCAGCGTTTGGCGGTCTTTTTCGGCAGTCAGGAAATTGGGTTGAATCACGGGCGCATCGGCCACGTTCGCGGAACGGAGGCCCACGTAGCCCCGACTTTCGGGCCGCAACAGCGTAGGTAATAGCGTGTAACCATCCGTGTGTGGGTAGGTCGTCAGGTCATACATATCGACCTGATAATCGTCGCCCATGTGAACGGGGGCAAAATGGAATTGCAAATCGACCCGGCCCGTGGGGTCAAGCAGGTTCAGGAAGGCGTTGGCTTCGAGGGGGCTGGTGGTGAACGGCCCTTTTTTACCCACCATATAGTTTGTCAGGGCAACTACCTGCCGCCAGGCAGAGAGATGGTAGTTGCTGGTGGTGCCGCGTTGCGAACAAAGCGCGGAAACCCCCGTAAACAGGTGATCCTGAAGATTTTGCCCCACACCTACCAACTCGTATTTCACCTCGATTCCCTGCCGTTTCAACTCATCTTTCGGGCCAATCCCCGACAACATCAGCAACTGGGGCGACTGAAACGACCCCGCCGACAGCACCACTTCGCGCTTGGCGGTGGCGATTTGGGTGGTATTTTTTCCGGTAATAAACTCCACGCCCACGGCCCGACCTTTTTCCAGAATCACTCGTTTGGTGAGAGCCTGGGTAATCACTTTCAGGTTCGGGCGGGTCATGGCCGGTTTCAGGAAAGCGGTGGCCGCGCTGTGGCGTTTCCCGTCTTTGATCGTGAACTGGAAAAAGCCTGCTCCGGCCTGATTGGCTCCGTTGTAGTCGGCTCCGCGCGGGATACCCACCTCTTCGCAGGCACTCACAAAAGCCGGGGCCAGCGGGGTCTGGAATTTCTGGGCGTAGGTCACGTTGAGGGGGCCGGTAGTGCCGTGGTAGCCCGCATCGAGTTTTTTGGCTTGCTCGTTGTGTTCAGAGCGCAGGAAATAGGGCAGCACATCATCGTAGCTCCAGCCGCTGTTGCCCATTCGTGCCCAGTCGTTGTAGTCTTCTTTGTTGCCCCGAACATAGGCCATCGCGTTGGTGCTACTGCTGCCGCCGAGGGTTTTACCACGGGGCAAATACATCCGTTTGTTATCGAGAGCGTCCTGCGGTTCCGTCCAGAAACCCCAGTCAACCTCAGTGCGGTTGAGTTTAGAATAGGCCGCCGGAATATGGATTTCCATTTTTTTATCGGGGCCGCCCGCTTCGAGCAGGAGTACCGAAACGGAAGGGTCGGCGGAGAGCCGATTGGCCAGCACGCAGCCCGCCGAGCCAGCACCAACAATGATATAGTCGTAGGTCATGGTTTTGATTGGAGAAGTTGGATGATGAAGGTACAAAATAATCTGGGAAAAATGATTTTCCTATGCCATCATAACCACCCAAAACGTTCCATGAGCCGGTCTTTTTGGGTTCGGGAAACGGGTATGGATTGGTTGTTGCTCATGATAACGTAGTTTCCCTCGCCCTTCACGAATTTTTTGATGTGGCTCAGGCTGATAAGATATTGCCGGTGAACCCGCAAAAAGTCGCGCTCTTCCAGTAACTCCTGAATATCGCGCAGGGGTTTGGTGGCCAGATAGTGCTGTCCGTCGGTAAGGAAGAACTTGGTGTAGTTATCGTCTGATTCACAGTATAGTATGTCGCTTAGGTTCACAAAAGCAACCCCGTTCTGGTAGGGCAGGGCGATTCGGTCGGGTAAGGATTTACCGCCGTTGCTCAATTGCCCTTTGAGGTGTTGAATCTGTTCGGGGGCGGTTTTCCGGCTTTTTTCTACGCGCTCCACAGCCTGAATGAGTTCGGGGGTGTCGATGGGTTTAAGCAGGTAATCAACCGCGCTGTACCGAAACGCTTTCAATGCAAACTTGTCGTAGGCCGTCACAAAAACCAGCGAAAACGGCACACCGGCTACGGCTTCCAGTACCTCGAAACCGTTCATTTGCGGCATTTCAATATCTAAAAACACCAAATCGGGTCGATGGTCCAGAATAGCGGCAACACCCTTGTGACTACTGGTGCAGGAGGCCACAAGTTCAACCTGCGGGCAATGTTGCGACAGGCGGAGGGCCAGCAGGCCAACCGCATTGGGTTCGTCGTCGATGATAATGGCGCGGAGCATACGTTCAGTGAACAGTTATCAGTGAGCAGTTATCAAATCGGTATCTCAACAACGACCCGTGTGCCAGTAGGTTGCCCCCCTGCATCGGTTAAGTCGGTGATAGCTACCTGCGTTTGCGTGTTGTAAAGCTGGTTGATCAGAGCAATGCGCTCAGCGGTGATTTTCATGCCAAACGACTTGCTTTTTGTAGCCGACTTGCTTTTGTACTCAGCCGCTTTCTGACGGCCTATGCCATCGTCGCTGATGGTGACCCGTAGAGACGCAAAATCTTGCGTCTCTACCTGCACCCGTACCGTACCCCCTTCGTCTTTGTGCATCAGGCCGTGCCAAATTGCGTTCTCCACAAATGGCTGCAACAACAGGGGCGGAATCTGGATGGACTCTGCATCAACGGCATCGGCCAATTGAATTTGGTAGTGCAGTTTATCGGGAAAGCGCATCGCTTCCATCTCAATGTATAGCCGGAGGGTTTCGAGTTCGTTAGCCAACGTGACCTTATCAGATTTGGAGTTTTCGAGTACGAGTCGAATCAACCGGGAAAACTTGCTAAGGTAATCGGAGGCTTTGTCGGCATCATTTTGGGCCGTGAAGAACTGAATGGAATTTAGGCAGTTAAAGATAAAGTGCGGATTCATCTGGGCGCGCAAAGCCGTAATTTCGGTGGTCTGAATCTGGCGCGTGACCTCGCTAATCAGGTTATTTTTTTCCTGCAATAACTCATTTTTGTTTTTCAGTTTCCGATTGTACCAGCCTATTCCTACAGCCAATAACGACAACAGCCCCATGCCGGCCAACAGCCCCTGTCGGGTGCGGTTCTGCGCGATCTTCTCCTGCTCCAGCGCACGAATCCTGAGCTGGTCGATCTGCCGTTGCTGTTTCTCTTTATCGAGTTGAATCTGCACCATATCGCGTCCCGATTTGATCTCGGTTTGTAAGGTCGAATCGAGCAAAGCCGTGTATTGTTCGAGGTGAAACAGGGCTTTGGTAGGGTGGTTTAGCCCTTTATGAATCTGGTACAGGCTTTTGTCAAAGTTATGGGGCTGATCAAGTCCCTGTGCCCAATGAAATTTATGGTACGTATCCCAGGCCTGTTGCATATACGGTAAGGCGTTGACATACTGTTTCTTTTTAAGATACACAGCCCCGATAGTTTCCAGCCCGTCGGCCATAAAAATCGGGCGGTTGAGTTGTTTGAAGAGTTTATTAGCCTGCTCAATGTATTGAATACCCTCCGCTTCGTGACCTGCAGAATCCTTCAGCACATTCCCCAAATTAGTCAAACTCATGGCTTCGACCAGTGGCTGACGGTGTTGGCGGGCTATGGTCAGGCTACGCTGAAAGTAGCTGGATGCTTTCTGTTGATTTCCCAATTCACCATATACTCCACCTATATTATTTAAGTCCATAGAGACCCGGAAATAGTCGTGTCTTTGCAGGTTTACGCCATATGATTTTTCTGAATAACGAATGGCTAACTGATAATTCTTCCGGGACTGATACTGACCCGCAAAAAACGTGTAGCAGTCAGCCTGAATGAGTAACTCCTGGTATTTTAAACCAACGGCCAACGCTTTTTGGGCGTAGTTCGCACTCTTTTTAAGATCACTCTTATCCTGATATTCATAGGCTATTCGCAAATAAGCCAGACCAGTACCTTTAGGCCAGTTTATTTTTTGAGCCAGGTTCAGGGTCTTATCCAGAAAATAGAAGCCAGAATCTGTATGCATTGAATGGTAGGTGGCAATCTCCAACAGCGTGTTGATTCGGGCGGTATCGTTGGCAAACGAAGGCGGTTGCTGATTAAGCCTGGCCATAACCCGCCGTAAGCTGTCGATATTGATAGAGCGTTGGGCCACAGCAGCCGTTGTGAGGCTGCCCCAGGCTATCATAAACAGGACTATTTTCTTCATCTGAATCGTGTGTGTAGAGCATCGAACCTACGCGCTAAACCCGGCTTTCGCAAATGAGCCTCCGTCAGTTGCCCCAATTAGTGGGTCAACAGCGTGTTTTGATGGGTTAGCTCTCAGACCAAAATTTCGACCACCACCGTTGTTCCGGTTGCGTGGCCCTGGCTGTCGGTTCGGTCAATAACCTGCACCTGGGTTTGGGTATGGTACAACTGATTGATAAGGGCAATTCGCTCAGCGGTCATTTTCAGACCAAAGGACTTGTTTTTGGTTGCCGACTTGCTTTTGTATTCGGCTGCTTTCGCCCGGCCCACGCCATCGTCGCTGATCTCAATATGCAGCAGGTCTTCGGTTGGTTGCTCAACCACCACCTGCACCAGACCTCCTTCTTCTTTGTGCATCAGCCCATGCCAGATGGCGTTCTCCACAAAAGGTTGCAACAGCAGGGGCGGAATCTGAATCGATTCCGGGTCAATAGCCTCATTCACCTTGATACTGTAATGCAATTTATTCTGGAAGCGCATGGTTTCCATCTCGATATAGAGCTGTAGGGTTTCGAGTTCGTTGGCCAGAGTAACCTTATCTGATTTTGAGTTTTCGAGTACTAAGCGGATTAGCCGGGAGAATTTGGCCAGGTAGTCGGTTGCTTTGTCGGCGTCGTTCTGGGCGGTAAAGAACTGGATGGAGTTGAGGCAGTTAAAGATAAAGTGCGGGTTCATCTGGGAGCGCAGGGCAGCCATCTCCGTTTGCGAGATTTTGAGCTGATAGGCTGCTTCGCGTTCATTCAGTTCGGCTTCGGTTTGTTTGCGTTTAGCTTCTTCGGCTTCTAAGCGCAATTTTAGCGTCCGGCGTTCTACCTGAATCCGGTATAACGCTATAATAGAAGCCACTACCAACACCGCTACCAACCCGCGAAACCACATCGTTTGCCAGAACGGGGGAATTACCCGAACCGATACCGTTTTTACGTCACTCCAGACACCGTCATTGGTGCTGCCCCTGATCTGAAATGGATACGTACCGGGCGGCACATTCGAGAAGACGGCCAGCGGTTTATTACCCACCGACACCCAGTCTCTGTTGAACCCCACCAACCGATACGCATACTGGTTGCGCTCCTGCTGAAAGTAGGAAAGAACCGAAAAACCAATGGTAAAGAAATTCTGATCGTAGTTGAGGGTAATTTCGTTCATATAATTCAGGCTTTTCGGCAATTGGAGGTCGCGGTCAAATACCTTCAGGAAACTCAACACCACCGCAGGCTTAGCCGTATCAGGTTTGATGTCGCGGTCGCGGAAACGAAACTTCTCGAAGAAAAACTCATCGTCGGCTGTTTTCACAAAGCCTGTCCAGTTGAAACTAACTAGCTCGTAGCCAGGGCCGAACCGGGTAATTTGTTCTGTTTCGGGTACATACCGCAACAGGGCTGTCATCGTTTTGAGCCAAAGCACTCCCGTTTTGGTCAAGTGTACATTCAAAACAATTTCATTCATTACTCGGTGTGCGGTTTTTGTGCGCCGGTCATACCGCCATAGCCCCCCAGCGTGCCGGGCTACCCAGACCACACCACGAGCCGGGTCATCCACGATTTTCATGCCTTCCATACCGGGAACACTGGGCAGAATGACCGTTGCCTGACTGGTTGACGGGTTGAACCGAACAATGGTGCCTGTAGCCCGATAGCCGAGCCAAATCTGCCCTTCCCCATCTGCCATCGCCGTTCTGATTTGCGCGACGAGCAAGCCACGCGTCCCTGCTCGGTAGCCCACGAACTGCTTTGTCTGGCAATCGAACTTAAGCAGGTTCCCGGCGTATTTCCCCCTCGCCCCAAACGACGGAAACCAGACGTTGCCCGCCTTATCCTGGACCGCACAACGTATTTCCTTGTAATCACCCGTCTGGTTTTCGCCTAGCGGCAAGCCCGCAATAAGCGCAGTCACGGGCGTGACAGTCCCTCGTTTTTCGTCGAAACGAAACAAGCTTCCCGCTGCTGAAGTTGCCATTAGCCAACTGGTCTGATTGAGGCTATCGGGCAAGGCTTGATGAATAGACTGCTCAGTAAGACCATTCAGCGGTAGCCGATAAATGACCCGGACCTTTTTTGTAGCTTCGTCATACGCTGAAAAGCAGACGTATTTGTCCCTGTTATAGGTAATGTATAGTGTATGATTTTTCCGGCCCAGCACATAAGACCCGTTGGTAAAATGCAGCAGCGAATCATCCAGTATCCGAAACGGCTGCTTTTTTTCGTACAGTACAGACAAGGTAGACGAACTGGACTGATCGGATAGCGAGAGCCAGTGTGTATTGTTTCGTCCGCCGGTTGCTGCTCCGGCGTGAATGCCCGGCGTAAACGGGTTGTCGGGCTCGTGGAAATAGGTATATAGGGTGTTGGCCAGAGTGTCAAATAGCAATACGTTCTGGTCGGTACGTAGCCAGAACTGATGATCGTTTCGCCGAATCATGGCAAACACCCTATTATGGCCCAGGTTGGAAAAATAGAACTGCTTGTACCGGCCGGTCTGGGTGTCCAGCCTCAACAGTCCCATGCGGTCCCAGCCACCAATCCAGACGTATTTTCCATCTGGAACCATCACATTAAAGGCATCAAATTGAAAATCAGCTACTGATGACCTGGCAGCCACGATGCCTTTAACGCCCCGTACCGGATACCAGACCAGCGCGTTTCGCTTCACATCGTAATAGCCAATGGTATTATAGGTTGAGGAATGAACGTCGCCCCATACTCGTCCGGTCGGGTCGATGCAGTAGGGATGAAAGGAGCGTGGCTTTGCGGTTTCGGTCTGCCCGGCATAGCCGTTGATAATGCGGCCCGGTATGAACTGACGTACCTGGCGAGTACGGCTGTCGAATGAGTACAACGGTTTGATTACCAAGTGTTTCATCGGCTCTTCCGACACAAACCAGTGCCGGCCACCCGGTTCCATAATCCAGTGATAGATACCCTGCTGCTTCACGAAGGGATTGCGCCAGTATCGGAACGTTTCCGTAGCGGAGTTATACTCCGCAAGCCCGCGTTTATTAACAGCCCAGATTTCATTGGTATCATTCTCGCCGATCATCCCCAGCAGGTCGGAATGATAACAGCTCCAGCCCGTTCCAAACGACTTGTAGTAGGTACCGTCATAGCGAATGAGGTGGCCATCGCCGTCGGGCTCCCCTAAAAACCACAGATAGCCCCGGCTATCATGCAGCACCATTTGTTTGCCATTGGCCTGCCTGAAGGCTTCGTTATTGACCGTAAACTGATCGAAACGCAGGTACGGCCCTTTCGCGGTTTTTACCCGTACGGTCTCTACCTGCTGGGCAACAGCCGTAGCGGTTAACCAGTAAGAGAGAAACAAAGAAAGAGCAAAACGAGAGAACATCCGACGGAGTGTAGGGCATCGAACCTACACGCTAAATCCGGCTTTCGCAAATGAGCCTCCGTCAGTTGCCCTAATTAGTGGGTCAACAACCTGTTTTGACAGGCTAACGGCTTTATGCCCTTATAAGCCAATTCTTACCCAAAAAAACCTACCGTTTGGTTGGTCGCCTGTTAAAACGGGTCGTTCACGGCTTATTTCCGGTCACTCACCCACCGCCATTGGCAACCAATGGGGCTTGCTTACACCTTTGTGCCAGTCAGTTGCTAGCTCCGGCTATACCACAATCCATAATACCCCATGAACTCCTGTCACTCGCCCAAAAAAACCGCCCGCTCACCCTGAAAAACTGCCTATTCGCCCCAAAAAGGCCTTTTTCGAGTGTGCGCTTTCTCCGCTAACCGCGACTAAACAGCAGTACAAAACGCCTATTGCATTCACGTTTAATCAATTTTTGCCATGAAAAATCGCTTTCTGATTATCTCCATCCTGTTTATGCTACTCGTTCTGGCGTTTGTCCCTTCATGCCGCAAAAAAGCAGACCCTATTCCGGCGGTTGTAACACCCCCGGTAGTTGTTACCAAAAGCGCGGCTAAAGAGGTGCTGACGTTTGCGTTCTCGGCCCTCAGCCCAGTGGTTGCGAGCAAGGTCGATGCCACCGCCAAAACGATCTCGGCCACCGTAGCCGAATAAACCCTTCGTACACCTTTGTTGCCATCAACCAACCCGGCTTTCCGGCTTTACTATCCATACCTTAGGAAAATCCCTAAGACATCCCTGATAGTTTGTAGTTGATAATCAAGAAATTAAACATAATTAATTCATCTTTTAAACATTTTACTATATGCCTACCCTAATTGGAAATATTGACAAACAGCCTACTACTGTCCGTCCGGGAGAAACTGTTCGCATCGAAGTTTTCGATACGGAAGGTAGCTCTTTCAAGGGTACCAAAACGCAAGTGCTTATCAACGGTGTGCCCGGAGCAGTGCAATTTCTACAGTTTCCCACTAAGGGCGAACGGCGATTATTTGTCGTCGTTCGGACTGTCAGTGGTGAGACTGACCATCAGGTCGCCCTGCTTGACGTGGAAGGCGAAGCATTAGAATTCCCTTCCAGCCAAAATCAACCCACCATCGCCATGATGGGGGTTACTCAACTGCCTACTCAGCCCTATTCGGCGGTTATTACAGTGGGTTCATTTATTGATTCGCGGTCATCCCACTTATTAAGAGCCAGTGTAGGCGAGTTCATTCGGCAAGAGTCTCCGCTTATCCAACAAGCCCTGGATGGGCGAATAGCGAGGGAAGGGATACTTGGTCGCATTATGACAGAGAATCCACAGTCGCTGATGCGGATTGAACACCAGCGATTTGCTCATAACCCCTCATCAGATGGTGTCGAAAGGTTGACTAATCCGAGGATTAGGCCACAGGTCGCAACGAGCAGGCCTACGGCTATGGTTTATGATTTAACGGCCATTGATATTCACCGACTAATCAGTCGTGAGATCGAATCTAATAAGCCAGTGTACGAGTGGGATTTTGGTGATGGCAGCACCGCTGTCACAAACTCTCCTCTTGTTAGTCATGATTTTTTTGCTGCTATTGATCACGAGGCAGGGTTGGGTCAGTTCACAGTCACCTGTCACATCAAACACGCAGATATCACCGTCAGGCGAACACTAACCATCCACTCCGCTTATGCAATCTGTAAGCGCGTTGGTACGGTTGTTCCACACGTAACCTCGGATCAATTCGCACAAAAGAAGCACAATAGACTTTCCGGGATATTGACGGTCTATAATGTAGAGACGAAGCCTATCATTCTGGATAATTTGTCTATTACTCCCCTCTCTGACAACGGCGATGATCTTGCTCTACCGGGCAAACCAACTCGTCTGGGAACTCCTATCACACTTCCTCCTCAATCGGCAACGATGGTCCGTGTTAATGTACCATTTGTAAATGGGCAACCAAACAGAGGAGAATTACGATTCGATGTCAAAGGCTTTTCTGTATTGTACACAGGTACAATGGAAAATTATCCGGTTCGTTGTTCGGCTTTCTTCGAGGTTCCAGCCACAGAATGGAAACAGAAACCGAAAGCTAATTCCGCCGATTCAGTTCAGGAGCAACAATCATGGCCCTGGCTGGCCGTTGAGCAAGCCGTTAACCGCGTCAATGATGTTGGCAGGGAACACATTGCTCTTGACACTACAACTGGTACACTGACGGTGAATATAGGCACGCGCTCATCAGGCAATTCGTTGACATTAGACCGGGATGAAGCAATAAATGTATTGTCGTCCGTATATACACCCCTTGACAATATTGTTCTGCAAGCCCACCAAAGAAATGTGCCTCCGGATAGGTTTACTCAATTAGAGAGGCCCGCTATTCCACATCGCCTAAACGGCCCTCCGGTGGTTGTACCAGTGGCAGAAGGAAGCGAATGTGACCCTGACAATCTTACACAGGAGGAGCAGGACACAGCGTATGCGGATCAGTTGGTTTGCCAATTGACTCAGGAAGAGCAGGAGGTAACAACACCAGCCCGCTGGATAAATGCCCGCAAAGGAGATATTATTCTTTCGCCGGGGGGTGATGGTTTCATCGGTGGTCTCATGATGAACGTAAGCCCCCCACAGTGGTATAGTCACTGCGGAATAATGACCCGAAACTATGACGAGATCACCCACAGTACCGGCAGTAAAGACCGCTTGTTAGACCATAAAATTGGTTTTCAGGGGGGGGATGGATTCGACCCAAAAATTCTGAAATATACGTGGCCGGGAGCCATAACTCAGACGGTACAAAACTCCCAGGAGGGCGAGTCATTTCCTGACCCTGAGTTTGATAAGAGTTATACCATTAATGCCTTTGGAAAACACGCAGTAGGTTTTACACATAACGACCGGTTTGTGCTGATTCCGCCCTTAGTGATAAAGCCTGATCCGAATCAGGAAACCACGACGACTCGCTCAATCCTTCACGCTATAGCCGCTGATGCCCGCAGAAATGCCGGTCGGCCTGGCGTTCAGTCGAAATTTCACTATCGGTGGTACTGCTATACAGACCCAATGGTCGGGTTGGGTGCTCCAGAAGGCCCGGAGGCAGGCTGGGCCGCTGGTACTCATGCATCGGTATGCTCTTCTTTCATATGGCTGCTTGCTAAAGCCCGTCATGCTCACTTAGAAACGAGCCAGGCTCTGGTAACGCCCACGGATCTGGAGCCTGGCGATGTTGTATCTGCCGGCAACCCTGTAATTACACCGGGCGGGGCTTTTGTTCGGCCCCTAACGCCCGATGGACTCTATACGTACTCGGCTGAGGAGCGCTTAAATGCAGCAAATTGGTTGTATAACTTCATTTACAACGAGGTATTTGACAAAGCAGGCTGGCTTGGAAATTTTATAACAGATGCTGCCGACGATGTTGCCAATCAGATACTTAATGCTTTTGCCAATGATGATGCCGATGGGCGAGATAGCACCGCCTGGCAAAATGTAACAGAAGCCGATGCCGTTTCGCCAGACAATATGCTCTGGTGGGACAGTCCGGCGCAGGGTGGTCTTTATGGATACGCAGAACCCGCCCTCTATCGGGAACCGCGTAAGGAAACGTACACAATCAGCAAGTGGAAAAGAGTACTGAACCGTGGCAACGTTCACGGCAGAGTACTGGGCGAAACAGGGCCAATAGCTGAAGCTATGGTTCAGGTTTATGATGGTAAAACAACGTTTTCTGATGCCGATGGCAACTTTGCACTCAATGACATACCGCTGGGAGACTATCTGCTCAAAGGGTCAGCAGTATTTGATGGAATTTTATATTCCGGTCAACTGCCGGTCAGTCTCAACGTGGCTAATCAGGTAATTGATATCAAGCTCCTGCCACCGCCAGACCGCTACCGAAAAGCCCAGGTTTATGTCGATTTCTGGGGACGCGATTCTGAGTCAATAGGATCGGATGAGATACACGATCCGGCTCCTGCGTATTTTGAACTTGAATTGGGGCCTGACAGACTCGTTAATTCACATGGCTTTAACTACCACTGGGGGGGTGAGCTTCGGGTGGAATATACGATAACCTTTCGCTTGTTATTGAATAACACGATTGAGGTTCAGCTACAGGCAAAGCTATTTGATGGTACCAGCGAAAATAATCAAGATTTAGATGGTCAGGACGGACTTACGTTTCAGGTTGGCGATGGGCAAACAATAGGTACTATACTTTCGGTCACCAATACGGCTGAAAGGGCCAATGATGAGGGAAAACTGGCTATTTCGGTTAAGAATATTCGTAACAGCAACTAAATCCGGCCCTAAAAGAGCGTTTTCAATCGCTGATTAAGGAGAGCGTAGCTGTCCTAAACAAACAGGATGCTTTTGTGGTGAACATCGGCTGAGTGGTTCGTGCTGAACCGAAACCTGCAACGGCTACGGTTCAGCACTCTTGACAATAAACGCCAAGGCTCCCAGCAAACGAGGTAACTCGTTGTCGGAGAGGTAGTATCGTTCGGTGTCGAGAGTCAGGAGGTTGTTTTCCAATTTCAAAAATAGCCACCGAAACGTCGGACCGTCGTAGGCATTCGTCACACAGCCAAAAACCGTCAGGTCAGGTTTGTTTTCGGCCTCGTTGAACTGCTAGGCAGCCACCATTTCGGCACCGGCCTGTCCGAGTCCTTCTTCGACTGACCGGTTTTTGGCTTCGACTAAGCAAAACACCGCCGACGAAATATCGAACGAATCGGTGTCGGTACTAAGTAGGTAATCGCAGTAGCCATTGAGTCCCAGTTTGGGGTTCACGTCGAAGGCATAGCCGGAGTAGATATTGAAGGTCTTGTGGTTGCGCCTGATTTCTTTCAGGATAGGCATAATCAGGAGTTCTGATTTAGCCTTTTCGCTGGCATGAAGGGGCATTTCGGCGGCCTCCTGCAAATCGAAGCGGAGTTTTTCGGTGGGAAGTTCGGGGGTTGTATGCGCCAAAAAATTGGCGATGGTGTGCTTAATGTTAAACGCCTTTTCAAGCTGTCGCAAACTCGTAAAATCGCTGTATGCCATGATTAGCCTATTTTTTATCAAAGTTACCCAATTGTTTATCCCCAGGAAACTGATCGGTTGGGCGGGACTTCTCGGTCTCTTGGGTTTGCTTAGTTGCCAACCCCAAAACGACGCACCTGCGCCCGTCATGTTACCTGCCGAACCCGCTGTGCTGTGGGGGCAAATGACGCTCAAAACCATGACCAAACTCACCGCCAACACGCCTACTTATGGCTCGCGGGCGTTGGGGTTTATGGGCCTGACGATGTATGAAAGCGTGGTGAACGGCAGCGATAAACACCGCTCCTTAGCCGGGCAGTTGAGCGATTTAGCCACCCTGCCCAAACCCGACCCCGGCCAAACCTACAACTGGGTTCTGGTCCTGAATGCCGGGCAGGCCACCATGCTCCGTAGCCTCTACGACTACGCCGACAAGTTTCGGCAGTTCAGCATTGACTCGCTTGAATACCAGATTCAGACGCAGTATAGCACCGGTCAGTCGCCCGACGTGGTTGATCGGTCGGTGGGGTATGGGCGGGCCGTGGCCAATGCCCTGTTTGAGTGGTCGAAAACGGATGGCGGCTATCAGGGCTATCTGAAGAACTTCGATGGGGCCTACGTTTTTCCGAACGATGTGGGCAACTGGGTTCCGCCCACCAAAGGGCAATCAAACTCGAAACTGCCGCTACATCCGTATTGGGGGCGGCACCGCACCTTTGCCAAGCCCAACAATGTGTTGCCCGTTCCGCCCATGTTACCGTATTCAACCGACTTAACATCAGCCTATTACAAACAATACAGAGCCGTTTATGAAAAGAACAAAATCCTGACCCAAACCGAGAAAGAGATTGCCGCCTGGTGGGGCGACGACCCGTCGGAAACCTTCACCCCGCCGGGCCATTCGTATAGCCTGGCCAACATCACGATTCAAACGGCCCGCCCCGATTTGTTCAAGGCTGCCGAGACCTACGCCCGTGTGGGCATGGCCGTTGCCGATGGGTTTGTGAATTGCTGGAAAGCGAAGTATGCCTATCACTGCGAACGCCCGTCGAGTTATGTGCGGGCCACTATTGACCCTGCCTGGGAATCGTTTTGGCCGGAACCACCGTTTCCGGCTTTCTATTCGGGCCATTCGGTGCAGGCCGCTGCTGCTGCTACAGTGCTGGAGGACTTGTATGGTGGGTCGTTTCGGCTCACGGATACCTCCCATCTGGGCCGCCCCCGCGATGATATTCGCAATGTTGACTACCCAGTCCGCACCTACGAGAACTTCCGGGCCATTGCCGAGGAAGCCGCACTATCGCGGTTTTTGGGCGGAATTCACACGCAACAGGATAACGAAACGGGCCTTGTCGAAGGCCGGAAAATTGGCTTGACAATCAATCAATTAATCTGGAAGAAATAATGAAAACCATACTCATCAGTGCCCTTGCCCTGGGCCTGCTGGCTTCGTGCAGCAAGTCGGATAACAGCACGCCGACTCCCACGCCCACCCCAACGCCGGTGCCGGTCACGCCGACCATAACGGCCTATATTCCCGATGGTTGGAAAGCGTTGAGCGCGTTTACCGGCCCGCGTGTTTGTGCGGTTGCCGTGGCCAGCACTGACAAACTGTATGTTGGTTTAGGATACGATGCACTATCAGGTTCCTACCAAAGCAGCGTATCGACCGACTGGAATGAGTATGACCCGGCCACCGGGAAGTGGACCCGGAAAGCCGATTTTCCGGGATTGGGCCGGGCCAACGCCATTTCGTTTTCTATCGGCGGCAAAATTTACGTGGGCCTTGGCAGTAACTACGATGCCAATACGAAGGGGGCGACCTACGTTGATTTCTACCAATATGACCCCGCAACCGACAAATGGACGGAGAAGTCGAGTTTTAGGGGAATTGGCCGCGACCAGCCCGTTTCGTTTGTCATTGGCAACAAAGGGTATGTGGGTACGGGCAACACCGACCCATTTTCGGCGGCCACAGTAACGAACGATTTTTATGAGTATGACCCCGCCACCGACAAATGGACAACCAAAACACCGATACCCGGCACGGCCCGGTGCCGGGCGTTTGGGTTTGCGCTGAACGGAAAAGGCTGCCTCGGCGCGGGCGAAGATCAGGCCGTTTCCAAACTAAGCGATTTCTACGAGTATGACCCCACGGCTGACAAATGGGCTAAAAAAGCTGATTTCCCCGAAGCGAATGCCCGGGCGCGTGGGTTCGATTTTGGCGCGGTTGGCCTGGTGGCGGGGGGCCGCGTCGGCAACAGCAACTCCCTCTCGAACACGGTCTATCAGTATAATCCTGCCGACAATATCTGGGCAAAAAAGAGCGATTTAGCCAGCGACGACGACACGAAAAAGGGTCGTTTTTATCCCATTGCTCTGACGCTGAAAGCAAAAGCCTATATCGGATTAGGCGGCTTTTCGACCGGCCAGAAAGATTTTTATGAGTACGTTCCCAAGTAACACAGTCCATTTTTTACATACACAAACCCAATTCTCCCAATGACTATTTCCCGCATCTCCCTGTTTTTTAGTCTGCTCCTGCTGGTAGCCCTGTTCGGTTGCCGTGACCACAGCACACCCGCCACCCCCGACACCTGCAAACTCGCGGCCATTGACCGGGGCAACAACAACAAACACGCCTATACCTACGATGCCAACGGGCGCATTGCGCAAATGACCCGCGAGTTCGACGGCGATGGCTCTGGCAAAATCTCGCGCTTCATCTATTCGTTCACCTTGGATGGGGCGGGGCTGCTGACCAAATCGACTATTACGCTTGATGGCAAACCTTACGGCACCGAAACCTATGCCTATACCAATGGTCGGGTCTCGAAGACAACGTACGATAACGCCGACGGCAGCAAAGGCGTGAACAACATCAAGTACAACCCCGCCGGGCAGATTACGGAGTTTACCTTTGAGACAGGCGACCCCAACTATGACGGTAAGCAGTATTTTGAGTACAACACCGACGGTGTAATGACCAAGCGTGGCTTTGCCGATTTAGGGGGCAATACCTTTTTTGAGATTGTTTTCAAGCCAATGGGCGTAGTGAAATCGCCGGAGCAATTGCTGACCAAAGCCGGGCTTCCGTATGACCTGCTAACGGGTTTCTCGTGGCAGGTTGCCGATGGTGGCGTAGGCAGTACCTACGAAGTGTTCGAGGCTGACCCCAACACCGGTAAACTTGTCACGACGGGTTTCACAGGCAATGTAACAGCGGTGAAAACCAACACTAAAGGCTATCTCACCGAAATTACCGACGTTGACAATACCAACACGAGTTCGACGCAAGAGTTTACGCTGACGGAGTGTAATTGAGGGCCGGTAAAGACCTAAAAATCGTAAAAGAGTTTTTGAAACAAACGCATTGGTAATCATTTAGTTAAAGAAGCCTGAAAGCCGTATTACGGTCGTCAGGCTTCTTTTTTTTTCTCCCTTTCCAACCTTTCGCCAACTTCCTTGCCCTTTAGTTTAGTTAGCATCCGAAAACAAACAGTGTTCCGCCTGGCACCGCCACCCGATATATCAGAAACCGAACTCGTGGAGCGATGTCTCGCACACGACCAACCGCTGGCCTATCAAGACAAAAAGGGGCAGTATTTCACTAATAAGTTCTGGCGAGCATATCGTCAGGAATACACGTTAGTTAAGATTGGCTTTATGGGTATTCCAACTTCGAGTGCTCGCTATGAGGCTGCCATTGAGCAGAAACTGGCAGCAGCTTGGTCAATAGGTATCAGCTTTGGTGCATATCATCGACGTACATCAGACATCATAGACGCACAAATGGGCGGAGCAGTGATATGGCCGTTGGTATTACCGCATGAGTAGAAGGATACGCGAAGGGAGAAGTGCCAATAACTTTGTTGGCAACTTTATCATGATCCGTAGGAATTTCCCTATTTATGAAGGCTATACCATCCTTAACCCTATTTTCATAGTAAGTGGTAATCCAAGCGCATTTACCTCTATTACAACTCTAAGTTGGGGAACTCAAAAACGCTTGGGCCGCTGGGGCTACTTCGATTTTTACACAGGTTTGAGCTACCGAACTGCTGAAATCAGAAAGCGGAGTCTTGACCAACGTCGATTAGAGATCATTGCAGGTATCATGATTGGACTGGGCTTATAATTTCATTTTTTCTAAACCAACACTCACCGTGAAAGCCAATTTAGTACTCCTGCTTGCCTTGTTCCTTGTTGCATCCTCGGCCACGGCCCAGCGCACCGACACGCTCCGCACTGAAACCAGCACCGAAGATGCCCACATCTCAGCCGCCGAGGTCAAACTTGGTCGATATGCTTATTTTGACATTAATGCTGGCCCCGAAATGCTTCTTCAAAACTCGAACGTTGTCCGTATTTTCTCTTTCCAACTCAACGCCCTCATTGGCTTTGGCTGGTAGAAACAGTCTTCTTTTTCCGCCGTACGGGTTCTGACCCGCTCGGTTTTGGAATGGAGTGCTGCTTGAGGATGCGTTCTTTTTCAGCTTTGCCAGTTTCAGTTTGGCGGGGCGCGTGGAGTTTTAGCTGGGCTTCACGGCCTGTAATGGCAATGTCGATAACCGGAACGGGATAATCGATATCGGGGTGAAAATGGTATAAGTCTTGCTCCAACGGTGGTATCGTCCAGGGTTCGTGGATATAGGCAGTCGGGCAGTTGGCCAATTCGGGAATCCACTGCCGGATAAAAATACCCTCCGGGTCGTGGTCGTGCGATTGCTTCACGGGGTTATAAACCCGCACCGTGTTGGTGCCGGTCATACCGGCCTGCATCTGAATCTGGGCGTAGTGAATTCCCGGCTCAAAATCGGTATAAACCCGTGCCAGATGAAGCCCGCCCTCCTGCCAGTGCTGAAACAGGTGGTGCGTCAGAAAAGACGTGAGCATGGCCCGCATTCGGAAGTTGATATAGCCGGTTGCGGTTAGGCAACGCATACACGCATCCACCATCGGATAACCCGTGTGCCCCGTTTCCCAGGCTTGGTAATGCGCTGAATTGATATTTTTGGGGACGGCATCGAAAGCCCGGTTCACGTTTTCAAACTCGATGCGGTCTTCGCTCTCGAACTTTTGAATGAAGTGACAATGCCACCGCAAGCGCGATGCAAAGGCCGCAAACTGCCCCGCCAGGCCTTTCTGTCCCCTCGTCAAAAAATCGGCTTTCGCCTGCATCTGCTCCTGAAACACCTGCCGAATGCTCAAACACCCCCAGGCAATATAGGGCGACAAACGGCTGCATCCCCGCCGACTTTCTAAGGGCTTCGAGATACTTTTGGCGTAAAACGCAATGCGTTCTGTCAGAAACGAGTGCATATACCGATGCGCATTGAACTCGCCCCCCGGCTGAAAACTGGGGTTTGGCTCGTTCCATTCGGCGGGCAAATCGGGGCCGCGTTTGTTTTCATACCAGGCCGGGTTTAGGTTGGCTGGCAACCAACGGGCCAAATCGGGATGTTGTTGGGGTTGGCGCATGGTTTGCTGCCACCGGGCCACCCAATCGGCTCGTGCGCCCGCGCCCCCGTCGGCAAGACCCCGAATAACCCCGTTGCTTTGAAACTCGCGCCAACCGATGGCCTGTTCCCGGCAGAAACGAGCCACTGCCTTATCGCGGTCATACGTAATGTTAAGGCCGGTTTCCTCGTGCGAAAATAGGGTACCGACCCGAAATTCTTGCTGCAACGCCCGGAATACGTCGATCACCTCACCCCGAAAAACCCACAGGCGTTGTTGCCCGACCACAGTGTTATGGATTGGCTCAGTTGCCGTAACCAACTCATCATCAAACACAAACGGTAACCATTCGTGCGTTGCCAGCGTTGCTTGCCCACGCTCTTCCGGCGTAACCAGCACCACTTCGTCCAGTTGTTTGTTTAGGTCGGCTAAGCACTCCTGAACAAACCGCCAATGCCGACGATCGTAGTTGGGATCGGCCATTACGGATGGTTCAAAACAATAGAGTAACAGCAGGGGCGTGTTGGTACGGCACATGTCAATAGCCGCCTTCAGGGGGGCATGGTCGCGTAGGCGCAGGTCGCGCTTGAACCACAGAATGTTGATCGTTGAGCGAATTTCCAAAGCATCGGCGCAGGGTTTGGTGTCGCACCCTGATTCACCAGAGAAGCCATTGTAGAAAAAATTTGTTTGGCTTTCGGTAGTTTCCTCTTTACCGCACTCGCCCGTCAACCACGGCTTCATCGTCTTCGCCCAGACGTAGCGAACCGTTGCCGGGCGTTGAGTCAGCATCCGTGCCGCTGGCCTGGCTGATTTCGGTGGTGAGTTGAAACGCCCCTGCCGCACTACCTACCCGGAGCGTCGCTGACCTAAAAACCGTCTGTCCTGAACTCAGCGACGAAACCGTTGCCGTAATCACCTGCCCGCTCAGCGACAGGCCGGGCGAGGAAACCAATTCCCAGCCAATTGGCAAGGTAGTTTGCAGGCTGATGGCCGAAGCAGACTGTCCTCCTGCGTTGGATACTTGCAAGGTTATCAGCACGGTGTCCCCGGAAGCCACGATACGCCTGCTCAATTGAGCCAGCAAACTCAGGTCTGTTTTGGCCGGGTTAGGCGTTGGCTGATTCGGGGCCACCGGGGGCAATTGGCGACCGTTGGGGTTGGGCGATATACTTCGGGCGGTGCTGCTGTCGGGGGTGCGGCAATCGGCCATCGCCATGTCGTTTTCGCCGTCGGCGGTGCCGGAACCGGGCAGGCTGTTGGGGTCGGCCTGATCTAAGCCAAGTACCTCAGCGGCATTCCCGATTTGGCCCGGTGCCGTAACCGTAGCATCGAACATAAACACCTGTTTACCACCCGGTTCCAGCCCCGCTACCGTTGCCGACACTACGCTGGAACTAGCAACCAAACCAGCACTGGAACTGGCCACAAACCGAAGCGCACCCGGTAACCGATCAATTAGCCGAATGTTGGTGGCATCGTCGGGGCCGTTGTTGGTGAGTTGCACGGTGTAGCGCACCGCATCGCCCACCGACACCACCCGTTTGTTTATCTGCATCATCAGCGACACATCGGCCTGATCGGGGATTATTGCCGGCGTGGGAGCAGGTTCATTACCAATGTAAATAGTGTGTCGTTTGTCGATAAACGTCCCCTCAATCCACAACCCCGCCCCCGAACTACCCTGCCGACGCACCGAGAGCCGGTAGCGACCCAGCTCAACCCCGCCCACGCCCATAGCCTGGGGCTGGTAGTTTCGCGAAGTCGTAAAACTGGGAAAATTCGTGGTGTTGGTCGCCAGCAACCAGTTTGTTTCTGCAAATGGGCCACCGTCCAACCGCTCCAGCCGAATCTCGACCGGCACACTCGCCCATACCAGCGCATCGAACCCGTGTGTTGGCTGATCATATTGATAACCAATGCGTTGAATAGCCGGATCGGGTTGCCCACCCACCACAAAAGGCGAGGTGGCAGTTTGGCTCAGTACCCGCGCCGTGTTTCCATCCACCTGAAACGGTTCGCTCCAGGTGCTGCTGAACATGGGTTGGCTTGTTCGAATGCGCACCCGGTAGGTGCCGGTTGGCAAGGTAGTCGGCAGTATTAGCGGCACCGGATTTTTTCCCGTCGTTGGCGGGGATTCGGCCAGTATGGTCTCGTTAATTGTGCTGGCCAGTTGCACCCGGAACGTATTGCCCGGCAGCAGCGGAGCCTCCTGCACAAACGGCACCGAAATTGTATCCCCCGGTCGGTGCAAAAGCGGCAACACATAACCCGTTGTCAGCAGGGCCGAGGAGTCGGGCTGGAAGGGGGCCTCCGATTGAAAAAAAGCATTGGTAAGCGCCTGATTCCACATTCGGGTCAGGCTTGTAAGACCCTCTAAACCACCAAAATGCAGTCCGTCCGGGCGATTAGTCGGACCTACGCAGGTGTCGGTCATGGGGCCGGGCCAAATATCGGGCATGGTGGCAATCAGGTCATTTTGGGCCTGAATGACAGCCGGACGGGTCCTATTATTGATATAGCTGGCACGGGCCATCACCCACGGCAACCTGGCAAACCCTGTCTGCTGCCTCGTTTTCTGGATAACGGCCCCAATGTTCGTTTCGTAGGTTTGCTCGGATGTACTTTCGAGATTATCGCTTTCGCCCTGATGCCACAACACCGCCCGCATACCCGTCCGGGCCACATAATGCCGCAGAGCCACACCCAACCGTCGATAGGGAGAGAGGCCCGCAGGCCCGATTCCAGCCGCTGTTTGTGCCCACTGAAAACTGGACGAACCACCCTGAGCCGCCCCCAGAAACAGCACCGGCACATTGAGTCGCCGGGTCAGGCTATCGCCCAGCATGGTCCAGATGTGGGGTGGGTTGGCGGGTGCAAAGTTCGTTTTTGCCCCGGCATGACTGTAGGGCAACCCAAGCATCTGTTCGGCGGGGTCGTCTTGCCGGGAGTCGATGCAGGACACGCGGTCGTCAGTGGCATCGTAGGACACCTCAAAAACGCCAAGCGCGTTGGATTGCCCTGCTACCACAAACACCTCGCCCACGCCCACCCGGTTCACCGTTGCGTGCTCCAAAATCGTGAACCCCGCTTTTGCCCGCACCTGCAATTGATACCAGCCGCCGGTTGCCCGCACCACGCCCCGAAAAGTCGCGCTGCCTGCCAGCATTGTCAGCGACTGCCATTGTGTGGCCACCCCCTGACCGGCAATCAAGGGCAAAAGCCGGGCTTCGGCCCGAGTTGTGCCTGTCGGAGCCAGCCCAGCCACCGGCACCAACGCCTGATTCGACAGATTCCGTTGATAAACTACCCGAGATTGTGGCGTTGTAATTAGTAATTGAGCCTTTAAATTTATAGTAATAAATAAAACAAAAACAACCATAAGCCGCTGAAAAACGAGTGAGTGACGCATGGTTGACAGGTGTGGAGTGTATCAGAAGAAACGTTACTAGTTGTCCAACAACTCTGTAAATATATATTATTATCTATTAATATGTAATCAAAATAGTCATTCACTTAGTAATATTATGGTAATTAATATACTTAACATTATTATATGGGATTCTACTATCCTTATTGATAGTAGCCCTGAACCATAAACCTGCCTTCGTACAGAAAAAATGGTTAGCTTTCGGTCCGTCTTGCCCGCTTGGCGACTATAGTTTCAGCAGGCAGAAAACCCAATGAAAACCAGATACTTGAACCAGAAAACCTACACTGAACTATGACTCCCGAAACCGCTTTTTCTATTGCCAATGCCCTTGTTCTGCCACAGTGGATTCTGATGGCAGTGGCCCCCCGCTGGTTTGTTACGCAATGGCTTACCCGCACACTCGTCATCCCGATGGTGCTGGCGGTCATCTATATTTCCTACTTGTTTTCGGGTACGACACCCCTCGATTTCTCATCGTTTGGCACCTTGCAGGGTGTGATGTCGCTGTTGGGATCGGGGCAAAAAGGCGTTGCCCTGGCGGGCTGGGTTCATTACCTAGCCTTCGACCTCGTGGTTGGCTGCTGGGTTCTCCGCGACGGGCATGAGCGTGGAATCAGTCACTGGCTGCTGATTCCGTGTCTTTTTGGGTGTTTCATGCTGGGGCCAACCGGGTTGTTGCTGTATGGCGCGATCCGACTTATCGCATCTCTTTTAAACAATACCAATATAAACCCGCAAAAATCAAACTGAAAAATACGCCAAAAGAGGTCTGCAACGCACTGATACCCACCACAGCGAGGGGCGCAATCAGGCCAACCAACACCCCGGCCACATAGACGTAGAACCCAACGCGCCGTTGGAAAAACATCAGTATGGCTCCAATCAGCGTAATGATGCCGTAAAAAAAGTCGGTTCCAGCTAGCGAACGGATCACCTCGGGGTCGCCGGGCATGGGATCATCGCTGTTGGAGCGGTCTTCGAAATACTCTGGCTTTGCATTAGGATCAACTTTGCGGGGACGGTCAATACGTTCCGTTCGGGCCACTGCTTCAGTACGGGTATAGGACGTGATACTGTCGATCAGGCTCAATGTGCAACTTAGAAACGTCAGGACGCACAGGAGCGTTAGAAAATCGGAGCGTTTGGCCGGGGAGGTTGTAGAATCGGAAGGTGACATTATGTTTTGAAATCGTTGAAATCCGGTATAGTTTTGAGGGTAGCGTGGTCGGTTCGCCGATGCGATTCCAACCCCGCTACAAAGTAAACGAAAAACCAGTTAACAATGACTTTACAGGAACTTACGGATCAAATCCGACTCAAAGCTACCCATGCCGATGGCCTGGATGCCACCATTAAATTAGCCACTGATCAGGGGCCAATTTTTATTGATGCTAAACAGTCGCCCGCCGTTGTAACGAACGACGACAGCCCCGCCGACACAACAATTTCCGTTACGGTTGCTGACCTTATTAAGTTGGGAACCGGCGACCTTAACCCCATGATGGCCTTTATGACCGGCAAACTCAAAGTGCAGGGCGATATGGGCGTAGCCATGAAAATGGGCCAGATAATGGGCTAATCTCGAACGTATCACCCCGGCGGGGTTTTCTACGGCTCCAGGGTCAACCGCCCGCCCGCGCCATAAACCAACCGGCTGACCGGGTCATAGAGTAAGGCTGTCACAAAGGCCAGGTAACTCGCTGGAATGGTGACGGCGTGTTTGAGCCTGGCCCGGTCGCCGAGTTGCGGAACGCGATTCACATTCCAGATGGCGGGGTTATTCCAGTTACCGGTGGAGATGGTGAAGATCTCGTTCTGAACTTCTACGGCACCCATGTCAATCCCCCCACCCACAAAGCGGATGTTGCCCGCTAAATCAGTGGTGCCGACTACAGCAGTGGTGGTGGCCGGGTCTCCGGCGTTGATGGCCGGAGACCCGGCCCGGAGCCGGGTGGATGTGGTGCTGACAAAGGGCGAGGTCGTGGTGGTGAGGTTGCCTGTGACGCTGGTATAACCCGTTACCGTTACCGACGAAGGATCGAACAAACTGTAGCGAGCCGGGATGGTGGCACTGATGTTGACGAAGGTATTGCCGCCACCGTTCCCAAATAGTACACAGTTGGTCAGGCTGGGGCTGCTGGTGCCAAAAGCACCATAGCTATACATTGCCCCGCCCGAGGTGCTGGCTGTATTGGCTTGAAAGGAGCAGTTGGTCAAACTGGGGCTGCTGATGCCAGAAGAGGCATCGTTATACATCGCCCCGCCATAGGTTGCTAAATTGGCTTGAAACAGGCAGTTCGTTAGGCTGGGGCTGCTGATACCAAAAGCACCATAGTTATACACCGCACCACCAGAGAGGGCAGTATTAGCTTGAAACAGGCAGTTGGTCAGGCTGGGGCTACTGATACCAAACTGCCCGTCGTTTAACATCGCCCCGCCATAGGTTGCCTCATTGGCTTGAAACAGGCAGTTGGTCAAACTGGGGCTACTGGTACCTAAAAAATAGCCATCGTTATACATTGCCCCGCCAGAGCTGGCTGTATTGGCTTGAAACAGGCAGTTACGGATGGTGGGGCTGCATACATTACCGCTACCCCGTCCATTGTTATACATCCCCCCACCGAAGCTGTCGGGGAAGGGGCCGTTGGCATTGCCACCCGTGATGACAAAGCCGTCGAGAATGGAAGTGCGGTCCGGCGTTCCGGTGGTTAGGCCCGTTGGGTTACTGATGACGTGGTAGCTGTTGTCGGTGTTATTACCTACCGTGCCAATATCCCCACTGAGGGTGGTGGAAGTCAGTGTGGTCAGATTCACAGTTGGGCGTTGGCTGAGCGTGGTTTCTGTCCCCACAAAACCGCCATAGATCGCTACGTTGGGCCGCATCGAGAAACTGATGGTGCGGCTGGCTGGGCCGGTCGTGCTGGTGGGTTTGTACACACCGTTGGCGACCCAAATTTCGGTCAAACTGCCGCTACAACCGTACATCACCGCGCTTTGCAGGTCGGGGAAGGCATCGGTCCAACTCAAGCCCGTGCTGGTTCCGCTGGCCCCGGCCCGCACATACAGCCGGGTGGCATCATAGCAAAACTCATACGCCCCCATATCAATCCGGCCACCCATAATGCGATTGTTTCCGGCCAAATCACTGCTGCCGACCATAGCTAAGGTGGTGGCGGGGTCTCCGGCGTTGATAGCCTGGGAGCCAACCGCGAGTTGGGCGGCCGACGTTCCGGTTGATGTGGTGCTGGCAAAGGGCGAGGTATAGGTGATGAGGTTGCCCGTGATGTTGATGTAGCCACTCATCGTATCAAACAAACTATAGCGGGCTGAGACACTGGCGACGATGCTAACGAAGGTATTGTAGTCCCCATTGTTAAATAGTATGCAGTTGGTCAGCACCGGCCTCGACGTGCCATTAGAACCATTAGTACTATACGAACGTCCATCGTTGTACATTGCCCCGCCATTAGAACGGGCGGTATTAGCTTGAAACGAGCAGTTCGTCAGGCTGGGGCTGCTGGTGCCCCCATCAGCCCCATGGTTATCTATCGCCCCGCCAAAATTGGCGTTATTGGCTTGAAATGAGCAGTTACGGATGGTGGGGCTGCTGATGCCACCCGAATCGCCACTGTTACTCATCGCCCCGCCAGAACCGGCTGAATTGGTTTGAAACAGACAGTTGGTCAGGCTTGGGCTGCTGATGCCGCCCGAACCGCCACCGTTAATAATAGCCCCACCACTGAAATAGGCGATATTGGCTTGAAACAGACAATTAGTTAAGCTGGGGCTGCTGATGCCACCAGAAGTGCCAACGTTATACATCGCCCCACCACTGGCATCGCCCCTATTGGCTTGAAACAGGCAGTTGGTCAGGCTCGGGCTGCTGATGCCACCAGAGCGGCCATTGTTATACATCGCCCCGCCATCGTCATCGGCCTTATTGGCTTGAAACAGGCAGTTGGTCAGGCTGGGGCTGCTGATGCCACCAGCAGAGCCATCGTTATACATCGCCCCGCCAGATGTGGCCCCATTGGCTTGAAACAGGCAGTTTCGGATGGTGGGGCTACAAAAATTGCCAGTTCCTGAGCCGTTGTTGTAGATGCCGCCCCCAACGTCGTCGGGGAACGTGCCGAAGGTAGAGCCACCCCGGGTAATGACAAAGCCGTCGAGAATGGCGGTGGTGGTCAGGCCCGTTGGGTTGCTGATGACGTGGTTGCTGTTGTCGAAGTTGCTGTTCGGGTTACCCAGCTCGCCACTAAGGGTGGTGGAGGATGGTTGTGATGCCCCGCCGAGACCGCTGCCAGGAGTGGTCAGGTTCACCGCCGGGCGTTGGCTAAGGGTGATTTCCGTACCGGAAAAGCCGCCGTAAATCGCTACGCCCGCTTTCATGGCAAAGCTGATTGTGCGACTGGCGGGGCCGGTCGTGCTGGTGGGTTTGTAGAGGCCTCCTCTCACCCAAACCTGATCGTTGGCACTGCTGGCGTTGATGGCTCCCTGCAAATTGGTAGTGCTGGTGGCCCAACTCGTTGCACTGGCCGGGTTACTATTAGTGCCAGTGGCCGAGACGTACCGAACCGATTGGGCGGTGGTAGTCAGGTTGCACAGGAGCAGTAGTAAAACAAGTGGCTTTTGAACCAGATACCGATACAGGAAGGCGTAATAGGGCTTCATGAAAATGGAGGATAATCTTGTGTGTCAAATTGTTAGCGAAAGATAAACTGGCTGGTAGTCAAAGCCTAACTAAAAGGAAAGAGAACTGATTGAATGGTTAGTAGTTGGTCGAAGCGGGCGGTCAATCAGTGGGTAATTCGATAGTAAGTTTCAACGACCAATGACTTACTATCGAATGACCTGTACGCCGAAGTAGGCAACGCCTAATAACCAACTAACTTAACAAGCAACCACCCAATGACCAACCCCACTTCGTCGCGCCGGAAATTCCTACAGCATTCGGTGGCAGCCGCTGCCAGCTTCTACATTGTTCCCCGCCATGTGTTGGGACGGGGTTTTGTGGCCCCTTCCGACAAGCTCAATATTGCCGCCATTGGGTGCGGGGGCAAGGGCGATGTAAACGTCCGGCTGGCCTTCAACAATGGCTCCGACAACATGGTGGCCCTGTGCGACGTGGACGACCGGCAAGCGAAAAAGTACCGCGAAAAATTCCCCAACGCGGCCTATTTCAAAGACTACCGGAAACTATTCGATGAGGCTGCCAACTCGTTCGATGCCGTCATTGTGAGTACGCCCGACCATATGCACGCCCCCATTGCCATGGCTGCCATGCAGTTGGGCAAGCATGTTTATGTGGAAAAACCCCTTACTCACGATATTTATGAGGCCCGACAACTCACCGAAGCCGCCCGCCAATACAAAGTCGTGACCCAAATGGGGAATCAGGGCAGCAGTGGTGACTCAACCCGGATGATCGAAACCTACATTCAGCAGGGATTGATTGGCCGGGTGAGCAAGGTGGAGTGCTGGACAAATCGACCGGTGTGGCCGCAGGGTGTAAAATCACCGAAAGACAAAGGTGAAAGTCAGCCAATTCCACCCGAACTGGACTGGAAATTGTGGCTCGGCACAGCTCCCTTCCGCAACTACCACGAAGCGTATCATCCCTTCCGGTGGCGGGGCTACTGGGATTTTGGCACCGGTGCGCTGGGCGATATGGGCTGCCACTTTATGGACGTTCCGTTCCGCGCCCTGAAACTCAAATACCCTACCTCGGTCGAGTGTAGCGTAGGTACGGTTTATGCAGATTTTTTTCAGGAAGCTTTTTTCGATGATGTCTGTCCGCCTTCGTCAGCCATTCACCTCACGTTTCCGTCGGATGATCGGAAAGTAAAAGAAATTAAACTTTCGTGGTATGACGGGGGCATCCGGCCACAGGTTCCCGACGGTGTACCCTACGAAGTTATGTTTGCCAATATCGACGGTGGTATGCTCTTTCACGGCTCCAAAGGGATGCTCACGGCAGGTTTGTTTGGCGATAATCCGCGTTTGTTTCCGGTCGAAAAGTTTGAGGGAAAAAACTTGCCCGCGCCTGAAGAACCGCTCGTACCCGGCAAAACCGAAGGGCATCAGCAACAGTGGGTAAATGCCTGCAAACAAGGCTACGGTGCCTATACCTCCTCGTCATTCGATGAATCGGGGCCGCTGACAGAGACCGTTTTAATGGGTAACCTGGCTACCCGCAGTTTCATGTACCGTGAGAACGGAAAATTCCCCGGCCGCAAAAAACTACTTTGGGACGGGGAAAATCAAAAAATCACCAACTTCGATTACGCCAACCAATTTGTCCGGCGGCAATACGCGCTGTAAATAATGAATCGCACCGATTCGCCGGTGCGATTCATTATTCATTTTACCGCTTCGTTACATCACTTTCGGGGTCAACAGTCCGGTTGTAGCCAGGGTTCGTATTAACCATATTTTCGGCATCAACATCGGCATCGGGGCGTTTCATCGATTCGTTATTATTCCAGCTCCGATCTTCGCGCAGGCGGTTTGTTTCGTCCACCGACCCGTCGAAAATGCGGCTCCTGTTACGATTGCCGCGATCACCCATACCCGACTGTTGTCCCATATCCTGCTGATGTGTCCCGGTGGTAGAATTCCAGTCGGTGCCGGCAGGCGCGTTCATGGCTGAATCGCGGTTGGTCGAGTCGGTATTATCGTAATTAGTCGAATCTGAGGTCACGTGGGGCGTATTGCCATAAATTGGATTGAGCGGATCGGCCGACACGCCAGTTGTGAGGCCACTCCGATACTGTTCGGCCCGTTCGTTCACGTCGATGGCACCGGCATCATCCAGAATATCGGCAACCCGTTCGGCTTCGTCTTCGCTTTGCGCATGAACCGTCAGGATGGAATGACGCTCACCAACCGTTGAATACCGATCCCGGTCGTCGTCGTCATCACCGAACAACGAAGCGAAAAAGCCCATGATGCCGCCTTTCTTTTCGTGGTTGTGGTCATCATCGGTTCGATACTCAGCCGAAACATTGGCAGTAGCGTCAGATGGGTTTTGAGTTGACAGGTCGATGTTATTACGCGAAAAACCAGCTTCCATCAGTTCCTGCATTGCTGTTTGTGCTTCTGAGGCATCATCGAAGATGCCAATAACGGTCTGTGCCATGTGGTTTGTTGTTAACGTTGTTTTAGAATAGTCACCCATAATCTATATGCCTATAGGCTTACTCATGAAACGGAGCATAGCATGGGTTGTTCAGAAATAATAAGTTAAACGGATTAAAATTATCCGGGTACGAATTAGACTTATCGAAGAAAACAAGCCTTTACAGATCAGTAAGCATTGAAGCCGTTGCCTAAGCAATCACCCAGCTGTATAGTACTATTCCAACAAAGCCCTATTTTTGTAGCGTGCAATCATAACTTACTTTGGATAGTTCAACGATAACCCCACCCGATACCATTCATATTGTTATCCCACTTTTCAATGATTGGGAAGCTCTTAGCCTATTACTCGAACGTGTTCGGGCTGTTGTGGAGCCATCGGTGCAGAATCGGCTATCATTCCTGATTGTAGACGATTGTTCGGCGCAGGATTATCAGACACTACCCACAGGTGTAGGCCGTTCGCTGTCGATTTTGCGGCTCTACCGGAACGTCGGTCACCAGAAGGCCATTGCCCTGGGGCTTTCATACCTTGCCGATCAGCCAACCCCCTGTGCAACTATCGTAATGGATTCCGACGGCGAAGACCAACCCGAAGACATTCAGAAGCTGGTGCAGGCTTCTGTCGAAAACCCCGGCCATGTGGTGTTTGCCCAACGAACCAAACGGCGTGAAAAACTCCTGTTCCGGGTGTTTTATAAGTTATACAAAGGCGCGTTTCGATTGCTCACGGGCAAGGTCATCACGTTTGGCAATTTTAGCCTGGTGCCACCCAACCTGCTTCGGAAACTGGCGCATGTTTCCGAAATCTGGAATAATTATCCGGGGGGAGTCATCCGGTCGCGCCTGCCCTACACCGCCATCCCGCTCGAACGGGGCAGTCGGCTGGCGGGCGAATCGAAAATGAATTTTGTATCGCTCATTTTACATGGACTGAGCACCGTTTCTGTATTAATGGATACCACTGCCGTCCGAATTGCGTTGTTTTGCGTAATGGCAGCGTTAGCCTCAGTGGTTGGCATCGGCATTGTGGTGATTCTGCGTTTCTTCACCGACTTTGGTCCCAAACCCGGTGTGCCAAGTTGGGGGAGTTATTTGGTTATTTGGTTTTTGGTGGTGATTATGCAGGCATTCCTGATTTCATTGCTTTTAGTATTCATCGTGTTAACTTATCGCACACAACCTCAATTCATTCCGGCTATCGAATACCAGAATTTCGTGGAACGCCGGGACGTAATTTATTAATGATTTCATTCGATACAACCTCTTTAATCAAAGCTATAATTGCACTGGTGCTTTCGGTGACAGTGATGGTGGTTTGGGGGCAACAACGGCGGCTTTTGCCCGTGCTGAATGCCAACGAACGAGCGACCCGATGGCTGGCTTTTTTAGCACTTCGGCTGGTGCCATTCGCCATTATCTACCTGGTCCTCGATCAGGACCCGCGCTCCGATGTGCAGTTTTTTTATGAGCGGGCCGTGCCGGCCATGCAGGGCAAGCTTGTTTATCGCGATTTTCTGTCCTACCATGCGCCCCTGTTCACCTATATCACGGTCTTGCCGCTGTTTATCTGGAACAATGCCCGCGTATTGATTCTTTTCATGGCCCTGGTGGAGTTTGCCATTGCCAATGCCACCTTTCGGTATGCTCAGACCAATATGCCCGATGCTCTGCTGCGCTTTGTTATTTATTATTTGATGCCTCTGCCGTTTGTGGCTATGGTGTTGAGCAGCGAAGAAGATGTGTGGATGTGGGGCTTTGGGTTGCTCACCATGGCCTTGCCCGCCAGCCTCAGCGACCGGCGTTTTGCTTTTCTGACCGGTCTGATTTGGGGCTTGGGTATGCTCACCATCAAATTCATGCTGATTGTGTTGCTGATTCCCCTTTTCTTTCTGATTCGCGACCGGTTCTATTATTTGCTGGGCCTCTTGGTGATCGGGATTCCAACCCTGTTGATTTTATATGGGCTGATGGGAACCGCTTTTCTGATGCCTATTCAGCACACGTCTAATGCGATGGCTCCGAATTTAGTCAGCGTTTTGCGGCCAATTCTGGGCAGTTTATTTGGGCAGGTATCCCTCACCAGTTTAAACTGGGTGGGACTATTGAGCACCATCGGAATTGGGTCGTTTGTTGCCTGGAAATTCCGTAATCTAGGCTATCGACGGGCGTTTCCACTCGTGTTTTGTTTTGTGTTTGGCTTGTTCATGGTGTTGTTGCCCAGTGCGCCGGGCTATTACCTTTTCACGCAGGAAATGGCCCTTGTGTTTGTGGTTCTGGCCAACACCCGAACCCATTGGTGGCGGTTTTCAGTCTTGAATTTCCTGCTGGTTATTCAACCCATTCTGATGATCGTTTATGCTAACAACGTTCTTTATACTAACTTATCGATGCTGGTCAATCCCATTTATGGACTTGATTACGTTATTCAGATTATCGAATTAGCCTTATTGATTTGGTTAGTGATGCTCACGTATAAAAAATTAAAAGTGGTTAGTGATTAGTTACCACTAACTACTCGATAGTTATGTTCATAGTCCTTGTAAAAACAGCCGTTTCCGTTGGGTTGTGTGTGTGGTTGGCCCTGTTGCTTTGGAAACGGTTACCGATTACCAATTACCTCCAACAACACAACAAGAAACCCTGGATTGCCCTTTTCTATGTTGTTCTCCGGTTGTTTCCAATCATACTGACCTATTTTGTGTTGGGCTATAAACCCACCTCCGACGTTCAGTATTATTATTACCCTATTGCCAACTCTGCCCGGCAATGGGACATTCCCTATCGTGATGTTTACAGTCCCTATAGCCCGTTTTTTGGTTATTGGCTGTCCTTGCCCTTACACATCTGGAATGATATGCGAGCCATTATCATCGCCATGACGGGCATCGAATGGATAGCGGTTTATGTCACCTACCAAATTTATCGGAGTACCGAAAACGTGGGCCAACGGCTGTTTCGGGTACTATTTTATTTCAGTTTACCCGTACCGTTTGTCATGTGCGTATTTAGCGGGCAGGAAGATGTGGTCCTGTGGTTATTCGCGCTTTGGGCTATTTGGGCCTGGCAATATCAAAAAAGCCCGTTTTGGGGAGGAGTTCTGCTAGCTCTCGGCCTGCTCTCCACCAAAGCAGTGTTTGTGTTCCTGATCATCCCGATTTTTCTGATGACACCCCACAGACAAAAACTCGCGCTCGTGGCCGGCATGGCCCTGTTGGGGTTGCCGGTGCTGGCGTTTTTGTACTGGAAAACGGGCATGCTTTTTATCCAACAGCAGGTTAACGAAGGCGATTACCTGAAAGCCCCCAACTGGCGTTCGTTGCTGAACCCGATTTTCGGTGGGCTTATTCCGGCCACCGGCGGTATCATGAAATGGATCACGCTCGTTTTCACGGTTATTATTATTGGGATGACGGGCCTACGGTCCTACGGTAAACGATTGGTAGATACACTGCCTTTACTATTTATCATTGCCTTTGGTTGCATGACCGTGCTGCAACAGAACGCCGTGAGCAACTACGCTTATTTGTTCATGCTGCCGCTAGTGTTTACACTTACAGACTTTAAAAACCGAGCCACCACCATATTGCTCATTTTATTCAATGCGTTGGCGGCCATCCACCCGTCGTTCTGGTGGCGTATCGGGCAACCATATTACAAGGGTTTCAGCATGTTCAGTCGGTTCGACTATGTGCTGGAGTACGGCATGGAAATCGTCCTTATTGCCGGATTTATTTATTACACGCTACAGGGGTCAAAGGCAATCAGTGGAATTCCGTTGTCGGCAGAGGGGGCCATGCGCAATCGTTCGTTCAAAAGTCGTTTCTTTGGGATTAGTTAAGCGGTAATTAATAACCCCCAATGAACGTCCCTCAAGTATCCATAGTAGTTCCTTTGTTTAATGAACGTGAGTCGTTTAGGCTACTGACCGAACGGCTGAACACCCTCATGGACAGGCTTCCCTATGCGGTTGAGGTGGTACTGGTAGACGATGGAAGCCGCGACAACACAGCCGACCTCATCCGGCTGACAGCCCTCACTGATTCCCGCTATCATGGGGTATTACTGGCCCGAAATTTTGGCCATCAACTAGCGGTGACAGCCGGCATGGCGGCAGCAACCGGCACCGAAGCCATCCTGATTATCGACGGCGATTTGCAGGACCCTCCCGAACTCCTGCCCGAATTTTATGCGCACATTCAAAACGGTTACGACGTGGTCTATGCCGTTCGGCAGAAACGTAAGGAGGGCTTCTTAAAACGAATGGCCTACGCAATCTTCTACCGGATTCTGAAACAAATTTCCTATGTAGAGATCCCCCTAGACAGCGGAGATTTCTCGATGGTGAGCCGCCGGGTGATGAACATCATGAACCAAATGCCCGAAGAAAGCCGGTTTCTGCGCGGAATGCGCTCCTGGGTTGGCTTCAAACAAATTGGAGTAAATTATGAACGAAGCGAACGGGCGGCTGGTGTTCCCAAATATTCGTTTAAAATGCTCCGTCAACTGGCCTATAACGGAATTTTCAACTTCAGCGAGTTTCCGATCAAGTTCATCATCCGAACAGGGGGCCTCACCATTTTGGTTGCCCTGGTTTACCTGGCGCAGACACTGTTCAAAAAATATGTGTTTGGAACGGTGCCAGAGGGGTTCACTGCCCTGTTGTTTGTCATAATCCTGTTTAGTGGTATGCAGTTAATTGCGCTTGGAATTATTGGTGAGTATGTGTTGCGGGTGTTTTTTCAGGTAAAAGGCCGCCCACTGTTTGTGGTTCGGGAGCAGATTCGGAACGGTGAAAAAGTAGCCATAGGCAGTAGTACACAATAAACAATGTTATTCAACTCCCTCCAATTCCTGCTTTTTTTCGTCGTTGTAACGATCCTGTACTTCAGTCTGCAATTTCGGCTGAGGTGGGCGTTGCTGTTGGCTGCCAGTTGTTACTTCTACATGGTGTTTCAGCCAGCTTATATCCTGATTCTGTTCCTCACCATTGTTATTGACTACATTGCCGGCATCTGGATCGAGCGCACCGGAACGCCGGGGGGCAACAGCCCCGCCCGAAAATGGCTCCTGATTCTGTCGCTGATCTCGAACATCGGAATCCTGGCGTTTTTCAAGTATCTCGGCTTCTTCACCGAAAACATTGCCCTTCTATTCGATGCGCTCCATCTGCCCAACCTTGCCGATACCGTCACCAATGGCACCAACCGGATTTTTGTGGGTGTGGTGAAACTGTTTGGTCAAAGCGGCATCGACTCGTTCAAAGACAACATGAATATTTTGCCCATTGGTCTGTCGTTTCACACCTTTCAGGCCATGAGCTACACGATTGAGGTGTATCGGGGCAACCAGAAAGCCGAGCGACATTTCGGCATCTACGCGCTCTACGTCATGTTTTACCCTCAATTGGTGGCCGGGCCAATTGAGCGACCACAAAACGTACTGCACCAGTTTCACACGCCCCACGCTTTCAATTTTGAGGAAGTAAAAGCGGGCCTCATGCAGATGGCGTTTGGGTTTTTCAAGAAGTGCGTGATTGCCGACCGGCTCGTGCTGTTCCTGGACCCTGCCTTCCGCCATCCCGATCAGCACAACGGTTTGTCGCTGCTGATGGCCACGTTTTTCTTTACTATCCAGATCTACTGCGATTTCTCGGCCTACTCCGACATTGCCATTGGAGCTGCCCGCGTGATGGGTTTCAAATTGATGGATAACTTCCGAACGCCCTATTTTGCCCATTCCATTTCGGAGTTCTGGCGACGCTGGCACATTTCGCTCTCAAGCTGGTTCCGCGATTATCTCTATATTCCCCTGGGCGGCAACCGCAAGGGCGAAGCCAGCACCTATTTCAACCGCTTCGTAGTGTTTTTGTGCAGCGGTTTATGGCACGGAGCCAACTGGACCTATGTGATTTGGGGAGGCTTGCATGGCCTGTATATTGTGCTTGATATTGCCAAAGACAAATACTTCCCAGTGGGCAGTGGGCAGCGTCGGTCCAACGTCTCGGCAACCAACAGTAACCCTCCGGTAACCCAACAAAAGGCAATTGTGACTATGTCGCGCCGGGTTATGGGTATCCTTTTCACCTTCGTACTGGTGATGCTGACCTGGGTATTTTTCCGTGCCCATTCGGTGGGCGATGCTTTCCTGATTCTGGGTCGCATTTTCACCCTCTCCCCCACCGACCCACTACAATCGCCCCTGAACCGCACCGAACTCTGGTTCAGTTTCGGTCTGATTGCCTTTCTGTTTCTGAAAGAGTATTTCTATTTCGTAATCCCTACGCGCAACACCGCCCGGTTTGCAGTGCTTTTAGCCCTGATCTCATTTCTAACGTATTTATTTGGGGTATTTACGTCGAATCAGTTTATCTATTTTCAGTTTTAAAGACGGCCTGTTCAACAACGATATTTTTTTAGAATTCCACTAAACCCGGCGAAGGTCTACTGTCAAGACTGATGCAAAGTGGCTTTGTTTCTACACCATTGTGACTTTGTTTCCACAATAGAAATACCACAAAAAAGGCCGGGTCACCCTGCGACCCGGCCTTTAAAAATCACCCCTATAAGCGTTATTGATCGTCTTTACCGTCGGGGTCAACCTTGTCTTCAGCCTTGTCGAAGGCATTGCCGATATTACGACCGGCCTTCTTGAAACCCGATTTAATATCTTGCCAAGCAGCCGACGTAGCGTTTTGCGCCTTGTCGATGTCATTGCCTAATTCTTTACGCTCCTGCTCCAGTTCAGCCATTTGCTCGCGAGATTCAGCTTTCACTTTAGCACCCTGTGCTTTGATGTCGGCGCGAACTTTATCCATCCGAACGTCCAATTTAGCCTGTTCTTCTTTCAGATTGGCGACAGCCTGATCCCGTTCGCGACGGAAATCGGAAGCCGCTTCGTCGGCAGTTGCTTCTGCTTTATCACCAGCTTCTTTCATGTCCTCACGGGCTTCGGCGGAGGCATCCTTAGCGTCAGCTTCCATGGCATCGCCCGTGCGCTCCATGGCGTCTTCGGTGCGCGATTCATTCTTATTGTCTGAACTGCAAGCCTGTACCAATGCCAACGACATTACCAGCATCGTAACGCCAGCTACCGTTTTAATCTGTTTCATAACAAGGGTCATACGTTTCATAATCATTGTGTAGTTTGATATTACACTACAAGTTTGCAAAACGGATGCCATTATTTCCACTTTACCGCGCAACCAATGGGGCGGGTGGTATTGGTTTGGATGGACCTGCCCGTGGTCAGGCTCACGAGTGCATCGTCAAGGTAATGTTTCTGCACCCCGGCGGCATCCTGCGGATTATCGTCGATGGCACCCATGTATTGGACTACAAATTTCCCTCCCCGCGCCGGCGTACCGGTGCGAACCAAAACGAATGCCTGCGGGGTGCGGCTTGCCCCAAAAGCACGCGCCACCGACTGACTTTCGTCAATGGTATACGGAAAGGGGAAACCACGCTCCCTCGAACGGCTCTGCACCACTTCGTAGGCATCTTCGGGATAGATGGTCACGTCGGAAGCCTGCACTGCCAATACGGGGTAGCCCTGAGCCGCAAATTTGTTATGAATTGCCATCAGGCGGTCCTCATAAGCTTTCGAGAAAGGACAGTGATTGGCCATGAACACCACGACTACACCTTTCTGACTGGCATAGTTAGCTAAGTTCACAAACTGATTATCGATGTTCCGAACCTGAAATTCGGTAACGGCATCACCAACGGCATAGCCTTTGGCAACAGGGGTCTGAGCCTGAACCGCAAGAGCGGCAACGAACGCTAAGGCAAAAAAGGCCAGACCTGATATTTTTTTCATGATTGGGGGTACGCTGTTTTTACAGATTAGATAACGCTCAACCCCAGAAGATTAATTCATCTATCCCGGAATTGCACCGTTGCTACGAATGGCGAAAGAGCGAAAGATTGAAAGAGCGAAACCTAAATCAACCGTAATTTGCACACCGAAACTGCGCTGCTCTCCAGCGTTTGCTTTCTCTCTTTCAATCTTTCACTCTTTCGCCCCTATGAAAGCCATACGCTTAACCGAGCTTCATCAACCCGTTACCCTCACCGAGGCAGCCGACCCCGTTGCCGGGCCGGGCGAGGTAGTAATAAAACTGAAAGCGGCCGCCCTGAACCACCGCGATGTATTTGTTCAAAAAGGCTTATACCCCGGTACGGCAGTTCCGGTAATTCCCGGCTCCGATGGTGCGGGCATTGTCGCAGCCGTAGGTGAATCAACTGACCCACAATTGATTGGACAGGAAGTGATCATCAACCCTGCCTTGAATTGGGGCGACAATCCTCGTTTCTACAGTGCGAAGTTCAAAATTCTGGGTATGCCCGACAATGGCACCTTTGCCGAATATATTGTGATTCCGGCCAAAAACGTTTATTCAAAACCTGCTCATTTATCGTTTCAGGAAGCGGCTGCATTGCCCTTAGTTGGCCTCACGGCCTGGCGTGCCCTCATGACGCGGGCAGGTCTGAAATCGGGCGATAAAGTTCTTGTTACGGGCATTGGTGGGGGTGCGGCTCTGTTGGCCTTGCAATTGGCCGTTGCTGCCGGGGCCGAAGTGTGGGTCACGTCGGGTTCCGACGAAAAGATTGAGCGGGCAAAAGCATTGGGAGCCACTGGGGGAGCCAATTACAAAGACCCGGATTGGCACAAGAACCTGATGAAAGAAACAGGGGGTGGCAAAATTGGCTATTTCGACGTAACTATCGACAGCGCGTCGGGGCCGGACTTTGCCAAACTGATGGACACGACCACGCCAGGCGGTCGCATTGCGGTGTTTGGCGGCACCACCGGAAACATCACCAATGTGGCCCCATCCAAGGTGTTTTTTAAGCAATTAAACATCTTTGGAACCACTATGGGCAGCGATGCTGAGTTTGCCGACATGGTTACTTTTGTTGGTCAGCACCAGATAAAACCCGTTGTGGATGAGGTATTTGCTTTAGCGGATGCCGAGCAGGCCCTACGGAAAATGGATGCAGGAAAACAATTTGGAAAAATTGTTTTAGCCATTCAGTAAGATTTATGCCGGATTTTAGTAAGAGTTGTACACATAAACCCGACTTATCCACAAGACAATTGTGGATAAGTCGGGTTTTGTTATGAACACATTCAATTAGGTAATTTTACTGTTTGTTTATTGGTATAACTGCTTCAGTCTCATCCCAGAACAAAACGAGATTAGTTCCCAAACTATCAGGGGCAAACGTCATCGTGAATTGTTCGGCCAATGGTGAGTGTTTCCGCGAAACGATAGGAACGCGCAGAGCATCCTGCTTTTCGTCGTAGTTGGTGCCCCATTGCCCGGTCTCTTTGTTGAGAATGGCTGTCCATCCCGTCTCGCCGGGAATTGTCCAGAGGGAGTAGTCGCCTTTGGCAAGGGGTTTCCCGGCTACATTCACATCCTGCCCGAAACTAATGATTGTAGCCTCGTTAGCTCCCGTCCGCCACACCTGCCCAAAGGGCAGCAATTCGCCAAAAATAACCCGTCCTTTTTTGGATGGCTGACAATACGTAACCTTCACATTCAACCCGTTATGGGTATTCTCGACAACCGCCTGCGGGCTTTTCGACTTGGTGAACGTGCGGAGACCGAGGAAGGCCACCACCAACACAGCGACCACTATGGCCACAATTTTAAGTGTTTTTTTCATTGTACAGAATGGTTTTAGTTAACGGTCAGCAAGTTAGAGAGATTCTGTCAATCCTTCTCCTTCTTCAGCTTGTCGCGCAACTGAAACAGCTCATCGCGTAATCGGGCCGCTTCCATGAAGTCGAGTTCTTTGGCGGCCTTTTCCATACGATTTTGCGTTTCGCGAACCATCTTTTCAAGATCACTCTTGCCCATGTATTGCACCACCGGGTCGGCGGCAATCCGAATTTCGTCGGGTTCCACATAGAACTGTTTGGGTCGCGAGTCGGCAATTTTGGTTTGCCCCATAATGGCCTCCCGCGACTTGAACACGGTTGTGGGCGTAATGCCGTGATCCAGATTATACTCCGATTGCACAGCCCGTCGGCGGTTTGTTTCGTCAATCGCCTTGGCCATCGACCCCGTAATGGTGTCGGCATACATCAGCACCTTGCCATTGGAATTTCGGGCGGCCCGGCCAATAGTCTGAATCAGCGAGCGGATGTCGCGCAGGAAGCCCTCTTTGTCGGCATCCATAATGGCCACCAACGACACTTCGGGCAAGTCTAAGCCCTCGCGGAGCAGGTTCACACCCACCAACACATCGAATGTACCCAAACGGAGGTCGCGCAGAATTTCGACCCGGTCCAGGGTTTTCACTTCGGAGTGAATGTAGCGCGTTTTTATGCCTACCCGGTCGAGGTATTTGCTCAGTTCCTCGGCCATCCGCTTGGTCAGCGTCGTTACCAGAACCCGCTCCTTCCGCTTGATTCGGATGTCGATCTCTTCGAGCAGATCATCAATCTGATTCAGGCTGGGGCGCACCTCAATTTCAGGGTCGAGCAGGCCCGTTGGCCGGATGAGTTGCTCCACCACCACGCCCTCGCTCTTGCGGAGTTCGTAGTCCGACGGAGTCGCCGACACATAAATGGTTTGTCCAGCCAGATCTTCGAACTCCTGAAACGTGAGCGGGCGGTTGTCCATTGCCGACGGAAGCCGGAAACCATAGTCAACAAGGGCGGTTTTTCGGGAACGGTCGCCCCCCCACATGGCCCGGATCTGGGGCAGGGTCGCGTGGCTCTCGTCCACCACCAACAGGTAATCATCAGGAAAATAGTCGAGCAAACAGAAGGGCCGCTGACCGGGCAAACGCTGATCGAAATAGCGCGAATAGTTCTCGATACCAGAGCAATAGCCCAACTCGCGCATCATTTCGAGGTCAAACTCTGTGCGCTCTTTAATGCGTTCGGCTTCCTGCTCCCGAAACTCACCTTCAAAATAGCGAATCTGGGAAACCAAATCATCCTGAATCTCACCAATAGCCCGATTGAGGGTGTCTTTCCCCGTCACGAAAAGGTTGGCCGGGAACACCGTTACTAATCGTTCGTCGGAAATTTTTTTGCCTGTTCCGGGATCAATTCTCTGGATGGTTTCGATCTCGTCGCCAAAGAAAATAACTCGGTAGGCAAAGTCAGCGTAGGCCACATACACATCGACGGTGTCGCCTTTCACCCGAAAAGTACCCCGCTGAAACTCGCCCTCGGTACGGCTGTAGAGAATGCTGACCAACTTGTGCAGAAACTGGTTCCGGCTCATGGTTTCGCCCACTCCAATTCGGACAACGTTGTTTTTGAACTCTTCGGGGTTGCCCATGCCGTAGATGCACGACACCGAAGCCACCACAATTACATCCCGTCGTCCGCTCATCAACGACGACGTTGCCGCCAGCCGAAGCTTGTCGATTTCCTCGTTAATGGCTAAGTCTTTTTCAATATAGGTGCCGGTTGTAGCGATGTAGGCTTCGGGCTGGTAATAGTCGTAATACGAGATAAAATACTCGACGGCATTGTTGGGGAAAAACTGCTTGAACTCACCGTAAAGCTGGGCGGCCAGCGTTTTGTTGTGACTCAATACCAGCGTTGGCCGCTGGGTTTGGGCGATGAGGTTGGCAACAGTAAACGTTTTTCCAGATCCGGTTACGCCAAGCAAAACCTGCCCCGGTTCGCCTTCATTAATGCCTTTTACGAGTTCGGCGATGGCTTTTGGCTGGTCGCCGGTGGGTTGAAAGTCGGAGGTTAATTCAAAGTTCATCAGCGTTGGTTGTCGTTCCGTACTCCCGCTTTTAATGGGCGGGGCAAGCAGACTAAGTTACGAAAAAACGCGCTGAATGGCAAAGAGGTTTTGGAAATATGGGGAACAATTTACCCGCTTACACGGTGACGTTTTTACTCCCGCCCTCCCGACCGCAACAAGCCCGCCGGAACGCTCAGTTCGCCCGTGTGGAAGTCGATCAGGCCGTTGCGCTCATCTTCAATATTGGTGGCCTGGGTATAAACGTCGCCCGCAATAGACCTCGCCCGGAGTTCCTGCTTGAATTGCCTGATGCGCTCCGTTCGGTCGTCGGAGTCGGTGGGGCCACCGTAGTTGGCAAAGCCAAACCCACCCCATTCACTCACCACCAGCGGTACTTGCTTTCGATAAAAAAACGGATCGCCCACCACCATCGGAAAAGCAGCCACACCCTCATTATCGCCCCTGACCAGGCGGTCGAGTTGATCGCGCCATTGGTTCAGGTCGGGGGTGTAAAGGTGGGCCGTAAGCAAGTCCGATTTCAGGCGACCTTCGAGCGAGATGTGTTTCCAGCCATCATTATCGACCACCAAAAACTGCGGATGGTTAATAAGCATTTCGTGATACGTATCGACAATGTACTGTTGGGTTTCGGGGTTGGTGGCAATGTCTTCGGCTCCCCAATCTTCGTTGTAGAGGCTCCAGATTACCACTGACGGGTGCGTTTCGATCAGGGCCAGCATCCGCTGGAGTTCGGCGTGGTGGTTTTTGCGGCTCAACGCGCTGGGGCGGTGCGGACTGGGAACCTCTACCCAAAGCAACAAACCCAGTTCGTCGGCGAGGTTATAAATGCGCGGGTCGATGCCCGCAATATGCACCCTGACAAGGTTGCAGCCAAGTTGTTGCATGGCATAAAAATGCCGTTTCATCTCGTCGAAGGTCGCCGTACCGGGTTGATACAGAATCCCATCTAAATACACCGACTTCCCATTCAGATAGACGCAACAGCCCCGTGATTCTATCTTACGAAGGCCAAAATGTGCGTCGATTTGAGAAACATGACCTTGTTCGTCAATGAGTTGGGCCACTAACCGATACAGGTGCGGATTTTCGGGCGACCAGAGTGTTGCACCGGGCAGCGCCACTACGACCCGCTGATTTTTCTGACCAACCTCCAGTCGAATTGGGAAATCTTCGGTCACTAAAGCGTTATCCAGACCGGTTGTGCCGCGTTCAAAAATCCGCAGCCGGATGGTGTAGCTGCCGGGATCGTGAATACGGGTTGTGAGGTTAAACCGGATCAGGTCGTCCTCAATAATACTGACCACGCCCACTCGCGACCGAAGGCGGTTGCGTTCCACCGCTTCGAGCCAAATGGAGCGGATGGCCCCTGTTTGCGTCTGGTACCAGATACCCCCGCGTTTGTAAACCAGCGATTCCTGTTTGCCACGCGGAATGTCGGCATCCATTGTGTCGGCAATCCGAACAGTCAGGCGGTTGGTGGGCTTGAGCAGATTATCCCCCAACTCATAGGAGAAAGACGTGTACTCGCCGAAGTGTGTTTCCTCGCCCTCAATGGTTCGCAACCGCTGACCGTTTAGCCATACCTGCGTCTCGTAGCCGCAGGCGCCAAACGTCAATTGAAACAGGGAACGGGCTACGCCCGTGTCATTTTGGTCGCGTTCGGGCAGGGCAAATTCGCGTTCATACCAAACCACTACCTTGTCGTGCCAAGGTGTGGCCTGCACGTGTTCATGGGCTTGTTGCAGGTGATCTTCAACCGAGCCGGGCCATTGCGCCGTGCGTCCATACCCGTGTCCCAAATACCACTGTTCGCTCAGCCCCTGATCGTCGGTATCGAGCGCAAAGCTCCACTCGCCATCGAGCAACACATAGGAATTGGGCCGCAACACGGCGCGGGGCAGAGAACTAACTAATTGTGGATGAATGGATTCTGGCCGACTTTCGGTCAAGTTATGATTGGGGTGTAAGGGTTGCATACACGGTTTGCGGAGTAGTGTAATCCGATAAACCGTTCAGCAGGAAAGGGGGCTTAAAAACTGATTGAACGCGACTGGGCTATTAACAAAAACCCCCAGCACTAATTGCTGGGGGTTCTTATATTACTATGCGCGATTGGGAACCAAGCGGCCGTTCCCGATCAAGTTCCCTTATGCCATTTCGAATTTATTCTGGTTGCGTTTGCGCTCGTTCTCGTCGAGGTAAATTTTCCGCATCCGCATCGCCTTGGGCGTTACTTCCAGATACTCATCTTTCTGGATGTATTCCATACACTCTTCGAGGGAGAAGCTAATTTTTGGGGCAATCTTCACGTTCGTGTCCGAACCCGAAGCCCGCATGTTTGTTAACTGCTTGGCTGTCTGGAGGTTTACCACGATGTCGTTCTGGCGGTTGTGCTCGCCAATAACCTGACCCGTGTAGATTTCCTCGCCCGGATCAACAAAGAAAACGCCCCGATCCTGCAACTTGTCAATCGAATAGGCCGTGGCCATACCGCTTGTCATTGAGATCAGCGAACCATTGATCCGCTCAGGAATGGCTCCTTTATACGGCTCAAAGCTTTTAAACCGGTGATTCATTACGGCCTCGCCGAAAGTAGCAGTCAGCACGTTAGAACGCAAACCGATCAGGCCCCGCGACGGAATTTCGAACTCCAAATGCTGTAAATCGCCTTTCGGCTCCATAATCAGCAGTTCGCCCTTGCGCTGCGTAGCCAACTCGATCACTTTACCGGCAGTCGCTTCGGGCACGTCAACAACCAGTGTCTCAACGGGTTCGAGTTTCCGACCATCTTCGTCTTCCTTATACAACACCTGTGGCTGACCAACCTGAAGTTCGTAGCCCTCCCGGCGCATGGTCTCAATCAGAACCGACAAGTGGAGAATACCGCGCCCGAACACCAGGAACTGATCTTCGCGGTCGGTGGTCTCCACACGCAGAGCGAGGTTTTTCTCGGTCTCTTTCATGAGCCGGTCGCGCAGGTGGCGCGAAGTCACGAACTTACCTTCCTTACCAAAAAACGGCGAGTTGTTGATCGTGAACAGCATGTTCATGGTCGGCTCGTCCACCGAAATCCGGGGCAGGGCTTCGGGGTTTTCGAGGTCGGCAACGGTATCGCCAATTTCGAAATCTTCGAGACCCGTAATGGCACAAATGTCGCCACACTGAACTTCGGCTACTTTCAATTTGCCAAGCCCTTCAAATAATTGCAATTCTTTTATTTTTACCCGCTTAGGGGTTCCGTCGGCTTTCACCAGGGCCATTTGTGCGCCTTCCTTCAGCGTTCCGCGTGACACCCGTCCGATGGCAATCCGACCTACGAAGGCCGAATAATCCAACGACGTAATCTGCATCTGCGGAGTACCTTCTACTGTGGGGGCCGGTTGAATGGTTTCCACGATGGTATCGAGCAGATACGTGATGTTGTCGGTTGGGTTTTTCCAGTCCGGCCCCATCCAGCCCTGCTTCGACGAGCCGTAAACGGTCGGGAAGTCAAGCTGATCTTCGGTGGCACCAAGGTTAAACATCAGGTCGAACACTTGCTCATGAACTTCGTCGGGGCGGCAGTTTTCTTTGTCCACCTTGTTCACAATCACAATTGGTTTCAGACCCAACGAAAGAGCTTTACCCAACACGAAGCGTGTTTGGGGCATGGCACCTTCAAAGGCATCGACCAAAAGGCAAACACCGTCGGCCATTTTCAGTACGCGCTCTACCTCACCGCCAAAGTCGCTGTGACCGGGGGTGTCGATAATGTTGATTTTCACGTCTTTGTAACGGACGGAAACGTTCTTCGAAGTAATCGTGATGCCCCGCTCGCGTTCGAGATCGTTGTTATCGAGAATCAAGTCGCCAAACTCCTGATTTTCACGAAAGAGTTTCGATGCGTGGATGATTTTGTCGACCAGGGTCGTTTTGCCGTGGTCAACGTGGGCTATAATTGCAATATTCCGGATAGACTGCATGTCGCTGTATTTCAGGCCGCAAAGGTACGAAACTATATGCAAAAAAACAGATATTTACAATTTATTAATGTGAACTAAGCGTTCTGTGGCTATTTGATCTTTTTAATGTTCAATTTAGACTTTGTTAGATGGGGTCGCGGATTGGGATAGGAACACAGATTGAACGGATTAAACGGATTTTCAAACTAAATTCAACCCTTGTATCAAATCCGTTTAATCCGTTCAATCCGTGTTCCTATCTTTCAGGTATGAAACAGCACCTCACTCTTCTCACTTCGGCATGTGTTCTCCTGATGAGCATCAGCCTAGTAAACGCCCTTCCGCCAAAGGCACGCAAAACGACCGCTGCCACCGCGCCGACAGCCGTTAAACAGTACACGATTGAGCAGTTTATGAAAACCATCCGTTTTGGCGGGGCAGCTCTCTCGCCCGACGAGCAAACGGTTTTGTTCAGCAGCAATCAGGATGGGGTGTTCAACCTCTACGAAATGCCCTTTGCGGGCGGCACGCCAACCCAACTGACCCAATCGAAAACGAACGCCATTTTTGCCATTGGCTACCTGCCCGACGGTCGCATTTTGTATAGCAGCGATCAGGGTGGTAATGAACTGACGCATATTTATTTGCGCGACCAGAATGGCACTGTCACCGACCTCACTCCCAGCACAACGGCCAAGTTTACGTACAGCGGTTTGAGTCAGGATCGGAAGTCGTTTTATTTTCAGTCGAACGCCCGCAAAAAGGCTGCCTACGATCTGTATGAAATGGACTTGGCCACCATGACTTCGCGTATGATCTATGAAAACCCGGGAGGCATCTTCCCCGGTGATGTTTCGCCCGACCGTCGGTATGTGGCCCTGACAAAACCCGTAACCAACTCAGAAAGTGATGTTTATCTGTTTGATACGCAGGCCAAAACCACGCAACTTCTGACTAAACACACGGGCGAAGTCGATAATGGAGCCGGGAGTTTTACGCCCGATGGCCGCAAATTGCTCATCTCGACCGATGAAAATAGCGAGTATGGCTACATGAAAGCGTATGACCTGATATCGGGCCAAACAACAGTTTTAGACAAAGCAAACTGGGACATTATGGGCGATTATCTGTCGCACAAGGGCACCTACCGAGTGGTGTCGGTGAACAACGATGCCCGCACCGAACTGCGTTTGATCGACAACAAAACAGACAAACCCGTGGCTCTTGCCGGGGTTCCGGCAGGCGATATTACGGGCCTGAATATGAGCGATAGCGAGAACCGGATGATCTTTTTCGTGAACAGTTCCAACGCACCCGCTTCGCTCTACAGCTACGATTTCAAGACCCGCAAAGTGATTCCATTGGTGCGTGGTATAAACCCCGAAATTAATCCAACCGATCTGGTGCAGGGTCAGGTAATTCGCTACAAATCGTTTGATGGGATGGACGTTCCGGCCCTGCTTTACAAACCAAAAGGGCTTCGGGCTGGCGAAAAACGCCCGGCAATGTTATTTATTCACGGTGGCCCCGGTGGACAAACCCGCCTGAACTATTCGGGTCAAATTCAGTATTTGGTCAATGCGGGCTACGTGATTTTGGCCGTAAACAACCGGGGTAGTTCGGGCTATGGCAAGACGTTTTATGCCGCCGACGACCGCAAACATGGCGAAGCTGACCTCCGCGACTGTGTAGAATCCAAGAAGTTTTTGGCCCAAACGGGCTATGTTGACCCAGCCAAGATCGGGATCATGGGTGGCTCCTATGGGGGCTACATGGTGCTGGCGGGGCTGGCCTTCACACCCGACGAGTTTGCCGTGGGTGTGGATATTTTCGGGGTGGCCAACTGGCTCCGAACACTCAACTCGATGCCCGAATGGTGGGGGCCACAGCGCGAGGCCATGTTCAAAGAAATCGGGCACCCTAAAGCTGATTCGGTGGCACTTTACAACAAGTCGCCGTTGTTTCATACGGCCCGCATCAAAAAGCCGTTGTTGGTGATTCAGGGGGCCAATGACCCGCGCGTTCTGAAGATCGAATCCGACGAAATCGTGGCCAACGTCAAGAAAAATGGTATTCCCGTTGAATACGTCACCTTCCCCGACGAAGGCCACGGCTTTGTGAAGAAGGAAAACGAAATCACGGCCTATAAAGCCGTTCGGGAGTTCCTGGATAAGTATTTACTAGCAAGGCAAACAGCCGAGCGGTAAAGTATGGTGGACAGGGCCAATTATTTTTCTGCGTTCACTCGGATTCAGCAAACATTATGGCACCCCATATACGTTATGCCAATAGATACAACTACTAAAATGGAGATGGGAGAGAACAACTTTGGTCGGCGGCAGGACCCGCCCATCCAAAATGACAAATCGACAGTACGCCTGCCCATGCTACTTGGCGTTACACTCGCCGGGGGGATGTTGATTGGAGCGACGTTTTTCGGCGGGGCCAAAAGCGTAAACACCATTGGACGAGGCTACACGAAATACAAGGAAATCCTGCAACTGATTGAAAATAACTACGTTGATACGGTCAATACCGACGATCTCGTGGATTACTCAATCACCAAAATGCTGGAGAAACTCGATCCGCACACAGCTTATATGAACCCCAACGATGCCGTGGCCGCCCGCTCGCAATTAGAAGGTGGGTTTGACGGCATTGGCGTAGAATTCAATATCTACAAAGACACCGTTTATGTGGTGACGCCCCTGGCAGGTGGCCCTTCCGAAACGGCGGGTATTCAGAGTGGCGACAAGATTATTAAGGTAAACGACACCCCGCTGACAGGTGGGAAAGTGGATAACGGCTCGGTGTTTCAGGCATTGCGGGGCAAAAAAGGCACCGAAGTGAAACTGACGATTCTGAGCAAAGGCGACAAAACCCCTAAAGTAGTATCGGTGATGCGCGACCGCATTCCGACCTACTCGGTGGATGCATCGTATATGATCGACAACAAAACGGGCTACATCAAAGTCAACCGCTTTTCGGAAACGACTTACGACGAGTTTAAAACAGCACTGGGGCAACTGAAGCAACAAGGCATGACACAACTCATGCTTGACCTGCGGAACAACCCTGGTGGCTACATGGATCGGGCAACCAATCTGGTCGATGAGCTGATTTCGGGCAACAAGATGCTCGTTTACACCAACGGAAAAGATACGCGGTATGACCGGCAGACGTTTGCCAAAATTCCGGGTCTGTTTGAAGAAGGCCCCATTGTGGTGATGATCGACGAGGGCAGCGCGTCGGCATCCGAGATTGTGGCGGGTGCCTTGCAGGATCACGACCGGGCGTTGATTGCTGGTCGGCGGTCGTTTGGCAAGGGACTGGTGCAAATGCCAGTGCAATTGACCGACGGCTCGGAGTTGCGCCTGACCATTTCGCGCTATTACACGCCGAGTGGCCGGAGTATTCAGAAACCGTATGTGATGGGCCATGAAACCGAGTATGAGCACGAACTGGAAGCCCGCTCGAAACGCGGGGAATATTTCATTGCCGACTCGATCAAAAACGACCCCAAACTGAAGTTCAAAACCGACAATGGTCGGGTGGTTTATGGCGGTGGCGGCATCACGCCCGACTACTTTATTCCCCGCGACACAACCTGGCAAACGGCCTATTTAGGCCAACTGTTCGGCAAGAACATCATTCGGGAATACGCGCTGGAATATGCCAACAAGAACCGGAAGTCGCTGGAGAAAATGCCGTTTGCCGAGTTCAACAAAACGGTAAATTTCGGCGACGATCAGATGGCTCAGTTAGTGAAAGAAGCTACAGCACAGGGGGTTAAACCAAATGAAGCCGAGTTTACCCGCTCCAAAAAATACCTGCAAACGCAACTGAAGGCCTATGTGGCCCGGTATATTTATCAGCGCAACAACCGCAGCGGTCAGAACAACGAATTTTTCCGCGTGATGAGCAATGCCGACGAGACCTTCCGCCAAAGCCTGACCCTCTTCGACCGGGCGCGGCAACTGGAACGCAGTCAGAGTTTGACCTCGGTGAAGTAGAAACGCAAAATTTTGCCGGTCCGCCGGTGCGGTCTCTTAATGGTGGTAGTAAAACCATCCGGTTGCACGTAGAGACGCAAAATTTTGCGTCTCTACGAATGCGTCAGCAACACAATCCCCGACGATACCAACGTCGGGGATTTTTTATTGCCCAACTTTTCCCATAGGCAACTGTATTGAAATTTATTTCGACAAAAAGACCACCCAAATCGCCAAATCCGTTATCTTGGAACGCCATTTATTGACCTCACCCCATGCTGTCCGAGATTCAATTTCCACCCGCTGACGAATACCGAACCGGAACCGACCACGAGCCGCTGACTTTCTACATGGAAGCCCTCGTGGAGAGCTGCCGGGCCGATTTACTGTTGGGCTATTTCAGTTCGTCGGCGATTAGCATCTTAGCGTTGGGCATGGCAAAGTTTATTAGCGGGGGCGGGCGTATGCGTCTGATTGTGAATCATGTGCTGTCGGCGCAGGACAAGGCGACTCTGTTGCACGGAAGCACTACCCATGCTGATGACTATCGCTATTCGGCAACCGATTTTCAGGCGTTGCGGCAGGCATTGGATAGTTACGGTACGCATTTTTTCAACTGCATCGCGTGGCTGATTGCGTCCAAACGGATTCAGATTCGGGCGATTCGGCCCACACATGGGCGCGGTATTGCCCATTACAAATCGGGGATTTTCTACGATGGTCGCGACCAAGTGAAGTTTACGGGCTCCTGTAATTTCACGGCATCGGGCCTGCTCGAAAACTTGGAAGAGTTGCAGGTGCGGCAATCCTGGAATCTGAATGAGGCCGTGTTTACGACCTACGAACAGGAATACGAACAACTCTTTACCGGCACCGCCGACTACGCCGAACTGATTCCGTTTGACGAGATCGAAGCACTTATTGCCCGCGACTATGGTGGCAAAGACGTGGATGAGTTATTGGTTGATGAACAAAGATTAATGACCCAAAAGGCAAGGGAAATACGAAGTAAGAATCACCAACGAGCCGTAGCCAACATTTTGCAGAAGATCGAAACGTACCTTTCCGCACCCCGTTTTCCGTATGAGAGCGGCCCGCGCCCCTATCAGCAAACAGCCTACCAAAATTGGCTCAATAACGACTATCAGGGCATTTTTGCCATGGCGACCGGCACCGGCAAAACCATCACTGCCCTCAATTGCGTGTTGAATGAGTCCATGAAAACGGGGAAGTATCAGGCTATTATTTTGGTGCCGACTACTATTTTGGTGGAACAATGGACGCAGGAGGCCCGCAAATTTAACTTTCGGGAAGTCATTACCGTATCGTCTAAATCGGCGGGGTGGCAAGCTAAGTTAGGTGGCATTAAAGACCAACTGAGTTTTCACATGAATCCCTCATTTGTGGTGATTGTCACCTACAAATCGTTCACCAAGCCCGCCTTCCAAACCTATTTCAAACACCTGCCGACTACCACGATTCTGTTGGCCGACGAAGCCCATAACATCGCATCACCCTCGGTGGCCCGGCTGCTCGACGGCATCCACCTGACTAAGCGGATTGGGCTATCGGCAACCCCCAAGCGGGTGTATGACCCGGAAGGTTCGGCGCACATGGAAGCGTTTTTTCACGATGGAAACGGCCCGGAGCATGAGCCATATACCTACAATTTCCCGATGGAGCGGGCGATTGACGAAGGCATTCTTTGCCCGTATTATTACTTCCCCAGAATAGTATCCCTGACTCCTGACGAGATGGTACACTACGCCGAAATATCGGCCAAACTTGCCAAGATTTATGCTCGCGCTAAGGGCAACGACAACCCATCGGCATCCGTTGAAATGCTCCTGATGCAGCGCAAACGCATTATCCACAAAGCGCAAAACAAGTTGGCCACGTTTGAAAGCATTCTGAATGAGATCATTACGAAACGTGGAAGCATTGACTACACCTTGGTTTATGCTCCCGAAGGCTACTACGCCGACGCGGAAATTGACGACGAAACCTTTACCGATCTGACTGACGAAAATCGCATTATCGACTTCTACGCTAACATCGTCCGGCGCGTGTCGCCCACCACGACAGTCACGCAATACACGAGCGACTCTGCCGATAAAGATTTGGTGTTGACCCAGTTTGAGCGCGGCCAAATCAATGCGCTGCTGTCGATGAAGTGCTTAGATGAGGGTGTTGATATTCCCCGCACGGAACAGGCCATTTTTTGTTCAAGCACGGGGAATCCCCGGCAGTTTATCCAACGGCGGGGCCGCATTTTGCGGCAACATCCCGACAAACGTTTCGCTTACATTTACGACATGGTAGTTGTTCCGCGTGCCGACCCGAACAGCCCGAATTTTCATTTAGAGCGAAAGTTGGTGCAAAAGGAATTGGAACGGGTTGTTCATTTTGCGTTTATGGCCATGAATAAGTACGAAGCCACCGAAGTGTTTCGCGCTGTGTGCGAGGCTTACCAACTCAATTTAGACACCATTCATACGGACTTAGTCGCCTGATAATCATGACACAACTTGACATTGTAAAAGCATTCTTGCAAGACGCTGAAATTCAGCAAAAGTACGGCCTGACCCCCGCCGATATTAACCAAATGACGACCCAAACTCAGTTCAAAGAAGAGGCTCAGGTGCTTGTCAGTATAATTCGCCGAATGGTAATGGACGTTGAGGATAAATCAAAAACTCCCCTTGTGGCCGCTTCGGCTATGAATAATCTCCTTGAAACTACCCTCCGTTAACCATGCTCATCAGGAAAATAACCATTCAGAATTTTCTGTGCTATTACGGCACCGACAATCAATTTACGTTTACCGAGGGGCTAAACATTGTGCTTGGGGCCAACGGCTACGGAAAATCAAAACTATACGATGCCTTTCAGTGGGTATTTAGTGATGGAATTACCGACAATTCGCCACGGGCAACGGCCGGTGGGTTGAAACTGACAAGTTTGGTGAAAGGCAATTTGGTATCAGAAAAAGCCAAAGCCCATTGTGCTGTTGGTGAGAGCGTTGAGACAAAGGTGATTGTAGAAGTGGAATCATCGGGGGATGGTGCATCCAAAAAATACCAATTAATCAGGACGTACCGTATCCGACGTTCCGACGAAAAAGTTTGGGTTGAGCCGGGTAAAAGCGAGTTTCAGCTTTTAGAATCGGCTGTTCTTTATTTCAAGCCCGTCCCGGAAAGTCAACACAAAGACATCATGGAAAGGCTTATTCCGGTAGATGTTCAGCCCTATGTTTGGTTTCAAGGGGAACGCGGCATCAGTAATCTGATTGATACCTCGAATACCACATCGTTACGAAATGTTATTAAGCGTTTGTCAGACATTGACCGTTGGGACAAATATATTAAAGTAACAGAGGCCGCTTATAATACAGTGCGTAGTCAGTTCGATCAAGCTCTAAAAACAGATCAAAAGAATCAACTTAAAATCAGTGAATTACAAACCGAAGACCGCAAACTTGGCGAACAGATAATCGGTTTAGACCTACAAATAACATCGGCTCTTCAAAATCAACAAGCTGCTCAGGAAAAAAGCAATTCACTGCTTGCCAGCATTGAGTTTGCCGAACGCATAAATCGATTAATTCAAGGTCGTGATCAGGCCGAAAAAGCTTTTAGAGTCGTTGAAAAGCAATCCAATACGTTCGAGGAAACGTTGAGCCGAAAACTCTTTACCGACAATTGGATACTGTTAGATACAGAGCCTTTGTTGGGAAAGTTTGAAGATAAATTAACCGCTTATGACGATGCGGTTGCGCTTCGTAAAGCAAAAGCGAATCTGACAAAGCAGATGAGCGAGAAACTGCAAATCCGGCTCCCCGACAATGTTCCCGAACCCATGTATGTTCGGAAAATGCTTCAGGAGGAACATTGTAAGGTTTGCGACCGCCCGGCCCCGCAAGATAGCGAAGCCTATCAGGCCATCGCCAGCCTATTATTGCCTGAGTCGGAGATTGTCCAACCCGAACAGCCCCGAACGAATTTGAAGTCGTTTTTTCGGCAGCTCCTGCATAATGGTTTGGCTGTGAAAAGTAGCATTGAAACCATCAATATCCGCGTTCAGCGCTCAATGGCTGAACAGGCTACCACGCGGGCGCAAGTTCAGCAGGCAGACGAAGAATTAGACGCAAAAATCAGGGAGTTGCAGGAGCAAGAGCAACTGAGCGGCCTAACCAATGCCCGCGACATTGTTAACTCAATGAATGGGGCAATAGCCGATATTACGCGCTATGGTGAGCAGTTAGCCAGGTTTAGGAGCCAAAAAGAGGAAAAATCAAAGCAGCAACGGGACATTAACGATAAGCTTATTGACATCAGTAAAGGACAGATTCCTGATTATTTGACTCAAAAGAAAACCATTTTGGCTGATGTAGCTGAGTTGGCCAAGCGGGTGCGGAAAAACAAATATCAAGAGTTGGTGCTACAACTCGAAAGCACCGCCAACGAGCATTACCGCAACATAAATGCGCCAACAGGAGCCTTTGCTGGAGCCATTCGCTTCTTTGAAACGCCAGACGGTGGCTACCAGCCAATAATTTTCGACGGTGATCACGAAGCCAGCAATCCGAATACATCGCTCGTCAGTTCGATGAAGTTGTCTATTATTATGGCAATCGTATCAGCGAACAAAACCCGTAACTACGCATCCTTCTATCCGCTGATCTCCGACGCGCCAGTCTCAGATTTTGATGCTGAAAAGATTCCTGCATTCTTTAAAGAAACGGCTAACACGTTTAAGCAGAGTATCATAATAATGAAGGAATGGCTAATAAAAGACCCCCAACGTGTTAATCGCTACAAACCCGACCTCGACCGGCTCCGGGAACTGAGCGAAGCCATTTCAGAAACGGGCAAGTCGTTGAACGTCTATCAGTTGGATATGCCCGATGACGTTATCAACGCTTACCGGAGTGAATTAGAAATCACCATTCAGAAAATTGATTGTTAAATGGAAGCGGACAGTTTTATCCCCATTACATCAGATTACGGTTTCAAAGCCACTTTTGGCAACGAGGCCGATACGTTGTTTCTCCGCACCGCCCTACAGGCTCTTATCAAGTCAGACGTACCGATTCGTGACGTTCAGTTTGATAAAAATGCGTTTGAAGCACTAACGGCAGAAAGCCGGAGCGGTATTTTCGACTTGGCCTGTACCGATGAAAACGGTACGCATTTCATTGTAGAAATGCAGGTTGGCTATGCTCCAAACTTTGTGCAACGGATGAAATTCTACGCGCTGCACAAATTCAACACGCTGGTAGAGCGGGGAAATTTTGCCTATGCTGAACTGCCGAAAATCTATGTCATTGCGCTTTTAGAGAAAAGTATTCTACCGTCTGCGCATTATCATACCGTAGCCAACCTCAGAAGCGAAACAGGTGAAATCATTGATGAGCAAATGACGTTTATTACAGTGGAGTTGGCTAAATTTGAAATACCCGTAACAACCATACAAACAAACTTAGAAAAGCTGGTTTATACGATGAAGACTTTAGATACTACCCCTCTCGCACAGTATCCCGCATTTTGGGATGAAGAATGGCTTCGACGGGCCATCAATGAATTGAATACCCGTAACATGACCGCTGAAGAACGTTATCAATTCGCTCGTATCACGGCAAAGAATGCCGAAGCGATTTATGCGGAGAAACGGAAGATTGAGGAAGCCCAAAAAGAAACTCTCAAAGAAGCCAATACAGCAACTGCAAAAAAAGCGTTGCAAATGGGCCTAACGGTTGAGCAAGCCGCTATATTGGCAGACGTATCCGTTGAGTTTGTTCAAGCTATTGCTCAAGAGCGTCCTTGAGCCTGTTGCGAACGGAATACCTCACCAATTTCTTTACCCGGCAATGCCCAACCTCCTCGACCACTTCAACAAGAAAGAGCCGCGCTACCCCACCCGCTTCCGCGACCTGATCGACAAACTATCGCGCCGACGGGCATTTGATACCTCGGTGGGGACAGAGGAGGAAAAGTTTGCTCAGGGGAAAATCTTCGCCAACTACTACGAGTGCTTCCTGTATGCCACCATTTTGGGCATCCGGCAGGGTCAGCGCATCCCGCTTGACCGGCAAACTGATGGTACAAAATTCCTGAATGTTGAGGGTTGGCGGCCCCGCCCGTTGGTTGAATATGTTTTTACGGCCTTGCTCGCTCTATCCGATATTGAACTGATTGACCTCGAAGAAATGGACGACAAGCAAACCGATGATGCGGCCCTTAATTTGGTTCAACTGATGGAAGAGTACGCCTACGGTGGCTTTGATCTACTGCAATCCCGTTTAGCCGACGAGCCGCACCTTTTTGAGAACCCTTACGGTGCGGTGGGGTTGTTGAATCAACTCAGCTTGATTCAAATTATTCAATAGAAAAAAAATCATGTTTACTAAAATGTCGGATTAAGTGATCTATTTTGTCCAAGTATGAGAATTGAGCTTGAAAAACAGACTCGTAAGTTTTGAGAATTTGATTAATATCCTTATTATTTTTTTCGTATATTTTTAATTTAATTTTATTTGCACTCTCAATATCACGCTTACTTAATGCTCCAATTAAGTCAAAGACAAGGTCTTTAACTTTTTTATCTTTTGGTGATAGCGAATCATAGTGTTTTCGCATAGCATTTAACAATTTCATAAAATCGCTATTATAATTTGAACGAAGATTGTCCATAAATCTAACCAAATCTATTTTTTGAAAACTATTGTCATTTGCAGCAAGGAATAGCAAAAAATCAGCAGTGTCCTCAATATAGCCAATTTGATGTTGGGCGAAAAATATGGCAAAATCATTTTTAGCTTTGTAGTCATCCGTATAAAAAAAAACTTTCACTTTTTTACTACGACTTAGTAGAGAGCAGCATAAAACACTATAAAATTCTCCGTTTTTCTTTCCGTAGGAATAACACTTTAGTAGATTATCTTCGTAACACCTAGTTATCTCGTTTTCTGATTCACGGATAAAGTCATTATATATATTTGTATATTTACTTAATTCGCCTAATTGGCTATCGAAGGTGTCGTCAGAGTACTTTGACCTAATATTCTCTTTAACTTCTGAGTATACTTTTTGGCATATTCTTATATCCAATTTACGCAACCGTCCCAAGATAAAGTCATCTTCATCTACAATTAATAAATTGATAATGCTACAAGCATCAAAGATCATTAACATACAATATCAAAACCCAGTTATTTCGTTCTTATTTTTCTCGTAGAATGCAATATCTATTTCAGGAATAGATTCAATATCCGCTAGTTCTAAAAGGGTGCTAAATATATCATTATATCGTCTTAAAGAGGCATTTTTGAAGTCAGAAAACACACTTCTGACCACTTCCACATCGAAAGGGAACAACCCTGATTTATCGGGCTGGTTTTCTATACGAAACGCACTAAGTAAATCTTCTAAATATTCAGTGAGTTGTTTTTGATTAGGAGTTTCAAAGTTTATTCTATGGCGTATTCTGGATTTAAGGGATTCGGACATATATTCACCTAAATCTTCAACAGTGAACAATGGGGATTGAGTTAAATTTAAAAAAACCAATAAGTTGCTTGGCGTATTATCAAAAATTTCCCTGAGAAACGAATTCACTTTATCAGATGATGCACGTGTTAAAGTCGCAATATCTTCAAACTCATCAATCCACAAGATTACACAAGAGTAAACACGCTTGTTGAATGTTAGTGTAGAAAATAGGCCGGATAAAAATTTAATGTAGTCATTTTCTGATTTGAATCCCCTCAAGATTTCTAGCTGCCCCAAATCCCTAATTTCTTTAGGTGTTAAAGATCCATACAAGAATCTTTTTACTATTCCTTGTTCTGCAATAGAAAACACAGCCTTTACACTCGTTTTAACAAATGTATCATCAAAGGTGTTGTCTATATATTCGTCTATATCTTTGCTAATTTCCCTTACTTCTGACCTAAGCTTACCAATATCAAGCTTATCAATTATCGCTGTAAAAATATCCTCAATAGGAGATCTACCTTTAGGAAGTGTCAAATATATATATAGAGGTTTACTGCCCTTAGATTCAGAGGCAAGCTTCTCTAAAACACTTTGCTTTCCAAAAAATTTAGCTGCGTGTGTCTTTCCACTTCCATATTCGCCCCAGTTTAATACTAAACCAGAATTGGGTATTCTTATTCCCTTTTTAATCCTCTCCTCAAATTTGCCTTTAATTTCATCAAATCCAGCCCATACTAATTCTTCAGCTTGGTTAGCTGGAACACTGCGGAACGGGTTGGCCTTTAAGTTGAACGAAGTATTGAATGCCATGTGATTAGTTTTTTACTTTTTGTAAATAACCGTCGTTGAATTGAAGTTGGAACTTGTAAACAAATAAATCTTTAAATTCATTTTGGATTACATTGTCCAAATATTTTTTTGAAATCGGAATGCCAAGCTCTATTAGCACTTTACCTTGAACATAAGAGACAGTTTGGGAAAGAGTGACACGATTCGCTGCCATTGTCCTAAATATGTCAAAGCAAGCATTGATCTGATCAAGTATAAAATCTTTAATGCTTTGCTCTGTTAAATCGTTTTTTGGTGGAATGTTGAAAGTTGTAGCAAATATATGTGGAAAATAAGAGTCCATAAATTCGTCTGGATTAATAATCCAATCAAATTTCAAATCATACCAATCACATATACATTCAAAAAATGTATTACCCTTAGCTGTGATAGACACTGTAACCTCTCTTTTACGAGCTTTGGGCAATTGCACGAGGTGTAAATCAGCTAACCAATTTAACCTTGGCATTAAGACGTGTTCTAAATAACGTTCTGGTTTTTCCCAACTACTAATGCGTTCCTCAATTCTTTTGATGTTTTCGATTACTTTCTTATCTCGAAAATCGTGGTAGCCTTGTTGAAAATACTTCAATCTTTCAATTAGCACACCTTGGAATACCTCTTTTATATCATTAAATGATGTGGTATGTCTAATATATATAATTTCCAATAAAATTGATATATAAAAGAAGTCCTTTCCTAAGATGTTCTCGCCAAAAAAGAGCTTATCGAACAATTCCAACAAAAAAGGGTTTTCTGATACTGGCTTTTGGTTGCCTAATATTTCTACATAAACCTTAAAATCTTTTGAAGCAGTGGCTACCTTATTTAACGCATTTACGAAACCCAAGCTATTTGCAAGCTCTATATATGGCCTCGCTGAACTTCCATTAGCTGCTCCCTTAATGTTGGCAGAGACAATACCTCTTGAGTTAATACTTTCAGTCAATTGACGTTGATATGGAATGACAAACGATTCATATCTCTTATAAAATTGACTATATGGGGATTGTGGATATTTTATGAAATATTTTCCTAATAATTTCAAATAACCTAATCTCCTTGTTTTGGTGTTTGTATTCAAAATATTTATCCTCTTTGAATCCGAAAATTTTTTTAGAGCAATATATTCTTCGGCAACATATTTTGAAACAATTGGGGGTGAATTATTGACAGAACGTAACAATTCTACCGCTGTAAGTAATTGATTGTCAGAACACTTTATATAAATCAAAAAAAGATAGTTAAAGTACTCCCCTACACTGCACATTGATCCCCAGTCTTCAAAACCTTCATTAGTATGCAACTCATAGTCAATTACTAAGTTTTTATCTAAAGTATACAATTCTCTTAACAATGTATAAAGAGTTTTGGAAATTGACTGCGGTCTGAAGTCTTCTATATTTTCCCCCTCTCTACATCCATATATTTCGGTTGTGTATAACTGTATATAATTTGTATGAAAAAGAGATGGCAATGCCTCTAATTCATCATCAGACATATACCTGCGCTCCCTTTGCTCTTCAAACTCCAATTCATAATAATCGTCGTCGTACTCTTCCTCTTCTCTCAATTCCACTTTAAAGGATATTATAAAACCGTATGTTTCAGTCATTGCAAACCATACTTCTTTATCATTACCTAAAAGATAGGGTCTTGTATTCGCGGTTTTTGATAAAACATTGTAAAAGTTGGAGACCATATTCATTAAATAAAACAAGCCGCGCAACCTTCGCCTTCCGCATCCGCCAGAATATCTAACAGATACGGCGATTTTGATTTTTGGGCATTGCGGTTTGTGCGTTTAATGTATTCTTCTTTAATCGACTGCATCCGGGCGGGTTTCACCATGTCTTCGAGGGTTTCTTCGTCGTTCCAGGTGTAGCCGTCTTTCTCGTAGGCCAACGCCTTCGCAAAGCGGTCGGGGTGTTGCTCGTAAAGCCAAATCCATTCGATTTTCTGTTGGTAAAAGCAAAAATAACAACCCGACCTACTTCGTGAATATTGCCCCTGCTTTCCATTCACAGCAAAGTCGATTTTTTTGTAATAAGCTGGAACCCCCACCCCGCTGTCTTCGAGCAAGCGGAAAATATCGTCGCGCACCAACACCTCGTCGTTATCAATCAACGGAAACGTCGGCTCCTGCGCCAACGGGTAGTTAGTTTGTTTCAGGAACGCAAACACTAACTCGTTGAATAGCCGGGTGTCGAGGTCGAGCAACAGATTTAACTTTTGGGCTTGCGGGAAACTAAACGAAAGTGGCTTGTTCAGAATCTCCGTAAAATGGTCGTTCGGGCGGGTTTGGGTCAACGAGCTGTAGAGAGTAGCTATGGCTGTTGCATTTGTATTTGCCAACACCTTGCTCACCACGTCTTCACTCCAGATATTTTTGCGGAAGGGGAAAATCGACTGAATGTTTGTCTTTTTTGAGATGTAGCCCTCCCGGTCTTCGTCGCCCCGGATCCCCACATACGAGATCACCGGGTCGGTGCCAACGAACTTTTCAAACGGTTCGAGTTTCAGTTTTTTCGTACACCACCGCGATTGAGACGAAGGCAAAAACCCGCCGTACAGCTTCAAATAGTGGTCGAAGGGGTCTTGCGTACTTTGGTTGGCGGCCTGTAACAACGTAATGGGCTTGCCCAAATACACCTCCAGATTTTTGATGAGTTGGTAGGTTTCGTCCAACTCCTTGCCCGTATCACAGGTGTAGTATTCGATGTCAAGTTCGGGGTACCGTTGGCGCATATAAATAGCCAACGCGGCACTGTCTTTGCCACCCGATATACCGAGTACGTGTCTGACGCGGGTCATTATTTAAGTAATTCTTTAAGTACGTTTGTCAAAGCAGCAATATTAACGACCAAATCGTTACCTAACTGCTTTCGAATTGCATTTTCTGCCTTTACAACAGCAATATTTTTACTTTTGGGCATCCGCACCAATTCTTCCTGTAATCCATCCACCAATGTACCAATCTTTAAGCTAAACACTTCTTCGTGTTCCGTATCAATGTTGGTGTCGGTTAGGTTGGTCAGGTTGTCCAACTCGCGCATCAGCCGCCTGAACTTATCGTAGAGTGGCCCTTCGTCGGTGTCGCGTAGGCTGTCTAAGGAACGGCCAACCACGGCTTGGGCCATTGAGTTGAGCCATGCATTGCGGTCGTCAAGTTGGGAGTTTAGCCGTTGCACAAACGTTTTCTGTCCCGGTGTCAGCAGGTCGTTTCTCAGATTCACGAACCGGGTTTGCAGACGCGGTTTGTAATCGTCAAACGCCATATCGTCGCCCACGTATTCGGTCAGCAAAAACGATTCAAACCGGCCAAGCAGCTCGTCGTAGGCCGTGCGGATTTCCTTAATGGCTTCCTGTAGGCGCGTCACAAACGGCTCAAGCAGGTCGGGTTTGTTTTGCAGGGCATCCGACGAGTAGCCGAGTGCCATTGGCAAATCTTCAAAAAACGTTTTCTCCGGCTCCGCCGATTTGTCAATAGCCAACCGCACGGCAAGGGCCTCCCGGCTCAGTCGCTTAGTCTGTTTGGCATAGTCGGGCAGCGAGCGGTGGAATGTCAATAAGGGCTTTATGGTTTCAATAAATGCCTGATTACTAAAGCGTAGTTGTGTTTTTTGTTGAAATAAATGCCGGTAGCCATTAAAGAGGTTGAGCCGAAGACCATCGACCCCGAACGTTTTGATAGCATATTTTTTAGGCTCTTTCATCACCAACTCCAAAATATCGGCGGTGATGTCGGGTACATATCGACCCTCTTCAAACAGGGCAAAATCGTCTCGTTTGATAAACAAAAACGTAGGCACCCAAAACTCGATCAGCCCTTGTTTGAGTTTGAACGGTGGCTTACTCAGTTGCTCAATCAATTCGACCACCAACCGGCGCGATTGCTTGGCAGAGTTCAAAAAACCGTTCGAGGTTGTCCAGAGTGGCGAAAACGATGAGTTTTCAGGCACTTCGGGTTGGTTAGGCAACTCCTCATCAAACAGGCCCGGGTTTATCGGGTTTGCCGTTTCCGTCAGCCCGTTTTGAGCCAATAGCGTTAGGTAAATGGTTTTTTCGGGCGGGAAACGGTCTTCGTCAAAGCCCAAATTTGGTTCCCCCCAATTGGCCACTAATGCCTGTAAGTAGTTCCGTTTGGCAAAGCCAATTGACCCCGAAATCTTGTGCCGGTTCACCAACTCGTTACGGAACACAGGCGCGGCCTCAAAAACAGTTTCGCACACCTCCGACAGCAGTTGGTTCAAGGCACGGGGGTTAGTAACTGGGGCAGTATCATTGCCCTGAAAAACCCATGTTACCTTGTCGGGATCGAACAAGCCATCGAGAATCATGTGGTTGAGCAGGTTCTTCTGATGTTCCAGAATTTGGGTCAGTTCCCGCAAAGCCACCTTGTCTTCCTCGTGTCGCTCAATCACCTTTTGGGTTTTCTCGATGCTATACAATTGGTCGCGAATCAGGTCGGTATTCCGGTAATACACGTATAGAATCGCTTCTGATTGCGCGGCTGATAGTTCGCGAAGGGTATTAAGCGTTAGATGCTGTGCGACAGTCCGATCACTGAAAATCAGGTTAATAAACCCGTCGATTTCGCCCTCCGGCACCCGCGTGGTGGGGCGTTCCGAAATCCAGTACTCAAACATCCGGGGGGTGCCGGTTTTGTAGGAATGCCGTTTAGCCAATACAGGCGGCAGTTGGTAATACCGCTGCAAAAGTGTTGTCACGTCGCGGATTTGATCCACGTCGTTGCCCGCCCGGCTTAGTTCCACCTGCAAGTCAAGGTCAGTGCCTTCATTCGGCACATAGCGGCCCCGGTAACTCCGGTAACGGATAATATTCCACTGTTCGAGGTCGCTGATACGTTGTTCGGCATCGGGAATCCCCAAACAGGTTTGACCATACTGAATCAAAAATGCCTTATCGAGCGTGGCATTAAACGGAATCAGCAGGGCCAACAAGCCTACTGTTTTTACTAATTTCTCATACGGCCCGGCTTCATCGCCAAACTGCCCTTCCACTTTTTCCAGCGTAGAGCGAATGCCCATCCATGCTGTGTAATCCTTGTTTTCTTTCCCGGAGTTGAGGTAGGAATAAAAGTTGAACGTCAGGTAGTCGAACACATTGGCCACGTTGTAAAACGGGTTTGTTTCTGACAACCTCACCCGGTTCAAGCCTGTGTAATCCGTCGATTCCAGGAATGAAAACAACGACCGTTCGTTTTGTCCGTAGCGTTGAAGGGAGAGCGTCAGCGTGGCCGCACTCAGCAAATCGAGGGGAAAGAGTTTGTCGGCGATGTTGGGCGCGTCAGCAAGGGGCAGGTTAACAGCCTTACTTTTTTGCGCCAGTTTCAGGATTGCCTTAATCCCTGCTTTGGCAGCTTTATCGGGTGCAAAACCCGCGTTTGTGGCGTGGTCGCCCACCAAGCCCAGCAACTGCTCAACCGGCTCATTGAACGTGATTTCGCGAAGCCGCCCTTTCACCTTCGTCCATTCCTTGCGTTGCGTTTCGGTCAGCGACGAGGCATAGGCATCGGTATTTTGGTGGACGGTCGTAATCAGGCAAATGTTGTAGTCGGTGTTGTTAACGAACTCGGCAAGCTGCTGAACGAAGTAAAATTCCTTTTCCGGCTCGTGTTGAACAGTATATTCCAGGAACTTACCAAACTCGTCAATCACCAATACCAACAAGGGTTGACGGTCGATGTTAGCCTTTCCTAAATCGTGGTAGCGGTTGAAAATCTCATGCAGAATCTGTTTTGGTTCATGAGTAACGGCCTCAAATCGGTCGGCAAAGGTGTCGATAATAGACGCATACTCCCCAACGAAATTAACCATCTCAACGGCGGCATCAGGAATCAGGTTGATGTCGAAAAAGCGTTTGCGGTTGGGTTCTATTGCTGACCGCAAGCTCTGCTCCATTGCCCACAACAACGACGACTTACCCGTACCATACGCGCCAATGACGTTAAACGCCCGTTGCCCTTTTTTAAAATCGTCGGCAATCTGATTAACAACCTGCACCGCGTTGGGCGTGGGGTAATAGACCAACTCCCGGTTGGCATCGCGGATAATATTGACGGAGGGAGTATAAGACTTAGCGGCCATAGTATTTGGCTAAAACGGTCATGGAATCAGGAATAGACTTAAACGACAGTTCGCGAATGCCCGCCTGATCGCTGAAAACGGCGTTATTGGTTTTGTCGGCGACAATGCGCTCCAACTTAGTGTAGAGTCCCGTAGCATTCAGAGCGAACACACTGCCCACCTGATCCGGCTCAGTGAGCAGGGTATTGAAGTTAACGGAGAGATCGAACTGCCGGTTTGCCAGAATGCCATACAACAGGATAGCATCGGGCAGGTTCGATTTTTCGGTATTCTCGATAACGAAGTGATCTTCCCGTTGGGGTCGGCGCAACACTCTGATTAGGTTCAATTCGGTCATTATGCCGACCAACCCCTCATCTCTATCTTTTGCATCCGGGCGCAGGTACATCCGCACAAACACATCGAAATCACTTTTTATGGTGTTCTCGTTAACGGATTCTCCTCTAACCTCTGCTTGCCTTTTGGCATAATTCAGGAAGTGCGATTTGGTAAATTCGATTTTGTCGCGCCGGAGACCGTTGAAAATCAGCCCATAAGTAGATGCACGGGCGGTAGTCGCTAATTGATAATGAAGAAGCCATAATGTTCCTTCATCTTCAAGGTATGGGTCCCAACCGTCAACATCATTGAGCAGCTTTTGCGCCAGTTGGGTTGGTTTATCGTTCTCAGTAGTCAGCCCAAACGCCCTCATCCAATAGCGGATGGCGTTCACCATGTTCTTTCCCACACCCAACTCAACCACAGCATCTTCGCTGGCAAAGGAGTTACCCGCTGTCACAAAATCGTACCCTTTTTTGAGCCACAGGCTACGGCATTGAAACGATTCATGGCCGGAAAACGACAGTTTTTTGGGTTCAAGGGCAATCATTACGGGGGATGTTTTTATCCCAAATTTACGAGGTTTTCGAGTGTAAAAAGGGGGAAATTGTAAATGATAGGAAGACAGCAGGTTAGGGGCACAAAACCATCCGGTTGCACGAAAAACCATCCGGTTGCACGTAGAGACGCAAAATTTTGCCGGTCCGCCGGCGCGGTCTCTACACATGCGTCAGCCACCATGTATCAAAACCCTTCCTTTTCATCCTCTTTGTCTTTCTTCTTTTCCTTCTCTTTGGGCGTTACAGCATCCTTTTTCACAACGGCTTTGTCGGCGGGCACTTTCACGCCGACGGCCGTTGTGGAACCGGGTTTTGTCGGTGTGCCAGTCTTATCAGCGGGTGTTGCGCCATCGGTAGCCACCGCTCTCTCTTCGGCTTGGGCAGCCGGTTTCGATTCACCCGGTGTTGCTACACTGGGTTTGGCAGTCGTGGAGGGGGCGGTTGGTTTGGCCGTTGGCGAAGGCGTTGCGGCCTTTGGCGTAGCAATGGTGCTTGGTTTGGGGGCCGGGGCCGGACGAACCCGCGTTTTATATTGGCTCTGGTAGAGGGCCACAAATTGCTCTTTCTCGTCGGGGGTGGCCGAAATGATTTCAATGTCCGATTTGCCCGCGTTTTTAGATCCTGCCAGCAATTTGTCATTTATGGCCTGATCTGAAGTGGCAATGGCTAACTGACCGCCCCCGTTTCCACCCGCTTTGAACTCATAAAACGCCCATACTTCGTCCGACGACTCCATGTAGATGGTAGCTTCGTCGCCGTTGGCCGTTTTTCGAATCTCCACAAATCCATTCATTTGGGCATTGATGTCGGTGACTCCCATGTTCGACACGCCCAACGGCCCAATGCTATAGAACGCATTGGCTTTCTCTGACCAACGTAACTCAACATTAGACAACACCAGCGGAACAGCCAGTTTGGGTGAAGCCAAAGCCAGCGAAACGTGCTGATTCTGCGCCTTTGTCCGGTATAAATCCACCTCTTTCTGCCCAATCAGCGGCACCAACTTGTCCGACAGAACACTCAGGTCGTCGTCGGCCGGTTCGTCGTTTTGTTCCTCGAGATTAGCCTCGACCAGCTTTTTGCCAATTTCGGCTGACAGCAGCTCAGGCACCGGGAAGGTGAACGCTAACAGCGTGTTCAGGCGATATTTGGTACTGTCGATGTTGATATTAGCCGAGCCGGAAGCCATCAGATACGGATTTTGGCCCGTGTTCATCAGTGTCAGTGGCCCCTTGTAGGTCATGCTACCTTTGGGGTCGTTGAACGTAAAGGCATTTTCGAGGTCTTCGAGGCCATCGGGGCCTTTCTGCACAATCCGAAACAGTTTATCTTTTTCGTCGTAACGCATCAGCCCCTGCACCGTGAAAATATCATCATCGCGGGAGTCCTCTTTGGGCGACAGGAACGTGGGGTATAAACCGCCCTGACCACCCCGGTAGTGAATGCCTGCTACGAGCAATTGATCACCCTCATTTTTGAGGTTCTTATCGACTTTGATTTCGATTCGCTCCACCACTTTTTCCTTGAATGGAATCCAGCCGCCAATCAGATCGGGGCGTTTTTTGAGCGACGGTTTGATGAAGCCATCCAGTGCTAAATCTTTATCGGGAGCCTGCATCAGAATATCTCCCTTGAACATCATGCGCGGGGCCAACTGCAACTTATCGTTCTCCACAATTTCGGCGCGGGCCACCGTAAAATACGTGGTTTCTGACTGCTGAGTACCCGTACCCTTCCGGCGACCTTTCACCGACTTAGGTGCGTTGCTCGTTGTCAGGTCTGGTGTTGCCTGATTTGAAGCCAAAACGGGAGCCACTTTCGACTCTTTCAACTCAAAACTACCCATTTTTATGTTCGCCGTATCACCAGCCGCCGTCGCAAACTGATAGGTAGCGTCGCCCGCAAAGCGTGTGCGCGACAGCACCTGTATGTTGCCGTTCTTGAGTTTGTGATGGCGCGAGATCGTGTCCAGTTCGAGCCGGGCATTTTTCAGGGCTATCATTTCGCCATTACGCTTGATCGACACCAGACCTTTGTCGGGGATGATTCGGGCATCTGCAGCCGTCACAAAAGGTACTCCACTGATGTTGAGGGCCATTTTTTCGACATCATACAAAGCGGCTGCCCCCCTGAACGTCAGTTCTTCCTGCTCTTCGGCAGTAGCCGTAAATGTTGACGTTTTCACGTCTCCTTTCATCGCAATAGTCTTGGCATTGATGTTCCATTGCGCCCGGTTTATGTTGGTTTTGTAGGCCGCATAGGGAAACTCCATACTAGCTTTCAGGGTGTCGTCAACAGTCTGATTTTTAGGTGCGTTGATGGCTAAACCAACCACGCCCTTTATCTGGTTAAAGTCAACGTCGAGACCCGTACCTAACAGAATTGGCTTGTTGGCAATGCCTTTTTGCGGCCCCAGCGATTCAATTTTAAACTGGGCATCTTCGGCTAGAAACCCGTCTTTGTTAAACTTGATACTGGTTGAGAGTGCTTCTGAATCGGCCCGGCGGAGGGTGCCGTTTCCAAACAAACCGCTCGTCCGCAACACCAGATTGCCTTCGAGTTTAGTGCTGCCGTTATAGAAGTTGAAGTTGCCTTTTTGGGTCATAATGACCATGCTATCGGCTTTCGGCCACCATTTCAGGCTATAATCGTTCAGTTGAACGGCCGGAAAATACACCTGCTTTGGCCCCGGCTTTCCCGAAACGCCTTCCTTAATTTCACCCTTCGGACCCGATGCCAGCAGGGAGTCGTTCATAAACAACATACCACCCGTGGTCAGGCTTGCCGTTAGGTGGTTTAGCACCCCATCGGCCCGAAGACCGCTTTGGTCCATAGTCAGTTCACCGGCAAACTTCACCGTAGAGCCTCCGGCACCAGCCTTGCTGCCATACACCGGGTAACCATTGACGGGGGCTTTATGTACAAAACCCAGCGTATTGTCGGGCATGGTTTTGAGTTCGGCCTTGAATGGCGGGAAGATGCCATCGGAATAAAACGTCCCGATAAATGAAATATCACCCTTACCCAAACTGTCGTTGTCGATGGCCGGTATCTTAAAATAAACCTTGTCATTGTAGGTCAGGTTACCCCGTGTCGGCTGGTTGAAATACACGGTCATCCCTTCGGGCATCACCAGTCGTTGGGTCGTTTTTTTGTCTTTCACCTGCCCCGATTTGTTGTCGGGTGTGCCAAAATAAACCATGCCCGGCTTATCGTATTTAATGTCGCCCCCTACTTCGTCGGTCTTGCCTTGTGCCGCCAGTTTTTGGGGCGTAAAGGTGATCGAATCAATTTTGTTGAGGTTCATGGCGAACTTGTCATAGTCGAACGCCATGTTCCGACCCGCATACCGGAAGTTCCCTGATTTCAGTTGACCATTCAGCGTAAAAGCCCGCCCTTTACCAATCTTGAGTACTTTGTCGGTCGGGACCCCGTAAATTTTCAGCGAGTCGCTGATGGTGAACGTGCGCACCCCCCGAACCAGTAAAAACTTGTCGTTCAGGTTAATCGTGGCATTTTTAACGCTGTCGTTTGACACAAACTGCGACTGAATCTGGAAGTTGTCGTAGTCTTTCTGTTTGTTGTAGGCCAGAATATATAAAATCCCCTTTTGGCTCAGGCGCATGAACCCGGTGTTGGGGTCTTTTGTCAAATACCCGTCGATCACCATGCGGTCCAGGGCACCGGCAAGGGTGGTTGGATTCAGGCGGGCAAACTGGGCGAGGTCGTCGGCCAGAAACGTTTGGGTTTTATTTTTAGAGATATAATTGGCGGCAATCTGCAAGGGATGAAAACCATAGTCAACACTGATGTTGGAGTAGCGTTCAGGTACGAAAAAATCGAATGACTCCATCCGAACCGGCACCTCGCGTTTGGCTCCCACCTGGTAGAAATCGACTTTCCGGCGGCTCACATCCCAGCGCATCACCTCCGGCTGAATGTAAAATTTATGGTACGTATCGGTGAACGGCACCCGTGCATACGACGACTTCTCCTGCCGGTTCAACCAGGCCACGCGGGCATTTTTGTCGTACCGAAACTGCACATTCGGGTGGGTAACCGAATCCGCATCGATGTAACCCGAAAACTGAGCCGAAGCGGCCGTAATCAGCGACGCGGTTCGCCCACTTGTGCCGCCAAGCGATTCACCGGGCAGCAGCCCGCCGGTAAACGACGAATCGGGAGCGGTTCCTTTGTAGGTTACTTCCGAAAACTCAAAGCGGTTGCTCCAAACCCGAAACGACGGTTTGGCTCCATCCATCACCGTTATCTCGGCGGGTTTTCCGCTGGCCGATGCACCCACAATCCGTGCGCCCGACAAGGCAAAACCACCCTTGTACTTTACGTCTTTCCCCAGATCAGGCAGGGCCACGTCGTTTTGCCACGACATAAACCGGGGAAATTGTGCTGCCTGCGGACTGCCTTTTTTCTTGCTTGAATACTCGAAGACACCTTTCACCGGTTTGGGCGAGGCTGGGTGCGTGAGCGTCACGTCGTCAGCTTGCAGACGCGGGTTCGTCACGTTCATCGAATAGTCACCGAGCGTCACAAAAATGTCGGGTCGGCCAGCAGTTGCCCAATCGAACTTACCACCGCGTCCCACAAAAATACCCGTATTGAGCATCAAATCGCCCCCCGTTCCCGGCACCACCACCGAATCGCTGTTGGCTACCATTGTCAGGAAAACGTCTTTTAACGTAAGCACCGGACCCATCACAGCAGGAATCGGGCGTTTTTGCTGCACTATCACCACGCCCAATTGCCGGGGTTTGGTGGAGTCGCCCGGCACAGGGTCATCCCAGCCATCGAAATTACTGGCCGGGGCTGCTGTAGCTGTAGCTGAACCAGGAGCCGTGCCACTCGCTGGGGTAGTGTCTCCACCTGAACCAAGAGTGGGCTGATCGAGGTAACGGAATGAGAAGGTTCCTCCCTCTGCATACAGTTTGTTATAGTTTCCTAAGTAGAGCAGTCGACGTTCCAGAAACAGGCGGGTAGCGTTCATCACCACGCCAAACGCTTTGGCATCGCTGTTGGTAAATTGCTTTTCGGCCAGCGTCAGCAGATCGTCCATACTCACGGGTTGGGCCGCCGGTTTCTGGGAGTAAGCCGCGTTATAAAACGTCTCGAATAGCGGAGCAAAGTGGGCTACTGGTTGGTAGCGTTTCGCATTCATTTTGCGGCTTAGGGCCATCAGACGGTCGCGTTGCGGCTGGGTCAGGCGATTCTCCGACCACAGGGCCTGCAAATTCGTCCCCGCTCGCACGGATACCGCGTTACCTGTTGCCATCAGCTTTTGCACATCGGCCAAAAACTGTTCCGAGTTTTCGGAGAGTTTCACAACCTGAGCATTAGCAGGTTGTTGGACAGCAAGCCAGAGCATCAGCCCAGACAGAAACAGTTTATAAAAAGATAGTTGAGTGTTCATCCTATTGCTGTAGGGTCAAAAAGTCGTTGAAAAGCAACGCATTTCGGAACCCCTTTTTTCTCAGTCCAGTACATAACGGTTTATCGCGGGTCAGTAGTGGAATATCCAATGAAATACTTAAAGCCACGTAAGCCACATCTTTGGGGTCTATACCTTCACAGTAGAAGCGGGCTTCTTCCCAATGTATTTCCTCAATAAGCAGTTCGGGAATAACACAAAGATGCCGGAAAAGACTAACTCCAAAATCTTGAAATATTTCCCTGTCACTTCGTGATTTCTGTAAAATGATAGTTCTATATTTCTCCAGTTCAGTGTATAAAAAATTAGTCGAATAAAGATTGTAAGCTCTGAATACACGCCTGTATTGTGACCGTCCACTAATCAGCATCGACATGACCACATTCGCATCCAGAACGTAATCAATGTTTACGTCGGCCATCAGGCATGAGGTTATGAGTTTGTGTATGGATGGTCCAGGCATCCTCACGGGCCTTCTGATAAGCAGGATCATTGCTCAAATCAATCTCATCAAGATCATTCAGTAAATCAGCCAATTCCTCATCAGTAAACAGACGTTCACCTTTTGCCTGACGTTGCCTCTGATCCAATCGTTTGACGGTATCAGCAATTTCCTTCTCGACCTTTTCCCGGCCTATTTCAGCCAGCAACTCTTCGCTAATATCAATGGTAATGCTCATAATAATCAAAAGGTTTACCAAAGCTAACTAAATAATACTGAACTTATTACCCCAAACGGGAAGGCGGCTTTCTGGTACACCAGCGAACACCATCCATTTGTTGCCATACCCTGAATAGGCGTTAAATCGGCTTCTTTGGCTTTCCGCTCAATATCAATGGCATCGTGTTCGTAAAAGCCACTCACCAGCAGGTAGCCGCCTTCGCACATTAACCCGGCATAAGTCGGAATTTCGGCCAGCAACACGTTTCGGTTGATGTTGGCCAGTACAATGTCAAACCGGCTTCGGGTATCCACGTCGGCAATGGTGCCTTGGAACACCCGGATTTGAGAACAGTCGTTCAACCCGGCATTTTCCTGAGCATTCTCCACAGCCCACTCCTCAATGTCGAATGCCAGCACATCGGCGGCACCCATTTTGGCGGCCAAAACGGCCAGAATCCCCGTGCCACTACCCACGTCAAGCACCCCTTTTCCGGCATGGTCGATGCTCAACTGGTGTTCGAGCATCATGGCCGTGGTTTCGTGGTGCCCCGTTCCAAACGACATTTTGGGATTGATGACCAAATCGTATAGAAAGGCGGGGTTTGGTTCATGAAACGAAGCCCGAACCCGCACGGTTTGGGCCACCTCGATGGGCTGGTAACTCTGCTCCCACTCGGCGTTCCAGTTCCTCTTTTCTAACGAAGTAACAGTATAGGCTATTGCCGTTTGGTCAGCGTATTTGGCGATTACGTCACGCACAGCCCCCTCATCGAAATCAGGCTCCGTAATGTACGCATTCAGTCCCTCGTCGGTTTCCACAAACGACTCAAAACCCAACTCGGCCAGTTCGGCGGTCAGGATGTCGGCGTAATCGGGCGCGAGGGTCAGTGTTAGTTCGGTGTAGTTCATTTCAGTCTCTCCTCCAATGCCTTAATTTTAGCCTCCGCATCGGCCAGTTTTTGGCGTTCGCGCTCCACTACTTCGGGCTTGGCGTTGGCCACGAACTTCTCGTTCGACAACTTTTTCCGGGTCGAATCGCGGAAACCGACCAGGTAATCCAGTTCTTTTTGGGCCTCGGCCAGTTCGGCTTCTTCATCCACTTCACCGGCAACGTTCACAAAAAACTCGTCGCTTTTAATCAGGAATGGTGAGCCAGGAGCTTTCTCCGAAACATATTGAATATCAACCACATTAACCAACTTCTGAAACAAACTTTCGAGCGGTCGATACCGATCCGGTGTTTCGGTGCGGATGGCCAATGGCAACTCGATTCGTGGCGACAACCCTTTGGCCGACCGCAGGTTTCGGATATTGGTAACGGCTTCGGTCAGGATGGCGAAATCGGCGATGATCTGACTATCAACCGGGCCGGCCTTTGGAAAGGGAGCCAAACAAATGCTGGCTCCGGCTTCGCGTTCGCGCAGTTGCTGCCAGATTTCTTCGGTAATAAAGGGCATGAATGGATGCGCCAACTGCACAATTTGCTCAAAGAAATCGACCGTAGCCGCATACGTTTCGGCATCAATCGGCAACGACTGATTGGCCTCCTGATCGTAAGGCGGCTTAATCATTTCGAGATACTGCGAACAGAAATCGTCCCAAATCAGCTTGTAAATGCTTTGGAGCGCATCCGAAATCCTAAACTTGCTGAAATGATCTTCCACCTCCGCCAGGGTCGCGTTCAGTTTAGCCGAGAACCAACGAATGGGTAAATTTTGCTGACGCGAGTGAGACCGCACCGGCGGACCGGCAAAATTTTGCGTCTCTACAGACCACCCCTTCACCAACCGGAAAGCATTCCACAGTTTGTTATTGAAATTGCGGCCCTGTTCGCACAGTTTTTCGTCGAACGGCAGGTCGTTCCCGGCAGGCGAACTGAACAGCATCCCCGTGCGGACTCCATCGGCTCCGTACAGATCAATCAGGTCGAGCGGGTTGGGCGAATTACCGAGTGATTTCGACATTTTGCGGCCCAATTTGTCGCGCACAATGCCTGTTAGATACACGTTTTTGAACGGTGCTTCCCCCCGGTATTCGTAGCCCGCAATAATCATTCGGGCCACCCAGAAAAACAGGATTTCGGGAGCCGTAACAAGGTCATTGGTCGGGTAATAATAGTTAATATCTTCGTTATCAGGCTGTTTGATGCCGTTAAAGACCGACATTGGCCACAACCACGACGAGAACCAGGTATCCAGTACGTCTTCGTCCTGATCGAGATCAACTTCCGTTAAAGCAAACAGTTGGTACTCGCGCTGGGCTTTGCGGAGGGCTTCGCGTTTGTTTTTGGCCACAATGATGGTGCCGTCTTTCATGTAGAAAGCCGGAATTTGTTGGCCCCACCACAGTTGGCGGCTAATGCACCAGTCGTGTGGGTTCTCCATCCACGACCGATACATGTTCTTGAACTTGGGTGGCACCAACTGCACCACATCATTCATTACGTTGTCGAGGGCGGGCTTGGCCAATTGATCCATTTTCAGGAACCACTGTAACGACAATTTCGGCTCGATCACGGCATTCGTCCGCTCCGAATACCCCACATTCGATTTGTATTCTTCGGTCTTCACCAAGTTTCCTGACTCCTCCAACAGCACCAGAATCTCCTTCCGAGCCGCAAATCGGTCTTTCCCAACCAGAATCTGGGCCTTCTCATTCAGCGTTCCGTTGTCATTCAGAATATCGACAACGGGCAAACGGTGCTTCACACCCAGCTCATAGTCGTTGGGGTCGTGGGCGGGGGTAACTTTCAGGCAACCCGTCCCGAAATCCATTGTCACGTACTCGTCGGTAATGATCGGGATGGCCCGGTCAATAAGCGGAATCAGGGCGTATTTGCCATGGAGGTGTGTATATCGCTCATCGTTGGGATTCACGCAGATAGCCGAGTCCGCCATGATCGTCTCCGGCCGAACGGTCGCCACCGTGACGTAGTCGTCTTCGCCTTTTATCTGATAACGGATATAGCTCAGCTTCTGCTGCACCTCCTTCATCATTACCTCTTCGTCTGATACGGCGGTGAGGCCCTGCGGGTCCCAGTTCACCATACGGATACCCCGGTAAATTTGTCCCTTTTCGTAGAGGTCAACAAACACGTCGATCACCGAATCATACAGGTCCGGCTCCATCGTGAAACGGGTGCGATCCCAATCGCAGGAGGCACCGAGTTTGCGGAGTTGCTGGAGAATAATCCCGCCATACTTCTCTTTCCACTCCCAGGCATAGGCCAGAAATTCGTCGCGGGTGAGGTCGCTTTTGTTAATACCCTGCTCCTTAAGCATCGCCACCACTTTCGCTTCCGTGGCAATGCTGGCGTGGTCGGTGCCGGGCACCCAACAGGCGTTTTTGTCTTCCATGCGGGCCTTACGCGTCAGCACATCCTGAATGGTGTTATTGAGCATGTGACCCATGTGCAACACACCCGTCACGTTAGGGGGCGGAATCACGATGGTGTACGGCTCCCGATGGTCGGGAACGGATTTAAAAAACTGGTTATCAATCCAATATTGATACCACTTCTCTTCGATGTCCTGCGGACTATAGGTTTTGGCTATCATATTCAGGGGATTTGGGATTGTGGATCGGTCCACCAATGCGGACCGATCTACAATCCCAAATTGAAACAGGGTGCAAAAATAAGCCCGTTCCGGTCAAATTACCGGAAAGGGCCTTATAAATCAGCGCAACAGTCACGGCTGACAACATGTAAACCTTCGCGTTCGCTCATATCTCCGTTCACAGTCTCAGCAGTGAGGTAGATTTCAGCATTTTTTCTAGGGTTAAAGTCCATTTGACGTGTTTGTAAGAATGGTAATCGCCCCATACCTTTTCCTGTCTTTCCGCGTACTTTTGCCCCATGAACATGCAGAACAAAACCATCCTGATTTCCGGGGCATCGCGGGGCATTGGCCGGGCCACAGCCCTCCTCTTAGCCCAAAATGGGGCCAACGTCGTAGCCACCGCCCGCAACGCCGACGACCTTAAATCGCTCGAAGCTGAACACCAGAACATCGTAGGCGTTCCCGGCGATGTAGCCAGCGAAACCGACATGGCCGCCGTTGTCCAGACCGCTCTCGACCGCTTTGGCCGTATCGACGTGGTGATTAACAACGCTGGATATGGTATTTTCAAGAATGTGGACGAAATCTCGGTGGACGAGTGGGACAGCGTGATGGCCACCAACGTGAAAGGAACCTTTGTGTTGACCAAAGCCGCCCTGCCCACGCTGAAAGAGCAAGGTTCAGGCCATGTGGTGGTGGTTGCTTCCGATGTGGCCAAGCGCACGTTTGCGGGTGGATCGCTTTACACGGCCAGCAAATATGCCCAGGAAGCGTTCATGGGTGCCTTGCGGAAAGAAGTACGCGAATTTGGCATCAAGGTTTCGGGTGTGTATTCAGGTCTTGTCGATTCGCATTTCCACACGAAGGGACACGGTCACGAAACCTCCAAAAACTGGCTCAAAGAAGAAGACATGGCCGAGTCGATGCTGTTTATCGTAAGCCGCCCGGCCCACGTAGTCATTGATGAGTTTATGGTTCATCCGCTGGAGCAGGAATATTAATGACCATTTTACGGGAAAGCGGGACGAAAGTGAAAGGCTTTCGTCCCGCTTTTGTGTTTATCTATTCAACGTTCCGTTTCAGGATTTCCCGCTCAAAAAAGATGCGTTGTTCTTTGGGTAGTTCGTAAAGAGCTTTTTCTTCTTTGTCGAAAACTACCCGGCGGTAAATGTTAACGTAGGTTGCAACAACCTCGAAACCGGGGTGATTTTGAAGCCAAACCTCGTATTCAGAAAGATCTAACTTACTCGCTTTTTGTGTTCGCAAGTAGTTAATAATTGACCCTTCTATGAACACCATTTCGCCAGCATAATTAGGATTTACATCAAAAGCCGCCATATAGTTTTTGATTGCTTCATTATAATCTCCTAAACCGTAATGGGCAATTCCTAAGTTATGCCATATACTATGTTCTTGCGAATTTAGCTGAATGGCATTCTCAATACACTCTACAGCATCTAAGAACGAGTCTGTTCTCAAATAGATTACACCTATGTTGTTCCAAGCCCAATAATCACTTGAATTTAGATTTATTGCGTTTTTATAAGCCTCAATAGCATCGTCAAATTTGCCTTGTTTGTTATAAATAACGCCTATATTGTTCCAAATTTGATGCTCTGGTACTCGAACTGGTGTTTCAAATGAAAGGGCTTTTTGGTAAGCACTTACAGCTAAATCAAGTTGGTCAACCGAACTGTAAGCTATTCCCAGATTATACCATGCATCCCTTTTGGTTGGCTCTAATTTTAGTACTTCATGATAGGCATTTATAGCTTGTTCAAATTCCTGTAAATCACTGTAACTTTTTCCTACATTAAACCAAGCCTGCGGAAAAGTGCTATGCAGTAAAAGAGCTTGTTCGTAAGCACGTATGGCTTCATGTATCTCATCGTTATCGCTGAGAGCCGTCCCTAAATTGTACCAAGTTTCATAATCACTGGGATTAGTACTGAGTACTGTATGATATGCCTCTATTGCTTTATCATACTGTTTATTCTTAGCGTACACAATCCCAAGGTTTTTTAGTGCTTCATAGTTATTCGGGGATAGTTTTAGAGAAGCTAAGAGTTCGTCAATAGCCTCTTCAAAATAATCATGAGTGAGGTGTGCATATCCTAATATCAAATGAAAGTTTGTATCTCGTTCTGAAGAGGCCGCAGTTTTGGCAAGTGACAATAATGCATCATAATTATTAGACTCTAATTGATTCATCATTAATTGTAACAAATCTCCACTATAGCGATACCCCGATTCTTTTTTAAGATCCAACGCCCGCTCTCTCGCGTCCATTTCCCAAAGCAATTTCCCTCTTATCAGAGGCTCGGTTTCACTATCATAGAAACCTTCAAAACGCTGCTTCTGACTCTTAATTTCATCGTAGGAATACCATAACGCCATAAAATTGACGAACAAAGCCGCGATTCCCTCCCGTTGCTCTCCGATCTCAATAGCAATCCGAAATAGAGGCTCTGATACGTCATAGAGTTTATTCCGTTTATCAGTAGGGTCGGGCAGGGCGTCAATGAGGTTTTGGCGTTGGAGTTCGCTGAGTTGCTTTGAGAGCGAGGTGGTTGAAATAAAGCAGTCTTTGGCAATATCGGTACCTTGCCGGGGAATTTTTGCCAGAGCCAGGTAATGTAAAATCTTTTGCTGTTGGGCGGGCAGAAAACGAATAAAAGTCTCGTAATACGGTTTAAGATCATTCATGGTTTTCATGAACACCACCGACAAGTCCGCCAGCGTATCCGCTTTCAGGAATTCGTAAAACGTAACCAACAGGCGGTGATTTCCCTTTACCAACTCGTGAATAGCCCGCACTTGTCCTCGCCCCTTACCGGCTAAGTGCGCCAACATGTTCTCGTTTTTCTCAGTCTCTGCCAGAGTCGTTAGCAGCGTTAGAGAATCTTCATAAGACAGTTTTTTGAGTTTGATGGTGGAGAAAAATCCATAGAATGGGCGGTCTTCGCGGCCCAAATCGGGGGTGGTAGCCTGCGCCGTTGCTATAATGCTGATGCGATTATGTCGGTAGAGCCAGGCGCGTAATTTTCCCTGCCCATTTCTGCCGAGTGCGTCAAGAATCGAATCAAAGTTTTCACTTAAAATGAGTAGGGGCTTTTCACCTACATAGTCGCTGATGAGTTTTTCGGCTACGTATTCCTGTCGGCTTTCGGGTGTTTCGCGCAGGATATTGAGTTGAGCCTCCAAGGCAGATTTATCGTTATCATACCAGCGCATGAACGCATTGATAATGCGAATCAGAAAATCCAGATACCCTGAAATACCATATTCTTCTTCGGCAAAGTAAGCCACGATAACGCGCTTCTTCTGCACCAAATCGGTTATACGATGGTACAATACCCGCAGTAAATGTGTTTTACCGGAACCACGCGGGCCAATAATAAAGACCTGATTATTAACCCCATTATCTGCGATTTGCCGGGCATATTGCTCCAATAAATCGGCTGTTTGTAGCCGACCAACCAGCATCTTTTCCAGAATCGCCGGTTGTACGCTTTTGGCCCCAAAACTCAGAAAAGTACTAAGACCATGCTTGGAATCTGAAGTTGGTATCATGCCTTGTTGAGTTTCCACCAGCGTTTAATCAGACTATATCGGAATGCATACACCCTGTTATCTTGCCCATCGAACGTCCGATGTAAAAAATCATCGCGCCAAAGCAGGTTTAGTGAGGTTTGAACATCGTCCTCATCAAATGACAAGGCCATTTTTATGTCCTGCTCAGACATTGGTGCCACTGCTTTCGAAAGAAGATTAAGACAGCTACGCATCAGTTTGGCACTGTTCTGAGGATAATAGATAAGGAGCCGCTGATGAAGCTGCTCAAAAACGTCAGATGCCGCACTCTTTTCTTTCAGTAACGCTTCAAACGCTTCATTTATAGTTGTGATAGACAGGAAACCTTGGGCATTGTGTTTCAGGTTGTGAAAAATACTGTGAATAAAATAGGGCAAACGATTACATCGTTCTATAATATCATCAAAATATGCCGACTTGCTTGCGATCTGATCACACTGAAAGCGTGCCATATACAGGCATTCGCACAGAAATAACGCATCTGCCTCTCCCATTGGCGGCAACTGAAACTTCTGCATATGGTTGAACGGCTCGCCGGTGTACTGATGCTCTTGCTTTAGCTTATCAAGCACAACTTGCATCCCGATGGAGCCACAAAAGATGAACCGAATCCGGTCACTGTTTTTAACGGAAAAGTGTAGGTCACGGAGCAAATCTAAAAAGGACATTGCATCAGCAGCCCGCTCCGTTCTAATCCATTCCCAGAGCATAATGGGCAACTCATCAAAAATCAATGTTAGCCGCTCTCCTTTATCAAGTTGGTGATCGGCTAAATCCTCAATACAGGCACGAAAGGCTTTTTTCCATTCAACCTTGAAATCAGGCAACGCAAAACTGAACTCTATATCCTGGTATTTAACGCTTGCTTTGTCGCCCCTGATTTTGTGGTAAAGTTCTGAGCAGCGGTGCATCTGTACTTTTAACCAGCCATACTTTTCTTTTTGGCGCAGCTCATTGAGTATAACATCCGTGAGCGAGTTGATACTATCTGTACCTTGAAAGATGAAATAGAGTGCTTTATTAGGCTCATCATTTTGTACGCTGAGATAGGCAAATTTCTTCAGGAGCAGTGTTTTACCCATGCGCCGGATTTCATCAATCACAACACTTTGCGATTCAAGTAAGTCTTTGAGCAGTTCAATTTCACGGTCCCGTCCAACGATTTGGTTGTCAGGTATGCTACCTGTAGTGGTAGCGATTAAATACGGCTTCATTTTTGTCTTTTTCACAACGCAAATATAAGATGAATCTATCGTAAGATAAAATCATCGCACGATAAATTTATCTTGTATTTTCTTTGTACTAACCGGCCTATTACATTTCTCTAAACCGGCCCATTTCGATGGGCCGGTTTCCGTTTACCTTTGACTGCCTTTAAGCGCGTTTCGCCATGTATATCAACAAAAACAACCGCCATGAAGACCCCGCCGAAATTGAGGCATTTGTGCAGCAAAACGGCTTTGCTATTTTGGTTAGTCAGGTCGATGGGCGGCCCTGGGCCACGCATATCCCCCTGATGCTGAGTCATAACGCTGATGGGCAACCTATTCTGTCGGGCCACGTGTCGAAAGCAAATGGGCAGTGGAAAACTCTTGAGGGTCAGGACATTTTGGCCATTTTTTCGGGGCCACACACCTATATTTCTTCCTCCTGGTATGACCACGAAAATGTGCCGACCTGGAACTACACTGCCGTTCATGCCTACGGGAAGGCGCGGCTCGTGACGGGTGACGAACTTACTCAGGCTATCGCCAAACTGACGGACCATTATGAGCAACAGTCCGAAAAACCCGTTTCGGTTGCGGGAATGTCGCCCGGCTATTTCGATAGTCAGGTTCGGGGGTTGGTTGGGTTCGAGATTGCCGTGACCGAGTTTCAGGCCGTGCGGAAACTCTCGCAAAACCGCGACGATGCCAACCACGCCCGCATTGTGGATGAACTCGAAAAACGGGGCGATGCTCAGTCCGTAGCCATCGCCGAAGAAATGAAAACCAGAAAATAACCCGCTATGCAACTCACCGAACGTACCGAACTTACACGCCTGCCCAAGCGCGGCCACCACGACACCGAAACTATTTACCCAATTCTGGACGAAGGCTTGGTTTGCCATGTTAGCTATAACCTGAATGGACAGCCGTTTATGATCCCCACGGCCTATTGCCGGATCGACAATACGATTTACCTGCACGGCTCTGTGGGAAGCCATTTTTTCCGGGAGTTAGCCAAAGAAATCCCCGTTTGCCTTGCCGTTACCCACATCGACGGGCTGGTGATGGCGCGGTCGGCGTTTCACCATTCGGTCAATTATCGCTCAGTAATCCTGTTTGGGCAAACCCGGCTCGTTACCGACGAAACCGAGCGTTGGCAGGCCCTCGAACGCATCACCGAACACCTCGTGCCGGGTCGTTGGGATGATACCCGCCAGCCCAACGCCAGCGAAATGAAAAAGACGATGGTGTTAGCCATCGTCATTGAGGAAGCTTCAGCAAAAGTCCGCACCGGCAACGTCGGCGACGAACCCGAAGACATGAACCTGCCACATTGGGCGGGGGTGTTACCCATTACGTTGCAATACGGAAAGCCAGAGCAAGATCCCATGCAAAACCCCGACATTGAGGTGCCGGGGTACGTGACAGGGTATAGTCGTCAACCTTACTGACTCCACTCCGTTGGGGTGCGGTCCCAGCGGTGGCCTTTCAGTTCACGGAGTAGTTCGGGGGATAAACCGCTGCCATCGCTGGCGGCACAGTTGCTTTCGACGTTGCGGAGTTGGCGCATTCCGGGGATCGTAGTAGCCACGTCGGGGTTGCTCAGGATGAACCGGAGGGCCATTTCGGGCATGGTCATTCCGCTGGGAATCAGTGGCTTCAGGGTTTCGGCATGATCAACGCTGCTGTTGAGGTTTTCGGGCACGAAATAGGTTGACCGCCAATCTTCGGCGGGGAAAGTTGTTTCTTTGGTGAGGTTGCCGGTCAGAGTGCCTTCATCAAAGGGAACGCGGGCAATAACGCCAACGCCCTTTTCGCGGCAAAGCGGAAACAGATTGTCTTCGGGTGCCTGATCAAAAATGTTATAAATCACCTGGACCCCGTCGATCAGGCCCGTGCGGATGGTGTCCAGGCAATTATCGGGTTCCCAACGGTTCACAGAGATGCCCCAGGCCCGCACTTTTCCGTCCTGCGTTAGTTTCTGAATCGCTTCTTTCCACTCGTCGCGCTCGGCCCAGGCATCTTCCCACACGTGAAATTGCTGTAGGTCGATGGTATCAACGCCAAGGTTTTTGAGACTCTTTTCCGTGTATTCGACAATATAGTCGGCCGGAAAAACATCGTCGATAGAAGATCCGGCGCGGGAAGGCCATTTCCGGTTCTTGGGTGGGATTTTGGTGGCGGCTATCAGATTCTTAGCGGCATACCGCTTCATAAGATCACCCAGAATCCGTTCGCTGAGGCCCTCGCCATAACCCCAGGCGGTGTCAAAAAAGTTGCAACCCAGTTCCACCGAGCGGTCGAGGGCGCGATTAACGGTGTCGATTTCGGAGCCAGTCCAACCGGCGAGGCCCCACATACCATAGCCAATTTCTGAAATTTGCCAGCCTGTCCGGCCAAAGGTTCTATACTGCATAAAGTAGTTGCGTATTGTTGGTCAATAGCCAGATAAGGGCTTCTTTTACAAAATTCTACCTTCATTATGCTTATTCGTATCGTCCGTATGACGTTTCAGGAAGACCAACTGGATGCCTTCCAGCAGATTTTCGATCACTCAAAGCACCACATTCGGGCGTTTCCGGGTTGCCGGCACCTCCAACTTCTGTGTGATCTAAATAATCCCACAATTCGGATGACCTACAGCCATTGGGACAGCCCCGAAGCGTTGGAAAGCTACCGCCAAAGTGAGCTGTTCCGAACCACCTGGGCAGTTACCAAAGTCTTGTTTGCCGACAAACCCGTGGCTTTTTCGGCGGGGCAACTGGACGTATTGGACTGACTCAGCCTGAACAAATTACCCGTTTTCATTCTTTACGTTCGATCAATGCCTACCTTTGCGGCTTATTACTGGATACATTTCGTAACCGCTTAGACGTGTTCACACAAAATGGTACACCAATGAACGCTCAAGACATCAAAGGAATGCTTCTTGCCAACAAAAGTGGGCTATTTAACCGATATCCTCTTAAATCTATGGCTTTGTTTGGCTCTTACTCTGATGGTACGGCAACTGAACAGAGTGATATAGACATTATGGTTGAGTTTAGCCAACCTGTTGGTTTTGAGTTTATTGACTTGTGCATTGAATTGGAAGAGTTACTTCAGAAGCGCGTTGATTTAGTCACCCGGCAAGCTATAAGCCCCAAACTCATGGCGTTTGTCAGTCGTCAACTCCAATATGTCTAAACGTTCAGCTTTCTTACTGTTGACTGACATGCTCGATGCGATCCAAGCGATTCAACAGTACACAGCGGGTCTGGACTATGATGGTTTCCTGGCAAGTAGAATGGCACGTGATGCAGTGGTTCGCAATGTTCAGGTACTCGGCGAAGCAGCTAACCGCGTTCCAGTTGAATTTCGTGAACCTCACCCGGAGATAGAATGGTCGCGAATTATTCGCTCCCGACACATTTTGGTTCACGACTATTTTGGCCTTGATTACACAATTATATGGAGGATCATAACCGTTCATCTCCCTCCGCTTCAACAAGCTATAGAACATATATTTTCAACCGAGTCATTTAATGATGACTCTCTGTGACAACAGAACCTTGTTCTCATGCTAACAAAACCACTTGAACAGACGTACTTTATCATTGATTTCGATAGTACGTTTACCAAAGTAGAAGCCCTCGATGTGCTGGGCGAAATCTCATTAGCCGGACGGCACGACCGTGATGATGTGCTGTCTCAAATTCGGACCATCACCGACCGGGGTATGGCCGGCGAACTGTCGCTGGCACAATCGATTCAACAGCGGCTCACACTCCTCAACGCCCACCGCGACCACTTGCCCGCCCTCGTGGAAACGCTCATGACCGAGGTTTCCGACTCATTTCAGCGCAATCGCTCCTTTCTGACCGAACACGCCGAGCAGATCTATATCGTGTCAAGCGGCTTCAAAGAATTCATTGTTCCCATTGTTACTTCGCTGGGAATCAAGGAAGACCATGTTTTCGCGAACACATTTGAATTCGACCAACAAGGCAATATCGTGGGCTGCGATTGTACCAATCCGTTAGCCAGCGACAAGGGCAAAGTCAAACTCATGCGCGACCTCCAGCTCGATGGCGATGTGTATGTGATTGGCGATGGCTACACTGATTACGAAATTCGGGAGTCGGGACTGGCCAACAAGTTTTATGCCTTTACCGAAAATGTTCTCCGCCCCAGCGTGGTGGCCAAGGCCGATCATATTGCTCCTTCGTTAGACGATTTTTTATACGATAACCGCCTGAGCCGCAGCCAGTCGTACCCCAAAAGTCGTATTAAAGTGCTGTTGCTCGAAAACGTGCATCCGGTGGCTGTTCACCTGTTCGAGCAGGAGGGATTCAGCGTTGAGATTCGCAAAGGAGCCTTAGACGAAGACGAACTGACGGAAGCCATCAAAGGCGTTCATATTCTGGGTATTCGCTCGAAAACGAACGTCACCCGCCGGGTTCTTGAAAACGCCGACAAACTGATGACAGTTGGAGCCTTTTGCATCGGCACCAACCAGATCGACCTCGATGCCTGCAAAGAACGGGGCATTCCGATATTCAACGCACCCTACAGCAACACCCGCTCGGTGGTGGAACTGGCTATTGGTGAGATCATTATGCTGATTCGTAATGTGGTGACCAAGAGCAACAAAATGCACGAGGGCAACTGGGACAAGTCGGCCACGAACAGTTTTGAAGTGCGGGGTAAAAAGCTCGGTTTGGTGGGTTATGGCAACATCGGCACGCAGTTGTCCGTAGTGGCCGAAGCCCTCGGCATGGAAGTGTATTTTTATGATGTGGTCGATAAGCTGTCGCTCGGCAACGCCCGCAAGTGCAAAACGCTGGACGATTTGCTGGCCGTTTCAGATATTGTTAGCTTGCATACCGATGGCCGGAAGGAAAACAAAAATCTGATTGGTGCCCGCGAATTTAGCCTGATGAAAAAGGGGGTTATCTTCCTGAACCTGTCACGCGGTCATATTGTGGACATTCCGGCATTGGTGGAAGCCATCAAGTCGGGCAAGGTCTATGGCACCGGTATCGACGTGTTCCCGTATGAGCCAAAAACCAATAACGAGGAGTTTATCAACGAGTTACGCAATCTTCCCAACGTGATTCTGACTCCCCACATTGGCGGCAGTACCGAAGAAGCCCAGGCTAATATCGGCAGTTTTGTGCCGGGCAAACTGCTCGAATACATCAACAATGGCAGCACCTACGGCTCGGTCAACTTTCCCGAACTGCAATTACCGTTGCTAAACCACTCGCACCGGCTGTTGCACATTCACCGGAACGTGCCGGGGATTCTGTCGCAACTGAACCTGATTTTTGCCAAGCACCACATCAACATCAAGGGCCAATACCTCAAAACCGACGAGAACATTGGCTACGTCATCACCGACATCGCCAAAGACTACTCCGACGATGTGGTCAATGAGTTGAGAGACGTAGCTAACACGATCAAGTTTAGACTGTTGTATTAACCTGCAATTTTGTTGATGTGCTTACGGATAAGGAACGTGAGGATATGGCTAATGGGAAACCATCCTGGAAAATTTTCTTGATGGCTTTCTCCATTTTGTTTACCATAATCCCAGTTTCTATTCACTATCTCTACAAGGCACATCAACGAAAAGCGATTCGTCAAAACCACTCATTGACCACAGGAGTGATAACCCGATTATCTTTTCGGAGTGGAAAGGGCCGAAATTTTTACTGGACATACACAGAATATCGGGTAAATGGGGTGCCGTTCACCTGCAAGGGTAAGGCATTCAGAACGCTCAAATCAGCTCAACGTGACTCATTGGTTGGGTTAAAACTACCCGTTATTTATGAACGGACGAAGCCGTCGAACAGTGAACTTTTGTATAGTGAAGCTCAATTCAATCGCTTCAACTTGCCTTTTCCTGATAGCTTAGGTTGGACAAGATCGTATTTTTTAGAGTAAATTAATGAAAAACACCTACTTCACGCCCGGCCCTGCCGAACTGTATCCAACGTTTGGCAACCATATTCAAACAGCTCTTAATGAGCAGATTGGCTCAATTTCGCACCGAAGCCAGCGGTTTCGCGATATTTATAAACACACCGATCAGCAGTTGCGGACATTGCTGAACATTCCGGCAACGCACGGAATTTTCTTCACGGGTTCGGCTTCGGAAGTGTGGGAGCGGGTGTTGCTGAATTGCGTGGAGCATGAGAGTTTTCATTTGGTAAACGGCTCGTTTTCTCGCAAGTTTTTCGACTATGCCCAGTCATTGCACAAGTACGCTCATGTTCAGGAGAAGCCATTTGGCGAGGGATTTGACGCTGCCGAAATCGAGGTGCCGGAATATGCCGAACTGGTTTGTCTGACGCATAATGAAACGTCGTCGGGGGTACAGATACGCCCGTTGGAGATGCACAAACTGAAGCGGAAATACCCCAAAAAGCTGTTTTGTGTAGATATGGTGTCATCGGCACCCTACCCTGATCTGGATTTTGGATTGATCGACTCGGCGTTTTTCTCCGTTCAGAAAGCGTTTGGAATGCCCGCCGGATTGGGGATTTGGATCGCCAATGAAGCTTGTTTGGATAAAGCCGAGCGACTTCAGAAATACGAATCCATGACCATTGGGGCGCATAATTCGTTACCAATGCTCTGGAAAAACTACCAGACATTTGAGACTCCAGCCACCCCTAATGTGTTGTTTATCTACGCATTAGGCAAAATTGCTGAAGATCTGAATCACATGGGTATCGACACGGTGCGCAAACAAACGGAAGACAAAGCCCGGATGCTGTATAAGTTTATCGAGACCGACGAGCGGTATTCGCCTTTTGTTAAAGAAGAGCGGCATCGTTCGCAAACGGTGGTTGTGGCCAACACAATGGCCCCTGCCAAAGATAGTCTGGCTAAAGCAAAAGAAGCCGGGATGATTGTTGGCAGCGGTTATGGCAAACAGAAAGACTCGCAAATCCGAATCGCCAACTTCCCGGCGGTCTCAATTGAGCAGACTGCACAGTTGATCGACGTGTTAAAAAAATAGGGCTAGGCCTGATCATCATGTACCCAAAAAGCCCCGGCAATCTGATGCCGGGGCTTTTTGGGTTTTTAGTAGCTATGGAGATTTTGTTACACACTCACATTTACAAACTTTTCATCATGGCGTAAGTTGATATAAGTAAGAATTTTACATACTCAACGACGATGAAAACGATTCTAATAACAATGGGCCTGTTGCTGGCATTGACGGCCGCAACCTTTGCCCAAACCGAGACGACGAATCAGCCGCCCGAAAACAAGCCTCTGATTAAGGAAGAGACGAAACAGGAAGTGAAGGAGAAGGCGCAGGAAGTGAAAGAAAATGTGCAACAGGGGGTAAAAGAGGTGAAAGAAGACGTTCAGCAGGGCGCAAAAGAGGTGAAAGAGGAGGTTCGTGAAGGGGTGAATCGGTTAGATCAGAACACTCGCGAAACCCGCGAGGAAATCAAAACAGGCACACAGGAAGCGGGTCAGCGGGTGAAAGACGAAGTTCGGGGCGAAGTGAACGCCGTTCGCAGCCGCAACGATCAGTTGGGTTTGCCGTGGTTTGAGCGGGGAAGCGTGTTTGTGGGTGGCTCGGTTGGTTTCGGTATTGGCAGCAATAGTGGCACCTATCTTGTTCTGAATCCGCGCATCGGTTATTTCTTTCAGCCGGGTTTCATGGGAGGCATCCGATTCGGTTACGACCGGCGGTTGGCCACCAGTTTCCGCTCCAATCAGGTTGGTGTGTTTGGCCGCTATTATCCGTTTCGGACCCGCGTGAGTGGCTTTGTGGGTGCTGGTTATAACATTGGTCGGGAGCGTGCCAGCAACATCAGCGATACGGATAAAGCTCCCTTCAACAGCATCACGCTCGAAACCGGGATCATGTTCTATGCCAGACGTAATCTGGGTGTGGAGGCATCACTGGAGACAAACTATTACGACCGTAGTAACCCATTGGCGGGCCGTAACCGGGGTGGCCGGGCCAAATTAGGCATTAACTATTATTTCACCCGCCGGATTCAATAAGACATTTTCGAGTTTTTGTCCGTAGCCCTATCCGGTTTTTCGACCTGCTTAGGGCTTTTTTTGTACCCTGTTGATTAGTTTTACAGTGGCCCTATATTTGTTTCCGCAATTACTCACCCCGCTATGTTTCTCCTTGCTTCCACGCTGCCTTTCGCTCAACTTCGCTCTTCTTTCGAGGGTGATTTATACTTTGACCAATCTCCCGAGCACACCGCCCAACGCAAACTATATTCAACGGATGCCTCGGTCTACCAGGAGATGCCTGTGGCTGTGGCCCTGCCAAAGTCAGTTGAGGACTTGAAGCGGTTAGTGCGGTTTGCCAAACAGTATAGCCGACCCGACGCTCCCGTGGGCCTAATTCCACGGGCTGCTGGCACCTCGTTGGCCGGGCAGGTGGTGGGCAATGGTATTGTGGTTGACATCTCGAAATATTTTGGGCAGATTCTGGAACTGAACGTTGCCGAGCGATGGGTTCGGGTGCAACCGGGCGTGATCCGCGACGATCTGAACAAGTTTCTGAAACCCCACGGCCTCATGTTCGGCCCCGAAACCTCAACCGCGAGCCGGGCCATGATTGGGGGCATGATTGGCAATAACTCCTGTGGACTGCACTCCATTGTGTGGGGCACCACCCGCGATCACCTTCTTGAAGCACGAACTGTTTTGAGCGATGGTGCCGAGGTCGTGTTCGGCTCGCTGACGGAGGAGCAATATGAAGCCAAATGTCGTGGGGAATCCACTCCGGGAGAAAATGTGGTGAGTCCGCTGGAACAACAACTGTATCAGCAGTTTAAGGCATGGCTCTCTGATCCGGTCATTGTTCAGAACATAAAAGAAGGCTACCCAAAACCAACCGTCAAACGCCGGAATACGGGGTATGCGGTAGATGCTCTAATTGAAGGAGGAGGGGGAATAGCAATTTCCAACCTTTCTTCCCCTTTCTCCTTCACCAACCTCATTGCCGGTTCCGAGGGTACGCTTTGTTTTATTACGGAAGCCAAACTGAACCTGTTACCGGTTCCTCCCGATGATGTTGCCTTGGTTTGCGGGCATTTTCAGACCCTGCGCGAGTCCCTGGAAGCTAACCTGGTGGCGCTGGAACATGGTTGTTTTGCGTCTGAATTGGTGGATGATTACATTCTGCAACTCACCAAAACGAACATCGAACAGGCCAAGAACCGGGCATTTGTGCAGGGCGATCCGAAGGCAGTGTTGATGGTTGAATTCTTTGCCGGGCCGACGTTCGGCGGAGACATGAGGGGCGCGCTGGCTAAGGCTGAAGCATTTGTGGTCGATTTGCAGGCGCGGGGCATGGGTTATGCGCACCCCATTTTGCAGGGCGACGAAACGTTGAAACCCTGGGCCTTGCGGAAAGCGGGCCTGAGCATCATGTACAGTATTCCCGGCGACGACAAACCCGCCAACGTGATCGAAGATTGCGCCGTTGACCCCGCCGACCTGCCCGATTATATTGATGAATTGGAACACATGGCGATGGAAAAGCACGGTCTCACGCTCGAATATTCGGCTCATGCGGGGGCAGGCGAGATACACGTGTTGCCGCTCATTAACCTGAAATCGTCGGAGGGGCGGGCCAAGTTTCGGGCGTTACTGGCCGACACGGCGGCTTTGGTCAAAAAATATGGCGGGGCCTTGTCGGGCGAGCACGGCGATGGGCGACTTCGGGGCGAGTTTATTCCGTTTATGCTCGGTGAAGCGAATTACCAACTTTGCCGCGACATCAAAAACCTTTGGGACCCAGCCCGTATTTTCAACCCTGGCAAGGTGGTCGACACACCCCCGATGAATGAGTTTTTGCGCTACGAAGCCGACAAACCCGTTCCGCAACCAACCACTATTTTCGATTTCTCGCGTGACGGGGGCTTACTTGAATTAGCTGAAAAGTGTTCAGGATCAGGTGATTGTCGCAAAACAGAATTGTCGGGCGGCACCATGTGTCCCAGCTACATGGCTACCCGGCGCGAAAGCGACACCACGCGGGCGCGGGCCAACATGCTCCGGCATTTTTATACCGATCAGGAGCAACCAACCGCGCACGATTTCAACGAGGTGAAGGCGGTGCTCGATCTCTGTTTGTCGTGCAAAGCCTGCAAAGCCGAGTGCCCCAGTAGTGTGGATATGGCCCGGATGAAAGCCGAGTTCACGCAGCAACATTATAACCAGAAAGGTGTTCCGATTCGGGCGCGACTGGTAGGCAATTTCACCCGACTGATGTCGCTGGCGAGTTTGGTGCCGTGGGCCTACAACGCCATTTATGACCAACCGACACTTCGCCGATTTGCCAACCGACTCGTGGGTTTTCACCCCAGCCGAACCATGCCGAGATTGGGAAAAGAAACTGTTAAAAAATGGTCTGGATTAAGGAGTGAGCGTTCCGCCGTTGCGGAGCAAAGTTTACCGAATGGCTTCCCTCCCTCCGCAACGGCGGAACGCTCACTCCTTCTTTTCATTGACGAATTCACCAACTATAACGATGTTTCGGTGGGGCAAAAAGCGGTGCTGTTGCTGGAGCGGTTGGGCTACGAGGTACGAATTCCCGAAACGCTGGAAAGCGGGCGAACCTACCTCTCTAAGGGGTTGGTGGAAGAGGCTCGAAAGCTGGCTATCCGTAATGTGACGCTCCTGAAAGACCTCGTTTCCGAGGAAACGCCCCTCGTTGGTCTCGAACCCTCAGCCATTCTGACCTTCCGCGACGAATACCCTGACCTTGTTCCGACAGAATTAAAGGCTGATGCGCAGCGAATTGCCCAACACACGTATCTGTTTGAGGAGTGGCTGGCCAACGAAGCCGATGCCAAACGGATTCGACCCGACCAGTTCACGACCGAAACGCGGCTGGTGAAGGTTCACGGACATTGCCACCAGAAAGCATTATCGAGCATGGTGCCAGTGAAGAAAATTCTGTCGCTACCCCGGAACTACACCGCTCAACTGATTCCGTCGGGTTGTTGCGGCATGGCCGGGTCGTTTGGTTACGAAACCGAACACTATGAACTCTCCATGCAAATTGGTGAGTTGGTTTTGTTCCCCGCTGTCCGGGCTGCTGCCGGCGATGTGCTTATTGCCGCACCCGGAACCTCCTGCCGACATCAGATTAAAGACGGCACTGGTCGGAAAGCGCAACACCCGGCCGAGATTTTATTCGACGCGCTCGCGTAAACCATAAGCTGTCACCGCCCCCCTTACCGATACGCTTCCACCACGGCCACCAGTTCGGGGAGCAGATCAGGGTTGGTTTCCAGGCTGTTACCTACCACAATCAGGTCGGCACCAGCTTCGAGGGCGGCAGTGGCCCGTTCGGGCGTGTTAATGCCTCCGCCAACCACAATGGGCAGATCAACCGCTTCGCGAACGGCGCGGATCATGGCCGCAGAAACGGGCCAACGCGCTCCGCTACCGGCATCCATATAAATAATTTGAAGCCCCAGCATCTCACCGGCCATGGCTGTGCAGGCTGCCACGCCGGGCTTGTCGTGGGGGAGTGGCATGGTGCCGCTGATGTAAGATACGGTGGTTTGGGTGCCGCTATCCACAACCATATAGGCCGTAGGCAGAATTTCTAAACCGCTTTTTTTGAGAAGAGGGGCAGCAATCACGTGTTGCCCAATCAGAAACTCCGGGTTACGGCCCGAGATGAGTGAGAGTAACAGAATACCGTCGGCAGAGGGTTCGATGTGGAGACTGTTGCCCGGAAACAAGATCACGGGCTTGTCGGTATGTTCGCGAACGGCAGCAATCAGTTCGCGGTGAGTGTACTGGGTCACCAAACTACCACCAACGAAGAAAAAATCAATTGGAAAATGACTCGACTGGGTCATTAGGGCCGAAAATGCGTCTTGCTCGATCTTATCGGGATCGAGCAAGACAGCGATGCCTTTCTGGCCAGTTTGTTTGTATTTACGAAGAGTAGTTAACAGGCTGCGTGGGGGCGTTCTGGTAATAGTGCTCTGTCGTAGAAGGCTCTGCTCCTGAATTGATTGCATTAGTGTTACGGAAGCGGGTTATTGCGCTCGACAGTTGTTCGCGGGCTACGCTGGTAATCACAGACGTTAGCAAACCACCGATCAAACCGCCAATTGCCGACGTTTTAGCCGTTTTTTCTTTTTCTCTAACCAATTGATGCTTCGACTTCTTGTAGGGGTTTTTAGTGTCTACATCGTCGTCGTCGTCATCATACTCATCGTAAGACGCATAGGCCTCATCATCGTCGGGTTCGCCGTATTTCTCGGCCCGGCGATACTCGTCTGATTTTGGCAAAATCGCGTTGGCAATAATAAACACGCCAACCGCTACGGCTGCCACCAACGCAACTGTTTTACCAGTTTCAGCCGCATCGCCCTTTAGGGATTCGACACTATTTTGGATCGACGATTTGAATCGTTCCGTGGCTTTCATCAGTTCGGCCCGGCGGGCGGTAGTGTCGGCAAACAGCACTTTTGGATCTTCCATTGGTTTTGTCAGGTCTAAATTAGTAAAAAATTAGTTCAGCGCAGGGATAAACCGCTTTGGCGGTATAGTCCTGCTTATTTTCGGTAGTTACTTATTGTCTGCTTTTATTTATTCGCGGGCTGTATAAGGCCCCGATTGATTCAGCGAATCGCGTGTTTGGTTCATTAAATCCTGGACGGCCTCTGATTTATCTTCGGCTTTTTTCTCCTGCGACGCTTTGATGCTTTTGTAAGCTGCTTCGCGAATCATGCCGAGGAACGAATCTTTAGCCACGATCCAGACAATGGTCAGAATCAGGAAGAAACCGGCTACAATCAGGAAGCCCAGGTAGCGGCTTTCCAGAACTTCGTTTAAGAAGGCCGCCAGCAAACTCAACAGAAAGATGAGGGTGATCGTGACTAAAAAGCCAAGAATAACCCCGTGAACGGCACGAACCACGCCTTCCTCCACTTTTCCGCGTGTTTCAAGCGTGAACAATTCGATTCTGGCCTCCAGATACCGAAATATATTTTCCCGTACTTCTTCTAATTTCTCTAACATGGTCTTAACTGGTAATTACCCGCACATCCTATTTACAAAAAAGCGGCCATACTGTTTAGAAAAATGATTTTTGGGTATCAATGAATACAACTGATTGACCAACAGAGGATAGAATGCTTCATTGATCGTTGGCTTTGTTTAGGACAACGAATAGGGTATGCGGTACAATCATCCCCATACCGTGGAAAAAATACCTGATGCTTTTGTCTGTTGAGACAGGTATGTTTGCGTTGTTGAAGCGAAACCACCCTTAAACCCCAAAAACATGAAAAATAAATTACTTGCCCTGTTGGTTGGCCTCCTACTGTCCTGCGCCGGATTTGCACAGCCCAACGCTACCGTTGCTGAATCGACCAATCGGTTTTTGAGTACGCTTAGTGCGGAGGAACTGCAAAAAACGAATTATGCCTTTACAGACTCACTGCGGTATAAATGGACCAACCTGCCCGTTGGGTTGGTGCCAAGGCCCGGCATTGCCTATGGTGCCTTGTCGGATAAGAGTCGGCTGGCGTTTCACCGGGTGCTTTCGGCAGTGCTCAGTTCGCAGGGATATCTGAAAACAACGAGCCTCATGCAGTTAGACGACATTCTGAACACGCTCTATCAGCAGGAGTTCGATGGGGGCAAAATTGATCAGAAGATGCTGACCATGATGCAAAAAATGAAGTGGGCACATGGCAACTATTTCATCTCGGTTTGGGGAAAACCAGGTACTACCGGGGTGTGGGGACTTAACTTCGGCGGGCATCACATGGCCCTGAGCCTGACTTCCGACGGGAAAAGCGTGTCGATGTCGCCCTATTTTATTGGCACCGACCCCTCGGAAGTTAAGTTTGGCAAGTATTCGGGACTGCGGGTGTTGAGCAAAGAAGAAGACTACGGTTTCATGCTGGTTAATGCCTTGACAGACAGTCAGAAAGCCATTGCTATTCTGAAGCAGAACGTACCGAAAGACATCATCACCTCGCCCCAGGCCAAACAACGCATCACCGATTATTATGGCATCCCGGCCAGTCAGTTCACTGCCGACCAGAAAACCATGCTTACCCTGTTGATTCAGGAATACACCCATAATTTCGAGCATCAGAAAGCGCATCAACTGTTTGAGAAGATCACCCAATCGGGCCTCGACAATGTTTATTTTGCGTGGATCGGAAGCCTCGAAAACAACAAGCCGCATTATTACATCATTAATGGCCCCGATTTCCTGATCGAATACGATAACGTTGGTTTTCAGAATGATGGCAACCATATTCACGCCATTCTCCGGGAAAAAGGTCAGGACTTTGGCGACGATATGCTCAAGCGGCATTATCTTGAAGCCAAACATTAACAGGATTTCTTGCAACATGACAACTCCCGATCAAAATTTCGACGCGCTAGGCCTTCAGTTGCCACCCGCCCCCGCGCCCAAAGGCGTATATAAACCCTGCCTGATTGTCGGCAATTTCATTTACGTATCGGGCCATGGCCCTTACATGCCCGATGACAGCCTGATGACGGGTCGAATTGGAGCAGAAGTCGACATGGCTTTTGGCCGGGAAGCCGCCCAGCAAACGGGTCTCGCCATTTTATCGACTCTGAAAGCCAAGCTGGGAAGCCTGAACCGAATAAAGCAGGTGGTAAAAATTCTGGGCATGGTAAACTGCGTCCCCGATTTTGAGGAACATCCCAAAGTCATTAACGGATGCAGCGAACTCTTTGCCAAAATTTGGGGCCAAGAACACGGCATTGGCGTGCGTAGTGCCGTTGGTATGGGGTCGTTACCCAACAATATTTCAGTAGAGATCGAAGCCATGTTCGAACTTACCGTCTGAGCGAAACCGGACTTATTTTATCCCCTGAAACTCCATGAACAAACTCCTTCTCTCGCTGGCCGCCCTGTCGATCACGGCCGGGGCTTATGCTCAGAAGAAAGCCCGTAAGGCAGCGGCTTTGCCTACCGAAACCACCATTGCAGCCAGCCCGGCAGCCGAGCGGCTAATGCCCCGAAATTCGACCTCACTCATTCAGAATCTGCCGTTTAAATCCGTCGGGCCAACGGTGATGAGCGGGCGCGTGGTCGATTTGGCGGTGAACCCCACCAACCCCAACGAGTTCTACGTGGCCTATGCCAGCGGGGGGCTTTGGCACACGACCAACAACGGCGTGTCGTTTGATGCAATGTTCCAGAACGAGGCCGTGATGACCATTGGCGCGGTGGCCGTGGACTGGAAATCGGCGCAACCAACCATCTGGCTCGGAACGGGCGAGGCCAATTCGAGCCGGTCGTCGTATGCGGGCGTGGGTTGCTACAAAAGCACCGATGGCGGCAAGTCGTGGCAGTTTTTGCCGGGTCTGGAGGAATCTCACCACGTGGCCAAAATTGCGCTGCACCCCACAAACCCCAATGTGGCCTGGGTAGCATCAGGGGGGCATTTATACACGCCCAACAAAGAACGTGGCCTGTACAAAACGACCGATGGGGGCAAAACCTGGAAACAAACGCTCTATATCGACGACCTCACCGGGGCAATCGACGTGGACATTGACCCCGCCAATCCGCAGGTGATTTATGCGGCCATGTGGCACAAAGAACGCCGGGCCTGGAATTTTGTGGAGGGCGGAAAAACGTCGGGATTGTATAAAAGTACCGACGGGGGTGAAACCTGGAAATTGATCACGGGCAGTTCTTCGGGCTTGCCACAGGACGAGAATACAGGCAGGATTGGGCTGAGTATCTCCCCAAAAAATGGGCAAACTATGTACGTGATTCTCGACAATCAGGCATCGCGGCCCGCGAAAGAGAAAAAAGCTGAAGCGATTAAGAAACTGACAAAAGATCAGCTTCGGGTGATCTCGAAAGAGGAGTTTCTGAAAGCCGAAGACTCGTTTATTGCCGACTATCTGGAGGAACAGAACTTCCCCGAACGCTACACGGCCAAGTCGCTGAAGGAGATGGTTCGGGCAGACAAAATCAAGCCCGTCGCCATCCTCGAATATACCGACGATGCCAACTCCCGGCTCGTCAACGCCGATGTGATTGGGGCCGAAGTTTATCGCTCCGATGACGGGGGCCAACGCTGGAAAAAGGTTAACGCCGATTTTCTGGATGGTCTATACAACACCTATGGTTACTACTTTGGTAATCTGTGGATTGCGCCTGACAATGCCGACAAGATCGTGATTGCAGGCGTGCCGGTGATTCGCTCAGAGGATGGTGGCAAAACCTACCGGAGCATGGATCAGGGCAATGTTCACGCCGATCACCACGCGCTCTGGATCAACCCGACCAACAACAACCATATGATTTTGGGTAACGACGGAGGCATCAACATCACCTACGACAACGGCAAAACGTGGTTCAAGGCCAACACGCCCGCCGTGGCGCAGTTTTATGCCGTGGCCGTCGATATGGCCAAGCCCTATAATGTGTATGGAGGCTTACAAGATAACGGCGTTTGGGCCGGCCCAAGCACCTATAAGGCTGATTATGACTGGTATGACGGCGGCCAATATCCCTACAAACGACTGATGGGGGGCGACGGAATGCAGGTACAGGTGGACTGGCGCGATAACAGCACGGTTTATACGGGTTTCCAGTTTGGCAACTATTTCAGGGTCAATAAAACGTCCGGCGAGATGAAACGGCTCGTGGTTTCGACCGACGTGGGCGAAGGCAAACTCCGCTGGAACTGGGAAGCTCCCATCCTGATTTCGCGGCACAACCAGGACGTTATCTATTTCGGTTCCAACCGATTCCACCGCAGCCTGAACCGGGGCGACGAGTTCAAAACCCTTTCCGGCGACTTGACAAAGGGCTCGAAAACAGGCGACGTTGGCTTCGGAACGCTGACGACGATTGACGAATCACCCATGAAGTTTGGCCTGATTTACGCGGGCAGCGACGATGGACTGGTTCACGTCTCGAAAGATGGCGGCTACAACTGGGCAAACATCTCGGCGGGTTTGCCGAACAACCTGTGGGTGAGTCAGGTATCGGCATCAGCCCACGACGAGGGCACGGTTTATGTCTCACTCAACGGCTACCGCGACGATCATTTTAAGCCCTATGTTTTTGTTTCCACTGATTATGGCCAAACGTGGCAATCGCTTGCAGGTTCGCTGCCCAACGAGCCGGTGAACGTGGTGCGCGAAGACCCCAAAAATGCCAACCTGCTCTATGTTGGTACCGATCATGGTTTGTATGTTTCACTCGACAAAGGCAAGTCGTTTATTCGGGCGAGTTCGGCGACGCTACCCGCTGTGGCCGTGCATGATGTGGTGGTTCACCCACGTGAGAATGAGTTGGTTGTGGGTACGCATGGTCGGTCAATTTACACGGCCAATATTGAGCCGCTGCAACTGATGGCCGACTCGGTGACGGGCAAGCCCCTACATTTGTTTGCTATGAAACCCATCACAAATAGTGCGGGTTGGGGTCGGGTTTTCAACAAGTACGAAGATGCGCCAAAATACGAGTACACCATGACGTATTACGCGAAACAGCCGGGCCGAACCACCGCCAAAATCACAACCGACAAAGGCTTGTTGCTCCGCACGTTAACAGACACCACCGAAGCGGGCCTAAACTACCTGACCTTTGATTATGCCGTGGACACAACGCAGCGTGTGGCCTATGAAAAAGCCCTAAACGAAGCTAAAAAGAAGGATGATAAAGCGTTGGAGTTAGTTGTTGCCGATGATAAGAAGTTATACATCCGTCCCGGTAAATACAAGCTCACGCTGGAACAAAACGGCTCCACCCTCACCCGCGATTTCGAGGTGAAAGCGTCCGAACGTCGCTCCCGGAGACCCAGCACGTTTGCCACTCCCGGCGAGTTTGAGCAGTGGCGGGAAGAGCAGGAAGAAGAAGGGAAATAAGGATTAGGAGAAAAGAGAAAAGACTCAAGAGAAAAGACCAGCTACTGTCATCTTTCATCTTGAGTCTTTTCTCTTTTTCCCCTCTACAACTTACACATCACAAATCATCACCCCTTTTTTCAGCGACTCCAGCATACCGGGTTTGTCTTTGGCGGTTGGCGTGTACTCCTGCCCAATAAACCCTTTGTAGCCCGATTCAACAATCGCCCTCACTATGGCCGGGTAATAAATCTCCTGGGTCTCGTCAATCTCTTTCCGACCGGGCATGCCGCCCGTGTGGTAATGGCTGAAATATTTGCCGTATCGGCGAACGTTTCGGACATGGTCACCCTGCATACTCTGCATGTGGAAAATGTCGTAGAGCAGCTTGAAATTGGGCGAACCCACCATTTCGCACAGCACTGCACCCCACTGCGGATTGTCGCACTGATAGTCGGGGTGGCTGTCGCGAGAGCTGAGTAACTCCATCGTAATCAGCACGTTATTCTTTTCGGCAAGTGGCATGATCTTTTTCAGACCAGCCGCGCAGTTCAGCAGTCCATCGTACTCGCCGAGACCGGCCCGGTTGCCTGAGAACGTAATCAGGTTTTTAATGCCTGCGTTGGCGGCTACCGGAATCAAGTCAGTATAAAGAGCAACCAGCGCGTCGTGGTTTTTGGGCTTGTTAAAGCAATTGGGCAGACCCAGACCCGTGGGCCAGGCATCGGGTTGCCCCATTGCCGAGGTCAGGCCGTATTTTTTCAGAACTTCCCACTCTTTGGGGCCAGTCAGTTCTATGGACTCGATACCAATGGCTTTGCATCCTTCGGCCAGTTCTTCAAGCGGAATGCTACCGTAGCACCAACGGCTTACCGAGTGGCGAATATTGCCCTTTAGTGCGGGCATGGGGCGGTCGGACGTTTCGGATGTTTTGGAATCCATCGGGTTGGCGAGGGTTTCGGTGAGCGACAGGGCCAGAGCACTGCTGGTCAGGGTTTTGAGGGCGCTACGGCGTTCCATAAAGAGTGAAAGAGTGAAAGAGTGAAAGAGTGAAGGGGCAAAAGAATGTGTGCGAATCAAGAATCGCTATTTCACTCTTTCGCTATTTCACTCTTTACAATTCGCGTATCCGAACATTTTTGTACCATACCAGATCGCCGTGATCCTGCAGAGCAATGTGGCCTTTCTGGTATTTGCCAAAGCCTTCCCAACCCTTAAATTTACTGTCCGCAACCATTTTGTCCCATTCCGGGCCGGATGTAGGGTATTCCACAATCTTTTTACCGTTGAGGTAATGCTCGGCCTTCCCTCCTTTAATCACCAGTTTAGCTTTGTTCCATTCGCCGGCCGGTTTGTGTGCCGACATATCCATTGGCGGAAGCATATCGTACAACGACCCTGCTGTGCGGTTGCCATTTTTGCCGGCTTTAGCATCTGGATGACGCTCATTATCAAGCACCTGCATTTCGGGACCGGTATTGTAAGTAGCTGTGTATTTCGGGTCTTCGCTGACGTGGAAAATAATGCCGCTGTTACCTTTTTCGGCAATTTTCCAGTCGATTTCGAGTTCAAAATCGCCGTATTCTTTGTCGGTCACGAGGTCGCCACCGCCCCGACCACCCATGTAGTGCATGGCTCCATCATTGATCACCCATTTGTCGGCATCAGTAACGGGTTGTCCGGTTTTTTTGAAGGTGTGCCAACCGGCAAAAGACTTACCATCGAAGAGGGTTTCCCACTTGCCTTTTTTGGGTTTCGCGCCGTTCGGCGTAGTAGCCGAAGCAAACAGCAAGGCAAATGCTGCCAAAGCGAGGGTTGTGTGTTTAAGGTGTTTCATTGTTCTATTATTTGTTTTAAAAAAGCGCGAAAAGGCTCGGCAAATTCGGGCCGTTTGAGGGCAAATTCAACGGTTGTTTTCAGGAAATCTAATTTGTTACCAATATCATGTCGTTTGCCTTCAATCCGGTGGGCATACAAATTCTCGCGCCGGAGCAGCAGTTGCATGGCATCCGTCAGTTGAATTTCACCGTTTTTACCCATTTCGGTTTGGTCGAGAGCGGCAAAAATCCCCGGTGTCAGAATATACCGACCCGCAATAGCCAGGTTCGATGGCGCATCATTCACAGAAGGTTTCTCCACCAGTTTGTCTAACGCCAAAATACGGTCGCTCAGTGCCTTACCACCCACAATCCCGTATCGGTTTACCTTTTCGTGCGGCACTTCTTCCACGGCAATCACCGTCCCGCCATATTGTTCGTAGGTGTCGATGAGTTGCTGCGTCACCGGAATCACGGCATCCATAATGGTATCGCCGAGCAACACCGCAAATGGCTCATTACCAACATGATGGCGGGCATAGCGAATGGCATCGCCGAGGCCGTTTAGTTCGCGCTGCCGGACGTAGTGAATGTTGGCCATGTCCGACAGTCGGCGCATCTCATTCAGCAACAGTTGGTCTTCTTTCTCTTCGAGTCGACCTTCCAGCTCAAAATTCCGGTCGAAGTGATCTTCGATGGCCCGTTTGCCCTTGCCGGTAATGATCAGAATGTCTTCGATGCCCGAATCAACGGCTTCCTGCACCACATATTGAATGGTGGGCCGGTCGATAATCGGCAACATTTCTTTGGGTTGCGCCTTGGTGGCGGGCAGAAATCGGGTGCCCAGGCCAGCGGCTGGAATAACGGCTTTGCGAATCATTATGATATAAAAGGCTTTATAACCCGTGCATTTAACTTCTTTAGCTCAACAAAAAGTTGATTGAGCATCGCATCGTCCTCATACACACCAATAATGGACCCGCCCGAACCGGTGAATGAGGCCGAAGCTCCACACGCCCGTGCCGCCCGAATGAGAGCTAAGTTGCGGTCGCTAATGGTGTAGATTTGGGTACGCAGGTCGAAGTTTCTGTTCACAAGTTCATGGAGCAAGGTAGTTTGATGGTTCGTAATGGCTTCACGACCCTGCCGGGCCACATCGGCAATATCAGCAAGAGTTTGGACCACTTTTTTGTCTCCTTTGAGCCAACGCGCCCGCACATCATTATGCACCCGCCCCGATTGCTTGCCCAGGTCTGTGTCATAAGCAATGTATAGTTTGGGCAATAGTCGCGGGTCGAGGGGCTCATAGTTTCCGTGTCCCTGTTTGTCCATAATCTCGCGGTCGAAATCCATGTACACACAGCCTTCGTAGCATTGGATCACGCGGTCCTGCAAACCAGCCGTGATACCGAGTTCGTCCATTTCGGACCCCAGCACCAGGTTGGGCAAAACTGGCAATGGAATCTCGACTTCATAGAAAGCCATCAACGCCCGAAAAACCGCCACAATAATGGCACTTGATCCCGACAGCCCCACCTGACGTGGGATGGACGTGCTATATCGAACCGAAAAATTGCGGTTGGCCAGCCGGATTCCCTCGCGGTCGCAATGGTCCACAAAAGTTTTGATAGCGGCTTTAATCAGTGGAACCCCGCCATGATAGCCCAGGGTGCTTACGGCATCGCGCAGGTCATAGACCGACCGAAACTGATTGGTATCCTGCGATTGCGGTTCAATTTGTAGTTCCGGCGATTCATAAAGCGTGATCGACGCGCCGAAATTGCGGACGCTAATAGAAATAGTCTTGCCAAAAAAGCCATCCGACGGGTTGCCCATGAGGCCTGCCCTGGCATAAGCGCGGGTTTCGATAATCATATTACCGCAAACATACAAAAGCGACTGAAGACTATTACGTCTCCAGCCGCTTCATTATTAACAGCGCTCTACTTCTGTTATTGTCTGTCGGAGCCTTGCTCCTTTGAATTATTATCGTATCCCTTGTTGTGGGGGTCATATCCCTCATTTGGATTGTCGCCTGCTTCAAGATAGGTAGCATCATGACGTTTGAAAAGAGCTTCGTCGGATGGGTTTTCCGACACACTTTTCAGCTTTGCAGCCGCTTCGTCCGACATGAGCTGGCCTCCCTGCTCCCCTTTTTCCATCACTTTTGGGTCGACATCCCATCCCTGTGTGCCGCCATAGTTGTCACCTTTGGGGAGTTCGGGCTTTCCTTCGCCGATGTTTGCTTCGCGGGTTGCTTGCGTGGTTGCCATGTTACCGGCTTCCATATCCATACCCGATGTTGAATCTTTGTAGGCATTTGTGCCAACACCCTCCGATTCGCGACCGTAGTCAGAATCGCCGTGCTGGTTAGGGTCTGTCGAGTAGAACTCGCTATCGACCGTTTCTGGATCAAATTGTGATTTGGTAGCCATAACGTTAGAGTAATTTGTGAGTATAACACGGCCCCGTAAATCAATGTTTGAAATTTAATTAGCATTTTCAAGCCGGGCCGCTCTAAGTTCAGCTCTCAAATCGTCGGTCGTTTGTTGAAGAAGCCTAACGCGTTCGTTGAGTTGAAACAGCAAAAATTCCATGTTCCGCATTCGCTCTTCAGTCGTCACAGCCGCTGATGGAGACTGGGGCATCGACCGGAACATCAACCCCTCACCCCGAATCAGCCAGTCACCGTTGACGTGGGGAAAAGCCACCAGAATTTTTTCGAGCGTATCATAACGCGGTTTCATCCGACCGTGCAAAACATGGTATACTTTTTCGCCCCGATGTTCGCCCAATTGTCGGGCAAACTCCAAAACACTGATGTCGAGGGCTTCAATGAGTTGCTGCAGACGGAGATGGATGGTCATGATATGGGCGATCAGTGTTTACGCAAAACTATGTAAAATTTAGAATCTGACAGAATGACCTCTGGGGGGCCGATCAGGTACGAATTATTTTAGTCGAAAAGGGCGGTTTTAAAGTGATTAGGGCGGTTTTGGAACCTGTATTGATACCCCTCATCCGGTGACTGAAATTTATGATTCAGCGGGCTTGTAAATTACAATAAACTGTGTATTTTTACCTGTCGAACGAGCACCTTATAAAAGGCAAAAGGGACCGCAATGTGGGCCCCCTGCTTGAACAGTAAACAACAAATACTAATGAACACGCAAAACAAAAGCATCGCGGAGACAAATCAAAATGGTTTGGTCACTAAACCGTATCAAAAAATCAACGAGTTGACAGGCGAAGTCGTCAATCGGTACAAATATCTGGAGGGCCATCCGCGCCAATATCGCTTCGATGCCAAGGAAGGGGTGTTCAATATCAACGGCTCCGAGAAGCTCGGCCGTACCCTCACCTTCCAACCCATTGCCTGGCGAATCTTCACCGACAATATTCTGAACATGGGTACCAAAAACTGGGCAGAACTTTTTTTCATCGACGAAAAAAATTGTGTCTCAGCGGTGCTGTTTCACGGCTATTCGGTGGACAACATTTTCCGCCTGATCGAGCCGCTCTACTACGACGATATGACGCTGGCTGATGTGGTGGTTACGGCCGTGGCCGAAAAAAAGGAGAACAACAAGATTCAACCCAAGGGCGTGTATTATATCGCCAATTTTTCCTACAAACTTGGCGAACCCGCCCGCACCGCCGAACTGAAGCAATACGCGCAGGATGTGAAGGTATTCCGGCAGGAAACCCTAACCGACATCGCCAACATCAAAACGGCCTATAATTACTATAACCCCTTTTACAGTGACGATCCGACATTTCGTCAGCCAGCGGCTATCAGCGAACAGCCATTGCTGACGGTTTCTGCTGGACATGTTGCCTAATCGCTGTTGGCTTTCGAACCGTTATTGTTCACTGAAATTATGCTCGCCCAACATATCTATAAAACACCCTCGCTCCTGTTGCCCTCGGGCGATTACCGGGCTATTCCTCGGGTGTCTAATTCGGACCTAACCCGCCTGAAAGAAGAACATCTGGGCTTTGGCAATACGTCGGTGCGGTTTGCCACCGAGCAAACCCGCACATTTGGCAAGGCATTTCACCAGCACCTGCTTGAGCCTGAAACTCTCGGCACGGTGATGCAGCAACTCATGCCCGATATGCTGTCAGCCAACCAGTTAGATCCACGGTTGGCACCCAGGCAGTCGGAGCAGTTGGGCCACCTGATGGAAACCGTTCGGAAAGACGGGTTTTGTCGGCGGTATTTGCGGCAATCCGAAAAAGAACGGGTTGTGTTGTTCAACGAACCCACAACCGGGGTGGCCTGCAAAGCCCGGCTCGATTTGGTCTACACCAGCCCAAAGCGGCAGAATGCGCTGGTGCTGGATTTTAAAACAACCTCGGCGCGCACTCAATCGCAGTTTTTGCAAAGTTGTTACGATTATGACTACGACCGGCAGGCCGCTTTTTACCTCGACAGCCTTCGCCACGCGGGCAATGAGTGGGCCAACACGCGCCGGTTTCGGTTTGTTTTTGTGGGCGTGATGAAACAGAGTCCCCACCGTTTGTTTGCCGTTGATGCGACCTCTATTCCAAATTTTCTGGATTATGGCCGCAAAAAGTACCGCTTCTGGCTTCGGAAGTGGCAGGATCAACAAGACTAAGACGCTATGGAAACTTTCGCGATTGAACCACCCATCACCAGTACCCTGACCGTGTTGACCGTGTCGCCTTCGACACTGCACTACAACTGGGGAACCGATGGGCTGGTGCTTTGGATTGAAGACCTCAGCCCCGACAACAGCTTGCTGGAACAGATGCCCAACCTGCTCGAACGAATTGGTTTTGGCATTGAGCTGCAAACGGGCTGGGATCATCGCTACGACACCGGAATGTTGCACCCGCTCTATGGCTATCGAATTCTGTTGCGTGATGCCACGGGCCTGTGGCACGCCGTACGGGTGGGTGAGGGCGGGCGGTTTGTTGGGACGGTGCCACTGGAGGAGTTAGATTACGAAATTGCCTACGATATGGTGATGTGGGTTGACCTTTAAATGAAACAGAACGCGGGCTTCCCGCGTTTTTTGTTTATCAGACTTACTACCAACGTTATTGCTTTTGAAACGCTCAACAAAAATCATCCTTACTCTCCTCGTGCTGATCATCGTTGCGAGGCTGTTGTTACCCTACATTGTGTTGCGCTATGTGAACCGGCAATTAGCCGACATGGGCAGCTACACGGGCCGAATCGAGGATGTAGACATTTCGCTACTGCGAGGTGCCTACCAGATTGACGAACTCCGTATTCGGAAAATCAATGGCAAAATCAAAGAGCCATTTGTCTATATTCCTAAAACAGATTTGGCGGTGCAGTGGCGTTCGTTGCTGAAAGGCAAACTGGTGGGCGAGGTAGAAACCTATAAGCCTGAACTGAATTTTTCATTCAGCAAAACAGAATCCGAGCGGCAAACGGGTCAGGAGGTAGACTGGACTGTGTTGGTGAAAGACTTGTTGCCGATAGAAATCAACCGATTTGCGGTGATGGATGGCCGAATCGACCTAAGCAGTTTATTGACCAAACCCCGGACGGACCTGTCGATGCACCGGGTGAATGGCGAAATTCGTAACATCCGTAACACCGAGGAGAAACAGGGTAGTTTACCGTCTCCCGTTTGGGCCACTGGTGATGTTCCAGGCTACGGCGGCACCATGCGCTTCGAGGCCAACACCTACCTGCTGAAGCCTATCCCCGATTTTAATTACAATCTGCGTTTCACCGATTTGCAACTGGTGAAGCTGAATACGCTGGCTCGCGAATATGCCAACATCGACTTTGAGCGGGGCACGTTAAGCGTTTTCAGCGAAATGGCCATGAACGATGGTAAGTTGAATGGGTATGTGAAGCCACTAACGAAAGAGATGAAAATCTTTAAGTTAGATGAAAACGAGAAACGCACTATTGGTAAGTTTTTCACGGAGTTGCTGGCTCAGGCGGGTACGGCTATTCTCAAGAATCAGAAACGCGATCAGGTAGCCACCCGGATTCCGTTATCGGGAACCGTTGAAAGTATAAAAACGGGATTCTGGCCAACTGCATTTGGTGTACTTAGCAACGCTTACATTGAAGCTTTCAAGGGTGAGTTCGACAATGATATCTCGTTTCAGGATGCAGTAAGCGATTTCAAAGCTGATTATAAAGCCAAACGCGCCCAGAAAAAAGCCGAACGAAAAGAGAGTCGCGAAACCAAAAAAGAGGAACGTCAGGAACGCCGGGAAGCGCGAAAACGTGATTGAGCGTTCGCAAAGCCGCTACAAACAATTTGGGTATCTTTGTGGTATGAACTGGTTCCGTAACTTCTACAAAGACTATAAGCCGTATGTATTTTCAGACGGCCTGTACTACATTTTCATTATCGTTTTTATTATTCTGCTGTTCGTTTTCTTCTCTTAAATGGCCGCATCAACCACCTTGCTGGCTATTGTAAATCCACTTTCAGGAACAGCTTCAGCCACTCAACGCCAGCAACTTAACCAGTATCTGGCGCACCGGGCTGACCAAGCTGGCTTCACCGCCGAGATCGTTGTGACAACGCACGCAGGCCACGCTACCGAGCTGGCCAATACAGCTGTTCGGCAGGGCATTGGGCGGGTACTGGCCATTGGGGGCGACGGAACCATTAACGAAACGGCGCGGGCTTTGCGGCAATCGGCTACGGCTTTGGGAATTGTGCCGATGGGGTCGGGCAATGGTCTGGCCCGGCATCTGGGCATTCCACTGGATACCCGAAAAGCCATCGACAAAGCCCTGAATGGCAAACCCGTAGTGATTGATAGTGGAGAAATTGGCGGGCATCCATTTTTCTGCACGGCCGGGTTGGGGTTCGAGGCTCATGTGGCCCATGTGTTTGCCCAACAGCCCGTTCGGGGTTTGCCAACTTATATCCGAACCGCGTATGGCGCATTCTGGAACTACAAACCGGGTGACTATGCGGTAAATGGGCAGGAGAAAAAATTGTTTACCCTAACATTTGCCAACGCCGGGCAGTTTGGTAATAATGCCTGGGTGGCTCCCCACGCCAACATTGCCGATGGGCAACTGGATCAATGCGAAATCAAACCCTTTCCAAAATCAGTCAGTGGGGGTTTGGCATGGCGGCTTTTCAACCGCACACTCGACAGTTCGGCCTACTGGCATGGGGAAACCATCACAAAAGCTGTGGTCGAGAGCAACCAATCGCTGGTTATTCACGCGGATGGCGAACCACTCCTGTTCTCCGAAAGCAGGTGCGACATTCGGGTATTGCCAGGGAGTTTGCTGGTATTGCTGTAGGGCAAGGTTACTTTTGCAGCAAGCCTGCAACATACAACGTTTCAACGCATTTCTGGCATGAGCAAGAAAAACCGTACCGGGGTTATCTACTCCACCAACCCCGATTTTCAATACCAGTCTGATGAACAAGCCGATGTCCAAACACTGCCCCCGGCCCAGCAAGCTCTCAAGGTGTGGCTCGACCGCATTAGTGGGGGTAAAACCGTAACGGCCGTTCGCGGATTCATTGGTGCAGAGGCTGATTTGAGCGATCTTGCCAAACAACTGAAAGCTTCCTGCGGTGCGGGTGGAGCAGCCAAAGAGGGGGATGTACTCATTCAGGGCGACCACCGCGACAAAGTCATTGCCTGGCTGACGGGCAAAGGATATAAAGCCAAGAAAGCAGGCGGGTGAGCTAAAGGCTACTTTAATGGCTGATTATGAGGATTAACGCAGGAGCATAACCTGCCCGGAACGAACGTAGAGGGTAGTAGTTGTGGGCGAGTCGGCGGCTTCGTAGGTAACTTCCCACGTATAATTTCCAACCGGGCAGGGAGTCCCCCTGAACGTTCCATCCCATTGTTCGGTCAGGGTGCTGCTCGCATACACAACCGACCCCCAGCGGTCAAATAGCTTCACATTTACTGATACTGCGGCAGCCAGATAAATGGCGAAACGGTCGTTTTGGCCATCGTTGTTGGGGGTGAATGCTTCCGGCACATAAACCGGCTCTGGCGGGCAGGTGCTGCACCGAATCAGTTCAATATCATCGAGGGCAAGGTCGTTGCCACAGCCCCCCGCTTCAGCTTTATTGATCAACTTAACTAACACTGGCTCATCAACATCAGGCATCGTGAAAGAAACGACAAACCGTTGCCACAATGGTTTTTTTGTTTCTGGAATTGAACCAATGTTAATGGTTTTGAGCGGTCGCCCGCTTTCTGTTTCGATCTGAATGGTGAGGTTGGGAAGCGATGAGTCCGTGCAATTACCCGGTTGCAGTAAGTTTAAGCCCCACACGGAGAACTCGTAGGTAGTACCTCCACACAAACCAGGAATGGTTTGCCGATAGAACTCTCCGGGCAAATCAGAACCATTGACAATCAACATGTTCCCTCCAAACTCTCCCGTATGATCTTGCGGAAGACCATGCCATACGGAGCTAAAACAGGTTTGGTCGGCTGTGGGTGAGATCGTATATTCGCCGTTGTCGGGGCACGACTTGGCAACCAGCTTATAGGAGGTCCGGCCATTAAGCGACGGGATTTTGTCGGCTGTTCCAAACGATTCGCGAATTAAGACCTCCGAGGCAGGACCCGAACACGATTGAGCAACACAAGGCTGATTTGCGGTGTAGGCCAAAACCACAAATCCGCCAGCCACATACCGCAACAGGTTCCGAATCCAGGTTGCCGTGTTCAATAACGTTACCAAAGGGGCAGGCATAGCGTCTATTTAGACGACTTCATATAAGAATCGTCACCCAACTTAACAGGCAGATTAAGTAGCCATTTTACATCTCCTAAATACCTCTACTTTTGTCTTATGATAACAACTACCGTTACTTGTTTACCCCCGTTTACCGTTCAGTGGCAATCCTGGCAATTGGCTCCGATATCCGAGACAACTATATCGGTTTTTAGGGTAAGAAGTACAGATAACGAGTTGATTATAAGTGACTGGTACAGCCTGCTTCAATCCCGTGAACAGCAACGGGCCGCTCGCTTTCGCCAGACTGCCGACCGAAACCGGTACATTTTAGGCAGAGGCTTATTTAGAGTAATGGCGGGTCAAATTACGGGTAAAGCTCCTCAATCCGTGTCGATTATAGCTGCTCAGACAGGAAAACCCATTTTGTCAGATGCCCCCAACTGGCATTTCAGCGTATCGCATACCGGCGATTGGGTTTTGCTGGCAGTGGGCCAAACACCCCTTGGCGTTGATGTTGAGTTTGTTAACCCACGCTTTATTATTGATGACCTGATTCCCACTGTTTTATCGGCTGCTGAACAACGGGCCTTAATAGAAAGCCCGGATAGCCACCTTTTCTTTTATGAATGCTGGACCCGGAAAGAAGCGCTCGTGAAAGCCACAGGAGAAGGCGTAACCGATGATTTTATCAACATACCGGCCTTAGAAGGGGAGCATATTGTGAAGAGTTCGCTGATTGGGAACAGTTTTCCCTGGCAAATTCAGCCTTTTTTTGTAAATGATACGTATCCGGCAGCTCTCGCCAACGTCTATATTAATAGTATGGAATCACCTCAATTTTACGAAATTGACCCCGCCCTGCTTTCTGAGTGGGTGGCTGTTCACTAATTGCGCCTATGAGAATTGGCATTGAGGCTCAGCGACTGCTTCGCCCCCACAAACATGGAATGGACATTGTGGCCGTGGAAACCATTCGGGCCTTGGCCGAGCATTCGCAACATGAGTTTGTCGTTTTTGCCAAACCCGACACCGCCCGCGAGGGACTGCCCACAACCCCCAACGTTCGTGTAGTTGAATTGCCCGGCGGACCCTACCCTGTTTGGGAGCAATATGCCCTTCCTAAAGCGGTTCGGCAACACGGTCTCGACCTGTTGCATTGCACCGCCAACACGGCTCCACTCCGGCCGTCTGCACCATTAGTATTGACGCTCCACGACATAATATTTCTGGAAAAAGCCATTGTCGGCGGCAACTGGTATCAACGGTTGGGCAACCTTTACCGACGCTGGAATGTGCCACGTGTGGTCGAAACGGCAGATTGCATCGTGACCGTTTCGCATTACGAACGCCAGCGCATCATCGACCACCTCCGGGTTGACCCCTCGCGGGTCGTAACGGTGCATAATGCCGTGAGCACACAGTTTCGGGTTATTAAGGCTGCCGACCAGATCGAAAGCGTTCGGCAACAGTACAGACTACCCAACGAGTTTATCTTTTTCCTGGGAAACACCGACCCAAAGAAGAACGTTGTGGGTGTTCTGAAAGCTTTATTACTGCTTAAACAACAAGGTTTATTAACGCTGCCGTTTGTGATGGCCAACGTTTCCCGGGAGTATGTCGATGGTGTTTTAACCCAAATTGGCGGGCAAGCTCTGGCAAACGAGATTCAACTCTGCGGCTACATTCCAAACACGGTACTGCCCGTTGTCTATAATGCGGCAACGGTGTTTCTGTGCCCCTCGCTGCGTGAGAGTTTTGGCTTGCCAATTTTGGAGTCGATGGCCTGCGGAACCCCCGTGCTAACAGCCAGCACCTCGGCCATGCCCGAAGTAGCGGGCGATGCCGCCCTGCTTGCCAACCCGGCCTCGCCCGACGAAATGGCCCATCAACTCAACCAATTGCTTACTTCGACCGACCTCCGTAATGACCTCCGAAAACGCGGTCTGGAACGCGCGGCTTTATTTTCCTGGCAAAACACGGCAAAGCAGTTATTATCTGTCTATGAGCAGGTTACCCGCCATTAAACGAAACTATGCAGCAGCTTTTTCTCAAATTTCTGTACGTCGTGGCGGCCATCCGCTATCCTGCTTATCGGGGCGATTTGCGGTATTTTGTGCGCGACAACTGGTATGCCCGGCTCAATCAGTTTCAGTTTTTCAGACGGGATCACATCGCTAAAAAACCGTATAAAATCATTGAATTTCAGGGAGAATTCGACCAGGAGCTGCGTTATGTAGTGCCATTTGCCTACTGGCATCACCTCAACGGTACCCTCAAACAAACCATTTCCTGTTCGAACACGAAGCCCTTCTATTTTTTCAGCGATAATCACGACGAACGCTACACCGAGCGAATCTGGCAAAGGGCATACGGCAATTATAACATGCCCAACATGACCCATAGCCCCACCTTCGACTACTCGAAATGGACACCCGTGCCGTTTAAAGCTCACTACCGCAATGAACAATTTGTGTATAAGAAACCATTGCTGGTAATTGCTAACAAATACAATATCGAATGGGACAAACCACCCATCAACTTCCTCAGCATCAACGCGCTCGACCGAATCATTTCGATCTGCAAGCCCCACTATCAGATTGTGTATAACCGCCCGCTTTCGGGGCAGATTGTGCTGGATAACAGCGAAATCATGGATTTGGGCGAACACACCTGGATTCGGGAAAACCACCCGGAGGTGTTGCTCATGAACGACCTTTTCGACGAGCATCGCTCCCACGTGAGCAACTACAATCACCTGCAACTGATGGTCTACGCCAACTGTGACCGCTTTATTTCGATGCACGGCGGCACGGCGGCTTTAGCGAGTCATTTCGGAGGGATCAACGTCATTTTATCACACCCTGGCGGTGGTTGGGAGCATGCGTTCGATGAATATAAAACCATTTTCCCGGCCTTTTCGGGAGCCAAAATCCTCCATGCCCGCCAGCTCGATGAGGTGTTTACGTTTGTAGAAGACAATTTTTTAGGATGATCATCACCAAAATAACCAGCGGTCTTGGCAATCAACTGTTTCAGTACGCTCTGGGTCGGCATCTGGCCATTCAGAACAACACCCGGCTGTGGTTCGATCTTCGGTATTATCATAAAACTTACGAAACCGACACCCCCCGGCATTTCAAACTCGACCGATTCACGATTGATTATGACCTGCTTGATTCTTCGCCCTGGCTCTACGTTTCCAAAGCGACCCGACTCTTGCCCGGGCGGTCGTTGAGGCCCATTTTCGATACGCGCAAAGAACAACAGTTCCACCTAGACCCTGCCGTTCTACAAACAAAAGGGACTTTTATTACGCTCGATGGGTTCTGGCAATCTGAAGCTTACTTTGTTGGTAGTGAGTCTACTATTCGAAAAGAACTGACCTTTAATCGAACACCCGGCCCTAATTTCGACAGATTCCGGCAGCAGATTGAACAGGCAAATACCCCCGTATCAGTCCATATTCGCCGGGGTGATTATGTGAACCATCCCGAATTTAGTCAATCATTCGGAACACTGGGACTTGACTATTACGAAGCGGCCATCAAACGGGTGTCAGACCAGTTTCCCAACAGTTCTCTGTTCGTGTTCAGCGACGACCCTGGCTGGGTGCAGGAGCATATGCACTTCAACTTGCCTCCTATTTTTGTGATAAACTCCGGGGCCGATGCCGATGTGGACGACCTGCAACTGATGAGCTTGTGCCATCATCACATCATTGCTAACAGTTCGTTTAGTTGGTGGGGGGCCTGGCTCAATTCGCGATCTGAGAAACTGGTAATAGCCCCCAAACAATGGTTCCTGAATAAACCTTGGAATACAGAGAATTTAGTCCCGAAAAGCTGGTTGAAGCTGTAAGGCATTGAAAACTGCTTCGAACTCGTTGGCCCGGTGTTCCCACGAATTGGCCCGCGCCATCTCGACTCGTTCTTTAATCCGCTCCTGACTTTGGTCGGCAAGTGCCCGTCGGAGAGCCAGAGCAAACCGTTCAGGCGTATCAGCTAACTCGATTATTCCGTCAAAATCAGTCAGGATTGAAAATGGTGTAGATACCACTGGCAAACCAGCCGCCAGGTATTCGTTGATTTTCAGGGGATAAATGGTGTACGTGTGGGCATTACACACGAACGGAATCATGGCCGCCGAGAGGTTTGCCAGCAAAGGTGGCAAGTCGGCGGGCTGACGGGGTGGCGTAAAAACTACATTCGGCAACCGTGACAACCGCTCAGTTAGACTCGGCTCTTTGATCTCGCCAATGAATTGAAATGTCACATCGGGCATTGCTTGGGCGCAATAGTCAACAATGTCGACATTCACCCGGTCATCGGCAGTACCCAGATACCCCACAATTGGCTTTGTTGGCGGCTGCTTATCGGCTAACTGCCGGGCTTCATTAAATAACTCGAAGTTGACCCCGTTTTTCACGCAAAAGGCGTTCGGTTGCAACGCCGATTTTGTTCGGCGAAGGGTTTCTGAAGTGGTCACCACCGCACTAACCTGGCGCAGGTATTCTTCTTCGTAACGGCCGCCATGACGACTCATCCAGCGGGCTATCGTGATCTCATCAAAACAGTAATAAATGGTCCCGGCTTCGTTTAGTTTATGGAGCATGGGCAGGCCAAAAACCGGGTTCATCCCGTTGATAATCAAGGGGCGTTTCATACCCAATTGGTTCATCACACCCCGTAACCCTTTCACTAAGCGGTTCACGTTCCACTCCACTAACTGATCGTGTGTTTTTGGGGCTAACCAATTGATGGGTAGCATAGTAGGTGGATGCCACACATAGACTTCACTATCTTTTTTGCCCGGCTTTTTCACCAGCCGACTCGCCATGTGCATCATTGTTCTGATGGGTACACCCCGTTGCCCGGCCACCCCCATTACCAGGTCTTTGTAGGTATGCTGGTAGTCGACGTAAAGAACTCGGTGCCGCACCGAAAACTCGCACATCAGTTGTACCACAGCTTTCTGGAAGTCACCCTCCCAGGTTGTCTGACCAACACAAATGATACTATCGAAAGGCTCCATGAATGGGATAGGATGGGACTTTTTGAGAAAACGAATCAGTTACGGGTGGGGGGAGAGGGGGTGTGGTGTCCCAGCGATTGGCCGTTGAAAACAGCATGGAGGTAATATACAGAATTGTACTGGTTGGAAACTGCCCCAAAATAGGGTTCGAATAACTTACTACGGCAATGCCAATGAACTCCGATAATAGCACAACCATCATCGTGAACACCCAGGGGTCTTTCAGTTTCCACAGTCTATAAATGCCACATAAAATCATGCCGGCCAGCATAAGTAAATAAATGCTGACCCCAACAATTCCCGTCTCGATCCAGAGTTGCACATACCAGCTATCGGGTGGGATTTGTGCGGCCCAGTGATTGGGGGAAAACCGCACACCTGCTCCCGACGACGACCCAATTCCTACCCCAAAAGGGAGATCTTTCATGTAGGTCCGAATCCGTTTCTGATTTTCTAAACGCACCAGAAACGACTCATCTTTAGTTGGTTTGAGAGCAGTTCGGATGCGGTAAATCTGGTAAATACCGTCGCCGTAATTAGTAAAAAGCAGCATAGCCAGTACGGGCGTGGCCATCGCAATCCCCTGTACAATAGGGCCAAATTTGCGCTGTAGCACCAAATAGGCTGGATAGCCAGCCAAAATCACGAACAACGATGAGCGTGTCCCTGAAACGGCAAATCCCCAAAACAACACCAGCACCAGCACTAAATATAAAATTTTATAAGGGAGCTTTTTGATCCTAAAAAACAGGATAATAGCGACTAAGGTAGTTCCGGCCATCTCGGAGCCAAACTGCCCGGCATCCGAATAAAACGAGAAGCTTCGCAACTGTCCCCACAAAATGTGCGTTCGGTCGGCACCTGATGCCAACCAAGCCACCTCCGACGGAGTGAGACCAATGTATTGTTGTTTGAACGCCCAGAACGCGGCTAATACCGACCAAACCAGCCAGGTTTTCATCATAAGCCAGACATCTGCCTTTGTGATCGGGGCAACCGAAACGATGATAGCCAGCAAAAACCAACTCAATGAAAAGGAGCGGGCATGATAAAACCAGGCAGGAGCATACGGAGCATTCGGGTTGAAATATTCCAGAATGGTATAACACAGCCACAACACGAGTAGATAGAAAGCGGGGTTCCGAAGCCGTTTCCAATTCATTCGTTTCCCGTTCAGAAACGTGCTAACCAAGGTCAACACCAACAAACCGTCGAGGCCGGTACCCACCGGAACTTCGCCCTCCAGAAAGCGCGTAGCCCCAACCAGAAAGCTGAGATTAAGATAGATATATAAACCAATGCGGGGTTCCACTAATACTCCTAACACAACCATCAGCACAATTGGCAGACCCGCCGTGATGAGCGCGCCTTTCACGCCCATTGTGCCAATCAGCCACCCACCCGACAGGGCCATCACCACCCCCAATACACCAACTAACCAGCCTTTTTCTCGAAGCCGGTCCAGCAGGGTTTCAGTAAATGGGTAATCATACGTTGTCATATGGCTCGTTTCGACTTTTCCCAGACTCCCGACAGGTTCCCCCGGTTAAATCGGGCAAAACCAAGTAAGACGCACCAGTTCATAAATACAAAATAGAAGGGTACAAACGTAAGTTTCCAGCGTGTCTGCCGGTTTTCCAATATATACCCTAAGTAAGCAGTAGCATAAAAGATGCTTTGCCCTGCTAAAATAGTCCACCAAAAAAATGGTGCCGTTGGGTGGTTAACTGAAACGGGTAATACCAGCAAAATCAGCACGTTCAGCACGAGCAACAGAGGTAAGCAAAACGGAGTAACGGCCCACCGCAACACCCGGTGCGACACATATTGGAAACTAAGCCAGCCATACCGGGATATGTTCAATAAATAGGCCAGTCGTTTCATGGCCTGAAACCCCCCGGCAGCAATACGAACTTTACGCTTTTGCTCTTCTCCCACCGAATGCGACGGCCGTTCGAGGGCATAGGCATCCGGTGCGTATTCGACCCGGTGACCCCGCCCGGCAATCCGCAGCGAGATAATAAAATCATCGAGTAAGGTGTCCGCTTCAACGGGTTCGTATAAATCAGTTCGGATGGCAAACAGCTCGCCCGCTGCTCCAACAATAGTGTGCAGTTCGGCATCAAGTTTTTTCAAAAACGATTCGTACCGCCAGTATAACCCTTCGCCACTTCCCGCTGCCGACTCGGCGTTCTCCACCTTTATCCGCTTTTCGCCCGTAACCGCTCCAACACCTTCCGTAAATCGGCTCACCAACCGGCTCACCGCTTCCCGATTTAGTTGGGTGTTTGCATCCGTAAAAATTGTAATGGGCGTTTCAACCTGTTTCATTGCCCTGTTCATGGCTGCAATTTTACCCAACCGTTCCGTTCCTGATAAAATACGCAGATTGGGTAGTTTCTGTTGCGCCAAAAACTCCGCCGAGGCATCGGTCGAGCCTTCAATCACAAACAACAAATGAAGCCGGTCAGCCGGGTAGTCCTGGGCGAGACAGTTCTTCAGTTTTTCCGGTAAATAATCGCGTTCGTTGTAGGCTGGCACAATCATGGTCACATGGGGCAAATCGGTTAGCGCGGCAACCGCCCGACGTTTACCCCGAAGTTTTACCAGCAGCCAGACCACAATACCATAACCTATGTAGGTATATAAAATTAATAAACTCAAGACCACAAATAAACTAACCAGCAGGTAGTAGAACATCGTCATCAGCAAAAGCAACAGTTAGATTATATCGGCGAAGTACTGGTTGATTTTAGATTCCAGATTATGCCACGTGCAAACGCTTTAGCATGATCCAGTTGCCCTTTTATCAGGAAACTAAACAGATGCTTGGGCAACACTGCCCCCACAAAATATCCGTAAAAAAGCAACCGCTGAACTGGTGAGCAATGCCGACGCATATACAAAATCCGGTTGCGGGTCATATAATACGTTTTAAGTGTACTTTTCCGCCCAACCGACACCGATTCCTTGTGCAGAATCATGGCCGACGGCTGATAGTAAATTTGAAAATGCGCGTCCTTAATTCGCTGCGACCAGTCCAATTCTTCGTAATAAAGAAAAAAACGTTCGGCAAACCGCCCCACCTGATTCACAACCCGGCGGCTCACCATCATGGCACACCCATGTGCGAAATGCGTTATCCCTGCTTGGTCAAACTGTCCGTTGTCAGGTTGGTCAAATCCAACCACATGGGCTGTTCCTGTCAGCATGTTCATGGGGTTGTAACCAGCATATTGTACTAAAGCAGGGTCATCGAAATACTTTATTTTGGGACATACAACCCCGATCTGTGGGTCCTCGGCAAAAGGCCGAAGCAGTTCGTCCAGCAGGGTAGGCGTAAGCTCCGTATCGTTGTTAACAATAAAAAAATAGTCGCCAAGTGCCTTTTGCATACCCAAATTATTACCTCCGGTAAAGCCAAGGTTTTTTTCGCTCCGTACAAATCGGGCCTTGGGATATTGACTCTGGTCAATCTGCGTGTCGAGTCTCACCGTAGAATCATTGTCAACAACGATGATCTCATAATTCGTGTATAGTAATCCCCGCGACGAATCCAGAAACTGCCGGGTCGTCTCAGCCTGATTATAGTTGATCGTGATAAGCGATACTAATGGTTGGCGGAAATTCACTATACGTTCTCCTTCTGCCATAAGCTGAACAAAGTCTTCCAGATAATATACAGATCAGTTTGGAACGAAAAAGTCCGGGCATAGGTGATGTCAAGTTCCGTCCGTTCTTTGTCCGACATAGGCCCCTGACCTTTAGCCCGCTTTTGCACCTGCCATAAACCTGTCAGGCCTGCCGGTCCAGTAAACCGTTCGGCAAATTCATTGGTTGTCAGCTTCTCAGCTTCATACAAAGGCAGCGGCCGATTGCCAACCAGCGACATATCGCCCAGCAAAATATTCAGCAACTGGGGTAACTCATCAATACTGCTATTCCGAAGAAATTTCCCCAGCCGGGTGATGCGCGGATCGTTGCGGAATTTCATAAACTTGGCTGCTTCTTCATTCTCCCGAAGGTATAATTTTTCGCAAACAGGTTGATACTCATCGAACAGTGGACGCTGACAGACCACGCCTTTTTCCCGACAGGCAGCACATAAAAAAATGGCATCGCCCGTTACTTCACCCTCAGCCACTAAATCTTTAGAATCTTTGGCATAAATATTGTGAGCGGCCAAATCCTTCAATTGTTGATCGGCTCGAACGCGCATGGTCCTGAATTTGAGCATACCAAATATGTGAAAATGGGTACCAGCTCGGGGAGATCGATAAAAAATTGGCCCCTTAGAATCCAGCATGATCAATGCGGCAACAACCAGCAGTAGTGGCAGCAATAGTATTAATGCGCACAACGAAACAGCAATATCAATGCCTCTTTTCCACCAGGGAAGTGTGAATGTATAGGGGGCAACACGTTTATTGGTTTGTTCTACAGAACGGAAATGGGTACTAAGTTCCATGTAATACTTAAGTTTGGAATGGATAGCCTCGGATTCCTCGTCTACATCGATCATATCAGTGATTCCTGTAGAAAAAATGCTCTTTGGGGTTTGTAAATGGCTGTTATCAAATAGAATAACAATCGAAACAAACCGATATTTACCCTTGTTTCGTACCACCTTGACTAACTCTTTTGCACTATCCAGGCCAACAACAATCAGGTCGGTTCGGGCATCACTCCCAAGCCAGGCTTCCGCACTTTTAACATTGCGAAACCGCATAATCGAACACTCACTGCCAAGTAAGGAAGTGATCCGGGAGACGTTGTCATCGTCGTCGTCAATCAGCAAAAGGCGAAATGCAGAGGTACTATTCACAAGACGAGTTAAGGGAATATGAATAGCTGAATCTTTGTCTCGTTCTTGGCACAAAATTTGCAGATATTCTAACTTGATTATCTCAGTGTATGTGCATTTTAAAAGACTTGCATTTTTTGCAAACTTTTTTTACGCACTCTGCGATACGCTGTAGCCCCTCAGAAACATAGACAAAATGCGTGATTTTGGTTGCCATGACGGTTTATTCTCCGAAAGCAGTCGTTTAGCGAATGATCGCTCTTCGACGGTTTCTACGGCAGCAACCGACCGACGCAACAAAGCATGCAACTTGGCTTTGACTTCAAGCGGGTTAAATGGTTTAGCAATGTATCCATCAACGCCTTGTTCAAGGCAGTCTATCCGGGTATCGCTATCGGTGGCGTTCGACAGTACAATGACAGGTGTTTTGGCCAGTACCTTGCTCATGCGAATTAATTTCGTGAGGTCAAGCCCGCTGAAGAAAGGAAGATTGAGTTCAGTAAGCACACAGTCAAAGCGATGGCCTTGTATCAGCATTCGGGCCGCATCCTGACCACTGTTTGCTACTGTGATGTCGAAATCTTTCTTAAGCGTCTGCACAAGGATACCGGCAACATAGGGATTTTCATCCACTATGAGCAAGTGAAACTTTGAGTTCATCTGTTTTATGTTTAAAGATGGGTTAGATCTACCCCATTAAGACTCCCTATTACCTCTCCGGTAACGACATATGTATTGAAAAGCCGAATATTTAACTTAACGGATATGAGTTATATGGCTAAACAAATACTATATCGCCTATTTAAATGATTTAGTAAATCAAACAGGAAAATTGTTTTATCTATCTACGTCATAAATTTGACTAAATTTATTTCTTAATTACCGAATAATATACATATATGACTTTATGAAAATCACTTTTACCAATAGAATCTCCTTATCAAAATCAAAAGCCGAACCAACAAAAAGTTGATCCGGCTCGCAGGTAAACCGTTTTTCTACTCAAAGTATAGAAGCTCTAACTCACTGGTCCGCCATTCCAAACTGGTTTGCTCGGGGGTAACATAGCCAGTGATCCATCGCGGTCCTCGGCCATCAAAATCATCCCCTGCGATTCCATTCCCATCATTTTACGAGGAGCTAAGTTAGCCAGGAAAGTTACCTGCTTCCCAATTAATTCCTCAGGCGTAAAGTGCTTTGCAATGCCACTCAGAATTTGCCGGCCACCCATCCCATCGTCAACACGAAGTTTGAGAAGTTTGTCGCTTTTGGGCACACGTTCGGCTTCGGTGATGGTGCCAATGCGAATGTCCATCTTCACAAAATCATCGTAAGTAATCTCGCCCTTTGGCTCCGGGGTTTCTTTAACTGCTAACTCATTCATTCGTTTTGCGTCGTGTAATTTCTGAATTTGTTTGTTGATAACTTCGTCTTCCAGTTTCTCGAACAATAAGCTGCTTTGACCAAGTTCATGTCCTTCAGTCAGCAAATCGGGTTTGCCCGCGTTAAGCCAGGTCAAAATATCTTTATCCAGTATGTCGGCATTGAGTTGGTGACGAAGTTTCTGGGCTGTGAACGGCAAAAATGGTTCACACAGTACGCTTAGATTGGCTGTGATCTGCAACGCAATGTGCAGGATCGTATTAGCTCGAATCGGATCGGTTTTGACGACCTTCCATGGCTCGGTTTCGGCTAAGTACTTGTTACCCAGTCGTGCCAGGTCGATAAGATGGGCAAGAGCTTCCCGAAAACGATACTGAGCAATAGATTGGCCAATGCGGTCGGGGAACTGAGCCAGTTCATTGAGTACCTCGCGGTCGTAGTCGATTGGGTCAACGAGGGCCGGTACGTGATTGTTACAAAATTTCTGGGTCAACACCACTGCCCGGTTCACGAAGTTGCCAAAAATACCGACCAGTTCGGCGTTGTTGCGGGTCTGAAAATCTTTCCAGGTAAACTCGGAATCTTTAGTTTCTGGAGCATTGGCCGCCAGCACGTAGCGCAACACATCCTGCTTGCCGGGCATTTCTTCGAGGTATTCGTGCAACCAGACTGCCCAGTTGCGGGAGGTGCTGATTTTGTCGCCCTCGAGGTTCATAAACTCGTTGGCCGGCACGTTTTCGGGCAAAATGAACCCACTGCTATCGTGCATCAGCATCGCCGGAAAAATGATGCAGTGAAACACAATATTGTCTTTACCGATAAAGTGTACCAGTTTGGTGTTCTGATCGCGCCAGTACAATTCCCAATCGCGCCCCTGCTCTGCGGCCCACTCTTTGGTCATTGAAATGTAGCCAATGGGCGCGTCGAACCAGACATATAGCACTTTACCCTCCGTATCGGGCAGGGGAACGGGGATACCCCAATCCAAATCACGGGTCATGGCACGGGGCCTTAGCCCCTCTTTCAACCATGACTGACACTGGCCAAACACATTAGTTTTCCACTCCGGATGGCTGTTCACGTATTCCTCAATGCGCGGCTGCATCTTGTCGAGGGGCAGATACCAATTTTTGGTCGCTTTCAGAACGGGCTTCGAGCCGGACAGCATGGACCGCAGTGGCTCCTTAAGCTCAGTAGGGCTGAGGGTGGAGCCACAGCGTTCGCATTGATCGCCATAGGCATTTTCGTTGCCACAGACCGGGCAAACGCCCACAATGTAACGGTCGGCCAGAAACTGTTTGGCTGTTTCGTCATAATACTGTTCGGTAGTTTCTTCGGTGAAGTGGCCGCCTTCATTCAGGTTCAGGAAAATCTCCTGCGAGGTTTCGTGGTGGATCTTGTTCGATGTCCGCGAGTATATATCGAACGAAATGCCCAGTTCCTCAAACGACTGTTTGATCTGGGTGTAATATTTATCGACAACCTGCTGGGGCGTAATGCCCTCTTTCTGAGCGCGAATGGTAATGGGTACGCCGTGTTCGTCGGTGCCGCTGATAAAGGCCACGTCTTTTCCGGTTGCCCGAAGGTAGCGCACATAAATGTCGGCGGGAATGTAGCAGCCTGCCAAATGCCCAATGTGAATGGGACCATTGGCATAGATGAGGGCGGCAGTAACGGTATATCGTTGGGGGTTTTCTAACATGGCTGGGGCTATCAGCAACTGTATTTTGGTGCAAAATTAGCAAATCAGGGCCGAGGATTGTTAAGTTTACACAAACAGGGTTGAATTGCTATGGATAACACGAACGAGGACACCAGTAATTTCCTCAACTATCAACTCTCGAAAGACTACTCTCCATGAGCTTACCCCTTAGAACCGTTTTTATTACCGGGGCCACGGGTTTCGTTGGCTCGCACATTGCCCGGCGTTATCTGGCGGCTGGCTACCGGGTAGAAGCCCTGACCCGCACCAACCGCAACGGGGGCCTGCTGACTGATGTGGCCGACCAAATCATCTGGCATGAAGGCGACATCATGGATATTCCTTCACTCGAAGCGGCCATTTATGATAGACGTGAACCCGGCACCCTCGACGTGATTCATGCGGCTGCTGTGGTGTCGTTTTCGCCCAAAGACCACGAACTAATGGGCCACATCAACGCCGAAGGAACGGCCAACGTGGTGAACGTTTGCTTGAAAGCGAACATCCGAAAACTGGGCTATGTAAGTTCAGTAGCCTCATTAGGGAGGCCCGACAATAAAGGCGGGTCGACGGAACCGTTGCGGCTCGACGAAAGCCAGAAATGGGAAGATTCGCCCAACAATTCGGAATATGCCAAAAGCAAATACCGGGCAGAACTGGAAGTTTGGCGGGGTGGGGCCGAGGGGCTGTCAGTGGTGATGGTGAATCCAAGCATTGTGCTGGGCGAGGGCGACTGGACCCGAACTAGTGTGCAATTGTTTAAATATGTGCATGATGAGAAACCCTTTTACCCGGCGGGCTTAGTCAATTATGTGGATGTGCAGGATGTGGCCGAAAGCCTTTTCCAGCTCATGGAGGGCGATTCTGTCACTAATGAACGCTTCATCCTGAACGCTGGCACGATTCCATACAAAGAATTGTTAGAACAGATGGCGGTTGTGTTGCACAAGCGACCGCCCCGAATGCGGATGCCACCCGCACTAACTCACCTGCTTTGGCCGGTGGAAGCCGTGCGGGCCTGGCTCACGGGTAGCAACCCACTTATCACACGCGAAACGGCCCGCTCGGCGAGTTCGCGGTATGCGTTTGATGGACAGAAGATCACAAAGACAATTGATTTTCTGTATCGCCCGCTTTCGGAAACCCTCACGCGCTCGGCCCGTGCCTATGCCGGGCTGTAATTTTTTGGGCCGGGGCGTTGGACGTATATATTTTGTGCTTATATTTCTTACAGTTTTGGGATAGTTCGCGCCTGTGGTGCGGCCCCTATCCCCGCCACATAACCCATTGAGGACTCAACATGGAGCAAGAGTTTGACGAACGAGAAGGTGATATAAACGATTCTCTCCAGCGGTTTGAACAAATGCTGGTTCGGCAGGAGCGTCAATTTTTCGACCTCGATGTCTATGAGCGTTTCGTTGAGCATTATTTGGGCGAGGGAAACCTCGAAAAAGCTTTTCAGGCAGCGGAAGCTGGCCTTGAAAACTTCCCCTACGCCCTGGAACTGATGCTTGATAAAGCCCAGATTCTGGCCAACTTCAACCGCTTCGACGAATCGCTTGAACTGCTTGACCGGGCGGGGCTATTTAACCCCGGCGACCTTGATGTGCAGTATATGCAGGGCACGGTGCTGAGTATGGCCGGACGGTTTGAAGAGTCGGTGCAGGTGCTTGAGGAAATGCTCGACAATACCGACGACAAAGACGATATCTATTTTCAGATTGGCCAGAGTTATCAGAATTGGGGTAAATATCCCGAAGCCATCAGCCATTATAAAAAGGCAATTGCCCTGAACATGGACAACGAGAACGCGCTCTATGAGCTGTCGTTCTGTTATGATGTGACGGGTGAACTGGAAACGAGCCTACCCTATTACAAACAACTGATCGACAAGGATCCGTATTCGCATAATGCGTGGTATAATCTCGGCATTGCCTACAGCAAACTCATGCAGTTTGAGGACGCGGCAGAGGCTTATGAATATGCCACACTGATTAAAGACGATTTTGCGTCGGCTCACTTCAACTGGGGAAACACGCTCATGAATATGGGGCAGTTCGACAAGGCTGAGGAGTGTTACCGCCTGACGCTGAAGCACGAAGAACCCACGGCCGATACGTTTTGCCATTTGGGAGCCAGTCTGGAGAAACAGGATCGCCTGCCCGAAGCCATCAAAGAATACCGCGAAGCTGTCCGTCTGGACAATATGTGGGACGAAGCCTGGTATGGGATTGGTGTTTGTTTGAGCGAGTCGGGAAAGTGGTATGAAGCCCTGCCCTTTATTCAGAAGGCTATTAAACTGAACGACAACAACGCAGAATATTATCTGGCTCTGGCTGAGACAGAATATAAAATCGGTAACGTGATCTCAAGCCTTGAAGCGTTTGAGAAAGCGGCTCAGGTTGAATCGACGAATCCCGATGTATATCTGGTTTGGTCGTTGGTGCCGTTTGATCAGGGTAATTTCGACAAAGCCAACGACATTGTTCAGATGGGCATTGCCGAATCGCCCGAAGATGCCGATTTGTATTACCGCTCTGCCGTATACCTGATTCACGCTGGTTTATATCGCGAGGCTCTGTTGCAATTAGAAGTAGGCTTAACGCTCGATTATGAAGCCCATGTGCAGTTATTCGAGTTCTTCCCGGAGTTAGAGAAACAAAAAGCCCTCTACAAAATCATTCAGCAGTACAAGAAGAAGAACGAAGACGAGAGCGAAGAGTAAGGTTCTGAACCAGACTTAGAACCGCTGCGTATGCTTCGTCTAACTGTTCGTTGGTGGTACAGTAGGGCGGCAGAAAATACAATACGTTTCCGAGGGGACGCATCAAAACGCCTTTATCGAGCAGGTAGTTGTATGCCTCGTCGCGAATACTGTTGAAGTAAGAACTGTTTTCTCCGGCAACTTTCAGATCGAATGCTAAAATGGTGCCGAGTTGGCGGACGTTGTCAACTGTTTCTTGCCCCCGAAGTGTGTCGGCAAAAGCCTGATGGCGGGTCGAAATCCGCTTGATGTTGGCCTGCGTTTCGGGGGATAGTAACAGATCTAAACTGGCTAAAGCGGCTGCACATGCCAGCGGATTCGCCGTGAATGAGTGGCCGTGGAAAAGCGTCTTGTGCTTGTCATCGGACAAAAAAGCGTTGTAGATCGCTGCTGTACAGGTTGTTACTCCTAAAGCCATCGTGCCTCCCGTTAGGCCCTTCGACAGGCACATCAGATCGGGTTGGATGTCCAGATAGTGACTGGCAAACAGTTTTCCGGTTCGGCCAAAGCCCGTCATGACTTCGTCGGCAACCACCAAAGCACCCTGTTTTCGAGCCATTTGGATAAGCGTGTTCAGAACGTCCGGCTCATACATCACCATGCCCCCCGCGCCCTGAATCAGCGGTTCCACAATGAACGCAGCCACATCGTCGGTGAACAGGTTTTCGGCCTGAGCCAGCACGGCGGCTTCCTGACCCGGAACAGGCACCGGCAAATAATCGACATCAAACAAAAACGGCGCGAACGGAGCCGAAAATGCCGACCTCCCTCCTACCGACATGGCTCCGAACGTATCGCCGTGGTAGGCTCCCTCCAAAGCCACCACCCGCCGACGTGGCTGGCCAATGTTGTGCCAATACTGAAACGCCATTTTCAGGGCTACCTCAACGGCGGTAGAACCATTGTCGGAATAAAACACACGAGCCTGATTATCAGGCAAAATAGCCAACAATCGTTCGGCCAGTTCGATAGCGGGTTCGTGAGTGAAACCGGCAAAAATGACGTGTTCGAGGGTGCGGAGTTGGTGGCTCACGCGCTCGGCAATATGGGGGTGAGCATGGCCGTGAAGATTGACCCACCACGATGAAATCATGTCTAAAAACGTCCGGCCATCGGCATCGAATAACAGGCTTCCTTCGCCCCGCACAATGGGGATGGGCAGCGGGGCAGTGTGCATCTGCGTGAAGGGGTGCCAGATAACGGCAGTATCACGGTTTGGTAAAGTCATAGCACAAAGGTACAGCCGTGCCACGCCTTTTTCGTTTCTTTGCACCCGCAAACAACCATAATCCGCTGTATGAGTCCGGTTCCCGACCTCTCTATTGACCAACTTTTTGATGCATTCAACGATCTTCGTGTACTGATTATTGGCGACGTAATGCTCGATTCCTACGTGTGGGGGCGGGTAGAACGCATTTCGCCCGAAGCTCCCGTCCCGGTAGTAAATGTACTTCGGCGGGAGTTGCGGCTGGGTGGAGCCGGAAATGTGTTGCTGAATGTGCAGGCGTTGGGAGCCGAAGCCATTATCTGTTCGGTGATTGGCACCGACGAAGCCGGTGACCGACTTGTGGGCCAACTTACGGAGCGTTGTTTGACCTGTGATGGCCTGATTCGTAGCGACTCGCGCATCACCACTATTAAGGAGCGAATTATTGCCGGATCGCAGCAAGTGGTGCGCGTGGATACTGAAACAGACAAACTGATTACTACCGACGAACGGACGCAGTTGATAGCCAGGGCTAAAGCCTTGATCCCAACCTGTCATGTTGTTGTGTTTGAGGATTATGACAAGGGCGTTCTCGATACTCAGGCTATTGCCGAAATCACTGCCTTTGCCAATGAGCAGGGAGTGCCCACGGTGGTGGACCCAAAAAAGCGCAACTTTTTACAGTACAATCAGACTACGCTTTTCAAGCCCAATCTTAAAGAACTGAAGGAGGGATTGAAAATTGATTTCGATGTGGATGACCCCGCCGAATTCCAGCAGGCTGTAGATACCCTGAAAAATCAGTTACAGATAAAAGGAGCCTTGATCACCCTCTCGGAACGGGGCGTTTATATCGACTTCAATGGAGAGCAACACCGGCTTCCGGCTCATCTTCGTAAAATATCGGACGTGTCGGGGGCGGGCGATACAGTGATCAGTATTGCAGCCTGTTGTGTGGCCCTGCGGCAACATCCCCGATTGATCGCGGGCTTGTCTAATTTAGGGGGAGGACTGGTTTGTGAGTCTGTAGGGGTGGTTCCGATTGATAAAGCGATGTTAAAAGAAGAAGCAATCCGGTTGGACTTTTAAGTAAACGAAGCGTCAACAAATTAACATAAATAGGGCCATATATGAAAGTTTCGGAGTCCCGTTCCCTCAATATAACCGAACATCAACCCAAAAACGAGGGTTAGTTTTGTGTAGACAACCAAAACTATAGGCAAACCAGCTTTTGTTATGAAAAAGGTAATTATGATGGGAATTATGCTGGCAGCCGGCATGACCCTGAACGCAGCAGCCCAAACAACGAACTCGACCCCAACCCCAACTGGCACAACCAACACGGGAACAACAGGGACGATGAACAGCCCGTCGAACACGGGCACTAACTCTGGAACCTACCAGACGCAACCGCCAACAACGGAAACTAAAACGGGAACCTACCAGACCCAGCCAACCACAACTAGTGGTCAGTATGGAACCGGTACGACAAACACGCAACAGCCAACCGGTACCACAAACACGCAGCAACCGACAGGCACGTATCAGACAAACCCTCAGAACTCGAATACAGGGAATGCCAATACACAGGGATCGACAAACTCGTCGACGGGAACAACAAACAGCACGACCAACAGCACGTATCCAACGCAGCAAGATCGGTCAATGCAACAAGGTAACACCCGCCGGGGCCAAAACACGAACCGGTCAACGGATCGGACAACGAACCAGACAATGGATACCAATTCTAATTCGGGAACAGGTTCTATGAATCGGTCGACTGGAACAAGCAGCGGTACAACCACAACGCCACGGAGCCGAACAAATCAGTAATTGGTGGTTAAACAATTGAGGGGTATCAATCCATAGATGTGAACCCGTAAATGGAAGCCGGATGCAGACTTATCGCATCCGGCTTTCCTATTAAACAGACTCAGCCATGAAAAACGCACTCACATTACTTATCCTCTTGCTTTTTGCAGGTGGAATGTTGCAGGCGCAGGATAAATCGCCAACCATGCAGCAATCGACTTCAACGCCCAACACCCGGCAATCGAACCCGGTGAAGCCAAGGGTGAAAACCGTCAATCCGAACCAGAACCGTGAAGTTCCCCGCGACACAGCCTCCCAGGCCGGTGGTCGGCGGCTCCGGCCCGATTCGCTTCGACGAGGTGGTGCCGTGAAGGTTGATACAATCAGATAGGATAGTTTGTATATTGTCGCCAAAATCCGCCAATGGATTTTGGCTTTTTTATGCAGAAACTATTCGTTGCTTTCGTATTTATGCTGGCATTTGGCCAGACTCAGGCCCAGACAGCCGCCGACCGACGGGCTATTCTGGCAACTCTTGACCGTCAAACCGCCGATTGGAACGCTGGTCGGGTCGAAGAATTTATGAACGGTTATTGGGAGTCGGACTCGCTCACATTTATCGGCAAGGTTGGTGTTACGAAAGGCTACGCAGGAACCTTAGCCAGCTACAAGAAACGCTATCCTGACCGGGCCAGTATGGGAACTCTCAAGTTTGACATTCTAAAACTGGAGTTTCAGACACCGGGGGTGGCCTATGTAATTGGCCGCTGGCACCTCACGCGCCCACAAATTGGCGACGCTGGGGGGCATTACACACTTCTTTGGCGCAAAATAAAAGGCCGCTGGGTTATTGTAAGCGATCATTCGAGCTAACCGTCTCTGTCAGGTGTGGTTCCCGTTTCGACAGACGGTCGCGGAGGGTAGTCATGGGGAGTTCGTAATATTTATAGAGCAGGGTTGATAGACCAATACAAACTACCCAAAACAGAGCTACTTTAGCATAACCCACTACCAGCGACGTTGTCGGGATTTGCTCGATGAGCAGAATCATAATGGGCGAGAGGTTTAACAGGTAGAGCGAATACGAAATCAGACTAATGTGCGTGATGGCGCGGGGAATCAGGCCGGATGCAGTGCGCCAGGCATCCATACGAGGAATCAGGAGCATCATGCTGAACCCAATTACGGAGAAATAAAGCGTTCGTTTGTAGAATACGTATTCCGAAAATATACCGGCATCAACATAAGTAGCCAGCACCAGTACGGAGGCCGAAAAGGCAGTGAGAATGGTCATTGCCAGGCCCAACAAAAAGGCGTTTTGTCGCGCTTGTGGACTGTTCCAGAAAGTGGGGTAGTATTGCTTGGTGTAGGCAGCCAGAACACCATAGGCAATGGCATCGAGTCGGGTAATCACAATGCCCCGAAAGCCTAATTCGCCTTCGTTGATTGGATGTTGCATGGCCAAAACCAGCCGCAGCAGATTCGTGCCCAGAATAACCGTGAGGATAACGGCAAGCACCACGTTTTGCCGGGACCAGCTTGCGGGACGAAATTTGTCCCAGAGCAGTAATAAAAGTGGTATGGTAATGTAAGACCACTCTTCGATGGCCAAACTCCAGGTTTCGGGGAAAAAGTCGGGAACGTAATGAGCAAAGTTTTGTAAGAAAACAAAATAACTGGCCAGATCCCGTTTGTTTGGCAATGTATGGGGAGAACTGCTTTGCCAGGCTCTTATTAAATTAATAACAATTAGCAGTACCAGTACGAAATAATAATTTGGCAGTGTTCGGAACCAGCGTCGGGTCCAAAAGTTCAGGATCAGGGAGCCATTCATTCGGGTCTCCTGTTCGTAAGTACGAATCAGAATGCCGCCAATAAGAAAGCCACTCAGTACAAAGAATAACTCAACACCATCGGGCATAAACTGATGCAGAAGGCCGCCCCGATGAAAAGACCCCAGTGCCACACCTGAATGCGCATCAACCACAATTAAAATAGCAGCCGCCCGCAGGACATCAAGCCCGAATACGCGCTTTTGCGAAGCGATATTCAATGAAAACAAACCGTTCAGCATATACCACAACCCCTTCTACCACGGGCTTTATACTGTAAAGCTACGGGCTAATTATTAAGTGCCGGTAGAATCTTACTGAAATGCCTTTTTGACTCATTCAACGACCATGTATATAATGACCCCAGAATTTACCCTTCACGCAACACACACACACGTTTTTCGATTCTCACAGGTTGAGGTTGAGGCCTTTGCCCGTGTAACAGGTGACAACAATCCCTTACACTTAGATGCCGACTTTGCTGCTCAAACACCATTTAAACGGCCTATCATACATGGTATGCTAGGCGCAAGTATTTTCACAAAGGTGCTGGGTACGGAGTTTCCGGGCTTTGGCTCGGTTTATATGAGCCAAACAATTGACTTTCTTAGACCCATGTTCGTCGACACGGATTATGAGGCAACTTTCACGGTGCAGACAATCAATCCCGATAAGCACACGGCTGAAATTAGTTGTGAAATTCGTGACAGGCAAACGGGTAAAGTAACAACACGGGGCATAGCGACGCTGATGCATCGGGAGAAAATTTAAATGCAGAAGCCCGCCGAATCATCAGCGGGCTTTTGCCTCAAAACAACGGGGCTTTTATTTAGTTGCCGTGTTTTTGGTGTCCTGAACTTCCGAGCGAATTTGCTGGGCCAACGTCTTCAGGTCTTGCATACCTTTACGTACACGAGTGCCGGCAGCTTGGTTGTTCTTGTCGTAAAATTTGTCGAAATCTCCCTCCAGTGACATCACCAGATTTTTTACTTCATCGAATCGTCCCATGATAGTACGGATGAGGTTTAGTTGTTAAAAAAATGCCCTAAATCCGCTAAAAACGCGGTTTTCGGCTGAAATTTAGGCATTCTTACATACAACGCAATAGGCAAGGCAAAAAATTATTCAAAAAATACAAAATTTGTGACTTAACCTTATTCAGCGGCTGATTCTGTCGACACTTCGAGAGCTTCTTCGGGGGTAGGAGCAGCTACTACCTGCTTATACACGCCGTTTTTGAGGTTTTCGGCCACTTTGCTAAAAATGTTCAACGTATAGTCCACATCATCGAGCGAATGTGCCGATGTGGGAATCACCCGCAACATAATAACACCCTTCGGAACAACCGGGTAAACAACGATTGAACAGAACACGCCGTGGGTCTCGCGCAGGTCGCGTACCATGGCGGCTGCTTCGATTACACCGCCCTCCTCACTTCGGAGGAATACGGGCGTAACTGGAGATGTGGTATCACCAATATTGAAGCCACGCGCCCGGAGACCGTTTTGCAATGCCCGCACGTTTTCCCACAGTTTCTCGCGAAGTTCGGGATGCTGCTGAATTAAGTCGAGCCGCTTCATGGCACCCACCACATATGGCATCGGCAATGCCTTGGCGTAGGTTTGTGAACGCATGTTATATTTGAGGTACATGATGATGTCGTGATCACCAGCGATGAAGGCTCCGATGGCGGCCATCGACTTGGCAAAGGTCGAAAAGTACAGGTCGATACCATCCTGACAACCCTGCATTTCGCCCACGCCCGCACCGGTCGCGCCCATCGTACCAAAGCCATGCGCATCGTCAACCAGCAGTTTAAATTCGTACTTGGCTTTCAATGCCACAACCTGATCAAGGCTACCCACTTTCCCCGACATGCCAAAAACGCCCTCGGTAATAACGAGGATGCTCCCACCTTTTTCGGCGGCTTTACGCTCGGCCCGCTGAAGATTTTTCTCCAGACTGGCCATATCGTTATGGTTGAATTTATAGTATTCGCCCAACTTAGCCTTGTGCAGACGAATTCCGTCGATCAGGCAGGCATGGCATTCAGCATCATACACAATCACATCGCGATGATCGACCACGGCTTCGATAGCCGACATCACACCCTGATAGCCGTAGTTGAGCAAAAATGAATCTTCTTTTCCAACAAATTTGGCCAGTCGTTGCTCCAGTTCTTCGTGCAAATCGGAGTTACCCGACATCATGCGGGCACCCATCGGATAAGCCAAACCCCACTCAGCCGCTGCCTCGGCATCAGCCTTCCGCACTTCGGGGTGGTTTGCCAATCCTAAATAATTGTTCAAACTCCAGTTCAGCATCCGCTTTCCCCGGAACTGCATGTGTGGGCCAAGTTCGCCCTCTAATTTTGGAAAGGCAAAATAATGATGGCCACTAAACTCTTTAGACGAGGAACCAATAGGGCCAAGGTTCTTGCGTAGTTTCTCAAATAAATCCACTTTTCAGGATCGTTTAACAGGTTATATGCTTGTTTCTAAGCGAAATACGGGGGTCGCATAGCCGATAAGTGCAAAAATACGGCAAATGTTCCCAACGGGCAACGATACAGTCTAAAATTCAATTCTATGGAGAGTAACACTTCATTTGGTTAATTTGCAGTATCATGCCAAGCATCCGTAAACTTCTTGTTGCCAACCGGGGCGAAATTGCCCTTCGCATTATGCGCACCTGCCGCGAAATGGGTATCCAGACCGTGGCCATTTATTCTGAAGCCGACCGGAACGCCCTGCACGTTCGCTACGCCGACGAGGCTGTGTGCGTTGGCCCAGCCCCCTCGTCCGAATCCTACCTGAAAGCCGATGTTATTATTGATGTCTGTCAGCGGTTAGGGGTCGATGCCATTCATCCCGGCTACGGGTTTCTATCGGAGAATGCCAACTTTGCCCGGATGGTGCGCGAAGCCGGGTTGATTTTTGTTGGCCCTTCGCCCGAAAGTATCGAAGTGATGGGTAGCAAGTTAGCCGCTAAAGCCGCCGTTGCCACTTACAACATCCCGATGGTGCCGGGAACCCCTTCGGCCATCACCGACCGGGCCGAAGCGAAAGTAATCTCGGCCCAGATTGGCTACCCTATCCTGATTAAAGCCAGCGCGGGCGGGGGTGGTAAAGGAATGCGGGTGGTGGAAAATGATCAGGAATTTGATGAGCAGATGGACCGGGCTGTTAGCGAGGCTATCTCTTCGTTTGGAGATGGGTCGGTGTTTATCGAAAAGTACGTCACCTCGCCCCGGCACGTCGAAATTCAGGTGCTGGGCGATCAGCATGGTAACATCATTCACTTGTTCGAGCGGGAATGTTCGGTGCAGCGACGGCACCAGAAAGTGATTGAGGAAGCTCCTTCGGCGGTATTGACTCCTGAAATCAGAGCCGAAATGGGTCGTTGCGCCGTTGATGTGGCCCGTGCCTGCGGCTACTACGGAGCTGGAACGGTGGAGTTCATTGTGGACAATGATCTGAATTTTTATTTCCTCGAAATGAACACCCGCCTTCAGGTGGAACATCCAGTGACCGAGCTAATTACGGGTGTCGATCTGGTAAAGCAGATGATCTACGTGGCCGAAGGAAAGCCGCTAACGATCAAACAGGACGACTTGCAGATAAAGGGTCATGCTGTTGAGGTGCGCGTGTATGCCGAAGACCCGGCCAATAATTTCCTGCCCGACGTTGGCACCCTGCAAACCTATGTGCGGCCTCAGGGTAACGGCGTTCGGGTTGACGATGGCTTTGAGCAGGGTATGGAAATCCCGATTTATTATGACCCGATGATTGCCAAACTCATTACCTATGGCAACGACCGCACCGAGGCCATCCAGAAAATGATCCGCGCCATCGACGAGTACCAGATCACAGGTGTTCAGACAACGCTGCCGTTCTGTCGGTTCGTGATGGAACATGAAGCCTTCACGTCGGGCAACTTCGACACGCATTTCGTGAGCCACTATTTTACGCCGGAGGTACTAAAACCTGTGGCAAACGAAGCTGAAATCCAGTTAGCGGCTGTGTTGGCGGCTCAGTTGTTTCAGGATCGGAAGCCAGTGGCCAAAGGGTCGGGTGTTTCAGTTGCAGGAAACCAGAGCAAATGGCGGGAACGTCGTTAGTTTTTATTTTCTCAATAATATCCCCATTATCCTACAAACCTTATACCTTTGTGGTCGATTTGTTGTCAAAATTACAACCGTACAATTCACCGTCATGTCTGCAACACTCGAAGCCGTTCATCAGTTAGCTGATCGAATCAACGCGCTGGAGGAATCCTCCACGCTGGCTATGACCAAAAAAGCCCGTGAGCTGGCCGCTCAGGGCCACGCCGTAATCAGCCTCAGCGTTGGTGAGCCTGATTTCAAAACCCCCAAACACATTTGCGATGCTGCCAAAAAAGCCATCGACGATGGTTTCCACGGCTACTCGCCTGTGCCGGGCTACCCCGATCTCCGTAAGGCTATTGCAGACAAGTTCAAACGGGATAATAACATCAACTGGAAACCGGAAAACATTGTGGTTTCGACCGGAGCCAAGCATTCATTGGCCAATGTAATCAGTGTGTTGGTGAACCCCGGCGACGAGGTAATCATTTTTGCCCCTTACTGGGTTAGCTACTCTGAAATGGTGAAACTGGCCGAAGGGCATTCGGTGGTGCTGGAAGGCGCGTTTGATAACGACTTTAAGGTGACCCCCGAGCAGTTTGAAGCCGCCATCACTGACCGCACGAAAGTGATTATGTTTGCCTCGCCCAACAACCCGACCGGCTCCGTTTATACAGAAGCCGAACTCCGCGCCATTGGCGAAGTGGTGGCCCGGCATGAGAACCTATATGTGCTGGCCGACGAGATTTACGAATACATTAACTTCACCGATGAAGGCCATTTCAGCATGGGATCAATCCCCGAAATTGCCGACCGGGTAATCACGGTAAATGGCGTAGCCAAAGGCTTTGCCATGACGGGCTGGCGCGTTGGCTACATTGGTGCAGCCAAATGGATTGCCGACGGTGTGGACAAGTTACAGGGTCAGGTGACCTCCGGCACCAACTCTATTGCCCAAAAAGCTACCGTTGCGGCTCTCACCGGCACAATGGAGCCGACCTACGCCATGACTGAAGCCTACAAACGTCGGCGCGATTTGGTGGTTGGCCTGCTCAAAGAAATTCCGGGTTTCAAAGTCAACGTGCCAACAGGGGCCTTCTATGCGTTCCCCGACATCAGCGCGTACTACGGCAAGTCGGATGGCAACACAGCGATTAACAATTCCGACGATTTTGCGGAGTGGCTCCTCAACACGGCTTATGTTTCGACAGTAGCCGGGTCGGGCTTTGGTGCTCCCAACTGCCTGCGTATCAGCACAGCCGCTGCCGACGAAAACCTCGTGGAAGCCGTTCGCCGGATTCGCGAAGCCGTGGCAACATTGCATTAAACAACATTCGTTTTGACGTAACAACCCCCGCAACTTTTCAGGAAAGGTTGCGGGGGTTGTTTTTGATTGCCTTCTTCCTTTTCATTTCCCTTGTGAACCCCTACCTTTGCGGGATTTTTGGCCTTACTATTCCCAAGGCATCAGGCCAACGATTGTACATCCGGTGCGCCGGACCGTTTCATTATTCATTGTGCTCTACCCCCTCGTTGAGAAATGCCAAAGAATTCTAACATCCGCTCGGTTCTTATTATTGGCTCCGGCCCCATCGTTATCGGTCAGGCGTGCGAGTTCGACTACGCCGGTTCGCAGGCCGCCCGCTCCATTCGTGAGGAGGGCATTGAGGTGAGCCTGATCAACTCCAACCCGGCCACGATCATGACCGATCCCATCAATGCGGATTACGTGTACCTGTTGCCGCTGGAGAAAAAGTCGATTGTCGAAATCCTGAAAAAACACCAGGAAATGGGTCGCCCCATCGACGCGGTATTGCCGACGATGGGGGGACAAACAGCCCTGAACCTCGCCATCGACTGCGAGAAAGCCGGCATTTGGCAGAAATACGATGTCAAGATTATTGGGGTGGACATCAAGGCTATCGAGACCACCGAAGACCGCGAGAAATTCCGGCTTCTGATGATCCAACTGGGAGCTGGGGTTTGTAATGGCCGCACGGCCCGCTCGTTCTTAGAGGGGAAAGAAATTGCCCAGGAAATTGGCTTTCCGCTCGTTATCCGGCCTTCGTACACGCTGGGTGGCACGGGAGGTGGATTTGTGAATACGCCCGAAGAGTTCGACAAAGCACTCACGACGGGCCTTCATGCCTCGCCCGTGCACGAGGTGCTGGTGGAGCAAAGCGTGATGGGCTGGAAAGAATATGAACTCGAATTACTGCGCGACGGAGCCGGTAACTTCATCATTATTTGCTCCATCGAGAACTTTGATCCGATGGGTATCCACACGGGTGACTCCATCACGGTGGCCCCGGCAATGACCCTGCCCGACACGCTCTACCAGAAAATGCGTGACCTGTCTATCCGGGTTATGGACGGGATCGGCAAGTTTGCGGGTGGCTGTAATATCCAGTTCTCGGTGAACCCCGAAACCGACGACATCATCGTGATCGAGGTGAACCCCCGCGTAAGTAGGTCGTCAGCACTGGCTTCCAAAGCAACGGGGTATCCGATTGCCAAGATCTCGGCGAAAATGGCCATTGGGTATAATCTGGATGAGTTAATGAACCCGATCACGGGCACCACCTCGGCGTTTTTCGAGCCTGCCATTGATTACGTTATTGTGAAAGTGCCCCGCTGGAATTTCGACAAGTTTCCGGGGGCCGACCGTTCGCTGGGTTTACAAATGAAATCGGTAGGCGAGGCAATGGGCATTGGCCGCAACTTCCAGGAAGCCCTGCAAAAAGCCTGTCAGAGCCTCGAAATCCGGCGCAACGGTCTCGGTGCCGACGGTCGGGAACTCTCCGACATGGCCGCGCTGAAACACAGTTTGGCGCATCCAAGCTGGAACCGAATTTTCCATATTTACGATGCGTTCAAGGCCGGGATGTCGTTTCGCACCATTCGCCAGCTCACCAAAATTGACCCCTGGTTCCTGCATCAGATCGAAGAGTTGATCGAGCTGGAGCGCGAAATTGCTCAGTTTGACCTGGACGATCTACCGCCTGAACTGCTTCGCACGGCCAAACAAAAAGGCTACGCCGACCGTCAGTTAGCGCATATTCTGCAAGTTAAGGAGAGCAAGATTTATGACTTCCGCCAGAACCACAACATCCGGCGGGTGTATAAATGTGTGGATACCTGCGCGGCTGAGTTCGAGGCCAAAACGCCTTATTACTACTCGACATTCAACAATCAGTTGCCCATTACGCTCGACCGCCCGGAGCCAGTTTCTGACCTTCCCGGCAATGAGTCGATACGGTCCAACCGCAAAAAAGTGGTGATTTTGGGGTCCGGCCCCAACCGAATCGGGCAGGGTATCGAGTTCGATTATTCCTGCGTTCACGGCGTTTTGGCGGCTAAAGAGGCTGGATACGAGACGATTATGATTAATTGTAATCCCGAAACCGTTTCGACCGACCCCGACATTGCGGACAAACTGTATTTTGAGCCTGTATTCTGGGAACACGTTCACGCCATTATCATGCACGAGCAGCCAGAGGGCGTGATTGTGCAGTTGGGCGGTCAAACAGCCCTGAAAATGGCCGAGAAGCTGACCCGTTATGGTATCAAAATTATCGGTACGAGTTGGGATGCCCTCGACCTCGCCGAAGACCGGGGCCGGTTCTCCAGCCTGCTCCACGACCTCGATATTCCGTACCCGAAATTTGGGACAGTGCGTGAGTCGGAAGCGGCCATTGAGTTGTCGCGAGAGTTGGGTTTCCCGTTGTTGGTGCGACCCAGCTATGTGTTGGGTGGACAGAGCATGAAAATCGTGATCAACGAAACGGAACTGGAGCAACACGTGATGAAAATCCTGAGCGACATTCCCGACAACAACATCCTGCTCGATCACTTCCTCGAAAACGCCATCGAAGCCGAAGCCGATGCCATTTGCGATGGGGAGAACGTGTATATCATCGGGATCATGGAGCATATTGAACCGGCGGGTATCCATTCCGGCGACTCTTATGCCCTGCTGCCCACCTTCGATCTGAGCGAAAACGTGATTCGCCAGATTGAGGAATACACCCGCAAAATTGCCGTTGCCCTGCAAACTAAAGGCCTGATTAACATTCAGTTTGCCATTAAAAACGAGACGGTCTACGTGATCGAGGCCAATCCCCGTGCCAGCCGCACAGTGCCGTTTATCTGCAAAGCCTACCAGGAACCATATGTGAACTATGCCACGAAAGTGATGCTGGGTGCCAAAGTCACTGACTTCACGTTTAACCCGGTCAAAAAAGGGTATGCCATCAAGATTCCGGTGTTCTCGTTCAGCAAGTTTCCCAACGTGAACAAGGAACTCGGCCCCGAAATGAAATCGACCGGCGAGGGCATCTACTTCATCGACGACCTGAGCGACGATTTCTTCCAGAAGGTCTATTCCGAGCGGAATCTGTATCTGAGCCGGTAACACAAGTAAAAAGGCCGCTGACAGCAGCGGCCTTTTTACTTGTAGGTTAGCCTACCTTATATGCATAGCCAGATGAGGCTATCTTATCGCGCACGACTATATATCGAACCGCTCCAACTGGTTCCCATGTTAATTCCCAACGACAAGCGTGTTCGGGTTAACTCGTTGATGGTTTGGCCCCATAAAAAGCTGACTGTTGAATTTGTCGACTGTTTATCATTGACCATCGTCAGGCGCAGTTCTTTTTTTCCTGTTTCCTTATTATCAGTAGGTTCCAGACGAAATACGCCCTCCTCTTTGAGTGTATCATTCTTAAACACCGCGTATCGGTTATGAACCGAAAAGCGTAGAATAGATCGCTCCCCGGGCTTTGCTACTGCTTTATAGTTGGAAAAACACCCATAACTAAACGACTCCTGCCAAAGCCAATCGCCCACAAGCAGCGGAATTGGCTCGTCAGATCGACATCCCCAAAAACAAAACAGAACGACGAGTGAGGCTAATTTTTTCATATTGATCGAATTGGTTGAAAATCCTGTTTCTACAAGGAGTCTTATTTTACCAGAAAGGTTGGTATGGCATCATAATTTTTCCAAAATAGTGTAGCCTTGGATATTCGTTACTCAGCTTGCCAATCGATGCTGCCGACTCGTCACTACACACAATAACCCACAACAATACCTTTTTGACTTTTGACGGGCAACTTACGACCTTTGGGCGTACTAAGCTTTTTGCCATGCGTTTTCTATTCACCACCCTGATGCTCACTGCAACTGTTGCCCTTGCCCAAAAGCCTGCTTTCGATCTGGAAGGTCACCGGGGCTGCCGAGGCCTGATGCCCGAAAACACCGTGCCAGCCTTTCTGAAAGCCCTCGATTTGGGAGTCACGACTCTCGAACTAGACGTGGTTATCAGCAAGGACAAGCAGGTAGTTGTCTCGCACGAGCCGTATTTCAACGCCGAGATCACCACTACGCCCGATGGTAAGCCGGTCGATAAAAAAGAGCAGAAGCAACTGAATCTGCACCAGATGACCTATACCGAGATTAAACGCTACGATGTTGGTAGCCTCGGAAATCCAAACTATCCAGAGCAGCAAAAGCTAAAAACCTATAAACCCCTGCTGTCGGAAGTAATCCGGGAGGCCGAAGCCTACCGTAAAAAGAAAGGACTGGCTGCTTTTAGTTATAATATCGAAATAAAGAGCGTTCCTTCGGAGTATGGCACCTACCAACCCGAACCGGGGCCCTTTTCTGATTTGGTTCACGCTCAGATTATGGAACAACTACCGCCCGAACGGGTTATTATCCAGAGTTTCGATTTTGCCGTGCTGAAACACTGGAAAGCGCAGATGGATGCCGGTAAATACCGAAAAGTGCGGCTGGCGGCTCTGGTCGAAAACCTGAGAAGCCCTGAGAAACAGTTGGAAGAGTTGGGATTTTTACCCGATATTTATAGTCCTTATTTCCGCCTGTTGAGCCAAGACAAGATTACGAAGCTCCACGAAAAAGGTGTCAAAGTTGTTCCATGGACCGTGAACAAAGCCGACGACATGAAACAGCTAATGGACTGGGGAGTTGATGGTTTGATTACAGATTACCCAAATAGGTACAAGGATATTGGACGTTAGACGCTGGACTTACCATCCCTTATCTAAAATCCAATAGCCAATATCCAACGACTTTATCGTATGCCCCTGCTGAACACTACACTGAAATGGCTTCTCAAGCGTCGGTTATCGCGCATTGAGGCTGTGACAGCGCACCCCGGTGCGGTGCAGCAACGTGTGTTTCGGAACCTGATTCAGCGGGGCCGACGGACGGAGTGGGGCCGGAAATACCAGTATAACAGCATTCGGTCAGTGGGCGATTTTCAGGAGCAAGTACCCGTTTCGACCTACGAAGACCTTTTTCCCTACATTGAACGAACCATGCGGGGCGAAACCAATTTGCTGTGGCCTTCGCCGGTTCACTGGTTCTCCAAATCGTCGGGAACAACCAACGCCCGGAGCAAGTTTATTCCTGTTTCGCAGGAGTCACTGGACGAATGCCACTTCAGGGGCGGCAAAGACATGATGGCTCTTTACATAGCTAACAATCCTGACAGTCAAGTGTTTGCCGGAAAAGGATTATCCATTGGGGGCAGCCTGCACGAGAATCCATATAACAAACAGGGAGCCACGGGCGATGTGTCGGCGGTGGTGATGAAAAACCTGCCAAACTGGGCACAGTTCATCCGCACGCCCTCGCTGGAGGTGGCTCTGATGAGCGAGTGGGAAGACAAAATGGAGCGTATGGCCGAGATAACGTCGCAGGAAAACGTGACCAGTATTCTGGGCGTTCCTACCTGGACACTCGTGTTGCTCGAGAAAATTCTGGCCCGTACCGGGAAACAGAATATCCTGGAAGTCTGGCCTAATTTCGAGGTATTCATTCACGGCGCGGTGGCCTTCCAACCCTACCGCGATCTGTTTCAAAAACAGGTTTTCCCTTCGTCAAGCGTTCGTTATCTGGAAGTTTATAATGCTTCGGAAGGCTTTTTCGCCATTCAGGATGATATTCAGCGCATTGGCGAAATGCTGGTTATGCTCGACTATGGCATTTTCTATGAGTTTGTGCCAATGGATGAGGTCGACAGCCTGCACCCCAAAGCGTTAACGATTGAAGAGGTCGAACTAGACAAAAACTATGCCCTCGTTATCTCGACCAATGGCGGTTTATGGCGGTATAAAGTGGGCGATACAGTTCGGTTCACGTCGCTCTTTCCGCATCGGCTGAAAGTGAGCGGACGCACCAAACATTTTATTAATGCGTTTGGTGAGGAAGTCATCGTGGAAAACGCCGAGAGTGCCATCACACGGGCCTGTGAGGCCACCGGGGCCGTTATTACCGATTACACTGCCGGACCGGTTTATATGAGTGAAGGCCAGAACGGGCGACACGAATGGATTATTGAATTCTCTACTCCGCCCAATAATCAGGATCGTTTCAACCGAATTTTAGACGAAACGCTCCGGCAGGTCAACTCCGATTACGATGCCAAACGTTACAACGATATGGTGTTAATTGAACCCCTGGTTCATGCCGTACCACGGGGCACCTTCTATGGTTGGATGGCGCAGCGCGGTAAACTGGGTGGTCAGCACAAAGTGCCCCGGCTGGCTAACTCGCGGGAGTATCTGGACGATATTCTGGGGCGGCAGTCCTTGTTATCCTCGTACTAATTTCTTCTCTTTAATATAGTCGTTCGTCATCACCGTTTTGTCGGGGTGAAGCACCACCTGTTTCAGTACCTCACACACGAACAGATCGTGGTCGCCTGCGTCGATTTGACTCACTACCCGGCATTGGGCGTAGCCGATGGCTTCTGTTAAAAAAGGGCATCCGCGCTCATCGAGGGCGTAGGGCAGGTTTTTGAATTTGTCTTTCGTCCGGCCGCTTTGCTGTCCCAACTTCCGAATCAGATTTGTTTGGTCCGTAGCCAGCAGGTTTACGTTCAGTATACCACTTTCCCGCACCAGTTCAATCGTATGATCGGGTTGATAGAGAGCCACAACCAGGTGGGTTCCGCCCATACTGGTTTGCATTACCCACGTAGCGATGTTGGCATTCCGGCGACCGTCGCGGTCCGGCGTTCCGGTGGTGACCGTTGTGATGGAATGGACATCGTAATTCTTGTATTTCAGTAGTCGTTTGGGCATCGTTTGACAAAGATAAAGCAACCTGCTTTCTATTACTCCCGACTCCTTTTTCCCTTTCCTCCCTTCTCCCCCTTATATTTGCGGGCCAATCTTTCCTCATTCATGGACGAACCGCTCGAAACCGCTCTCATCACGCTTATTTTACTACTACCTTTTGTGGGGTTTCTGGGCGTTCGGATGAGTTCGCAACGGTGGGCGGGTACTCTGGCCATTACCCTGACGGGAATCGGCTTAGGGCTGTCAGTAAGCCTGTTGAGCATCACCACAATGCCAATGGTGCCGATTCTGAGTGAATGGGTCAGGTTGTTTGATACCCCTTTTTTTGTTGGCTTCCGGCACGACCACCCTTCGGTTATCATCCTGATTCTGGCTCACTTTGTGGCTCTACTGGTCCAAATTTATTCGCTCGCCTACCTCGAAAACCAAGCCGACAGACCGCGTTATTTTAGCTATCTCCAGTTGTTTGTGGGCGCCATGGCCGGTATTCTGCTGGCTAGCAACCTGATTGTTTTATACGGATTCTGGGAGTTGGTGGGGCTGGCTTCCTATCTGCTCATTGGTTTCTGGTATCACAAACCCGAAGCTGCCCGTGCGGCTCAGAAAGCATTTCTCTACAATCGGGTTGGCGATGTGGGCTTCCTGATTGGTATTTTACTGACATACAGGCTATTTGGTACGTTTGAGTTTGCTTTACTAACCGATGAAGCCCCAACCGGGGTCGGTTTGCTACTGTTCATGGGGTGCATGGGCAAGTCGGCGCAGTTTCCACTTATTGGCTGGCTCCCCGATGCCATGGAAGGTCCCACGCCCGTGTCAGCTCTGCTCCACGCGGCCACGATGGTGGCAGCCGGTATCTTTTTACTGGCTCGAATTCACCCTTTACTCTCCCCCGATGCATTGGTTGTGGTGGCCCTCATTGGCACCCTGACAGCACTTTGGGGCGGTTTCTCGGCACTATTCCAAAACGACATCAAAAAGGTACTCGCGTTTTCCACAGTAAGTCAACTGGGGTTGATGGTGGCGGCCATGGGAACCAACAACGTGACCGGGGGGCTGTTTCACCTGTTGACTCACGCATTTTTTAAGGCCGGGCTATTTTTAGGAGCCGGGGCAATTATTCATGCCCTCCATACCCAGGATATGCGGCATATGGGGGGGCTGCGTCAGCGTATGCCCGTCACGTTTTGGAGTTACGTTATTTGTGCGGCCTCCCTGGCTGGGGTGCCACTCCTATCGGGGTTCTTATCCAAAGAAAGTATTCTGGGGGGTGCTTTTGGCTGGGCAAGTGAGCAGGCGAACCCCTTGGCTTTCCTGATTCCGGTGGCCCTGTTACTCACATCGGGCCTGACTGCCCTCTATATGACTCGTCAGGTTCGGATGGTGTTTTTGGGCGACGGCTTTGTATCCGGTAAGCCAGAAAGCCAACCTCACGAACCCAACTGGCTCTTGCTGGGGCCAGTGGTGTTGCTGGCTATTTTTTCAGCCTGGTTCTGGTTCGCTCTGAATCCACTTTCGGCGCAGGGCAGTTGGGTTGAGTCCTGGTTATCGGTTACCAGCCTGGGCCACCCTGTCAGTGCCCCGGAAACAGGCCACACAGCCCCGATCTGGCTGGCTCCGGCATCCATTCTGCTGGTTCTTTTAGGTGGGTGGTTTGGCTTCCGCCTGCGCGACCCCGCCCCCGACCGACTGGTGGTACGGGCCTCTGTCCGGTATGGTTTTTTAGATGAATTCCTGACCTGGCTGGTGGTGTTGCCCATTCGGCGGTTGGCCAATTGGCTGCACCGGGCCGACGTTCGCGTGGTCGATGGTTTGGTGAACGGCACGGGCATCGGGACCGTTGTGGTGGCTCATTTGGCTCACGCACTCGACCGCTATGGGGTGGATGGCCTGGTAAATGGTGGTGCCTGGGTTGCTGGTCGTTTAGGTAAGCTAACGCGCTCTGTGCAGAGTGGCCGGGTGCAGTCCTACATTACGGCGGCTGTAGTGGGTTTGTTATTACTGATTTGGTTGATACTTTAAGGGAACATGCTGCTTTCATTACTTATATTTTTACCGCTTCTCGGCTCTCTCGTAGTGGCATTGCTCCCCAGTTCGCAACGGGGGCAATTCCGGTGGATTGCGTTGGGCATCACGGCAGCAAACCTGCTCGTGAGTGGCTTGGTTTATACGGCCTTCGATCAGACCCAGACCGACTATCAAATTGGTCAGCAGCTCGACTGGATTACCCTTTCATTGGGCAACCTCGGTTCGGTTTCCATCGACTACCTAGTCGGGATCGACGGCATGAGTTTCCCGCTGATTCTATTAACGGCGGTAGTAATGCTGGTGGGCGTTATCTCCTCATGGAACATTCAGGAGCGGCAACGGGCCTATTTTTCGCTTTATCTGTTGCTCACGGGTACTGTGATGGGCTGCTTTCTGGCTCTCGATTTCTTTCTGTTCTTCCTGTTCTTTGAGTTCATGCTGTTGCCCATGTATTTCCTGATTGGGCTGTGGGGTGGGCCACGCCGGGAATACGCCAGCCTTAAGTTTTTCCTATATACTCTGTTTGGCTCGGTGCTGATTTTATTGGTGATGATAGGCCTGTCGATGTCAGTAATGGACCCCGTCAGCACGGCTCTTGCCACCGGACTTATCAACAACCCCGGCGAAGCCGACATCAATGTAATCAGGCTGATACAGGCGCAACTGGCCAACGGTCAAATTGACCCCTCTCGCCTTGTTCACACGTTCGATTTTCGGTATTTGGCCGACGGTGGTAACTACCTGCCCAGTTCGTTTCTGAGTTTGTCGGGCGAAACATTTCCATTGGGCATTCCCGCCCGGATGCTGGCTTTTTGGGCCGTTTTTCTGGGGTTTGCCATTAAATTACCCATTGTTCCCCTGCACACATGGCTCCCCGATGCCCACGTGGAAGCCCCCACGCCAGTATCGGTTGTGTTGGCAGGCGTATTACTCAAAATCGGCGGATATGGTTTCCTGCGCATTGCCTGGGGCTTTTTCCCTGATGCCGGTGCCGAATATGCCCGCGTGTTAGCCGGGTTGGGCGTGCTGTCGATTGTCTATGGAGGCCTGAATGCACTGGCTCAAAACGACATCAAAAAAATGATTGCCTACTCGTCGGTGTCGCACATGGGATTTGTGCTGTTGGGTATTGCCTCACTCACGGCGGAGGGCATTAACGGAGCCATCTACCAGATGGTGAGCCACGGGATTTTGTCGGCCATGTTGTTCCTCATCGCCGGGGTCATCTACGACCGCACCCACGACCGGCGGATCGACTCATATCGGGGTCTGAACCACGCCATGCCTCAGTATGCTACTCTCACGGCAATAGCCTTTTTTGCCTCGCTGGGTCTGCCCGGATTTTCGGGCTTTGTGGGTGAATTGTTCACGCTGATGGGCAGCATGAAATCGGCCTGGTTACCGGGTTGGCAAACGGCTCTGGCCACGCTGGGCATTGCGCTGGCTGCCGGGTATTTTTTGTGGACCCTCCAGCGCATGTTCTTTGGACCCTACTGGAACCGCCACGAAACAGCCGCTGTCTCAGGAACCTCTTCCCTGGCCGACCTCACCCCCCGCGAACGGTGGCTGTTGATTCCGTTAGGGTTATTTTCGCTTGTTCTGGGCTTATTTCCCAACTTCGTTTTCAACCTCAGCAGCGCAACGGTCAGCGAGTGGTTAAAGCGGTTTTTGGTGGAATAAACGGCCCATTCCCTCACAATCTTCCAACACGAAGCCATTACTCCTGTTATTTAATAGAATAATAAAAACAACGGGAAATCATGGCGAACAAGACAGAATCTCTGGCCAAATTACCCGGCATGGCTCAAATCGATCCCATGCCGAGCGGTTCCAGCAAAATCAATGTGGGCGAAAATGAACGGGTTTTCTCTGTAGTAGGTGGTGCCCTGTTAACGGCTATCGGCCTTCATCGGGGTAGTGTTGGCGGTGCATTGTTAGCCGTGATTGGGGGTGCGCTGGTCTTTCGCGGATCTTCGGGCTATTGCCCTCTCAATGAAGCCATTGGCCGCAATACCGCCGAGGGCAAATCAGAAACCGATGTGATCGAGATTGCGGAGGTGGTCACGATCAACAAACCCCGTGAGGAGGTATATGCGTACTGGCGGAAATTGGAAAACCTGCCCAAATTCATGACGCATCTCCAGTCGGTTACACAACTTGATGAAAAGCGGTCGCACTGGGTGGCCTCAATTCCGGGTACGGAGACATTCGAGAACTTTGGAAATATAGAGTGGGATGCCGAGATCGTGGAAGAAGAACATAACGACCGGCTGGTTTGGCGGTCGGTGCCGGGTGCCAGCATCGACAATTCGGGTGAGGTTCGGTTCACCAATTCGCCAAAAGGAAGTGGCACCGAAATTCATGCCGTGATAAAATACCGTCCACCGCAGGGTGTAGTGGGCGAGCTGGCTTCAAAACTGCTCAACCCCCTCTTCAAAAAGATGGTCGAGGGCGATATCAAACGCTTTAAACGTCTGCTCGAAACCAACAATATCCCCCTTGGGCAGGAGGAGTTGGTAGCATAAAAAAACGGGCCGCACAGCGGCCCGTTTTTTTTATAGCTGTTCCCACGCCAATCGCCAGCCATTGCTGGCCATCTCGTAGCTGGGGGGCAGTTTCACACCCGGTTGCCTGGTTTTTTCAACGGCCACCAACCGAAGGCTGATGGTGGTCTGCGACTGTGCCGTTACCAACCGGTCGGTATGCAAAAAGACCCGCCCTGAAGTGGGTTCGATCATGTCGACATTGGCATAGAGCAGATCACCCACGGAAACCCGCTGTCCGTTGATTTCGCTGGGTTGCACCACCTCAAACAACACCAACTGACCTTCCGTAAGCGCGTCTTCGCCTAAACGCCGGGTTATTAATCGCGGGGCGGCCGGTGTATTTGTTATAACTGAAACATCAACGGCAGGCGCACCGGCTACCGTCTCTTCGTCAAGATCTACATCGGTGATGAGCGTTATCTCTTCCTCCAGAATCTTTGCCATTGGCGTTGCATGAATTTCGACTTCAGGTGTAGCAGAGGGGTCAGGTTTCTCTGTTTGATAAGAGGCCATAATTGCCTGGCGATCCTGAGTTGACATTGTCGTTTTTTCATCGCTCAGTTCGGCCACCGTTCGGTCGCTGAAATACTGGCGATAGTCGGCAGGATGGGTCAGCAGTTCTTTGATCGCCATCGCCTGATACACATAAACCTGTGTTTCGGTAGCCCGGTAGGGCATCGCCATCGGGTGCTGGTCGGGAAACCGACGGCGCAGGTTTTGCACGTAGGTTGGACCAGCATTGTAGGCAGCTGCTACCAGCATCCACGACCCCAACTGGGTGTAGAGTTGCTTGATGTACTTACAGGCTGCGTGGGTGGCCTTCATCAGGTCGTAGCGTTCGTCGTGCCCTCTGCCTACGCGCAAGCCCAGCAAACGGCCTGTTTCAGGCATGATTTGCCAAAAACCAGCCGCCCCCCTTCGTGACACTGCCGAATTGATGGCGGCACTTTCGAGGAGAGGTAAAAACCGAAAATCTTTGGGAATGCCGTAGCGGGCAATAATCGGGTCGATTAGCGGAAACACCACCGAAGCCCGGCGTTTCAGGGCTGTCAGATGCGAGGGTTGTGCGGCCTGCCGGTTCAGAATTCGAAACCAGCGTTGCTTCACAGCAGGCAGATGTTCGGGTAGATTCTCGCCACAAAAGGCCACTTCAGCCGTGTTTTGAGCCAGTACCGATGTCGATAGTAAAAAGCAGGACGTTAGGGTAGAAAGTACGGTTTTTAGCATTAGAGATCGGTTAGGGTACACGTGTTACGGTTACGCTACTCAACGGTTGCTTCACTCGCTCCACTGTTCCTCCGTCCTCGTTTCTGCCCTGAAAACTCCCCCAACCGTAGCCCTATAATGGGTTTTTGCTGGGTTGGCAGACTCAATCCTGCAACCGGATTATGAAATTCTTGATCGCGTTTTTCTTGATGATTCGCGTCAGTTTTCCCCCTTCATAGATGTACTCATCTTCGCGGTCGTCGAACCGGGCGCGATACGCTCCTTTGGGGGTTTTCGTCAGTATGTAATAATCGCCAAAATACTCGGCGAAAACCCGGTTTCGGCCAACCGGTTCGCTAAAGTACAGATTAACAACAGAATAATCAATATTGGCGGCTTGAGTGGTCTGTCGTTCATACTTATACTGACTGGCTTTAATGTCGTAGTGATTGCCGTTCCAAACCGTGCTGGAAGCGTAGTTTCCGCGATTTGTCCGGGCTTCGACTACTGCTGAGAGGAGCTTATCACCCTTATATTGGACAATCGTTTTATAGTAAATTTTAACCTTGTAGACCAGCAAATTCACCACTACATCGCTGATTGTAGTGTAGGTGGTGAGGTCACCCTGGGGCTGGCGGGTAGCAGTCATTGTACCAATTTTGGCCCCTGCCATTTCGATGACATAGCGATGCGTCTCCGGTTGGGCAGCGGCCTGTGACGTGAGGCAAATAAAAAGCAGAATCAGGGCAATGGGCATAGGCAAGATTTTCAAAATAAAAGCAAAATTGATGTCAAACTTACGGAGATCAGCAGAAAACCGCCTTAAAACGTCATGAAGATTGGTCCATGAAATTTTGGCTGTTGACCTAATTCAGCGTAAATTGAGCATTCGCCCACTCCGGTTCAAGCAGCTACTAAACCATGAAAGGAAACGATCTCGATTTATATTTAAGCTTAGGTTATTTTCGAATGCAACAGGATATGTTTACGTGCCGATACGTGGTTTTCGATACCACGTTCAGTGCCGTACATTGGTTACGCATTGATTTGGAACGGGCCGAGTTTGGAAAAAAACAACGGATATTGCTCCGAAATAAAGAGAAATTCAGGATTCAGATTAAGCCACTTGTCCTATCCAAAGAAATCGAAACCCTGTATTCCCTGTACCGGGATTCAGTGGATTTCGATGCGCCCCAAACGGTTGATGCCTGTTTGTTTGGTGGTGTTACCTATAATGTCTTCGATACGTGGACTGTCGAAATCAGGGATGAAGACCGGCTGATTGCCGTGGGGGTTTTCGATAATGGAGCGAAAAGTATTGCGGGCATCATGAATTTTTATGACCCTGCCTATTATAAATATAGCTTGGGTAAGTGCCTGATGCTGTTGAAGATGGAATATGCTCAACAGCAACAAAAAGCCTATTACTATCCAGGCTATTTAGCCAGTGAGTATCCCAAACTCAATTACAAACTGTTTGCCTGTGAGGCCGCCACAGAGGTTTATAATGACAACACAGGTGAATGGTATCCCTTTTCGTGGGATATGATAAGCGCGTTACTGGCATCGGAGTAAACAAACAGGCCCCACCGTTGAACGTATAGGGCCTGTTTGTTTATATCGGGAAGTGGGCAACTGTTTGCTGCCCTCAATACTCATCCTCATTAAAGAAGAAATCATCTTTGGTGGGATAATCCGGCCAGATTTCTTCGATGCTTTCATAAGGTTGACCATCGTCTTCCAATTCCTGTAGGTTTTCCACCACTTCGAGTGGGGCACCTGAGCGGATTGAGAAGTCAATAAGTTCGTCTTTGGTAGCAGGCCAGGGGGCATCTTCCAGATAGGACGCCAGTTCGAGAGTCCAGTACATACGTGTTGCTCGTTTTAAAGTCTAAATTTATGAGGGTGCAAAAGTAAAAAAATTTGCATATCCAAATGCGTTTTCTGAAAATTCTTCATTCCAATGCACTGAATGGTATTCAGGCCATTAACTGAGCCATTTACCTTTTGTTTACTTTGCGGCCAAATAACGATTTTTTATCATGCAAATTGAAGTTTGCTGTTATTCTTTATCCGATTGCCAGGCAGCCCAACAAGCTGGTGCCAATCGAATCGAATTATGCGGAGGTCTGAGCGATGGAGGTCTCACACCCAGCATCGGGTTGGTTCAGTTGGTGCATCAGCAAATTTCTTTGCCCGTTTGGGTAATGGTTCGGCCACGCGGTGGTGATTTTGTGTATGATGAATCCGAAATAGCCGTGATGCAGGCCGATATCGAAGCCATGAAAAAAGCGGGTGTCGATGGCCTCGTTTTGGGTTGCCTGAATCCCGACGGAACCGTTGACGAACGCCTGACCCGCCAACTTATTAACTGGGCCTCTCCCCTACCCGTCACCTTCCACCGCGCCTTCGATCTCACCAGCGACCCGTTTGAGGCCCTTGAAGCCATTATCCGCACGGAAGCTGTTCGCATTCTCACCTCCGGCCAACAACCCACCGCCGAAGCTGGGGCCGACTTGCTCCGGGCCTTGGTGAAACAGGCCGCCGGACGAATCGAAATCATGGCCGGTGCAGGAATCAATACCCAAAACGCCCGTCTGCTGGCCGAAACCGGCGTTGATGCGCTCCACATGAGCGGACAGCAAACAACCCCCAGTCCCATGCAATTCCGGTCTCCTACGGTGAAGATGGCATCGGCAGTTCAGGGCGAATATGAGCGGTTTGGCACGAGCGAAGAGCGGCTGCGTATGGTTCGTACAGCACTCGACGGGGGCCATCAGTTGTGAGGTCGGCATCCCACAGGCCGGAGCGGTGCCATTGCTCTACATGATCCCAGTCGGGGCGGTCGATGATGGGGTACAGGCAGATTCCCCAGAGTGGGATTCCACTGGCCACTACAGCCGCGCATTCATCGCCCACAAACCGCATCCATGCGGGCCGGTCGATGCCGGGGTGACTGGTTTCGGTGAGGGCCATGGGGCGTTTGTAGCGACCATAGGCTTCGAGCAACAGACTTCGGAGAGGTCGCCAACGGTGATCGCGGCCCTCGTTCATCCACGGCAGAAACTCGTGCGTTGGCACCACCCACTGGTTGTTGTAATAATAATTAAAACCTAGGATGTCTAAATTGGCCTCGGTGCCGCCCAGTTCGGGGCAGATTCGTCCGGCGAGCATATCCACCGCCTGAAACTGGTTTGTGTGAGCCTCCGCAGCCTCCCGAATCTGTTTTTGGCTGGCATTGTGAGGTGGCACCATATTCACCAAGGGTTCTGTAGTCAGAATGCGAACGCCGGGGTCGATCTCGCGCATAGCAGCAATGCCCTCAATATAGGCCCGCATCAGGCCATATTTCACTTCCCAGCCCTGTTTGGTGCTGTAGGGTTGCGTACCACGGGCATCGCCCCCCAGCCACGAAATAAAACTGACTTCGTTGATGGGGGTAACAATCAGCGGCTCGTCGGGAAATTGGTCGCGGTATAGGGTCACGAAGGCCCGGCAGAGGGCCGCAAACCGGCGGGCAAACATGGGGTGCAGGGGGTGTAAATCGTCGGGATACCCAAAATGGCAAATATCCCAAACCTGCTGAATTCCGTGCGTCCGGCCCCGATCCAGCATGTGTTGCACCGTTGACCAGTCGTACTGGTAGGCGCGTTTCTCAACCTTACTCCACTGGATTCCTTCGCGAACAGTAAGCAGATCAAATTCCTTAATCAGTTCGTAATCATGATCCAGCAAGGTACCGTGGCCCGTAATGGTCAGGAAATCAACTCGATTCCCGAAACAGTTCATCTGGTCGGTACACTCGAAACCAGCCCACCAGAAAGAACGGAAGGGGTTAGTAGTTGATAAAAGCATCCGATTGAGCGATGGTGACACTTGTACAACTTATTTAAGGTCTCGCTGTTTCAAGTTTCAAGGCTACGCCGTTTCAGGTTTCATACCTTCGGCCGGTCCGCCGGTGCGGTTTCAGTCTTCAGCCAACCGCATTTAAAACGGTTTGGTATAAAACTTGAAACCGCACCGGCGGGCCGGCCGAAGGCATGAAACCTGAAACCAATTTATTCTTCCCACCCAAACGACCGCTCCACGGCTTTCGACCAGCCGCGCAGGAGTTTGGCCCGCGTTGGTTCGGCAAGATCGGGTTGGAAGGTTTTGTCAACACCCCAGTTTTGGCAGAGGTCGTCGAAGTTTTTCCAGTAGCCCACGGCTAAACCAGCCGCGTAAGCTGCACCCAGAGCCGTTGTTTCGGTAATGATGGGCCGAACCACCGGAACATCGAGAATATCGGCCTGAAACTGCATAAGCAGGCTGTTGTGAGTCATTCCGCCGTCCACCCGCAGCGAACTGAGTTGAATACCGGCATCCTGCTCCATGGCCCGCACCACATCGTAGGTCTGGTAGGCCGTAGCCTCCAGAACAGAGCGGGCAATGTGGCCCTTGTTCACAAAGCGCGTCAGACCCGCCACCACCCCCCGTGCATCGGCTTTCCAATAGGGTGCATACAAACCCGAAAAGGCAGGTACGAAATAAGCTCCCCCATTGTCGTCAACAGTTTGGGCGAGGGTTTCGACCTCCGCACTTTCTTTAATCATACCGAGGTTGTCGCGGAGCCACTGCACCAACGCGCCCGTGATGGCCACGCTACCTTCGAGGGCATAGTTAACCGGCTCATCACCAAATTTATAGGCAATGGTTGTGAGCAAACCACAGGTCGATTCGCGGAGCACAGTACCCGTGTTGAGCAACAGGAAGCAACCTGTTCCGTAAGTGTTTTTGGCTTGGCCCGGCTCGAAGCAGGTTTGGCCCACCAAAGCCGCGTGCTGATCGCCCAGAATACCCGCCAACGGAACGCCCGGCAACACTTCCGACGACACCATTCCGTAAACCTCGCTGCTCGACCGAATGACGGGCAACATGGCGCGTGGCACCTCGAAAGCGGCCAACAACTCATCGCTCCAATCAAGCGTGCGGAGATCCATCAGTTGAGTTCGGCTGGCGTTGGTCACGTCGGTGAGGTGCAGTCCACCGTGTGGCCCTCCTGTCAGGTTCCACGTCAGGAAAGAGTCCATTGTTCCGAAGAGAGCGTCGCCACGTTCGGCATCGGCACGAAGACCAGCCACATTGTCTAACAACCAACGAAGTTTAAGCCCGCTGAAATAAGTGGCTAACGGCAAGCCAGTTTGTTCGCGAAACCGATCTTGCCCGCCGGTTTCGGCAAATTTGTTCACCAGGTCGCCCGTGCGGGTATCCATCCAAACAAGCGCATTGTGATAGGCTTTCCCGGTTTTCCGGTTCCAGACAACGGTGGTTTCGCGCTGATTGGTAATGCCCACGGCCACAATATCGCTCACCTGAAGTTTGGCGTTTATGCGGGCCAACGCAATTACTTCAAGCGTATTTTTCCAGATTTCTTCGGGGTTATGTTCCACCCAGCCGGGCTGCGGATAAATCTGCTCGTGTTCTTTTTGGGCCACCGAAATGATGGTTCCCTTGCGGTCAAATACAATGCAACGGGTGCTGGTAGTCCCCTGGTCAATAGCGGCAACGTAGGTCATGGTTTCTTGTAAGGGTTTCAATGGCCGTTGGCGTTTCAATGCCGTTGGCGTTTCGGGTTTCAAGCTACGTGGTTTCTCCCAAACCCTTACATTATCTAACAAGAAATTTGACTCAAAAACACCAGAAACCTGAAACGCCAACGGCATCAAAACGGCGCAGCCTTTGAAACTCACTTCAAGTCGTCCGGCGTAGTGATTTTGATGTTGGCGTAGTCGCCGTCGATGAGGGTAATGGGGAAACCGGCGTGTTCGAGAACGCTGGCACAATCGGTAAAAAAGGGCTGTTCCTCGCCCGAAAAAGCCTGCCGAAACCAGTCAAGCCGGAACGTTTGGGGGGTTTGCATCAGGCGCACCCGGCTCCGGTCGACAGCCTCACTCCGGCCATCTGCTCCTACTAAACGGACAGAATCTTTGGCTGGAACGCAGGTAACGGCACTGCCCAAACGGGCAGCCGTTTCAAAGCCATTTTGGATAATTTGGATAGAAACAAAAGGTCGAACCCCATCATGAACGGCTACTAAACCCGGCCGGTCGGAAAGCCGCATCTCCCCCGGTGCGGTGGATTCGCCCTCAGATGATTTGATCACGGCCAACCCATTCCGAACTGATTGAAACCGGGTAGCCCCACCGACAACAGTCTGGATGGGTATGTCGAAATTATGCTGGATACAAAGATGTGCCCAGGTGTCGAGGTCACGGGCGGGTAACACCAGAATCAGGTGTAGGTCAGGCGAATAGCCCCGAAACTGTTCGAGAGTATGTTGAAGAATGGGTTTTCCGTTGAGCAGCAAAAACTGCTTTGGCACCGCCGACTGCATCCGGCTCCCGCTCCCCCCGGCAACGATGATGGCGTATTGCATAGACGTTGGACGTTGGACGTTGGACGTTGGACTTTATGCTTTTATCCAACGTCCAATATCCAATACCTAAATAATCAACATCGCATCGCCGTAGCTGAAGAAACGGTATTTCTCCTTGATGGCAAGTTGATAAACCTCTTTCATGAACTCGTGACCACCAAACGCACCGGCCATCATAATCAGTATGGACTCGGGTAGGTGGAAACTGGTCAGGAGACAATTCGCAATTTTGAACTCGTAAGGCGGGAAAATGAACCGGTCTGTCCAACCCTCCACCGGCTTCAACCGGCTGTTGGCCGATACCGACGATTCGAGGGCTTTTAGCGAGGTTGTCCCGATAGCACACACCCGCTTACCTGCATCCAAAGCGGTGTTGACAATCGTAGCCGATTCTGCTAGAATCTTGTAGTTCTCGGAGTCAGTTTTGTGTTTGGTCAGGTCTTCCACGTCCACCTGCCGGAACGTTCCGAGGCCCACATGTAGCGTAATCGGCGCAAAGTGAATGCCTTTAATCTCCATGCGTTTCATCATGGCTTTGGTAAAGTGCAAACCTGCTGTTGGTGCCGCCACGGCACCAACATGCTGGGCAAAAACGGTTTGATACCGCTCTCTATCAGCATCTTCGGTTTCGCGTTTAATCTCGCGGGGAAGGGGTGTTTCGCCCAGTTCGTCCACCGCTTTCATAAACTCCTCGTGCGAACCATCGAACAAAAACCGGATTGTGCGGCCTCGTGAGGTGGTGTTATCAATCACTTCGGCCACCAGATCGCTGTCGCCGAAATAGAGTTTATTACCAACGCGGATTTTACGAGCGGGGTCCACCAGCACATCCCATAGTTTCATCTCGCGGTTCAGTTCGCGCAGGAGGAAAACTTCGATTTTGGCCCCGGTTTTCTCTTTATTGCCATATAACCGAGCCGGAAAAACCTTAGTATTGTTGATGACCATGACATCGCCATCGTCGAAATAACTGAGCAGGTCAGAGAACATTTTGTGTTCAATTTGCTTGGTCTTACGGTGAATCACCATCAACCGTGCTTCTCCGCGCTCTGCCGGATACTTGGCAATTAGACTTTCAGGCAAGTCGAACCTAAATTCAGATAGCTTCATAAGCTTTGTAGCCCCAAAAAATCAACCCATTATATAAAAGTCCGCAAATATACTACGCAAAAACCCGGATGATTCTTTTTCTCCGGGTTTTACTTGCAACTTTCGTATTTATGTCCTAAACGAAGCGCAGAAAATGATGAATGCGTAATGCGTAATGATGAATTTGCTGCCGCGAACCTCATTCCACATTCATAATTACGCATTACACATTACGCATTGGCTCAATTGGCTGAACAGCTCCTTCGGTGTTAACCGTTGGACGCTCACCCACATTGAATTTGGCCATGAGTTCGGGCGAGGCCTCGTTGGCATAGGTGCCCTGCGCCGAAACGAACAGTCCTTTTTTACCGGTTTTTGTGGTAATCGCATACAGCGTCATTTCGTCACCGGGGTCCGATATTCCCTCGAAACGGTGAAATTCTTCTACCATAAACTCGTCGCCTTTTACTTTCGTATCAGTGCCCGAAATAGTGAGATAGTCTGCATGAGGTGCAAATTCGTAGGTATAACCGCGCTCACGGAGGTCTTCCATAGCTTCGGTGAGGGTCGTGAAATGGTTCATAACGTTGTTGATTCTGGTTTAAGAAGTAAACCGATTGAGAAAGGGATGGTTTAAAAAAGCGACCCTTGAACCACCTGCGGCTGAATGTGCGGTTCGCGCAGGGTCAGGCTACAGTGTTCATTGAGTTGCCGCACCCAATAGCGAATCAGTTCGGGGGCGGTGTCGTTTTCGCCCCCTCCATGCACAAACAGATACGCCGTTTGCAGGCCCTTGTCGAACCAGGTTTTCAGTCGTTGCACCCAGGCATCCGTCCGGCTATAGTCGGTTGGGTGGCCTTCGTTGGCAATGAACCGGAGCGTTAGTACGGGGCTGCTGAGACCCATGTGCAGCACATCGCGCCGACCGGCCACATCGGAGATCACCACGTGCCGACGCAGGTCGAGAAGTTTCTGGAGGGTTGTGGGCCAACTGTCTTTACGGAACCAGTCGGGGTGGCGAAATTCCACGGCCACATCGAGTTCGTCGGGCAGGTTTGCAAGGTAGGCTTCCAGAATCGGCCAACGGTCGGGGCCAAAGTTGGGCGGCAATTGCAGAAACGACATGCCGAGGTGTTCTTCCAGGTCCATTATGGCGTTCACAAACTCATCGGTTAGCCCCTGCGACCCGGCCAACATCCTTTCGTGGCTGATAATTTGCGGAAATTTGGGGCAATACAGAAAGCGAGAACTGGTACTAGCCGCTTCCGTTCGCCATTTTTTGATCATGGCGGGCGTTGGAATCTGGTAATGCGTCAGGTTCAGTTCAATAGTGTTGAACTGCCGGGTATAGTAGTGCAAGAAATCGCGCTCTTTGGCCGCCGAGGGATAAATTTTACCCACATATTGTTTGTTGGCCCAAATTGGCCCGCCAATAAAAACCGCCGGGCGGCTCACGGGCGTTATGTTGCTCCACAGCCGCGCATTGAACGCCTGACCGGGCGGCAACGCGAAGTTGACCAAATCAACATTAGATACTTTTCCAAATTCCATGGCTTTGATGATGAAGCAGTTACACGTTATCGTAATAATCAGAAATTTACGACATTTGTTTGCAAGATGCCTACCTACCATCCAAACGGAGTGTTTGAATTTGCAACCGAGCCGTCTGCGGAGTTTTTATAACGATTTCACACGTTCAGGAATCATGGGATAGTGCAGGACGGCCCATTCCGTGGCAACGCTACAACGTTGAAAGACCCCACTTAGCTTTGACATATCAAACCCCTGGAAGTGTCTATAAGAAGGGAGAGTGATTCTGGTATCGAGTGATTATGCTATTGAGGAAAGAAGACAGCGTATTGGATATGTTTGAATGTACTTACTCTATTAATTTCCCTCTCGCTTGTCAAAGCGTCGATTTGTCTTTGATCTTACGCTCATTGATCTCCTTCCCTATTCGCTCCTGTATGTCTTTGAGGAGTGCAGTGACAATTATAATCAGATTCTCAAATAGGTTATCGCTCAAATCGATAAGCAGAGCAGACCCGACGATGTGATTCTCAATCTGCACTTCAACGTAGGGGATAACTCAGCTATGGGCGTAGAAGCATTTGTAGCTGTAAAGGCCGGTGAACAGGAAAACCAACTAGCCAAGGCCTTGAGTGCTGCTGTCAGTCAAACACTCAGCTCGCCTAATCGGGGCGTTAAACCGGAGAACCAGTCGCAACACAAGACATTGGGTATTCTTAGGCCAGTAGAGGTCAATGTGCTACTGGAAATTGCCTTTATTATGAACAAGGAAGAAATCGCCACCTACCTCCAGATGAAACAGCAGGTGGCGACTCAAATAGCCCACACGTTGTTTCCCCTATTTAGTCCGGTGGCCGTAAACTAACGCGGCCAACTCGGCTCATAGAAAGAATCTATCTGTCAAAACCACTTTCATTATGGTCTCCTGCCCCCCTTTTACCGTGGATATTACGGGGTCCCCGACGAGTTGTTTTTCAGAATTCTAAGCGTGAGTAAACGAATTCAGAATCAATAAACCGCGCTACATCAGTAAGCCAGCACCGGGCTTAACCACCGCTCCACGTCCTCAATAGCCATATCCTTGCGGTGAGCGTAGTCAATCACCTGATCCTTACTGATTTTACCCACAGCGAAGTACTTCGATTCGGGGTGGCTGAAATAGAAACCGCTGACGGAGGAGGCCGGGTACATCGCGAAACTTTCAGTAAGCGTGATGTCGATTTGGCCCGCGTCGAGGAGATCGAACAGGGTAGCTTTTTCGGTGTGATCGGGGCAGGCCGGGTAGCCGGGTGCGGGGCGAATTCCCCTATATTTTTCCTTGATAAGTTCCTCGTTACTCAGGTTTTCGTCGGTGGCGTAGGGCCAGAACTCGGTGCGAACGCGGTGGTGCATCAACTCGGCAAAGGCTTCGGCAAGGCGGTCGGCGAGGGCTTTCACCATGATACTGCTGTAGTCGTCGTGGTCGCGTTCGTACTTTTCCAATAACGTTTCGATACCAATACCAGCTGTCACAGCAAACGCGCCGATGTAGTCTTCGCGGCCACAATCGAGCGGGGCCACAAAGTCGGCCAAACTAAAATTGGGGAGACCTACGGCCTTCTGGTTTTGCTGGCGCAAGAAGTGAAGTACAGCTTTGGTATCGTAAATCAGTGTTCCCGCATCGCTCACCGCCAGAGCTGAATTGCCCTCGGTAGGGCGGCTAATTTTATATTCGATGTGCGCGTGTGAGCCGTGTCGTTCGCAGGGGATGTTGCGGGTTTCAGCTTCAAATTCGTGGAGCAACACATCGTCGTCGGTAGCATTGGCGGGATAGAAACCAACCACGGCTTTGGCAGTGAGCAATTTACCGTCGATAATTTCGGTCAGCAATTGTTGGGCATCGTCGTAGAGTTTGCGGGCTTCGGTGCCCACCACGGCATCTTCGAAAATGGCCGGGTACTTGCCGTGAAGCTGCCACGTCTGGAAAAATGGTGTCCAGTCGATGTACTTAGCAATCTCAGCCAGCGAGTAGTCGTGGAAATATTGATTTCCTAAAAACGCGGGCTTTGTTGGCTCAAAATGGCTCCAGTCGATGGAAACAGCGTTGGCGCGGGCTTTTCCAATCGTGAGCAGGTTTTTCTCCTTTTGCCGCTTGGCGTGATCCTCACGGAGTTTGACGTATTCAGCTTTGATTTCGCGGAAAATGGCATCGCGGGTGGCTTCTGTGTCGCTCACCAACCGCCCAGCCACAGGCACACTCCGGCTGGCATCCAACACATGGATCACCGGCCCCGAATAGTGCGGGTCGATTTTCACGGCGGTGTGAATGCGCGAGGTGGTGGCCCCGCCAATCAGCAACGGAAGGGTGAATCCCTGCCGCTCCATCTCTTTGGCCACGCCTACCATTTCGTCCAATGAAGGCGTAATCAGACCGCTGAGGCCGATAATGTCCACGTTCAGGCGTTTGGCTTCGGACAGGATTTTGTCGGTCGAAACCATCACGCCGAGGTCGATAATTTCGTAATTATTACAGCCCAGCACCACTCCGACAATGTTTTTGCCAATGTCGTGAACGTCGCCTTTCACGGTGGCCAGCAAGATTTTCCCGGCATTCGTGGAGACATCACCCCCGATGAGTTTTTCGGCTTCGATAAACGGAGTCAGGTAGGCCACAGCTTTTTTCATGACCCGCGCCGATTTCACCACTTGCGGTAGGAACATTTTACCCTCTCCGAACAAATCACCGACCACGTTCATGCCGTCCATCAGCGGCCCCTCGATCACGTGAAGCGGTCGCTCAACGCCTTGCCGGGCTTCTTCGGTGTCTACATCAATGAACTCCGTAATGCCTTTGATGAGGGCGTGTTTCAGGCGTTCGCCCACGGATTGATTCCGCCAGGCATCGTCCTGAACAATTTCTTTGCCCTTCGATTTCACCGTTTCGGCAAACGTCACCATGCGTTCGGTGGCATCATCGCGCCGGTTAAGCAGCACATCCTCAACGTGTTCGAGCAGGTCTTTCGGAATATCGTCGTAGATTCCCAACTGCCCGGCGTTCACAATGCCCATGTCCATGCCAGCCTTAATCGCGTGGTAGAGAAACGCCGAGTGCATGGCCTCGCGCACGGGTTCGTTACCCCGAAACGAGAACGAAATGTTCGACACCCCACCCGATACTTTGGCCAGTGGCAGGTTTGCCTTGATCCAGCGGGTGGCGTTTATAAAGTCAACTGCGTAGTTATTGTGTTCCTCGATGCCAGTGGCAACGGTCAGAATATTCGGGTCGAAAATGATGTCCTGCGGGGCAAAACCGACTTTGTCCACCAGAATCCGGTAGGCCCGCTCGCAAATTTCGATACGCCGTTGGTATGAATCAGCCTGTCCGTCTTCGTCAAACGCCATCACAACCGTGGCGGCTCCGTAACGGCGCACCAATTGCGCCCGCTCGATAAAGGCTTCTTCGCCTTCTTTCAGCGAAATGGAGTTCACAATGGCCTTGCCCTGCACACATTTCAGGCCCGCTTCGATCACTTCCCACTTGGAGGAGTCGATCATGAGCGGCACGCGGGCAATGTCGGGTTCGGAGGCAATCAGGTTCACGAAGGTGGTCATGGCCTCCACCGAATCCAGCATTCCCTCGTCCATGTTCACATCGACAATCTGCGCCCCATTTTCCACTTGCTGACGAGCTACGGCTAAAGCAGCTTCGTAATCTCCTGCCTTAATAAGCCGTGCAAAGGCCTTGGAACCCGTTACGTTGGTGCGTTCACCAACGTTCACAAAGTTGGTCAATTCAGTGATTTTCAGAGGCTCTAAACCGCTCAGTTTCTGGTAGGGTTCGGCATCCGGCAACTGTCTCGGTTGGTAGCGACTGGCCACGTTAGCAATGGCCTGAATGTGGTCGGGCGTAGAGCCGCAGCACCCCCCCACAATATTAATGTAGCCTTCTTTAATAAAACTCTCGATGGTGGTCGCCATCTGATCGGGCGTTTCGTCGTACTCGCCAAACTCGTTGGGCAGGCCCGCATTGGGGTACGCCGACACGAAAAAGGGAGCTTCCTTGGCCAGTGTCCGCACATAAGGCCGCATCAAATCGGCCCCCAACGCACAGTTCAGGCCCACGCTCAACAAAGGCAGGTGCGACACCGAATACAAAAACGCTTCGGTCGTCTGCCCCGACAATGTTCTCCCCGACGCATCGGTAATCGTGCCGGAGACCATTATTGGTAAGTTCGCACCGTACTTATCAATCGCGAACAGAGCTGCCTTCGCGTTGAGGGTGTCGAAAATGGTTTCGACCAGCAAGAGGTCGGCACCGCCATCGACAAGGCCGCGCACCTGCTCGTAATATGCATCGACCAGATCATCGAACGTGACAGCCCGATAGCCGGGGTTGTTCACATCGGGCGAGAGGGAGGCTGTGCGGTTGGTTGGCCCCATTGCTCCGGCCACAAAACGGGGCTTGTCGGGGTCTTGTGCCGTTATTTCGTCGGCGGCTTCGCGGGCAATCCGGGCCGATTCGTAGTTTAGTTCATAAACCAGATCCTCCATGTGGTAGTCGGCCATCGCAATGGACGTACTGCTGAAGGTGTTGGTTTCGACAATATCCGAACCGGCTTCGAGGTATTGTTTGTGGATTTCCTTGATAATGTCGGGGCGGGTCAGCGACAATAGGTCGTTGTTCCCTTTCACGTCGTGTGGAAAATTGGCAAAACGCTCCCCCCGATAGTCGGCTTCAGTGAGGTTATGGCGTTGAATCATAGTTCCCATAGCACCGTCGAGAACCAGGATGCGTTCGTGCAGGAGGTCAGTAATCGCTTTCAAACAATACAATTATTTATAGCCTCAGTACCATTCAAGCGATCGCTTGACTTGGAATAATGCAAAAATACGAATAATTGGCTTATCAGCGGAGCGAAGGTGAGAAACGCGCTGACTTATCTGTCCCTGCCGGTGGCGGGGTGGAAATTGGCACCGTCGAGCGGTTGCCAAGGCATCGTAGGGTCCAGTCCCTCCGCCTTTCGCGATAAGCACAAGACAAAGATACTCACGGGGCTGGTAGAACCAAAAAAGCCTTACTTTTGGCCCGTTATTAAAGAGCGAAAGAGTGAAAGAGTAAAAGAGCGAATAACCTGCTGGTTGCACTCTTTCGCTCTTTCACTCTTTCACTCTTTCACTCTTTACAACATGAAAATCGCTGCTATCGACATCGGTTCCAACGCGGCCCGGCTCCAGATTTCAACCGTCCTGACCAACGACGGTATCGTTAGTTTCAAGAAAGTTGAATACGTCCGGTTTCCGCTTCGGCTGGGTCACGATGTGTTTACGTTTGGCGAACTGACTCCCGAAAGTGAAGAACGCACCGCCAAACTGATGCAGGTTTACAGGCTGCTGATGGAGTTGCACGAAGTGGAACATTACATGGCCTGCGCGACCTCGGCTATGCGCGAATCGAGCAACGGGCGTGAGGTGGTGGCCCGGATTCAGGCGGAAACCGGCATCCATATTCACATCATCGACGGACAGAAAGAAGCCCAACTTATTAATAATGTGGTGGTTATTGCCCTTGATAATCGACAAACCATTCACATCGACGTGGGCGGGGGCAGCACTGAGCTGAACATCTACGAAAACCGGCAGAAACTGAACTCCCGCTCGTTCAAGATTGGGTCGGTGCGCTTGCTCGAAGGCAAAGAAACCAAGGGAGCCTGGGGCAAAATGGAGGAATGGATCAATCAGAATCTTGACCGGACAAAGCCCGTGGTTGCCGTTGGAACGGGCGGTAACATCAGTAAGATTTTCAACCTCGTTTCCAAAACATCCGACACCATCACGACTCTCCCGGAGATCGAGCGGATGAAAAACTACATTGCCGGGTTCAGTTTTGAGGATCGCCTGAATAAACTTCGCCTGAACGCCGACCGTGCCGATGTGATCGTACCTGCCGCCGAAATTTATATATCGGTGATGAAGTGGGCCGGTGCCAACGAGATTGTGGTGCCGGATTTGGGCCTGAAAGATGGTATTTTACAGTTGGTGTACGAACAGTTGACTGCCCCGAAGCGAAAATAAACCGGACAAAAGCACGCAACCCTGTTCTCGCAAACGCTGTCTTCCCGACTAAACCATTAGGACACGTGTAATAACCTATGGAAAGCGTTGCTAAAGCATGGATTACCGACAGGGCGGTTTTGGTCAGCGGTGCCAATCAGCCGGTTTTCGCGAACGGGTTCTTTTTCAATAACCCCGAACACCTCAACCAGCAAACCAACGGAGCCGTTCATCAGCTCTCGTTGCAGAACGCCCTAACCGGGCAGGCCGAAATTCGGTGTGCCTTTGCCGTTCGGGGCGAAGTAGCTGTCAGTCCAATAGCGGCTCC
>JANOCD010000144.1:0-39056 GCA_031411995.1 Cytophagales bacterium
CCCCTAAATCCCCTGAAGGGGACTTGCCTCCCATGTCGAACAAAGTCCCCCTCAGGGGATTTAGGGGCAGACTCGCCGGAGTTTGTATTTGTCTCCACTAATTAACCCATCTGTTCAAGTCCATTTTCCCTACTTTTGCCCCATAAAGGAGCTTATAAAACAACCGAATGCAACCAACACTTTTGATTCTGGCAGCCGGTATGGGCAGCCGCTATGGGGGCGTAAAACAGCTTGACCAGTTTGGTCCCCACGGCGAAACCATCATCGACTATTCCCTCTACGACGCAATCCGCGCCGGTTTTGGTAAAGTCGTTTTCATTATCCGGGAAGAACTCCGGGCGGATTTTGAGGAGATTTTCCTACCCAAACTCGCCGGAAAAATCGAGGTCGATTTCGCGATTCAGGCCTTGGATGCCTACGTGCCGGAAGAGGCTGGCGAAGTGAAACGCACGAAACCCTGGGGGACGGGCCATGCCATGCTTTGTGCTTATCACCACACGACCACACCTTTTGCGGTGATCAACGCCGACGATTTTTATGGTCAGGAGGCATTCCAGGTGCTGGGCGATTTTCTGCGCACTGATACCAACGACCAACTCCACGCGATGGTGGGTTACGAAGTCAAAAACACGCTCTCAGAGAATGGTTCGGTATCGCGGGGCGTGTGTTCGGTAGGGGCCAATGGCAACCTGCTCTCGGTGATCGAGCGCACCAAAATCTATGAACAGGAAACGGGTGCAACTGATCCCCGTATTGTATTTGAAGAAGCGGATAATCTCAATGAACTGGCCCCCGACACACCCGTCTCCATGAATTTCTGGGGATTCAAACCCTCGGTTTTCCCGCTGGTACAGAAGCAGTTCGAAAGCTACGCCATCGCCAACATCGACTCGCCCAAAGCCGAGTTTTACATTCCAACGGTGATGAGTACCCTCATCCAAACCGATACGGGCCACTGCAAAGTGTTCCGCAGCCACTCAACCTGGTTCGGCGTGACCTACCCCGAAGATAAGCCCACCGTGCAGGCCGCCCTAGCCAAGTTACACGACGAAGGAACGTATCCGGCGGGGCTTTGGAAGAGTGAAAGAGTGAAAGAGTGAAAGAGTGGCTGACGCGAGAGCCAAACACCTGCGGCAGCCACTCTTTCACTCTTTCACTCTTTCGCTCTTTCACCTTTACTTCGCGGTATCTCCCGTGGTACGGATCAGGCTGATGCCGGTGAAGAAGAAGATGGCTCCGAGGCCAAGATAAACCCATGATGACTGGGCAACCCCGCCCGCCATCATATCTTTTCCGCCCATGATCAGGCCTACCAATCCAAGTAAAGTCAGGATAACTCCGAAAATTCGCTTGACATTCATGACGTTGTGTTGAGTTTGTGTGCGTGAATACTGTTTCATACTTCACACAAAGGAACAAGCATTTGTAGCATTCAACTTTATAAAACTATTCAACGGACAGTTTGCATAATGCTTCTTATCGCCTATTCCATAATTGGGGCTATTTTGGCCTTGTTGGGTGCCGCTGTCTGGCGATTTACCCTAACAGACCGATTCACTAAAAATGATCAACTCGCTGAAAGTGAAGCTGATCGGGTGGCCCGCAATGCCGGTTTACTACTCATTGGTTTAGGACTATATGCGGTTTTATGCGGCTATTTTGCGCAACAGACGACCACCGCAAATGGGCAAATTATGGTGATGATTTTGTTCGTAGTTGGCGCGCAAGTGGCCATGGTCGTGTATATGTACTGGCAACGACAGTGAGCTTTTAGAGCCTATAAAATAAGCAAGCTCCCAACCGTTTGGCAGGGAGCTTGCTTATTTTGTAACTGAATGTATTATCGGGTCTCGTTCAGTACCTCCCTGATATCCTGGATGATTTTGCTGGCCAAATGTTCGGCTGTCGAAAGGGTATCCGATTCCGAATAAATGCGGATAATCGGTTCCGTATTTGACTTTCTCAGGTGTACCCACTCCCGGTCAAACTCGATTTTCACTCCGTCAATGGTGTTAATCGGGTTGCGGGCATACTTGGTTTTGATGCGTTCAAGCACCGCATCCACATTAATGTTGGGTGTTAACTCGATCTTGTTTTTCGAGATGTAATAGTTCGGATACGTCCGGCGCAGCATCGAAGCCGACTTCCCGAATTTGGCTAAATGGGTCAGGAACAAGGCAATACCAACCAGTGCATCGCGACCATAGTGCAGTTCAGGAACAATGATTCCCCCGTTGCCTTCTCCACCAATAACGGCGTTTTTGGCTTTCATCATATCCACCACATTCACCTCGCCAACAGCCGAGGCAAAGTGTTCGCCACCCGCTTTGCGGGTCACATCGCGGAGAGCTACCGTGCTCGACAGGTTCGAGACGGTGTTGCCCGGTGCCGAACCGGCGGGCTGGTTTTTAAGTACATAATCGGCCACGGCCACCAGCGTATACTCTTCACCAAACGGCGACCCATCTTCACAAATCAGGGCCAGCCGATCCACATCGGGGTCGACGACGATGCCGAGGTCAATATTATCTTTCTTGGCTGCGTTGATAATATCGGTCAGGTTTTCGGGCAGCGGTTCGGGGTTGTGAGCAAAGTGGCCGGTCGGCTCGCAGTGCAGTTTGGATATCTGCTCCACGCCGAGAGCTTCCAGGAGCATGGGCACCACGATGCCCCCCGTGGAGTTCACCGCATCGACCACAATTCGGAAATTACGGGCCGCAATGGCAGCACGATCCACCAAAGGCAGGGCCAGAATCAGGTCGATGTGTTTTTGCAGATAGGTGTCGTCGGTGCGGTAGGTACCCAGTTTGCGTACTTCGGCAAAGTCAATAGCTTCGGCTTCGGCAATGGCGAGGACTTCGGCCCCGTCGTCGCCGGAAATAAATTCGCCTTTCTCGTTGAGGAGTTTGAGGGCATTCCACTGAATGGGGTTGTGGCTGGCAGTCAGGATGATACCACCAATGGCTCCTTCTGCCGGAACGGCTAATTCGACGGTTGGTGTGGTTGAAAGACCCAGATCAACAACGTTAATGCCCAGCCCCTGCAACGTAGCCGACACCAGCCGCGACACCATATCGCCCGACAACCGGGCATCGCGCCCAATCACCACGGTAGGTGTGTTTGTTACGCCCTGTGCGGTTGCCCGTTGCCGGAGCCATTGCCCGAATGCTGCTGAAAATTTTACAACGTCCAACGGTGTCAGACCTTCTCCGCTGCGCCCCCCAATCGTCCCACGAATACCGGAGATAGATTTAATTAATGCCACGTGAATCGGGTAAAGAACTTGTTTAGTAATCCCGCAAAGATAACCATACAACATGGTAGGGTATGCACGGTTTGTTCTTTTTCAACGGGTACGGACGATGTTTAATTGCTCCATCAGGTTACGGCGTGTTGTAGCAGTTAGTGAAAGGGGATGAATTCCGATCATCGCCTGCTGCGAATCGACTCGTTCGATGTGAGTTAAGTTCACCAGTAACGATTTGGACAGCCGGTAGAAAACCCGGGTGGATAAATGGAGGCCCCAGTGTTTTAAATTTCCCGTCAGCATCAGTGGCTGATGTGGTTTGGTGCCGGGCATGATTCGTTTAGCCGCTTCGGCGGTCAAATAGGCATCGGTGAAATTGCCAGCCGCTTTGAGGTAACAAATTTCTGACTGATCGATGCGGGTATAGCCCAGTTCGGTGGGCCAATAAACGGGCTTGTCGGGGCTGGGGCTGTTGATGGGGGTTTCCTGCCTGAAATTATGCAGCGCCAACTGAACCTGCTGAACCAGTTCCTGAGTGCGCAACGGTTTGTTCAGAAACGCATAAGGATTGGTGGCTTTGGCCCGCTCAAAGGTGGCCTCGTCGGTGGTGCCGGTCAGGTAAATGAGGGGCATCCAGTGTTGCCGAAGCAGTTCGCGGGCCGTTGCCACGCCATCGCGAATATCGTCGCCCAGACCCACATCCACCACGGCAATATCCACCGGTTTCTGCCCGATCAACCGAACGGCTTCGTCATAGTTCCGGGCAATACCGCTAATACTGAAACCAGCCCGAATGAGTGCTTCTTCAATATCCACTGCCACAAGCGACTCATCTTCAACAATCAACACATGGATAACCTGTTTCATACCTTCACCCAATTAGCAATCACTGACTGCTTAATGTCGGCTGACACCTCAAACGTAACACCGGACGGACCGCTAATGGTGAAATCGCCCCCAATTTGCCGGACTTGTAGCGCAATCAAATACATACCAAAGCCTCTTGCGTCGGCATTCGTGGGCATACCAGGTCCATTATCCTGAACCTGTATGTGCAACCGGCCCCGCTCCTGCCAGCACCGGATACTCAGTGCCGGGGCGGGGTTATTGGGAAACGCATACTTGCAGGCATTCGTTACTAATTCATTCACAATCAAGGCTATCGGAATAGCCTGATCGGGATGGAGCGGCACGGGTTGCAGATCGTAGGCTGGTTCGATGTACTCGTATCCATAGCTTTTCAGAATGGCCTGAACCAGATCGGGAATCACGGTTGGCAAGCCGAGCGATACGAGCCGGTTAGTGTCGTACAGTTTACGGTTGAGCAGGGCCATTGTTTGCACCCGTAAGCCACTTTCCTGAATGGCCTGTCGGGCATCCTCGTCGTGCAGCCGGTTCGATTGCAGACTGAGTAAGCCCGAAATGGCCTGGAAATTATTTTTCATCCGGTGGCTTTGTTCGGCCAGCAAGTGAGCATTCTGAAGGCTGATGCGTTTATTTTCCCGGTTGAGCCGGTAGAATAACCCCCCAACCAGCACGGCCACCAGCAACAGGCCCAATGCCGCAACCGTATAGCGTTGTTGCTCCTGAAACCTGTTTTGTTGGAGTGCCAGTTCAGCCTGTTTTGTTTTCAGCATAGTCTCCCGCCGTTCGGTTTCATAGGCTACATTAAGCCGGGAAATCACGGCCCGTTGTTCGGCTGTCAGCCCGGCCTTGCGCGACGAATCAGCCATTTTCAGGTGCATAAAGGCCTCTTGCCAATGGCCGGAAGCGCGATGCCAGTCGGCCCAGGCATAGTTCACATCGGCGGGGATGTGCGCGTCAATCTGGTTCGATTTTCTAAAAACACCCCCAATAGCCAGGAGGTGTTTGTGGGCTTTCGACAGATGGTTGAGGTTGATATGAGCCGTTACCAGAGCCAGATTGGTGTTCACCTGGCTTTGGTAGGCTCCCTGTTGTTCATAAATATGCAGGGCGTAGGTGAGCAGGGCGATCGCTTTTTGCGGGTCGCTATCCAGCAACATCCCTCCTTTTACGGTTCGGATAATGGCCAGTTCTTTGGGGTTATCCTGCGTAACGGCAATGCGTTCGGCCTGCTGATAATACCAGACCGCGCTGTCAGCAGCAACCTTTCTGGCTTTCTCTCCCGCCCACTGACTATACGTAGCCGCTTGTCCCGCAGCCACGCCACAATGCAAACCACCCAGGCAATTGAAGGCACTCATCCGGCTGTGAGGGTGGTCTAGTTTCCGGCTGTTGGCCAATGCCCGGTAGGCATAGCTGAAAGCCTGCGGGAAGTTAGACACGCCCGAAACGTCGCCCACCAACTGTATATAGACCCGGTTGAGTTCGACCGATGGCCCACGGGGTTCCCAGATTCGCAGGGCGTAGAGCAACCACCGTCTACCGGCTACATAATCACCCTCGGCCCGGCAACGTTTGCCCAGCAGGTAAGCGGCATCGGCCATAGCGAGGATATCGTGTTTAGCCAGAGCCAGATCGTATTGGGCTTTGGCCTGAGCAACGGTAGGGGCTTTCGGTTGTTGTTGTGCCAGCACGACAACCGACAACAACAACAAGAGCAGTAGGGAAAGTGATTTCATGGCGCGTGGGGAATGTAACGGTTTATAAACCTACTCATTCATCGGCACCCATACAACAAAACGGGGAGTTGGTGGAGAAAAAACGGGGGTTGGTGGAGAACAGATCGCGGGTTAAAACGGGATTCCGTATGATTGGGGACGCTTTCCGGCTATTATCCCATATGACTCACTTTAAAACGTTGCCTTTTCTGCAAAAGCCCTTCCTATTTTGGCCGCCTTTTGCAGAAAATTCACGAAGGAGACAAATTATCTTCCACCTCTCTCTCACACTAACACACATTTCCCGGCCTTCACATCGGCTTCTACTTTCTTGAATTTGACGTCGCGCAACAGGGTGCCGTTGGTATATTTCACCGGTACTTTGTCGTTTCGACCCGGTGTGAGGTCCACTTGCCGGGGTTTCTGATGATCGACGAGGCCGCTTTGGGGTTGTTTATGCTTTTCAAATATCCACTGCTGTATCGCTCTCGATTTCCAGTTCGTTCTTGAACGTAGCTGAGGCCGAGCCACCGTAGCTGCCCGTGATGGGTGCCGCCAATTCGGGGCGGGCGGTGCTGGTCAGGAAAATGTGCCGGTTGTTTACCACCGAGCCTTCAGTGGGATCATAGCCACGCCAACCTGCACCGGGCAAATAGACCTCGGCCCAGGCGTGTAGCTCGTGTTCCTGTTGGGGATTACCAAATAAATACCCGCTCACAAACCGGGCAGCAAGGCCCAAACTCCGGCAAGCGGCCATAAACAGCACGGTGTAATCGCGGCAGGAGCCATGACGGTTTAATAAGGTTTGTTCAGGGGGGTGGGGTGCCCCCTGTTCGCGGGTTTCGTAGGTAAATCCCCGAATGGTGCGGTTCAACACCGACAAAAACTCAATGGTTTCCCAGTTGGCACCGGCCGCCATCCGACGCGCCCATAACTCAATCTCCGCCGTAACTGTAGCCCTGTCTAAATGTGGGTGCAACAGGGCTTCCACACCCGGTTCGTAGCGGAAACCGGGGAGTTTTTTACTCTCGAACGGAAAAATAACAAAGTCGAATGAGTTGAAATCGTCCGATTGCAGGGTCATATCGGCCACCACGCTGAGGTGGCGGGTGGGGCTGTTAAAAAATACAACCTGTTGCACATTGCCCTCGGCATCCACATTCCGCACAGTTTTGGAGGGTTCCGGGTCAATGGTTAGTTCGTAGGCGATCAGCCGCTGATACGGATACGTGCGGGGATACAGATACAGCGTATGTGGATTCAGGGCCACCGGACCGTCGTAGGTGTAGGTGGAGGTATGGCGAACGTGGAGTTGCATTAGTGTTTCCCGGCTTTAATTTTTTCAAAAATAGGGTCCATCCAATAGGTAGGCAACTTGCGGACGGAGTTGTTGAGCAACGCGCTCCATTGATGCGAAATCTCGTCCATATCGTCTTTTTCGAGCCGGTGTTCGGTCATGTGGAAGCTGCTGTTCGGGTAAATGATCACATCGAGCGGATAGTCCACATCATTAGCACTGACACGAGTGGCATCGAAAGCCAGAAAACCTATTTTGAGGGCTTCGGCCAGACTGGTATCGTAGGTGAGATTTCGGAAGAGCAGCGGCTTCCCATAGCCCGAATTACCAATTACTTTGAACAACGAGCCACTATCGACTTCCACCCAGTTGCCTTCGGGATAAAGCTGGTAGAGTTTGTGTTCGTCGTCGTCTTCCAGTTGCCCGCCCACAATGGCGTTGAGGTTGAACGAGAGGCCGCTGGCCAAAATCGACTCTTTGTCTTCTTTGGCCACGCGCTTCACCTGTTCCCCAAAGGCATTCACGGCTTTATAAAGCTTATTGAACGACCCATCCTGTTCTGAAAGAACTTCCCGAAAATAGGTAATGGCCTTGTCGCGAACGGATCGAAGGCCCGATGTCATCACAAACAGCGAGTGATTTTCGACCTCGTGAACGGTAATTTTACGGTTGCTCGACACTTCGGTGCCGGAGGTCAGGCGGGTATCAGCAATAGCAACAAGGCCCGAACGAACTTTGATGCCCAGACAATAGGTCATAGGGATTAATCGAATTGCGAAGACCAAAAGTCGATAACAATGGCCAGAACTCAAACTTTAATTCTCTACCCGCACGTCAACCTGAGCCGTGTCGTCTTCGCCATTAACGTAGCCGTTGGCCATTACAGAGTCCGAATCGGTGGGGGTGGCATAGGTAATTTGGGCCGCTGTCGACTGAACTCCTGCCGCTGTTGCTGTGGCCAAAAACGTGAGCGTAGCCGACCCTCCAGCCGGAATGGTGTTGATGATCCCCCGCGCACTGCCATTGTTCAAATCCATGCCACTGGCCGACGATGTGAACTGTAAACCCGCTGGTAAGGGCTGTATGACAACCACGCTGCTTGCCGTGCTCCCGCCCCGATTAGTAACGACAAGGGAAAAAGTAACTGTTTGACCTACCCGAACAACGCGCTGACTAACAAGTAATTGAAGACTCAAGTCAGCCGTTTGCGGATCAGGAGTGGGCTGGTTGGACTGTACACCGGGCAGGGCAGTCTGGTTGGGGTTGGGCGAAGCATAGGTATTACCACTACTCTCGATGGTGCGAAGATCGGTGGCCGAGGCATCGTCCTGACCATCGCCCGTACCGGAGCCGGGAATGCTGTTGGGATCGGTTTTGCCCGCCGACACAATCTGGGCGGCATTCTGGTAATAGCCCGGCTGTTGCACCCGCACCTTGAAACGCTGCGTGATCGAGGTATTCGGAGCCAATCCGTTGGGCAGTGTACTCGTCAGAATACTATTAGAAACCGATACATTATCGGTGGTAGAAATAAACTGGACATTGGCCGGCAGGCGGTTTTGCCAACTCAGACTACCAGGGTCGCAAGGGCCTTTGTTGGTGATGGTCAGCGCGTATTGCACATCCTCGCCCACCCGCAATACCCGTTTATCGACGGCTAAACTCAGGGCTAAATCGGCCTGCCCCACACCCACCGACAACGATCCGGGCGCAGAAATACAGCCATATACCGCATCGGTTGCCTGAGCCGAATAGGTTCCGGTTGTCGTAACAGAAATCGTCTGGGTGGTCTGGTTGGTATTCCAGCGCACGGGACTGGCATTCGCCGACAGGGTTACGCTATTGACGGTGCAAAAATCGGGGGTACCACCCACCGCACTCACCGTTGGCTGGGCCGGAGCGGTGTAGGTTGGCACCGTTACGGCAGGTGGAAACAGAATCCGTCCGTTGGTAGCCCGAAGCCGAACGCCGTAGGTTCCCGCCGTTACAGTACGACTTTGGTTGCTGGTTCCGTCGCCCCAGTTGTATTCGGCATAGCCATTGGCAAAGCCCACTGTCAGGCCGCTGTTACTGGTGGGGCAGGCAATGCTGGCCAGGGGTTGTTGCTGGGGCAAAACCGGCGAAATGCTGTCTAACAATGATTGTTGAGTCAGAACCGTTGTCCAGCGATTGGCCACAGCCTGTTGTCCTGAAGGCGAGTAGTGGATGCCGTCAGGCCGCCAGCGAAGCGTATAGTTGTTCCAGTTATCTTCAGCACTGTAAGCGGGGTTGTTCCGTGTAACTTCGTCAAGATCAGGCCCTTTAAAAATATTGTCTACAAATTTCGGGGATGCTCGTTCTCCTCTATGTATAACGGCATCCTGAGCATCACGAACCGTCGCTAAGGGACCATCATTGTATGAATCTTTGCAAACAATCCAAGCCAAAGAGGGCAAATTGAACTCAGTTCTCACCTTGTCAATGACTCCCAAGTTGTAATTTTTAATGGATTCAGAACTTTCATTCCCCCGATCATTAATACCATGTTGTAATAGAATAGCTCGAAGCCCTGTTGATGGCACATACAGATTCATTATGTTACGGACATTGGCATAGGGCATTCTGAGATCATAACGGATCCAACCATGTTCGAATGGAATATCATACGCCGATTTATAAACATGTTCCATATTAGAACCCCCAAAACCTGCATTGTAAAAAAGCACGGGTACGCCTAATTGCTGAACCAATTGATCTCCCAATTTACCCCAGTACCAGGTAAATCGAGCAAATGGAGATTCCCCAACCCATGTATCTAATTTTTCAAAGGATGCAACACCGGGTAAATAGCGGTTGTCTGCAGTATTTTCATATTGAGAAAACGATGGGCTTACAAAATTTGCAGAGTTATTCTCATTAAGCCGCACACAACTCACCCGGTCATCAGTTGCCCCATCAAGTGTTGGGCAGGCATTACAAGTAGGGTAATAGCATCCATTGTTCTCGGCAGTACAACTACTTCCCTGCGCGTTGGAGTGTCCCAAAATGGCATACACCTCCCCCACCCCAACGCGGTCGATCACATCGGTGGCAACAACTGCATTGTTGCGGATTCCCCGAAAATTGAGTTGATACCAACCACCCGACAGCGTCAAATTGCCCGAAAATTGCCCGTTGGCGGGGTTTGTCTGAGCGGTTGTCCAGGCCACAGTAGTCGCCGAATTTACCCTATTTATTACCTGTACTTCAACCCGGTCTAAAGCCGTTGTGAAGCTTCCAGCTACCTGAAACGTGGCCTGATTGGAGTTGCTCCGCTGGAAAACCATTCGGTTGAGCGGATAAGTAGCATCGAGTTGAGCAAAGACAGACTGCATAGAAGACAGCAGAAACAGCCAAACTGATAGTACCGCTACGATACGATTTGTAAAATCAATGCGCATAATTCATTCGTTGCTGATTGATTGACAAGTTTCCGTCAATCAAGGTTGTCTCCCCACATGCCAAAACACCTCATTAAAATCCGTTACATAAGACATCGTTTATCACCACAATGTATATCCGCGATTAGCCCTGTAACAACTTTCCATGCAACCAGTTGGCAATTTAAGGCGATTTTGTCATTGTCGAGGTTAAAATTTACTACATATTGAAATCCTAAATCGCTTGCCTTATGGCTATGATTTGCGTTGCTTTGTAGTAAGGAACACCAGAAAGACCTGAACCACATGCAATTTGACGACGAGGACGACGACGGATTCGATTGGGAGGAGTTTGAACGGAACTACGATCCCATTGAAGCGCAACGCGAGATGGAGGCCGAAAACCGCCGAATCGAGCAACTTCCGGTTTTGAAGAAAGCCAATGAAATCCTGGAGATCACCGAGGCCATCACCAGCACCATCAACGAAGAAGACGATGTGCTGATGATGAGCGAGCAAATGCTGGCCAATGCCATGATGCTGCCGTCTAAAATTGTGGGTGCCGAAGGAGCCGATCTCTATACACTTCGCATGGAAAATGCCGTGATCATTAAAACCCATGCCCGTGAACTGCTGACCCAAACCAATTATCTCCGCGCCGAAAAACTCTCCGACCCGGCTTATATCAAACTCTTGCGCGATGAAATCGAAAACTTTCGGGTGCTTTTTGTAGCCTGGATCAATAGCTTCGATAAAACCAACGACATTCCCGACGATTGGGGGCTGTTTCAATGAGCGAAAGAGTGAAAGAGCGACGGTTCCTCCGGGAGTCACTCTTTCGCTCTTTCGCTCTTTCACTCTTTCGCTCTTTACACTCTCTTGCACGTAAAACCAAAAAAAAGCCTCGGTCAGCACTTCCTCACCGACGACTCCATTGCTCAGAATATTGCTGAGTTACTCAGTGGCCACAGCCCCCGAAATGCCGAACCGTATAAACACGTACTGGAAATTGGCCCCGGAACGGGCGTTCTGACCCGATTCCTGCTGCCCAATCCCAACTTTGAAACCCATGCCGTGGAACTCGACCGGGAGTCGGTAGCCTACTTGAAAAAGGTTTATCCCGCATTGACACCCCGCTTGATCGAAGGCGATTTTCTGGAAATGAAACCCGCTGATTACCTGCCTGATCTTCCCGAATCGGAGCCGTTTGCCATCATCGGTAACTTTCCGTATAACATCTCATCGCAGATTTTCTTTAACGTGCTGGACTACCGCGACCGCATCACCGAAGTGATTTGTATGTTGCAGCGTGAGGTGGCACAGCGGTTGGCCTCCCCGCCCGGCAAAAAACAGTATGGTATTCTGAGTGTGTTCCTACAAGCCTGGTATGACGTTAAATATGAGTTTACGGTGCCGCCAGAGGTATTCGATCCGCCCCCAAAAGTACACTCGGGCGTGATCAGCGTTCGGCGCAATACTGTCACGGAACTCGGTTGCAACGAACGCCGGTTTATCCAGGTGGTGAAGCATGGGTTTAATCAACGCCGGAAAACGCTCCGCAACGCCCTGAAATCCCTCGGCATTACCGACGCAGCCGCCAGCAGCCGCTTCATGGATCTCCGTGCCGAACAACTCAGCGTCGCCGATTTTGTGGAACTGACAAATTTAATGAGTGAAAGAGTGAAAGAGTGAAAGAGCGAATTGCCAGCACTCTTTCACTCTTTCACTCTTTCACTCTTTCGCTCTTTCGCCTATGACCTTTGAACTCACTAAAGAGTACCTCGGCCAGATTCAGGAGGCCATCGATGTTCGCGACGACACCCGCTTGCGAACCGAGATGGAAGACCTGTATCCGGCTGATATTTCGGGTATTCTTTATGAGTTAGACACCGACCATGCGCACTATCTGCTGACCCTGCTCGACAATGAGATCGGGGCCGAAATTCTGGCTAACCTCGACCCCGCTGTTCGGCTCGATGTGCTGGCCACCTTTAACTCTGAAGAACTCGCCCCCCTCGTGAACGTGATGGATTCCGACGATGCGGTGGACTTACTAAACGAGCAACCCATTCGCATTCGGGAGGAGATTATTGCCCTGCTCGAAGACCGCGAACAGGCACGCTTCATTCTTGATCTGCTCCACTACGACGAAGACGTGGCCGGGGGCCTGATGCAGAAGGAGTTAATCAAAATAAACGTGAACCTGACAGTGAACGGCTGCATTGAAGAGATTCGCGATCAGGCCGAAAACGTGGAGAAAGTCTATTCGGTTTATGTGGTCGATGATATTGGGAAACTGCTGGGGCTGGTTTCCCTGAAAAAGATTGTGCTGGCCCGCCGAACGGCCAAAATCGCTGATATTTACGATAAGGACATCATTTTTGTGGAAACCTACCGGCCCGTCGATGAGGTGGCCGAGGTGATGCAACGTTACGATTTGGATGCCATCCCGGTGGTGAACGTGCAGGGCCGCCTGCTGGGCCGCATCACCATCGACGATGTGGTAGACGTGATTACTGAACAGGCCGAAGAAGACATTCAAGTAATTTCGGGTTTATCGGGCGAGGTGGAGGAAGACGACACCGTTTGGGCACGGTCGAAAGTGCAGTTGCCCTGGCTGGTTGCCGGGGCGGTGGGGAGTTTGCTGGCGGCCACCGTCATAAACGGTTTCCAAAGCGAATTGGGCAAAATTGCGGCCTTGGCGGCTTTCATTCCCATTATTGGCTCCACGGGGGGCAACGTGGGTATTCAAACATCTTCGCTCATTCTGCAAAGTCTCGCCGACACGTCCGGCCTGAGTACATCGCTCGGTCAACGGTTATTCCGGACGCTTTTAGTGGCAGTTATCAATGGCATGGTAGTAGGGCTGATTGCGGGCACCTACACCTTTTTGATTGGGCAACCCCGTTTGTTTCCGGTGGTGGCCACGTCCTTGCTGGCAGTGGTTTTGCTGGCTTCGTTTATGGGTACCGTCACCCCCCTGTTGCTCAACCGAATAGGCATCAACCCGGCCGTAGCATCGGGGCCGTTCATCACCACCGCCAACGACCTGATTGGCATCGGGGTCTATTTTCTCATCGCCGATTTGCTGCTGGCCGAGTTGTGAAGGTGAGACCCCCCTTTTGATGGGTGACCCGATCAAGAGTCATATCCAAAAAAAACGGTCTGTGAGGACACAGACCGTTTTTTTTGGATGCGGGGAATCACTAATTTTCCCCAATTACCTGTTCTCAATACGGGCTTCCCGAAATATAGCTTTCCAGCGAGCTGATGCGGTTTTTCTGATCATGGATGATCGCCGAAACAACGTCGTTAATAGAAATAATCCCAATTAATTCTTCTTTATCGACAACCGGAAGGTGACGAATGTGCTTGTCGGACATGATGAGCATGGCCGCTTCAATTTTGTCGTCGGGAGCAATGGTAATGAGTTTGCTGGTCATTACGTCGGCCACGAGCGTGTCTTTGGAAGCCCGCCCCTGTAGGATCACTTTACGGGCATAATCGCGCTCCGAAAATATACCCGAAAGTTGCCCTTCATCGATCACCAGTACGGCTCCAATGTTTTTTTCAGCCATAAGCTGAAGCGCATCGAATACTGTATCCGTCGATTTAGTCTTGTAAATCGTGTTAATTGACTTGCCGGAGAGAATTTGCTTGATTTTCATGATCTGTAGAGGGAATTGATAGGGGGATGAAGGTAGTGAAAAAAATTATATTTCGTATCTTTAAGCTATGAATGATACTCAGACTGCCGCCCAGTTATTGGCGAAACGGTTTCCTTATAAACCCACTCCGGGACAGTATGAATTCTTTGAAAAAATAGGTGCTTTTATCGTTGGTGAACAATCGGAAGACAACCGAGACTGCTTTTTACTCCGGGGATACGCTGGAACCGGCAAAACAACCCTTATTAGTTCGCTTATTGGCGTTTTGCCCCGGTTTGGGTATAAATCGGTACTGTTGGCTCCCACAGGTCGGGCGGCCAAAGTGATGTCGAACTATGCCAAGAAATCGGCGCAGACGATTCACAAAAAAATATACCGTCAGGTGGCCGACCCCGGTTCGGGTTCGCTAAGTTTTCAACGGCAGAAAAATTACCACGAAGACACCCTGTTCATTGTCGATGAAGCGTCGATGATTGCCGACGAAGCCGATTTTGGGGGAAAGGGTCTGCTTACTGATCTGATTGAGTTTGTTTTTGAGAACAAGGGAAACAAACTCATGCTGGTGGGCGACACGGCGCAGTTGCCGCCCGTTGGCCGCGACATCAGCCCGGCTTTAGACGCTGATTTCGTGGCGCGTTCGTTCCACATGAGCGTTTTTGAGCAGGAGTTAACGGAGGTGATGCGACAGGAAGAATCATCGGGAATTTTGGCCAATGCCACCGAACTTCGCAACGAGTTGGCCTATCCCGACCCCACTATCCGGCTGACTACCAAGCCTTATCGGGATATTTTCAACATGCCCCAAACCCGGCTGGAAGACGGTATTCAGTATGCCTACAACAAATTCGGGCGGGAGAACACGGTGATCCTGTGCCGGTCGAACAAATCGGCGGTGCAGTATAATCAGTTTGTCCGGCGGATGATCAATCAGTGCGAAGACGAACTCGACGCGGGCGACATGCTGATGATTGCCCGCAACAATTACACGACCTTAGAGGAGGATTCACCCGCTGGTTTTCTGGCCAACGGCGAGTTTGCGGAGGTGCTCAAAATTCGTAAAAAAGAGGAGATGCATGGGCTTCGGTTTGCCACGGTCACGCTGCGATTGGTCGATTATGAAGATCAGCCGGAGTTTGAAGCCAAAATCATTTTAGACACGCTCCATTCGGCCACGCCCGCGCTTGGTCAGCCCGAAAGCCGGGCTTTGTACGAGAGTGTGCAGCAGGATTATCTGTACATAAAAACCAAAAAAGAACGGGCCGAAGCTGTCCGGCGCGACGGATATTTAAACGCCCTGCAAGTAAAATTTGCCTACGCACTCACTGCCCACAAGTCGCAGGGGGGGCAATGGAGCGCGGTTTTTGTGGATCAGGGCTACATGCCCGACGCTACCGTGACCCACGAATTTGTGCGCTGGCTTTATACCGCTATGACCCGTGCCACCGACGAAGTATATTTGATGAATTTCAGTCCGCAGTTTTTTTCCTAAACCCCTCAAATCAATGTCTCCTAATTCCTCCCTCCGGCCCGGCTGGTACGCCGTTATCGTATTGATGCTGGCCTATGTTTCGTCGTTCATTGACCGGCAAATTCTGAGCCTGCTCGTTGGCCCCATCAAACGCGACCTGCTGCTTTCCGACACTGAAGTCAGTTTGCTCATGGGCCTGAGTTTTGCCCTGTTCTACACGTTTTTGGGAATCCCCATTGGCCGCCTTGCCGACCGCGCCAACCGCCGAAACATCATTATCGGGGGTATTGCCATCTGGAGCCTGATGACAGCCCTGTGCGGGCTGGTGAAGAACTACGGGCAGTTTTTTCTGGCCCGCATTGGCGTTGGTGTGGGCGAGGCTACCCTGTCGCCAGCCGCCTATTCGATGCTGGCTGATTATTTCCCCCGCGAGAAATTAGCTACGGCCATCAGCGTGTATTCGGCGGGGATTTACATTGGCTCAGGTATTGCCGTGCTGATTGGAGCCTGGTTAGTAAGCATGGGGGGCGATGCCCGAACGGTGACGTTGCCATTGATAGGCGAGATTTTTACGTGGCAACTCCTGTTTTTCTACATTGGTTTACCCGGTTTGGCCATTGCCCTACTGGTATTGACCGTTCGCGAACCGGCACGCAAAGGATTGCTGAAAGCCGCCGACGGGCAGGTTCAGCAACTTTCACTGACGGAAGCATTCGGACTTATTCGCCAGAAAAAGGCGGCTTTTTTCAGCGTGACCATCGGGTTCACGTTTATTGCCCTCGTTTCGTATGCCTACTCGGCCTGGACACCTACGTTTTTAGTCCGCACATTTGGCTGGAAAATTAGTTCGGCTGGTGCCATTTACGGCCTCATCGTGACGGTTTTCTCCACGTCGGGTATTATTCTGGGTGGTCGGTATGCCGATTTGCTTACCCGGCGGGGTGTTGCCGACGGGCGGTTGCGCATCGGCATTTACTCGGCAATAGCCATTGCCCTGACGGCCTTTTTTCCGCTGATCGACAATCCAACCATTGTTATAGCCATGATGCCTATTCCCTGTTTTTTCGTGGCCTTCCCGTTCGGCGCGTCCACGGCGGCTATTCAGGACATCATGCCCAATCAGGCGCGGGCGTTGGCCTCAGCCGTTTATCTGTTCTTTATCAACATGATTGGCTTGGGATTTGGCCCGACGGCGGTGGCCTTGCTAACCGACTATGTGTTTCAGGATGAAGGAGCGATTCGCTATTCACTGGCCCTCGTCGTGTTGATTTCGGCCATGATTTCACTCGGCTGTTATAGCCTCGGTTTGGCTCCGTATCGCCGGGCGATGGTGACAATGAAACATGCACCGGTAGTAGCCGTCTAACAAACCTTGCGATCAATGGTTGTAGAGATAACACAACGTTATCAGAAACCATGAGCAAAGGAGCAACCCAACCAACCGTCCGCGAGACGGCAGACGACACCAAAAAATACGAACTGAACACCAACCTACCCGACGAAGCCCAGGGCAAAACTGCACGGGGTGTTCACAAAACCAAGCAAAGTACGGAAGACGTACACGATGCAACGGGTTCTGTGGAGGTGGAAAACAAAGGTGGTCACGGTCATTCCGGCCACAACAGCGAACATTCGGGCAGTCAGTCGAACGAAGAGAAGAAGGATTAAGACATCCTCACATAACTCCCCAACCATTTCACGTCTGCCGTGTGATGGTTCAGGATTTCGTGAAGGTCGCCATCGTCGGCGTGGCCTTCGCACTCAAGTAGAAACCAATACCGGAACGTCGCTCCTTCGCGCAGGGGGCGACTTTCTATTTTGGTCAGGTTGATACCTTTAGCATTGAATTCCTGGAGGAACTCAGCCAAAACACCCGGCGAAGTCGAGTTGGAGAGCCGGGCAATGAGCGTGGTTTTGTCTTTCCCGCTGGGTTGATTCCGAAAATCTTTAGCTAAAAGCAAAAACCGCGTCCGGTTCAGGTCAGAGTCTTCGATATTGTCGAACAGCACTGGCACCCCAAATAATTTAGCGGCAATGTGCGAGCAAATAGCCGCCGTGTTGGGTTGTTGAGCCGCTAGTTTGGCCGCTTTGGAGGTTGATTCGACTGGCACGAATTCGGCTTTGAGACCATCGAACGAACTGTTCAGAAACTTGCTGCACTGCCGGAACGCAATGTCTTTGGAGTAGATATGCGTGATGTCGGCAAGGTTTTCGACTTGGGTAGCAAAGGTAAAGTGTACCGGAATTTCGGCTTCGGCGGCAATCATCAGGTCTTTCTCGTTGAGCAAGTCAATGGTCTCGTTCACAACGCCTTCCTGGTTATTTTCGATAGGCACCACGCCAAACCGCGCCCGCCCCGTTTCCACGCTCTCGAACACCGAGCGGATGGTGGGTTGAGCCGTATAGGCACTGATCGCTCCGAACCGGCTTTCGGCAGCCTGATGTGTAAAACTGCCCTCCGGCCCCAAGTAGGCCACCCGTTCGGGTAGTTCCATGTTGCGGGCAGCCGCAAAAATCTCCAGAAAAATGGCTTCGATAGCCACCTGAGTCAACGGCCCTTTATTCTGGGCAAACACCCGGTCGAGAATTTGCCGTTCACGTTCGGGGCGGTAGATAATGGCGTTGGTTGAGCGTTTCAACTCGCCTACTTGCCGTACTGACTCCATGCGTTGATTAAGGAGTTCGAGCAGTTGATCGTCGAGCGAGTCTATTTGGTCGCGTAAGTCTTGGAGGGTCATGAAAAAAGTCGTAAGTCCTAAGTCGTGAGTGTTTCCAAACTACCTACGACTGGCAAACTTACGACTTATGACTTACGACTACTATGACTTACGACTAAAAACTACACCAATGCCACATCCTCCACGTCTTTCTCAATCCGCAGGTTGTCGATGATGAACCGCTGGCGGTCGGGGGTGTTTTTACCCATGTAATAGGTCAGGAGTTTGGGAACAGAGGTTTCCTTTTCCATAATCACCGGCTCTAAACGCATACTTTCGCCAATGAACAGGCCAAACTCATCGGGCGAAATTTCGCCGAGACCCTTGAACCGGGTAATCTCGATTTTCTTGCCGCCTTTGGTCAGTTTGTTCATGGCCTTCTGCTTTTCCTCTTCCGAATAGCAATACGCCGTCTCCTTGTGGTTTTTTGGGTTGCGCACCCGAAACAGGGGCGTTTCCAGGATATACAGATGCCCGTTACGCACCAGATCCGGGAAAAATTGCAGGAAAAACGTCAGCATCAGCAGCCGGATGTGCATTCCGTCAACGTCGGCATCGGTGGCAACCACAATGCGGTTGTAACGCAGTGAGTCGAGGCCCTCTTCAATGTCCAAAGCGTGTTGCAAGAGGTTGAACTCCTCATTTTCATAGACCACTTTTTTGGTCAGGCCGAAGCAGTTGAGGGGTTTTCCGCGCAAACTGAACACGGCCTGCGTCTGCACATTCCGCGACTTGGTAATGGAACCACTGGCCGAGTCACCCTCCGTGATGAACAGAGTGGTTTCGAGCTGCCCTTCGCCTTTTTGGTCGGTGAGGTGCAGGCGACAGTCGCGTAGTTTTTTGTTGTGCAGATTAGCTTTTTTGGCCCGCTCGTTGGCCAGTTTTTTGATACCCGCCAACTCCTTCCGCTCCCGCTCCGATTGCTCGATACGTTTTTTGATAGCTTCCCGAACCGATGAGTTAATGTGGAGGTAGTTGTCGAGCCGGGCTTTCACAAAGTCCATCACAAACGACCGCACCGTGGTTGACTCCGAATCGGGAGCCATATTGATGGACCCTAATTTGGTTTTGGTCTGCGACTCGAACACCGGTTCCTGCACCCGCAGGCTGATAGCCGAAATAATGCTGGCCCGGATATCAGCGGCATCATAATCTTTACCAAAGTGATCACGAATGGTTTTCACCACGGCTTCGCGGAGGGCGGCAAGGTGCGTTCCGCCCTGAGTAGTATATTGCCCGTTTACGAACGAATAATATTCTTCGCCATATTGGTTACCGTGCGTCAGGGCAATTTCCAGATCGGGGCCTTTCAGGTGAATGATCGGATAGCGCAGCGCGTCTTCGTCGGTTTTGTTACGGAGCAGATCGAGCAGGCCATTTTGCGAAACAAACTTCTGGCGGTTGAAATTGATGATCAGTCCGGCGTTGAGGTAGCAGTAGTTCCAGATCATGTTTTCCAGATACTGCGGGATGTAATGGAAGTTTTTGAACACCGTGTCGTCGGGCTCAAAGCAAACCAATGTGCCGTTTCGTTCGCTGGTGATTTCCTCGCCCGTTTTGGTCAACACACCCCGCTCAAACTCGGCCCAAACCGAGCGGCCTTCCCGATACGACTGTACCTTAAAATAACTGGACAAGGCATTCACTGCTTTCGTACCGACCCCGTTGAGGCCCACCGACTTTTGAAAAGCTCCGGAATCGTATTTGCCACCAGTATTGATTTTAGAAACAACTTCCACCACTTTTCCAAGTGGAATTCCCCGACCATAATCGCGGATTTCGACCCGGTGATCGGTCACTTTGATGTCGATGGCCTTGCCATTGCCCATCACGTGTTCGTCAATGCAGTTATCAACTACCTCCTTAAGCAATACATAAATGCCATCATCGGCGGCAGAGCCATCGCCTAATTTACCGATATACATCCCGGGGCGCAACCGAATGTGTTCGCGCCAGTCTAAAGAACGGATACTATCTTCGTCGTACTGAACAGGAGGCTTGTTGGTGTTATCAATCATTTTTTATTTCGGATTGGGGATTTTGGATTTATTGCTGACGCATGATTAGTAGTCGTCAGTCAGCCGAACTCGGTTGGCAATAAATCCGACATCCCAAATGCAAAATCTAAAATCCAATATCCCGCTTTCAGGGTAAAATGCAAAAACGGAAGTGACTCATTTTCGTCACGTAGCAAGATACGAAAAAATCCCGGCAAATAGAAAACTATTTAAAATGCCACTAAAGTTCGTTTACTTTGCTACCTGAATAGACTGAAGTACGATTTCAGCGGCCATAACGTTAGCCTACCAACACGGGTTTAGCCCGACGATGTAGATCATGCATCTAAAAAATATGCAAAAAGAATTGCGCCATTCAGCGGCTCACATGCAAACTCCCCGCCCCCAAACTGCCCTATCGGCAATAAAATCCGCTTTTTCGCTGGCTTTAGTGGGATTGTTCCTTCAAACCCCATCGGTAAATGCTCAGGTAGTAGCTCCATCAGCCCCCTCGGCGCAGCCAGGGGCCGTTCAGCCGGGAGCCGTTCAACCACGGGGAACCATTCAGCCAGGAACAACTGTGCCAGGGAGGGCCGGCCAACCGGGCGTAACTACCCCCACGAACAACCGGGCCAGCACCCCCGCTAACATTCCCAACAATGGCCAGAATCAAACGGGCCGGGGCGTTAATGGAGCCGTGCAAACCCAACAGGGTACCAACGCCAATGGTCAACCAAATGCTCAAAATGGCCAGAATGGCCAGCCTCAGCTAAACCCCGATGGCACAGTCGTTACGGACCCGAATGCGGTCGAGCAGGGCGATCAGCAGGTGCAGAAAAGCACGGAAGAGGTGCTGGAAGATGGCTACGCGGCCGCCCGTTCACGGGAGCGGGAGCGGCTTCGGTCAAAAATATTTGGCTACGAGATTTTCAATAATCCGAACTACGCCAGTGCTTTCCAGCCGAATAACAATGTGGCAACGCCCCGTAACTATGTTGTGGGGCCGGGCGATGCGCTGAACATTCAGTTATATGGCTATACGGAGGCCGATTTCAGCCAGACAGTCTCCAAAGAAGGTAATATTTACTTCACGCAACAAACCGGCATTGGCCCGGTTTCGGTATCAGGCCTGAGCATCGAAGCCGTTAAAGCGCGCATTGTCAGCCGGTTGGCACCCAAGTTCGTGGGCCTTCGGAGTAGTTCATACGGTCCACAAAATACCTATCTGGAAGTGTCGATAGGCGGCTTGCGGAGTATCCGGGTGTCTATTTTGGGCGAAGCTTTCCGGCCGGGTACGTTTTCTATGTCGTCGCTTGCAACCGTGATGAATGCTATTTATCAGGCTGGTGGCCCCGATTTGTTGGGATCTTATCGGCGGGTAAACGTGATTCGGGGGGGCAAAATTCTGGTGACACTCGACCTGTATGACTATCTGCTGACGGGTATTCAGCGCAACGATTTGCGGCTTCAGGACGGCGATATTATCCGCTTTGGCAAATATGTTAGTCGGGTGGAGATTACGGGAACGGTGAACCGAAACAACATTTTCGAGATGCTACCCGGCGAAACCCTCGACAAACTTCTGTTCTATGCGGCCGACTTTGCCGCCAATGCCTACCGCAACAAGGTGAAAGTGACCCGTCTGACCGACCGCGAACGCAAGGTGATCGACGTGAATCAGGATCAGTTCAAAGCCTTTGTCATGCAGGACGGTGATCAGGTCGATGTGGAGCAATTGCTCGACCGGTTCGAGAACCAGGTAAATATTACGGGGGCCGTCTATCGGCCGGGCCGGTTCTCGCTTGATCAGAGCAAAACACTCCGTCAATTAATCGACAATGCCGAAGGACTGAAAGGTGATGCCTTTACGGGTCGCGTACAGATCATCAGAACCCGCGAAGATTTATCGTTCGAAACCATACAGATTAACCTCGCGGATGTACTCAACGGAGCTACGCCCGATGTGCCTTTGCAACGGGAAGATCAGGTGATCATTACGTCGCGTTTCGATCTGGCCGAGGGAGCAAGCGTATCCATTCAGGGCGAAGTGAACCGGCCCGCCGAAGGATTTCAGTATACATCGAACTTGACTCTTGAAGACCTTATTTTCCGGGCGGGCGGCCTGAAAGAATCTGCCGCAGCCGCTCAGGTTGAGGTGGTACGCCGGAAAAAAGATGTTGACCTCAAATCGACATCGGCGCAAGTAGCCGAGGTGTTTACATTCGATGTAGATCGGGATCTGACCATCAAAAGCAGCGACAGCAAGTTTCTGTTGCAGCCGTTTGATCAGGTGATTGTGCGCCGGTCGCCCAACTATCAGATTCAGACCTATGCCCGGGTGGAAGGCGAAGTGACAATGCCCGGCTCGTATCCGATCAAAACAAAAGACCAGAAAATTTCGGACATAGTCACGCAGGCTGGTGGCCTCACTCCCTTTGCCTACGTGCGGGGTGCAACCTTGATCCGAACGATTAAACTGAGCGACGACGAGCTGGCTCAACGCCAGAAATCGGTGGATGAACTGGCTGATGATGCGCGCAAAAGTGTCATTCAGATCGATGCCGTAACACCCTATAAAACGGAGTCGATAGGGATTAATCTACAGAAGATTCTGGATAACCCAGGATCAGACGAAGATATCCTGGTTTCGGAAGGAGACCTGCTCCGCATACCCAAGCAGTTAGAAACAGTTCGGTTGCAAGGCGAGTTAATGTTGCCTACAACGGTTAAGTACCGCAACGAGCGAAATTTCCAGGATTACATCAGCGACGCTGGTGGTTTCACGGACAAATCGCAACGTCGAAAAGCATTTGTGGTTTATGCTAACGGATCAGTGGACCGGACCCGCAAGTTCATGTTCTTTAACATCTATCCCCGCGTTGAACCTGGTTCCGAAATTATTGTCCCACGAAGTACGGGCATCCCGATTACACCACAACAGGTAATTGGCCAGATAACAACAATAACTTCATCGGTCTTTACCCTCATTTTGGGTGTATTGGCTTTCCGAAATATCAGATAATAACGATGAGTGATGAACGATGAATTTTTACGCCTGAGCACTCATCGTTTATCACTCATTGTTCATCACTCACCATACATAGCTTATGAATCCGAATACACCCGTACCAAACAACGGCAACATACCCGCCCCGCTGGTTCGGCCCGTACCCCCCGATCAGTTGTCACCCAAAGCGGTGTTGCTTCAGGTTTTCAACCTCCGGCACGTCTTCAGGCGATACTGGAAGCTCATCGTGGCCCTGATGGTCATTGGAGGAGTAATTGGTAAATTCATTGATGTTTCCGAGAAACGCCAGCCGATTTATAACGGAGGAATCACGTTCAACCTTGGTTCCGGCAGTTCGTCGAGCAACGGCATGGGCGAATTGGGTGCGTTGGCGAGTGCATTTGGTATGGGAAGCAGCGCGCCCGATGCCAATATCTTTGTAGGCGACAACTTCATGATCTATGCCAAGTCGCGGCCTGTGGTGGAGAAAACGCTCATGAAAACGGTCAAGATCAAAGGCATTGATACCTTGCTGGTAAATTATTACATTCAGCATAGCGGCATTCGAGACAAAGAGTGGGAAGACAATGATACGCTCCGGGCCTTTACGTTTGAGCGAGCCAAGAAGCCGGAGGAGTACAACAAGCAGGAGATCATTGCGATGGCCCAGATTTACACCCGTATTCTAACTGAAATGGGGGTAACTCAACCAGAACGCAAGTCGTCGTTTATGCGGTTGGGAGCGTTCATGGAAGACGAAGATCTGACCAAGGTGTTTGTGGAAACCCATCTCAAAAGCATTGAAGAAGATTACAAGGAAAAGCAAACTAAGAAATCGCGCGAGATGTACGCCCTGCTGGAGAAGCGGACCGATTCGTTACGGCGTTTGCTTACGGGTACTGAAAATCGACTAGCCCGGCAAATTGATCAGAATCAGCAGGTTGTGGTGGCGCAAGCCCGAGTTGAGGAAACGAAGCTCACCCGTAACTCGACATTTTTGAGCCAGCAATATTTTGCGGCTGTGCAAAGTCAGGACAACATGCGTTTGTCGATAATCAAAGAACAACCTCTTTTCACAGAAATCGAACCAGTGGCCTTGCCATTGTATAAAGAAGTGAGGACCTCCATTGCCGCTCAGGCGGGTATTGTGTTGGGATTACTGATCAGTATTATAATTATTTTCTTCCGCGAGACGTATCGGTCTATCATGCAGGAGGGGTAAAATTGAAAACCACGAACGTTTTTGAGAACTCAGGAAGTTATTATTGAACCCGGTCGCTCGGAGCGGCATTATTGGCGCGATTTGTGGCGCAACCGCGAACTGTTGTACATCCTGTCGATGCGCGATGTGTCGGTGCGCTATAAACAAACTGCGCTGGGTGCAGCCTGGGGTTTGATCCGCCCGTTAACAACCATGCTCATTATGGTGTTTGTGTTTAGTAACGTGGCCAAGCTGCCCCCTGACCCGGGTATTCCGTATCCGTTGATGGTGTTGGGTGGAATTACGATCTGGACGTTTTTTGCCACTGCGTTTACGCAAGTAAGCAACAGCGTGACGTTGAATTCAAACCTCGTTACGAAGGTTTATTTTCCCCGGCTCATCATGCCGCTCAGTTCGATAGCCGTTAGTTTTATTGACTTCCTGGTATCGCTGGCATTGTTTGTTGGGTTGGCCATCTGGTATCGTTTCGTACCCGACTGGCACCTGCTGTTTGTGCCAGTGTTTATGTTACTCGCTGTATTGGCCTCGTTTGCATTTGGCTTGTTTTTCGCGGTGGTAAACGTGCGGTTTCGCGACATTGGTCAATTGATTCCGTTCATTGTGCAGATTGGGTTTTATATCTGCCCCATTGCCTACAGCAGCCGATTGGTGGAGGGTAACTGGTTCTATAAGTTTTACATGCTTAACCCAATGGTTGGTATTATCGACGGGTTCCGTTGGGCATTACTCGGCGAAAAAGCGTACTTTAACCCCCAAAGTACCCTGTACTCGGTGGTGATCGTGCTGGTTTGCCTGATCCTGTCTGTTTATTTCTTCCGCAAACGGGAGAATAGTTTTGTTGATGATATTTAGATTTAGGATTTGGGATTGCGGATTTCGGATTTAAAGGCCGGAACCGCAACGGCGAACCGCGCCAATCCGAAATCTGAAATCCGCAATCCCAAATCCCAATGTCTGTTATTACGGTTGAAAACATAAGCAAGCATTACATCATTGATCACAAACGCGGCAAGGGCACGAATAGCCTGCGCGATGTGATCAGTGAAAATATGCGGAGTTTGTTCGGGAAGAAACGCCCGGACGATGATGAAATAACCCACGAAGAATTCTGGGCCTTGCGCGATGTGAGTTTCAATGTTGAACAGGGTGACCGGGTGGGCATTGTGGGCCACAACGGAGCGGGGAAATCGACCTTGCTCAAAATTCTGAGCAAGATCATCGAACCCACCACCGGCTCGGTTCGCATCAAAGGTCGGGTGGCCTCGCTTCTCGAAGTGGGTACGGGTTTCCACCCCGAACTAACGGGCCGGGAGAACATTTTCCTGAATGGCTCGCTGCTGGGCATGTCGCGCAGCGAAATCAAAAAACAATTCGATGCCATTGTCGATTTTGCGGGGGTCGAAAAGTTTTTAGACACGCCCGTAAAACGCTATTCATCAGGTATGTATGTCCGGCTTGGCTTTGCCATCTCGGCCCACCTCGATCCTGAAATCATGATCGTGGATGAAGTGTTAGCCGTTGGTGATGCTGAGTTCCAGAAGAAAAGCCTCGGCAAAATGCGCGATAACTCGGCAAGTGGCCGTACCATTTTGTTTGTGAGCCATAACCTGACTGCCGTGCAGGCTCTTTGCAACAAAACGCTCTATTTCGAGAAAGGCATGTTGCTGGAGCAGGGCGAAACGAACGCAGTGGTTGCCACTTACCTGAGCAAAGTGTCGCGGACGCGCCTATCCCGTTCGTGGGACACCCCCGAATCGGCACCCGGCAACGATTTGGTTCGGATTAAACGCATGGAGCTAATTCCCGAATACCAGGATAAGCTCACGCACATCGACGTGCGAACCCCCATGCGGGTTCGGTTCGAGTTCTGGAACATGATGGATCGGGCTAACCTGAACCTGAGTATGCACCTGAATTCGCTCACGGGCGAGTGTATTTTCAACGTGGGATCGGTCTCGCAGTCTTATGGCAAGGGCGTGGTGTCGGGCGAATGTGTCATTCCGGGCTACTTTCTGAACGACGGGTCTTATACGCTCTCAATGATGATTGTGAAAGACACGGTTACGCCCCTGTTCAACCTGGAAGAAGGCGTAACGTTCGACGTGGAAGATTACCGCGAAGGCGTAGCCTGGTACGGCAAATGGCCGGGTTATGTGCGCCCTCAGTTTCAGTTTCAGATGGATTCGCCCGGCGTGGATGCGCTCGTGGCGGAACCGATTATTTAAGCTATGCTATTCGTCACCAAGTCCTACCTACCCAATCCTGAAGAGTACCACCAGCAATTAGAACGAATCTGGAAAACCGGTATCCTGACCAATGATGGCCCCCTGGGTCGCGAACTGGAGGCCGGATTGCGCAAGTTTCTTGACCTGAAGTATATTAAATTCACCACCAACGGTACGGTCGTCTTACAGATGGCTCTTAAGGCTCTAGAAATCACTGGCGAAGTAATAACCACCCCGTTTTCCTACGTAGCTACCACGAACGCCATTTTGTGGGAGAATTGTACCCCGATCTTCGCCGATATTAGCCCCGACGATTTCAACATCGACCCCGATACCATTGAGCCGCTGATTACCGAACGAACGCAGGCCATTATGGCCACGCACGTTTATGGCAATGCCTGTCAGGTCGAGCGGATTCAGGAAATTGCCGACCGGCATAACCTCAAAGTCATTTACGATGCGGCCCACACCTTCGGGGCAACCTACAAAGGGCGCTCCATTTTGAGTTATGGCGACCTGAGTACGTGCAGCTTCCACGCGACAAAAGTGTTTCACACCATCGAAGGAGGTTGCATTGTGTCTCACGACGAGGCCATGAACCAAAAGCTGCACAATTACCGCAGTTTTGGCCACCGCAACGACGATTACTACAGCATCGGCATCAACGCTAAAAACTCGGAGTTTCACGCGGCAATGGGTTTAGTGATGTTACCCAAGGTGCCGGAATTGATCGCCAAACGCAAGCAGGTAGCTACGTGGTATGATGCCCGGCTGAATTTCGACCGCGTGAAACGGCCAACCCTCCGCGATGGCATGGACTACAATTACGCGTATTATCCGGTGGTATTCGACTCAGAGGAAGTTCTGTTGCGGGTGAAGGCTGCGTTGATTGCCAATGAAATTATGCCACGCCGATATTTCTACCCCTCACTAAACACGCTTGATTTTCTGCCCGAAGCCAGCAAACAGGCCTGCCCCGTTTCAGAAGACTATGCCCTGCGGGTACTCTCGCTGCCGTTCCACCCCGAACTGTCCGAATCCGAAGTCGAGCAGGTGTGTGGGGTGATAAATGAGACTGTATGACACTCATTCATTTCGCATTATTCATTGCTTTCCTCTTCTGGGTTGGCCGGTTAGCATCGGGCATTGCCCGGCGGTCGCTGACAGAGTGGTTGCTGGTGTCTTTCCTCCTGTTTACGGGTAGCATTATTGCAACGGGTTGGGTACTATCTGCCCTTTACCTGACCGCCAACGCCACCGTTTGGGGTATTTCGGTGTTCGCAACAGCCACCCTGCTGGCTTTTGTGCTGCGCAAATTGCCCCGCGTCAATACGTCGAACCGACCCAGTGAACCTATTGCCGCCCGATTCTCCACCCGCCAACTCCTTTCCGACCGCCGACGGGATTTTGGGAGCTGGTTCTCAGCCCTGCAATCGTTTCCGAAGTTTCTGTTTGTGAGCCTATTTGGTACGCTGTTGATTTTAGCTGTTACCAACCTGTTGCTCGTGCTGTTTACGGTGCCCAACGAGTGGGACAGCATGACGGGCCACCTGAACCGGGTGATGCAATACATTCAGCGGGGAACGATGCGGCACTTTGGTGGCACCAACTGGAACATCGACACCTACCCCAAAAGCGTTTGCAACCTCCAGATCTACGGGTTTCTGATGACGGGCCGTTTTGAGAACGGTTTCAAACTGATTCATCATCTGAGCTACTGGGTAGGCATTGTGGCTGTTTTTGGCATTGTGCAGCGAATTGCGGTCTTACGCGGTCAGGCCCCTTCGCTCTCGGCCAGTTTCTTTTGCGCGCTGGCGTATGGTCTCCTGCCCGATTTCCTGGTGCAGGCCATCACCACCGAAACCGACATTGTGCTGACGGCCTACCTGAGCGTTTTACTCTATATGTTGTTTGCTTACCGGGCCAGTGAAACTGCCGGGGGTAGTCGGGACGGCATGAGCCGCGAGAACCGATACCTGTGGCTTTCGGCAATGGCGTTTGGCCTGGCGTTTGGGCATAAAATCACCTTTGCGCTGCTGTTGCCTTCCGTCTTTGTCATTATGATTTACACGGTGTTCTGGTCCAGGTCAGTTGCCATCACATTTGGTCGGACACTGCGGTTGGGGGCTGCCATTGTCGTGGCGGTCTGCATCTGGACACTGCCAACGGGATACCTGAAAAACATCGAAGTGTTTGGCCACCCCATTGGTCCGCCAACGGCTCTCAAACACCAATCGGTGGAACGGGCCGGATCGAAAAAGAACCTGCTTATTCAGGGGAGCCGCAACGTGATCCGGTATGGCTACGACCATTTCAACCTTGATGGAATCCGTAATCTCGAAGTCGGTGGAAAGGTAAATACGCTCATGCGTAAACCCGCCGTTGTGCTGGAAGACAAACTTAATATGGGTTTGGATGAGGTAACAGATTTCTCCATTCAACCCTTTGCCTTCGACCGGCGATTCATTTTCTACAATGCCAATCCGTATTGGGGAATGATCGGCTTCGGGCTGATTTTCCCGCTTCTGGTGTTGGTGTTGTTGCGATTTGTTCGGTCAACACCCCATGTTTTTCTGGGGCTGGCCTTCGGGTTGCACTTTGCGGCCTTGTCGTTCTCGGCTCCCTATGACCCATTCAAGGGCCGCTATTTCATTGAAACGGGCCTTTTCGGAATCACGTTTCTGTCACTGCTGTTTCTGGACCCCAAAATCCGGGTCGATGCTCCGGGAAGAACGATCTGGAAAGGCTATGTAGGTTTGGCCACGGTGGTCGGATGCGTGTCGGCTCTGTTGTGCGTGTTCCTGAACATTCGTGCCTTGCCGTTTGCCTGGCACGGCTTCCCCTCGGCCTTTGCCGGAAACCGTGTCAAAATGATGACCATTGGCCGCCCGGATGTGTATGTACCGTACAAACGGTTCGATGAACTCGTACCTGATACGGCAACGGTGGCCCTCGGAACCATCAACGACGACTATGAATACCCACTTTACGGCCCCAACCTGTCTCGGCAGCTCATCCCGATCAATCCATTTGAAAAGGGCGTGCAACCCATTCCGAAAGAGGCCCAGTACTTATTTTTCGCCAAAAGCGTGATCAAACCCCAACCCGGCGACATCCGTTTAGGCACCGACACCGTCATGACTGAAAACGTGGTGGTGCCGGGAGAAGACTATTACCTTAGAAAGTTAAAATGATTTCGGATTTGGGATGTCGGATTTATTGCTGACGCGCCAGCCAATCATGTGAAAGCAATAAATCCCAAATCCGCAATCTAAAATCCGAAATCCCTATGACCCTCGCCATCATGCAACCGTATTTTCTGCCCTACATCGGCTATTTGCAGTTGATGAATGCGGTGGATCGGTTTGTTTTCTACGACGATGTTGCCTTCATTAACCGGGGTTGGGTAAATCGCAACCGGATGCTGGTGGGCGGCAAAGAACACTTGTTCACGGTGCCGCTGAAAGAGGCCAGTCAAAACAAAACCATCCGGGAAATTGCCCTGAGCGACGACCCCAAATGGCGGGGGAAACTGCTCAAAACCATCGAGCAGAGTTATCGGAAAGCCCCGCTTTATGAAACGGTGATGCCGATGACCGAGAAAATTGTCAATTTTATGGCCGACACTCGTTCAGACGTTTCAGTGGCGGATTATATCTTCCATAGTTTCACCGAACTGACCGCATATCTCGACATTACCACGGTACTTGTTCCTTCGTCAACGATCTACGAAAACGGCCACCTGAAAGCACAGGACCGAATTCTGGATATTTGTCAGCAGGAAGGAGCCGATCAATATATTAACCCAATTGGCGGGCAGGAACTTTATGATCGCAACCGATTTGCCGAAGCAGGCATTGCGCTCCACTTCATTCAGTCGAAGAAGGTGGAATACGAACAGCTCATCGGCAAAATCGGCCCCAACGAATTTGTTCCCTGGCTGTCGATCTTAGATATTTTGATGTTCAACGACGTAAACCAGGTCCGGGCCATGTTCGGCGCATTCTCTTTAATTTAAAGAGCGAAAGAGCGAAAGAGTGCATCTCTGAAACCATCACTCTTTCACTCTTTCACCCTTTCACTCTTTCACTCTTTAGATATGGCAAAAGTCATCATCTTTGGTATTCTCGACACGGCCGAACTGGCCCATTTTTACCTGACTCACGATTCCGAACACGAGGTGGTTGCCTTTGCTGTCAATCGGGAGTATATCAACGAAGCGGCTTCGTTCAAGGGTTTGCCGCTGGTTGCTTTTGAAGACGTGGAAACGATTTTCCCGCCTTCTGAATACCATTTCTTTGCCCCCATGACGGGCCGGGGAATGAACAAAAATCGGGAGCGGGTCTATCTGGAAGCCAAAGCTAAAGGCTATCCGTTTATCTCCTACATCAGCTCGAAAGTCACGATGTTTGGGAATGAAATTGGTGAAAACTGCTTCATTCTCGAAGACAACACCATTCAGCCCTTTACCACCATCGGCAACAACGTGGTACTTTGGAGCGGCAATCACATCGGGCATCATGGCCGCATTGACGACCACGTATTTTTCACCTCACATGTGGTTATGTCGGGGCATTGTCACATCGGTTCCTACAGCTTTTTTGGCGTAAACAGCACCATCCGCGACTACCTGAATGTTGCCGAAGGAACCCTGCTGGGTATGGCTTCGGCCCTCTACAAAGACTCCGAACCCTGGGGTGTCTATATCGGCAACCCGCCCAAAAAATTAGGCAAACCAAGTTACGAAACGTATTGAAAAACCTCCTCCTAATCGGCCACGACGCTAATCGGGCGGGCGCACAACTTGTTCTGCTGCAACTGATGCGACTGCTGCGCGAACAGGGCGTTCAGATGCATTTGCTGTTGGGCGAAGGCGGTCCCTTGCTGGCTGAGTATCAGGCACTGGCTCCCGTCACGATCTGGCCTGTGGAACCAACTCACGTAGCCGGTCCGCTGGCCGATAAGGTGCTGGGGAAACTGGGGATGTGGGAAAGCCGGCACCGCAAACAACGCGAAACCCGACAGGCCGACATCCGGCAGCAACTGGGTCTCGATTCTGTGGATCTGGTGCTGGTGAACACCGTCACCAGCGGACATTGGTTTGGGCAGTTAAACCTGCCGAAAACTACACCTGTCGTCACGTTTGTGCACGAATTGGCCATGTCGGTCAGGATGTACACTCGCCCCGACGAGTTGCGGTATCTGCTCGATCATACCACCCACATGCTGGCTGTGTCGAAAGCAACCGCGGCTTATTATGTGGAGAGTCATGGGTTCGATCCATCGAAAATCACCCTGTTCACCCTGATCGACACGCCGACCTTGCAGCAAAACGTGGCTAAAGTGCAGCAGGCCGACCGAAACGTTGGAGCCACTCTCATGCGGCAACTGGGGATTCCGCCCGATGCCGTAGTGGTGGGTGGGTGTGGCAATGCCGAGTGGCGCAAAGGAAATGATCTGTTTGTGACGCTGGCCCGTTTGGTTACGAATCTGGCCCCCGCTGCTCCCATCTATTTTGTGTGGGTTGGAATGCCCAAAGGCTCCTACCGCGACGATCTCTGGCTCGACGTGCAGAAAGCCTGGCTCACCGAGCGGGTTCATTTTCTGGAACCCACGCCCGACGTGCTGCACTACATGAGTCGGTTCAGTATGTTTGCCCTCACCTCCCGCGAAGACCCCTATCCGCTCGTGGTGCTCGAAGCAGGTTTGTGCGGTGTACCGGTGGTGTGTTTTGCCGGGGCAGGAGGCTCCCCCGAACTGGTCGAAGCCGATGGGGGTGTGGTGGTGCCTTACCTGCACCTCGACGGCATGGCGCAGGCCATCGTGACCCTCGCCAATGACCCCGTCAAAATGAAACAGTTAGGCACCCGACTCCGCGAAAAAATTCTCGACCGTCACCCCGCCGAACAGGGCGTGGCGGTGCTTTTGTCGTTGTTCGATAAATTATTGAGTGATTGAAACATCTCGGCCACATGCCCCAACTCGACTCGCTCCGCACATTTGCGGTGGCGTTGGTCGTTATTTATCACTGGTTTCCAACCGGCACCGGTATCAACTGGCTTCCCAACGGAACCATTGGGGTGATGGTGTTTTTTGTGATCAGTGGGTTTCTCATCACCCGTATTCTCATTACCAACCGGAACGCCATTGAAGCCGGTAAAAACACCCTCGGCAACACCTACAAGAACTTCTTTATCCGGCGTGCGCTGCGCATTTTCCCACTCTATTACCTGACCATCACCGCCGTTTGGCTGCTCGTTCCCGAAGCCTCAGACATCGACGAACACCCGCTGTATTTTTACCTGTACGGCTACAACATTCTGCTTCACCAAACGGGCAACTGGGCCGATTTACTCTCGCCGTTCTGGACCCTCGGCGTTGAGGAGCAACTCTATTTGGTGTGGCCGTGGGTGGTCTTATTGCTTCCCCGCCGATACTTGTCCTGGGCCATTGTCGGCCTGATTATGGGTGGCATTCTGTTCCGGGCCTACGGCTACAATCAGAGCGATTTCGATGGGGTGCTGACTCCCGCCAGTTTCGATGCCTTTGGCCTGGGGGCACTCTGGGCCTGGCACACGACTGATGGTAACAATCACATCGAAGTATTTCGAAAAACGGTGCCGGTGGCCGCGCTGGTGTCCTTTTTGCTGATGATTGGGCTATTGTTTTTGCCGGGCGATGCCGTGGCTGTCGTACTGTTTCAGCGAACGCTCATTTCTCTTGTCGCCCTCTATTTTGTGGTGGGTGGCAGTTATGGCTTCACCGGGCCGCTGGGCGTTGTGCTTAACAACAGCAGTCTTCAATACATCGGGCGAATCAGCTATGGTATTTATGTGTTTCACATGATTGTGCCGGGCTACATTGTCCCATTTATCCTGAAAGTAATGAACCGGTTGTTGCGTGGCCATGTCCCGGATTTGGGCTACTGGGGCCATCGCCTGTTCAGTTTGGCTATTCTGATTGCTATTGCCAGCCTATCCTGGTACGCCATCGAGAAGCCCATTAACCAGTTGAAACGATATTACAGGTAGAGACGCAAAATTTTGCGTCTCTACAGGAATCCCCATATTATGCCTCTCGCATTCACAATTTGCTCCGTTAATTATTTAGCCCAGGCACGTACTCTGGGCGATTCACTGCGGGCAACCAACCCCGACTGGACCTTTGTGATTGGGCTGGTTGATGATCTGGACAGTGCTAATCTGCCCGCCGATCTGATGCCACCTTATACCATGATCGAGGTGGCCGCCATTGGCATTCCTGATTTTGAGGCTATGTGCGCCCGCTACGATATTACCGAACTAAATACGGCCGTAAAACCTTTTTTTATAGATTACTTTTATACGGCACATCCAGAGTACAAAAAAGTTGTTTATTTTGACCCGGATATTATCATTTTTCAACCCCTTACCCGTTTAGAGAAGCATCTGGATGAGTATACTCTCGTCCTGACTCCGCACACCTGTTCGCCAACCCCCGATTGGGAACGACCTAATGAACAACACCACCTCGGTACCGGGATTTTCAATCTGGGGTTTATTGGGTTACAGGCGAACGACGAAGCAAAGCGGTTTGTGAACTGGTGGAAACAACGTCTGGTGTATGAATGCCGGATTGATTTGTGTGCGGGTCTGTTTGTCGATCAACATTGGGTTAACTTTGCACCAACATATTTTGACAATGTCTGGATTGAAAAACACCGGGGCTATAATGTTGCTTACTGGAACCTGCACGAACGGTTTTTCAGTCAGCAAGAAGGAACCTGGATGGTGAATGGCGACGAACCGCTGCAGTTTTTTCATTATAGCGGATATAGCCCGTATAAACCCTTTGACGTGTCAAAATACCAAACCCGATATACCTTTGCCGATACCACGCAAGCCGGTGAATCGGGTGTTCGCTCCACCGATCGAGCCGATGTTTGGCCGCTTTTTGAGTTATACAAAGAACGGTTACTGACAAATGACAATGACCGTTACCGAAAATACCCCTGTGTTTATATAAAGCCACCTACCGTTTTGCGCTACAAGCGCGTTCGGAACGTGCTAACCAAACCGATCCACAAACTGATCGCTTTCCTGGAAGAAAGAAGTTCGCTATGACTGCATGGCCCCGTTTGAAAAAACTCTGGACACATCGTTACCATAAATATACCCACATAGCCGGTAAGTATTTGTCGGCCTGGAGTAAATATGGACGACTTTGGCTGATCAAAAATCGGCTCAAGGGTCGTCCCTTGATAGCCATCGTGCTGTCGGAACAAATGGGTGATGTGGTTGCGTGTGAACCCGTTGCCCGAGAAGTTCGCCGGCTCTACCCCAATGCGCATCTGGTCTGGTTTATCCGAAAATCATACGTTGATCTGGTTCGGTTTAACCCGGTGATCGACACATTTTTGATCGAGAAATGCCCCGGCGAACGAACCCAACTGCTGGAGTCCGGCATTTTCGACAATATCTATAACATGCACCTGTCACATCGGCGGTGTCGCTATTGCAAAGAAGATCCCGTGAACCCCGTTGCAGATAAACTGGGATTTACCTACTCCAATTATTACCATCACGGCGATCTGTTGCACGTGTTCTCGCAGGCGGCCGGCCTGCCACCGCTGACGGATGAACCCCGAATGTACATTTCTAAGGAAGCTACTGACCGGGTTGAGGCTCTGCAACTGCCTCCTGCCTACGTCGTAATTCACTGCCAGTCGAGCTATGCCCCCCGCGACTGGCAACCCGAACACTGGAACCGCCTGGTGAATTGGCTGCTTCAGACCTATCAATATGGCGTTGTGGAAGTGGGTCTTAATTCAATTGTACAGAACCCGGATCCCCGTTTTGTGAGCCTGTGCGGCAAACTCTCCATGCTCGAAACGGCAGAAGTGATCCGGCAAGCCCGCCTGTTTGTGGGTATCGACAGTGGCCCGGCCCATTTTGCCAATGCAACGGGCGTTGAAGGCGTTATTTTGTTGGGGCAACTGTTCGATTTTGTGGAGTATTTGCCTTATTCGGGCCGCTATAAACGGGGCGAGGGCGTAACAATTTTGAATCAAATTGGACATCCCTGTTCCGATATGCCCTACGACTGGGTGCAGCGGGCCGTTGAGGGCCATTTAGCCCCCGCCCGGTACGTATGACCCAAAAGGCAGGCTCAGAACCCTCGGTATGTGTGGTGATTCCGGTGTATAAAAACACGCTTAGTCACCACGAAATAGTTGCCCTAACGCAATGTATGCGGGTGTTGGGACACTATCCGATGGCCCTGGTTTGTCCCGTTTCGCTCAATGTGTCAGCCTTGACGCAACAATTTCCCGTCTCCATAATTCGTACCTTTGACGATAGTTTTTTTACGGATGTGCAGGCCTATAACCGCCTGATGTTGTCTGTGGCGTTTTATGAGGCATTTATTACCTTTGAGTTCGTATTGATTCATCAACTCGATGCCTTTGTGTTTCGCGACGAACTGGCCGACTGGTGCCGCCGACGTTATGACTATATTGGTGCTCCCTGGCTCCGCGACCGTGACTTTACGGGCTGGTATGACGAAGCCTGGTTTGGGTTGAAACGGCGGATTGCGACCTTGCTTGACTTAAAAAAAGCAGATGGTGTGACACCCCGCGAAATCGTGAGTCTGAACAAGGTTGGTAATGGTGGGTTGTCATTGCGTCGGGTTTCGGTTTTGCTCCGAGTCTTGCAACAGCATCAGCACCAATTAGAAACTTATGTGAATCAGCCCTTGCATCAATATAATGAAGATGTTTTCTTTAGTATCGAGGTAAACAGATATTGGCCCCGTTTGCGGGTGCCCGATTTTAGAATGGCCATGCAGTTTGCGGTTGAGTTTTATCCCGAACGGGCCGTTGAGACCTACAACAAAGGACAACTTCCCTTTGGGTGTCATGCCTGGAACATTCATGGTACAGCCTATTGGCGACCCATTTTTGCCCGCTTGGGCTACCAGATTTGAGTGAAGACCTATGATAACGACTAATGATTTCCCCCATTCAAACACTCTCGATAGCCCTCTGCACGTATAATGGCGAAAAATACTTGCCGACCCAATGGGAAAGCTTGTTGAAACAGGAACGCCTGCCCGATGAAGTGGTGGTCTGCGATGATGGTTCTACCGATAACACGCGGGCGTTGCTCCGGCAATTCGCCCAGGAAGCCCCCTTCCGGGTAGTGGTAGTCGAAAATGAGGTGCAACTGGGGTATAACAAAAACTTCGAAAAGGCACTGAGCCTTTGCACGGGCGATCTGGTCTTCATTTGTGATCAGGACGACTTTTGGTTGCCGGATAAACTGGCCGTGATGGTTGAGTATATGGCCGCTAACCCAATGGTTCAGGTGGCTTTCTGTAATGCCTTTGAGGCCGACGAAAACCTGACTATTCAGGGGGAGCCATTCTGGAACCGGGTCAGGCTCGATGCGTTTCAAAAGGAACGGTGGAAACTGGGACTGTCGATGGAAGTTTTGCTGGATGGTAACCGGATGATGGGGTGCGCCACCGTAATTCGTCAGGAATTCATCGCTAAACTGATTCCGTTCCCCACCGATATTCCGGGCTATATTTATGATGGCTGGATATCGCTGGTGGGAGCCGCCGAAAGTGCTATTCAACTGGTTGACAGGCCGTTGCAATTATACAGGACGCACGACAACCAGCAAGTTGGGGTACGTGCCGAACCAGTTGGTCCACGGATAAGCCTCAGAGATCGATTCGTCCGGGACCGATCCATTAAACTGGAACCGTTGGTGAAGACCCGGCTGCAACTGCAAAAAATAAAAGAACACCTGAGCGAGCGGATGCCCGCTCAGGTAGAGGGTATGAAACAAGTGGAGCGAAAGCTCAAGCATTACACCATGCGCAGTACACTCCCCGATAACCGTTTACTACGGGTTTGGCCTGTTCTCAGCGACCTGCAACAGGGTCTTTATCATCGCTATGCCGATGCCGCTACCGACTGGTATAGCCCGTATTTGGCAGCACTCGGCGATTTGATGGAGTGAAGCCACGAGTCATATCTGCTTTTGTTACTGCTCTACAAACGGGCGTTTGCTGATGGCGGCTTCGGTGGGAAAATCGGCGGGAATCGGAATATCGACCTTGCCCGTTGCGGCCCACTGCGCCCCCCGTTGCAGGGTAGTAATGAAGCCAACGCATTCAACCGAATAGTCGATGTGGCCGAGGGGTGTGTGAAAAATCCGTCCTTTGCCGTAGTCAATTGTCATCAGCATGGGTTCGTGGCGGTCGGTGCCCCGATTGTCTTTTGGGGAGAACGCCGTGGCCAGCACGGTCATTTTTTCGGCGGGGCCGCGCAAACGGTCATACATTTCGTCTTTGGTATGCATCCATTTCAGGGGCATACCTTTTGTAATGGGGTGATTGGGTTCGCGAACCGTAATCAGAAACTCGGCCTGCGCCCCGTGCGAACCAGCATTGCCCGGCTTGGTGTCGCGAATCAATTTTCCATCCTGATCGTAATACACGAAAGGCCCGTCTTTTTCGGTGCGGTCTCCCCAACCGCCCAGGCCAATCATTTTGTTGTAGGCCGGCCACAACGGAAACGAGTTATCGGCCGCATGAACGACTACTAATCCCCCGCCTTTTTTCATAAACGCTTCAAAATCAGACTGGGTCTCGTCGGACCAGGGGGCCGCGTTCCACCCGAAATTACAGACTACCAAATCATATTTCGAGAAGTCGGGGCGGAAACTGGAATCCATTCTTGATTTGGTCAGGGCCTGCGTGTTCTCCGCGCCTTTGATCTTATATTTCTGAATAAACTCGTCGCCCATCCAGGTATAGTGAGTCCGTTTCACATCCACCGAAAACTTACCCGTTTCTTCGAGGTAACGCTTCATCATGTAAGTGATTTTAGGCCATTGAACATGGTTGTTCTGTCCATCCACGATCAGGGTGCGAATGAGGGCGGGAGTTCCTTTTTTTCTGGATTGCGCGAAGGTGGTTTCGCTCACGCAGGCAACCAAAAGCAGGGCAAGCAGGCCTATTGACTTCATAAAAATATCGGGTTTTTGTGGGTAAAAGCAGACACTTCCCGTTTTCTTCTATTTAGAGGTAAATATTCTTAGGCTCAATTCGGATTCCAAGTTGATCGCTAACTTAGCTTGAAAAATGCTATGCTGGTACGTATCCATGAAATTGTTGATGATCGACTCTGCTACGAGCGCGTCCGTGAACTGCGTTGGGCCGAAGGGGTAAAGTGTCCCC
>JANOCD010000145.1:0-1876 GCA_031411995.1 Cytophagales bacterium
CTCGACAAGTTGCAGTCGAAGAATTTTGCTTATGGAAGCAAGGAGGTGAACCTTGTGGCCGATAAAACGCAGGTGGGTTCGCTGGGCGCGGTTGGCTATGACGATGAGGGCGTTGGTACCAAAAAATGGGATCTTGTCCGCGATGGTGTTTTAGTGAATTATCAGGCCATCCGCGATCAGATGCACATTTTGGGTGAGAAAGAATCGCACGGATGTTGCTATGCCGACAACTGGAGTTCGGTGCAGTTTCAGCGGATGCCCAACGTCTCGCTGGAAGCAGGAAAAGCCCCTTTGTCGGTAGATAACATGATTAAGGATGTGAAAAAAGGCATTTATATCATTGGCGACGGCTCATTTTCCATTGATCAGCAACGCTACAACTTCCAGTTTGGCGGGCAATTGTTCTATGAGATCAAAGACGGGCAGATCGTAGGCATGTTGAAAGACGTTGCTTATCAGGCCAATACCCGCGAGTTCTGGAATTCCTGTGCCGCCGTGTGCGACCAAAGTGATTACCGCTTAGGTGGGGCTTTTAATGATGGTAAAGGGCAACCGGCTCAGTCGAGTGCGGTGTCGCATGGCAGCGCAACAGCCCGTTTCAACGGGGTTAACGTGATCAATACGGCCCGGAAAATTTAAACGATTGGTTTGCTGTTGCAACGATCATCGCTTTATCAACATCTATTGACGAAGTGAGAACGCGCACTGTCCCCACTTCCAACTAAAAACGTGAATGAACCGCCGAGAATTTAACCACCTACTGGGTCTCTCAACCGCCGGGTTGCTGTTGCCCAACATCACTGGCTTAGGCCGCTCCGTGGATGCAGAAGCCCTTCTTGAAACGGGTCTCGATGTGGCCCTGAAGAAACGCTTGGCCGATGCCGCTCTCAATGCCGCTAAAGCCAAAGGAGCTACCTACACCGACGTGCGCATTGGTCGTTACCTGCGCCAATTCGTGATTACGCGCGAAGACAAAGTGCAAAACATCGTAAACACCGAAAGCTATGGCGTGGGCGTTCGGGTAATTGCCAACGGCTGCTGGGGCTTTGCCGCCGTGGTCGATGCCAAAAATGAGGCCGACATGGCGCGTGCCGCCGAAGAAGCCGTGGCCATTGCCAAAGCCAACGCCAAATTGTTGAGAAAGCCTGTTGAACTGGCTCCTCAAAAAGGCTACGGTGAGGTATCATGGAAAGCTCCGATTCAGAAAAATGCCTTTGAGGTGCCGATCAAAGAAAAAGTGGATTTGTTGCTGGGCGTGAATGCCTCAGCCATGAAAAACGGAGCTAACTACGTGAACTCGGTGCTGTTCATGGTAAACGAACAGAAATATTTTGCTTCCACCGATGGCACCTACGCCGATCAGGACATTCACCGGATCTGGCCCATTTTCAACGTGACCTGCATTGATGCCAAGTCGGGCAAGTTTGAAACCCGAAATGCCCTCAGTGCGCCAATGGGCATGGGTTACGAGTATTTGCAGGTAAACCCCGCCGACAAAATTACGGGCATCACCACCCGCTATAACAAGGGCTACGATATGCTCGAAGACGTGACGGCAGCCGCGCAACAGGCCAAACAAAAGCTGTCGGCTAAGTCGGTGGAGGCTGGTAAATATGACCTTGTTCTGGACCCCTCGCACCTGTGGCTGACCATTCACGAATCCGTTGGACACCCGCTCGAACTGGATCGCGTGCTGGGCTACGAAGCCAACTATGCCGGAACGTCGTTCGTTACCCTCGACAAGTTGCAGTCGAAGAATTTTGCTTATGGAAGCAAGGAGGTGAACCTTGTGGCCGATAAAACGCAGGTGGGTTCGCTGGGCGCGGTTGGCTATGACGATGAGGGCGTTGGTACCAAAAAATGGGATCTTGTCCGC
>JANOCD010000146.1:0-4296 GCA_031411995.1 Cytophagales bacterium
AAGCTGCGCAAGCTCTCGGAGGTGGAGTCGTTCATCAAGGCGCACGGCCATTTGCCGGGAGTGCCGAGTGCGGAGCAGGTGGTTTCGGAGGGGGTAGACATGGCCAAGATGGATGCCACGCTACTCCAGAAAATCGAAGAACTAACTCTTTACATGGTAGACATGAAAAAAGAGGTGAACACCCTGCGCAACGAAAATGTTAAATTACGTCAGAAGAACACTACGATTGAGCGTCAGATCAAGCAGATTCGCAAATCGTCAAAATAAATCGACCATGAAGATGTCTTTACTTTCGGTGGCTTTGCTCCTGGTGACAGGTGGTTTTGCGGCTGCTCAGGAATACCCGGTTCGGCAGGAGATTGCCCGGACCATGCGGGCGGGTACACCCGTCGAAGAACGGGCTGTGGAACAGATTACTGCCCGCAACGAGGTGGAGCGTGGTGCTGCCGTACTGTATGAAGCAGGGCAGTCGGTTACCCTTCAACCGGGTTTTGTGGCCCAGGCCGGGTCCGTTTTCGAGGCAAATATTGCTCGGGTGGTGTCGCGGTCAAGCAATCCAGAAGCGGGAATCATGACCGTTTCGGCGGCTCCCAATCCGTTTGCCGATCAAACAATTGTCGATTATGCCCTACCCAAAGCAGCCCGCGTAAGTCGCATTCTGACTGATGCGCAAGGCCGTGTGGTCGAGCAAACGCAGGAAGACGGCATTCAGGCGGCTGGTCAGTATAAAGTGAATGTTCGGGCGGGCAATTTGCCTTCCGGGCTTTACATCTATCAGATTCAGACTGATAACGGCTCTAAATCAATCCGTTTGATCAAACAATAAGTTGCAGTCATTTTTTGTACAAAAAGGGGAGACAAACTGTCTCCCCTTTTTGCGTTTGTGCTGTTTGAGGTGGTAGTCCCGTTCAGGCAGATTTCACCCAAGCCATTCATTCGAGACAGGAAGAAGCATGAAAAAGCCGTATGTTTGTATCTTACTTAGGGGATAAGTTATAGTATACGGAATGAAATTTTGGGAAATATTTTTTCTGCAAATCGTTGTTATTCTGATCGTTGCGTCGTCAACCAAGGCGCAATTGGTTAAAATACCCAACCATTTCGAGACAGAAATTGGCGGCTATACGGCTGCTGTAAACAGAACGCCGTTTTGGCAACAAGCCAATCAGTACGGCATTGTACCTACTAAAACACCCATTCTAACGCTTCGGGCCAGTGCATATGCCGGGTATGATTCGGCTCGTATTCAGGCACGAAAATTGGACTTTGGCTATGGCATCCGGTTGGTGGGCAACGTGGCTACTGCCGGTAAGGTGCTGTTACCAGAAGTATATTTTAAAGCCCGTTATCGGGCATTGGAGTTATCCATTGGTCGTCGGCAGGAGGTTCTGGGCTTAGTTGATTCGACCCTTAGCTCAGGCTCCTATAGCTGGTCTGGAAATTCGCTTCCACTTCCCAGGATTCAATTGGCGGTGCCCTCGTTCACGGCTATACCGTTTACAAAGGGATGGGTATCATTTATGGGTTCGTTCGCACATGGCTATATGAATCCCACAGGGTTTGTGAATCATTCGATGTTACACCAGAAAACACTCTATTTAAGGGTTGGGCGGCAAAAAGATGTGATCAGGCTCTATGGTGGCTTTACCCATCAGGCAATCTGGGGTGGCAAAATCGACAATCTGGCTTTAATCAACAATCCGGATGTGGCTAAAGAACAACAATTGCCCTCTAAGTTTAGGGATTATATGTATGTGGTAACGGGGCTACGTTTACCAGGACCCGACGACAAAAATCGACTGACCAATTTTGATTATACCAATCGAATCGGAAATCACCTGGGCAACGTAGATATAGGGGCCGATATAGACTTGGTCCGGTATAGTTTGTTTGTTTATCGACAAAGTTTCTTCGACGATGGATCGCTCTACTATTTGCTCAACATTGCTGATGGACTCAATGGGATTCGTTTACGACGGAACAACCCGGATGCTTTGGTTCGGGATGTGCTGGTGGAATTTTTGAACACAACGAGTCAGGGTGGTTCGCAATTCGTGATTGACGATCCCTTACGCAGGGGGCGTGATAATTATTTTAATCATTCCCAATTTCGGGATGGCTGGGCCTACAAACAGCGGGGCATTGGCACTCCGTTCATAACGCCGGCCCTCGGTCCAAACGGTGAATGGCCTTACGGAAACTTCACCAATAATAACCGGGTACGTGTGGCTCACATTGGTCTTTCCGGAAGTTTCCCCACAGCGGGGAAATTCTTTTTGGCTGACCGTTTGCAGTATCAGGCAAAATTTTCAATGAGTCGTAATTATGGTACGTATGATTCACCATTCCGTCCTTTCAGGAATCAGTTCTCTGGAATTGTCTCTTTTTCTGCCCCGCTTACCCTATTAGACGGCTTACTGATAACCAGTTCAGTAGCCGTAGATGCAGGGCAGTTGTATGCAAACAATATTGGATTGTACATAGGGGTGCGCAAGGTTTGGCACAATATTGGTACACGCTAAGTGACTGATAATTGGGTTAGTAGGTTTTTCTCAAACCAGAATTGTCCATTAATTTTGTTTTTGTAATTAGTGGGCCGTTTAGTAAGTTCTTAGTGGGGAAGCAACCATTTTGACCTAACTTTAGGTCCTGCATAGTGGGTTGACAGGTGGGTTGGAGCAGTTTGCTGAAAGGCAATAAATTTTAAGTGGAATGAAACATCGGTATTCAGTTCTTTTTTTGCCACTCCATATTCTGGCGGACTTTTTCTGCCTGAATGGTTCTTTTGTGGCTACGTATTTCCTTAAGTTTGGCTCAGTCGATGTACTCAGCGAGCCTGCTTATTCCTCGTTATTGCTGGTTTTCAACATGGTGTGGCTGTTTATTGCGATCATCTTAAAACCCTATTCGTTCCCCCGTCAGTTGTTCAAGGTAGATCATTTGCTTAAAAAACAAGTGACCCTCATTGCTTTCCATATAGCCGTTATATCCTTGTACTGGGTGTTGGTGCAGGGGTACTATTTTTCGCGGGAACACTTACTCTATACATACCTGCTCTTTTTTGTTGTTGGTGCCGTATACCGCATTGGAGGTTTACTGTTTCTCCGTGAATTCCGAACCCGTGGGTATAATAATCGTCGGTATGTGGTGGTTGGGTATGGTAAATTGTCAAAAACCATTACCCGATATTACGAGACCCATCCCGAAATGGGGTATCGCTTCTCGGGTTTCTTTGACCACCCATCCAGCGAAAATCAACGTGTTCTTAAAGGTCGCTACGAAGACCTGGCCGATTATATTCGGGTTAATAATATTGACTGCGTCTACTGCTGTCTACCCTATATTGATAATGCCTACCTGCGTTCACTTGTCGACAATGCAGAATCACTGAATTACCAGGTTAAACTGCTGGTTGATTTCAGAGGTTTTTTATCAAGAGGGGCTTCGGTTGAGTATCATGATTTTCTGCCTGTTCTTAATTTATCTCCGCAACTATTATCCGATTTCCGGGTCAATGCTCTGAAGCGCGGATTCGATATTGCCTTCTCACTGGGGGTTATTATTTTAGGTTTTCCCATTTACGCGCTGGTTGCCGGACTGACTCGTTTTACATCAAAAGGACCAATTCTGTATGCTCAGGAGCGAATTGGTCGTGACGGCAAACCCTTCACGATCTATAAATTCAGGAGTATGTATGTCAATGCAGAACTGGGCGGTCCGTCTCTTTCTCAGGGATTGCAGGATCGTCGTATTACGCCCTGGGGTCGTTTCATGCGCCGGACCCGGATAGACGAATTGCCCCAATTCTTCAACGTCTTGTTGGGTGACATGTCCGTTGTTGGACCTCGCCCGGAACGTCAGTATTTTATTGATCAGATTGTTGAATTGGCTCCCGAATACAAAAATCTACTGCGCGTCAAGCCCGGAATCACGTCGATTGGTCAGATCCGATTTGGTTATGCGGCCAATGTTGAGGAAATGGTGAAGCGGCTTCGCTTCGACTTGTTGTATCCCGAACGGCGTTCTTTTTTCCTGGATGTCTGGATCATTGCTCAGACTGTTCGCGTGATGATGCAGGGACGCGGGCAGTGATCTCCATTGAAGAAATTAAAAAGACCACTGATAGAAGCCTAAGCGCATTTATCGGTGGTTTTTTCGTGATAAACCATATAATTCCTGTAGGCTTGTGAGGTTTTACAATAATAACCATTGAAAAAGCGGCCTGAATGCATATTTTTGTGAACATTCAATAAGAAACTGCCTGAAAATGCCCCCAACCCCCTAAAGGGGGCTTTG
>JANOCD010000147.1:0-4031 GCA_031411995.1 Cytophagales bacterium
TATTGGCTTAGTTCGCTCTTGAGTTTGTTCAGGTCACGATGGAACAAAGTGGTCAGGTCGTTCAGTAGCATGGCGTTAGTTGGTTTCGGTTAATTCGAGCACAACACTGGTTCGGCGGGCTTCCACGTTGGGATTAAATCCAATGGTCATCAGGTAGTTACCCGAATACGCTGTCGTGCTGTTGTTGATGTTTGACCGGGCACCGGGATACACGTTCAACTCCCGAACGGTGTAGTTTTTAGCCGGGTCAAGACCCTGTAGGCGAATGGGGGCTACGCTGCCCGCCTTATACCGGTTTTTGGTTAGATAGGTGAACCAGACAGCCCGGTTTCGTGCCTCATTCACATACATCAACGAGGCAACGTCGCCCACGTAGGGCGAGACAAGCCGGTATTGATCGCCTTGCCAGACCACGGGTTTGATGCGTTCGTAGGTTTTCAACGCTTCCTGGCTGAATTGCAGTTCTTTTTCATCCAGCTTGCTGACCACAATATCGTACCCCAGTTTCCCCATCATGGCCACATCGGTGCGGAACTTAATGGGCTGTTTGCCCCAGTCGGTCACGTGGTTGCAGGTGGCAATGGCCGGGAAGAAATACGAGTAGTTCCACTGGATGAATATGCGTTCCATACCGTCGGTATTGTCGCTGGGCCAAAACTCCGTGAAGTACTCCAGTGCGCCATAATCAACGCGCCCACCCCCGCCCGAACAGAGCATCATGGGCAGCGTTGGGTATTTGACCCGCAACCGTTCCAGCACTTTATACAGGCCCTGCACATACTCGACATACAGGTGCGACGGGTTCGGGTTGGTGGCCGAGAACGCATTGTAAATCACCGCGTTGCAATCCCACTTGATGTAGCCCAGCGTTGGGTTTTGGGTCATCACATCGTCCACAACCCCATATACAAAATCCTGCACCTTTGGGTTGGTGAGGTCGAGCACAAGCTGATTTCGGAAGTAATATTCCTGCCGGTTTGGGAGTTTCAGTACCCAGTCGGGGTGTTTTTCGTAGAGTTCGCTTTTGGGGCTCACCATTTCCGGCTCCAGCCAAATGCCAAACTTAACCCCGGCACCTTCGGCATCTCTTACTAAACGACCCAATCCGTTCGGCAGCTTTTTCACATTTTCCTGCCAGTCGCCAAGGCCTGCACGGTCGTTATTGCGGGGATATTTGTTGCCAAACCAGCCATCGTCGAGCAAAAACAGGTCAACGCCCAACTTTTTCCCGTCTTTAAAAAGAGCAGATAGTTTCTCTTCGTTAAAGTCGAAATAGGTGGCTTCCCAGTTGTTCAACAACGTCAGGCGGTTGCCTTCGCCCTGCGGAATCCGGTGTTTCCGTGCCCAGCGGTGCAACTGTCGGCTGGCAGTGCCCGTGCCGGTATTTGAATACGTAAACAGGAAGGCGGGTGTCGTGAACTCCTTACCCGGCTCCAGCATGTAAGCCGAGGCATAGGGATTAATGCCCGCCGTCATCCGCAGGTTATGCAGGGGGTCCACCTCAAAGGCAATCTGGTAGTTGCCCGACCAGGAAAGTGTGCCGGCCACCACCTCACCCCGGTCTTCCTGTGCGGGGTGATTCAACGATACCAGGAACGAAGGTGGCTGAAACAAATCGGCGCGGGTCCCCAACTTCGTATCCAGCACCTTGATTCCTTCAGTTAGTAGCTCTTCGGCAGGGTTCATTTCGTTGGCCCAATCGCCGTGAAAATGGGTGAGGTAATAGTTCTGGGCGGGTATATACAGATTGGCCGAGGCATATTTGTGCAGCGTCACGGTCTTCTTTTCCGTGTGCCGAATCGTTGACCATTGCTCGATAACGTCCTCATTCTGGTAGGCTTTATAATGGAGCGTCACTTCAAACGGATACTGTGGGTCTTTGAGGTAAATGCTTGTCTGCACAATGCCCTCTCCGGCGGGTTTACTTTCGTGCCGTACATAGCGCAGATCGAGCGACGGGTTGCCGTCGGCGTGGGTTACCTGGATAGCCGGTTCGAGCAGGTTGCGGCTTCCGGCGGGTGTATAAACCGAATTGTAAATACCTGTATAATCTTCGCCCCGTTTGCCATTTCCGGGTATCCGGGCGTATTCGTCGGGGCGGGTGAGCCGTTGGCCGAGGTGAACAATGGTTGGGTTCTGGTCTTTATCGACTCGAATAACAAGGGCTGTTTGGCGGGTTTCAATCAGAATGTGGGTATCACTCGCTGTTGGCTGACCAACAACCACCGACAGGCCAACAACGGTGAGGAGGAATAGAATTAGTTTAATCATGAAACAGCTAGAGAATTGAGTTGTAAAGGTATCAGAAACGGTTCACTCGGCGTTCATAGCCCTGCATTTGGCAAAAGATGCCCCAAAATAAAGCCAACCGTAACCAACACCTAATCAACAACATCCCCAAAATCCCCAAACTTTTTCCCCTACCCCATCACCCTTTACCCAAATACTTTCCGTACTTTTATACCCCGTAACGACACTAACGTACTATCAGATATGGCGGCTACGGGGCATAAATCCGCAAAGTACATCTTCGTCACAGGCGGAGTAACATCATCGCTTGGCAAGGGCATCATTGCTTCTTCATTGGCCAAACTATTACAGTCACGGGGGCTGTCGGTAACGATCCAGAAATTCGATCCTTACATCAATATCGACCCCGGAACACTCAATCCTTACGAACATGGCGAATGCTACGTCACCGACGACGGAGCCGAAACCGACCTCGATTTGGGGCATTACGAGCGGTTTTTGAACCGGCCAACCTCACGAGCCAACAACATCACCACGGGCCGGATCTACAACAATGTGATCACCCGCGAACGCCGGGGGGATTTTCTTGGGAAAACCGTGCAGGTGGTGCCACACATCACCGACGAAATCAAACGCAACATCCGTTTGCTGGGCGACACTGGCGAATATGACATCGTGATCACCGAAATCGGCGGCTGCGTGGGCGACATCGAATCGTTGCCCTTTGTGGAGGCCGTGCGCCAGTTGAAGTTTGAATTGGGCGAGAAAGACACGCTCGTGATTCATCTCACGCTGATTCCGTACCTGAAATCAGCGGGCGAGTTGAAAACCAAACCGACGCAGCACTCCGTGCGGCAACTGCTCGAAACGGGGGTGCAGCCTAACATCATTGTCTGCCGCACCGAGCACCCATTACCCGTGGACATTCGCCGAAAAATTGCCCTGTTCTGCAACGTACAGGTCAACTCGGTGATTGAGGCTATGGATGCCGAAACGATCTACGATGTACCGCTGCTGATGCAAAAAGAACGACTCGATCAGCGGGCTCTCTACATGCTCGACCTCTATAATGATCAGGATGCTGAGCTTGACGAATGGAAATCGTTTTTAGGCCGCCTGAAAAACCCAACGGATACGATTACGATTGGTCTTATTGGTAAATATGTGGAGTTGCGCGATGCGTATAAGTCTATTGCTGAGTCGTTTATCCACGCTGGGGCGGCTAATGAGTGCAAAGTAAAAATCGAGTGGATTCAGTCGGAGACGCTGGTTAACCCTGACTATTGTGCCCACGTACTGAGCCAGTTAGATGGTATTCTGGTGGCACCTGGCTTTGGCGAACGGGGTATCGACGGAAAAATAAACGCTGTGCGCTACGCCCGTGAGAACGGGGTGCCATTTTTTGGGATTTGCCTTGGTATGCAAATGGCCGTGATCGAGTATGCCCGAAATGTGCTGCACATCGACGATGCTCATTCGTCGGAGATGGAGCCGAACACCAAAAACCCGGTGATTGGGCTGATGGAAGACCAGAAAGCCATCACCAACAAGGGCGGCACCATGCGATTGGGTGCCTATGACTGCAAACTCAAAAAAGACTCATTGGCCTACCGGATCTATGGCAAACAGCTTATCAGCGAACGGCACCGGCACCGCTACGAGTTCAACAACGCCTATCTGGAACCACTGGAAAAAGCGGGAATGCGAGCCACGGGTTTCAACCCCGAAACCGGTTTAGTCGAGATTATCGAACTGCCATCGCACCCCTGGTTCATTGGGGT